>NZ_FZOS01000044.1 GCF_900188165.1 Edaphosphingomonas laterariae | reverse complement strand
CTCCGGTTCCGCTTCGCTCCACCTACGGCCGACACTGGCGATGGAGGCTTCAATGCACTAACAATCCCAGCGGGCCACTCGGCGGGGGCCGGTCAAATCCCCGTCAGGCGCTAGGAAAAGACGATGGCCTGGAACTGGAGCTCCCCGAATGACCCTCTTTAAGCCTTACCGGTATGTCGTGACCGTTTCGGCCCTGCTCCTGCTTGGCGGCTGCGGTGGCCTTCTGGGGAACAGCGGCAAGCGCGACACCTTGTTTCGCTTCGGCGTAGCTGAACAGAATAACACGACAGCAGCGGAGCGCCTGGCCACCGGCCGCCCGCTCACCCTGGCCCGTATCCGCTTCGCGCCCGAGATCGAGGGCGACCGCATATTGACCACCCGGGGCGCCAGCGTCCTGTACGTGAAGGATGCACGCTGGGTCGCATCCGCGCCGGAATTGTTCGCCCAGGCCATGACACGCCAGTTCGATCAGCGTGCCGCCAATATCCGCCTGGTATCCTGGCGGACAGGGGGCGCCGGGGCGGTCGCGCTTCAGCTCAACCTCGACCGCTTCGAGGCCCGTTATGCGACCGGGAGCGACGAGAAAAGCCCTCCGACCATTCTCATATCCGGCGATGCCACCCTCACCGCCCTTGCCGACCGCGGAATGCAAGGTTCCCGCCGCTTCGTCGAAGAAGAACCCGCGCGCCAAAACAGCAAGGCCGAAATCGCGGCCGCATTCGACCGCGCCACGGCGCGTTTTACCGCCGCCGTGGTCGACTGGACCAGCGAGACGCTCACAGATTAGCGCATATTCCGACCCGAGTGCATCGGATCGGCCGCCCCGGTCTTTTGCGGCCTTTTCCCAGCAGGTGATGTGCCTGCCTGGGAAACGCTCCAGCGGCGCCTGCAAAGCCGCGAAGGCTGAATGATGATCGATGAAAATGAACGGCGATGCTGCAAATTGATGCCCTGACCACCTCGACCATTGCGATCCTTCTGCTGTTCGCGGGAAAAGCCCTCGTCGGCCGCTTCGATCTCCTCAAGCGCTACAGCATTCCCGAGCCGGTCATAGGGGGCGTAGTCTGCGCCGCCGTCGTCAGTGGGGTTTATCTTCTCTTCGATACCAGGATCGAATTCGACGTCGGTATCCGCGACACTTTGCTGCTTTATTTCTTCGCAGCCATTGGGCTCAATTCCGATGTGCGCGCGATCCGCAGCGGCGGATGGGCGCTCCTGATCCTTACCGCGCTGGCGAGTTTGTTCATTCTGTTCCAGAACATCCTCGGCATGACGATCGCCGGCATGTTCGGTCTGGACCCCCGCGCCGGGCTGATGGTCGGGTCGGTGTCGCTGACCGGCGGGATCGGCACGACCCTGGCATGGGCGCCGCATTTCGTCGAAACGCTGGGGATCACCGGCGCCGCGGAAATCGGAGCAGCCGGCAATATGTTCGGCCTGATCGCCGCCTGCCTCATCGGCGGTCCGGTAGCCGGCTATCTCATTCGCGCTCGCAATATCCCGGTTTCAGGGGTTGCCACGCTCGAGATCGGCATGCTGCACGAGCCGCAACGCACTCTCCTCGACTATTATGGCGCGCTCCTTGCGCTGTTCTGGCTCAATGTCACGCTCCTGCTTGGGCAATCCCTGACTCTGGCGATCAAGAGCAGTGGCCTCAATCTTCCCGATTTTGTCGGCTGCCTGCTCGCAGGCATCGCCCTTCGCGGCGTGGTCCCCCATTTGACGAAGCGGAAGCGCAGGCTTTGGGACTGGCCACGCATGCAACGCGGCGTGGCGCTGATTTCCGAAATCAGCCTGGGCATCTTCATCACCATGGCATTGATGAGCCTGCAGCTATGGGCTCTGGATGGCATGGTCGCATTCCTGGCCGTCGCCATGGGCCTGCAGATTGTAATGACCATAGTCTTCATGGTCTTCATTTTGTTCCCCTGCCTTGGGCGTGACTATGAAGCAGCCGTCATGAGCGCTGGGTTCGGCGGAATAGGGCTTGGATCGACCGCGACAGCCATCGCCAATATGAGCGCCGTCACACGGCAATATGGCGCCGCGCCCAAGGCTTTCATCGTCGTGCCGCTGGTCTGCGGCTTCTTCGTCGATCTCGTCAATGCCGCCCTGGTGGGCATGATGATCTGAAACCATGCACGATTATCATCAGGTGAGCATCATGCGCGGAGCCAAACGTCGCTAAAACGAATCAAGGGGCTGGCACCAAGCTGCGATATCGCAAAAAAGGGCGCGAACGTATCGGTCCAGCCCGAACATGAGGAAGACTTTTGGAAACGATCACGATCATCCTGCTGCTACTGCTTGCCGTCATCCTGAGCGGCATTTTCTCGCGCATGGTTCCCTTGCCCCTGCCGCGGCCCTTGTTCCAGATCGCGCTCGGAGCGCTGATCGGGCTGGCTGCGGACTGGCGCGTCACGCTCGATCCGGAGATATTCTTCCTCCTCTTCCTGCCGCCTTTGCTGTTCCTGGATGGCTGGCGCATTCCGCGCGAAGACCTTTTCAAGGACGGCAAGACCATTGTCGAGCTCGCCCTTGGCCTGGTGGTCGTCACGGTCGTCGGCATGGGCTTCTTCATTCACTGGATGGTCCCGGCGATGCCGCTCGCCGTCGCCTTCGGTCTTGCCGCCGTCGTCTCGCCCACCGATCCGATCGCGGTGTCCGCGATCGCCCAGCGCGTCTCCATCCCCAAACGCATGATGCACATTCTCGAAGGCGAATCGCTGCTCAACGATGCGTCCGGACTTGTCTGCCTGCGCTTCGCGATCGCTGCCGCGCTGACGGGAGCATTCTCGATCCAGGATGCGGCGCTCAACTTCCTGTGGGTCGCGTTCGCCGGCATCGCGATCGGTTCTGGCTTCACCTGGATCGTGTCGCGCGCGAAAAGCTGGGTCTCGCGGCACTATGGCGAGGAGGGCGGCGCGCAAATCCTCATCAGCCTGCTCATCCCCTTTGGCGCCTATCTCATTGCCGAGCATCTCCATTGCTCGGGCATTCTGGCGGCCGTCGCCGCCGGCCTCACCATGGGCTTTGTCGAGACCAGCGGCGAACTCGAAGCCTCTACCCGCATCCGGCGCAACACCGTGTGGGATATGATCCAGTTCACCGCCAACGGGGTCATCTTCGTGCTGCTGGGCGAGCAGCTTCCCGCCATTCTCGCCAGTTCGGCCGAAACCGTTCGGGCGACCGGCCATCACGAACCCTGGTGGCTGGCGATCTATGTGATCGCGATAAACTTCGGCCTCGCCGGCCTCCGCTTCCTGTGGGTCTGGGCATCCCTTCACCTCACCCTCTTTCGCAAAGGGGATTGGCATTCCACACCCAATTGGCGGATCGTCGCCGCGATCTCCTTTGCCGGGGTTCGCGGCGCCATCACGCTCGCAGGTGTACTGACATTGCCACTGGCCATGAACGACGGATCCCCATTCCCGGCAAGAGATCTGGCGATCTTTCTCGCCATGGGTGTCATTATCGTCTCGTTGCTGGCTGCCAGCCTGGGGTTGCCCCTTCTGCTCAAGGGTCTCGAGATGCCGGCGGAACATGATCATCAGGCGGCAGAGGATGCGGCCCGGGTCAAGGCCGCCGAAGCTGCGATCGCAGAGATCGAGAAGGTCCAGCATGCGCTGGCAGAGGGGCGAAGCGACGCAGATATCTATGTCTCGACCGCGTCCCGGATTATGGATGGCTACCGGCACAGGATCGATAGCCGGGTTGGCAGCCCGGAAAACAATGCGCTGGGGCGGCAGTCGGAAGAGATTGAGCGACGCCTTCGCCTGGCCGCGCTGAAGGCCGAACGCGCGCAGATTTTCCGGATGGTGCGCAAGCGCGAACTGGACAGCGAACCCGCGCGCAAGCTTGTCCGCGAGCTTGATCTGCTCGAAGCGCGTTATACCGTGGTCGGTTGACGCAAGAGAGAGCCGACGGGAGAGCTTGGCACACATGACGTCTGGAAGGCATGTTCGTTCGCAGTGGCGGTGGGCTGGGGCTGAAACGGCATGGTTGCTCATTGTGGGAGCTCATCACGAGCACGGATGTTCCATGGCGCGCGAATTGCCCTGTCTGGTGGAAGAAAATCCGACCTTCAATCTCTGACCAGTCCTGGACCGGCGAGATAGCAAAAGGCGACCAGGGTGCGACGAACAGCGATGCTGCCCGAGACGGCTGGGCGACGCAACCGTGCGAGAACGAGAGTCTCAGTCTCGAACAGGCAATCTCAGGCCGATCTTCTCATGATGACGGATCATCCGCTGCGAGATACCGCTCGCCTCCGCCGCGTGGCCGATATTCATGACTTGCGCGCTTCCAACCGCACGGCATTCAGTCTGAGCGCATTGGCGACCACCGTGAAGGAGGACAGCGCCATCGCCGCGCCGGCGAACATCGGCGAAAGCAGGATGCTGGCGACCGGATAAAGGACACCTGCCGCAATGGGTATGCCGACGCCGTTGAACAAAAACGAGAAGAACAGGTTCTGGCGAATATTCGCCATCGTTGCGCGGGCAAGCCGCCGCGCGCGAACCATCGCCGATAAATCGCCCTTGGTCAGTGTGAGCCCGGCGCTTTCGATCGCCACGTCGGTGCCGGTGCCCATAGCCACTCCGACATCGGCGGCGGCGAGCGCGGGCGCATCGTTGATACCGTCGCCCGCCATGGCCACGCATGCACCCTTCGCCTTCAACCCGCCGACGATGCGCGCCTTGTCGTCGGGCTTGAGATCGGCATGCACCTCGTCGATCCCGCCGATCGCCTTTGCCACCGCCTCGGCCGTGCCGCGGCTGTCGCCGGTCAGCATGACGATGCGCAGCCCTTCGGCGTGCAGCGCCGCGATCGCCTCGCGTGCCGAGGCTTTGATCGGATCCGCTACTGTGATTAGCCCGGCGGCAGCGCCGTCAATCGCAACGAGCATGACCCCGCCGCCCTGTGCGCGGTGGCGCTCTGCGGCCGCTTCAAGGGTGCTGGCGTCGGCCCCGACACGACGCATCTGCGCGGCATTGCCAACCACGACGTCGCGCCCGTTGACCCGCCCACTGATCCCCATGCCGGTCTGCGACTGGAAATCCTCGACCTGACCGACTGCCAGCCCGCGGTCTTTGGCGCCGGTGACCATGGCGACGGCCAGCGGATGCTCTGAGCGTGCTTCGACCGCCGCCGCCAAGGCCAGCACCTCATCCGCGTCGAACGCGCCCTGCGGCTCGACCGCGACGAGCTTCGGCTTGCCCTCGGTTAGCGTGCCGGTCTTGTCGATCACCAGCGTGTCGACCGTGTCGAGCGCCTGCAGCGCTTCGGCATTCTTGACCAGCACGCCAGCCTGCGCGCCGCGACCGGTGCCGACCATGATCGACATCGGCGTCGCCAGCCCTAGTGCGCAAGGGCAGGCAATGATAAGCACGGCGATGGCGTTGAGCAGCGCGTGACCGAAACGCGGCTCAGGCCCGACGACGTTCCAGACAATGAAGGTCGCCAGCGCGATCAGGAGCACCAGCGGCACGAACCAGCCCGAAATGCGGTCCGCCACAGCTTGGATTGGCGCCCGGCTGCGCTGCGCCTCGGCCACCATCGCCACGATGCGCGCCAGCATAGTGTCTGCGCCTACCGCCTGCGCCTCCATGACAAGGCTGCCCGTGCCGTTGACTGTGCCACCGGTGACTGCCCCGCCGCGTGTCTTCAGCACCGGCGCCGGTTCGCCCGTCAGCATCGATTCGTCGACCGACGATCGCCCTTCGAGCACCGTCCCATCCACCGGTACCGCCTCGCCGGGGCGCACGCGCAGCCTGTCCCCCGTCATCACCTCGCCTAGCGGAACCTCAAGCTCCGCGCCGTCCGCGCCGATACGCCGCGCCGTCTTTGGCGCCAGGTTGAGCAGCGCCCGGATCGCGCGCCCGGTGGCGGCGCGGGCGCGCAGTTCGAGGACTTGGCCGAGAAGTACAAGCGCGACAACCACTCCCGCCGCCTCGTAATAGACCGGCGCCATCCCGCCGTGATTGCGGAAACTCGCCGGGAATACGCCCGGCGCGACGGTCGCCATCAGGCTGTAGAGGAAGGCCGCACCCACCCCGATCGCGATCAGGGTGAACATGTTATATTGTCGTGTCTTGAGCGATGCCCAGCCGCGCTCGAAGAAGGGCCGGCCCGCCCACAACACTATCGGCGCGGTCAGTGCCAGTTGCACCCAGGGTGACCAGGACATCGGCACGAGGTCGAGCCCCAGCATCTCGGCCCCCATCGAGAGCAGCAGCAGCGGCGCGGCCAGCACCGCGCTGACCCAGAAGCGGCGGGTGAAATCCACGAGTTCCAGACTAGGGCCGCCATCCGCGGTCGGTTCAGCAGGCTCCAGCGCCATGCCGCAAATAGGGCAGGTGCCCGGCGCGCGCCGCCGGACCTCAGGATGCATCGGGCACGTCCAGACCGAGCCTGAAAAAGTAGTCGGGTCGGCGGACCGGACATCCCAGCCCGTGAACCTAGCGGGATCGGCAACGAACTTCGCCCGGCAGCCAGCGCTGCAAAATTGATATGTCAGTCCATCATGCTCGGCATGATGCGCCGTCGCGGCCCGATCGACCTCCATGCCGCACACGGGATCGCGCACGGCACCATCGGCCTTGGCTTTTCCAGACCAGCGATGGCCGCCCTGGGCATTCGAGTCGTGCATCTCTGGCTCCCCAGGCATCAAGATTGAGTGTGACACAGTGTCAGGGTCAAGCCATGGGATAGTGATCTCGGAAGCATCTCGCCGCTTCCGGTCTCCATGCCGTGTCATCGACTCCTCGGCCGAGGGCGGTGGGCTGGACGTTTGGTATCACAATTTTCTGTGTATTGTGAAGCTTGCCGAGCCGCGGATAGCGGCTGCCTGCTGAGCGTCACCTTCTACGGCTCGGAGCGCGTGGTAGCGCCACACACTATGTCGCCAAACTCGGCCCCCAGGCCATTCGCGCCCATGCAATATCGCCGGGACCCATCGCTACCCGCGCCGCGAGCGGGGATCGAAGCTTCGACGAATGCTTGAACGCGCCGCAGCCACCGCCGCCGAAGGCGGCAACTGGTAGACATCGCTGATGTCGACGCGCTGGCCGCGTTTCTCGTCAGTCACGCAGCCCGAAGCAGCACGGGCACTGCAATGAACAGCGAGCAGCATCTGTTGCCTTGCGACGGCATCTATGCTGACGAACCCTTTCTCAGCTTTTCTTGGCCGGTACATGCTTCTCCTGGGCTTGAGCCTTAGCCGGGGGCGTTGGCGCGGTCGGCCGCACAAGAGCCAGCCACGGCTTGAACAGCGCCTCCACCGGAAGGGTCGGCTCGACCGTCAATGCGTCGGCCCAGCTCTTGCGCCATTTGCCAACGGCCGCCTCGATCTCCTGCGCGGTCGCGGTGCGTACCGTCTCGATCTCGGCAAGCATGTCCTGCCAATGCCCGTTGACGCTGTTCACCGACGCGCCCTTGTCAGGTGACACGCTCTTCGCCAGGGTGAGGCGTGTCTCCTCGCCAATTTCAGATGCGCCCTTCGTGCCGAGCTCGATCAGCTTCTGGCCGCTCCCGCGCCACGTCTCCGCGAGCTGCAGGCCCAGGCGGATGTTCGCCTGAGCGAGGGCAACGACATTTTCGAGGGGCTGTGCCATGGTCTTCTCCTGATACGGCGCGTCGTTTCAGACGGATCGCCGCGAACCTGAAGATCAATGTCCCCCGCAGCCATGGTGGAATATACGTAGCTATGGAATCCATCTTCGACCAGCCCGGTGTGGAACCATCAAGACGTACGCGTCGACAACTTGGATGAAGTCCATATTATGTCGCCGCCGGTTAGGCCTCTCACGCTGACAGCTCAAAACTACTATAAAATACTACAAAATAGTCTCCAGGCGTTGCAGTAAGCTGCCGGCGCGAACAGTCTTGAAGCCACGGCCCCACTGCGGATCTGAATCGATGACAAAAACGCATTCACCCCTGTTCCCTCGCGCGGGCCCGATAAGATCGCTCGCCGCCTCAGTGATCTTCGTCGCGATTGCCACGCTGGCGGCGCTTGCCCTGGAACCCTTGCTTGCCGATCGCCCGACCTGGCTGTTGCTCACGGTGGCGGTTCTCGCCTCGGCCTGGACGAGCGGTGTGGTCGCGGCGGGTTTCGCGACCGCTGCTTCGACCGTGACCGGTTTCCTGCTGGTCGACACGCCATTCCGCGACATGGACCATCTGGTGCACGCGGCCGGCTTCGCCACGATTTCAATCGGCATCATCCTGCTGACCAGCCGGCTCTCCCATTGGCGCGAAGCGGCGCATGTCCACGAGATCGACGCCGGCGAGAACTCGCGCAAGGCGCACGAGACGGCGCAAGAACTGGCGCTGCTGATCGACGGCGCGACCACGATTGCCATCTACATGCTCGACGAAGAGGGCCGCATCGCGATCTGGAACAAGGGTGCCGAGAGGATCAAAGGCTGGAAGGAGGAGGATATCCTCGGGCGCAGCGCCGCGATATTCTATCCGTCCGAAGATGTGGCGAACGGCAAGCCCGAGGCGGATCTCGCGCACGCTCGTACCCAGGGGCGCTTTCAGGAAGAGTCATGGCGCCTGCGCAAGGATGGCTCCGAGTTCCTGGCCGATATCGCGATAACCCCGCTCTATGACGAGGACGGCCGCTTGCGGGGGTTCGGCAAGGTAGTTCGGGACATCACCGACGAGAAGGCGGCGGAACGTGCGATCGAGAAGCGCGAAGCGCAGCTGAACTCTATTCTGGCGACCGTTCCCGACGCGATGGTCGTCATTGACGCCGAAGGCACCATGCTCTCCTTCAGCCACGCGGCGCTGCGAATGTTCGGTTACGAAGAAGCTGAGGTTCTGGGCCGGAATGTCTCGATGCTGATGCCGTCGCCCGACAGGGAAGCGCACGATGACTACATCGCGCGATATCTCCAGACCGGCGAAGCCCGCATTATCGGCAGCACGCGGCGCGTCATGGGCCGCCGAAAAGACGGCACGCTCGTACCGCATGAACTTGCGATCGGCGAAGCCACCGGAGGCGGTGAGCGGGTTTTCACCGGCTTCATGCGCGATCTCACCGACCAGGAGACGACGGCGGCGCGGCTCAAGGAACTGCAGGGCGAGTTGATCCATGTGTCCCGGGTCAGCGCGATGGGCGCCATGGCGTCAACCCTGGCGCATGAGCTCAACCAGCCGATCACGGCGGTCGTCAACTATGTGCAGATCGCCCATGCCCTGCTCGAAGAGCCCGATGCAGAAACGATCGCCGAAGTGCGCGAGGCCTTAGCCGACGCAGCGTCTGAATCGCTTCGTGCCGGCCAGATCGTTCGCCGGTTGCGCGACTTCGTGGCGCGTGGCGAGGTGCAGAAACGGGTCGAGGATCTGCCGACGCTCATCGAGGAGGCATGCTCGCTCGGCCTGGTCGGCCTTAGCGAGCACGGCATCCAGACCCGGCTTGAGCTTGATCCGTCCGCGACGCCGGCGCTCGCCGACCGCGTCCAGATCGAACAGGTCCTCGTCAATCTTATCCGCAACGCCGCCGAGGCGATGGCGGAAAGCCCGACGCGCCTGCTTACGATCGCTACCGCGTTGGAGAGGCCGGCCATGGTGCGCGTGACCATTGCGGATACAGGGCCGGGGCTTGATGCGGATGTCGCCGCCCTGCTGTTCCAGGCGTTCCTCAGCACTAAGGCGGAAGGCATGGGCCTGGGACTGTCAATCTGCCGTACCATCGTGGAGGCGCATGGCGGAAAAATCTGGGTCGACATCCCTCCGGAAGGCGGGACGCGGTTCCACTTCACCTTGATGCATATCGTTTCGGAGGACCGTGATGACGGATAGGCGCACCGTTCATATTGTCGATGACGAGGCCGCTATCCGCCGCTCGGCAGGCTTCCTTCTCAAAAAGTCCGGATATCGGGTCGAAGCCTGGGCCTCGGGCGTCGATTTTCTCAAGGACGTGCGCCATGCCGTCGAGGGCTGCATATTGCTCGACGTCCGTATGCCCGTCATGGACGGCCTGGAAGTTCAGAAGGCGCTCATCGATCAGGGCGTGACGATGCCAGTCGTGCTGCTGACGGGTCATGCCGATGTGGGCATCGCGGTGCGTGCGATGAAGGCAGGCGCGGTCGATTTCGTCGAAAAGCCCTTCGACATGGCGGTGCTGCTCGGCGCCATCGAGACGGCGTTTGCCCGGCTGCATGACAAGGAGCGCTACGCGGCTTCCGCGCAGGAGGCGGCGCTCGTGATCGCCGGCCTTACTCCGCGCGAGCGCGACGTGCTCGAAGGCCTCGCCCGTGGCCTGCCCAACAAGACGATCGCCTATGATCTCGATATCTCGGCCCGCACGGTCGAGGTCCACCGCGCCAACCTGATGACCAAACTGGGCGTGCACTCGTTTCCCGATGCGCTGCGGATCGCCTTCGCCGCGGGTCTGGGCACCGATCGCGATTGATGGCGAACATGGGATTATTACTTAGGGACGCGACTCTGCACCGGACACATAGTGGCAACAGACCGCATTTGCCCGGTAAAGGGTGCCCGATGCCACAGATAATCAGTTCCGCCGAGCCGGAACGGCCGCGTATCCTTCTCGTGGAGGACGACAGTGCGGTCCGCCGCTCGATCCAGTTGATACTTCAGGCTCGCGGCTATGACGTGCGCGCTTTCGCCAGCGGTGCGCTCGCGCTCGCCGATCCGTCCGCGACCGAGGCGGTCTGCCTGGTCACGGACCATCGCATGGCGGGGATGACCGGGCTGGAGATTTTACGCGGGCTCCGCGCAGCCGGTTGGAGACGGCCTGCCATCCTGATCACGGCGCATCGAACCGACGATCTCGACACAGAGGACGATGGAGAGTTCGACGATGTACTTGAATCGCCTTTGCTGGACCGCCGGCTCCTTGCCTGCGTGGACCGAGCCACCGGTCGCGCATGACATATGCACTGGAGGCCCGGCTGAATTGAGCGAGCCAGTATTAGGAAGGCACCTCCTGCGCTGCGGATGCGCGATGAAGAGAAGGGACGTTATAGTGAAGACTCTCTGCGACCTTATTCCAGTCGCCTTATTTAAGTGGCGCACCGACGAAGCGGTAGCGACACAATGACCCAAGCTTCGCCCCTTTCGTGGCAACTCCTGATGGTCGGGCCGGGGATCGACCGGATCACGCCCGATATTCAGGACAAGCTCGCAGCCTTGCTCGACCTGCTGCCTGCAACCGCCCACCTCACCGTCCGGACCGATGCCGGCGACGTCGAGGTCTCCCGCGATTGGCCGAGCCATCGCATGGACACTGTCGATGGCCTCGTGGACGCGATCGCCGCATGTCACGGCATCATCGGCATCACGATGCCCGCGAGCTGCTGATCGGAAAATCAATTTCCTGACGATCGGCTTCTATTTCGCTGCTCGTCTCCAGCGGCGTTATCGATCGAAGCCACAGCGTTCAGCCGCCCGCAACCCTATCGCACGTGACATCACATCCGGGCCTTGCCCTATCCTGTCACTTTCACCCATTAAGGGTGAAACTGCTCAAGAGGCGATCAGCCACCCAGGGAACACACGCCACGCATGACCGACGCGGGATCATTGTTTTTCATTCTCGCGCTCCCCTATCTTGGCGCCATCATCGCAGCCTTCCTGCCGGCACGCGGGCGGAATTGGGCATCGTCGTTCACCGGCCTGACGACGCTGCTCGCGCTCGGGTTGCTTGTGCGACTCTATCCTGCGGTGTCGCAAGAGGTTCCCCTTCGCGAGACCGTGCCATGGCTGCCCTCGCTCGGCCTCGACCTCACGATGCGCCTGGACGGCTTCTCCTGGCTGTTTGCCGTGCTTATCCTCGGAATCGGCGCGCTCGTCATACTGTACGCGCGCTATTATATGTCGCCGGACGACCCGGTCCCGCGCTTCTTCAGCTTCCTTCAGGCTTTCATGGGCTCGATGCTGGGCCTCGTCCTGTCGGGCAACCTCGTCCAGATCGTCTTTTTCTGGGAGATGACGAGCCTCTTTTCCTTCCTGCTGATCGGCTATTGGCACCATAATCAGGCGGCGCGCGACGGCGCGCGGATGGCGCTGATCATGACCGCCACCGGGGGCGTCTGCCTGCTGGTCGGCCTCCTGCTGCTCGGACAGATCGCCGGGAGTTACGACATCGATGTGGTGCTCGCAAAGGGAGCCTTGATCCGCAGCCACGACCTCTACCTGCCGACCTTGATCCTCATCCTGATCGGCGCCTTCACGAAGAGCGCGCAGTTCCCCTTCCATTTCTGGCTGCCGCACGCGATGGCAGCGCCAACGCCGGTCTCCGCCTATCTCCATTCGGCCACGATGGTGAAGGCCGGCATCTATCTGCTGATCCTGCTCTGGCCCGTGCTGTCGGGCACCGAAGCCTGGTATCTGATCGTCGCGACCACCGGGCTCGCAACGCTGCTCGTCGGCGCCTGGTCGGCCATCTTCCAGCACGACCTTAAAGGGCTGCTGGCCTATTCCACGATCAGCCATCTCGGCCTCATCACGCTGCTGTTGGGACTCGGCAGTCCGCTGGCGGCGGTAGCGGCGATCTTCCACACCGTGAACCACGCGACTTTCAAGGCCTCCCTGTTCATGGCTGCCGGCATCATCGACCATGAGACCGGGACCCGCGATCTGCGCAAGCTCAGCGGCCTGATCCGCTTCATGCCGATCACCGCAACGCTGGCCATGGTCGCCGCCGCGGCGATGGCAGGCGTTCCGCTTCTCAACGGCTTCCTCTCCAAGGAGATGTTCCTCGCCGAGGCGCTCGAGGCGCATAGCGGGACCGTGCTGGACCGCGTGCTTCCGGTCCTGGCGACGCTCGCCAGCATGTTCAGCGTGCTATACTCGGTGCGGTTCATCCATCAGACCTTCTTCGGGCCGGCGCCTACCGGGCTGCCCCGCACGCCGCATGAAGCGCCCCACTGGATGCGCTTGCCGATCGAGATACTCGTCCTCCTCTGTCTGATCGTCGGCATCATTCCTGCGCTGACCATTGCGCCGTTTCTTCACAGTGCGGTGCTGTCTGTCCTTGGCGAAAGGACACCCATCTACAGCTTGGCAATCTGGCATGGCTTCAACATGCCGCTCTTGATGAGCGTGATCGCGCTGTTCGGTGGTGCGCTTCTCTACCGCCTGTTCCGGCGCCGGCTCAACGAGACGGCACAATCGCCGATCATCGGACGGCTCAAGGGCAGACGCAGCTTCGAGGCGGTCCTCGCTGCCCTGATCAATGGCGCGCGGGTCGCCTATCGCCTTCTCGGCACCCGGCGGCAACAGGTGATGCTGCGCTTGATCATCGTGACGGCGCTCGTCGCCGGCGCGCTTCCCTTCGTGCGGCTCGGATACAGCGCTGGCACCCGTCCCCAAATCCTCATCGACCCGGTATTCGCCTTGCTGTGGCTTCTGGGCGGTGTCGCGGCGGTCAGCGCGGCGATGCTCGCCAAATTCCATCGCCTGGCGGCGCTGACGCTGGTCGGCGTCGCCGGTCTGTCCACCTGCATAAGCTTCGTCTGGCTGTCGGCGCCCGATCTTGGGCTCACCCAGTTGCTTGTCGAGATCATCACCCTCGTCCTGTTGCTGCTGGGCTTGCGCTGGCTGCCTCTACGCCTGCCGGATTTCTGGTCAGGCGAGCGCACGCCCTTCGCTGTCCGCTTTCGGCGCGGTGGCGATCTGTTGCTAGCGAGCCTGGGCGGCATCGGTGCGGCAGCTCTTGCCTATTCGGTCATGACGCGCCCCGCTCCGGACGGCATCTCGCCCTATTTCATGGAACAGGCCTATCCCGGCGGGGGCGGTACCAATGTCGTCAATGTCATCCTGGTCGACTTCCGTGGCTTCGACACGCTCGGCGAGATCACTGTCCTCTCGATCGTTGCATTGACGGTCTTCACGCTCCTGCGGCGCTTTCGCCCGGCGGCTGAAAGCGTCGCGCTGCCCGATCAGCAACAAGCCCAGAATGCATCGGACGATGCGCGCGATGGCGCCGAGCGCGGGGATACGGCACTTCACTATCTGCTGGTTCCCCGCATCATCATGGAATGGCTGTTCCCCGTCATCCTGACCTGTGCGCTCTATCTTTTGACGCGCGGTCATGACCTTCCCGGCGGCGGCTTCGCCGGCGGGGTCACCGCCTCCATCGCCATCCTGCTGCTCTACATGGCGAGCGGCACGCGCTCGGTCGAGGCGCGGCTCAACATCCAGCCGGTGCGCTGGATCAGCGCGGGCCTGCTCCTGACATGCCTGACGGGCGCGGCGGCGACGCTGTTCGGCTTCCCGTTTCTGTCGACCCATTTTCGATATCTCGATCTGCCGGTCATCGGGCCTGTGCCGGTCGCCAGCGCATTGCTGTTCGATATCGGCGTGTTCGCCGTCGTTGTCGGCACTACGGTGCTGATCCTGATCGCCCTGGCCCATCAGTCGATCAGAACGCCCAGAGTACCACGCGCTGCCGACGAAACCGGGAACGCCGAGCAGCCCGGGGAGGCCCGCTGATGGAAACGGCGCTCGCGCTCGCGATCGGCATATTGACGGCATCGGGGCTGTGGCTGCTCTTCCGGCCGCGCACCTTCCAGGTCGTACTGGGACTCTCGCTACTGTCCTATGCCGTCAACCTGTTCATCATCGCTGCGGGCAGGCTGCGCACCGATGCCCCGCCGATCGTGGGCAAGGGCGTGGTCGATCCCGCCTTCTATGTCGATCCCGTGCCGCAGGCCCTGGTATTAACCGCGATCGTCATCTCCTTTGCCACCACGGCGCTGTTGCTGGTCGTTCTGCTGGCCTCGCGAGGCCTGACCGGCACCGATCATGTCGATGGCGAGGATGACGAGCCATGACCGGTTGGCATCAGCACCTCATCATCGCCCCGATCGTCCTGCCAATCCTCGTCGGTGCCCTGCTGCTGGCGTTCGACGAGCGACGCCGGTCGGTCAAACGCGTGCTGAGTTTCGTCACGACCGCCGCGCTGATCGGCATTGCTGCCCTGCTGCTGGGGCAAGCGGATAGCCGCTTCGGCGCGGGCGGCGCCCCTCAGGTCTATCTGCTCGGTAACTGGCCGGCGCCGTTCGGCATCGTGCTTGTCGCCGATCGGCTGTCCGCACTGATGCTGCTGCTCACCGCGGTGCTGGGCTTTACGGCGCTGTTCTATGCAATGGCGCGCTGGGACCGCTCGGGTCCGCGTTTCCATGTCCTGTTCCTGCTGCTGCTCGCCGGCGTCAATGGCGCGTTTCTTACCGGCGACATCTTCAATCTCTTCGTCTTTTTCGAAGTGCTGCTGGCCGCGTCCTACGGCCTCATCCTGCACGGCGCGGGCGCGGAGCGAACCAAGGCCAGCCTCCACTATATCACGATCAACATCGCCACCTCGCTCCTGTTCCTGATCGGCGTCGCGCTGATCTACGGCGTCACGGGCACGCTCAACATGGCGGATCTCGCCGCGCGCGTTCCCCAGGTGGCGGGCGAGGATCTCGGCCTGCTCGAGGCGGGGGCTGCGATCCTCTGGGTCGCCTTCCTCGTCAAATCCGGCATCTGGCCCTTGAGTTTCTGGCTGCCCCGTACCTATGCCGCAGCGGCACCGCCGGTCGCGGCGATCTTCGCCATCATGACCAAGGTCGGCGTCTACATCGTGCTGCGCCTGACCTCGCTGCTGTTCGGCGGCGGGTCCGGTGCGGCCGCCGGCTTCGCCGGGGATTGGCTCATCTGGTCCGGTTTCGCGACGATGCTGTTCGGCACGCTCGGCATCCTGGCAACGCGCACCCTCACCCGGGTCGCGGGTCATTATGTGCTGGTATCGTCGGGAACATTGCTGGCGGCGATCGGCATCGGCGGTGAGGCGCTGACGGCGGCGCTGCTCTTCTATCTCGTCAGTTCCACCTTGGCGGTCGGCGCGCTCTATCTCATCATCGAGCCTGTCGAGCGCAATGCCGATGAGGAAGACATGATCGCGGGCGTGGCTGAGCCGGTGTTCGACGATGAATATACCGGTGCCGTGGCGGAGGAAGAATCCGAGACAGGCGTGGTCATTCCCGGCACCATCGCCATCCTTGGCGGCGGCTTCATCTTCTGCACGCTCCTGCTCGCGGGCCTGCCGCCGCTTTCCGGCTTCATCGCCAAGTTCGCGATCATCGATGCCCTGTTCGACGGGCGCATTACGCCCACGACCTGGATATTGATCGGTCTCATCATCCTGTCGGGTCTGTCCACCCTGGTGGCGATGACCCGCGCGGGGATCGATCTGCTCTGGACACCGGGCGAGGATTCGCCGGCACGCCTCAGCGTGATCGAGGTCGTTCCGATCGGATTCCTGCTCGCGGCCTGCCTTGCGCTGATGGTGGAGGCAGGTCCGCTGTTCCGGTACATGGAAGCCACCTCTCGCGGACTGGTTGAGCCCTCATCCTATATCGACGCCGTCCGCTCTGCCCCGCGCGCCGGGGAGGCGAAACCGTGAGGCGGCTGCTCCCCTACCCGATGCTGTCCCTGGCCCTGTTCGGCATGTGGGTGCTTCTGACCGGCTTTTCGCCCGGTCATGTCGTCGTGGGCGCGCTGGTCGGCGTGTTTGGCGGATTGGTGATGCGCAGGCTGTCCCCGGAACAGCCGCGCATCCGGTTCGGCTGGGCGATGGTGAAGCTGACCGCGCTCGTCGTCGCGGATATCGTCCGCTCGAACATTGCGGTCGGCCGCATCATCCTGTTCGGCCGGAGCGACCGCCGGTCGGGGTTCATCCAGCTGCCGATCACGCTGCACAGCCCTTATGCCCTCGCGGCGCTCGTGATCATCCTCACCGCCACGCCAGGCACCTTGTGGCTTCAGCACGACGCCCGCAGCAACACCATCCTGATCCACGTGCTTGATCTGGTCGACGAAGACCAATGGATCGAGCTGATCAAGACGCGCTACGAGACTTTGCTGAAAGAGATTTTCGAATGAGCACGCTCGTCCTCGCGCTCACCATAACGCTTGCTCAGGTCATTCTGGGGCTGGCCATGGCTTGTGCCGCCTTCCGTGTGCTGCGGGGACCGCGGGCGCAGGATCGCGTATTGGGCGTCGATGCGCTGTATCTCGCTGGCATGCTGCTCCTACTGACCTACGGCATCCAGACCGGGCGGACGCTGTTCTTCGAAGCGGCGCTGGTCATCGCGCTCCTGGGCTTTGCCGGAACCGTCGCGCTCGCGAAGTTCCTCATGCGCGGCGAGGTGATCGAATGATCCAGGCCCCGGACCTGCCGCTATGGGCGGCGATCGTCGTCGGTGTTTTCGTGTTGCTGGGCGCATCGATCACGCTGATCGGCGCTTTGGGTCTGTTGCGGCTGAACAGCTTCTACGATCGCGTGCACGCGCCGACGCTCGGACCAACGCTTGGCACGGCCTGTATCCTGGTCGCGTCGATCACATGCTTTTCCGTGCTGCAATCAAGACCGGTGGTACACGAAATCCTGATTGCGATCTTCGTCACGGTGACGACGCCGGTTACGCTGATGTTGCTGGCGCGCGCGGCCCTCTATCGTGATCGGCGCGCAGGCGTCGCCGACGTTCCGAAGGACTGAATTTCGCCGCGGGCAACCGTCCACCCTGCTCAAGCAGCCGCTCGACGTCATTTCGCCGCGGCCGACTTACGTAGATTCCACGAATGCGCCGCCCTGTCGGATGATCGACGTTCCTACCAGCTTTGACGCGCGAGGACGACATGACGGTGAAAGACATATTGGCGATCGTCGACACGGGCGACGAAGACGAACAGTTTCTGAAGGACGCGCGCGAATTCGCGCGCTTCAACGCGGCCCATCTGACCGTGGCGATCCTCTCGGCCGTGCCGACACCGGATTATGCCCTAGCTTACACGCAGCCCTATTTTCTGCTTTCGGACTATGTCGAAGCGGCCGAGGAAAAGCAGGCCATAGTCGCCAAGATCGGCGAGCGCGACGGCTTCGAGGTCCGCATCCTGAGCGACGAGCCCGGCGCCCTGCTCGACAAGGCGCCGGTTCAGGCCCGCTATGCCGACCTCATCCTGTTCGGACCGGTGGACGCTTACGCCAACAAGCATCTCCGGCGGCGGTTGTTCGAGAATATCGCGCTGTCGTCGGGACGACCGGTGATGGTCCTGCCCACGCAATGGAAGCCTCGCTCGTTCGCTCATCTCGCGGTCGGATGGAATGCGACTCGCGAGGCGACCCGCGCGCTAGGGGACGCGCTGCAATTGGCGCAGACAGGCGCAAAGATCGACATCGTCGTCGTCGATGCCAAATCCAGCACGAAGGGTCACGGATCGGAGCCGGGCGCCGATATTGCCCGCAATCTCAGCCGGCATGGGTTCGACGTGACGGTTCATGCGTTGGCCTCGGAAGGGGAAACCCAGTCTGCGGTCCTGGTCGATTTTGCCCGGAAGCAGCGCGCCGACTTGCTGGTGATCGGCGCCTCCGCGCATTCGCGCCTGCGCGAATTGTTCCTGGGCGGCGTCACCCATGATCTGATCGATGGCGCGCCCGTCCCCGTTCTTCTGGGACATTGATTGTCTGCACCGATCAATGCGAAACAGTTTCCGGAGCTTCCATAATGTCATCTCAATCCCCAGAGCAATCGCCCCCGCAAGCAAACGAGACGGACCTTGTAACCCGCACCGGACTGCGTCTGCGAATTCGTCCGGCGGGCGCGAGCGACGAAGACCTGCTCGAGGCCTTCTTCGAGAATGTGACCCATGAAGATCTGCGCTTCCGCTTCCTTTCGGCCGTCCAGCATGTCGGCCATGACCAGATCGCCGCGATGCTGCGTACCGATCAGGAGCGAACCCGGACGTTCCTCGCTTTCGAAGAAAGTGGGTCGCTCGTCGGGGTCGCGATCCTTGTCGCCGATGCGCCAGGCGAGACTGCCGAGGTTGCCGTCTCAGTCCACCGCGACCGGAAGGCGCAGGGCATCGGCTGGAGCCTCCTGCGGCATGTAGCGCAGATCGCGCATGCCAGGGGCATCTCGCGCTTGCAGTCGATCGAAAGCCGCGACAATCATGCCGCGATCGAAGTCGAACGCGAACTCGGTTTTACAGCACGGGCGTATCCCGGCGATTCCACGCTTATCCTCGTCGAGGCCGACCTTTCAGGAGATATTGGGCCCGGGGCGTGAGTGCATGCAGGATCAGCGATACAGCAAGCCGTTTTTCGGGACTGTCGATCCATGGCGGTGATGGTCGCCATGCAGATCGATGCGCCCCACCAGGCCTTGCGCCGCGTAGAGCGACCCATGCCTCTGGCGGGCGTCGGTGAGCTTCTCATCGCGGTCATTGCCTGCGGTGTCTGCCGCACGGATCTTCATGTTGCCGACGGGGAGATAGCCGCACGCTATCCGGTCATTCCTGGTCATGAGATCGTTGGCCATGTGCTGGACATCGGCGTGGAGGTTGAGGGCTTCCACGTCGGCCAGCGCGTCGGCGTCCCTTGGCTTGGGCATACATGCGGTCAGTGCGGCTATTGCCTATCCGGCCGGGAAAATCTCTGCGACGCGCCGGAATTCACCGGCGCGACGCGCGATGGCGGCTACGCAACCCATGTGGTCGCAGACGCGCATTTCTGTTTCGCACTTCCCGACAGTTTTTCGGACGTCGCGGCCGCGCCGCTGCTGTGCGCCGGCCTGATCGGCTGGAGGGCGCTGCGGCTCGCGGGCGAAGGCCACCGCATCGGCCTTATCGGCTTTGGCGCGGCCGCGCACATCATTGCCCAAGTCGCCGTGTGGCAGGGTCGCGAGGTCTATGCCTTCACCCGCGAAGGCGACGTGCAGGCCCAGGCCTTCGCGCGGTCGCTTGGCTGCCGCTGGGCCGGCGCCTCGACGGAGCGGCCTCAGCAAGAGCTCGACGCCGCGCTCATCTTCGCGCCCGTAGGTGCGCTCGTCCCCGCCGCCCTGAAGCTGGTGCGCAAGGGCGGTCGCGTCATTTGCGCGGGCATCCACATGAGCGACATTCCTGCCTTTGCCTATGCCGATCTGTGGGAAGAGCGCCAGATTCTGTCGGTCGCCAATCTGACACGGGAAGACGGCACCTCCTTCTTCGAGGTGGCAGCGCAGTCGGGCCTGCGCACAGTCACCGAAACCTTCCCGCTCGAACAGGCCAATCTCGCGCTCGATCGCTTGCGCAGCGGCGCGCTCACCGGCGCCGCGGTTCTCATTGCGCCGCGGGCAGACCCTGCGGCCGGCGCCAATGGGTAGTCCTGCCGGCAAGAGTCTGCCCGATCCGGCCGAATGGCTGGCATCGGGCGACGCTTTCGGAGACTCTGGATCTGTCCGCCATATCGATACCCATGCCGCAAGCATCTTTCTCGGCGGCGAGACCGCGTGGAAGATCAAGCGACCAGTCGATCTCGGCTATCTCGACTTCTCGTCGCCCGACAAGCGTCGTGCAGCGCTCGAGGCCGAACTCACGCTCAACCGGCGGACCGCGCCGGGCCTCTACAAAGCCGTGCACCCGATCACGCGAGACCAGGGCGGTCTGCTTGCCATCGACGGCAAAGGCGATGCGGTGGACTGGATCCTGGAGATGCGGCGCTTCCCGGATGGCGCGCTCTGGAGCGAACTGGCCGACCGGCGCGCGCTTGATGAAACCGCATTACGGCAACTGGCCGATGTTCTTGTCGGCTTTCATTCGAGAGCCCCGATCGCCTGGCCCGGCGATGGCGCGGCCCGCATAAGCAAGATCATTGCCGGCAATGCCCAGGCGATGGCGAACTATCCCGACATCCTCGACACCAAAATCACTGCCGACCTTACCGAGCGGCTCGATCGCCTTGTCGATAGCAACGGTTCGCTGCTCGATGCCCGCGGAAAGGCCGGCCGGATCCGCCATGTTCACGGCGACCTGCATCTCGCCAATATCGCCACGATCGATGGCGTGCCGACGCCCTTCGACTGCCTCGAATTCGACGCAGAACTCGCGACGACCGATGTCCTCTACGATCTTGCCTTCCTGCTAATGGATCTCTGGCAACGCGGCCTGCGCCGCGAGGCCAATATGGTCTTCAATCGCTATCTCGATCATTCGTCCGAGGACGAGGGCGCGGTCGGTCTCATGCCGCTGTTCATGAGCGTGCGCGCATCCATTCGCGCCCATGTCGCATCGGCACGCGCAAAACGCGGGAGCAACGCCGGGGGTGCTAGCACGGAGGCTGTGCATTACCTCGAGCTGGCAGGACGACTGATCGCCGAGGACGCACCGCGCCTGATCGCGGTCGGCGGTTTGTCGGGCACAGGCAAATCGACGCTGGCGCAAACACTGGGCGACGCCGTCGGCAGACCGCCGGGCGCGCGCATCCTGCGCAGCGATGTCCTGCGAAAGCACCTCGCAGGGGTTGCTGCCGAGACGCCTCTTCCCGCGTCCGGCTATACCACCGAAGCCAGCCGCGCCGTCTATGCGGCGCTGGACGACCTCGCCCGGGCGACCCTGTCGACCGGCCATGGCGTGATCGCCGACGCCGTGTTCGGAATGCCGGAAGAGCGCGATGCCATTGAGGAAATCGCCCGCAGCATGGGCTGCCCTTTCGCCGGCCTCTGGCTTGAATTGCCCGAAGGGGAGAGGATCGCGCGCGTCGAGGGGAGAGCAGCCGACGCGTCGGATGCGAACGCGAACATCGTCCGCGCGCAGTCGCAAAGCTTGACCAGCAAGCCGGCAAATTGGGCGGTCCTGACCAGCGAGGGACCACTCGACAGTCTCTCAAGCAACGCCCGCGAACTGCTGGGCCTGCGGACCGGTTGAGACGTCGGGTTCAGGGTCAGATCATCGCCTGGCCGCCATTCACCGAGAACGTCGATCCGGTGATGAACCCGGCCTCTTCTGCGACGAGAAAGGCGACACATCGCACAATCTCATCGGGCCTGGCGAGACGCCCGACCGGAATCCGCGCCACGATGGTCTCCATGATCTCCGGCGCCACCGCCGCGACCATCTCGGTATCGGTATAGCCAGGGGCCACCGCGTTGACCGTCACGCCATCGCGCGCCAGCTCGAGCGCCAGCGCTTTGGTGAAACCAAGCATGCCGGCCTTGGCGGCGGCATAATTGGTCTGGCCGAACTGCCCGGTCTGGCCGTTGATCGATGCGATGTTGACGATCCGGCCCCAGCGCCGCGTCTTCATGCCCGCCGCCACCGCCTGCGCCATGTTGAAGCAGCTGTCGAGATCGACTGCGAGCACCCGTTTCCACGCCTCCTCGCTCATCTTGAGCAGGCTCGAATCGCGTGTGATGCCGGCCGGCATTGTTCACGAGGATAACGATGGGACCAAATGCGGCCTCCACCTGCGTCACGCCCACAGCACAAGCGGCGTGGTCGCTTACGTCCCAGCGGAAGGTAGGAATTCCCGTAGCCTGCGAAAAGCCGGCGGCACGCGCTTCGTGGCCGCTAAAGGTTGCCGCGACGCGGATATCGGCAGTCTGGAGCGCGGTGCAGATCGCCGCGCCGATGCCTGTGATGCCGCCCGTCACAAGTGCTGTGCGCATGAATATTCTCAGCAGGTTTCTGTCAGACTGGACTTCGGCACGCCAGCGCCGAACAGCGACAAGGTTATGCGGGGAGGCGTAGTGGCCGGAGTTCGCTCAAGGCCGGGAGCACCGCCCGGCGGATGTTCGCAAGACGGCGTTGATAGGCTTTCACCAGCTGCGCGTGACAAAGACGCGCTTCCGGACAGCTGGCCGTTTCAAGCCGTCGTCGATGAAACAGCACGCGTTTCAGATAATAGCTATGGTCCTCTTCCGGCACGGCCCTCGCCTTTCTCCGGTCAGCGTGCGGCACGGCGGCCAGGCCCGCATGAGAACGGCGGAGCAATATTCGACCACGGTAGCGGCGGGATAGCCCTGCTGCGGGCGGCGTAAAAGTCGTCCACCTTGAAGCCTTTCTGCCAA
>NZ_FZOS01000033.1 GCF_900188165.1 Edaphosphingomonas laterariae | reverse complement strand
CATCAGTTCGACAAGCGTGAAGCCGTGTTCGGCGGAACGCCTCACGGGCGTGAAGCCGTGTTCGGCGGAACGCCTCACGGGCGTGAAGCCGTGTTCGGCGGAACGCCTCACGGGCGTGAAGCCGTGTTCGGCGGAACGCCTCACGGGCGTGAAGCCGTGTTCGGCGGAACGCCTCACGGGCGTGAAGCCGTGTTCGGCGGAACGCCTCACGGGCGTGAAGCCGTGTTCGGCGGAACGCCTCACGGGCGTGAAGCCGTGTTCGGCGGAACGCTGCGTAAGATCGAAGCCGTGTTCGGCGGAACGCCGCGTAAAATCGGACCCGTGTTCGCCGCGATGCTCGTTCATGGCATCGGCCTGAACACGGTGAGCGCGCCGGCTGGCTGGCCGTTATCATCCACCACCGCGATGTCGATCTGCTGCAGGTTTACCTGCGTCGCGCGGA
Organism: Edaphosphingomonas laterariae; assembly: GCF_900188165.1. Lineage (GTDB taxonomy): Bacteria > Pseudomonadota > Alphaproteobacteria > Sphingomonadales > Sphingomonadaceae > Sphingomonas_E > Sphingomonas_E laterariae. Next base: position 31,447 of record NZ_FZOS01000033.1, on the reverse strand, counting down.
TGGAACGGCGGGTCCAGCGCCAGGCGCGGCCCGCATTTTCCTGCACGCCTTTGGTTTCGCCAAAGCTGGGCGCCACCGGATCGGTCAGCGCCTCCACCGCCAGATTGCGCGCGACGATCTGCCCGATGGTTCGATCCGCAAGCGAGGCCGTGCTGGTCAACGTCGCCCCTTCCAGCCGCAACAGCGCGAGCGCCGCAATGCTGAAAACCGCCAGCGCCACCATCAGTTCGATCAGCGTGAAGCCGTGTTCGGCGGAACGCCTTGCGGACGTGAAGCCGTTCTCGGCAGAACGAGCAAAGGGCCTGAAGCCGTTCTCGACAGAACGGACAACCGGAGCGAAGCCGTGTTCGGCGGAACGATCAGGAGCCGACATGAATCGTGCCGTCCCCCTCGATCCGCACTGTGGCACGCGCGGAATCCCGAACAAGCGTCACGTCCAGCGGCTCGGAAAAGCCCGTGGTGTCGAAAATCACGCGTGCACGCCCGGCATCGCCGACAATGGCCTGCGCGCCTTCCCATCGACGGTCCTCGAACGGCTTCTCGTCGATCGGCCGCCAGCCGCGCCGGTCGCGCTGTTCGAAGCCATAGCCGTCCGCCGAAACCCACAGCGCCATTTCATGTGCCTCGATGATCGCCGCATCCTGCGCGGCGCGGGCGCGCGCGGCAAAACGCTCCGCCTCGTGCCGCACATCGCCACGCGGATCGGGCATCGCCAATACCACCGCCCCGGTCAGCAGGCCGATGATGGCGATCACCACCATCAATTCGACAAGCGTGAAGCCGTGTTCGGCGGAACGCCTCACGGGCGTGAAGCCGTGTTGGGCGAAACGCCTCACGGGCGTGAAGCCGTGTTCGGCGAAACGCCTCACGGGCGTGAAGCCCTGTTCGGCGAAACGCCTCACGGCCGGAACCGCAGGATCGCGCCTAGTTCCAGTTGCCGATATCGGCATTGTCCGCCTCACCGCCCTCGCGGCCGTCGGCGCCATAGCTGTAGATGTCAAAGGCGCCATGCTGGCCGGGCGACGCGTACTGATAGGCGTTGCCCCACGGATCTTCCGGCAGCTTCTTCACATAGCCGCCACGGCGGTAACGTTCGGGCCGCGTGAGCGAGGCGGGCGGCGATATCAGCGCCTGCAACCCGTCCGCCGTGCCCGGATAGGTCAGATTATCGAGCCGGTACATTTCCATCGCCTGCTCCAGCAGCGCGATATCGGCCTTGGCCTTCTCGACCCGGGCCTTGTCGCCGCTCGGTAACACGTTGATCGCGACGATCGTCGTCAGCAGGCCGATGATGACGATCACCACCATCAGTTCGACAAGCGTGAAGCCGTGTTCGGCGGAACGCCTCACGGGCGTGAAGCCGTGTTCGGCGGAACGCCTCACGGGCGTGAAGCCGTGTTCGGCGGAACGCCTCACGGGCGTGAAGCCGTGTTCGGCGGAACGCTTGTCGCGCGCGACATTCGCTCCACGCCCACGCCGTACGAGCTTGCGTTCATTTTCAATTTCAACGTGTTCCATGGAAATCCTCATACGCCCGCGAGCGTGTCGAGCTGAAGAATGGGAAGCAGGATGGACAGCACGATCAAAGCGACGATGCCGCCCATCAGCACAATGATCGCCGGTTCCAGCAGCGATAGCGCGGCGCTGGTAAACGCATCGAATTCCCGTTCGAGATATTCCGCCGCCCGCTCAAGCATGATGTCCAGCTTGCCGGCGGCCTCGCCCGATGCCGTCATGTAAACCAGCAGCGGGGGGAAAACGCCTGCCCGCCTGAGCGCAACGGAGAGGCTGCCGCCGCCCCGGATCGCTTCGACGATATCGTTGCCCGCCGTACGCAGCACACGGTTGTGGATGGTCCCAGTGGTCAGCGACAGGCCTTCGAGCAACGGCAACCGGCTGGAAACCATCGTCGCGAGCGTCCGCGCCATGCGGGCCGCGTGGAGATCGCGGACCAGGCGTCCGATCAACGGCACCCCCAGAATGAAACGATCGACCGCCAGCCGGATATGGTCTTCCCGGAGCGCGCGCCAGCCGATCACACCAAGCCCGGCCAACGCGATCAGCAGCGCCCACCACCAATTTTGCAGGAAGCTCGATATGCTGATCACCATCCGCGTCAGCAGCGGCAGTTCCTGCCCGACGCTGTCGAACTGGGCGACGACCTGCGGCACAACGAAGATCATCAGCGCGAACACGACGCCGACCGCGACCAACGCCAAAATGGTCGGATAAGCCAGCGCCGTCAGCACTTTCGCGCGGACGGCGGCCTGCCGTTCGAGCAATTCGGACAGCCGGTCCAAAATCGTCGGCAGCGTGCCGGAGCTTTCACCGGCGGCCACCATCGCGCGATAGAGCGGCGGGAAGCTCTTGGGTTCGCGCGCCATCGAATCCGACAGGCGGCGCCCTTCCACGACGCCGCCATGCACCGCTTCCAGCACCCGCCTTACGTGCGGTTGCTCCGCCTGACGGGCGATCGTCCGCAACGCTTCCTCCAGCGGCGCGACCTGCGCGAGCGTCGCGATCTGGCGGGTGAACAAGGTAAGTTGCTTGGCCGAAAGGCGACGCTTCAGCCCTGTGCCACCCGCCCGCGACAATAAAGACGGCGCAGGCGCGCTTTCCGATCCCTGCTCGATGCGGACGACATAAAGCCGCCGCGCCTCCAGCTTGGCCCGGCCTTCGTTGGAACTGTCGGCCCGCACGCTGCCACGGCGTTCCCGCCCGCCGGTATCGAGCGCGACATAATCGAAGCTAGGCATCGACCGCCTCGCGACGGCTGATCCGCACCGCCTCCTCGGCCGTCGTCAGCCCATCGATCACCAGTCCGCGCGCAGCCGACGTCAGCGTCGGCGCATTGCGGAAGGCATGGGCGGAAATTGCCGCTTCGTCCCCGCCGGCATTGATGAGGCCCCGGATCACATCGTCGACGCGCACCGCTTCGAACACGCCGACGCGCCCCTTATAGCCGGTGTGGTTGCACTGGTCGCAGCCCTTCGCCTCGTAAATGGCCGTTGCCGGTGCGATCCCGAGCAGCGCGGCCACCGAAGCCGGCGCCGGGACTTCATGACGGCAATGCGGGCAAAGCCGCCGCACCAGCCGCTGCGCAATCACCGCGCGCAGGGTGGAGGCCAGCAGGAACGGCTCCACCTTCATGTCGCGCATGCGGGTGATGGCCCCGATCGCATCATTGGTGTGGACGGTGGAAAGCACGAGATGGCCGGTCAACGACGCCTGCACGGCGATCTCCGCCGTCTCGCGATCGCGGATTTCGCCGATCATCACCACGTCCGGGTCCTGACGCAAAATGGCGCGCAAGCCCGCCGCGAAGGTGAGGCCCACCTTGGAATTGACCTGCGTCTGGCCGACACCCTCGATCGCATATTCCACCGGATCTTCGACCGTCAGAATATTGCGGCTGCCGTCGTTCAACAGGCGCAGGCCGGCATAGAGCGTCGTCGTCTTGCCCGATCCGGTCGGGCCGGTGACGAGGATGATGCCATTGGGCTCGGCGATCGCGTCGCGAAACACCGCGAGAATGCCGGGCGGCATGCCCAGCACGTCAAGCGCGATCCCCGCATTCTCCTTGTCGAGAATACGGAGCACCACGCGTTCGCCCGCTCGGCTCGGCAGCGTCGAAACGCGCACATCGAGCAGTTTGCCGCCCAAAGTGAGGCCAATACGTCCGTCCTGCGGCACACGGCGTTCGGCAATGTCCAGCCGGGCCATCACCTTGATGCGGCTGACGACGACCGGGGCGACATGCGGCGGCATGCGCAGCGTTTCGCGCAGCACGCCATCGATCCGCATGCGAACGACCAGGCCGGTTTCATAAGGCTCGATATGGATGTCGGACACGCCCTGGCGCGCGGCATCGGCGATGATGCCGTTGATCAGCCGGATCGCCGGGGCATCGTCGGCGGAATCGAGCAGGTCGTCCGCCGTCGGCAGATCGTGCGCCAGTGCCGACAGTTCATCGTTCAGGCCGAGCGACCCGGCCGCGTCGGCTGCTTCCTGCCCGCCCATCGCATAGGCTTCGGAAAGGATGCGATCGAACCGTTCGGCCGAAACCTTCTCCACCGCGAACGGCCTGCCGAAAAAGCGGCGCAGTTCGATCAGCGCGCGCGCATCGCCGCCATCCTTCAGCGCGACGGTCAGTTCATCCGCGCCGCCCGCCAGTGCCACGCCGAAACGACGGGCAAAGCCATAGGGAATGGCCAGCGGGGCCGACAGTTGCGGCAAGGGATCGTCCGCGCGCGCCGCTTCGTTGCCGCGTTCGATCTTCACCGTTGCCCCTCGGTCGGCGCCACGGGCACGGGGCGGACGACCTCGGTCGAACTGCGCATCGTCGGCGTGATCACCTGCGGCTGCACGGGCACGCCCGCATCGCCAGTCACGGCCGGGATCGGCGGCTGAACGCCCATATATTCGCGCACCATCTCGTCGATGGTCGGCTCCCGCTCGGGCCGCTGCGCCGCCTGCATGCCACGGATATAGCCGTAACGCTGCTCGGCCAGCGAGCGCGCATCCGCAGCGCTGCGGATGATGCGCGGGCGGATGAACACCATCAGGTTGGTCTTGACCCGCGAACGCGAGCGCGACTTGAACAGTTCGCCGACGACGGGGATATCGCTCAGCAGCGGGATCCGCTCGATCGTCTTGCGCTCATTGTCGTCCAGCAGGCCGCCCAGCGCGATGATCTCACCATCATCCACCGTGACGGTCGTCTCGATCTCGCGCTTGTTCAGCACCAGTTCGCTATTGTCGTTGGAAACCGGGCCAGCGATCGAACTCACTTCCTGGCGCAGGAACAGCTTGATCGCGCCGCCGGCGTTGATCTGCGGCTTCACTTCCAGCTGGATGCCGACATTCTGGCGCTGCACGGTGCGGAAGGTGTTGTCGAAATTATTGCTGAGCGCCTGCCCCGTCGTCACCGGAATTTCCTGACCGACCAGCAGCTTGGCTTCCTGATTGTCGAGCGTCATCACCGATGGCGTCGACAGGATGTTGGATTCGGTGTCGGAACGGACCGCGTTCACGATCGCGCCGAAGATCATGCCATTGTCGGTCTTGCCGCCGAGGCCGAAGAAGCCGCCGCCGGCGCCGAGAATGGAATTGACCGCCGCCTGCGCCAACTGGTCGGCGACTTCGCTGGAACCCGTGGTCGTCGTCTTGGTGCCATCGGTGGCGACCGTCGTCGTCGTCGGCGCGAGATCGCGCGCGCCAATCGCGCCCGCGATGGTCAGCAGGTTCGGTGCCGTGTTCGAATAATTGGTCGCGGCGAAGGGGATGGCGCTGCCTTCCACCCCACCGAGCAGGAACTGGACGCCCAACTTGCGCGCCGCATTGTCCGAAATCTCGACGATGATCGCTTCCACCAGCACCTGTTCGCGCCGCGTGTCGAGCTGGCGGATCACTTCGCCCAATGTGCGCTGCATGTCGCTGGTCGCCGATACCACGATCGCGTTCGCGCCCTCGAAGCGCGCGATCACCGGCTGCCCCTTGCCCACCGGCGCCGCGCTGGCGGAAGCCGGCGCGACCGCCGCCTCCGCCCCGCCGCCGGCATTGCCGGGCGCAGCCGCCGCCTTGGTGGACGAAGTAGCCGGCGTCACCGGCTGGCCGACAAGCTGTTGCAGCACCGGCAGCAATTGCCCGGCATCGGCATGTTCGAGGAAGATCACGCGGATCTCACTGCCGCTTGCCGCGCGGCGATCGAGATCCTCGGCAATCTGGGCGAGGCGCGCCACGGTGCGGGGATCGCCCCGGAGCGCGATGGAATTGGAACTGTCGATGGCGACCACCGAGATGCCGGGGCCCGCCGCCGCGGCAGCCGCGCCGTCTCCGCCGCCACCGCGCGCCGCACCGGCCAGCGCCTGCAGCGACTGCGCGATCTCCCGCGCGCCGGCATTGCGCAGCGCCACCACCCGCGTCGTCGCAGCATCCCGGTCGATGCGGCTCAGAAGATCGCGGATACGGCGGATATTGTCGCCGAAATCGGCCACCACCACGGCGTTGCCGGTGCGATTGGCGGTTACCGACCCTTCGCGGCTGACGAGCGGGCGGATCGTTTCCATCGCCGAAGCAGCGTCGATCGTCTGGAGCCGGAAGACCTCGGTCACGAAACTATTGTTGGAACTGCCCCGCGTGCCGACCCGTCCGGGCTGGGCGGCCGCCGTATCCGCCGGCTGCACCCGGAACGCGCCACCGGCCGTCGGCACCGCAACCAGCCCGTTGGCGCGCAGGGTGGAAAGAAACACTTCCAGATATTCCGCGCGCGAAAGCGGCCGATCGGTCACGACCGAAACCTTCCCCTGCACGCGCGAATCGATGATGAAGGTGCGGCCGGTGACGCGGGCGGCATCCTGGATGAAGGCCCGGATATCGGCATCGCGAAGGTTGAGCATCTGCTGCGCGGGCAAGGGCGATGCCAGCGCGAGAGCCAGAGCAGAAACCAGAACCAAACGCTTCATTGACCCGCCTTCACCCGGAGCGCGACGATGCGCCCACCTCGTTCAACTTCGACGGCAACCTCGCCGCCCTGCGACAAGCGCGACTGGAGCTGATTTGCAGCCCCGGCATCGCCCACACGCTGTCCTTCAACCGATACCAGCACATCACCGGGTTGTAGCCCGGCGGCACGAAATGCGGCGCCACCGCCCTTGGGCTGCAGCACCACGCCCGTCACCGCCCCGCCCTGAAGGCGCGGCGTCGCCTGCGTCTCGTCCATCAGCGAAAGCGGCGGCGGCGGCGCGCCGGCAATCATCGCATCGGTCGGCAAGCCCGCCAGCCCCGGCCCGACCGGCGCACCGGCGGCCGGTGCCGGCGTCGCGCCTTCGGCCGGGGTCGACTGGTCAAGATAAACCATTTCCTCGGCCGCCCCGCGCTGCACGGTGATGCTGTCGAAGCCCACCGCCTTCAGCGTCACGCCCGGCATGATTTCCTCACCCACGGCAAAGCTCGCCTGACTGCCGTCCGGCAGGCCGATGATCGCGGATCCCCGGCCCGATGCCTGATCGGCGCGCGTGCCGAACAGCGAGATGTCGAGCGCCGTGATCACCACGGGGCCCTGCGCATTGCTCAGCCGGAAAAAGGGATCGAAACTGCCGAGGATCGTGGCGGACGCACCCGTCCCATCGGCCGCCGCTCCCGCCCGCCAATCGCCCACCGGATCGACCGGCGTGATCGCGGCATAAACGAGGCGCGCGCCCTGGACCGCGAGAAGCGCGATCAACGCGACTTCCGCGAGATGATAGACCGAATAACGCGGCAACCGGCGCAAAAGACGCTGTGCGCGCCGGTCGAGAGACAATTGCATGAATACCAACCCCTCGCCGCCCGCTACAGCCGCTTTATGACAGGTCCGTGACGCAGTGTTAACCAGAGTGTAGCCTGCGATGGTTGACGATTCCTGAGCGGGTTCGTCAAGCCATGGTTACGACGAGCCACAGCGGCCACGCGACGACCGCCATCAGCGTGCCGAACGGCAGTTGCTGGTCGCCCCGCACGGCATCACCGCGAAGCCAGCGCATCGCGATCAGCACCAACCCAGCCAGCGCGCCGCCGAACAGCACCAGCGGCACGGCCTGCCACCCCAAAGTCAGCCCGATCGCGCCCAGCAGCTTCGGGTCGCCGCCGCCCATGCCGACGCGGCCGCGTATCCAGCGATAGCCGATCGCGACGGCCGAAAGGACGACAAATCCGGCAAGTCCGCCAAACAGGCGCGCTGGCAGGTCCACGCCTACATCAGCAATGCCGCCCGCAAGCCCGATCAGCGCCAGCGCACCAACCAACGGATTGGGCAGCCAGAAATGTTCCGCGTCGAGCACGGCGAGCGTAACGAGCAACCAGCCGAACGCGGCCCCAAAGGCGCCCGCCATTCCCGGCGCCACCCAAAGCGACACCGCACCGATCGCGGCACAGGCCAGTTCGATCGCGGGATGCCGGATATCGATCGCCGCGCCACAACCCGCGCAGCGTCCCCGCCGCAGGACATAACCGGCCAACGGCACCAGATCGACGGCGCCAAGCGCGCTGCCGCACGAATCGCAGGCGGACCGCCCGGACAGCACCGATCGCCCGTCCGGCCAGCGGATCGCGATCGTTGCCAGAAAACTGCCGAAAATGGCGCCGAGCACAAACCCGGCCACGGCGAACAGCGGCTCAGGCGCCACAGCGCGCGATGCGAAGGAACAGAATCATGACGGCGCGCCTATAACAGCGCGCCGCCGCCTCCCACAGAAAATTGCCGTCAGTTGCGCGCGGCGAAGCTGTAACGCGCCAGCGCCGCGCGGGCGACTTCATCGGTGCTCGCCACCGTGCCGTCACCCAGCGTCACCTGATAATGATGCGGCGCATTCAACGCCTGCTGCCAGCTCGCGGCAGCAAGTTCGGGTCGCCCGGTCGCGGCATAAACCCGCCCAAGGTTAATCAATCGGGCGGGATCATCCGCCGTCACGCCGCGCTGCGCATTGAGCTGGCGTTCGGCCGCCTCCCAATCCCCGCGATCGATCGCGGCCAGGCCAAGCGCGCCGACTTCATAGCCCGTTTCCACGCGCGCCGACTGTTGGCTGGCCGCGCAAGCAGGGAGAGCGAGGCTCAAAAGCGGAAGCAGGATCAGAGCGCGCATCCTTCTCTCCATGCAAAACCTTTTTATGATAGCGATGATTGTTACATGTTAATGACACATGGGCAATCCGTGGCTTATCGCGGTTTCACACTTTGCAATCAGCCACACGAACGGATGACGAATCGACTTAAAACAGCAGCCAGCTGTGATCGCATCGACGAAGTCCAGCGTCGTCGAATTTCGCATTTTCCTGGGATTGAAGCGGGTCGAAGGGCGCGGCCGCCAGCTGTGCGCCCCGACGTCAGTCGACCGCTTCGTCTTCGGCAACGCCCCAAAGGTGACGGGTCTCGATATAGCCCGAACGGCCCTTCACATCGAATTCGCACCAGCCGCTGCCGCAATGGCCGATCTTGCCGACGACCCCCGGCGCCACGCGCCAGCTGATGCGTGCGCCAGAATCGGGCTTGGCATGGAGCGATCCGACTTCGCCGACCACGATCGCGGTGCGCTGTTCGGAAAGCAGGATCGCCTTGATCCAGCCGCGCTCGCCTTCGGGATCCTCGACCCGCCGCCAGTCTTCATGCACCTGCACCACGCGGAGCGGCAGCCCCGGGCGGACATATTTCCACGATGCCGGATAATGCGTGCCGGGGCCGGTGCGCAGCAGTGCCTCGCGCGCGGAAATCGAAACCCAATACGGCACCTGCTTGCGGGATTGCGCCATCGCGGCAGCGGCGGGCAGCAGCACGGCAACCAGCCCGACGATCGCGATCCGCTTCATTCCACCCATCCCCAACCCCGCTTCGATCCAAATGGCCACGCCCCGTTCTAGCCGTCCCGCCGCGACCTTCAAGCAGCCTGCTTGACGAAGCCGCCCGCCGGGGCCAAGCGGATTGGCATGGCCGATGCCGTTCGCCCCGTCCGCCCCAAGGTTTCCGTCACCCGCCGGCTTTTGCCGGAAACGGAAGCGCGCATGGCCGAATTGTTCGAAACCGGCTTCAACGCCGGCGACGAACCGATGGATCGCGCCGCACTGGCCGCCGCCATGGCCGCTAGCGATGTGTTCGTCCCCACCGTGGGCGACGAGATCGACGCCGCCCTGATTGCGGCGGCAGGCGCAAGGCTCAAGCTGATCGCCAATTTCGGCAATGGCACCGATCATATCGACCTTGCCGCTGCGCGGGCGCGCGGGATCATCGTCACCAACACGCCGGGCGTGCTGACCGAAGACACCGCCGACATGACGATGGCCCTCATCCTCTCGGTCCCACGGCGGCTGGCCGAAGGCGAAAAGCTGGTGCGCGCGGGCGAATGGACGGGGTGGAGCCCCACCGGCATGCTCGGGCACAGGATCGGCGGCAAGACGCTGGGCATCATCGGCATGGGCCGCATCGGCCAGGCGATCGCGCGTCGCGCGCGCGGCTTCGGCCTCTCCGTCCATTATCATAACCGCCACCGGCTGCCCGCCGTGATCGAGGACGAGCTTGGCGCGACCTTCCATGCCGAACTCGATGCGATGTTGCAGACCGTCGATATCGTTTCGGTCAATTGCCCGCACACCTCGGCCACGCACCATCTGCTCGACGAGCGGCGCCTCGCGCTGCTTGCCCCACACGTCTATCTGATCAACATCGCGCGCGGCGAAATCGTCGACGAGGCGGCATTGATCACTGCGCTGGAAAATGGCCGCATCGCCGGTGCCGGCCTCGACGTGTTCGAGCATGAACCGGCGGTCGACCAGCGGCTGCTCGCCCTCTCCAACGTCGTGCTGCTACCCCATATGGGATCGGCCACCTTCGAAGGCCGCGCCGCCATGGGCGCCAAGGTGATCGCCAATATCCGCGCGTGGGCGGATGGGCATCGCCCGCCGGATCAAGTGCTTGAAGGCTGGGCCTGAACGGATCGCTTCGCCGTTTCGCACGTTCCCCCCTCGATCGGGAACGCTGGAGAAAATCAATGCGTAGCTTTCACTTAACCGCTGCCGGCGTCGCCGCCGCGCTGGCCCTGGCCGCGCCGGCCCATGCCGGGGATGGCAAGGATATCGCAAAAGGCGCGGTAATCGGCGGCGCCGGCGGTGCGGTCGTCGGCGCGGTCGTGCCCGGCCTGTCGACCGGTGAAGGCGCCTTGATCGGCGCAGCCGGCGGTGCCGTGGTCGGCGCGGTTTCCAAGGATCGGAAATATTATACCGATCGTTCAGGCCGCAAATATTATGTCGATAAGCATGGTCGCCGGGTCTACAAAAACTAGGCCCGGCCGACAGACCTGACGAGGCAGTTCAGACCTTCCGGTCGGCCGGCGAAAACAGGTCGAGTTGCTGCGTGCCGATCCAGCCATAGAGATAATTGGCGTAGAACAGGCCGAACAGCACGGCGGAAACGATCGTCGTCCAGAAGCAGGCCCTGCCGAAACTGAAACGCTGCGGCGCCCCCAGTGCCTGACCCGGTACATGGGGCTCCGCCGCACCGTTCGAACGCGGCCGAAACGGCAGCACAAGAAAGAAGCTCATCGCCCAGAACAGCGAGTAGATCGCCAGGATCGAGGTGAACTTCATCGCTACGCCCTTCAGATACGGATGATCGAAACGTCGACGATCGGCTTCTTGCCGGTCCATTGCGTCGCACGCCGGCGCACGGCAAGTCGCACCGCCTCACGCAGCTTCGCTTCGTCGCGGATGCCGCCTGCGACCGCTTCCGCCGCCGCTTCGCGCGCTTCGACAAGGAAGTCGCCCCGATCTTCTTCCACCGGCACGCCTTGCAGCGCGATCGCGGGGTCGCCGCGCAACTGGCCCTTGCCGTCCAGAACGACTGTCACGGCGACGAAGCCATGCTGGCTGATGCGGCGACGCTCGTTCATCGTCGCGCCATCGGCCGGCAGGATGACATCGCCGTCGAGGACAAGGCGGCCCGTGCGTTCATGGCCGATCACTTCCGGGCCGTTGGGCGCAAGCCGCAGCACCTGACCATTCTGCTGCACGATCCCGCGCGAAACCCCGCACGAAAGCGCGAAGCGGGCCTGTTCCGCCATGTGCCGCATCTCGCCATGCACCGGCAGGATGATCTCAGGCCGGATCCACTTGTACATCAGTTCCAGCTCGGGCCGCCCCGGATGGCCGGACACATGAACATGCGCCTGCCGGTCGGTGACCATCAGGATCTCGTTCTCGGCAAGCTTGTTCTGGATGCGCCCGATGGCGATCTCGTTGCCGGGGATCTGCTTCGACGAGAAGACGACCGTATCGCCCGCCGATAGCTTGATCGGATGATTGTCGAACGCGATCCGCGCCAACGCGGCGCGGGCCTCGCCCTGCCCGCCCGTGGCGATGATCATCACCTGCGACGGCGGCAGCCGCATCGCCGCGTCGAAATCCACGGTCGGCGGAAAATCCTTCAGATAGCCGCAGGCCTTGGCCACCTTGATGATCCGATCGAGCGAACGCCCGGCGACGCAAAGCTGGCGGCCGGTATCCACAGCCACCTGCCCAAGCGTCTGCACGCGCGCCGCATTGGAGGCGAAGGTGGTGACGAGCACGCGCCCCTTGGCCGCCGCGATCACGCCGTCCAGCCCTTCGCGCACCGCCGCTTCCGAACCCGACGCATCTTCATTGAAGACGTTCGTCGAATCGCAGACGAGCGCGAGCACCCCTTCGTCGCCGATCGCTTCCAGTTCGGCGGCCGTGGACGGCGTGCCGAGCAGCGGCTCATCATCCAGCTTCCAGTCGCCGGTATGGAAGATGCGTCCATAAGGCGTGTCGATCAGCAGCGCATTGCCCTCGGGGATCGAATGGGCCAGCGGCACATAAGTGAAGCCGAACGGCCCGAGGCGGAAGCTGCCTTCCTGATCGATGATGTGGAGCTTGACCTTGTCGCCCAGCCCCTCCTCGTCCAGCTTGCCCCGGATCAGCCCGGCGGTGAACGGCGTCGCATAAAGCGGCACGCCCAGATCGGCGGCCAGATACGGGATCGCGCCGATATGGTCCTCATGGCCGTGGGTCAGCACGATGCCCAGCAGATCCTTGGCCCGGCTTTCGATGAATTCCAGATCGGGAAGGATCAGATCGACACCCGGAAATGCCGGGTCGGCGAAGGTGAGCCCCAGATCCACCATCACCCATTTGCCCTGCGTGCCGTAGAGATTGACGTTCATGCCAATCTCCCCCGATCCGCCAAGTGCGAGGAAAAGCAATTCGTTACCGGGTGTCGTCACGTAGCTGGGGTCCAATCGATCTGGTCGCGGCGATGGGTTCGGAGTCGGCAAAAATGCCGCGCCGTCTATATCAGGAAAACGTCGCCCGCGTGGAGGATATGGATAGTGCCGTCGGCGAGGCGCAATTTCAGCGCGCCATCGTCGTCAAGTCCCTCGAACAGGCCCTCGATCTGGTGGCCGTCCGCACCCGTGGTGCGCAGCGGCGTTCCCACCGCATGCGCGCGCGCGCGCCATTCGCGCAGGATCACGCCCAGCCCTTCGCCGCGCCAGCGGCCAAGCCAATAAGCCAGCGCGTCCGCAAGATCGGAAAGGAACGCCGCCGGATCGGGCGCGCCGAGCCCGGCATGGGCGAAACTCGCGGTTTCACGATCGAGATTTTCGGGGCGATGGGCGAGATTGACGCCGAAGCCGATGACGACCGCATCATCCACCGCTTCGAGCAGGATGCCAGACAGCTTCGCGCCGTCGAGCAGAACGTCGTTCGGCCATTTCAGGCGGACGCGTCCGCCACCGCCATAGGCAACGGCAACCTGATGAAGCGCCAGCGCCGCAACCATCGCGAGCGACGCGGCCGGCGGTTCGCCCGTCTGTCGACGGATGATCGTGCTGGTGAACAGGTTGCCAACGGGCGACTGCCAGTTGCGGCCATGCCGGCCACGGCCGCCCGTCTGGGTTTCGGCCCGCAGCCAGAAGCCTTCGGCTTCCCCCGCGCGGGCCAGTGCGGCGACGTCGTCGTTGGTCGACCCCGTCGCCGCGATGGTGCGAATGCGGGCGATCAGAACAGCGCCCGCGCGGCCGCCATACTCGCTGCGCCCAGCGCCGGAATGGCGAGGTAGCCGAGCGGCGAGACGAACAGCGCGGAGATCGCGATCAGGCCGCCTTCAACCTTGCTTTCCATCGGCGCATAGGCCGGCGCCGGATCGTCGAAGTACATCGTCTTCACGATCTTCAGATAATAGAAGGCACCGATCACCGAGGTCGCGATACCGATCATCGCCAGCGGCCACAGGCCCACCGCGACGAGCGCATCGAACACCAGGAACTTCGCCCAGAAGCCGAGCAGCGGCGGAATGCCGGCCAGGCTGAACATGAAGATCGCCAGCGCCGCCGCCAGGCCGGGCCGCGTGCGCGACAGGCCCGAAAGGCTGGCGATCGTTTCAACGGGCTGGCCGTCCGTATCGCGCATCTGCAGGACGCAGATGAAGCTGCCGACCGTCATCGCCACATAGACGGCGAGATAGGTCATCACAGCCGCAACGCCTTCCTGCGTGCCGGCGGCAAGGCCAAACAGCACGAAGCCGACATTGTTGATCGACGAATAAGCCAGCAGGCGCTTGATGTTGGTCTGGCCGATCGCGGCCACGCCACCCAGGATGGTCGACGCGAGCGCGGCGAAGATCACGATCTGACGCCACGCGTCGGTCGCGCCACCCATGCCTTCCACGGCCACGCGGGTCATCAGCGCCATCGCGGCGACCTTCGGGGCCGAAGCGAAGAAGGCCGTCACCGGCGTCGGCGCGCCTTCATACACGTCGGGCGTCCACATGTGGAACGGCACCGCCGAGATCTTGAAGGCAAGGCCGGCCATCACGAACACCAGGCCGAACATCTCGCCCATGCTGAGGCCATCGGCGAAACCAGCGGCGACACCTTCGAAGGCGGTCGTGCCGGTGAAGCCGTAGAGCAGCGAAATGCCGTAAAGCAGGATGCCCGAGGCGAGCGCGCCGAGGACGAAATATTTCAGGCCCGCTTCGGCCGAGCGCGTGTCGCGACGCATGAAGCTCGCCAGCACATAAGCGGCAAGGCTCTGCAGTTCGAGGCCGACATAAAGCGTCAGCAGGTCGCCCGCCGAAACCATCATGCCCATGCCAACGGCCGAAAGCAGGATCAGGACCGGATATTCGCCCCGGACATTGCCGTTGCGGGCGAAGAAATCGGGCGCGACGATCAGCGTCGTGCCGGCGGCGATATAGATCAACAGCTTGGCGAACGCGGCGAAGCTGTCGGCCCGGTAAAGGCCGTCGAACGCGGCGCCGCCATGGCCCGCCGGGCCGAGCAGCGCGAGGCTAGCGACCGCGAGCAGCGCGACCGCCGCCCAGCTGACCGCCTTGGTCGCCTGGTCGCCGACGAACGCGACGACCATCAACAGCGTGACCGCGCCGACGGTCAGGATAAGCTCAGGCAGAGTGAGCGCGAGGGACTGGACAAGAGACATTAGTGGTGCGCCCCTTCATGCGCTGCGGCAGCGGGTATGGCGGAAGGCTTGCCGGCCGTGACATGGGCATCGCCCTGGAAGCCCGTCTGTTCGAGGCGGGCAACGACCACGCCGATGTCGCGACGGATCGGCTTCAGGAAGCTTTCCGGATAGACGCCCATCCACAGCACGGCGATGGCGATCGGCGCGAGCAGCGCCAGTTCGCGCTTCGACAGATCCGGCATCGCAGCGACGTCGGGCTTGTCGAGCTTGCCGTAGCAGACCCGTGCGTAAAGATAGAGCATATAGGCGGCGCCAAGGATGATGCCCGTGGTCGCCACGAACGCCACCAGGCTATTCGCCTTGTAGCCGCCGACGAGGCTCAGGAACTCGCCGACGAAGCCCGACGTGCCCGGCAGGCCGACAGAGGCCATGGTGAACAGCATGAAGAACAGCGCATATTTCGGCATATTGTCCGAAAGGCCGCCGTAACGTGCGATCTCGCGAGTGTGCAGGCGATCATAGATCACGCCAACGCACAGGAAGAGCGCGCCCGAAACCAGACCGTGGCTCAGCATCACCAGCATCGCGCCTTCCAGGCCCTGCCGGTTGAAGGCGAACAGGCCGATCGTCACGAACGCCATGTGGGCGACCGACGAATAAGCGATCAGCTTCTTCATGTCCGACTGCACCAGCGCGACGAGCGAGGTGTAGACCACCGCGACCATGCTGAGGCCCATCACCAGCCAGAACAGCTCGGCGGACGCCTGCGGGAACATCGGCAGCGAGAAGCGGATGAAGCCATAGCCACCCATCTTCAGCAGCACGCCCGCCAGGATCACCGAACCCGCCGTCGGCGCCTGCACGTGGGCGTCGGGCAGCCAGGTGTGGACCGGCCACATCGGCATCTTCACCGCGAACGAGGCGAAGAAGGCGAGGAACAGCCAGGTCTGCGCCTGAACCGGGAAGTCGTGCGCCATCAGCGTCGGGATATCGGTGGTGCCCGCTTCGCGCGCCATCCACAGCATCGCGACCAGCATCAGCACCGATCCGAGCAGGGTGTAGAGGAAGAACTTGTAGCTCGCGTAGATGCGGTCCGCACCACCCCAGATGCCGATGATCAGGTACATCGGGATCAGGCCGGCTTCGAAGAAGATGTAGAACAGGAACAGATCCTGCGCCGCGAAGACGCCGATCATCAGCGATTCCATCAGCAGGAACGCCGCCATATATTCCGGCACCCGCTTCTCGATCGCCTCCCACGAGGCGCCGATGCAGATCGGCATCAGGAAGACGGACAGCACGATCAGCATCAGGGCGATGCCGTCGATGCCGAGCGCCCACGAGAAGCGGCCGAACAGATCGACCCGTTCGACATATTGCCACTGGGCGCCGGCCGGATCGAAACCCAGCCACAGCAGGATACCCGCCGCCAGCAGCGCGAAGGTGGTCAGAAGCGCCGTCCAGCGCGCCCCTTGCGCGCTCATGAACAGGCAGGCGATCGCGGCCACAACGGGCAGCGCGATCATCACGGTAAGGATGGGAAAGCCGGTCATATCTTTATCAGCCCGCCATCGCCCAGGTCGCCGCGGCCGCAAGGCCCAGCAGCATCACCAGCGCATAGGTATAAACATAGCCGGACTGGAGCCGGCGGGTGAGCGCGCCGCCGCCGACGATGACGTGCGCGACGCCATCGGGGCCAAAGCGGTCGATCGTCCCCTGGTCACCACGCTTCCAGAGGAAGCGGCCGATCGCGAAGGCCGGACGGACGAAGAGGGCGTTGAACAGCTCGTCGAAATACCATTTCCGCAGCAGGAAATTGTACAGGACGTAGAACTGGCTCGTGAAACGCGCGGGGATCGTGGTGTCGAGCACATAGGCCCACAGCGCGATCAGGAAGCCGGTGATCATCACCGCCGTCGCCGAAAGCTTCACCCACAACGGCACCTCGTGCATCGCGTGCATCAGGTGGCTGTCGAACGCCAGGCTGCCCTTCCAGAATTCCACGCCATGTTCGGCATCGAGGAACGGGGTGTGGAACACATAGCCCGCGAAGATCGCGCCGATCGTCAGCACCACCAGCGGCACCAGCATGGGCCACGGGCTTTCGTGCGGATGATAGCCGGCGGTGCCCTGCTTCACCTCGTTAAAGCCCACATCATGGCCGTGCTGTTCATGGCCGGCATGTTCATCTTCGGGATGATCATGTTCGTCATGATGGTGCACGGCATGCTGGATATGTTCCGAGCCAGCCCAGCGGGGCTTGCCGAAGAAGGTGAGGAACACCAGGCGCCACGAATAGAAGCTGGTCAGCAGCGCGGCGAACACGGCCACGGCGAAGGCCACGCCACCCGCGGTCGTCCCGCTGGCGAAGGCGGCCTCAATGATCGCATCCTTCGAATAGAAGCCCGCGAAACCGAACACGCCGAGCACGCCCACGCCGGTGATCGCCAGCGTACCGGCCATCATCGCCCAATAGGTGAGCGGGATGTGCTTACGCAGGCCGCCATAATAGCGCATGTCCTGTTCGTGGTGCATCGCGTGGATCACCGAACCGGCACCCAGGAACAGCAGCGCCTTGAAGAAGGCGTGCGTGAACAGGTGGAACATCGCCGCGCCATAGGCGCCGACGCCCGCCGCGAAGAACATGTAGCCCAGCTGCGAACAGGTCGAATAAGCGATCACGCGCTTGATGTCGGTCTGCGTCGTGCCGACAGTCGCGGCGAACAATGCGGTCGCGGCGCCGACATAGGTGACGACGCTGAGCGCGATGTCGCTCGTTTCGAACATCGGCGACAGGCGGCAAACCATGAACACGCCGGCGGTGACCATCGTCGCCGCGTGGATCAGCGCCGACACCGGTGTCGGGCCTTCCATGGCGTCGGGAAGCCAGGTGTGCAGGCCAAGCTGCGCCGACTTGCCCATCGCGCCGATGAACAGCAGCAGACAGATCAGCGTCATCGTGTCGAGGCGGTAGCCGAGGAAGCCGATCGTCGAGCCAGCCATGCCGGGCGCCGCTTCCAGGATCGCCGGGATCGAAACCGTGCCGAACACAAGGAAGGTGGCGAAGATGCCGAGCGAGAAGCCGAAATCGCCGACGCGGTTGACCACGAACGCCTTGATCGCCGCCGCGTTGGCGGTCGGCTTGTGATACCAGAAGCCGATCAGCAGATAGGACGCAAGGCCCACGCCTTCCCAGCCGAAGAACATCTGCACCAGGCTGTCGGCCGTAACCAGCATCAGCATTGCGAAGGTGAACAGCGACAGATAGGCGAAGAAGCGCGGCTGGCTCTCGTCTTCCGCCATATAGCCCCAGCTATACAGGTGAACGAGGCTCGAAACCGAGGTCACGACGACGAGCATCACTGCCGTCAGCGTGTCCACGCGCAGCGCCCAGTCGACCACCATGTCGCCGGAACGGATGAAGGTCAGCACCGGCTCGACAAAGGCCGTGTTATGCCCGCCGAGGAACCCGAGGAAAATCATCCAGGAAAGCGCGCACGAAACGAACAGCGCCCCGGTCGTCACCACTTTCGCAGCGACATTGCCGATCATGCGGTTGCCGAGGCCCGCGATGATAGCCGCCAGCAGCGGCAAGAATACTATGAGCTTGATCACCGAATGATCATCCCTTCATCCGGTTGATATCATCGACCGCGATCGTGCCGCGGCCACGGAAATAGATCACGAGGATCGCAAGGCCGATCGCCGCTTCGCCAGCGGCCACCGTCAGCACGAACATCGCGAAAACCTGCCCGACGAGATCGCCGAGGAAGGCCGAAAAGGCCACCAGATTGATGTTCACGCTGAGCAGGATCAGCTCGATCGCCATCAGAATGATGATCACGTTCTTCCGGTTCAGGAAGATGCCGAGCACCCCGGTGACGAACAGGATCGCCGAAACGATCAGATAATGCTGGATGCCGATCACAGCTCCACCCCCTGCCCGACGGGCTGGTTGATATTGCGCACCGCGTCCTCGGGACGCCGCTTCACCTGCTGGCTCACATTCTGCGGACGGGTGCCGCCACGCGCGCGGTGGGTCAGCACGATAGCGCCGATCATCGCGACAAGGAGCACAAGGCCGGCGGCCTCGAAGATGTAGAGGTAGCGCGTGTAGATGACGGTGCCGAGCGCCTCGATATTCGGCACTTCAGCCGGCACCGGGGCGGCCGAACGGGCCATATCGATGCCACCGGCATTCCACGCGGCGGTGGCGAAGATGATCTCCGCCAGCAGCACCAGCACCAGCAGCACGCCGAAGGGCGCGTGGCGGGCGACGCCGGACCGCAGCTCGGTGAAATCGATGTCGAGCATCATCACCACGAACAGGAACAGCACCGCGACCGCGCCGACGTAAACGATAACGAGCAGCATCGCGATGAACTCGGCGCCGACAAGCACCATCAGCCCCGCCGCATTGAAGAAGGCGAGGATGAGCCACAGCACCGAGTGGACGGGATTTCGCGCGGTCACGGTGAGGATGCCGGCGGCAACCACCATGAAGGCGAAAAGATAAAAGGCGATCGTCTGGATCACGGTTCTGCGTGGCCCCTTGAAAGTTCGTGGCGCGGATTAACGATAGGGAGCATCGGCGGCAAGGTTCGCGGCAATGGCGCTTTCCCAGCGATCGCCGTTCGATAGCAGCTTGTCCTTATCGTAGATCAGCTCCTCGCGGGTTTCGGTGGCATATTCGAAGTTCGGGCCTTCGACGATGGCATCCACCGGGCAGGCTTCCTGGCAGAAGCCGCAATAGATGCACTTCGTCATGTCGATGTCGTAGCGCGTGGTGCGGCGGCTGCCGTCTTCCCGCGGTTCGGCCTCGATCGTGATCGCCTGCGCCGGACACACCGCCTCGCACAGCTTGCACGCGATGCAGCGCTCCTCACCATTGGGGTAACGGCGCAGCGCATGTTCACCACGGAAGCGGGGCGACAGCGGGTTCTTTTCGAACGGGTAGTTGATCGTCGCCTTGGGCTTGAAGAAATACTTCAAGGTCAGCCAATGCGCCTTCACGAACTCCCAGAGGGTGAAGGTTTTGACATAGTGCGCAAGGCTCATGACAGCACGCCCGAATAGCGGGTGAGCATCAGCCACCCAGAGACAATAAACACCCACAGCAGCGACAGCGGCAGGAAGATCTTCCAGCCCAGCCGCATCAGCTGGTCATAACGGTAACGCGGCACCGTCGCCTTCACCCAGCTGAACACGAAGAAGAAGAACAGGATCTTCGCGAACATCCAGAAGATACCCGGAATGGCATAAAGCGGCGCCCAATCGATCGGGGGCAGCCAGCCGCCCCAGAACAGCACGGCGTTGAGCGCGCACATCAGGAGCACGTTGCCATATTCGCCGAGCCAGAAGAGCGCGAACGCCATCGACGAATATTCGGTCTGGTAACCCGCGACGATTTCGCTTTCCGCCTCGGTCAGGTCGAACGGCGCGCGCGCCGTTTCGGCCAGGGCCGAGATCAGGAACACCACCGCCATCGGGAACAGCAGCGGGTTGAAACCGAAGCCGTTGATGAAGCCGAAGACGTGTGCGCGCTGCGCCTCGATGATGTCGGACAGGTTGAAGGTGCCCGCCCACAGCACGACCGAGATCAGCACGAAGCCGATCGACACTTCATAGCTCACCATCTGCGCAGCGGCGCGAATGGCGGAATAGAAGGGATATTTGGAGTTCGACGCCCAACCGGCGAGGATCACGCCATACACGCCGAGCGACGACGCCGCGAGGATGTAGAGCAGGCCGACATTGATATCGGCCAGCACCATATCCGGCCCGAACGGGATCACCGCCCAGCCAATCAGCGCGATCGTGAAGGTGATCACCGGCGCGAGCAGGAACAGCCCGCGATTGGCGGCGGTCGGAACGATGGTTTCCTGCAGGAACACCTTCAAACCGTCCGCGAAGGACTGGAGCAGACCGAACGGGCCGACCACGTTGGGGCCACGGCGCAGCGCCATCGCCGCCCAGATCTTGCGATCGGCATAGATGATCATCGCCACTGCCAGCATCAGCGGCAGCGCGATCATCAGGATCAGGATCAGCGTCGCGACGAACCAGCCGAGGCCGTAGCCGAGAACGCCCTGGAACCAGGCAGTCATTCCGCGGCCTCCGCGAAGCTTTCCCCGTGGATCAGTTCGGCCGAGCAACGCTGCATCGTTTCGCTCGCCCGCGCGATCGGGTTGGTGAGATAGAAGTCGGCGATCGGATAGCCGATCTCGCCGGAAGCGGCCGCATCGAGCGCCGGCGGCGCCCAATCATAGGTCGCCAGGCCCAGTTCGCCCAGCGCCGGCACGTCCGCAACCATGGCGGCGCGCAGCGCGTCGAACGTATCGAACGGCAGCGTGTGGCCCAGCACGTCGGACAGGGCACGCAGGATCGCCCAATCCTCGCGCGCGTCGCCCGGCGCGAACACGGCGCGGTCGCTCCGCTGCACGCGGCCTTCCAGGTTCACATAGGTGCCGGCCTTTTCGGTATAGGCCGCCGCCGGCAGGATCACGTCCGCCTGCGCGGCACCGCGATCGCCATGATGGCCGACATAGACCTTGAACGACTTGGCGAAACGATCTTCCGCCACTTCGTCGGCACCCAGCAGGAAGACGAGCTTCGGCTGCTTCGCCGCAACCGCCCCGATGCCGCCCGGCTGCGCATAGCCCAGCATCAGCCCACCCATGCGCGAAGCCGCCATGTGGAGGACGTTATAGCCGTTCCAGTTTTCCTTGATCAGGCCAAGCGGGCCGACCAGAGCCAGCGTCGCGCCATGCGCGCCGGCCTTCAGGCCACCGCCCCCCAGGATCAGCGCCGGGCGCTGCGCGGCGGTGAAGGCATCCTTCACCTCCTGCGGCAGATTGCCGAGCAGCGACAGATCGTTACCCAGCCAGGTCGCCTTGTAGGTCAGATCGATTTCAGGGCCGACCACGAACACCTGCGCACCGGCCTTCACGGCCTTGCGGATGCGCGTGTTGACCAGCGGCGCTTCCCAACGGACGTTCGAACCGACGATCAGGATCGCGTCCGCCGTCTCGATGCCGGCGATGGTCGAATTGAAGTTCACCGCCGCAAGGTTGGTGCAATCATAATCGAGGCCGGTCTGGCGGCCTTCGAGCAGATCGGATCCCATCGCGCCGAGCAGCTTCTTCGCCGCATACATGGTCTCGCAATCGAGCATGTCGCCAGCGATCGCCGCGACGCTCGCACCGGCCTTCACGTTGGCGATCGCCTGGAACGCCTCGCCCCAGGTCACCGGCACCAGCTTGCCGTCCTTGCGCAGGAACGGCTTGTCGAGGCGGCGGCGGATCAGGCCGTCAACGGCGTGGCGCGTCTTGTCCGACGCCCATTCCTCGTTCACGTCGTCATTGATCCGCGGCAGCACGCGCAGCACCTGGCGCCCGCGCGCGTCGATGCGGATGTTGGTGCCCACCGCGTCCATCACGTCGATGCCGGCGGTCTTCTTCAGTTCCCATGGCCGCGCCTCGAAGGCGTAAGGCTTGCTGGTCAGCGCGCCGACCGGGCAGAGATCGACGACATTGCCCGAAAGCTCGGACGACACCGCCTTCTCCAGATAGGAGGTGATCTGCATGTTTTCGCCGCGATAGATCGCGCCGATTTCCTCGACGCCGGCCACTTCCTCGGCAAAGCGCACGCAGCGCGTGCACTGGATGCAGCGGGTCATCACCGTCTTGACGATGGGGCCCATATATTTTTCGGTCACGGCCCGCTTGTTCTCGTCATAGCGGGAATTGCCGCGGCCATAAGCGACCGACTGGTCCTGCAGGTCGCATTCGCCGCCCTGATCGCAGATCGGGCAATCGAGCGGGTGGTTGATGAGGAGGAACTCCATCACCCCTTCCCGCGCCTTCTTGACCAGCAGGCTGTCCGTGCGAACTTCCTGATTGTCAGCGGCCGGCAGCGCGCACGAAGCCTGCGGCTTCGGCGGCCCGGGCTTCACCTCGACCAGGCACATGCGGCAATTGCCGGCGATCGACAGCCGCTCATGATAACAGAAACGCGGGATTTCCTTGCCGGCAGCCTCGCACGCCTGAAGCACGGTGGCTCCGGCGGGGACTTCGACCTCGATCCCGTCAACGGTTAGCTTGGGCATTCTATTACTCCGCCGCGACCGCGAGGGTCGCGTTACCCTGCTTCTCGATGATGCGCCGCTCGATTTCCGGGCGGAAATGGCGGATCAGGCCCTGGATCGGCCACGCCGCCGCGTCGCCAAGCGCGCAGATGGTGTGGCCTTCGACCTGCTTGGTCACTTCCTGCAGCATATCGATTTCGGAAATGTCGGCATTGCCTTCGCGCAGCCGCTCCATCACCCGCCACATCCAGCCGGTGCCTTCGCGGCACGGCGTGCACTGGCCGCAGCTCTCATGCTTGTAGAAATAGCTGATCCGGCTGATCGCGCGGACGATATCGGTGGACTTGTCCATCACGATCACCGCCGCCGTGCCGAGGCCCGAGCCCAGCCCGCGCAGACCGTCAAAGTCCATCGGCGCGTCCATGATCTCCTTGGCCGGCACCAGCGGCACCGAGGAGCCGCCGGGGATCACGGCGAGCAGATTGTCCCAGCCGCCGCGGATGCCGCCGGCGTGCCGGTCGATCAGTTCGCGGAACGAAATGCTCATCGTCTCCTCGACGACGCAGGGCTTGTTCACATGGCCGCTGATCTGGAACAGCTTGGTGCCCTTGTTGTTCTCGCGCCCGAAGGACGAGAACCAGGAGGCGCCGCGCCGCAGGATCGTCGGCGTGACCGCGATCGATTCCACGTTATTCACCGTCGTCGGGCAGCCATAGAGGCCAACGCCCGCCGGGAATGGCGGCTTCAGGCGCGGCTGGCCCTTCTTGCCCTCGATGCTCTCGATCTGCGCGGTTTCCTCGCCGCAGATATAGGCCCCGGCGCCGCGATGGACAAAGACGTCGAAATCATAGCCCGAACCGCAGGCATTCTTGCCCAGAAAGCCCTTGGCATAGGCTTCGGCCACGGCCGCGAACAGCGTCTCCGCCTCGCGGATGAACTCACCGCGAATGTAGATATAGGCCGCGCGCGCGCGCATCGCGAAGCCCGCGATCAGCGCACCTTCGAGCAGCTTGTGCGGGTCGTGCCGGACGATCTCGCGATCCTTGCACGAACCCGGCTCGGATTCGTCGGCGTTGATCACCAGGAAGCTCGGACGGCCGTCCTTGCTTTCCTTGGGCATGAAGCTCCACTTCATCCCGGTCGGGAAGCCCGCGCCGCCACGGCCGCGCAGGCCGGACGCCTTAATCTGCTCGATGATCTCGTCCTGGCCGATTTCGAGCAGCTTCTTGGTGTTGTCCCAATCGCCGCGCTTCATCGCCGCGTCGATATTCCACGGCTGGAAGCCATAGAGGTTGGTGAAGATGCGGTCCTTGTCCGCCAGCGGCGCAATCACGTCGCTCATGCCCATTCACCCCGATAATCGTGATTGTCGGAGACCATTTCCTTCAGGCTCGACGGGCCGCCTTCGGGGCAGCTGGTCTGGCGGTCGATCTGCGGGCCGGGCTTGGGGCTCTCGCCCTTGGCCAGCGCGTCCAGCACCGCCGTCATCGTATCGAAGGTAAGGTCTTCGAAATTGTCGTCGTTGATCTGCACCATGGGCGCGTTGGTGCAGGCGCCAAGGCACTCCACCTCGGTCAGCGTGAACATGCCGTCGGCCGTGGTGTGGCCCTTCTTCATGCCCTTGGCCTTGCAGGCTTCCAACACGTCGTCCGAACCGCGCAGCATGCACGGCGTCGTGCCGCACACCTGGACGTGATAGCGGCCGACCGGCGCCAGATTGTACATGGTGTAGAAGGTCGCGACCTCGAACGCCCGGATGTAGGGCATGTCGATCTGCTTCGCGACATATTCGATCACCGGCACCGGCAGCCAGCCCTGCGTCTCGGTCTCGGCGCCAACCTGGCGCTGGGCGAGATCGAGCAGCGGCATGATCGCCGAATGCTGGCGGCCCGGCGGATAGCGGCCGATCACTTCCTTCGCGCGGGCCTCGTTGATTTCGGACCAGGCGAAATCGCCCCAGCGGGCGCGGGTTTCGGCTTCGTCGGGGATATGGGCTGCGTCAGCCATTAGCGGATGAACTCCACGCGCGACACCTTGTCGCCCTCAAACGAATAAATGGACATGACCTCGAACTTGTCGCCGTCGGGCGCGCGTTCGACCTTCTCGTGCAGCACCACGGTTTCACCGAGGCACCAGCCCGCGATGATATCCGCGCGGTTCTGCGGAAATTGCGCGAACATCGCCTTCAGGCCCGAACGCACGCCTTCCTTGCCTTCGCGCAGCACCGCGCCGCGATAACCCGCTTCGCAGGCATCGTCGGTCATGAACGTCACATAGGCGTCGGCGTCCTGCGCGTTATAGACCTCGATCATCCGGGTCGCGATCGTGATGCGCTCGTCGGCGGACAGCAGGGTTGCGACTTCGCTCACCGGTCGCACTCCCCGAACACGATATCCATGGCGCCCAGGATCGCCGTCACGTCGGCGAGCATGTGGCCCTTTGCCATGAAATCCATCGCCTGCAGATGGCTGAACGCGGTCGGCCGGATCTTGCAGCGATAGGGCTTGTTGGTGCCGTCGGAGACCAGATAGACGCCGAATTCGCCCTTGGGGCTTTCGGTCGCGACATAGACCTCGCCCGCCGGCACATGGAAGCCTTCGGTATAGAGCTTGAAGTGGTGGATCAGCGCTTCCATCGAACGCTTCATCTCACCACGCTTCGGCGGCACGACCTTGCGGTCGAGCGAAGCGATCGGCCCTTCGGGCATCTGCTGGATGCACTGCTTGATGATCCGCGCCGACTGGCGGACCTCCTCGACGCGCACCATGAAGCGATCATAGCAGTCGCCGCGCGTACCGACCGGCACGTCGAACTCCACCTTGTCATAGGCGTCGTAAGGCTGGCTCTTGCGGATATCCCACGGAATGCCCGAGCCGCGGATCATCGGGCCGGAGAAGCCCCACTTGATCGCGTCTTCCTTCGACACCACCGAAATATCGACGTTGCGCT
The DNA here is from genome assembly GCF_900188165.1 of Edaphosphingomonas laterariae. GTDB lineage: Bacteria > Pseudomonadota > Alphaproteobacteria > Sphingomonadales > Sphingomonadaceae > Sphingomonas_E > Sphingomonas_E laterariae. Next base: position 5,452 of record NZ_FZOS01000033.1, on the reverse strand, counting down.
GCTTGAAGATGCGGTTGTCGGCCACCAGGCTGATCGCGTCTTCCAGCAGGCGCGGCAGGCGGGTGTCCACCCAGTCGCCAATGTCGGTCAACAGCTTCAGCGGCACGTCCTGATGGACGCCACCGGGGCGGAACCAGGCGGCGTGCATGCGGGCGCCCGACGCGCGTTCGAAGAAGCCGAGGCAATCTTCGCGGATTTCGAACAGCCACAGGTTCGGCGTCATCGCGCCGACGTCCATCACGTGCGAACCGAGGTTCAGCATGTGGTTGCAGATGCGGGTCAGTTCCGCGAACAGCACGCGCAGATATTGCGCGCGCTCCGGCACTTCCAGCCCGAGCAGCTTTTCGACCGCCAGCACATAGCTGTGCTCCATGCCGAGCGGCGAGCAATAATCCAGCCGGTCGAAATAGGGCAGCGCCTGCAGATAGGTCTTGTATTCGATCAGCTTTTCGGTGCCGCGATGGAGCAGGCCGACATGCGGATCGGCGCGCTCGATAATCTCGCCGTCCATTTCCAGCACCAGACGCAGCACGCCGTGCGCCGCCGGGTGCTGCGGGCCGAAGTTGATCGTATAGTTCTGGATCTCCAGATCGCCGACCGTCTGGGCGGTATCCGGGGTCAGGGTATCGTAATCGGTCGCCATCACTTCTTGACCTCGTCGGCCTTCAGCGGCGTCGGCGCGCCCGGAGCCTCCGGCTGCGCCTTTTCGTCACCGGGCAGAATATATTCCGCGCCTTCCCACGGGCTCATGAAGTCGAAGCTGCGGAAGTCCTGCGCCAGCTTCACCGGCTCATAGACGACGCGCTTATGCTCTTCCGAATAACGCAGCTCGACAAAGCCCGTCAGCGGGAAATCCTTGCGCTGCGGATGCCCCTTGAACCCGTAATCGGTCAGGATGCGACGCAGATCGCCATTGCCCGAAAAGAGCACGCCATACATGTCGTACACTTCGCGTTCGAGCCAGCCGGCGACCGGCCAGATCGACGTGACGCTCGGCACCGGCGTCACATCGTCGGTCGCGACATGGACGCGCAGGCGATGGTTCTTCGTCAGGCTGAGCAGGCAATAGACGACCTCGAACCGCGGATCGCGGTCAGGCCAGTCCACACCGGCGATTTCCATCAACTGCTGATAGCCAAGGCTGTCGCGCAGGATGATCATCGCGTCGACCAGCGCCTCGGCACGGACGTGCAGCGCGATTTCGCCCACCTCGTCACGCGCATGGATCAGCCGGTCGCCCAGCGCGGCCTTCGCCGCATCGATCACGCCGTCGTTGGACGCATATTTGGGAAAAGCCAGGCTCACCGTTCGAACGTCCCTTCGCGACGGATCTTACGCTGCAACTGCATCACGCCATAAAGCAGCGCTTCGGCGGTCGGCGGGCAACCCGGGACATAGATGTCCACCGGAATGATCCGGTCGCAGCCGCGCACCACCGAATAGCTATAGTGATAATAGCCACCGCCATTGGCGCAGCTGCCCATCGAGATGACGTATTTCGGCTCCGACATCTGGTCATAGACCTTGCGGAGCGCGGGAGCCATCTTGTTGCACAGCGTTCCGGCGACGATCATCACGTCCGACTGGCGAGGCGATGCGCGCGGCGCGGCGCCGAAGCGCTCCATGTCATAACGCGGCATGTTGACGTGGATCATCTCGACCGCGCAGCAGGCAAGGCCGAAGGTCATCCACCACAGCGAGCCGGTGCGCGCCCACTGGAACAGTTCCTCGGTAGAGGTGACGAGGAAACCCTTGTCATTCACCTGGCTCTGCAGATCGAGGAAGAAATCCTGATCGGGCTGCTTCACGATCGCCCCGCCGGCGCCAGCGCCGGGCTGCGCGGAAAGTTCTACTCCCATTCCAGCGCTCCCTTCTTCCACGCATAGACAAAGCCAAGGGTCAGTTCGACGAGGAAGATCATCATCGCCAGCCAGCCGGCAAAGCCGATCGCGCCGAGCGAAACCGCCCAAGGATACAGGAAAGCGGCCTCGAGGTCGAAGATGATGAACAGGATCGCGACGAGATAGAAGCGCACGTCAAACTGCGCGCGGCTATCTTCGAACGCGGGGAATCCGCACTCATATTCGGCCAGCTTGTCCGGATAGGGCTTGTCGGCCCCGGTGAACTTCGCTGCGATCATCGGCAGCACCACAAAGGCAGCCGAAAGCACGATCGCGACGCCCAGAAAGAGCAGGATCGGCAGATATCCGGCGGCAACCGACGCCATGATTCATCTCCGCTTGAACGATTCCGAGCCGGGCCGGTACGCCCGGCGGCTCGAAAATCGCGCCAAAACACAAAATCGGGCCGATGTTCGGCCTTTCGGCCCGGCTTCTAGGGATGCCGCATCCATGACGCAAGCATCGGAAGCCGTGAGAATGATTCGCAATTTGAAAGGGCCGGAACGGTCCTCATCCGGACCGTCTATTGGGCCGTCGCTTGGGCCATCACTTAGGGAGGTCGAGCGCCCTGATCGGCGTCGGCCTTGCCGGCTCGCTATTGATCGGTCGTCCGCGCGCCGCATATCGCTCCCACTGTCCGTCGGCGACGAACAATAATCGCCGGTCCGCGATCACGCCCAGCGTCGGTTCGGCCCAATCCGGGCTCGATCGCGCCAGCACATCCAGCCGCCGCACCTCCCGCCCGCCGCGCGCCAGCCGCAGGCGAACGATCCGGCGGGGGTTGGTTCCGTTCTGAATTGCAACAAGATCGTCGCCATGGCGCATCAGCCCGTCGATACCGTCGAGCATCATCGGCACCGCCGCAGCCAGCCGGGAAAGATGCCGGCTGCGCAGGTCGAAGATGGCGATGCCATAGCCATAATCGGCGATATAGAGCCGCCGGCCATCGCGGGACAAAGCCAGCCCTTGCGGATTGCGGAAGCGGCCTGGCGCCACCAGTTCGTCCAGCGCCGCGCACCCCGGCGCGCAGATATGGATCGCGCCGCTTTCACCATTGCTGACATAGACCGTCCCATCCGCGCCAATGGCCAGATCGCCGGGTGAACCGGTCTCCTCGGCGGGCAGCGGCACGCGCCGGGCTACAGCGAGTCGGTCGAGATCGACCGCAATCAGGCCGCGAAAGGCGCGCTCGGGCCGCGCCACCTGCTCGGCCACGCCGGAAGTGATCCAGAGCCGGCGGCGCGGCGCATCGACCGCCATGCCGAACAGTCCGCCCACCGGACCGTCCAGCGGCACCCCGCGCCATCCCCCGCCTTCGCTGACCAGCAATTCGCCATCGATGACGGTGCCGGCAAACAATCGTCCGGTGGCGCCATCCCAGGCAATGCCTTCGACGATGCGATGGTCGGCCGGAACCTCGGCTTCCAGCGTACTATGAACGACGGGATCGTCATTGGCGTCGAAGCGCGCGGCAAGCCTCGCCCTCTCGGCCTCGCTCAGAAATGGCGCGATGCGGGCGCGGCTGGCGATGCTGAGCCCCCCGCCCATCGCGGCCAGCGCGCGCGCGCCCTCGGCCACGCCTGCGGCGTCACGCCGCTCGATCGCCTCGCCGATTTCGCCGCGCACGATCATCCCGCTTTCCGGGAAATGCGCGCGATCGGCGGCCTCGGCCGGCGATTCCGGCCAGGCGGCACGCGGCGCGGACGCCCATGCCCCCAGGCACGCGGCGCCCAGCAATAGAAACGCAGGCCCGACGAGCCTGCGCATCATTTCAGCGCAGCGCCTTCAAGGCACCCGCAAGCAGCTTGTGCAGCTTGGAGTGGAGGCCATCATTGGCAGCCAGGAATTCGCTGCGCTCGATCGAACGATCGCCGCCACGGAAGTCGGTAACGAAGCCGCCGGCCTCGCGCACCATCAGCATGCCGGCCGCGACATCCCAGTGCTGGAGGTCGCTTTCCCAAAACGCATCGAACCGCCCCGCCGCAACCCAGGCGAGGTCCAGCGAAGCCGCGCCGAAGCGCCGGATGCCCGCCACTTCCGGTGCGATCGCGGCGAAGATCGCGCTCCATTCCTTGAAATTGCCATGGCCGGCAAAGGGAATGCCGGTCGCGACCAGCGCGTCGAGCAGATCACGACGCGCCGACACGCGCAACCGCCGGTCCTGCAGCCAGGCCCCCCGCCCCTTTTCCGCCCAGAAGCTTTCGTCGGTCAGCGGCTGATAGACCATGCCATGCGTGATTTCCGGCTTGCCGCCCGGCCCGCGCGGATCCTCCACCGCGATCGAGATCGCGAAATGCGGAATGCCGTGAAGGAAGTTGGACGTGCCGTCGAGCGGGTCGATGATCCAGCGGGGCTTGTCGGGATCGCCCTCGACGATGCCACGCTCCTCCATCACGAAGCCCCAGTCGGGCCGCGCCTTCTTCAACTCCTCGAACAGCGTCTGCTCGGCGCGCTGGTCGGCCATCGACACGAAGTCGGCGGGGCCCTTGCGGCTCACCTGAAGCTGCTGGACCTCGTTGAAGTCTCGACGCAGGCGCGGGCCGGCCTTGCGGGCGGCGCGCTCCATGACGGTGATCAGGCCGGAATGGGCAACCATTTCAATCTCCACTTCCCAGCTTGCCGGAACGAACAAGGGGAATAAACAAAGAAGTGGGCGATCGCATATGCGGGCGCCCACTTCTCAAAATCCTCCCACATGCGGGAGGAAAATGACGGTCAGTCCGCGCGGCGAACATATTCCTGGCTATAGACGTCGACGACAATACGCGTGCCGCTGGAAATATGCGGCGGCACCATCACGCGCACGCCATTGTCGAGCACCGCCGGCTTGTAGGACGACGACGCGGTCTGCCCCTTCACCACGGCATCCGCCTCGACGATCGTCGCTTCCACCGTGTCGGGCAGCTGCACCGAAATCGGCTTCTCGTCGTAAAGCTCCATCACCACGTCCATGCCGTCCTGCAGGAAGGCGGCGGCATCACCCAGCAGATCGCGCGGCAGCGTGATCTGGTCATAGGTGTCCTTATCCATGAAGGTCAGCGTGTCGCCGTCGGCGAACAGGAACTGGAAATCCTTGGTGTCGAGACGCACGCGCTCAACCGTCTCGGCCGAACGGAAGCGGACGTTGTTCTTGCGGCCGTCGATCAGGTTCTTCATCTCGACCTGCATATAGGCGCCGCCCTTGCCCGGCTGCGTGTGCTGGATCTTCACCGCGCGCCAGATGCCGCCTTCATATTCGATGATATTGCCGGGACGAATGTCGACGCCGCTGATCTTCATGGGTCAGGTCTCGTGTTCAGGATTTGAAAGAGCAGCCGCGGCCTTTAGCGTTCCGCGGGCCGGCGGGCAAGCAATGGATGGCCTGAATGACGGAAGGCCCCGCATCCATCCGGGATGCGAGGCCTTCGTGATCTTTCAAGCCGTTCAGTTGACGGCCTTATACTCGTTCGCCGCCTTCAGCTTTGGCGTTTCGGCGATGGGCTGGCCGGCATATTCGCGCAGGCCCCAGGCGCCCCACTGACTGACGGGGCCGGTATTGTTGTACAGCGTCA
>NZ_FZOS01000042.1 GCF_900188165.1 Edaphosphingomonas laterariae | reverse complement strand
CTTCGGGCTACGCCCTCACGCCACTCCCCCCGGCATGTAACACCGTGGCCTGGTTTTACGCCGCCGAATGGCCGACTTTTGCTCCGCCGTTGACACATTTCCGAAATCCGGGACAAAGGCATCGGGCACCGGCTTCACCACCTTCGCGAAACAGTGGCTCGAAACGCTTGTTGTCGAGAAATCGACGATGTCGGACTATATCGGGGCGATCAACAAGGTCTGGTCGCCGACCTTCGGCGAGCGGCCGCTCAAGAGCATCAAGCCGAGCGAGATCAAACGGATCATCGTCGAGCGATCGAAGCGGGTCAGCGGCAAGACGGTCAACAACAACCTCATTCCCCTGCGCGGGATTTTCGAACTCGCGATTGATGACCTGCTGATCGATCGATCGCCGATGGAGCGGATCAAGAGCCTTAAATATCAGAAGCGCGAGCCCGATCCGTTCGATCGCGAAGAAACTGAGCGCATCCTCGCCTATATCCGCGACCATTATGACGAGCAGGTCTGGAACTGGTACGAGTTCGCCTTCGGCACCGGCATGCGCCCCAGCGAGCAGATCATCGTCCAGTGGCGCGACGTCGACTGGAAGGGGCAGACAATCCGGGTTGAGCGTGCCCGCGTCCGCGCCGTCGTGAAATCGACGAAAACCCGAACCGTGCGGGACGTCGACCTCACCCCGCGCATGATGGCCGTACTGCAACGCCAGAAGATCCACAGCTTCATGCTTGGCCTCGATTCGCCGATCTTCCTCAATCCGGCCAGCGGCACACCCTGGCCTGATGTGCAGGACCAGCGGAAGCTCTACTTCCATCCCGCCCTGCGCGCGCTCGGCATCCGCAGCCGGGACGCCTACCAGACGCGGCATACCTACGCGACCACCGCGCTGATGGGCGGCGTGAACCCTGCCTATATTTCCCGGCAGCTCGGCCACAAAAGCGCGGCGATGCTGTTCAAGCACTATTCGAAATGGATCGACCAGGGCGATTTCGGTCGCGAGGCGGCGAAGCTCAGTCAGATCTACGGCTGAGTCGCGGCAAGCGAGGAGGGCCGCGAGCCTCGGGTGCCGAGTTACATTGAAAGGATTGACGATATTGAGCTCCCGCGTCACGAAGCCGTCCTGCATATCTTCGGACAGGAGCAATGTGCAGCCGGCTTCCGCGGCGGCGGTGACGATGAGTGCATTCCAAAACTGGAGCTTGTGGTCACTACGAGATTCGTAGCCGCCAGCGCGATTCTCGCCTCCGAAGCCGATGTGCCGAACGCTTCGAAAAATTCGAGCAGGATCGCGCGCGCTTCCTCGGCGCTGGCTCCGCTACAGCGCAGGACGCGACAAGTTCTCCGAGCGTCTGGGCGGGAACGACCAGGCTGGCGGCATCGCCAAGCCGCTCGATCAGTTCGCGCGCTTGCGCGATTTTGGCTTCATCCTCGGCCCCCGCGGCTTACGCCGGCAAGGTAGGCGAGGATGTTGCTGTCCACAGCTACGCGGGTCATTCGTACAGATTGTCGCGCGACCAGCCCCCCCCGAATTACGGACAGACAGGCCCGCGGCGAAAGCCAGCATCTTCTGGGTCGACTGCTTGTCCTGATGGCGGTCGACCGGCATCACGCGAGCGACGGGCCGCCGGCGCGACATCACGGTAAAGCTCGCTCCCTCGGAGACCTCGCGCAGGAGCTCCGTAAAGTGCTGGTTGGCCTCGCTGGCGCTGATCGCTCTGTCCATCCGCAAAATATGGTGGAAAACCCTCGTTTCGGCAACGGAGGATGCGTGCTCACCCGTGGGAAGGGGTTGTCAACGGTCCCGAAATGGGGGTGAAAATCCGGCCGGAAAACCTCAAATGTGCCACAAAAGTGCCACGAAAACCGAAAATTCCCGGTTTTATCCAGCAAGTTCAACCACTTAAGTGGTGACCCCTACGGGAATCGAACCCGTGTTTCAGCCGTGAAAGGGCCGCGTCCTAACCGCTAGACGAAGGGGCCGTCAGCGAGACCGCGCCCCTAAAGCAGCATCTCGGTGCGGTCAACCCGTCGATAGGAAAATTACCCGCCGATGCGAAAATTAATCGCCGCCATCCGCCCAGGCCGCATCTTCAAGGTGCAGTTCCGCCGACGGGCGGCTCGCCCAATCGTCCACCTTGGGGCGGCCGGCCACCCACAGCCGTCGCTGCGGCCCGGCACCGAGCAGCGCCTGACCGAGCGGCCCGTCCGCCTGGCGGAAGGCGATCGTCTTGATCGAACGGCCGTCATCGCCCTGCACGATCGCGCGCAAATGCCCCTGCCCCACGACATCGGCCTTGATCACCCGCACCGGCCCCGCGGCCACGCGCGGCGCCGGCCAGCCCGCGCCATAAGGCCCGCCGGCATCGAGCGCGCCGACCAGCCCGGGATTGACGCCGCCGGGGCTGAGCACGGCATCGAGCAATAGCGCCCGATCATCGCGCGCCCGCGCCACATCGGCCGCCAGCCGTTCATCCAGAAACTCGGCCAGCGCATCGACACGCGCGGCATCGACGGTCAGCCCCGCCGCCATCGCGTGGCCGCCGCCGGCGACCAGCAGGCCCATATCCTTGGCCGCCAGCACGGCGGCGCCCAGATCGACCCCGCCGATCGATCGGCCCGATCCCTTGCCGACACCGGCGTCGTCGAGCGCGATGACGATCGCGGGTCGGCCCAGCCGTTCCTTCAACCGGCCGGCGACGATGCCGATCACGCCGGGATGCCAGCCCTGCCCGGCGACCACCGCGACCGCGCGATTGCCCTGCCCGGCAACCGCCGCTTCGGCCGCCTCGGTGACGAGCATTTCGATGGCGCGGCGTTCCTCGTTCAACCGATCGAGTTCGGCGGCGATGCCGCGCGCCTCATCCATGTCGGTCGTCGTCAGCAGGCGCACGCCGAGATCCGACTTGCCGACCCGGCCACCGGCGTTGATGCGGGGGCCGAGTGCGAAGCCCAGATCGGTGCAGGTCGGCGCGCGGGTCAGCCGGGCCGCTTCGGCAAGCGCCGCCAGCCCGATATTGCGCTGATTCGCCATGACCTTGAGGCCCTGCGCGACGAAGGCGCGGTTGAGCCCGCGCAACGCCGCCACATCGGCGACGGTGCCGAGCGCGACGAGATCGAGCAGTTCGATCAGCTTCGGCTCCGTCCGGCCGGCAAACCAGCCGCGTCCGCGCAAGGTGCGCAACAGCGCCGCGCCGAGCAGGAAAGCGACGCCGACGGCGGCGAGGTGGCCGTGCGCCGCGCCCTCATCCTCATCCAGCCGGTTGGGATTGACCAGCGCCAGCGCCGGCGGCAGCGCGGCCGCGCATTTGTGATGATCGACGACGATTACGTCGGCCCGCGCGACACGGGCCATTTCCAGCGCCTCGAATGCCTGGGCGCCGCAATCGACGGTGACGATCAGCCGCGTCCCGCCCTCGGCAATCCGCACCAGCGCCTCGCCCGATGGGCCATAACCCTCCATCAGCCGGTCGGGGATATAGGCCTGCGGGGCAAGGCCGAGATCGCGCAGCAGCCGGATCAGCAGCGCCGCCGATGTGGCGCCGTCCACGTCATAATCGCCGAAGATGGTGATCGGCTCGCCCGCCATGACGGCGTCGGCCAGCCGTTCGGCGGCCGCATCCATGTCGCGGAAGATGGAAGGATCGGGCATGAAGCCACGGATGGTGGGCACGCGATGCGCCTCCACCTCGTCGCGCGGCACGCCACGCGCCATCAGCAGCCCGGCGACAAGATCGTCGGGCCGGAAATCGGCATCGCGGCCATCGGTGCCGGCGCCGCGCCAGCGCCAGGGCTGGCCGAGAATCGATCGCGTGACGTTGAGAACGGGGGACATGCCCCCGCTCTAGAGCGTGAACGGCCGGGGTGGAAGCATTGCGCGCGCGCCTGCCGCGATGCGGGTCAGCCGTCCTTGCGCTTCCCCGGCCCCTTCACCGGCCCCTCCACCGGCAGCGTTCAGCCGCCCTTGTGATGTTCGCCCTTCACCCAACGGACGGTGCCGGAGCTGGCGCGCATCACCACGCTCTCGGTGGTCATCACGCCGCTCTTCTTGCGCTTCACGCCTTCGAGCAGCGAGCCATCGGTAACGCCGGTGGCGGCGAAAATCGCGTCGCCCTTCACCAGATCCTCAAGGTCATAGATCCGGTCGAGATCGGTGACGCCCCATTTGCGGGCGCGGGCGCGTTCGTCCTCGTTGCGGAACAGGAGGCGGCCCTGGAACTGGCCGCCGACGCAGCGCAGCGCCGCCGCCGCGAGCACGCCTTCCGGCGCGCCGCCCGAGCCCATGTAGATGTCGATCGTGGTGTCGGGGTTGGTCACCGCGATCACGCCGGCCACGTCGCCATCGGGGATCAGGACGATGCCGCAGCCGATCTGGCGCAGTTCGGCGATCAGCTTTTCGTGGCGCGGGCGATCGAGCACGCAGGCGATGATCTCGTTGGGCTGGACGCCCTTGGCGGCGGCGAGCGCATTGATGTTCTCGGTCGGCGTGCGATCGAGGCAGACGACGCCCTTGGGATAGCCGGGACCGACCGCCAGCTTGTCCATATAGACGTCGGGCGCGTTGAGCAGACCGCCCTCTTCGGCGATGGCGAGCACGGCGAGCGCATTGGGGCCGGCCTTGGCGGTGATCGTCGTGCCTTCGAGCGGATCGAGCGCGATGTCGATCTTCGGCCCGGTGCCAATCGCATTGCCGACCTTTTCACCGATGTAGAGCATCGGCGCTTCATCGCGCTCGCCCTCGCCGATCACGACGGTGCCGTCGAACTCAAGGCCGTTGAACGCATGACGCATGGCTTCCACGGCGGCGGCGTCGGCCGCCTTCTCGTCACCGCGACCGATCAGCTTCGAAGCGGCGATCGCCGCCGCTTCGGTAACGCGCACCATTTCGAGAACCAGAACGCGGTCCAGCGCCTTGCTAGCTGTCACCATCTTCCAACGCCTTTCAGAAATATTTGGCCGCTCGCTTAGGCAAAGCGGGTGACAAAGTCGAGAATCGATCGGGCGCGGAGGGGGCCGGCATGGCCTAACCGCACGATTTGTCGCTAGGGAGCACCGCTTTACCTTTGATTCACCACCTTAAATTATGGATGATGGTGGGACTGGAGCGGGAGACCGAAATGAGCCTCGCGGCCAAGCTGCGTCAGACGTTCGACGACGAGGAACGGCGTTCCGCGCGCACGCGGCTGCGCCTTGATGGCGGCGTGCGCCACGGTTCGGAAGACTATTCCGACATCACGGTTCATGATCTTTCGGCCGATGGCTTCCGCGCCGAATCACCGCTCGAGCTTTCGCCCGGCATGACGGTCGAGGTGGATCTGCCCGGCATCGGCCTGCGCGAGGCGCATGTGATGTGGGCCGGCCACCCTTATGCCGGCTGCGCGTTCGATCAGCCCTTGCTGCGCGAACAGGCGCGCGCCGCTTTGGCCGAAAGCCCCGTCGTCTGGGGCGAATTCGGCTCGGCCGAGACAGGCCCAAGCGCGCTGTCGCGCGGCGCCGCCGCTTTTCTGGATTTCACCGCCGAAACGCCGGCCAGTGCCGAGGTGGCGAGCGAACCGCCGCTGCCCTTCCGCACCCGCGCGCGCGCCATCATCGGTCTCAACGCCCTGTTGTGGGCCGCGATCGGGGCGATCGCCTGGCTGCTGCTGGCCTGAACCGGGCGGGACGGCCCGCCCGGCCGACCCGCATCAGATATCCAGAATGTGCATCAGCATCGGCTGGCCGAGGATGCTCGCCGACCCCTTGAGCCGGTCGAGCGCATCGATCACCGCGCTTTCCGGGCAATCATGCGTCACCATCACCAGCAGCACCCCGCCATCGGCGGCGGCCCCACGCTGGATCAGGCTTTCGATCGACACGCCGGCATCGCGCATCGCGGCGGTGATTTCGGCCAGCACGCCGGGGCGATCGGCGACGGTGAAGCGCAGATAGGCGCGCCCGCTCCGTTCGCCCGCCTTTGCCGGCGCCAGCCGGGCAAGGCTCGTCACCGGCATCGCGAAGGCCGGGCCATATTCGCCACGCGCGATGTCGATCAGGTCCGCCACCACGGCCGAGGCGGTCGGCCCTTCGCCCGCGCCGCGCCCTTCGAAGAACAGCCGGCCGACGAAATTGCCCTCGGCGACGACAGCGTTGAGCGACCCCGCGACATGGGCCAGCGGGTGGCTGACCGGCACAAGGCAGGCATGGACGCGCTGGAACAGCCCGCTCTCGTTCGCTTCGGCAAGGCCGACCAGACGGACGCGGAAGCCCAGGCTCGCCGCCTCGGCGATGTCGGCGGCGATGACATGGCGGATTCCCGAAATCGCCACCGCGTCGAAATCGAGCGTCGTGCCGAACGCCAGGCTGGCCAGGATCGACAGCTTGTGCGCGGCATCGACGCCGTCGATGTCGAAGCTCGGATCCGCCTCCGCATAGCCCAGCGCCTGCGCCTCGGCGAGCACGTCGGCAAAGTCGAGGCCCTCGCTCTCCATCTTGGTCAGGATGTAATTGCAGGTGCCGTTCAGGATGCCATAGACATGGCCGATCTCGTTCGCGGCGGCGCCTTCGCGCAGCCCCTTGATGACCGGGATGCCGCCGGCGACCGCCGCTTCATATTTCAGCGCGGCATCCGCCTTTTCGGCGGCTTCGGCCAGTTCGACGCCATGGTGCGCGATCATCGCCTTGTTGGCGGTGACGAACGCCTTGCCATTGGCCAGCGTCGAGCGGGCGAGCGTCAGCGCCGGGCCATCGGCGCCGCCGATCAGCTCGACGACGACGTCCACATCGTCGCGCGCGGCAAGCGTGGTCGCATCGTCCACCCATTCGAAGGGCGACAGATCGACGCCGCGATCACGCGTGCGGTCGCGCGCCGAAATCGCGGTCACGGTAATCGGCCGGCCCGCCCGGCGCTCGATCAGCGCGCGATTGGTCTCCAGCAACTTCACCACCCCGCCACCGACGGTGCCGAGCCCCGCGAGCGCGATGCGCAACGGCTGCGTCATGAACCTCTTCTCCAGCCAATATCCAACGCTGCCTCCTAGTCGCCGATGGGGCCGCTTGCCAAGCGCCCGCCTTGTATCAACCAGGACAAGGATTTGTTTGCGACGGCCGATATCACCGTCGCGCGCGCGCGCACCTGCATCCGTGATCACCCGAACGCGCAGCGGTTGCGCGCCGCGCAATCGCCCCGACCGTCTTCGCACTTGTCCGATTGCTGCAGCGCAACATAATCTCGATGTCAGGAGAGAGAGCCTGATCGATACTCAACAGGAGATCGTTCGATGCGCTTTCTAAAGATCACCGCGGCGCTTGCCGCACTCGCCATGCCGGTCCTCGCCACCGCTCCCGCTGCCGCCCAGTCCGACTGGACGGAGACCCGGTTCGAGCGTGATGGTGACGAATATGTCGTCCGCCGCCAGCAGGTTGGCGAAACCACGCGGCTGAAGGGCTATGTCGTCGGCAAGCTCGTGAAGTTCGACCTGACGGTCAAGGGCGATCGGGTTCGCGGCTCGGTCAACAACAGCCTGGTCGAATTCCGCCGGCAGGACGCGGTTCGCCTCGCCAGCCGCTGATCCGGTTCCTGGGGCCGATCCTCTCGGCTCAACCGGGTTAGCCGATTATTTGAGCCCTACTCCGACGGCCCCTCGCGCAGCGCGCGGGGGCCGTTCCGTTTGCAGAACGTCGCATTTCTGCGCCTTTTGCCGGATTCGCGGGGAACGCCCCCGCGCGCCGCTGGTTCGCTCCTTGCCCTTCGGGGCTAGTATGAGGAGCAGGACATGCCGAACCAGAAACAAGGCGGCCAGAACCCCACCGGTCAGAACCAGGAGCGCGAGCGCCAACGGCAGGCCGAACGCCAGCAGCAGCAACAGCAGCAGCGCGGCCCGCAGGGCGAACGCCAGCAAGGCGAGCGCCAGCAGAGCGACCGCGACCGGCAGGACCGCGACCGCCAACGTTGATCGATCAGCGATCCTTGCTTGGGGCCGCCGCCGGCGGCCCTTCTTTTTGGCGGAATGGTCCATAAGGGAGACGATAAGCCGGCCCGCCCGATGCAATCGGGGCCGAACGCGGCTAGGCTTCACCCAAAGCCGGCCGCTTCCTTGCAGACCGGCCAGAATGACGGCTTGGGTCCTGCTTATGTGTAATTCCCGCAATGACGATAAGGGGCGTCGCGACGCGCTGCGCACCGCGCGCGCTGATGGCCGATGCGCTCGATCGGCTCGATATGCATTCCACCTCGGCCGCCGCCGCGACGCTCGATCTGGCGCTTCACCATCTCGATCGCGAACTCGGGACGCCGCATCGCGCCGCCTGATCGCATATTGGCGACGGATCACCCTTGCCCGCCCCCGCTTCGATCGTCCAAAGGCTAGGATGTGACGATCAAGATCGAAATGGGGAACGACGCCGCCGGCCGCCCGGTGGCGATGGACGTGGAGGAACTGCTTGCCACCCGGCTGCTCGTGCAGGGCAATTCGGGGTCGGGCAAGTCGCACCTCCTGCGGCGCATGCTTGAGGAAAGCGCAGGCGTCGTCCAGCAGATCGTGATCGACCCCGAAGGCGATTTCGTCACCCTTTCCGGCCCTTATGGCCATCTGCCGATCGAAGCCGGCGATTATAGCGAGGGCGAGATCGCCCGCGTCGCGGCGCGCGTGCGCGAACATCGCGTCTCGGTCGTGCTCAGCCTCGAAGGATTGGAGCTCGAGGCGCAGATGCGCTGCGCCGCCACCTTCCTTGCCGCATTGTTCGATGCGCCCCGCGATCATTGGTATCCCGCGCTCGTCGTCGTCGACGAAGCGCAGCTCTTCGCCCCGGCCGTCGCCGGCGAGGTTTCCGACGAAGCCCGCCGCGCATCGCTGGGCGCGATGACCAATCTGATGTGTCGCGGCCGCAAGCGCGGGCTGGCCGGGGTGATCGCCACCCAGCGGCTGGCCAAGCTGGCCAAGAATGTCGCGGCGGAAGCGTCCAACTTCCTGATGGGCCGCACCTTCCTCGATATCGACATGGCGCGCGCCGCCGATCTGCTCGGCATGGAGCGCCGCCAGGCGGAATCGATCCGCGATCTCGCGCGCGGGCAGTTCCTGGCGCTCGGCCCGGCGGTGTCGCGCCGTCCGGTCGCCATCAATATCGGCGCGGTGAAGACCTCCGCGCGCAGCGGCAGCCCCAAGCTCGTTCCGTTGCCCACCGCCCCGGCCGAAAATGTCGGCGAGCTGATTTTCGCGCGCGACGAGGCACCGCCGCCGCCTCCCCCGCCGCCCGCCCGTCCGCCGGTTTCGTCCGAGGAACTGATCCGGACGATCGCGCGCCCCCAGCTGGCGCCCGCCGCCGACGCGCCCGCCCAGCCGGCGATGGAGGAGGACGAGCGCAGCGCGATCATCGCGGCGGTGCTGGCCGACGTCGCCGCCGATCCCGAAGCGTCGTTCCGGCCGATCGCGGTGCTGTTCCAGGATTTCCAGCTCCGCTGCCGGATGCGGCGACTGCCCGATTCGGGCATCGACCTCGCCGCCTTCCGCCGCCGCATGGCGATGGCGCGCGCCGGCCTGTTCGACGAGAATGAGGAAGGCTGGGGCGAGGCGCTGGCGCTGGCGGCGGAACTGCCCGAAGACATGCTCGGCGCGTTCCTGCTGATCGCCCGCGCGGCGCGCGAGGGCCGGGAGGCGCCGGACGAAAATGCGCTGGCCGAAGTCTATGGCACGCGCTCACCCGGCCGCGTGCGCCGGCTGATCGCGTATATGGAGGCGCGCGACCTGATCGTCGTGCGCACCGATCTCGGCGGCAAGCGATCGATCAACATCCCGCGCCTGGGCTGGACCACCGCCGCGACCGCGCCGGAAGGCGAGGCGCAGGCCCGGCCCTCCCGCCCCGCCGAGAATGCGACACTGTTCTAGGACCGCCCGCTAGCGCCGCGTCGCGGGCACGGCCGCCGGCTTGACCACGCGATAGAGCGCCCCGCGTTCCCGGCCATGCCAGATCGGCACGAGATCGGGCTCATTGGGCCAGCGATCACGCGGCATGTTGATCAGCCAGAAATAATCGAACGCCGCGCGCGGGAAATTGGCGAGCGTGTCCTCCCACAGCGGCTCGTTGCCGCCACGGCATGCGCGTGGGCGCAGCAATTGCGTCGGATCGGTCTGGAAGCGTCCTGCCGCGTCATAATGCACCGTCAGCAATTGCGCCCCCGCCATCGCCCATTGGCCGTTGGCGAACGCATCGCGGCGGACGATCGCCTGGCTGCCGAGATGGTCCATGCGCGCCGTCATCCAATGGTCGCGGCATTGCAGGCCGACGAGCACCATCACCGCCGAACCCGGCCGGATATGCGCGATCGCGCCCAGCTGATCGTCATAAGCGCGCGAATATTGCGCGAAGCTCCACGTCGTCGCGCCGACCCGCCCGACGCAGAACAGGCCGGCGGCGATGGCGAACGCTGTCATCCAGCGGCGCCCAGCGCCGGGCGAGGGGCGCAGCGCGATGATGCCGATGGCAAGCGCATAAGGCACGAGCCGCATATCGGCATAAGCGGATCCCAGCAGGATGCGCGGCAGCAGCAGATAGGTGACGAGCAGGATCAACGCGGCGATCCCGAGCATCCGATCGAAGCGGAGCCGGAAGCGGACGATCCCGGCGACCAAGAGCACGCAAAGCAGCGCGACGCTGGCGATATCGAAGATTTCCCAGCGATCGCGCAACGCGCTGAGCAGCCATTCAAACTTCAGCTGCAGGTTGAACCAGTCCGCCGTCTGCCCCGCGACATTGCCGCTGCGCCAGGCGAGCATCAGCGCCATCGGCGGCCAGAGCGGCCAGGTGGAAAGGCCCGCGCGCCAGATCGCGTGCAGGCGCGAACCGCCCAGGCCGCGATCGCGCACCAGTTCGGCCGCAAAGGCGAGCAGGCCGAGCACGCCCCAGCCATAGCTGTGCACCAGCCAGATCGCGCTGCCGATCGGCACGAACAGCGCAGCCCGCAACGCCCAGCGTTCGGCACGCGCCAGCCGCAGCCACAGGCCGAAGGCGACGAAGGCCAACGCCATCGCCAGCGTGTAGTTCAGGAAACCGAACTGGAATGGATAGCCGAAGGCCAGCGGCAGCGCGAAAGCAGCGGTGGGCGGGATGCGGCCATGCGCCTCGCGCGCGATCCACAGCAGCCCCGCGGCGGTGATCGGCGGCACCAGCAACGCGATCAGCTTCACCGAGAATTGCAGCCCGAACAGCTTGGACATCGGGATGACCAGCAGATCCACGCCGAGATTGCCGAGCAGCGCCCATTCGAACCCGAAATAGCGGGAAAGATAAGGCGAACTGTCGACCGTCAGCTGCACATGATAGCGCGCAAGGTGGCCAAGCAGATCGGTCAGCGGCGGCAGGGGCGGATAGATCAGCGGAACGGCGCAGAGCAGGACGAGCGCCACTGCGTAACGCCAATCGGCCCACCAGGCAGCACGGTCGTTCGGGGAAAAAGCGGTCATGCCCGCGCCATATGCCCGGCCGCGCCCCTGCTGCAACCGGCCATGCGGATCAGGGGTGGATTCGCCACACCCGCCATGGCGTTCCGGCCAGCGGAACGGGGGTCAGCCATGTCGGCACGTCACCACGTTCGAGCCGGGCATAGAGGCCGGCGCGCGAACGCTGCGTGTAGATGCCGCCTTCGACGCTCTCGCCGCACAGCGCGACTAGCGTCACCCCGTGGCGCCTCAGGATCGGCCGCGCGAGGGCGTTGCTGCCCGCCCAGGCCTTCATCACATCGGCGATGGCCCGGCCGTTGCGGTGATAGGGGCCTGCCACGCCGCGATGATGGCTATGGAGGATCAGCGCGGGCGTGGCATCGGTGGTCGCCAGCATCGTGCCGGCGGGAACCGCGTCGAGCCCGCGCAACGCCGCTGGCGCCATGCAGGCGGCCGTCGATTTCTTCCGCGCGGCCTTCGCCTCCGATTCGGGCTGCGACACCAAGGCCGCGATGATCAGACGTGGGCCGAGGCCGGTGATGAGCATGAACAGGCCCAGCGTGCCGAATACCCGGAGCGGCATCGACGGAATCGTGACGATCCGCCGACGCAGCATCCAGCCGAGCGCGGCGGCGCCGGGAAGCGCCAGCGCCTGCGCCGCAACACCCGCCCGGGTCTGCTGCACCGCCAGGGCGATCGACGCGATGCCAAGGATCACGAAGATCAGCCAGATGCGATCACGGCGCTTCGCCAGCATCGCGATCGCCCCGACGAGGCCGGTGACGGGCACGACCAGCGTGCCCAGCGCCACTTCGGCGGACTGGCGGGTCAGGGGCTTGGCCTCGGCGACCAGCGTCAGCCACAGGCGCCGCGCCTCGGGATCGACCGCGCGATAGGGGTCGATCAGGCAGACCGCCGATGCCCCGAACATGAAAGGCAGGCCAGCGATAGCCCCAACGGCGATCAGCGCCACCGCGCGAGCGCGGGGACTCGCCGGTGCAAAATGGGTCGCGAGGGCGAGGCCACCGCAGCCGAGCAGGATCGGCAATGTCCACGCCGCCGTCAGCGCGTCACAGGCAAAGCCGAAACGCTGGGCCGGCGCCACGAACAGCAGCGATGCCACGATCAAGCCCAGCGCCAGCGAAACCGCCAGCGCCTGCACCCGATCGCGCTCCGCAGGGTCGAAGATCCACGCCGCCACGGAAAGCGCGGCACCAAGCGCGAGGAAGGGCAGCATCTCCACGCCGATGGCCAGCGATGCGGCGATCGCGATACCCGCGATCATGCCGCCGCTGCGCCTGTTCCGCGCGGCCAGCCCGACCAGCATCGCCAGCAGGGCGACGATCTGCCAGCCATGATGATCGATCCGCAACGGCGCCAGCATGCCGGTCAGTGGCCCGGCGCAGATCAGCACCAGCGGCGCCCACCACCCGGCATCCGGTGCGATCGCCCGGCGGCCCAGCGCGCCGGCGAACGCCATGGCCACCGCCAAAGCGATCAGCGGGACGATCACCGCCGCAAGGATTTCCGCCGTGCCCTGGCCGATCCACGGGGCAAGCGGCCGGATGATCGCCGCCAGCGGCAGATCGACAAGCCGGCTCCAGTGAATGTCGGCGCCTGCGGGCGGATCGAGCCGATATTGGCGCAGATCGAACCAGCCCTGCCCGGCCAGCCAGTCGCGCACCTGCAACAGCCGCAGATTGTCGTCGGTATCGGGCAATTGCCCATTGGCGATCGCGTCCCGCCGCGCCCACAACAGCCACGCCACCACCGCGAGCCAGAGGCCGAACAACCCCAGCAGCCAGGTCCGCCGCCCCGCCAGGGCAGCGGGCGCGGGGCCACGATCAGCGGGCATGTCGATCACATCCTGATGCACAGCGTCGTGATGGCCGCCAAAGCCCCAAAATGTGGTTAAGGCGGGTGGCGCATCGCTACCGCTTCAAATTGGTCGCGCAAGCCACTAAAGGCGCGCTTCGTGACCCTGATCCGCCGCCACGCGATCGCGATCCTCGCGATCCTCGCCCTTGCCACCGCCGCCTGGTTCCGCATTCGCGGAACGCTGGCCGAACCGCTGTGGCTCGACGAAGCCTATAGCGCCTATGCCGCGTCCAAGCGCTGGGATTTTCTGTGGCACGTGGTGCCGCGCTACGAAACCCACCCGCCCTTTTATTATTCGCTGCTGCGTGGCTGGACGCTGATTTTCGGCGATTCCCTGGCGGCGCTCCGCGCATTGGGCATTGTTTGCGGCCTCCTGCTCTTGCCCGCCATCGGCCTTGCCGCGCGCGAAGCGGCGCGAATGCTGCGCCTGCCTGCGCTGCCGGTCATCGGCGTAGCGGTGGCGTTCGCGGCATTGTGGCCCGTGCTGGTCGAAATGTCGCGCGAAGTACGCCCCTATCCGGTGCTGATCCTCGTCTACGCGATGGCGCTGTTCGCGCTGATCCGCACCGCCCGCATCGCCGATGGCCGGCCGCGCATCCCGCGCGTGCCCTTCGCGCTCTACATCCTCTGCCTTGCCCTCATATTGTGGCTGCACAATCTCGGCCCGCTCTACGCTGCGGCCCTCGGCCTCGCCGCGATCACGCTGCTCGCGCACAGGGGCATGGCGCGCAACGAATGGAAGTGGTTGATCGGGGGCCATGGGCTCGCGGCCTTCCTCTACCTGCCTGCCTTCCTGATTCTGATCGATCAGGCCCCGACCTGGGTGAAATCGACCTGGCTGCGCTTCTCCTTCAACGGGATGCCCCCCAAGCTCGCCGAGCTTTATGCCTCGCAAGGAGCGATTGCGATGCTTTCGGCCGCAACGCTGGCGCTGCTCGCCGTGCCGGTGTTGGCAGGCTCCACCCGCGGTCGCCGGCTTGGCATCGCCTTGTTCCTTGCCGCTCTGTTCCCGGTCGCAGCATCGATCCTGATCTCGCTGCTGGTGGCGCCGGTGTTCATCATCCGCACGATGACCGCCGTCGCCGTGCCGACCATCCTGATCCTCGCGATCGGCACGGGCGGCCATGTCGGCGCCCGCACGCTGTGGCGCTGGCCGGCGCTCGGCGCACTGCTGCTGCTTACCAGCCAGATGCTCACCGTCGACATGCGCCGCCGGGCCGGGCCACCCATGCAGGACTGGTACAATGCGCTGAAATGGCTCGGCGAACGCTATCGCCCCGGCGATGTCGTCTGGGCCTATCCGAACGAAGGCGCGCTGCCGTTCGACTATGCGGCGCGCGATCTGGGGCTCGCGGTGGTCACCCGGCCGATTCCGACGGCGGTGCCGACGCTGGATGGCGGGCCGGGCGCGTGGAACCCCACGGGCAGCCGCGGCGTCGTCTCGCTGCCGGCAGAACGGCTCGAAGCGCTGGCGGCCGCGCCCGAAGCGACCCGCGTGCCGACGATCTGGCTGCTGCGTTTGGGCGCCAACGCCTATGACAAGGGCGATCACCTGCTCGACGCGCTGGAATCGCGCCGGGTGCGGATCGCCGATTGCGAAAGCTACCCGATCGACATCATCGGCCTGACGCGGCCCGAACTGGTGACCGGCCACACGCCGCTGTTCCCGGCCCGGCGCGCACGCTGCCTTCCGGGCAAATAAAAACCCCGCCGCCCGATAGGGGCGACGGGGCTTCCCATTTGGCTTTTTCCGCCGCGCCTCAGCGACCGTCGCGACGGCCGAGCAGGCGCAGGCGAAGCGCGTTGAGCTTGATGAAGCCCGCCGCGTCGCGCTGGTCATAGGCGCCGGCGTCGTCCTCGAACGTCACCACCTTCTCGCTGTAGAGCGTGTTGGGGCTCTTGCGGCCGACGACATAGACGCCGCCCTTGTAGAGCTTGAGGCGGACGGTGCCGGTCACCTTGTCCTGGCTATGATCGATCGCGGCCTGCAGCATCTCGCGCTCCGGCGAGAACCAGAAGCCGTTATAGATCAGCTCGGCATAGCGCGGGGCCAGTTCGTCCTTGAGGTGCGCCGCGCCGCGATCGAGCGTGATCTGCTCGATACCGCGATGGGCGAGGTGATAGATGGTGCCGCCCGGCGTTTCATACATGCCGCGGCTCTTCATGCCGACGAAGCGGTTCTCGACCAGATCGAGCCGGCCGATGCCATGCTTGCGGCCGAGATCGTTGAGCTTGGCGAGGAGCGTCGCCGGGCTCATCGCCTCGCCATTGATCGCGACGCCGTCGCCACGCTCGAAATCGATCGTGATGATCTCGGGCTGGTCGGGCGCGTCCTCGGGGTTGACGGTGCGCGAATAGACATAATCGGGCACCTCCTCCCACGGATCTTCCAGCACCTTGCCCTCGGACGAGGTGTGGAGAAGGTTCGCGTCGGTCGAGAAGGGCGATTCGCCGCGCTTGTCCTTGGGCACCGGGATCTGGTGCTTTTCGGCGAATTCGATCAGCGCGGTGCGGCTGGTCAGGCCCCATTCGCGCCACGGCGCGATCACCTTGATGTCCGGCGACAGCGCATAATAGCCGAGCTCGAAGCGGACCTGATCATTGCCCTTGCCGGTCGCGCCATGGCTGACGGCATCGGCGCCGACCATCTTGGCGATCTCGATCTGGCGCTTGGCGATCAGCGGCCGGGCGATCGACGTGCCGAGCAGATAGAGCCCTTCATAGAGCGCATTGGCGCGCATCATCGGGAACACATAATCCTTCACGAACTCCTCGCGGAGATCGTCGATGAAGATGTGCTCGTCCTTGATGCCCATCAGCTTGGCCTTGGCGCGCGCCGGTTCCAGCTCCTCGCCCTGGCCGAGATCGGCGGTGAAGGTCACGACCTCGCAGCCGTAGGTCTGCTGCAGCCATTTCAGGATGACGCTCGTGTCGAGCCCCCCCGAATAGGCCAGCACCACGCGCTTCACATCACTCGTCATCTCGATCTCCGAAAGGGGGCCGGATCGCCGGCGCGGCCGCGCTCTGCCACAGCGGTCGGGAGTCGTTCAAGCGCGATACAGCAGCGGGTGGCCAACATGTCAGCCTTGTAACATGCTTTCAGCATCGAACATCGGGCGCAACACGCCTGGGCGAATCAGGGATCGTCAAACGAGATCGCATGATTCGATCGACAGGATGGAAGGAGCAACCCCATGAAGAAACTCGCCATCGGCGCTTCGCTGGCCGCCCTGATCGCCGTTCCGGCGCTGGCCTTCCAGGCCGCCGCCCCGGATCGCCCCGCACCGCCGCCGCAGACGCGCACCGCCGTTGAGGCGAGCGTGAAGGACCATTTCGCGAAGATGGACCTCAACAAGGACGGCGCGGTCACCCAGCAGGAAATCCAGGCGGGCCGCGACGCGCGGATGAAGCAGCGCGCCGACGAACGCTTCGCCGCGCTCGATACCGACAAGAACGGCCAGATCAGCCGGGCGGAATTCGATGCCGGGCGCGATCGCAAGCGCGACGGATGGGCCGAACGCGGCGGCCCGGGCGGCAAGCATCATGGCATGCGCGGGCATCATCGCGGCGGCGGCGACCATATGGGCGGCCGCATGTTCGGGATGGCCGATGCCGACAAGGACGGCAAGGTGACGCTGGCCGAAGCAACCACCGCGCGCCTGCAGTGGTTCGACAAGATCGACGCCAACAAGGACGGCACGATCTCGCCCGAAGAACGCCAGGCAGCACGGGCGCAGATGCGCCAGGCCAAGGCCCCGCAGAACTGATCGGAAGGGAAATGCCGTCGGCTATTCGGCCGGCGGCACCCTGACGACGAGACCGTCGAGCGCCTCGTTCACCGGCACCTGACAGCCCAGGCGGCTTTCCGGGCGGCGGTGGGCGAGGCCTTCGATCATGTCCGCCTCCTCGGCGCCCGGCGGTGCCAGCCGGTCCGCCCATTCGCCATCCACCCAGACATGGCAGGTGGCGCAGGAACAGATGCCGCCACAGGTGCCGACAATGCCGTCGACGCCACCCATCAGCGCGGTTTCCATCAAGGTCATCAGCGGCAACGCATCGGCCGTCACCGCCACGCCATCCTGCTGAACATAAGTGATCTTCGGCATCAGGCGGCTCCCCCGAATTCGACCGGCACATGGGTGAAACCGCGCACCTGCGGCGAATGCATCCGCTGCAGCGCGCTTTCGTCCACCGCGAAACGGCCCATCATCGCCAGCAATTCCTCCATCGCCACCCGCGCTTCCAGCCGGGCGAGCGCGGCGCCAAGGCAGGCGTGCAGCCCACCGCCGAAGCCCAGATGATCGCGCGGATTGCGCCGCACGTCATAGATTTCGGCGCGATCATATTTGCGATCGTCGCGATTGGCGCAGGTGAACAGCAAAGCGACCTTCGCGCCGGCCGGAATCGTCCGCCCATGAAGGTCCACGTCGCGCGTCGTCGTCCGCGCCATCATCTGCGTCGGGCCGTCGAAGCGCATGGTTTCCTCGATGGCCGAAGGCAGCAGGTCGGGCTCGGCGCGCAGGATGGCCAGTTGGTCGGGATGGCGATGCAACTGGTAGATCATGTTGCCGATCAGCTTGGTCGTGGTTTCGTTGCCCGCGATCGACAGGATGAAGATATAGCCGAGCACCTCCTCGTGCGTCAGGTCGCCCGCCGCCTCGGCCGCCATCAGCGTGGCGATGATATCGTCGCGCGGCGCAGCGCCGGCGCGGCGCTTCATGTCCTCGGCGAAATAGCCATAGAGCGCATAGCTCGCATGCATGCCTTCGTCGGGCATTTCGAACACGCCCTCGTCGCGATGGACCACCGCGTCGGTCAGCCCGCGCAGCATGTCCTCGTCCGCCTTCGGAAAGCCCAGCAGGCGGCAGATGATCGCCATCGGCAGCTTGGCAGCGAAATCGGTGATGATGTCGATCCGGCCGCTATCGCGATGCGGCGCCAGCAATTCGCGGGCAAGTTCGCGCACGCTTTCTTCCAGCACCGCCACCTTGGCGGGCGTGAACATGCCCGCGATCAGATGGCGCATCTTGGTGTGGATCGGCGGATCGGCGTTGATCAGCGTCGGCACCTCGGCCTTGATCGGCTCCAGCGTCGTGCCCTGCGCGCTTGAAAACACGCCGAAATTGCGTACCGCCGCCAGGCAGTCGTCATAGCGCGACAGCGCCCAGAAATCGAACTTGCGATTGTGAAAGACGGGCGCCTCGTCCCGCAGCCGGCGATAGGTGGCATAGGGATCGTCGTGCAGCGCATAATCGAACGGATCATAATCGAGCATGTCGTTGGCCAGCCTCTCCACCGCGCCTGAAGCGTCTTTTCATGAGGCATAACAAGCGAAGGACGGCCGCCTAGCCCTCGATACTGCGCCAATCAGGCCAAATCGACCATAACAGCCATCAATCGCCAAATGGCTCAGGTTTGCACTCCGGCCAGATTGCACTTATGCTGATCGAAACGGGCCAATGACGACGCAAAGCGCGCATGGATCATCCGTTGATTGTCATCCTTCGAAACGAGAGGCGGGTGATGGCGCAAACGAATTGGACCAATCTGGCTACCGCGCATGCCGGCGGCATCGCCGTTGAGCTGCGCCGCTACGATCTGCCGGCGCCGGTGGAGATGGTCGTCCGCGAAACCCAGCCGGTCGTCAGCATGATGCTGCCGCCTTATCCCATCCAGCGTTTCGGCCGCTACGAAGGCGCCGGCGGCGATTATCGCGGGCTCGGCAATATCGTCTTCACGCCCGCCGCGGCGGATTGCCAGTTTCGCGGCGATGGCGGCCAGCCGCTGACGATCAGCTGCCTGTTCGACGCGGACCTGTTCGATCGGGTGACGCGGATCGGCGACGGCTGGAGCCGGTGCCGCCTGGCCGCCACGCTGGACGTCGGCGGCACCGCCGGCGGCGCGATCGATTCGCTGCTGCGCCGCATGGCCGAGGAACTTCGCACGCCCGGTTTCGCCACCGAAACGCTGGTCGAGGGCCTGGGGCTGGCCGCGCTCGCCGAACTGAGCCGCTTCCTCCACGCCGATGGCCCGGCCGAACCGCGCCGCACCGGCCAGTTGAGCGCCGTCCAGCTCCGCCGGCTGGACGAATATGTCGATGCCTTCCCCCGCCGCGCGCCGACGATCGGCACACTGGCCGGCCTGCTGGACATGAGCCCGCGCCGGCTGACCACGCTGTTCCGCGACACGACCGGGCTGACGGTGCGTGCCTGGGTGGAAGCGAAGCGGATGGAACAGGCCCGCCGCCTGCTCACCGACACCGATCTGCCATTGAAGGCGATCGCCTATGATCTCGGCTTCGCCAATCAGGGCGTCTTCTCGACCGCGTTCCGCCGCGTCGCCGGGCTGGCGCCGAGCACCTATCGCGACCGTTATCGCTGACCCGCAGGCGCAAGCCTGTGCCGCCCCGCGAAAGTGAAAGGCCGCGCCAAGCCTGTCATCACCGCCTAAATTCGCCGGCCAGAGAATTAGGAGGCGATGATGAAGGCGGTGCGCGTTCATGGGCCGGGCGATGTCCGGCTCGACGAGATCGAGGCGCCCGTGGCGGGACCGCGCGACGTTGTCGTCCGCGTGGCGACGGCGGGAATCTGCGGCAGCGATGTCACCTATGTGCGCGCCGGCGGCGTCGCCGCGCCCGCGACCGAACCGTTCGGGCTGGGCCATGAACTGGCCGGCACGATCGCGGCGGTGGGCGCCGAGGTCCGTGGCGTCGTGGCCGGCGATCGCGTGATCGTGAACCCGATGGGTGACGGCAACGGCATCGGCAATGGCGTGCCCGAAGGCGCCTTCGCCCCGCACCTCATCGTCCGCAACGCCACGCTGGGCGGGGCGCTGCACAAGATTCCCGATACGATGGGGTTCGATCGCGCCGCGCTGGCCGAGCCGCTTTCGGTGGGCCTCCACGCCGTCAACCGCTCCGGCGCCCGCCCCGGCGACAAGGTGGTGCTGTTCGGCGCGGGGCCGATCGGGCTTGGCATATTGCTGTTCCTGAAACGGGCTGGCGTTACCGATGTCGCCGTGGTCGATACCACCCCGCAACGGCTGGAACGCGCGCGCCAGCTTGGCGCGAGCGTGACGATCAACCCCGACGAACAGGATGTCGCCGCCGCGCTGGGCGCCGCATTCGGCACCGGCGAGCTGTTCGGCTGGCCGGTGATCAACGCCAATCTATGGTTCGAGGTGACGGGTGCCGCGCCCGTCGTCCAGTCGATCATCGGCATGGCCCCGTTCCACGCGACGATGGTGGTCGTCGCCGTCCATCACGATCCCGTGCCCGTCAATTTCCAGATGGCGCTCGGCAAGGAAATGTCGATCGTCACGTCGATGGCCTATCCGGACGAGTTCCCCGACGTGATCGCCGCGCTTGCCGATCCGGCTGTCGATGTGGCCCCGATGATCAGCCACAGCTTCCCGCTCGATGACTTCATGACAGCCTTTGCCGTCGCACAGGACCGGCAGGCTTCCGCCAAGGTGCTGGTGACCTTTGATGACTGATATGAACACGATCCGCATTGCCGACCTCGCCAACCCCGAACTGACCGAGATGCAGAAGGGGGCGATCGCTTATGCCCCGCCGGTGACGATGGAGGTGGAAGCCGTGCTCGCCGCCGCCCGTGCGGCCACGGGGCTTACCGATTTCGGCGCGCCCGATTTCCGCGAGCGGCTGGCCATCTGGCTCGCCGCCTTCGATGCTGACAAGGGGCTGGGCCCGCTCGGCCGCGCCGGCATGTTCGGCGATTGCGTGCGCTATGCCTCCGCCCGCCTGCGGGTCGAGGATCTCTACCGCCGCCATCCCGGGATCGCCGACGTCGTGATCGACCGGCCGATCATCATCGCCGGCCTGCCGCGATCGGGCACCACCCACCTCGTCAACATCCTCGCCGCCGATCCCCGGCTGCGTTCGATGCCGCTGTGGGAGACGATGGAGCCGATCCCCGCCGCCGATGACGCGCCGACGGTGCCGGGCGAGGATCCGCGCTACACCCGCACGCGCGAAATGTGGGGCCAGTTCGAAGCCGTGCTGCCGCTGATGCCCGCCATGCACGAAATGGCGCCCGATCATGTGCATGAGGATATCGAGCTGCAGGGCGCGGATTTCTCGTCCTATTTGCCCGAATGGCTGAGCCGCCCTTATGCGTGGCGCGAATATTATGCCGCCCATGATCAGACGCCGCATTACGCCTATGGCAAGCGCGTGCTGAAGGCGATGACGCACCTGCGCGGGCCCAATCGCTGGGTGATGAAATCGCCCCCGCATATGGAAAATTTCGGCCCGCTTGCCGCCACTTACCCGGACGCGACGATCGTCGTCACCCATCGCGATCCACTGGCGGTGATCCAATCGGCGATCACCATGCTGGCTTATGGCGATCGCATCCGCCGCACGCTGCCGCTCGATCTCAAGGAACTGGCGACCTATTGGATCGACCGGATCGAGATGCTGCTGAAGGCCTGCGTGCGCGATCATGACAAGCTGCCCGCCGGCCGCTCGCTCGACCTGCTGTTCCACGAATATATGGCCGATCAGAAATCCGTGATCGCCCGGGTCTATGCCATGGCCGATCTGGAACTGACCCCCGATGCCGAAGCCAGCATCGATCGCTTCCTCGCCGCCAATCCGCGCGGCAAGCATGGCCAGGTCGTCTATGATCTCGCCGGCGATTTCGGCGTCGATATCGGCGCGCTCAGGGAGCGCTTCCAATTTTATTATGATCGCTTCCCCGTCCGGCGGGAGCGCATGACCGGAGAAAAGGCATGACCGAAGCCGCCGCCGATCGCCTGCTTTCGGGCGAAGCCTGGGACGATTTCTGCGAAACGGTGCGCCGCGCCGGCCATATGATCGATCGCTTCGGCGACGATGCCGATACGCTCGACCGCGCCGAATGGTATCGCTTCATGACGCGGCTGATGCGCAACGGCTTCGAACGCTTCATGGAGAATTGCGAGGCCGAGCGCCCGCGCCTGCGCGATGCGCCCTGGCGGCAGGGGATCAACTTCCAGTCGCCCGATCAGGACCATCTGCTCGCGGAGTTCATCGACGGGTCGGCCGATTACCGCATCACCGGCAATCGCGGCACCATCCCTTATTTCGTGATGGCCGCCTGGGAAGCCAAGCAACCCGCCGACATCGGCGAACGCGATTGGGCGAAGCGCGGCACGGAGGGGCTGGCCGAATTCGACCCGGCGACGCTGCGCACCACGGGCTTCCTGCAAAGCGACACCATCCACTTCGACGCGAACGGCGATTTCGAGGTGATCGTCAGCCGTACGAAGCCGGCGGGGGATGTCGCCTGGCTGCCGATCACCGACAAGTGCATCGGCCTGCTGGTCCGCACCGTCTATCACGAACGCGGCAAAACGGTGGCGCCCGCCATGCGGATTGAGCGGCTGGACGGTGCCGATCCCCGCCCGATCCGCCCGGCGGACATGAGCGACGCGCTCGCCAAATCGGGCCAGATCGTTCTCGCTTATGCCGAACTGGTGCGCAGCTGGTGGCAGGACAATCTCGCC
Source organism: Edaphosphingomonas laterariae (assembly GCF_900188165.1). Taxonomy (GTDB): domain Bacteria; phylum Pseudomonadota; class Alphaproteobacteria; order Sphingomonadales; family Sphingomonadaceae; genus Sphingomonas_E; species Sphingomonas_E laterariae. Next base: position 593 of record NZ_FZOS01000042.1, on the reverse strand, counting down.
AAACGCCCCAACCGGGTGCGCTTCAGCCGCGCGGTCTATCTGTCGAACGGCGGCGTTCCCGATCGCCATCACGGCTTCGGCACCTGGGAAAAAAAGCCGGACGAGGCGCTGGTGTTGCGCTTCACCCCCACGCCCTGCGATTACTGGATCTTCCAGCTCTGCAACATCTGGCAGGAAAATCTGGACAATTACGAAGACGGCCAGGGCTATGTGCAGAAATACACCGCCACCTACGAAGCCGATGGGTCGGTGCTGCTGGTGGTGGCCGATGCGGATCCCGGCATCGGCGGCAACTGGATCGATCCTTATGGCCACGCCCATGGCGGCTGGAGCCTGCGCCTGATCAAGACCGAGGGCGAGCCGCCGGCCGTCACGCTCTACCGGCTGCCGCTGGCCGCGCTCCGCCAGCAAGGCCGCGCCGCGCTCGACACCGCCGAAGCGGTGATGACGGGGGAAATCACCGACTAGAGCAGTTTCCGATCCGACTGCGTCGGCTCGAATGCTCTAGGCTGTAGTGACGATTTAATTATTTGATCCAGAGCATGATGCTGGCGAGTTTGACGAAGCCGAGGAAGTTGGCGGCGAGCTTGTCG
>NZ_FZOS01000045.1 GCF_900188165.1 Edaphosphingomonas laterariae | reverse complement strand
CCGCGCTTACCCTTGCGGCCGCCCGGAACAAACTCTCGCAATCGCTCCCACTGATCGTCCCGCAGCACTTCCCCTTCCACGCCAACCTCCAAAAGCCAGCGTTGAATCAGAAATCCAGCCCAACGTAAATCCCTAAAATGTCACTACAGCCTAGCGGCCGCTGGCCTTCTTGGTGCGGAGCGTGGGATCGGCCCCGGCGGGATCGTCGGGCCACGGATGGCGCGGATAACGGCCGCGCATTTCCTTGGCGACGGCCGCCCAGCTGCCCGCCCAGAAACCCGGCAGATCGCGCGTTGTCTGGATCGGCCGGCCGGCGGGCGAGGTGAGGCGTAGCACCAGCGGCACGCGGCCATCGCCGAGCATGGGGTGGCGGGTGAGGCCGAACAAGGCCTGCGGGCGCAGTTCCACCGCCGGGCCGCCATCGGCCGCATAATCGATCGCATGGCTGGAGCCGGCGGGCGTCGACAGCCGCGCCGGGGCAAGCCGATCGACCGCGCGGCCGCCTTCCCAGCCGAGGATATTTTCCAGCGCCTGCGTGAGATCGCCCGGGGCGACGGCATCGAGCCGGCGCTTGCCGGCAAGGATCGGCGGCAGCCAATCATCGAGCAGGGCCAGCAGCGCTTCATCCGACAGATCGGGCAGCGACGCGTCATGGGCGCGCGCGAAGGCCGCGCGGTGGCGCAGCGCATCGGCGCTTTCGGACCAGGGGAGGAGGGCAAGGCCATGCTCGCGCACGCCTTCCAGCAGGGCTTCGGCGATCGCCGCCTTGTCGGGCGCGTCATCGGGCCCGCCGCCGAGCCGCACCGCGCCGAGCCGGCGTTCGCGCCGCGCGACCACGCCGCCCGTCGCGGGATCGAAGCGGACGTCGCGGACCATGGCGATGCGATCGGCGAACAGCATCTCGACATCGGCGGGGTCGATCGCGGCGGCGGACAGGATGCGCGCGCCGGCGGCCCACCCTTGCGTTTCGGCGACCGCGAGCCATTCGTGCCGGGCGAGCGGCGACAGCGGATCAAGCCGGAAGCCGCGCCCGCCGACCGCGATCCAGTTTTCGCCTGAGGCATCGCGGCGGCGCGCGACGCGATCCGGGAAAGCGAGCGCGACGCAAGCGGCGATCGCGTCACCCGCCGTGTCGCGCGCAGGGGCGGGCGGCAGGAGCTTCTGCCACCGCCTCGCGAGGCCGCGTGCGGCATCCGCCCTTTTGCCGCGTTCGCTGCGCCAGCGGCGGAGGCGAGTTTCGAGATCGGCATCCTGACCGCCCAGCCCGCGTTCGGACAGCAGGACGGCGACTTCGGCAGCGGTGCCCGCCCAGCCGCGCGCCTGGGCTGCGACGAGCATATGGGCAAGGCGGGGCGGCAGCGGCAGCGCGGCGATCGCCTTGCCATGCGGCGTCGGCCGGCCGGCATCGTCGATGGCATCGAGCGCGCCGAGCCGGGTGCGCGCTTCGGCCACGGCGGCGGCGGGCGGCGGATCGATCCAGCGAAGCGCGGCCGGATCGGCGACGCCCCAGATCGCGCAATCGAGCAGCAAGGCCGAGAGATCGGCTTCCAATATCTCGGGCGGATCGAAGCGCGGCAGGCCGGCGGTGGCCGCTTCCTCCCACAAGCGGTAGGCGACGCCGGGCGACTGGCGGGCGGCGCGGCCGGCGCGCTGGGTGGCGGCGGCCTGGCTGACGCGTTCGGTGGTGAGGCGGGTGACGCCGGCCGCGCGATCGTAACGCGGGCGCCGCGCGAGGCCGGAATCGACGACGATGCGGACGCCATCGAGCGTGAGGCTGGTTTCGGCGATGCTGGTCGCCAGCACCACCTTGCGGATGCCGGCCGGCGGCGCGGCGATGGCGGCGCGCTGTTCGGCGGGTTCGAGGGTGCCGTGAAGGCGGTGGATTTCCACATCGGCGGGCAGGCTGGCGAGCCGTTCGGCGGTGCGTTCGATCTCGGCCACGCCGGGCAGGAAGGCGAGCAGGCTGCCGGTGGCTTCTTCGGCCAGCGCGCGGCGGATGGCGGCGGCCATCTCGTCCTCGATGCGGGCTTCGGCGCGGCGGCCGATATGACGCAGGTCGAGCGGGTGGCTGCGGCCTTCGGATTCGATGACCGGCGCGCCATCCATCAGCGCGGCGAAGCGCGCGCCATCGAGCGTCGCCGACATCGCGACCAGCCGGAGATCGGGGCGGAGGGCGCTCTGCGCATCGAGCGCGAGGGCGAGGCCGAAATCGCTGTCGAGGCTGCGTTCGTGGACCTCGTCGAACAGGACGGCGGAGACGCCCGCCAGTTCGGGATCGGCCTGGATGCGGTTGCGGAAAATGCCTTCGGTGAGGACGAGGATGCGGGTGGCGGCGGACTGCTTGCTGTCGAGCCGGGTGGCATAGCCGATGGTGCGGCCAACCGGCTCCCCCGCAAGGAAGGCCATGCGTTCGGCCGCGGCGCGCGCGGCAAGGCGACGGGGCGAGAGCAGCAGCACCTGGCCGTCGCACCAGCCCTCATCCAGCAGGGCGGGGGCGACGGCGGTGGTCTTGCCCGCGCCGGGCGGTGCCACCAGCACCGCCGAGGACGCGTCGCGAAGCGCCCCCAGCAGATCGGGGAGGACGGCGTGGATGGGCAGACCGGTCACGCCGTTCGATCCCGCATATGGCCCGTCAGGCCAGCGCCTCGGCGATCAGCCGGCGGCTGTTGGCGACGCCATAGAGCTTGATGAAGCTGCCCATGCGCGGCCCCTGCGCCGAACCCAGCAGGGTTTCGTAAAGCGCCTTGAACCAGTCGCGGAGCGCTTCCTTGCCGAAATGCGCCTTGCCGATTTCATAGACATGGTTCTGGATCGCTTCGGCATCGGCATCCTCGCCAAGCGTGGCCAGTTCCTTGTCGAGCTCGCGAAGCGCCGCCGCTTCCTTCTCGTCCGGCTTGCGGCGGACGAGCGTGGGGGCGACGAAATCGCGGTGATAAGCGAGCGCATGGCCGATCAGCCGGGCGAGTTCGGGATAGTTGGCGGCGCTGGCATCGGGCACATAATTGGCGAGATAGCCCCACACCTGCGCCTGATCCGCATCGCCGAGCACGCCGACGAGATTGAGGAGCAGGCCGAAGCTGATCGGCAGCGGCGCCGACGGCACATCGCCATTGTGGATGTGGTGGACGGGGTTGCCGAGCTTCTGTTCGATCGGCTGGGCGGGATAATTGGCGCGGAACTGCCAATAATCGTCCACCGCGCGCGGGATCACGCCCATATGGAGCGACTTCGCCTTCTTCGGTTCGCGATAGGCGTAGAAGGCCAGGCTCTCTTCCGGCCCGTAGGTCAGCCATTGTTCGAGGCTGAGGCCGTTGCCCTTGGACTTGGAGATCTTCTCGCCCTTTTCGTCGAGGAACATCTCGTAATTGAAGCCTTCGGGCGGCCTGGCGCCGAGCACGCGGGCGATCTTGCCCGATTGCGTGACCGAATCGATCAGATCCTTGCCGGCCATTTCATAATCGACGTCGAGCGCCACCCAGCGCATCGCCCAATCGACCTTCCACTGGAGCTTGGCCTTGCCGCCGAGGATCGACTGGGTGACGGTTTCGCCCTCATCCTCGAAGCGGATGAGGCCCTGATCGGCATCGACCACCTCGACCGGGACCTGGAGCACGATGCCCGATTTCGCGCTGATCGGCAGCACCGGCGAATAGGTGGCCTGGCGTTCCTTGCGCAGCGTGGGCAGCATCACATCCATGATGCCCTGATAATGGCGCAGGACGTTCTTCAGCTGATCGTCGAAGCGACCCGAATGATAGCAATCGGTGGCCGACAGGAATTCATATTCGAAGCCGAAGCGATCGAGAAATTCGCGCAGCATCGCATTGTTGTGGTGCGCGAAGCTTTCATATTTGCCGAAGGGATCGGGCACCTGCGTCAGCGGCTTGCCGAGATGGCCGCGCAGCATTTCCTGATTGGGCACATTGTCCGGCACCTTGCGCAGCCCGTCCATATCGTCCGAAAAGGCGATCAGGCGGGTGGGGATATCGGACAGCGCCTCGAACGCGCGGCGGACCATCGTGGTGCGCAGCACTTCGTTGAAGGTGCCGATATGCGGCAGGCCCGAGGGGCCATAGCCGGTTTCGAACAGCACATGGCCCTTGCCGGGCGCGCCATTGGGATAGCGCTTCAAAAGCTTGCGGGCTTCCTCGAAAGGCCAGGCCTTGCTGTCGAGCGCGGCTGCGCGGAGGTCGTTTGCCATGTGTTCCCGTGTCGATTAGCGTGTTCGGCGACGCCTTAGAGCGAATCCGTGGCCGAAGGAACCTTCGGCTGCTCGGGCGGCGAAAGAGCGGGGTTGCCGATGCCGACCGTCACGCCCGAGATCATCGAACCGCAGGCGCAATTGCCGGTGCCTTATCTGCGCCGGCTGGATGCGATTCCCGAACATCAGCTTTATGTGGCGCGCCCGGGCTTGCGGGCCCTGCCGTCGGGCAGCGCGATCATGGCCGGGTGCATCCTGCTGCAATTGTGGACGCTGACCTTCATGCTGTGGGCGATGTGGTGGCCGACGCCGCAGACCCCGCAGCTGCTGGCCTTCGCGATCGGCGGCACGGTGACGATGCTGCTGCTGGTGGCGCTGGTGATCCTGCTGCTGGTCCGCCGATTCCCCGGCTATGCGCTGGCGGTGGCGCGCGCGCCCTTCATCCGGCTGACGGTGACCGACCGGCGCGTGGTGTGGAGCCTGCCCTGGCATCGCCACCCGCTTATGGAGATCGGGCGCGAACGGATATTGGGCGGAATCCTTGGCGCGGTCGACGCGCGGGGGCGGGGCAATGCCGCGATGATCCTGATCCATGGCGATCCCGCCGCCGATATCGACGGCAATATCCATTTCGATCACCTGCCCGACGTGGAAAAATTCGTCGCGGCACTGGCGCGATAGGGCGCGCCGGGCGCCGTCGTGCCCATCCACGGCCCGCAATCCGCTTGTATCGCGCGCCGGTTCGCGCAAAGTCTGGAACCGAAGTCGCGACATTGCCGTTGGCCCTGTCTCGACCGGGGCATCCCGATCAGCGGGGTGCTGCCCGGCACCAACGGTTGATGAAGTCCAGTCGCATCGCATGACCTTACCCTGGCCCGCCATCCACGCCACCCATGGCGGCATCTGGATCGCCACGCCCGATGGCGCCACGCGCAGCGTCGGCCGGGGCGAGGCGATCGCGCTGGCCGCCGAAATGCCGGCGGTGCTGCTGAACGCGCCGGTGACGGCGACGCGGCTCGGCTATGGCGAGCTGATGGGGCTGGACCTTCTGGAATTGTTCGCCTTCGTCCATCCCGCGCGCTTCGCCGTGCCGACACCGGCGGGACTGGCGCGCGCGCTGGGGCTGGAGGCGCCGGCGAACGATGCCGAGGCGGCGGGCTTCCTGCTGCGCGCGGCGCAGGCCCTGCTCGACCGGCTGGGCACGAAGGACTGGGCCGAGCGCGAGGGCGCGTGGACGGCGGCGCAGGCGCTGTTCCGGCTGCGCTGGCCGTGGAGCGCGGCGGTGACCGAGCGGATCGACCGACCCGAGCGGGCCGAACGCTGGCTGTTCGCCAAGCTGCCCGAATGGGAGGAGGCGGCCCCCCGGCCACAGCCGCGGCCGGTGGTGCTGGGCGATGCCGAAACCGAAGCGACGCTGGCGCATCTGGTGGGCGAGCGCGCCGAGCCGCGCGACGGCCAGCGGGCCTATGCGGTGGCGGCGGCGCGCGTGTTCGATCCGCGCATGGGCGAAGGGCGGCCCAACATGCTGCTGGCCGAAGCGGGCACTGGCATCGGCAAGACGCTGGGCTATCTGGCGCCGGCATCGTTGTGGGCGGCGGAAGCCGGCGGCACCGTGTGGGTATCGACCTATACCAAGGCGCTGCAACGCCAGCTCGATCGCGAGACGGCGCGGATCTTCCCCGTACCGGCGACGCGGGCGCGCCGCGTGGTCGTGCGCAAGGGCCGCGAAAATTATCTTTGCCTGCTCAATCTGGAAGATGCGCTGCAGGGTGGGTTCCAGGGGCGTGCCGCGATCCTGGCGCAGCTGGTGGCGCGCTGGGCGGCCTATAGCCGCGATGGCGACATGGTGGGCGGCGATCTGCCCGGCTGGCTGCCGACGCTGTTCCGCCGGGCCGGATCGACCGCGCTGACCGACCGGCGCGGCGAATGCGTCTATGCCGGCTGCCCGCATTACCGCAAATGCTTCATCGAGCGATCGGCGCGCGCGGCGGAGGGCGCGGATATCGTGATCGCCAATCATGCGCTGGTGATGATCCTGAGCGCGCGCCGCCGCGAGGAAGGGGCGCCGCTGGCGCGGATGGTGTTCGACGAAGGCCATCACCTGTTCGATGCCGCCGATTCGACCTTCGGCGCGGCGCTGACCGGCCAGGAGGCGATCGAGCTACGTCGCTGGATCATCGGCCCCGAGGGCAAATCGCGCGGGCGGCGGCGGGGGCTGGCCGCGCGGCTGTCCGACGTCGCATCCTATGACGAGGAAGGCGCGCTGGCGATCGACGCGGCGGTGGGCGCGGCATCGGCGCTGCCCGCCGACAGCTGGCTCGGCCGGATGGCCGAGGGCGCGCCGATGGGGGCGATCGAAAAGCTGCTCGCCGCCGTGCGCGACACCGTCTATGCGCGCGCCGCCGCCGCGGACGCCGGCTATGGGCTGGAAACCGAGGCGGCCAATCTCGATCCCGCGCTGATCGAGGCGGCAGCGCCCGCCGCGCAGGCGCTGGAGGGGCTGGTGCGTCCGCTCGCCCGGCTGCGGCAGCGGCTGGAAGCGGTGATGGAGGATGGGCCCGATTGGCTGGACGGGCCGGCGCGCGCGCGGATCGAAGGGGCGATCGCGGGGCTTTCCAACCGCAACCAGCTGCTGGCCGCCTGGGTGGCGCTGCTCGCGCGGCTGGGCGGCCCGGTGGACCCCGATTATGTCGACTGGCTGGCGGTCGACCGGATCGACGGGCGCGAATTCGATATCGGGCTGCACCGCCACTGGCTCGATCCCACGCGCCCGCTGGCCGAAACCGTGCTGAAGCCGGCGCATGGCGTGCTGATCACATCGGCGACGCTGCGCGGCAGCGAGGATTGGGCGGCGGCCGAGGCGCGCACCGGCGCGGTGCATCTCGACCAGTCCGTCCGCCGGTTCGAGGCGGCGAGCCCGTTCGATTATGCGGCGCGCGCCGAGGTGCTGATCGTTACCGATCTGAAGCGCGGCGATCTCGCGGCGCTGGGGCAGGCTTATGCCCGGCTGATCGCGGCGGCGGGTGGCGGCACGCTGGGGCTGTTCACCGCGATCCAGCGGCTGAAGGCGGTGCATGCCCGCATTGCCGATCGCCTGGCCCGCGACGGGTTGCCGCTTTACGCCCAGCATGTCGACCCGATCGACACCGGCACGCTGGTCGACATCTTCCGCGATGAGGCGCGCGCGTCGCTGCTGGGCACCGATGCGCTGCGCGACGGGGTGGACGTGCCCGGCGAATCGCTGCGGCTGGTGGTGATGGAAGGCGTGCCCTGGCCGCGCCCCACCGTGCTGCATTCCGCGCGGCGGGCGGCGGGCGGCGGATCGGCCTATGATGATCGCGTGGTGCGGGCACGGCTGGCGCAGGCGTTCGGCCGGCTGATCCGTCGCGCCGACGATCGCGGCGCGTTCGTCCTGCTGTCGGCGGCGACGCCATCGCGCCTGCTGGATGCATTCCCGCCGGGCGTGATCGTGCGCCGCCTGACCCTGGACGAGGCGGTGGCGCGCGTGGCCGAGATCGCTTCGGCCGGCGATGCCTTTTCACCGCAACAAGTTTCCGGCATCAGGCTCGCTCAGGACGGGGATGCGGAGACCGAATGAAAAGGCTGACGTTGCTGCGCCATGCGAAATCGGGGTGGGACGACCCCGTGGCCCGCGATTTCGATCGCCCGCTCAATGGCCGGGGCCGGCGCGGCGCACGGCTGATGGGCATGCACATGCGCGATCTGGGCCTGCGCTACGATCTGGTGATCGCATCGCCTGCGGTGCGCGTGGTGGAAACGCTGGACGGGCTGTGGGAAGGCTATGGCCGGTCGATCCACGCGGAGCTCGACAAGCGCATCTATCTCGCGTCCGCCGCGACCCTGCTCGACGTGATTCAGGAGGCGCCGGACAGCGCCGACACGATCCTGCTGAGCGGCCATAATCCCGGCATGGAGGATCTTGTCCTGATGCTGGTGCCCGATCGCATCGAGGATGAGGCGCGCGACCGGGTGGAGGAGAAATTCCCCACCGCCGCGCTCGCCGAAATCACCTTCGATGTCGCCCATTGGACCGAGGTGAAGGCCGGCGGCGGCCAGCTGACCCGCTTCATCCGCCCGCGCGACCTCGACCCCGCTTTAGGCCCCGACGCGCACGCCTGAGCGGCGGGGCCGGGGCATCGGCGAACCGCTTTCAGAGCCCTTCGGTCTTGGCGCGGATGCGGTTTTCCTGCGCGGCGAGTTCGGGCGTCATCTGATCGGCGAAATCCTCCATCTCGAAGATCGGGCGGATTTCGATCTCGCTGGGGCCGGGCATCGGGTTGGGGCAGCGCTTGGCCCAGGCCACCGCTTCGTCCATGTCCTTGACCTGCCAGATCCAGAAGCCGGCGACGAGTTCGCCGGTGGCGGCGAATGGGCCGTCGATCACCTTGCGATCGGCGCCGTCAAAGGCGATCCGCTTGCCGCGCGACGAGGGGTGGAGCCCTTCGCCGCTGACCATGATGCCGGCATCGGCCAGCGCCTCGTTGAACTGGCCCATGGCTTCGAGCATCTCGGTTTCGGGCATGGTGCCCGCTTCGCTGTCCGCCGTCGCCTTCACGAAAACCATCACGCGCATCGCCTGCTCTCCTCGATCCATCCTCCCGGCCAAGAACGGCCTTGCTGGAAAGACGATCCGGGAAGCGGCGGCCCGACATCGGCGCGACGATTTTTTTTAGAGCAGTTTCCGATCCGACTGCGTCGGCGCGAATGCTCTACGCTCTTTGTTTACCGCGCTTTCCGAGTCAGCAGGTGATTCCACCTGCTTGGAAAGCGCTCTAGGGCGTGCCTTTTGCCCGCATGAGCGGCGGCACGGTCAGGCGTTGCGCGCCTTTTCGTGGTGGCGGATCACCTCGTCGATAATGAAGCGCAGGAACTTCTCCGAAAAATCGGGGTCGAGATTGGCCGAACGGGCCAGTTCGCGCAGCCGTTCGATCTGCGCCGATTCGCGGCCCGGATCGGCCGGCGGCAGCCCCGATTCCGCCTTGTAGCGGCCCACCGCCTGCGTGACCTTGAAGCGTTCCGCCAGCATGAAGACGAGCGCGGCATCGATATTGTCGATGCTTTCGCGGTAGCGCTTCAGCATGTCGTCGGACATCATATTCCCTTCAGGTGCGTGTCAGGTCGGGTGTGGCGGAGCCCTTTTGTTGGCTGTTGCCGCGCGGCGCAACCCCCGTGCGGCTTGCCTTTACCGCGCGGGCACGCCATGGCGCGCTTGTCATGACCGCTACCGTCACTCCGCTGCACCGCCAGGGCGCTCCGTCGCTCGAACCGATGATGGCCCTTGTTGCGGCCGACATGAACCAGGTGAACGCGGTGATCCTGGATCGGATGCAGAGCGATGTGCCGCTGATCCCCGAACTGGCCGGCCACCTGATCGCCGGCGGCGGCAAGCGGATGCGGCCGATGCTGACGCTCGCCTGCGCCCGCCTGCTCGAATATGGCGGCGCGCGGCACCACAAGCTGGCGGCGTCGGTGGAGTTCATCCACACGGCGACCTTGCTGCATGACGACGTGGTCGACGGATCGGGCCTGCGGCGCGGCAAGCGCACCGCCAATGTGATCTGGGGCAACCCGGCAAGCGTGCTGGTGGGCGATTTCCTGTTCAGCCGCGCGTTCGAGCTGATGGTGGAGGACGGATCGCTGCGCGTGCTGCGTATCCTGTCCAACGCGTCCGCCGTGATCGCCGAGGGCGAGGTGAACCAGCTGACCGCCCAGCGCCGGATCGACACGCCCGAGGAACGCTATCTCGACATCATCGGCGCCAAGACCGCCGCGCTGTTCGCCGCCGCCTGCCGGATCGCGGCCGTGGTTGCCGAGCGTGAGGAAGCGGTGGAGATGGCGCTCGATTCCTATGGGCGCAATCTGGGCATCGCCTTCCAGCTGGTCGACGATGCGATCGATTACCTGTCCGACGGCGCGACCATGGGCAAGGATACCGGCGACGATTTCCGCGACGGCAAGGTGACGCTGCCGGTGATCCTGGCTTATGCGCGCGGATCGGCGGAGGACCAGGCCTTCTGGAAGGATGCGATTCTGGGCCATCGCGTGTCCGACGAGGATCTGGCCCACGCCACCCGGCTGCTGCGCGAAACCGGCGCGCTGGATGACACGCTGGCCCGCGCCCGCCACTATGGCCAGCGCGCGATCGACGCGCTGGCAGGGATCGGCGCGGGGCAGACGCGCGCCGCTTTGGTCGAGGCGGTCGAGTTCGCGGTGGCGCGGGCTTATTGAGCCCCGGTCACAGTTTCTGGAACATCACCAGCGCATCGACCTCGCCAAAAGCGGGGTGATCGAACGCGCCCGGCAGGCGGCCGACGATCGCGAAGCCGAGCTTCTGCCATAGGGCGACGGCGCGTTCGTTGGTGGCGACGACGCAGTTGAACTGCATCGCGCGGAAACCGTGGCCGCGTGCCTGATCGAGCGAATCGAGACACATCGCCCGCGCCACGCCGCGCCCGCCGGCATCGGCCGCCGTCATATAACCGCAGTTGCAGACATGGGCGCCGCCGCCCGCCTGATTGGCGCGCAGATAATAGGTGCCGAGGATGCGGCCATCGGCCTCGTCCTCGGCGACGAACGACCAGCGATCGGCGCCACGCCAGTAAGCGAGCGCGTCGGCGCGGCTCATGTCGCGGGGGAGGGCATAGGTTTCGCCGGCGCGGATGACGGGCTCGAGAATCGCCCAGATCGCGTCATTGTCCCGGTCCTCGGCTGGCCTGATCCGCATCTCTTTCCTCCTGGCAACGCAACATGCAATCGGTGCAAGGCCCTGCGGACGAGCGGGGCCTGCATCCACCCGTCCGGATAGCGCCGTGCCGTAAGGGAAAACAGCCCGGCATTGTCGAGAGCCGTTCATCGGCGCGCATCGGCCGTTGGCCGAAAAGATCGGCCGCTATCCAGGCGATGGGCTATGCCGCGCGCGGGTATGCGTAGGAAAAGTCTTTGTTACAGAACATAATAGACATGAGAGGCGCGCCAAAGCGGTGGCGCGAGGTGCGGGCGGAACTGCACCCGGCGGGCGAGGGCGCAACCGGCGCGCCGGCCTATGCGCAAGCATGCGAAGTGCAGAACGCAAGGCTGGTCCGCGAGATGACCAGTATCGCCGAGGCGGTGGGCTGGGCGAACCGCCAGCTATGGCCGGTCGACCTCTATCTGTTCGACGCGGCGCCGGCCTGAAACCGGATGAAGCGGCCCCCTCGCCCCGGTGGACGAGAGGGCCGGCAGGCGATCAGTTCGCGGCCTTGGTGGTCGCGATCCAGCTATCGATCTTCTTTTCGAGCACCGTCATCGGCAGCGCGCCGGTCATCAGCACCTGCGCGTGGAATTCGCGCGGATCGAACTTCGCGCCCAGTTCCTTCTGCGCCTTGGCCTTCAGCCGCGACATGGTGAGCTGGCCGATCTTGTAGGCGAGCGCCTGGCCGGGCCAGGCGATATAGCGTTCAACCTCGGCCGTGGCGTCGGTTTCGCCCATGCTCGAATTGGCGAGCATATATTTGATCGCCTGTTCGCGGGTCCAGCCCTTCGAATGGATGCCGCTATCGACGACGAGGCGCATCGCGCGCAGCATTTCATCGTCGAGGCCGCCGAAGCGTTCGAACGGATTGGTTTCCATGCCGAGTTCGTTCCACAGCGTTTCGGCATAAAGGCCCCAGCCTTCGGCATAAGCGGTGTTGCCGCCGTAGCGCATGAAGGCGGGCAGGCGATCATTTTCCTGCGCGAGGCTGATCTGGAAATGATGGCCCGGCGCGCCTTCGTGGAGATAGAGCGTCTCCATGCCCGGCGTCGTCCGCGACGGCAGATCATAGGTGTTGAAATAGAAGATGCCGGGGCGGTTCTTTGATGGATCCCTGGGATCGTACATGCCGCTTTCATAGGAACCGCCGGCCTGGTTCTTTTCGCGCCACGGCTCGTAATAGCGGATTTCCAGCGGGGTCTTCGGGATGGTCGAGAACTGTTCGCCGATCCGCGCATCGACCTTCTTGCCGATGGCATAATAGCCGTCGACCAGATCCTGCTTGGTCTTGGGTTTGAACTTGGGATCGGTGCGGATGTAGTGGAAGAATTCCGCCAGCGTGCCCTTGAAGCCGACCCGCGTCTTGATCGCTTCCATCTCGCTTTTGATGCGGGCGACTTCGGACAGGCCGAGATTATGGACATAATCCGGCGTCAGCGGCAGCGTGGTGAGCTGTTCGATCGCGGCGAGATAGACTTTGTCGCCGCCCTTCATGCTGCTGATGCCGACATCGGCGCGCGCCACCGGCAGATATTCGGTCTTGAGGAAATCGCGCAGGCGGACATGCGCCGGCAGCAGATCATCGCGGACGACAGCGGCATATTCGGTCTTGAGCCGTGCCTGATCGGCCGCCGAAATGCCTTCGGGGAATTTCTTGACCGGGCCCATGAAGACCGATTCTTCGACGCCCTGATTGATGATGTTGTCGAGCTGGCCGACCATGTTCTCGACCGTCATCTTCGACTGGACGACGCCCGATTTCATGCCTTCGCGGAAGCGCGCGACCGAACGGTCGAGCAGCGCCACATATTCCTTGTGACGCTTCAGATTATTCTCGTAATCGGCCAGCGTCTTGAACGGCGCCGCGCCCTCGCCCGAAGCGAAGCCCGGATAGAAGGTGTGGAAGCCGGTGAAGTGATCGAGCGGGCGGACCGCCGTCAGCGCCAGCATGTCGGGGGCCAGCCCCTTCAGATTATTGCGGGTCTGCCATTCGAATACGTCATAGGCGATCTGATCGGTGGCATCGAGCTTGCTGCGGTCGATCGCGTGCAGGCGGCGCAGATCATCTTCACCGGCGGCGCGTTCCGCCGCGAAATAGGCGTCGCTGTTATAATCGCCGAGATGCGCGGCATAGCGCAGATCGCCACGGAACAGCGCGTTGATCGGGTTGCGCTTGAGATTGGCCTCGTCGCTTTCGTGGAACAGCCGGTGCAGCTGATCATGCGCGGTTTCGGCGGCGGCGGGCGCGGCGCTGGGCGTCTGGGCGGTGGCGGCCGCCGGCATGGCGGCGGCGAGCGCGGCGGACACGGTGGCGAGCAGGATATTGCGGATCGTCATTCAGGGCTCCTTCTTCCGGAGTTATGCCGTCCGCTCTAGTGCGCTAACACACCACGGGCAAGCGGCCGGAAAGCCTGCGCTCTCCGGCCGCTTGCGCCGCCACCTACCAGAAGAAGCCGCGATGCGTGTCGAGCACGCGGCCGTTGCGGACGTTCACCAGCAACACATCATTGCCGTAACGGACCCAGCGGGTGTTGGCGGTGGTGCGCGGCAGGCGATAGCGATACGGATCCGCGATCACGTAGCGCGAGGCATAATAAGGCGATCCGATCCGCGCGCCGACCGCGACGGGGCGATAGACATAGCCGCGCGGGCCGACATAAGCGGGCCGGCGATAGACGTCGCGATGGTTGCGGCGATAATCCTTCCAGTCCTCGCGATATTCCTGCCGGGCTTCGCGCAGATCATCCTGCTGGCGGCGCACATCGTGGCGATCGCCATGCTGCCGGGCATGCGCCACATCGCGCTGTTCCTGGCGGATGTCCTGCCGGTCGCGGCGCAATTCGGCGGTCTGCGCCGACGCGGCGACGGGAAAGGCGGTGGCGGCGATGAGCGCGGCGACGATGAACTTAAGCATGGGCTTACTCCTTCGTGTCCCCTGGAAAGCCTGATTCGCATAAGCCACGTGAATCGCGGTCGAATGCACCTGTAAGCTGGCGTTCGGACTGAGGGCGGAAAGGCGGCGGACATTACGGCGCTGAAATATCGTGTCGGGAACATGAAACGGGCCGGGGAGATGCCCCCGGCCCGTTGCCGCGTTCGCGATGTGCCGTTCAGAGCCGTTTCCGATCCGACTGCGTCGGCTCGAACGCTCTAAGCTCTTTTTTTGACCGCGCTTTCCGATTCAGCAGGTAATTCCAACTGCTTGGAAAGCGCTCTAGCGCCAGAAGAAGGAATAGATGATGTCGCGGACGATGCCGTTGGTGATGTCGATCAGCAGCACGTCGTCATAATAGCGCACCCAGCGGTAGGCGCCGTAAGCGGGCGGCAGGCGATAATGCCAGGGATCGCTGATCCAGTAGCTTTGCCCATAATAATATGGCGGCAGGCGATAGCCGTAGGACCAGCGCCGATAATCATAGCCATGGCCGCGCGGCGGATAATAACGCGGGACGCGATAGAGCTGGCGGTTGGAGAAGCGGTAGCGTTCCCAATCATAGCGGCCATCATTGCGCCAGCGCCGATCCCAATCGCCATTGTTGGACCAGCGGCGATCATCGCGCCGGTCATCATCCCAGCGATCATTGTCCCGCCGGTCCTTGTCCCGATGGTCATTGTCCCAGCGATGATCGTTGCCGGGGCGGTTATCGGCCCGGCCATTGGAACGCCCATCGTTCCAACGCCAGTCGTTGCGGCGGCCATCATTGTTGCGGCGATCATCGGCGCGGGCGTCGTTCTGTTGCCAGTCGCGGCCGCGATCGTCGCGGTCGTTCCAGCGGCCATCGCCATTCTGCCCGCCACGATTGCGATCGGGGCCGCGCGGATCGGGCCGGGCGGGGCGGTTGTCCCACTGGCGGCCGGCTTCCATGCCGCTGCGTGCGCGCACTTCGCCGCGCGGCGGCTGGGCGCGCTGATCGCGGACCCGCGTGCCGCTGCGCTGGCCAGTCATGGCGCCATCGCGGCTGCCCGCCGTCATCCGATCACTGCCGCGATCAGGCGGCGACTGCGCGGCGGCCGGGGCGATCGCGGTGGCTGCCAATAGCAGCGCGGCCAAGGTTCGACCCATCATCTCTGCTTACTCCTCGCTCTCGGCGGCGCGTGGCGGCACCGTGGGCCAAGCCTTGCGCCAAGTCCACTGAGCGCGGGCTGAACCCGTTCGTCAGCGAAATGAAAGCTAGGGCTTGGGCGGCGCGGGCGTGGGCGCTTCGGGCTGAGCAGGTGCCGGCTTCTGCGGGGTGAGCGCCGGGATGGCGCGCGCGGCGTCCTCCGGGTCGATCCCCGGCGGCGGGGCGGCGGCGATGATCTCGCCCCCGGCGGCGATGCGCGTCGCATGGCGGATCGCGTTGCGGATGCGCGGATAGGTGCCGCAGCGGCAGATATTGGTGATCGTCGCGTCGATCTCTTCGTCGCTGGGATCGGGATTCCCGTCGAGCATGGCGGCGACGGCCATGATCATGCCCGACTGGCAATAGCCGCATTGCGGTACATTTTCCGCCACCCAGGCCTGTTGCACGGCATGGCTGCGATCGCGCGAGAGCGCCTCGATCGTGGTGACGAAGCTGCCTTCGATCGTGCCGATCGGCACCTGGCAGGCGCGCATCGCATGGCCGTCGACATGGACGGTGCAGGCGCCGCACAGCCCCGCGCCGCAGCCATATTTGGTGCCGGTGAGGTTGGATGCGTCGCGCAGCGCCCAAAGCAGCGGGGTTTCCGGGTCCATCTTGTAATGGACAGGCTGGCCGTTGACCGTGAAGCGCGTCATGACGGGGCACGCATAGACGGAGGAGACGGGCGATGGGAAGCGAAAGGATCATCACGGCACGCGACGGCGCGGTCGCTCATGTCGAACTGGCCCGGCCCGACAAGCTGAACGCGATGGATGGCGATTTCTTCGCCCAGCTTGGCGAAACTTTTCGCGCCCTGGGATCGGATTCGGCGGTGCGCGCGATCCTGCTGTCGGGGCAGGGGCGGCATTTCACCGCCGGGCTCGATCTGGGCTGGGCGGCCGGGCAGTTCGCCCCGTCGAAGGATCCCGGCCGCTGGTCCGAAAGGCAGCATCGCGACATCGTGGCGTTGCAGGCGGCGGTGAATGCGGTGGAAGAAGCGCGGCCACCGGTGGTGGTGGCGATCCATGGCGGCTGCATCGGCGGCGGGGTCGATCTTGTCTGCGCCTGCGATCTGCGCGTGGCGAGCGCCGACGCCTGGTTCCAGGTCGCCGAAATCGACGTGGCGATCACCGCCGATCTCGGCACACTGCAACGCCTGCCGCATCTGATCCCCGGCGGGATCGCGCGCGAACTGGCGTTGACCGGGCGCAAGATGGCGGCCGAGGAAGCGGCGCGCTGGGGCTTCGTCAACCGCATCGCCGGGGATCGCGACGCGGCGATCGCGGCGGGGCTGGAACTGGCGGGCATGATCGCGGCGAAATCGCCGATGGCGGCGGTCGGCACCAAGGCGTCGCTCAACCATAGCCGCGGCCGGCCGATCGCCGATGGCATGGCGCATGTCGCCATGTGGAACGCGGCGACCCTTGCCAATGGCGACATGCACGCCATCTCCACGGCGAAGGCGACCGGCACTCCGCCGGGCTTCGCCGATCTGGATTGAGCGAGTGAATATGCGTCAGCCGACCTTCTTCATCCCCCATGGCGGGGGCCCCTGCTTCTTCATGGACGATCCGACCGGCATGTGGACGCCGATGGAACGCTTCCTGCAGGGCTTCATCGCCGATCTGCCCGAACGGCCGCGCGCATTGCTGGTCGTCTCCGGCCATTGGGAGGAGGAGGGCTTTGCCGTGCAGGACGGGGCGAAGCCGGGGCTGCTGTTCGATTATTACGGCTTCCCCGACCATACTTATCAGCTGCGCTGGGATGCGCCGGGCGCCCCCGATGTCGCCCACCGCGCCGCCGCCCTGCTGGCCGATGCGGGCTTCGCGACCACCAGCGACGGCGCGCGCGGCTGGGACCATGGCGTGTTTGTGCCGATGAAGGTGGCCGTGCCCGGCGCCGATATTCCGACCGCGCAATTGTCGCTGCGCCGCGATCTCGATCCGGCCGCGCATATCGCGGCGGGCCGCGCGCTCGCCCCCTTGCGTGACGAAGGCGTGCTGATCGTCGGATCGGGGATGAGCTTCCACAATATGCGCGTGCGCAACGGCGATGCGACCGCGCCCGCCGACATCTTCGACGCCGCGCTGACGGCGATCGTGACCGATCCCGATGCCGCGCGCCGCGCGGACCGGCTGGCGGCGTGGGAAACATTGCCCCACGCCCGCTTCGCCCACCCGCGCGAGGAACATCTGATCCCGCTGATGGTGGCCGCCGGCGCGGCCGGCGACGATGCCGGCCAGCACGTGTTCGAGGACCATGTGATCGGCTGGAAGGTTTCGGGCTACCGTTTCGGCTGAACCTGCAGATCGGATCGCTTCCGAAACAATGGTAACCTCGATTCCAGCTTCACAACCCTTCAGCCCGTCGTCACTATCCTGCTGATAAACAGGGGGGATGCCGATGCGCGCGTTGCCGGCTGTGTTGCCGATGCTGTTCCTGTCCATGCCCGCGCTGGGGCAGAGCGCGCAGGGCGAGGTGGCCGTCACCATCTACAACAATGATCTCGCGCTGGTGCAGGATGTGCGACAGATCAACGTTCCGGCAGGGCGCAGCCGGCAGGAGTTCCCCGACGTATCCGCGCGCATCCGGCCGGAAACCGTCTCCTTCGCCGCGCCCGACACGGGCATCGTTGAGCAAAATTTCGATTATGATCTGCTGTCGCCCGGAAAGCTGATGGAGAAAGCGGTCGGCCGCACCGTTACGATCGTCCGTATCAATCCCGCCACCGGTGCGGAACTGCGGGAGCAGGCGAAGGTGCTCGCGGTCAATGGCGGTGTCGTCCTCCAGATCGGCCAAAGGATCGAGGTGCTGCGTGACGATGGCCTGCCCGTCCGCGTGATCTTCGACAAGGTGCCGGATAATCTGCGTGCCCGACCCACCTTGTCGATCACGGTGGACAGCGCGCGCGTCGGGACGCGGCCGGCAAGGCTCAGCTATCTCACGTCGGGGTTGGGCTGGAAGGCTGACTATGTCGCGCGCTTCGACGAAGCTGCCGGCAAGATTGACCTGCAGGGCTGGATTACGCTCAACAATTCCACCGGCACCAGCTTTGCTAATGCCGATGTGGTGATGGTGGCGGGTAATCCCAGCCAGAATCCTGGCCAGAACGGCCGTGGTCGCAGCCGATCGGACAATTCCGCACTGACCCGTGCCGGCACCGAAAGCAGCGTGCGCGCACGGCTTGGCGATTATTATCTCTATCCGCTGAAGGAGCGGACGACGATCGCCAATGCGCAGACCAAGCAGGTCAGCTTTCTCGACGTTCACGGCACGCCTGCGCGCAAGGGCTATGAACATCGCGTCGAATGGCTGCAGACGACCGAAAGCCCGCAAAGCGCGGCGACGGTGCTCAAATTCACCAGCAGCAGGAATGGCGGGCTGGGTGATCAGCTGCCGGCTGGAACCGTGCGCGTCTATATGAAGGATGCGAAGGGCGATCCGCAGTTCATTGGCGAGAATAACATCCCGCATACGCCTATGGGATCTGAACTCGCGGTCCGCACCGGCGAGGCGTTCGACGTCAAGGTCAAGAGCGTCGTCACTGAACGGACCCGGCTCGGCCCCAATCGTTGGCGCACGCAGATGCGCTACACCCTGACCAATGCGCGGCCCGAAGGCGTGACGGTGGATCTGATCCAGGATGGGCTGGACTGGTTCTGGGACGACACGCGCATCACCACGGAAAGCCAGACTAGCGAGCGGCTGTCCTCCAATTCGGCGAAGTGGAAGGTGGCGATCCCCGCCAATGGCGAGACCGAGTTGACCGCCACTTTCGAAACGCGCTTCTGACGAAGGGCCCGCGCGTGCTGATCGCAGCCCTGCTGGCGATGGCCGCCCCGGCGGAGGCCGCCGTGGTCACGTCGTCGAGCCCCGAAGCTGTTTCCGTCTCCGTCTATCGCAATCCCGATCGTGCCGTGGACGATGAGATGGCGCTGCGCTGGCTTAAAGGCTTCGCGCTGATCACCGAGACGCGGACGGTGGATCTGCCCGCAGGCGACGCGACTATCCGCTTCGAAGGCGTGGCCGGCGGGATATTGCCGCAGAGCGCGATCATTGTCGGGCTACCGGGTCAGGTGGGGGAGAAGAACCGTGACGCCCGGCTGCTATCGCCGGGAAGCCTGCTCGACGGCCATCTCGGCCGGCGGGTCCGTATCCGGCGGACGAACCGGGCGACCGGCGCGGTGCGCGAGGAGGACGCCGTGGTTCGCGCTGGCCCGGATGGCGGCGTGATCCTGCAGACGGCGGAAGGCATTGAAGCGCTCGGTTGCTCTGGCCTGCCCGAACAGCCGATTTATGATGCGGTCCCCGATGGTCTGTCCGACAAGCCTACCCTTTCGGTGACGACGTCGAGCCCCGTGGGCGGGCCGGTGAGGCTCGCCCTGTCCTACCTTGCCGATGGGTTTGACTGGCAGGCCAATTATGTCGCGCATGTCGCGCCAGATGGCGCCTCGCTCGATTTGTTCGGCTGGCTGACACTCGCCAATGGCAATGCCGAAAGCTTCGTTGCGGCCCGAACCCAGGCGATCGCAGGCACGCCCAACCGCGAAGCGAAGGATCGGGACGATCACGACGCGGCGGTGAATGCCGAACTCGTCCTGCAGTGCTGGCCGATGGGTACCACGCGCGACCCCGCGGTGGAACCGTTGCCGCCGCCCGCACCGGCGCCGATGGCAGCCTTCGGTTTCGAGGAGATCGTCGTGACGGGCGCGCGCCGGTTGGAGGTGGTGCAGGCGGTGCCTGTGACAGCGATGATGGCGGGGCAGGAGGAATTGGGTGACCTCAAGCTCTATCGCATTCCCGAGCGGGTGACGGTTGCCGCCAATGCCATGAAGCAGGTGGCGCTGCTGGACCGCCGCAATGTGCCGTTCGATCGCCTCTATCGCGCGACTTTGACGATGGACGACGAGGCTGATGAAGAGCCGGCCGAAATCGTCGTGCGGATGAGGAATCTGAAAGCCAAGGGGCTCGGCCTGCCTTTGCCATCGGGCCAGGTCGCGGTTTTCGAACCGTCGGGAAGCCGCCCGATGCTGGCGGGAGAGGGCCATATCGGCGACACCGCAATCGGCCAGGACGTCGAACTCGCCATCGGTGAGTCGCCACAGGTGCACTTCACGCAACGCTGGCTTGATCGCGATCTGGAGGAGGAGCACCTTGCCGATCGGCGCTTTGAGGTGGAGATCACCAATGCCAATCCCCATCCGATCAGGGTTGAGGTGTCATTCGCCCGTTATTTGGCGACGGTTCATCTGATCCGGCCGAGCGAGAAGATGCGTGAGAAAGACGGCCGGCCGATGTGGCTGGCGAAGGTGCCGGCCAACGGCACGGCGAAGCTCACTTACGTCGTCCGGCACGATCGCGATGACAGGGGCGACGACTAGCGCCTATTTCTCGGGCAGCGGGCGGGGGCGGTGTTGTTCGTCGAGGGCGACGAAGGTGAACAGACCTTCGGTTACCTTCACCTCGCGGGTTTCGCCGTCGGGGGCGTCGCGGGTGGCGATCACCTCGATGCGGATGGCGAGCGAGGTGCGGCCGCGCCGTTCGACCCAGGCATAGACCGATATCAGATCGTGCAGGAGGATCGGCGCGATGAAGGCCATCGAGTCGATGGCGACCGTCGCCGTGGGCCCGTGCGCCTCGCGCCGGGCGATCACGCCGGCGGCGATATCCATCTGGCTCAGCACCCAGCCGCCGAAGATATGGCCGTTGGCGTTGATGTCGCCCGGGCGGGGCATGACGCGCAGGATCGGATCGCGCGGGGCGGCGGTCGCGGCGCTCATTGATCCTTCTCCACGGCCCGATCGGCCTGCGCATTCTGTGCATTGGGATCGGCGGCCTTGGCGACATCCTCATCATGGCCCGAACCCGAGCTCATGAACACCAGCAGCATCAGCCCCGCCGCGAGCAGCACCGAGGCGCCGACGCCGGCGACGGTGGCGATGATCATGTGGATGGTGATCAGCCCGCCTTCGATATGCAGATAATAGAGGGCTGCGAGCACCGCGAGGATGGAGACGAGGATCATCCAGCGCATCAGGCGCCAGTAGCGTGTCCAGGCGACAGCGGCGCGGGCGGGATCGGAAAGCACGGGCTTATGGTCTGTCATGCTTCCATTTGATCGCTTGGCGTGTTTTCATCAAGCATAAGCGGCGACAGACAAGCCGCCGCGCCGGACCAAGAAGGAGGGCGGACATGACGGTTGCTTCGATACTCGCTGGCAAGGGCCACGATGTGATCAGCGTGTCAGCCGGAACATTGGTCGCCGAAGTGGTCGCGCTGATTGCCGGCAAGCGGATCGGCGCGGTGCCGGTGATCGAGGACGGCAAGGTGATCGGCATCCTTTCCGAACGCGACATCATCTATCATCTGCAAAGCGACGGGGCGGCGATGCTCGACTGGACGGTCGAGCGGGTGATGACATCGCCCGCGATCACCGTCGCCGGCGATGTGCCGATTCTCCATGCGCTGTCGCTGATGACCAAGCGGCGCATCCGCCACCTGCCGGTCGTCGAAGGCGGCGATCTGGTTGGCCTCGTTTCGATCGGGGATCTGGTGAAGGCGCGGATCGACCGGATCGAGGCCGAGGCCGAAGCCATGCGCGATTACATCCAGGGCGCCTGATCGAATCGTTCACCGCTGATTGATTCGGCTGATTCTGTGGGTGTGATTCTGTGTGCGTGGGGTGTGTGAAAGCGGCTTGGGGGGCGGGTTTGGTGGGGATTGGGGGGTGTTCAGGCGGGGCTTGGGGCTGGTGCTGGCGGGGTTGGGTTGCGGGTTGGCGGGTGGATTGGTTGAGGTGTGGTTAGCGGATAAAATCGTTGTAATTCCGTGCGTTGACTATGGATGGCAACAAAAGTGCAAAATGGTTGTTGACGGTGTTGGGTGATCCCCATAGAAGCCCCTTCACCGGCGGCGGTGACACGGTGTTTCCCGGGTCGCTTCCGCGCCTCTCCAGATCAGTAAAACGATCTCCCTGGGT
>NZ_FZOS01000036.1 GCF_900188165.1 Edaphosphingomonas laterariae | reverse complement strand
ATCGCCCCCGGCCACCATCAGGCGATGCCCACGCTGGTGGTTTCGACGCCCGTGGACGACACGAACGCGGCCGGGTGGCGCACGGCGTCGAAACCACCAGCGTGGGCATCGCCTGATGGTGGCCGTGCTTTCGAACGGGTTCACGAGAATGTCGATTTCCGACCAGATGCCGATCAGCAGCTCGGACCAGTCGGCATAGATCAGGCCGTGCTCGTCACCGCTGCCGAGATTGGTCGGCACCTGATTGGAGAACGTCACCGCCTCATTGTGGAAGATCGGCGCGATGCCCACGGGTAGCTTGTTCGCGTCCAGCTCCAGCGAGCAGATTTTCTTGATGAGGTTCGTCGTCAGGAAGCTGCGACGCGCCAGGCCGACATTGGCAATGTCCGCCTTGGCGATCATCTCGGCCGTGGTGGTGAAAAGATCGGTCGCATAGGCATGCGTAGCGATGCCGGCAGTGGTCAACACGCCCTTGGGCTCGTTGGTGCCCCCGCCCTGGATCGCGGCCTTGTCGATCGCCAGCGCGAGATTGCGCGCGAGCATCTGGCGCAACAGCGCTTCCACGTCCGGGCTCGCCTGCAACAGCATGTTGCGGCTCCACTCGCTGAGCGCGCCAGCATGCTTGGGGCTGAGCGTCACCGCGTCGAAATTGGCGTCGTCGGCCGACAGCGCGGCATTCTCCGCCACCCAGCCGATCGCCGGGCTATCCGTCTCGCGCGGGATGCTGAGATTACCGGAAAGGCCGGACAGGACGCGGGCGCCCAGCCCGCGCACCACGGACGACGCGACCAGCGCGGAGATATACTGATCCGGCCGGTGCTCGGTCGGCACCAACTCGGTGCCGGTCGCGGTGGTCAGCACGCGCGTCTCAAAAACCTCGGTCGGGATGAAGATGCCTTCGGCCGAACGGCCGGCGCGCTTGGCAAGCTCCGTCTGAACCTCGCGCTCGAAACCCCAATCCACGGCAAGGCCGGCCGCGCCGGCCAGCGCGCGCGACACGCTGAAGCGCGAACGGATTTCGCCGTCGAGCCGGCCGTCGCCGTTGATCGGTCGGCCGGGCTCGTTCCGCTCCGCGTCGTCGATCGCGCGGGCGCGGCCGATCTTGGCGTCCAACGTCCGCAGCTCGGTTTCGGCGGCGGTGAAGGCTTCGCCATTGTCCGCCTGGTGGGCGTCATTCATGCGAGCGACGATCGCCGCCCGCTGTTCGATCAGATCACTCGTCTTCATGGTCACTCCGTCATACTGGCGGGAGGCCGAAGCCCCCCGCGCGGTGAAAGCCGTCTGCCTCTCGGCGATGGCAAAGGGTCCGACCCGCCGGTGCACCGGCTTCGCATTGCCCAACGCGGCAGCCCGCCCGGTCGGATGGCGGAAGGGGATGGGTGCGCCGTTGCCCGATTGAGCCCCGGAAACCCCGGCATGGTCGGCCGGCCCGCCCCTGAGCATCGGGCTTACCGTTGTTGGCCGCGGCGCAGCGGCCTCAAAGGAAGGGGCGGGGAAATGCCTCACTGGTGAAGGGACTTTCAATTCGCCGTCTGGTCGTCACGAAGATAGCCGCCACAGACCCCTCGCACGTAACGATCAACGTCGTTCAGCTGGACGATGGTCGGCGCGACTGCGACGGGATAGCCGAGGGCAAAAAGGTCGGAATAACGGAACGGCAGTTTGCCGCTTTCCCGTTCGACACCCACAATCCGCGCATCATCGCCGCCGTGGTGGATCAGGAAGGTCAGTGCCGGTTCCGCAAAAAGGCCGCCGGGCCGTCTCACCAAGCCGGGTTCGGGCTCGTTCGCGTAAACGGCATAATCGAAGGCGCCAATATGAGCCCAGCGCGCGGCCGCCAAATACGCCTCTTTCACCGGGACGCCCCTGGCGATCAGGCGAGAACTGGCCGCAATATGCAAAGCGGCGCGAAGTGAAAAGCGGTGTGCGCGGCCATTGCTTTCCGCCTTCGCACCCGCAGGCTGATCGACCGAACCGGCAACGTCGCCGGGCGACCCTTCCCAGAGTTTTAGATCGTCGGCGTAGCGGACAATCCATTGCCGCAACGTCGCCGCAGCGACGAGGGCCCCTTGAGCCACGACGACAAGGGGGAAAAGGGGTTTATCCCAATTTGCGGGGTCGTTGAGGTCGATCATAGCGCTTCCTTGGACAAGTGTCGCAGCTTGTATGCGTCGACATGCGTCCATGGTCAAGTGTCGATGGTGCTGTCCGCCGAAAGATATTCGCTAGTCATGCCCGCCCTCTACGGCCGAGCCACTCGCGATCGGCCCGCGCGATTTCGGCTTCCTGCCACTCGCGGACGGCCTCCACCTCGTTGGTCGGGCCAGCCGATTGGTCGATGCCATAGCGCGGCAACTTGGGCAGCACGCCGACTACCCAATCCGGGTCGGAGATCGGGCAGCCAGGTTCGCGGCGCCATGAGTAATTGTGCGAGATGAAATCGTCTTCGGCGGCTGTGCCATCCAGCTCGTCGCCGTTGGGCTCTATGTCGGGATCGTCGTCGAACGCATCGAGCAGGTCGATCGCGAACTCGATCACGTCTTCCAGGCTGCCACGGTCGAGCCGGGTCAGCGTCTCGCCAAGGGAATCGGTAAACGCTTCAACTTTGGTCGCGCACGACAGCGCGCCCGTGATAGGGGCGTGAATAGCCATTGCGATGCTCCAACATCGTGAGTGGTCAGAGCCGGCGCTAAGGCTGCAACCTTGCGTCGGCTCGTCCTTTCTGGCACCAAGTATTCATCATGTCAATTGATGGTTCCAGAAAGCGCGTTGGGCGCCCCCCTGTTGGATCGACCGCGATCAACCTCCGGCTGCCGCCGGATCAGCTTGCGGCCCTCGACGCCTGGATTGCCTCCCAACCCGATCCCCAGCCAAGCCGGCCGGAAGCGATTAGGCGGGCGCTGAATTTAGTGATTGGCCGAGGTAAATCATAGTTCATGAGCGATTTTCTGCTCCAAGCCCGCCATCAGTCGGTGACGCGCCAGCATGTCTTTCTTCAGGGGGCGGCGGGTGCAGCAATTGCCTTTGCAATACATGAGACCGCAGATCGAACCCTTGAGTGGTCATTAGGTATAATCGCAATTGCTGTTTATGCATGGGCGGTTAGTTTTGTCGGAGGGGTTCTATTCTCGCAGGCAGAACAGGCCGTGTTCGCTGCAAACATGGCGATGAACGACGCCAAACGGCGCGAAGACAAAGAGTCAATTTCTAAGGCTAGTTTGGACTTTTCTGCTTACAACAAGACCGCCGCGCGATATTATAAATTTCAACTTTGGGGTTTATTTGTTGGGGCTGTATTGTACGTTTGCGGGCATGGCGTTCATATCGCTGAGAATAGTTATAGAAAATCCGAGAGCGCGATTGAATTTCTGAATATAAATACAGGTCTGTCTTCCATTAAAGCTGAACATCCGGCGCCCGAGGGCGCACGAAAGGAAACTGAGGTGAGCGCTACCGAGATTGGCGCGATCAAACCCACGCCAGCCCCGTCCCCCGGTACACCTCTGGCCCCTCATCCGTTGCCGCAATCCCGCACGCCATGATCGCGGAAACGATGCCGTCGATCTTGTCGCGGCTCTTGGCCTTGGTGGGCTTACGGTTGCCGGCCGGGTCTTTCTCGACGATCACGTTGCCGGCCTGCCAGCGCAGGATCGGCGAACCGTTGTGCAGCATGCGTCGGTCCAGCACGGCGCGCTCGAATGCGTCAACGGCCGGCGCATAGGATTTGAACCCCGGCACGAACTCTTTCAACGGCAGCTCGATTCCCTCGTCGGATAGCAGCTTGCCCAGATCCTCGAACCGCCAGCGATCGAAGGCGATGCCCTGCACATCGTACATCTGCCGAATGTCGGCCAGCCGGCGGGCAACGGCAGTGCGATCGGTCGCCCGGCCGACGGTGGTTTCGATCCACCCTTCGTCCGCCCAGCGGTCATAGGGCACCCGGTCCCTGTCCACCCTCTCGCGCAGCGTGTCGGCTGGCACGAAATGCCAGGCGAGCAACCGCCCCTCATCGGGGAACCATAGCGCGAGCGCGGTCAGATCGCGCGTGCTCGACAGGTCTAGCCCGCCATAGCAGCGCTTGCCCTCCAGCTCCGTCGGGTCGAACGCTTCGCCGTTGGCGTCCCAATCCAGCGGGCTCAGAAACCGATCATCCGCCGCGATCCGCTGGTTGAGGTTGAGCAGGCGGAATGCCGGTTCGAACGACGGCGACCGCATCGCCATAGACGCGGAATCAGCCAGCTCGTCTTCGTTCAGGAACTCGCCCAACGCGGGGTTTGCCGCGCGCCAGGCGTCGCGATCGTCGAGCGCGCAGTCGGCGGGCGCCGCGTGCAACTGCACGTAGAAGGACGGCACGGGTTCCGCGTCGAGTATCTGCGACCAGAAGTGCAGATCGTCGGCCGCCTGGGTGCTGATCGTGACGCCCAAAGCGTTCTTCCGCTTCGCCATGCCGGTTTTGAGGTTGTCCCACAGCTCGCGCGAGCGCCATTGCGCCACCTCGTCCGCGATCCAGAACGACGGCGCGAGGCCATGCGCCTTTCGGGCGTCGCTGGTCAGTGCGGTCCAAGTCGAGCCCGTCGCCTCCACCTCGATCGACTTGTGCCATTCGCGAATGTTCACCGCCGCCGCCATCCATGGCGTCGCCTCGATGTAGTTGCGGACCATTCGGTAGAGCACGCCCGCCTGGTCGCGATCGAGCGCGGCCGCATAGCATTCGCCATGCGGTTCCTTCATGGGGCCGAGCAGATGGGCGAGCGACAGGCCGGCGAGCAGGGCCGATTTGCCGTTGCCGCGCGCGACCGATAGGCCGGCCAGGCGCACCAGCCGCTCCCCCTCCGCCTCGGCGTACACACCGCGCACGAATTGCTCCTGAAAGGCGAGCAGCTCCATCTTTTCGCCCGCCCGCAGGCCCGACACGATCGGCAGCGTGCGGAGAAATGCCAGTACCTGTTCGGCCGCCGGCATCCCGCGCTTTGACCACGGATGACGCACGCGATTGGCGCCCGGCTTCCGCGCCGCTGCGCGGAGACGCCCGGCCCCCGGTCCCCTCTTACCCATTCCGGTCGCGATCCCCCGAAACTAATTGAGCGTGAGGGACGAGTGCCGGTCCTTCTGCGTCAGCCCTGAGCGATTTTCCGTGCCACGGGTGCGCCGGGTCCAGCGGCGTGCCGTCCGGGTTGCAGCCCCTGCGGGGCTTGCTCGAACGGATCGCGCCGGCCTCCGATCCACGCGCCGTCTTCGCGCCGTGGCAGGACGGGCAGTAGCTGGCGAGGCCCTCATGCCCGGGGAAGGGCGCGCCGCCGTCGCTGATCGCCCGGCGGTGGTCGACGGTGTTCGCGGGCACCAGCCGGCCGATGCGCTCGCATTCCTCGCACATGGGGAAGCGGGCAAGGTGGGCCAACCTAAGTCGCTTCCATGCTGCGGTGTTGTACGGCCAATCAGCCATCGTGCTTGGCTCCATGCTGGCCGGTGCGCTCCGCCACGAACCGCGCGGCGGTTTCCCGGTCCACGCCCAGGGCGACGTAATCGTTGACCGTCGGATTACGGGCCGGGCCTTCATGTCGCTGCACGGCGGTGTCGGCAGGCATGGGAGCATCCCCCGGCTGGGCATCGCCGGCCGGGTCGGGCTGGCCGCGTTCCAATTGGTAGCCCGCGCCATCCGGCCGGTAGCGCTGCTTCAGCCCCAGCTTGCGCATCAGCCGGTTGGTTTCGGCAACCTCGCTCGGGTGAATACCATCGGTTGAACCGATGCTATCCCCCATCCCAACCGTGTCCGCCTTCGTGAACGCTCCCAGCCGCGTGCACATCCGCAATTCGTCCCGCCGGTGGGACCAGAATTCACCGACGGCCGCGTTGATGGCAGGCACGATCTTGCTGGGATGGTCCGCCGTCCGGCGCGCCGCCTCGATGCCGATAGCCAGCAGGTCGGCCGGAATACCATCAAGGGCGGTGGCGGCCGCCGCGAGCCACTCGCCGCGATCATCGGCGCTCATGCCCACGCCGGCGCTGAGAGCCAGAACGGGTGTCAGCTTGGCGATGATCGTTGTCGGCGGCGTCGGCCGCATAGCCTCGTCAGCCACCCGCCACGCGTCGATTATCTCCGAACGCATGCCGCGTGCCGCCTCGGCCGCCGCCGTCTCGTCACCCGACTTCAGGGCCAGAAAGGCGGGCGATCGCGCTACGTGCCGCAGACACTGTTTTCCCCACTCCCTCGCCTCCGTGCTGAGAGCGGTGGGACGACGATCCCGGTGATCCGAAAGATTGGTGATGCTGTTCATTGCGATTGTCCTTGATCGGGAAAAGGCCGGTCCACTGGCGAAGTGTCGATTGGTCGAGCACTGCGCCGGGCGGGTGGCCTGCGTCGGCCAGCTTCCTCAGTTCCTCGATCGCAAGTTCGAGAGCGCGCCGCGTCGGGCGCTTGCCATTCTGCCGGCGCATCTCCAGCCAGCCGCTCCACGCATCGGCGGGAATCCAGTCAGGAACCGCGAAAGCCTCGCCCCCCGATTTCCTCGCGCGCGCTTTCGAAGAAGACGTAGTCTTCTGAGAAGTGATGGTTCTTGATGGTTTGTCCGAAGCGGCTTCGGGGGTGGACGTCGTTCCCTTCGGGGGTGAAGCCGCTTCGGGGGTGCAATCGCTTCGGGGGTGAACGGTATAGCGAACCCCTTTCCCCGGCCGTTCCAAGCGGGACAGGTGCCCCGATTCCACAAGCGACTTGATGGCGGCCTGCACCGTCCGATCCGATTTGCTGCACTTTGCCGCGAGCGAAGCCATCGACGGCCAGCAGACGCCATCGTCGTTCGCCTGATCGGCGAGCGCGAGCAGCACCAGCTTGTCGCTGTCCCCCAGCTTCAGGCCCCAAACGGCCGACATGATGCGGATGCTCATGCCCCGAACCTCAGCGAGAGGATCGGACGTCGAATGCGTTGGCTGGCGGTGGCGGCTGTGCTATCCAGATCGAGGCCGCCCGCATGGTAGCCAATTTCAGCCCTCGCCCCGGTGCCAGCCGGTGCGGGGGCTTTCTCGTTATCGGGCGGATCGGCGTAACGCGGACATAACTCGGACGGGCCCGGCCCGAAGGCCTGCCCGTTTTCCGCTAAACATATTGAAAATGTTGGTCGGGGAGAGAGGATTCGAACCTCCGGCCCCTGCCTCCCGAAGACAGTGCTCTACCAGGCTGAGCTACTCCCCGACACGGAGTGCGATCGCTGTTGATGTCCCTGGGAAGGACGCGACCGGCGAGCCAAGTCGGGCGCCTATAGGGGGGATTTTTTCGGGGATCAAGCGCCTTGATCCGCTTCGCCGAAAGAAAGCGCGGCGGGTGCCTCGGCGGCCGGAAAACCGGGTGGATTCCGCCGGGCATCGCACGCGATGGCGGGCGATCAAGCGTCGCGGGCGGCCAGCATGTCGGCGACGACGACGAATTTTTCGCGGGGTGCGCCGTCGCGCGCGCGCGCTGCTTCGGCCGCTTCGATCCGTTGCCAGTCGGCAAAGCTCACCTTGTCCGCGCCGCGTTCGGCGAGCAGCGAATCGAGACCGGCGCCGCCGCGCTTGCCGGCGGGTTCGGGATGATCGGCGGCGATCGTTTCCGCGATCAGATAGCCGTCAGGCCGATTCGTGCCGATCGTGCCGGTGGGGCCGCGCCGGGCCCAGCCCACCGCGTAGAGATTGTGCGCGTCGACCGGCACGCGGCCATCCTGATTGGCGAATCGGCCGGAGCGTTCGTCATAGGGCACGCCGGGAATCGGCGGGGTGCGATAGCCGATGCAGCTGACGACGAGGCCGCAGGGGATGGCATAGGTTTCGCCGGTGCCTTCGACCTGGCCGTCGCCGGTGGGCCGGGTGCGTTCGACGATCAGGCGTTCGACCTTGCCGTCACCTTCGATCGCGACCGGCCGCGCGAAGAAATCGAAGTCGATCGCGACCGCCTTGTCCTGCGCCAGCGACACGAAGCTGCGCAGATGGCCGACCGATTTGCGCAGGCCGGGTTCGAGCGCGCCGTCGGCATCGTCCGGTGGCAGATCGGCGGCGTCGACATGCGGCACCGCGCGTTCGAGATGGCCGAGCTCGCCCAGTTCCTTGGGGGTCATCTGGATCTGGTGGGGCCCGCGCCGGCCGACCATGGTGACCTTGCGGATCGCGGAATTGCCCAGAGCTTCGAATGCGTGGGCGACGATATCCGAGCCGACGAACTCGGCAGGCGTTTTGGCGAGGATCCGCGTCACATCGAGCGCGACATTGCCGTTGCCGATCACCACGGCCGCCTGCGTATCGAGCGGCGGATCGAGCTTCGCGAAATCGGGATGGCCATTATACCAGCCGACGAAGGCGGCCGAGCCGACGACACCGGGCAGATCGTCCCCCGGAATACCCAGCGCGCGATCGACCGGCGCGCCGGTGGCGAGGATCACGGCGTCGTAAAGGCTGAGCAGTTCGGCGACCGTGACCTGATCGCCGACCGAGACATTGCCGACGAAGCGGACATTGGGCGAGAGCGCCACCTGTTCGTAGCGTCGCGCCACCGCCTTGATCGATTGATGATCGGGTGCGACGCCGAATCGAATCAGTCCGTAGGGGACTGGCAGCCTGTCGATCATGTCGATCGCGACATCGTCGCCGAACTGCTTCTGGCAGGCTTCCGCCGTATAATAGCCTGCCGGGCCCGAACCGATGATCGCGATCTGCCGCATATCCGCTCGCCTCTCCAATATTTTGGGGGGATGGTAACGTGCATGCGGGCGGGCACAAGGGCGGCTCTGCGATTGCAATTCGCAATGTTACACTTCAATGACGCCCGCCGAACATCAGGACACCAACGCCGAAGGAGCCAGACGCCATTCGCCAGATCGCAGCCTTGCCTTATCGTATCGAGGCGGACGGATCTGCGCGGGTGATGCTGATCACGTCGCGCGATACCGGGCGCTGGGTGATTCCGAAGGGCAATCCCATTCGCGGGCTCGACCCGCATCGCGCCGCCGCGCACGAGGCGTTCGAGGAAGCCGGCATCACCGGCATTCCCTGTCCGTCCGCGCTCGGTTCCTACCGTTATCGCAAGCGCAAGAAGAGCGGCGAGGCGCGCACCGCGCGCGTGGCGGTATTTCCGCTCGCCTTCCTTGCCCAGGCGGAGGAGTGGCCCGAGCAGGAGGAGCGCGAAACGCGCTGGTTTTCGCTCGGCGAAGCGGCCGAACTGGTTGACGAACCGCAATTGAAGGAAATGATCGCCGGGTTCCGCGCACCGATTGTGCCGGCCGGCCCGCTGGAACGCGCAGTGGCGCGCGTCCGCAACTGGGGAGCTACCATACCGATGCTGCGCTGGTTCCAGGCCTTGATGCCGAAGCAGGGGCGCTTCTTCGAACAATTCGAAGACCATGCCGCCACTCTGGTAACGGGCGCCGATGCGCTTGCCCGACTGCTGGAGGGCGGCGACGACATGGCGGCCAATATCCGTGAGATCCACGATCGCGAGCATGAAGCGGACGAGATCATCCGCGAGGTGCTGCAGGACGTGCGGCGCATCTTCATCACACCGTTCGATCGCAGCGCGATCACCAGCCTGATCGGCGTGATGGACGATGCGATCGACCAGATGAACGGCACCGCCAAGGCGATCGAGCTCTATGAGGTCACGACGTTCGAACCGCAGATGCGCGACATGGCGGGGATCATCGTCGAGGCCGCGCGGATCATCCAGGAGGCGATGCCGCTGCTGCGATCGATCGGCACCAATGGCGGCCGGCTGCATGAACTGACCGAGCGGCTGGTGCGGATCGAAGGCCATGCCGACGAGATTCACGATGCCGGCCTGAAGGCGCTCTACCGCGCCCATATCGACAGCAAGCCGCTGGAATTCATCGTCGGGCGCGAGATTTACAGCCATCTGGAAAAGATCGTCGATCGCTTCGAGGATGTCGCCAACGAGATCCAGGGTCTCGTGATCGACCACGCCTGACCGGGACCTGCCGACGATGGATGCTGCCGCCCTTTCGCTGCCGCTGCTGGTTGCGCTGATCGGCATCGCGCTGCTGTTCGATTTCCTGAACGGCCTGCACGATGCCGCCAATTCGATCGCGACGATCGTTTCCACCCGTGTGCTCCGCCCGCAATATGCGGTGATGTGGGCGGCGTTCTTCAACTTCATCGCCTTCCTGTTCTTCGGCCTGCACGTGGCCGACACGGTGGGGCGCGGCATCATCAGCGCCGAGGTGATCGACGCGCATGTCATCTTCGGCGCGCTGATGGGCGCGATCAGCTGGAACCTGATCACCTGGGGGCTCGGCATTCCTTCGTCGTCGAGCCACGCGCTGATCGGCGGGCTGCTGGGTGCCGGCACCGCCAAGGCGGGCATCCACGCGGTGGTGTGGAGCGGCGTGTTCAAGACCGCCGCAGCGATCGTGCTGTCGCCGGCCGTTGGCCTGATCCTGGCGCTCGTGCTGGTGCTGATCACCTCCTGGGCGTTCGTGAAGGCGACGCCCAATCTGGCCGATCGCTGGTTCCGCAAGATGCAGTTCGTCTCCGCCTCGCTCTATTCGCTGGGCCATGGCGGCAATGATGCACAGAAGACGATGGGGATCATCGCCGTGCTGCTTTATTCGCAGGGCATGATGTCCGGCGGGTTCCACGTGCCTTTCTGGGTAGTGATTTCCTGCCAGGCGGCGATGGGCCTGGGCACATTGTTCGGCGGCTGGAAGATCGTCCACACCATGGGATCGAAGATCACGCGGCTGACGCCGGCACAGGGCTTCTGCGCCGAAACCGGCGGCGCGCTGACCCTGTTCGGTGCGACCTGGCTGGGCGTGCCGGTGTCGACCACCCACACCATCACCGGCGCGATCGTCGGTGTCGGCTCCGCGCGGCGGCTTTCGGCGGTGCGCTGGAACATCGCCAGCCGCATCGTCGTCGCCTGGGTGGTGACGCTGCCGGCAGCCGCGATCATCGGCGCGCTGTTCTATTGGCTGGCCGGCCTGTTCGGCTGAAGCTGGATGCGGTGGGAGGCCGCGCCTGAGCGCGACCTCCCGGCCTGGGGTTAGTGGGCCGCCTTGGGCGCCGCCGCCGAGGCGTTGGCGGGGAGGCCGCCCAGCTGGCCGACCAACTTGGTATAGGCATCGAGATAGGCGAGCACGATCACCTGGCCGATCTCGGTATTTTCATAGCCGCCCGCGCCCGCGCCGAACGCGCCGCCGCTGAACAGCCCGGCGCCACCGCCAAAGCCCAGATCCTGCTTGCGGGCATAGCCTTCGACCAGCGCCTCTTCCTCGGTGGTGCGGGCATTGACCACCGACAGCGTGACATTGGCTTCCTTCTTCTTGATCGACAGGCCGCCGGCGATCGCGCCGACGGTGCGGCTGCCGAGCAGGCCGCCGACAAGCCCGCCGAAGGAATTGCCGCCGGCATTGCTGTTCGAACTCACGATATCGGGCTGGAGGAAATAGTCCGCCGCCTTCACCTGCCCCTTGCCGATGTTCGAACGCGCCTGAAGCTCGCCGGCGTCGGCCAGCGCGCGTTCCATGTTGCGGTTGGCGAGCGAACGCCCGCGATTGACGAGCGTGAAGCAGCCGGACTTCTGGACGAAGATCTTGATGATCGCTTCGGGGCTGCCGAGGCTGAGTTCCCGCCACCACTGATTTTCGGGCTCGACGATGGCGATGGTGCCCAGCTTGCGCGTGCAGACGGGGATTTCGGCCTGCTTGGCGGCCTGCTGCTTGCGGGCCGAGGATTGGGCGTGGGCGGCCGGTGCGATTGTGCCGGCGACGGCGAGCGCCGTTGCGAGCATCACGATCTTCTTCACGACGTACAGTCTCCCTTTGGAACGGAATTTCCCCTGAAAGACCAGGCCGTTAATATAGGGTGTCGCCTTGCCCTGTGATGCCGATCACAGGGCGGCCGGGGTGGTGCGAGCACATCTCTTTGGCAAGTTCCGCGCTTGATGCTATCGGCGGCGGCAAATCCCTCCATCCTTTCAAGATCGGCCCTTCCGTGACCCCGCTCGACCGCATCCGCAATTTCTCGATCATCGCGCATATCGACCATGGCAAGTCGACGCTCGCCGACCGCCTGATCCAGCGCACCGGTGGCCTGTCGGATCGCGAGATGTCCGCCCAGGTGCTCGACAATATGGATATCGAGAAGGAGCGCGGGATCACCATCAAGGCGCAGACCGTGCGCCTCGACTACAAGGCCAAGAATGGCGAGACCTATGTCCTCAACCTGATGGACACGCCGGGCCACGTCGACTTCGCTTATGAGGTGAGCCGCAGCCTGGCCGCGTGCGAAGGCGCGTTGCTGGTGGTGGATGCCGCGCAGGGCGTGGAGGCCCAGACGCTCGCCAACGTCTATCAGTCGATCGAGCATGACCATGAAATCGTGCCGGTGATCAACAAGATCGACCTGCCGGCGGCGGAGCCCGAACAGGTGCGCGCCGAGATCGAGGAAGTGATCGGCCTCGACGCGTCGGAAGCGGTGCTGGCGTCGGCCAAGTCGGGCATCGGCATCGACGATATTCTCGAGGCGATTGTCACCAAGATTCCGCCGCCCAAGGGCGATGCGACCGCGCCGCTGAAGGCGATGCTGGTCGACAGCTGGTACGATCCCTATCTCGGCGTCGTCATCCTGATCCGCGTCATCGACGGCGTGATCAAGAAGGGCCAGCAGATCAAGTTCATGAACGCCGGCACGACGCACCTCGTCGATCGCGTCGGCTGCTTCCGCCCCAAGATCGAGCAGCTGGGCGAACTGGGGCCGGGCGAAGTCGGCTTCATCACCGCGCAGATCAAGGAAGTCAGCCAGACGGCGGTCGGCGACACCATCACTGACGCGAAGAAGCCTGCGGCCGAACCGCTGGCGGGGTTCAAGGAAGTGCAGTCGGTCGTGTTCTGCGGCCTGTTCCCGGTCGACGCCAACGACTTCGAGAAGCTCCGCGAATCGATCTCCAAGCTGCGGCTCAACGACGCCTCATTCAGCTTCGAGATGGAAACCTCGGCCGCGCTTGGCTTCGGCTTCCGCTGTGGCTTCCTCGGCCTGCTCCACCTGGAAATCATCCAGGAACGGCTGACCCGCGAATATGATCTCGATCTGATCACCACGGCGCCATCGGTGGTCTATCGCCTGCTCCTCATCCGTTCGGCGGGCGAGGCGGAAGCCAAGACGATCGAACTGCACAACCCGGCCGACATGCCCGATCCCAACAAGATCGACAGCATCGAGGAGCCGTGGATCGAAGCGACGATCTATGTGCCCGACGAATATCTGGGCTCGATCCTCAAGCTCTGCCAGGACCGTCGCGGCATCCAGAAGAACCTCACTTATGTGGGTGGTCGCGCGCAGGTAACTTACGAACTGCCGCTCAACGAAGTGGTGTTCGATTTCTACGATCGCCTGAAATCGATCACGCGCGGCTATGCCAGCTTCGATTATCACCAGATCGGCTATCGCGAGGGCGACCTCGTCAAGATGTCGATCCTCGTCAACAACGAGCCGGTCGACGCATTGAGCATGATCGTCCACCGCGGCACCGCCGAAACGCGCGGGCGCGGCATGTGCGAGCGGCTGAAGGACCTGATCCCGCGCCACATGTTCAAGATCCCGATCCAGGCGGCGATCGGCGGCAAGGTGATCGCGCGCGAAACGATTGCCGCGCTGCGCAAGGACGTGACTGCCAAATGCTATGGCGGCGACGCGACGCGCAAGCGGAAACTTCTGGAAAAGCAGAAGGAAGGCAAGAAGCGGATGCGCGAATATGGTTCCGTCAGCATCCCGCAGGAAGCCTTCATCGCGGCGCTCAGGATGGGCGACGAGGGCTGATCCCGGCGACCGGCCCGATGGCGCGGATCGGGCCGTTTTCCGCCGATGGCGACGCGGATCATCGGCCGCGTGACGGCTTGGCGCGGCAAGTGCGGCCGATCCGCTCCATTTGGAGGAGGACGGCTGGCCGATGCTCGTCCCAGGATGGATTCAATATTCTGAGCGAGAGGACGGCATGAGCATCACCCTATCCCACCGCGGCATCTGCGTCAGCGATCTGGAAGCGTCGACCCGCTTCTATCGCGAGGCACTGGGCTTCGAACCCTATGCCGATCATGGCGTGGTCGAAGGCCCGGCGATGGAACAGACGATGGAGATGCCGGGCGTGCGGCTCCATGCGGTGATGCTGCGCCATCCCGATGGCCCGGTGATCGAACTGCTCCACTTCCTCGCCCCGCCGGCCTTCGGCCCGCGCGAGCGCCGGTCGACGATCCAGTATGGGCTGGTGCACCTGTCCTTCCGCGTCGACGACATGGATGCGGCGGCGGCGCGGCTGAAGGCGGCGGGCGGCCATGTGTTCGAGGAGACGCGCGCGCGCTTCGACGCGGGTGGCACGACGATGCTCTATTGCACCGATCCCGATGGCGTGCGGATCGAACTGATGCAGATGGACGGGCAGCCGGCCGGCTTTTCGCATTCGGGCATCTGCGTCGAGAATGTCGACAAGGCGATGCCTTATTATGAAGCGATGGGCTTTGCCCCGGCCGAGAATTATGTGCTCGACGGCGGGTTCGACTGGCTGGCGACGGTGAACGAGATTCCGGGCATCAAGCTGCGCGCGCAGATGATGCGCGACGCGGCCGGCAACACCATCGAGCTTCTGGAAACGATCGAACCGCAATCCTTCGGCCCGCGCGAACGCCGGCCGCTCAACCAATATGGGCTGACCCATATCGCCTTCTGGGTGGACGACGTGGACGCCGAAGCCGCGCGGCTGGAGGCGGCCGGCGGCAGCTGGGTGGCGGCGGCGCGCATCGTGACGCCCGGAATCGAACTGCACCACGGCGCCGACCGGGATGGCGTGCGGATCGAATTGATGCGGGCGATCACCGCCTGAGCTTTCCTGTGGCGCTGGCGTGGCGCAGGCGCTTTGGCGTCGGCGCCACGCGGTGGTAAAATGGGCGGCGATGGGGATGGAGGCGATGATGCGCATACCCGGCCCGGCCACCGCCCGTGCTTTATCGGCCCTGCTGTTGCTGCTGGCGACGGCGGACCTTCCCGCCCGTGCCGCGACCGACTGGGCGGCGGCGGAGCGGATCGATATCACGCTGAGCAACTTCGCTTTCACGCCCGTTACCATGCACTTGCGCGCCGGCCAGCCTTATCGGCTCCACTTCGTCAACGCAGGGTCGGGCGGGCACAATTTCGCGGCGCAGGATTTCTTCGCCCGGGCCAGCTATCCGAGCGGGGTCGGCCCCGATGGCGGCAAGGTGGAACTGGCCAAGGGCGCCAGCGCCGATGTGTCGCTGATCCCGGTCGCCGGCCGCTACAAGGCCAAATGCACCCATTTCATGCATTCGACGCTGGGCATGGCGGGCGAAATCATCGTCGAGTGACGCGCCGGTTTCAGGCCGGGGCAACCGGCGGCAGGCCGAGGCGCGGTATGTCGATCGCGGGGCACCGATCCATCACGACTTTCAGTCCGGCGGCTTCGGCGCGCGCGGCGGCGGCGTGGTTGATGACGCCCAATTGCATCCACACCGCCTTGGCCCCAATCGCGATTGCCTGATCCACGGCCTCGCCCGCCGCTTCGGGGCGGCGGAAGATATCGACCATGTCGATCGGATCACCGAGTTGCGCCAGTTCGCGCCAGACGAATTCGCCATGGACATGTTCGCCGGTGATCTGCGGGTTGACCGGGATCACCCGATAGCCGTGCGCCTGCAGGAAGCGCATCACCCCGTAGCTGGGCCGATCCGGCCGGTCGGACGCGCCGACCAGCGCGATGGTGCGCGTTTCGGACAGAAGCCGGGCGATATCTTCGTCGGATGTAAGTGGCATCGGCGTGTCTCCTT
The DNA here is from genome assembly GCF_900188165.1 of Edaphosphingomonas laterariae. Lineage (GTDB taxonomy): Bacteria > Pseudomonadota > Alphaproteobacteria > Sphingomonadales > Sphingomonadaceae > Sphingomonas_E > Sphingomonas_E laterariae. The sequence goes on along the minus strand of NZ_FZOS01000036.1, from coordinate 12,636 downwards.
CATCCCCGCTGGTAGCAAGGATCAGAACTTAGGAGACGCCTTTGCGTTCAACCAGCCCATCAGCGCGCCGGCAATGTCGAGGAAGGGCTGGGCCACCGCCTCGCCCGAGGCCGCTGGCGGCTGGCCGGCGTCCGATGCCTTGCGGATCGCGATTTCCAGCGGCACCCGGCCGATGAACGGAACCTCCAGTTCGGCGGCGGCGGCTTCTGCCCCGCCAGCGCCGAAAGGATCGCTCACCTCGCCGCAATGCGGGCAGGCATAGCCGGCCATATTCTCGACCACGCCGACGATCGGCACGGTCGCCTGTTGGAACAGATCGATCGCGCGGGTGGCGTCGATCAGCGCCAGATCCTGCGGGGTGGAGACGATGATCGCGCCCGCCGGCTTGTGCTTCTGGATCAGCGACAGCTGGACGTCGCCGGTGCCGGGCGGCAGATCGACGATCAGGATTTCGACATCGCCCCAATCGGCATCGATGAGCTGGCCGAGCGCGTTGCCCGCCATCGGCCCGCGCCACGCGATCGCCTGGCCGGGCTTCACCAGATGCGCCATCGACAGCATCGGCACGCCGAAACGGGTGGCGATGGGCAGGAGGCGCTGGCCTTCGGCTTCGGGGCGCTGGCCCTCGCTCGCCATCAGCCGTGCCTGCGACGGGCCATAGATATCGGCATCGACCAGCCCGACCTTCATGCCGAGCCGCTTGAGCGCGATCGCGATATTGGCCGAAACCGTCGACTTGCCGACGCCGCCCTTGCCCGATCCGACCACGATCAGCTTGCGTGCGGTCTTTTCCGCCGTCATCGCGATGCGCACGTCGCGCAGCCCATCGAGCCCGATCAGCTTGCCACGAATTGCGCGCTCGATCGCGGCGCGATCATCCGCCGACAGGCCGGTGACGTCGAGGATCACGCTTGCCGTGCGATCGGCCATGTTGACGCGCGGCGGCGCGGCGCGGCCGCTGGCGATCAGGCCCTGGCCGGTGGCCGGATCGGCGATGGTGTCGAGGGCGGCGGCGAAGGGATCGGGGCTGTTCATGGCCCAGCGCCATAAGCCTTCATCGCGTGCGGTTGAAGGGCAAAGCGGCCGCATGAATCAAGACGTTGGGTTACAATCCGCGGAGGGCACTGTTTTTCCGCGAATCGCTACCTATAATGACGCCCATGCAACAGAATTCCGGCCCGTCCGCTTCGTCGATCGCCAACCTGAACGAAAGCGGCGGGGGTGGCCCGTGGGGCGGCGGATCAGGCGGCAGTGGTGGTAGCGGCGGCGGCGGCGGAGATGGCGGCGGCCTCGGCCCGCGCAATCCGTGGAACCAGCCGCCCGGCCGGCGGCCCGGCGGCGGCAAGGGGCAGGGGCCCAGCGCGCTCGACGAATTGCTGCGCCGTAGCCGCGAAAAGATGGGCGGCCCGGGCGGCGGCATGGGCGGCGTTCCCGAATTTGGCGGCAAGCCGCTGTGGTTCTGGGGCATCATCGCCTTCATCGCCATGTGGCTGGCCTTCACCAGCATCCACACGATCGGCCCGCAGCAGCGCGGCGTCGTCACGCTGTTCGGCTCTTACGCGCGGACGATGGGCACCGGCCTCAACTTCTCGCTGCCGGCGCCGATCGAGATCGTGCAGAAGGTGGATGTCGACGAAATTCGCACGGTCGACATCGGTTCGACCAGCGAATCGGTGGAAAATCTGGTGCTGACCGGCGACCAGAACATCGTCGACCTCGCTTATTCGGCGCGCTGGAACATCCGCGATCCCGAACTTTATCTGTTCGAACTGGCCGATCCCGAGGACACGATCAAGGAAGTGGCCGAGAGCGCGATGCGCGAGGAACTGGCCCGCGTGACGCTGAACGATGCGATCGGCCCGCAGCGCAGCCAGATCGAATCGCGCGTTGCCGCGCGGATGCAGGAACTGCTCGACAGCTATCGTGCCGGCGTTGCCGTGCAGGGCGTGGCGATCAAGCAGGCCGACCCGCCGGCCGCCGTGAACGACGCCTTCAAGGAAGTGACCGCGGCGCAGCAGCTCGCCCAGTCCTTCCTCAACCAGGCGCGTGCTTATGCGATGCAGAAGACCGCGCAGGCCTCGGGCGAGGCGCAGGCCTTCGACAAGGTTTATGCCGAATATCGGCTGGCGCCCGAAGTGACCCGCCGGCGCATGTATTATGAGACGATGGAGAAGGTTCTGGCCAAGACGGACAAGACGGTGATCGAGGCGAACGGCGTGCAGCCTTATCTGCCGCTCTCGCAAGTGCGCCGGCCGGAGCCCGCCGCGACGCCCGCGCCCGCGCAGGGGGCCGCACGATGAGCCCGGTCGAACGTCTCGGCCGCGCGCCTTATGCGCTGGCGGTGCTGGCGCTCGTCGTCCTCGTCGCGCTGATCATGTGCGTGAAGGTGGTGCCTGAAACCAAGCAGGCGCTGATCGTCCGCTTCGGCCAGCCGGTGAAGGTGGCCAACCGCTACCATGCCAATGAGGAATTCGGCCGCACGGGTGCGGGCCTGTTGTTCCGCATCCCCTTCGTCGAACAGATCATCTGGGTCGACAAGCGCGTGCTCGATTTCGACATGCAGCGCCAGGCGGTGCTGTCGACCGATCAGCTCCGGCTCGAGGTCGATGCCTTCGCGCGGTACCGCATCGTCGATCCGCGCCGCATGTATGTGTCGGCGGGCAGCGAGAAGCGCGTCGGCGAGGCGCTTCGCCCGATCCTCGGCTCGGCACTGCGCAACGAGCTCGGCAAGCGGCCCTTCGCCGCGCTGCTCAGCCCCGAGCGCGGGCAGGTGATGGACAATATCCAGAACGCGCTGGCCCGTGTCGCCCGTCAATATGGCGCGGAGATCGTCGACGTGCGGATCAAGCGCGCCGACCTGCCGAGCGGCACCCCGCTCGAAAGCGCCTTCCAGCGGATGCGCACCGCGCGCCAGCAGGAGGCCCGGTCGATCGAGGCCGAGGGCCGCAAGCAGGCGCAGCTCATCACCAGCGAAGCCGATGCCAATGCCGCCCGCGTCTATGCGGAAAGCTTCGGCAAGGATCCCGACTTCTACAATTTCTACCGCGCGATGCAGTCCTACCGCGTCACCTTCGGCACCGACGGGAACGAAGCGGCGGGCGGATCTTCGGTGATCCTGTCGCCGGACAACGAATATCTGCGTGAATTCCGCGGAAGAAAGTGAGGCGCGGCGGGCGTCTATTCAATTGACGTTCAGCCAGCGCTTCGCACCTAATGCGGGCCCGCACGACGCCGGAATGACCAGATCGGCGTGCGGGTGGAATATCTGAGGAGGTCTGCCATCGTGCGATACGCTTATGCCATCACTGCCGCCCTGCTCGCCGGCGGGGCTTCCGCGACGATGGTGCTGCAGCAGCCCGTGGGCGCGCAGGTTGCCCAGAACGCGCCGGGCCAGATCCAGGCGACCGCGCCTCGCCCGGGCGCGCCGCTGAGCTTCGCCGATCTTGCGGCCAAGCTGCAGCCGGCGGTGGTGAACATTTCCACCACCCAGCGCGTGCAGCTGCAGAATCAGAACCCCTTTGCCGGCACGCCGTTCGGCGATCTGTTCGGCCGCTTCGGCCAGGGCGGCGGCGGCGGCGATGGCCAGCCGGTCACGCGCGAAGCCACGTCGTTGGGTTCGGGCTTCATCATTTCGGCGGACGGCTATGTCGTCACCAACAACCATGTGATTTCGGGCGGCGCGCAGGGGCGCGGCGTGGTGAGCTCGGTCGTCGATTCGATCACCGTCACGCTGCCCGATCGCACCGAATATAAGGCGCGCGTCGTCGGCCGGGATCCCTATTCGGATCTCGCGCTGCTGAAGATCGAGAGCAAGAATCCCTTCCCCTTCGTGCAGTTCGGCGATTCGACGCGGACCCGCGTGGGTGACTGGGTGGTCGCGATCGGCAACCCCTTCGGCCTGGGTGGCACCGTGACGGCGGGCATCGTATCCGCGCTGCACCGTTCGATCAGCGGCGGCGCCTATGATCGCTACATCCAGACCGACGCGTCGATCAATCAGGGCAATTCGGGTGGCCCGATGTTCGATCTCGGCGGCAATGTGATCGGCATCAACACCGCGATCTTTTCGCCCACCGGCGGCAATGTCGGCATCGGCTTCGCCATTCCGGCGGAGCAGGCGCGACCGGTGATCGAGCAGCTCAAGAATGGCGGCAAGGTCAAGCGCGGCTATCTGGGCGTCGGCATCCAGCCGATGAGCGAGGATATCGCCGCCGGCCTCGGCCTGCCCAAGGATCGCGGCGAAATCGTCAGCCGGGTCGAACCGGGCGAGGCGGCGGCGCGTGCCGGCATCCGCCAGGGCGACGTGATCGTGAAGGTCAACAACCGCGAAGTCACGCCCGATGAGACGCTGAGCTATATCGTCGCCAACACGCCGGTCGGCACGCGCATGCCGATCGAGCTGATCCGGCAGGGCAAGCGGATCACGGTGACGGCGGTTGTGGGTGAGCGCCCGGCGGAAGACCAGCTGGCTGCCAATGATGGCGGCGACGAGGATTCGGCGACGCCGGCGCCGAGCGCGCAATCGACCCGTGAGTCGATCGGCCTCGCGTTGCAGGCGTTGACCCCCGATGTCGCGCGCCAGCTTGGCGTGCCGGCGACCACGCGCGGCGTGGTGGTGAGCCAGGTCGACCCGAACAGTGATGCCGCGCAGGAAGGCATCCAGCGTGGCGACATCATCCTGTCGATCAACCAGCAGCCGGTGGCGGCGCCCGCCGATGCGGCGGCGGCGGTGGAGGCCACGCGCAAGTCCGGCCGCGCCACGGCGCTGCTGTTCATCCAGCGCGGCAACGGCACGCCGCGCTATATCGGGGTGAAGATCAACAGCCCGAAATGATCGCTGCGATTGCCTAAATCCCATCGTCATGCTGAACTTGCTTCGGCGTGACGATGGAGTTTGAAGCGATGGCCGATGCGACGGGGATCTTTATCGGCGCGAGCCCGGAAGCGGGGCCGCAGGAACTGAATCTCCGCCGCGCCAATCGCCACGGGCTCGTCGCCGGGGCCACCGGCACCGGCAAGACGGTGACGCTGCAGGGGATTGCCGAAGGATTTTCCAGGGCCGGCGTTCCGGTGTTCGTCGCCGATGTGAAGGGCGATCTTTCCGGCATGGCCCTGGCCGGATCGCCGACCGACAAGCTGCATGATGTGTGGGCCGCGCGCGCGGCGGAAATCGGCTATTCCGACTGGGCCTATGCCGACAATCCCGTGCTGTTCTGGGATCTGTTCGGTGAACAGGGCCACCCCATCCGCACCACCATTTCCGAAATGGGGCCGCTGCTGCTCGCCCGGCTGATGGGGCTGAACGACGTGCAGGAAGGCGTGCTTTCGATCGCCTTCCGCATCGCCGACGAACAAGGGTGGCTGCTGCTCGATCTGGGCGATCTGCAGGCGATGCTGGTCTATCTGGCGGAGAATGCCGCCGAACTGACCACGCGCTACGGCAATGTCACCAAGCAGAGCGTGGGTTCGATCCAGCGGCAGTTGCTGCAGCTGGAAAGCCAGGGCGGTGATCGCTTCTTCGGCGAACCCGCGCTGGAGATCGCCGATTTCATCAGCCTTGACGATCAGGGGCGCGGCACGATCAACGTGCTGGCGGCGGACAAGCTGATGGCCAGCCCCAAGCTCTATGCCACCTTCCTGCTCTGGCTGTTGTCCGAACTGTTCGAGACGCTGCCCGAGGTGGGCGACCCGGACAAGCCGAAGCTGGTCTTCTTCTTCGACGAGGCCCATCTGCTGTTCGATGAGGCGCCCGATGCACTGCTCGACAAGATCGAGCAGGTCGTGCGGCTGATCCGGTCCAAGGGGGTCGGCGTCTATTTCATCACGCAAAACCCGATCGACATTCCCGAGAAGGTGGCCGGCCAGCTCGGCAACCGGGTGCAGCACGCGCTGCGCGCCTTCACCCCGCGCGATCAGAAGGCGGTAAAATCGGCGGCGGAAACCTTCCGCGCCAACCCCGATGTGGATGTCGCGACGGTGATCACCGAACTGAAGGTCGGCGAGGCGCTGGTGTCCTTGCTGCAGGCCGATGGCGCACCGTCGCCCGTGCAGCGGACGCTGATCAAGCCGCCTTCGGCGCGGGTTGGGCCGCTCAGCGCGAAGGAGCGGGCGATCATCCGCTCCACGTCGCCGCTCGACGGCAAATATGACACGGCGGTCGATCGTGAATCGGCCGAGGAGATCCTGGCGGCGAAGGCCGGCGAGGCGGCGGCTGCAGCGGCCGAAGCGAAGGCGGCGGACGCGCAGGCGAAGCTCGACGCGGCCCAGGCCAAGGAGGACGAAAAGGCCCGCGTCGCGGCCGAGCGCGAGGCCGCAAGGACAGCCAAGGAAGCCGAACGCGCGCGGTTGGCTGCGGAACGTGAAGCCGCGCGCGAGGCGGCGCGACAGGCGCGTGAGGATGCCAAGCCGAGCGCCTGGGACAAGGCCGTCACCTCGGCCACGCGATCCGCCTCCTCCTCGATCGGTCGCCAGATGGCGAACGAGCTGGGCCGCCAGATTTTTGGCGGCAGCGGGCGCAAGTCGTCCGGTGGCGGCATCGCCGGGCAGTTGGTGCGCGGCATATTGGGCGGATTGTTCAAGGGCTGAGGGCCGGCGGCGCGCCCGCCGGGAGGAGGGGCGATGGGGTTGCTCGCATTATGCGTGTTGCTGCAGGCGGCGGTGCCGGTGCCCGACGCGGGTGCATTGGCCGGCTATTATAATGGTTCGCAGGCGGAGCTGGCGGCGGAACTGTTGCTGCACCCCGACGGCCGTTTCGAATATGGCCTGGCTTATGGCGCCCTGGACGAGGTGGCGGCGGGCCGCTGGACGGTGGTGGATGGCGCGGTGGCGCTGGACAGCGATCCCGTCCGCGCGCCGGCTTATAGCTTCACCGATCTCGGCCCCGAACCTGCCGGCCTTGTCGCGGCCAGGCTGATCGTGCCGCAGGGCATGGAGCCGCAATATTTCTCCTTCGTGCTGGTTGGCGATGGCATGGCGCCGATCGAACGGCAGGTGGGTCAGGGGGGCGATACCGAGATCGCCTATGATCCCGCGCATCCGCCGCGCGGCATCCATGTGATCCTGCCGGTCTACGATCTGGCCAGCAAGGAATTCCCCATCGATCTCAAAGCCGGCGGCCGGCGGATCGAGGTGCGGTTCACCCCCAATGATCTTGGTCGCGTCGCCTTTGACGACACCCGGCTCGGCATCGCCGAGGACGGTTTGCATTTCGAGCGGTTCGGCCGGGAGATCATCTTTCGCAAGCGCTGAAGTGGCCCCTATAAGGCGGGCATGACCACCATCTCCGCCGACCGGGATCATGTCGCTTCGGTCTCGCTGGCCACCGCCGCGCATGACCCACAGGATTTCGCCACGCGCCTTGGCCAATCCTTCGAAAGGCATGGCTTCGCGATCGTCGCCGATCATGGCATCGATGCGGATGTCATCGCGCGGGCCGACGCGGCCGCCCGCGCCTTCTTCGCCCTGCCCGATGCGGTGAAGCGCCAATATCATTTGCCCGGCACCGGCGGCGCGCGCGGTTATACGCCGTTCGGGCTGGAAACGGCCAAGGATGCCACCCAGTCGGACCTCAAGGAATTCTGGCATGTCGGGCGTGCGCTGCCGGCCGGGCATGCCTTCGCACCCTATATGCCGGCCAATCCGTGGCCAGCCGAGGTCATGGATTTCCACGCGAGCCAGATCGCCCTGTTCGATGCCTTCGATGCGACCGGCGGCAGGCTGCTGGCGGCGATAGCCCATTATCTCGGCATTGATGCCGGCTGGATGGCGGACAGCGTGCGCGACGGCAATTCGGTGCTAAGGCTGCTGCATTATCCGCCGGTTTCGCCCGACGCGCCCGGCATCCGCGCCGGGGCGCATGAAGATATCAACACGATCACGCTGCTGCTGGGCGCCGAGGAGGCGGGGCTGGAACTGCTCACCCGCGACGGGCAATGGCTGGCGGTGAAGCCGAAGCCGGGCGAACTGGTGGTCAATGTCGGCGATATGCTGCAGCGCCTGACCAATAATGTGCTGCGATCGACCACGCATCGCGTGCGCAACCCGGCGACCGAACGGCGCGGCTTCTCACGCTATTCGATGCCCTTCTTCCTGCATTTCCGCCCCGATTTCCTGATCGAAACGCTGCCGGGCTGCATGTCGGCGGAGCGGCCGGATCATTACCCCCAGCCGATCACCGCGAACGACTATCTGACGCAACGATTGCGTGAGATCAAACTACTGTAACGCTGTTGCAAAACACCGGCACTCCGGTCTAGCGATAGCGGTTCAATCCACCGTATGCGCCGGGGTCTGGGGGGATCGGGGCACGTGCGGTCCATAAGAGGACTGCCCAGACATCATGAAATTCCGGTCGCTGCTGCTTGCCTGCGCCATCGCCGCGCTGCCCCAGATTGCTTATGCCCAGGACGCCGACAAGGCGGACAAGAAGGTCGAAAAGCCTGAGGCCGCGGCGGACATTCCCGCTCCGACCGTGTCGGTCAGCAAGCATAGCGGCCGCTTCGGCGGGCAGACGATCAGCTACAAGGCGATCGCCGGCGAAACCTATCTGAAGGACAAGGACGGCAAGCCGCTCGCCTCGATCTACTCCACCTCCTACATCAAGGAAGGCAAGGTCGATCCCAATCGTCCGGTGATCTTCCTTTACAATGGCGGCCCGGGTTCGGGGTCGCTGTGGCTGCACATGGGCGCCTTTGGCCCCAAGCGCGTCGCCATCCCGTCGGACGCGCGCGACGATGGCGCACCGCCTTACCCGATCGTCGACAATCCCGAGAGCCTGCTCGACGTCGGCGACCTCGTCTTCATCGATCCGGTCGGCACCGGCTTTTCGCGCGCGCTCGGCAAGAAGGACCCCAAGGATTATTGGGGCGTCACCAAGGATGCCAAGTCGATTGCGGAATTCATCCGCCTGTGGCTGGCCGAACATGGCCGCTGGAACGCGCCCAAGTTCATCGGCGGCGAAAGCTATGGCACCACCCGTTCGGCGGCTTTGCTCAACGAACTGGAAGGCACCTATAACGACGTTTCGGTCAACGGCGTCATCCTGATCTCGACGATCCTCGACTTCGCGGCCGGCGCCGACACGCCCGGCAACGAGATGACCCATATCCTCAACGTGCCGTCGATGGCGGCGACCGCCTGGTATCACAACAAGGTCGCCAACCGCACCGCGACGGTGGAGGAGTTCGTGGCACAGGCGCGCACCTTCGCCGCCGGCCCCTATGCCACCGCGCTGCTCAAGGGCAACGCGCTGGGTGCCGAGGAACGGGCGAGCGTCCGCGCGGAGCTTTCGCGCTTCACGGGCCTTTCCGAAACCTTCCTCGATCGCGCCGATCTGCGCGTCCTGCCGGGCCGCTTCTACAAGGAATTGCTGCGCGATCGCGGGTTGACGGTGGGCCGGCTCGACAGCCGCTACACCGGCGTCGATTATGACTCGGCGGGCGAGGAGCCGGACAATGATCCGAGCTTCTATGGCATCGACGGCGCCTATGCGGCGGCGATGAACAGCTATGCGCGCGAAACGCTCGGCTTCAAGACGTCACACGATTATATCTCGATCGGTGGCGTGCGCGGCTGGGACTGGAAGCTGGAAAGCGCCGGCCGCGATCAGGAGGTCTATATGAACGTCGCGCCTTATATCGGTAAGGGCCTGCGCGAGAATAGCGGCCTCAGGATCTTCGTCGGCCAGGGCTATTATGATTTCGCGACGCCCTTCTTCGCGGCGGAATATTCGCTGTCGCGCACCGGCATGCCCAAGGACGGCCGCATCCAGTTCCATTATTATGAATCCGGGCACATGATGTATGTGCGCGAGGACGATCTGAGGAAGCTTTCCGCGGACGTGCGCCAGTTCATCCGCGCGCGCTGAGCGCGGGCCGGAACCGGGAAATGCTCAAGGGCGGCGGGGAAACCTGCCGCCCTTTTGCCTGATCTTTTGCCGGGCCTATCCCCGGCCGCGATAGGATGCGACGCCCTGATCGGGCACCCACAAGCCGGCGGGCGCCGGGCCGGACTGCCAGAACACGTCGATCGGCATGCCGCCGCGCGGATACCAATATCCGCCGATCCGCAGCCATTGCGGCTTCATCTCGTCAAACAGCCGCTGGCCGATGCCGACGGTGCAATCCTCGTGGAAGGCACGATGGTTGCGGAAGCTCGACAGGAACAGCTTGAGCGACTTGGATTCGACGATCGTCTCGGCCGGCGCGTAATCGATCACCAGATGCGCGAAATCGGGCTGGCCGGTGACCGGGCAGAGCGACGTGAACTCGGGCGCGGCGAAGCGCACGAGATAGAGGCTGCCGACGCGCGGATTGGGCACATAATCGAGCACCGCTTCTTCGGGAGAATTGGGCTGGACGCTCGCCTGGCCAAGATGGATCGGGTTCATCGCCCCCAACTAGGGAGGGGCGCGCCGGTTCGCAACCTCGCGCCGCGCGGGGCGATGGGCTAGGGAGGCGCGAAAGGAGCGAGCGATGGACCCACTGGTTTCCACCGAATGGCTGGCCGGCGAGCTTGGCGCGAGTGATCTGAAGCTGATCGACGCGAGCTATTTTCCGCTCGATCCCACCCGCGATCCGGCGGCCGAATATGAGGCGGGGCATATTCCGGGCGCGGTGTTCATGGGCCTCGCCGGGCTCGTCGACACCAATTCGCCGCTGCCCGGCATGTTACCGCCGGCCGAAAAATTCGCCAGCCGCGCGGCGGCGATGGGCGTGGGCGATGGATGCCGGGTCGTGCTCTATGACGCGACGGCGCACCGCACCTCGGCGCGCGCCTGGTGGATGTTCCGCACCTTCGGCAAGAATGCGGTCGCGATCCTCGACGGTGGCCTGCAGAAATGGCGGGCGGAGGGGCGGCCGCTGGAAGCCGGTGTGGGCACGCCCCGCCAACGCCATTTCACCGCGTGGAAGGATGAAGGCCGCGTCCGCGATCTCGGGCAGATGCTCGCCAATGTCGATAGCGGCGCCGAGCAGGTGGTGGATGCGCGTGGCGCGAAACGCTTCACGGGCGAGGAAGGCGATCCGCGCGGGCTGGCGCCGGGGCATATTCCGGGATCGCGCAGCCTGCCGATGGACCGGATGCTCAATGCCGACGGCACCTTCAAGGACGAAGCCGGCATCCGCGCCGAATTCGCGGCGGCGGGCGTCGATCTCGCCCGGCCGATGATCACCACCTGCGGATCGGGCGTGACGGCGGCGACGCTGCTCTTCTCCGCGCATCTGATCGGCAAGGACGATGTGGCGCTCTACGATGGATCGTGGAGCGAATGGGGCATGCGCCCCGATACGCCCAAAGCGACAGGACCGGCATGAACGACGAGAATGATGTGCGCCCCGCGACGCGGGTGATCGCGGCGGGGCGACGCAAGGAATGGACGCAAGGTGTGGTCAACACGCCGGTGTGGCGCGCATCGACCATCCTGTTCGATACGGTGGCCGATCTGCGCGCGGCGAATGCCAGCCCCAATGATCGCCTCTATTACGGCCGGCGCGGCACGCCGACCCAATGGTCGCTGGCCGATGCGCTGACCGGGCTGGAGCCGGGCGCGGCCGGCACGATGCTCTATCCGTCGGGCGTGGCGGCGGTGGCGATGGCGCTGCTCAGCGTGCTCAAGCCGGGCGACGAACTGCTGATGGTCGATTCGACCTATGAACCGACGCGCGCCTTCTGCCGCAACGTGCTGGCGCCGATGGGCATTGCGACGCGTTTTTATGATCCGCTGGCCGGCGCCGCGATCGCCGATCTGTTCCAGGAAAATACGCGCGCCGTGTTCATGGAAAGCCCCGGCAGCCTGACCTTCGAGGTGCAGGACGTGCCGGCGATCTGCGCGGCGGCGAAGGCGCGTGGCATCGTTACCCTGATCGACAATACCTGGGCGACGCCGCTTTTCTTTCCGGCGATCGGCCATGGCGTCGATCTGACGATCCTGGCCTGCACCAAATATATCGTCGGCCATTCGGATGCGATGCTGGGATCGGTGACGGCGGTGCCCGAACATTTCGAGGCGCTGCGGCGCACGACGCACCAGTTCGGCCAGCATGTCGCGCCGGACGATGCCGCGCTCGGCAGTCGTGGCCTGCGCACGCTCGATGTCCGGCTGCGGCAGCACCAGGCCGGCGCGCTTGAGGTTGCGCGCTGGCTGGAGACGCATCCCGGCGTCGCGCGCGTCTTTCATCCCGCGCTGCCCACATGCCCCGGCCACGAACATTGGCGGCGCGATTTCCGGGGTTCGACCGGTCTGTTCGCCTTCGCCATGGCGGGTGGAGACGATGCCGCGCGGGTGCGGCTGATCGACGGGCTCGATCATTTCGGCATCGGCTTTTCATGGGGCGGCTTTGAAAGCCTGGCGCTTCCGGTGGACCCCGCGCCGATTCGCAGCGCGACCAAATGGCAGGCGGCGGGGCCGCTGGTGCGGCTGCATATCGGCCTTGAGGGTCCGGCGGACCTGATCGCCGATCTTGAGCGCGGACTGGATCGCTTCGTTGCCGAAGGGGCCGGCGCGAAGGCCTAGAGCAGTTTTCGATCCGACTGCGCCGGCCCGAATGCTCTAGGCTGTAGTGACGATTTAATTATTTGATCCAGAGCATGATGCTGGCGAGTTTGACGAAGCCGAGGAAGTTGGCGGCGAGCTTGTCG
>NZ_FZOS01000035.1 GCF_900188165.1 Edaphosphingomonas laterariae | reverse complement strand
ATCTCTTCCGGGCGATGCTTCTTGCTCGGCATTCCTTGTCTCCTTCGTAATCCAAAATATCATCAATTTTGGACCACTCAGAAGGGGGCAGATCAGATCTGGGCGTCGATCCGGTCGATCTGCTCATAGAGCGCGTCGACCTGCGTTTCGATTTCCTGGGTGAACTTGTCGCCGGCATTCTGGTCCAGCAAATTGCGGGCCTCACGCGCCTTTTCGGCGCGCTGGTCCCGAAGCGCCTTGATCTTGCTCATAGGGTTCATCCTTCAAAGAAAAGGCCCCGCAATTGCGGGGCCGCGGGTGGCGCCCGGGGACCGGATCGCCGGTGAAGGGCAGCGCTTAGGCCGCCGTTCGCTCGTAGAGGCCGAGACGTGCGAGCATGCGCTGGCGCGCGCTGTCATCGGCCTCGGGCTCGGGTGCGGTGAGCGCCTCGGGGGCGCGGTCGTAGACGGCAAGGTTGAATGCGCGGGCGTTTGCTTTCGCCTTCGCGGCGGCCGTGGTGGGCATGATGGCGTCGACGAAGCCGGCCGCGATGGCCTCTTCGGCGGAGAACCACGTTTCCGCCTTCATCAGCGCCTCGATCTCGGCGAAGTCCTTGCCGGATTTCGCGCCATAGTCGGCGTTCAGCGAGGCATCGACCTTGTCGAGCAGGCCGGCGGTGGTGCGGAGGTCGTCCGCATTTCCCATCATGAACGTCCAATGATGAAAATGGCGGATTTCTGCGCTGCGCGAGCGCCTTGCGTCATCCTTGCGTCAATTGTGACGCGTCATTGCGTCACGCGGCCAAGGCGGGAGAGGGCAGTGCGGCTACCATCCGCTCCATTGTTTCGTGGCGCAGGGCGGGCCTCAAAACCGAATGGGCATATACCTGCAAGGTGGTGTCGAACTTGCAGTGGCCCAGCAGGCCGGCAACGTCGGTGACGGGGAGTCCGTTGGCGATCATCCAGCTTGCGGCAAAGTGCCGCAACGCATGGAAATGGAATGGCCGGTCGTCATGATCTAGCCCGGCCTGTTCGAGCAGTCGTCGCCATGAATAGTGAATATTTCCCGCGTCAATTCGCGTTCCTTTCGGCGTGCGAAATATCAAGCTCCGCGGATCCTCTACGTAATGGTCCCGCATCCACACATCGAGCAGGTCGATGATATGGGAGGGCATGGGTATGTCCCGCACCCCGGACGCTGTTTTCGGCCCCTTCAACTCATCGTAACAGGTGAGGTTGTGACGTACGCGAATGATACGGCGTTCGGGATCTATGCTGGCAGTGGTTAGGCCAAGGATTTCCCCTTGCCGCATCCCGCAGAAAGCGGCGAGATTCACGAACAGATTCATCATCGCACAGAATCGGACCTTGGCGTGCGGCCGGTGCGCTCCGGCCACCCTCAAGAGGCGTGCGGCCTCGTCAGAGGTGAAGGTGCGAATGCGCGGCCGTGGAATGCCGCGCAGTTCTGCCAGTGCATCCCGGACAGGCTGGGTCTTGAGGTGTCCTCGTCGCCTCGCAAATTTCTCGACCTCGGCAAAATCGAGCACTCGGCTGCGCGCGGTGAAGGGCGCCAATCCTTTCGCAACCAGATCCCTATAGAAGCCCTCAACGTCCGACGCCTTCAGATCGCGGAACCGAATGCGGCCAAGGATCGGAACGACGTTCGCTTCGACCAGCCGATTGAGGTGCTCATATCTGCCCCGGCCGATACGCCCATCCCGCCAGCGCATTTCGGTGTGTCGAACGAACTCGCGGCTGACTGCATCCACGGTGTCACTGTCGCCGTCGGGGGTGTGCGTGCCATCCTCTATCTCCCGCTCAACCTTTCGCTTGAAGGCGTCGGCGGCCTTTTTTTGGTCGAACTGCTTAGAGCGCCGGACGCCCTTTTCGTCGTGATAACGGACCGCCCATGCTTCTTTTTTGACGCCGTTGTGCGTCCAGGCGCGCTTACTGACAGATGCCATGATGTTCTCCTCGATGTTCCCGGCCGGCCGCGATGGACCGGCCGGGCAGGGGTCATTCGGTGGGCTCAAGCCCGTCGGTGATTTTGCTAAGGTCGGCGGCGATATGGCCCGCCATGAAGTCCAGCACCTCAAGCGCGGCTACAGCATGAGTTCCGGCGTCCCGAAGGGCGGTTGCCAGAAGCGTGAGCAGCGCCCCGAGCGATTTCACGCGGTGGGCGGCCATCTCGATCGCGTCGATTTGCTCGATCGTCATGCCTGCCCCCGGCGCATGAGGTTTTCCTTCCGCCAGGCGGCAGCCAATTCCGCCTCCTGCCACTCGCGAACGGCCTCCTCCTCGTTGACCGGGCCGGCTGTTTGGTCGGTGCCGTAGCGCGGGAGCAGCACGCCGACGTCGCAGTCCGGGTCGGCCACCGGGCAGCCGGGCTCACAGCGCCATGCCCAGTTCTGATCGACGAAATCATCTTCTGCGGCAGTGCCGTCGAGCTCGTCCCCGTTCGGCTCAATGTCAGGATCGCCGTCGATTGCGTCCAGCAGGCTGATCGCCATTTCGGCAACCCCTTCCAGCCGGTGGCGATCAAGGTTGATCAGCGTGCGCCAGAAGTCGGGCGGCAGATCGGCAGCATTAATCGCGCCGGCCGGCGCTAGGGCGGCAATGCTCATTTGCATCGTCATAGATCGTTCTCACTGGTTACGGCCTTCCACAGCCGTTTCCCGGTGGCGGACCGGGTGCCGGGAGGTGGAAGACTGCCAGTGAGACAGCTCGGACGTTTTTCCCCCGAAAGGGTATTGTATGTGCGCCCGCTCCCGACATAAGGTGTCGGCGAGCAAAGGACGCCAATCCTCGCTCATGAGGCGGACGCCAATCCGCCTCGATTCAGCGACAGCCCTCGCCAAAGGGTCGCCGCCTATCACTGATCCGGGCTTCCACACCCAATCCCAATGATTAACGGAAACCCCCGCCTTCGCAAGCGGGGAAGTTTTCATGCGCCCGGCATGTGCGGACGAATGCCGCTTTGCAGCGAACCCGGATCTAGCTCAGGGCGGCGAGGTTAGACGGCCGCGGCCGGTCGCGATTGCAGACTGCGTGAACGACGTCATCAGTGCGGCCTGCTGCCGAAGGTACTCTGGGACGTCTTCAAGGTCGCGATGGCTCGTGTAATACTGAGCAGCCGCCATTGCGAAACCCCTTGCCGCATCCGTCCGACACATGTGAGGCTGGGCCTCGATCGCCCGCAGAAGCTGAAGAATTGCGTCTCGAACTACCACGTCATTGCCGGCCATGTATTGCCTCCTGCCCTGTAATCTTTGGTCGCTCCACCGAATCAGCGCAGCGTGTTCATGGCGCGGCGATTGAGCCGCTGTTCCGCCATCATCGCGCCGCCGGCGGCGCCGCGTGTCGCCGCCGCCGCCGCAAGTGGGGCGGCGGCCTGCTGAACGTACACGTCGAACAGCGCCGACTTATCCACCTGCACGGTGATCATCTGGGTGCCACCTCCGCCAAGCGCGTGATTGGGGATGATCGTCCCGCTGACCTTGGGGACGAACAGTTCGGGACCACGCTCGCCGACAAGGCTGGCGCGATTTAGGGGCGGGCGGCCACCATCCGCGAAGCCAAGGCCGGTGAAGAATGAGCCGATGGACCCGGCCGCCTTCGACAGAAAGCCGCCTGCCCCGCCACTCACGTTGCCGGACAGCAGATCGAACAGCCCCGACGCGATTGCCTCCGCCGCCGCGCGTTTGAGGCTATTCACCAGCACGTCGCCGAGATTGTCGCCATAGACGATCGCGTCGGCCAGCCCGCGCGATAGATCGTCCGTGAAGGCCAGGGTGAAGTGCTCGATGCGCTCCTGGTCTTCCGCTTTCAGCACGTCGCCAATGTTCACGGTCTTGGTGAAACCGTCGATCTCGGCGAGGCCCGCCTCCAGCGCCGCAATCCGCTCGTTGGCGCTTACCAGCTCTTTCTCGCCGGTGAACTCGATGCCGAGCGGAAGCTGCTGCCGGCCGATGTCGCGGAGGATCAATTCCATGGGCGACAAGTCGGCATCGGTTTTCCGCCGTGATGCGCGCGCGCCAGACCTTCCCTTGCTGCCGGAACCACCACTCGACGCGGCTGGCCGGGGGCGGCGGATCGGCTGGAAGTCCGGACCAAAGCCCGAGAAACGGTCCTGCACTTCCTGCATCACGCGCTCACGTTCAGCGCTGTCGGTGTAGGCATCATAGGCGCGGAGGAAGGCCGACCGGCTGTCCACCGGTTTCTGCCGGCGGTATTTGGTCGGATCCGCGAGCAATAGCCCAGCATTGCCAAAGGTCGCGGCATCAACGGCCGCCTCCACTCTCTGATTGATCTGCAGGGGGATATTGCGAATGTCGTCGATGATGCCGATCAGCCCGGCGACCTGATCGCGTAGCGTCTGCACCTTGACCCCAAGCCCGGCCATCACGGCGCCGCCCCCCTCGCCGAGGGGGTCAAAGACGTTGCGCAAACCTTCGAAGGTCGATCGGATTTCGACGCCGAGCGCGTGCGCGCGATCGGCCAAACTCCCGAACTTGTCCGCGCCACCGGCGACAAAATTGGCGATGGCGGTGGAGAACTCGCCACCCGAGTCGAACGCGCCGAACGCGATGACGGCCGCATCATAGACGCCCGTCATCGCCTCATCGAATGTTACCGGAAGCTGGCGGAACTCCGCATCAATGCCGGCCGTGAACTTCGTGTCGGTGAGTGCCGTATAGAGCACATCGGCTGTCAGCCTGCCTTCGGCGGCCATAGCGCGCAGCTGGCCGGTCGGGACGCCGATGCTGTCGGCGAGCAGCTTGAGGATGCGGGGGGATGCCTCCGCAATGCTGTTGAACTCATCGCCGCGCAGCACCCCTGAGGCGAGCGCTTGGCTAAACTGCAGCGTCGCGCTGGCGGCAGCGTTCGCATCTGCGCCGCCGATCTTGAGCGCCTTCGAGAATGTTTCCGTGGCGCGCGCGGCTTCAGCCTGCGACCTCCCCATACCCTCGGAGGCGCGGAGGAAGGCGGTATAGAGGGGGACGGTGGCGGCCAGCCCGTTGCGGGTCTCCCGCGCAATGCGCTGCGCGTCGACTTCGGCCTGCGAGAACGAACCGAACTCGCGCGTTGCCAACTTCAGCTGCGCGGTCAGTTCCTTCGATTGGTCGGCGACCGCGAGGAATCCCGCGCCAAGCCCGACGACGCCGATTGCGGCGGCGCTGGCGGCCAGCCCGCCGAGACTGGCTTTGAGCGGCCCCAGCCCACGCCCGACCTGAGCGAAGGCGCGATCGACCGCCGACATTTGCTGTTCGGTGTCGCGGCGCCAGCGCGAAATCTGGCGCTCGCCATCGGCGAGACCCTGCCGCATCAATTCGAGGTTGGCGTCAACCTGAAGTAGCAGGGCTTTAACGTCGGCGGTCTCGGCCATCGGCTTACTCCGCCTTCAACTGGCCGGCCGCTGTCGTCTTGCCGGTGAGTGCTGCGGCGAGCGGAAGGATGACGGCAGCGGTGGCGGCCATGATGCCGGTATCGACAATCAACGGCACAAGGTCGCGGGCGTGCTGCTTGGCGGCCAACGTCGCCGGAACGCTTCCGCTTCCCTTCAAGCGCTCGCCGATATCGTCGGTGGTCGGCCGCATCGCGTCGACGGCGATGGCGATCTCGTCGAGCGACAGGCCTTCGCTTTTGGCGCGATTGACGATCTTGAACACCGTTTCGCCGGTCTGGCGCTCGATCTGCACCAGCGCCGCGTGGGAGGGCACGAGTTGCACTGTATTGCCGGCGAGCGTGATGGACCAGCCGGGCGCAGCTTCGTCTTTCTTCATATGGAGTCTCCAGTTGGGAAGCCGGGCGGCAGCCGCGGTTGCGCTGCCGCCCGGAAGTCAGGGCAAGGCGCTTTAGGGCTTGACCCCGGTCACCTTGCAGAAGGCCGGCGGCTGGGTGACAGCGACGTCGGCGCGGAGATGGGCGAGGAAGCCAACTTGCAGATTTCCTGCGAAAGGTTGGTCCAGCAAGCGAATGACCAGTTGCTGGCGCATGCCGAGGATTGCGTGGCTGAAATCGCCCTGCAAGATGCTGGAGCAATTGGTCCCCGTCCCCTGAGCCTCGTCGATCGGGAAGCTGGTTGTGGTCAACCTGCGGAGGCTGGCGACGTCCGCCGGCATCACCAACGGGTTGTTGTTCACGTCCTTCAGCTTGCGGAAGGTCCGCATGGTGCGCGGGTGCATCACCGCCGCGGAGGTGACGGGCGAATTGTCAACCTCGGTCTCGTACATCGCGTCGATAAAAGGATCGAAGTTGGCCGGGGTCGCGCCGTTGGCGCCCATCGAAATCGCGTTGATGCCGGGGGTGTTGACGATGCCAAGCGGCTGATTATCGGCGCCGGTGCCGAAGAAACATGCCTGATCGAGTTGGAGCGACAGGGCATTGATAAGCGCTTGCTCCAGCATCTGCCGCGCGTTTGCGCTGTCCTGCAACAGCTCCACAGATGTCTTCACCAACACCGCGAGGCTCTTGGGGACAAACTCGACCATTCCGAAGGTCGGCGCGCTTTCGACGACACCGGCATTTTCCGCGCGCCAGCCGGCAGTCGGATCATTTTCGATGCGGACGATGCGGGTGCGCATGTCCTCGAGCATGAGCGTCCGGCCGCCCGCCTGGATGAAACGGGTGGCGGCGCGCAGCCGGTCGATGAACTGCGGCAACACCACGGTCGGGATGCTATATCCGCCCGCCGTATTTTCACCTTCGGACATCGCCGCCCGAACCTCCTTGGATCCTCCGCCCGTCAACATGGCTTGGACCATCTCGCCGACGCTCATGTGGCTGGTGTCGATCGAGGTGTTGAGGCGTGCGGACGACGGCACGGCATGATCGGCGACGCGGTCCTCGGGCCCGAGCAGCTGCACCGGCTGACCCGTCGCCGCATTTACCCAGCCGCTGGGCGGACGGGTGCTGCCCAACTGGTGGTCGCCGTCGGTCATTGCAGCAATTTGGAGATCGATAATATCGATCAGCGCGAAATACCCATCGGCTACTTCGGTATCGGCGTCGGGCGCCGACAGCTTATCCCGCACGTAGTTGGTGATCTTGTTGCGAGCCCGGCGAAGGTCCGCCGGATGCTTGGCCGCATCAATGCCGTCCTCGATTTCCTCAAGGAGGGCTGCATCCTGCACCCGCATCTTGTTCCGGTGCTGTGCCACGGTCGCGCGCAGCGCGCGCATGTTCTTCTTCATGGTGTGCGATCCTTTGAAATGCGTCGAGCGCCCAGACGCGCCGACGGAAGCTCGCCCAACGTCGTGCTGGGCGTTCGTCGACATGTCGGGCGCTCGGAAAGGCCGATCGCTTGCCATGCGGGGCGCCAGGTGGGCCAATGGGGCGCCCGGCGTTCCCGCTTTGTATAGCGATGTTCTCGTTTTGACTCAACGGTGTTCGGAGGCGTGTCCGGGGGTGCCTCCAATAGGGTCCGGGAGCTAGTCGAACTCCCTTTGAGCCCACCATAGGCGCCCCTCTTGGGGCGGGTATCGCGTCAGAAAATCACCGCGCAAGGCGCGCCAAGCCGCTTCAGCTTCGGCGCGGGCGGGTTGCAGCCGGCCATCAACCGGAAGTCCGGCACGCTCTAGGGTATGCAGAAAGTCGAACCCCGACCGGAAAACCATGGACCACGCTTTCAGCGCGGCATCGTGATCGACCCGGCGCCGTTCCCTGCGTTTCTTGGCGGGCATGCTACCTCCTGTTGCTGGGCAACGCGGGCGGGCGGGCCCGATCGGCGCCAGCCGCATCAAGGTCCAGTTCTCGGACGAGGCGCGCAAAGCTGATGCGTGCGTCTCGCTCGATCGCCACCGCAGGGTGCGCCTTCGGATCCCCATTAGCGGCCACAAAGGTTAGCCCCCCATGCTTTGCCAGCGCCTCGCGGGCCTGTTGCATCCGGTCCCATGCTTCGGCGGCAGACTGCAGAAGGCGCAGCTGATGAGGCTCCAAATCGAAGTCTTTGACGACCGATCGCCACCATTTCGCGATAGCTGGCGACAGATGTTTGGGGGGCGGGGGGCGTTTCGCCTGAGCCGCCGGCGCCAGAAACGACGGTCCGTTTTCGGCGTTGCGAATGGCTTTCATGCTCGATTCTCCAGCCCCGCGCGCGCGGAACGAACGGGGGCAACTCGCGGTGCGTAGGAAGGGGGGCTTCGGTGTCCGGGCTCACCGGCTTGAACTTTCATCCCCCCCCGGGGGCGGTAGCGGCTCGCGCAGCAAGACGAGCGTCATGCTCGTGCCGGAAGGAACTCGCCACGCCAGTCCGGGAGCCGACTGGTTCCACCAGATGCATGCGATAACATCGGCGGCTATCAACACCATCGTCCTCGAGAATACCCACGAACACGAGGCGGCCGAGCTTGCCCGTAAGCATGGGGCGCCCGTCTGGGCCGGTGCGTTCGTAAAGCCGGGTGAGATGCAATCCCTTCATTGATTTGCTCCTGTTGGTTCACGATTTGGGAATGAGGGTCGCAAGCTTCGCCATGCCCTTCGCGGTGATAAGCACCTGATCCGCGATGCGGTCTGGCCCGTCCGGCCGGCGGATGCGCGTCACGCGATGCTCCACCAGTCCAGCGGTTTCCCTGTCGCGATAGCCAAGCCATGTGCCGGTTGCTGGGCGCCGGTAAATCCAGCCGCTTTGGTTTAGCCAGGCGATCAGCGACGTGCGCGCGATCTTCAGCGCCTTGGCGGCCTCAGTTAGCGACAAGGCGCCGTGAGCATCGGCGATGCGGTCATAAGCATCGGCCTTAGGCACAAGCGCGGCATTGGCATCCTGCAACGCCACCATGTCTCCGGCCTGCTGCTGGATGTAGGCGAGCAATTCGCGCGGGTCGCGGGGGAGCGATACCGGGGGTGCGCCATACGCACCTGTCCGCCGGATCGTCGGCAAGACTTCGCGCGTGATCCATTTGACGAAGCGCTGCGCAACCTCTTTCCGGCTTCGGAATATCAGCCGGTAGAGGCCGCTTTCATTGATGGCGATGGTAGGCTGCGGCCTGCCGATGGGGTCAGTAATACTTAGGGCGTCCTGTTCGTCGTCATCGAGCCCCTTGGCCGCCATGCTGGGATTGGTCAGCCCCAGCACGCGGCACACGTCAGCCAGAACAAACCACGGCTCGCCATCGCGATCCTCGATGCGCACGGGAGTGCTGTCGAAGTTGAACGGCATCAACTCGTTCATGGGTTTCTCCATGGATTGAAGGCCCCGCACGGGCGATGCGAACGAGTGCGCCACGTGTCTGCGGGGTGGGGTGCCACACAGTCACCCGTCACAGTGACGGGTGACTCCGGGGCGGGTGGCGAATGTCGTTCGCGCTCGCCTCGCGCGCGGAACTAGGCGGGACAGCCGTCTAGCTAAGCGGCAGCCTAACCTTTCCGCCTGCCGGCGGGCGCGCCCCCTTGCGGGGTCGCTTCGGTGCTTTCCAGAATGGTGTTTGGAAATGCGGTCGGTGAAAGAGCCGCCGCCCTATCTTCTAGTATATAGGTTCCGTGTCCCCGATCGGGGACTCTTTCACCCCGGCAAAGGGTAGTTGATCGGGGACTCTTTGAAGCGGTCTAACGATCCCCGATCGGGGATGCTTTCAATGCCAGCCGCCACACCTTCACTTGTCCGGTTTTGCCGACGCGATCCCCGGTGTCGGCGATCAGGCCGGCGCGCACCAGCCGAGCGAGGCTATTGATGATCATCTTGCGGTTCAGCCCGGAGAAGTCGGAAAGGGCCGCGACCGAAGGCCAGGCAGTATCCCCCCGGCCGTTGCAGGCGTCGGCGAGCGCCCACAACACCAGCTTATCATCTGGGTTAGGCGGATGCCGGCTGGCCGCCCACCGCACCGCCGCATCGCTCACCCACCGCGCGCAGCTGCCGCTGCCTCTTGGGCGGCAAAGTGCTTGGCGAGGGTAGAGCGGCGCGCGCAAACCGTCCGGCCGGTCCTGAACGTCGGAAGCTCGCCCGTCGCCACCCGATGTTTCACTTGCCGCGTGGTCCAGCCGAGGTGCTTCGCGATCGCATCGCAGCCGGTCAGAAGGTCTGTGGGCGGGTCGTTGCTTGCGTCACTCATGCGTCACTCCTTGCGTCATGGCCGAGCCGGCCGGGGTTGATAATCGTTGGATTTCTGCGGGTTCTGCTGTTCCGCTTTGTCCATCGCCGGGACCAAGAAAAAGGGGGCCGGAGCCCCCTAAAAATGGCGGATTTCTGCGAGTTTTCGCCGCATTTTTTTATATTCACGAGTAAAAACGTCCAGCCTTTGTGGATCATGTAGAAGCCGCCGTCGGCGATCTCGACGGTATCTGCGGCGAGCGCGATCACGCTGCCCGCCGACGCGGCCACGCCGTCGATCTTCGCGGTGACAGTGGCGGGGTGCTCCACCAGCAACGTCATGATGGCCCGCGCCTCGAACACATCGCCGCCTGGTGTGTTGATACGGACAGTGATGTTCTTGGCGTCGATCTTGCCGAGCTCCGCCGCCACGTCTGCGGCGGAGACGCCCCAATAGGCGTCGATGACGTCGTAAATGTAGATGGTGGCGGTATCGCCGGCTGCCTCCGAGCGGATGCCGGACCCACGCCCGGCATTATCCCGGGCGAGTGCGAACAGCTTACGGTTCATCGTCGGTTTCCTCTTCGGGGTCGTCCGGATCGGTGCCGGGGTCATCATCGTCGAGCGGGGGCCCGCCATTGTGATCGGGAGGCGCCGGGGGAGGCGGGACATAAACGGTATCGCCGCCGGGGATCGGGGGCAGATTCTTGAGGCGCCGGACCTCATTCACGGACATGAAACCGGGCAATTGGTTGCCGCCGAGTGCGATCCGAAAATACTCGCCCTGGCTCTTGGAATCGCCCTCCATCAGTCCGTCGACTTCGAACTCGATGAAATATTC
Source organism: Edaphosphingomonas laterariae (assembly GCF_900188165.1). Taxonomy (GTDB): domain Bacteria; phylum Pseudomonadota; class Alphaproteobacteria; order Sphingomonadales; family Sphingomonadaceae; genus Sphingomonas_E; species Sphingomonas_E laterariae. The sequence goes on along the minus strand of NZ_FZOS01000035.1, from coordinate 18,056 downwards.
GGAGCGGCGATTGCCGACCGGCGGGAACAGTTTCCGGTTGAGCTCAGCGGCGAAGCGGCGGAGATGCGGCCGCAACGTGTAGCGGACGAACCCGATGCCCTGGTGCTCGATCCCCGTCCCCCACGACGTGGATTTCTCCATGTCGCCGATCATGAAGCCCGGCACGCCGAAGATCCGCGCAACGTCGAGCGACGAATACTGCAGGAGCTCCAGCAACTGGGCATCGCGCGCGGTGTAGGCGTTGCGCTTCCATTCCGCGCCGCCCTGAAGAATCAGCGGCTTGTTGGCATTGGCCACGCCCTGCGCTCGGGCCTCAAGCCACTGCCGGAATTCTTCCTTTTGGGCTGGCGTGATCCCGTCCGGCAGCGTGAAATAGTCGTTGGTGAGCAGACCGCGCTCAAATTGCGTGGCGGTATAGTCGCGCGTCGCCAAGCCCACGCCGATTGTCTGCGCATGGTATCCGATCGGCGAGAGCGCGCGGATGCCATCGGAACCGCGCCCCGGCCCCCGCCAATGGATGACGTAATCGGCGTCGTGGACTTCCTGAGAGCCATCGAGGTTGGTGAAGCGATACCAGGTCCGCCCGCCGGATCGGAATGGCGAAACCTGAAGCGGTTGATAGAAATCAAGGCCGGTGACCGTGCCGTTCCGCGACTGGCGGATCAGCACATAGGCATTGCCCTGGAGCATGACGGCCATGGTGGCGAGTTCCACCATCTCCGGCCCGGACATGTCATCGTTGGGCGCGTCGCGAAGCAGTCGGGCGAGAGGGTGATCGTCGGCGCGCTCCTGACCGCCATTGTCCGTCCGACGGAACACCCGGAGCGGCAGGCTCATGATGCCGCCTGAAATGAGCGTGACGCACCGCCACACCGTCGACATTCGCATCGCCGTTTCCGGCGTTACGGTCACGCCCGCCGCGCGGGCGCCGCCGCCGAACCATTCCAGCATCGCCGGCACGTCGCCGGACATAACCTTCTCACTGTCGAGCGCGTTCACAGGCGGTGCGATGCCAGCTGCCGCCGCGGCGGCCCGCGCGCCGAGCCTGTAGCCGTTAAATGTCGACGAAGAGCGATCCACTATAGCCACCCTCCGCCAGTTCCACATTGTCCGCGGCACCCGCGCCCATGGCGCTGGTGACGATGCCGTCGATCCGGCCGCGCGATCGTTTCTTGTCGAAAGCCCGGTTCCCTTGCGGGTCGGACAGGAGCGCGGCGTTTGCAGCGCAGGAATAGGTCACCGGCGAATTGTCGATGACGATCGTCTTGGCGAGGATGCGGTCTTCAAACCGCTGGATCGATTTCGGCATACAATATTGCCGGTCCTCGAAATTCACCCGCGGCCCTTGGAAATGCTTGACCATTCGTAGGCCGTTGCCGGCCTTTTCCTTCGGGCCTTTGTAGGTCCAGACCGGGAATCCGATCTTGTCACAGGCGGTTTCGAAGTCGGCAATTTTCGCCGGGTCGAAAGCAAGTTCGACGACATTGTGCTCGCCGCAGAGCCGTTGAACCTGTTCCGCAACATACTCAAAATCGATCGTGGCGCCGGGTACGGCGTTCAGCCAACCATCTTCCACCCACTGCTCGTAGGGCGCCTGGTCGGCGACAGCACGATCGGCGAGACCGTCCTTAGTCGTCCAGTACCAGCTTTTCTGCCACATGATGCCCGCGCCATCGATCCATGTGGCGGTGAGGGCGGTAAGGTCGTTCTTCTGGCTGAGGTCGAGGGTGAGCCAGCAGGGGCACCCTTTCAGCGCGGCCAGCACATCGGAATTGACGTCGTCCAGCACGGCCGCCCACGCGACCTCATCAATCCAGAAGTCGGCGGCACCCGTTGGAATGCCGAAATAGAGCCTCTTTACCGATGAAGCGGTGGAGAGCCGCGTTTTCGCGGTCTGCACTTCCTCTCGGATGTTCGTGACGGGATAGGTGATGCCCAGTGCCGGCAGAGACTTCTGCCAAACAGCCTCATTTTCGAAGATGGTTTTCCAGTCGCTCTTGTCGACGCGGAACACCAATGAGAACGCGCTATCGTCGCGGACCTTCCCGCGGGCGATATCCTGATAGCTGTCCGAATATGACGTGCCGACATGCTGTGACGTGGCGGGCGTGTTGGTGCCCAGCACCATCATGGCGCTGCCGGCGATCTTGGCGATGGCGCGGCGCCAGGTCTCTATCTGGCCGTCCGTCTTGAACTCGTGGATTTCGTCGGCAAGCACCATGCGAGGGCGCGGGCCGGATTGAGTTTCACCGCCGGCGAGGGCGCGGAAGAACGACTGCGAGGCGGGGTGCTCGATCTTCCAGGCGTTGTCGCCTTCCCCGCGGATGACGACTTCACCAACCTCCTCGAGGGTGTCGCCATCGTCCCAGCCGGGGATCTGGGCCCGGCACATGGCGACGGCGTCCTTGAACAGGACGTTGGCCGTATTCTTATCAGCCGCGATCGCATACACCTGCGCGCGCGGCGCATCGCACCAGCCCATAGAATAGAGGCCGAGCCCGGCCATCAACGGCGACTTGGCCTGCCCCTTGCCGGTTTCGATCCAAGCCGAACGGAAGCGAAGGCGGCCGTCCGCGTTGTGCCAGCCCATAAGCGAACCGACGGCGAAAGTCTGCCACGGCAGCAGGTTGAACGGTTTCCCGGCAGCAGGGCCGTCCGTGATCGTGAACATGGCCGGGAAGAAGTCGAACGCGCGCTGCGCGATATCCGGCCGAAAATACAGGCCGCGGCGCTCGCCGTCGCGGAGATCGCGCAGATGACGTTCGGCGGCATAGCGAACGAGGTCGCCGACGACGAAATCACCACGGACAGCGGCTTGCGCCCATGCAGTTGTGGGGTCGACGTCCTCTTCGCCGCGCCTATTTCGCCCGCTTGATGAACGCATCGGCGCCGGTTGCCTGCCTTACGCGCCGCTGCACCTTGCCGACGCCGTTACGGCGGCGCGGCGAGATACCGAGTTCAGCTTCCAGCGATGCGGCATCATTGCCCATCTCCCGCATGGCCTGGAAATACGGGCTCAGGCGCGCGATCGCGCGGGGGTTGCCACGCTTGGGTTTCATCACCGCGCCGTTTTCCGCGACGAAACGCGCATTGCGGTCGAACTCGATGTAGGTCAGCACCAGGCGCTGGATTGCGTGGGCGTTGGAAGGTGACAGCGTTTCGCGCTCACGCATTTCGGTGGTGACGCGGCGCCAATGATCTCCGGCCGCCTGCCGCTCGAGTTCATCATTCAGGATCATGGGCCAGTCGGGCTCTGCGACGATCTGGCCGGTGCCGTCGATCACGTTCATGCAGCATCACCCCCTTCGGGGGTGCTCCCAACTTTTATGTTTGAAACTGCTCGCGGTGCGCACGGAGGGACCGTTCGGTGTCCCGCACCGAGGGCCCTCCACTTTCACCCCCCCCGGGGGGGGCGTTCCATGGGTGGTCCGGGTTGGTGGGTCGGCCTGACCTCGACACGCCGCGCCCCTTGATCGGCCCTCGATGGCCGAACTGCTCGGCCGTTACCTCAGCGTGGCACGAGTCGCACAGGTTGCGCGTGTTGCTGTCCTCGTCGCTGCCTCCGTGAGCCAGCGGCTTGATATGGTCCACAACTGCGGCAAGCCGAGTGACCCCCTTGGGAAGGCACATCTCGCACAGGCCATTGGTGCGATCGAGGCGCCGCCGACGCTGGGCGACGCCCGCCCGCCCCCGCAGACGCTGGGTCATCACAACTCGTACACGGCTGGCCCAGGCGGGCCCGGCAATTCTTCACGATACTGCGCATCCGGGCCGCAACGATCACGACGGCGGAACACTCCCGCCCGCCCCGCGCGGCGCTCGCGTGATGGGCCGACAGATAGGCGGTCGTTCAACTCGCCGGTTACGATATCGCGACGTTGCGACAGCGGACGGCTGCACACATACGCCGTTTGCGTCGACGGCGCGCGGGTCAGCCATTGACAACCGACGCAACGAGGCGATTCCACTGTCACCGCCCGAACCACATCCAGTGCCGGTTGCCCGCCTCGTCCTGCCACAGGCTGATGCAGAACCCTCGGCCGTGCCAGTGGGCGCGCCACAGGGAGAGCGGAAGCAGGGTGAGCATGGCGGCCTCCATGACAATCATCAGACGTATCCCATGGTTGACACGCTTCAATGTGTCGCCTATGGTTGACACATGATCGAAGTCCGCCAGACACTCCACTTCACCACTTGGTTCGATGACCTGCGGGACATTCAAGCCAAAGCCCGCATCGATGCCCGCATCCGTCGCGTGTCGATGGGCAACTTCGGTGATGTGAAGCCCGTTGGCGAAGGCGTGAGCGAACTGCGGATCGATTATGGCCCCGGCTATCGCGTCTATCTGACGCAGCGGGGGCCTGTGGTGGTGATCCTGCTGATCGGCGGCGACAAGAGCAGCCAGAAGCGGGACATCAAGGACGCCAAGGAAATCGCGAAGGAACTGTAACCATGGTGACGACAACGCGCTGGGATGTGGCTGAACATCTCGACAGCGAAGAGGCGATTGCCGCGTATCTCGATGCGGCGATGGAAGATGGCGACCCCGATCTGATCAAGGTCGCCATCGCCGACGTGGCCCGCGCCCGGGGAATGACGGATATAGCACAGAAGGCGGGCATCACCCGCGCCGGCCTTTACAAGGCACTTGGCGAACACGGAAACCCTTCCTTCGCAACGGTCCTGGCGGTGGTGAAGGCGCTCGGGGTGAGGCTGTCGGTCGCGTCGTAATCGCGGGGACGGGCCGGCAATGGGAGCCGGCCCGTATCGGGCGCGCTTGGCCCGCGCCCGATCGATGAAGCTGTATGTCCCGCCTATCCGGCGGCGGGCGCTACGGGCGCTGGCGCTGACGGTTTCAAACCGTGTCAGGCCTCCCCGCCATGCATCTGGGCTCTTGCGGTGCCATCCCGGATGACAGGTTCCGCCTTCAACGCCCCGCGGTGTCTCGCGATGTCCAGAAACGCATTGCGCCCGCGAGCCGGGGGGATGGCTGCGGGCGCAATTAGAACAACTATCGAACACCGTACTTGAAACGGTGCCCTAGTCAAGCACTTGGTGGCGCCGACAGCCAGTCCGCCAACGCATCGAACGCCCGGCCGATGCGGCCCGCATATCGATCGCGCTGCCGGCCGCCGGAGAACGTCGGCGCTACATCGTGAATGACAAGCCGATCGATCAGGGCGACCATGTTCGCCGGCAGGAGAGCGCGGCCCTCACGCCAGCGCAGGCGGGCGCGCAGTTGCCGCTCCGTGGCCGGAAGCCCATAGCTCGATCCGGCCGCGCCGGGGTGCGTGATATCGTACTGCGCGATGACGCGGCCCTCGATGCCGGCAAGGGCATACACATTGCGATACCAGTCGGCCGCGTACCACTGCGGATATGTCAGGCGCTTCTGTTTCAGCCAGCGGTCGATATGCGTGTCGGCGAACCGCCGCGTGATCAAGGCGCGCTCGCCCGCCTTGTCAATCATGGCTTCGACCGCCTCATGGAAGCGCAGCCCCGTCTTGCCCTCCGGCTCCGCCATGGCGATCCGCTCCGGCGTGGCGTCGATCGGCGGAGTGATGCGCGGCCGGCACGCGCGCTTTGGCGCGGGTGGCGCCGCGACCACCACCGCACGCTCGCCCTTCAGAATTGCAGCGGCGCGGGCGGCCGCCACCGCCGCGCTACGCCCCGTGTCGACCCGTGTTGCTTTTCCCATGTTCGCTATGCCGCCTTCGCTTCCTGATCGTCCTGCGCGGCCATCGCCGCGTCGATTTCGTCTTGGGTTCGCTCATCCGGTGGAGCGTAGGGGCTCCATCCCCCGGTATCTCTCAGCGCCTTTGAGCAGCGCTGAGAGGCCGGATGGTTGGCCGGGAGGAGATTGCTGGCGACGTGGCGCGTCGTATCCGCCCTCCAACAGCTTGGCGAAATTGTCTGGTCGAACCATGAACTTGAAATCCGCCCGCCAGTCCGGCTTGGTTTCGCCCCGGCAGAACGGGGACCGCTCGACAGCGGCGATTGCGGCGGCGACGGACGCCGGGCCATGCTCGGCGATGCGGGCTTTGAGCATCGCAAGCCGAGATCCGGCCAGCCGGCCGCGAACTTCCGCCAAGCCGGCCCTGCCGGCCATCGCGTTCCACGCCGAAACCGCTTCCTCGATCAGATTTTCCGCAGCCGGGGGGCAGTCCCCGTCAGGGGACTGGGGAAACACGGGGGGGTTAGAATATATATCATTGGGGGGGGTAACGCTCGGTAACGCGTTACATGCGTTAACAGGCGTTACAGCGCGTTTCGCGCGGAAGCGGCGCTGACGCTCATTGTTGTTCGCGCGCTTGCGCGCCTTTGTGGATTCCGACGCGGCCATGTCCGCCTTCACAACGGCGGCGATCTGTTCGGCGGTGCATCCCGATGCAACCATGGCGTCAAGAACAGCAGCGGACAGGCTCATCCACGCACCGCCTGGTTTGCACCCCAAAATTCACCGGTGGCGATGCCTTCCTGCCCCTGACGGTTCTTTGCGACGATAAAATCGATGCGGTTCTGGCAGGCGTCGAGGGCGGCCCGCCAAGCCGGCCATTCAGCCGAGCCTTCCTCGGGCTGCTCCTTGCGCAGATAATACTCCTGCCGGAACAGGAACATCGCCACATCCGCGTCCTGCTCGATCTGGCCACTGTCGCGGAGATCGGAAAGCAGAGGCCTCTTGTCCGGCCGCTTTTCGGCCTCGCGGCTAAGCTGGGCGAGCGCCATCATCACCACGTCATTGTCTTTGGCGATCGCCTTAAGGCCACGGCTAACCTCGGAGACCGCTTCATATTGTGAGCGCCCCTTGGTGTCGGCCGAAACGAGTTGAAGATAGTCGACGATCACCAGCTTCAGTTCGACGCCGTGCGCGGCCATGCGGCGCTTGTGCCGCCGGATCATCATGCCAAGCCGGCCGATGGTGATGCGTCCGGTATCAATTACCTGCATCGGCAGGCCCGACATTTCTCCGTGCGCGCGGGCGACCATGCGGCGCTGATCGGGGGTCAGGTTGCGATTGCTGATTGCGGCATAGGGCACGCCACCCCGGCCGTTGAAGCACATGTCCGCCGCGAGGCGACCACCAAGTTCCTGGCTGGACATTTCGAGCGACACGAAAAGAACGCCGTGGCCCCCGCGCGCAACGCCGACGGCATAGGATAGTGCCATGGCGCTCTTGCCCATGCCTGGCCGGCCGGCAACGATCACAAGCTGCTTTTCGCGCAGCTTGCCCCACAGGCCGTCAAGTGAGGGGATCGCATTGCACAGGATGCCCGACGCCGGGTCATCCATGCTATCGATCATCTCGCGAATGCAATCGGCTCCCGAAGGCTGATGCATCGTGTCGGTGGTCGCTCCAGCATCGACGATCGCGGCGTCAGCGGTGTCCACGATCTGTTCGGTAGTCGCCGAAAGATCGCTGGCGAGGCCGATGGCTGCATCCAGCCCTTCGACCAGCCGGCGGCGCTTGGCGAGATCCCGGATCTGTCGAGCGAAATCCATCGCGCCCAACATGCTGGCGCCGCTGCCGGTCAGCTGTGCCAGATATCCGGTGCCGCCAAGCGCCTCGATCGCCGGATCGTCTTGCAGGAACGGCGGCAGCGTCACCGGGTTTGCATGGCGGCCCAGCGAGCGTTCGCGGATGAGCAGGGAATAGATCCGGCCATGGACGGGCTCGGCAAAGTCCGCAGGCTGCACGATATCGGCGGCGCGGTCGATCAGCGCGTTTTCCATCATCAGCGCGCCAAGCAGCGCGGCCTCAGCTTCGACATTCGCAAGGGCGGTACGATCGTTCATGCCGCGTCCTCCGCCAGATAGGCATCAGCCCAGCGCTTCCACGCGCGGACCATCTCCTGTTGAAATTCAACGTCGACGCGCAGGCGCGGATTGTCCGCGATGCGCTGGGCGAGAACGCGATATGCCTCCCAAAGGCGCTGGGTAGCATCAGCCGGCCGAAGCTGAACGACATTGCTCATTTCAACTTCTCCACGATGTGTGCCGCGGCCTCGCCATGCGGTGACAAGAGGGCGATCGTATCGATCGCGCGGCGAACGCGGGCCTTGTCGGCATCGCTGAGCACTTTGAAAATCGCCGTCGCCACGATCATCTCGGCCGAGCGCGTGAACGAGGCTTCGTCCCACGGCTTCCGGGCTTCGGGATTGATCCGCTCGGCAGGGTGGCGTGCGATGCCCTGGGCATCGACAAGCTGGCGCTGCAACAGAACGCCGGGCTGCTGAACCCGCTTACGGGCGGCGGTGGGGAGGCGAACCACATTGTTCGCCAACGCAGTGTCCTGCATGGTCGTCTCCGTCGTGAGTGGAGCCCGACCAACAGCTGCAAATCTGGTGGCCGGACGCGCGGGTTTGCAGACCGCCACGACGGCAGCGGCAGGCACAAGGCCTCCCGCACGCCCGACCATAGAAAAAGGCGCACGGATTTTGGTCCTGCGCGCCTTGGGCGCGTCGTGATTGCGGCTGCAAATCCGCACCGGCGCGCTTTCAGCGCCAGTGACGGCATAATGCCGCTGACCAAGGAACGGTGTCAAGAAATTCGACGGCGACATCAAATCGGCCTCCGCATCGCCTCGCGGCGCACAGCCTCACGGTTGCACTCGCGGCAAAACTTCGGACCGCCACAGCGCTTCCAGCCGCCATCCCCCAACGGGAAGACGTGCCAGCGCTTGCCGAAGTCGTCCGTTTCGATCGTGATTTTCCGAGTCATGCCGAGGCGAGCGCCTTCCGCAGCACGGCGGTGTTCTCCGCTGCCTTGGGCGCCAAGCGCTCCTCCGCTCCGTCGGTGGCCACGATGGAAATAACGACGTCATCGACACCGAGTATCGCAACGGAGCGTCGCTCCATTTCTACGCTCAATCTACGGATGGAGACCGATGCGCTTGACCCCCCAGCCTGCCAATGGGTTTGGCCGGCAATGCGGGCCCGATAGCCCCCGGCACCATCGCTCTCCGCCTCCGCGATCGGCGCGCCGCCGACCTCCAGTGCCCACCGGCCGCGCTTCTCCTTGCGCCAGATCAACGCGATCGGCTGAGCAGAGGCGCGATAATCGGAGAAGGTGATGCCCCAATCTCGCGCGTAATCGCGGGCAGCCGCACGGCTCTGGCGCAGCAGAGCCACTGCCTCATCGAGCGATTTACCCTGGCGGCTCAGGTTGAGCAGGTAGCAGGCCACCATCGCCTTGTCGGCGGTCACACCTGCTTCGGCAGCCACTTGCGAATAGAGGCGTCCGGAATTGTCCATCATTTCCTCCTTGCGGTTTCGTTGTCGATCAGTTCGCGGATGATCCGGACCGGGACGATGTTGCGCACGGGCCAGCGGTGGAAATCGGCCGGCCCAATGGTCCGCAACCGTTCCGCCGGAAGTTGCCGGAGAAGGGCGCTGATCATCGCCGGGGTATAGGGGGTGCTTATCGCTGCCTCCTTTCGACCTCACGTCGCAGCTGGGCCGTGGTTTCGTCCTGCCGCTGGCGTTCAGTGGCGCGGCGCCGGGCGGCGAGTTGCCGTCCGCTGGCGGACACCATGTCGATGGGGGTGGAGCGCGCCCGCCGGCCGGCACCGAAGGCCCAGCCAATGGCGAGACACGCAATACCGATGAGAGCGAGCGCGCCCATGGTCAGGCGAGGCCCAAAGCGGCTTTGTACGTCTCCAGCAGGGCCTCAGCCTCGTCGCGATGGTGCTTTTCCATCCGGCGAAGGCGGACGATCGCTCGCATCGTCGGGGCATCATAGCCCTGGCTCTTGGCCTCTAGATAGACGTCCTTGATATCCTCCGAGAGCGCCTTTTTCTCTTCCTCCAGCCGCTCCACGCGCTCAATGAAGAGACGCAACTGATCGGCGGTCACGACGTTGTCGGCCACGGTTTTCTCCTTTCGGTTGGGAAGCACGGTCACTGGATCGCCACCCCGTGCTGGTGGCAGAGGGAAATGAACTGCGCGGCGGGCAGGCCCGGCAGGCCGTCATGGCGGGCGCCGTAGCGGAGCATCGCGCGCAGGAGGTTGAGGGAGCCGTAGAGGGCCGGCTTCACCGGCGTGGACTCCAGGATTGGATCCGCCGTCCGCGAATAGATGTGCGGCCTGCCGCGGCCACGGGCGACAACGCCGTCGTTACCTTCCTCGCGCAGCCGGTGGATGCGGTTGATCAACGCCGAGCGGCGGCGGCCGTGCAGCATCACCACGATCTCGTCGTAGGTTCGGCCGGCGCGGATGGCGTCCAGCAGGATCGCGTCCTCCGCGTCCGTCCACGGACGATATGGCCCGCGCGGTGCGCTCTTCGTTTCAGGCCGCACAAATTCGCTCGCGGAACCGGTCATCACCGGCGCCGCGCCTCTCAACGCTTGCATTCGTCTGTCTCCCCCCGGGGCCCGTCCCCGGCCTAGGTTCTCAAATTCGGATCAGCCCCCGTTGCTGGCGACCAATGCCAGCTTGGGAATCATCTGCTCGGCACGGCGCGCCAGGCGGGCGCGCTCGTTGTGGTCAAGCTCGCCATCTTCAAAGGCTTCCGTGCCCTCGGCCACGAACTGTGATGCTTCGGTCAGCGCGCTCCGCACCGATGCCTCCGCGTCATGCTCGATCGGGCGGGTCGCAAAGCCCATGCGCCGCGCGACACGGTTGAAGGCCGCAGGCGGCAACGCCGAAAAGATGCGCATCAGCATCACGGCCGACATCATCGGCGGATCGCTTTCCACATAGGAGCGAAGGGTGCGCTCCTTTTCGCCGATCGCCTCAGCAAGGTCGGCCCACGTCGTGCGCTTGCCCTGTCCCACATGGAGGCGAAGCGTATCTGCGATCAGGATTTTTCCATTCTCGTCGTCAAGGCCGAGCATCGTTGTCATCGCGTAACGCTCCGGGTCGGTGCAGTGTCGGCACCATGAACAGGGGGGAAGAACGCATCATCGCCGCGCGCGCGGGCCGCGCCGCAACGCGCCACCCGGCCGGTGTCGTCGACCGGGTGGAACGCGAAGGCGCCCCGAGGGGAAGGGATGATGTGCGATGGAATGGGCGAGACGATCATGTCAGCGCGCCCTCGCCGACCGCCGGAGGCGTGCTATCGTCGTGTCGTTACCCCGCTGACGAATCGAGGAAACTATGGCCTGGCTGGAACGGAAAACGCTCAACGAACACGAAGTGCCCGCCGCACGCGATCTGTTCGAAAGGATCGTCGCGGCCGAGGCTGAAAGCCTCACCGACGAACAGCGCGCGAATCCCCGCGAGTATTTGCTCTCTACATGGCGCGTCGCAGCTGAAACCGTCATGCGTCCTCTCCATCGGGTTGAGGAGCTCGCGGAGGAGCTGGCGCGGCAGAGGGCGGTGTCTGGCTCGGGGTTTCTTGCAACCCTGGATGACTATTGAGCCCGTCGCGAATGTAGTGGGCGAGCTTTTCGGCCGAGAGGATCAGATCCTTCCAGCCGTCGACCGCCCCAATCGCAATCGCGAGCTTGAGGCTTTCCAGCCGAATAAAATCGTCACGCATGCCGGAGGGCTTCGAAGCCGCCGAACCGCCGCACGGCGGCGAATTGGTCGCGTCGCCCATCCCTCAATCCTCCCCGCGCGGTGCGCCAAGCGCCGCAATGATCTGATCCAGCTTCGCATCGATCGGAGCCAGCCGCTCCGCAACAATCGCCGCGATCCGCTCCTCCTCCGCTACCGAAAACGGAGTACCACTTTCGGCTATCAGCACGTTGCGATCCTCCCGGGTGCCGTTCGACGGTGGCGACGGGGTGAGGTCCGAAAAGGGGGCGATTGCCCCTCTCCGCTGGGCGGTCGGTACGATGCCATGAACTCAACCACCTTGTCGGCGGTGCTCATTCGAATGTCGCGGCCGGCGTGCAAATCGCGAACAAAATGCGGATCGCCGAGCACTTTCCGACCAAAGGTAATCGGGGACATTCCATGCTGAGCAAGGAAGGATTCAATCTGTTCGATGATGCTCGGAGTGGGCGTGTCCATGAAGGTGTTTGTAAGGTAGGGCAAAACCCACCGTCAAGCGGAAAAGGTAGGTTTATCCCCATTATGGTGGATGCGGCCGAAGTGTGGGACATAACCCACATGCAATCTGCCTCCGGCGAAGCCACGCCGCTCCAAATCTTCTTGCAGCGCGCGATCGACGCCGCCCCGAAAACGCGCGGCTATTACGACAAGTTGCTGCAGGAGCGCCTCGGCACAAAGGGGAAGCCGCTCTACGATATCCACCGCGGTAAGATCGTGAGCCCCAGCATCGCCACTGTGCAAGCGATCGCTGAGGTGCTCGGCCAGCCGCGCGAATTGCTGCTGCGGGCGATGGATGGCGAGGACGTTCACCCTGCAGCGGCCTCGAACGCGGTGGCAAAGGTGCGGCCGACGTCGGATCATTTGCCCACGCGCTCCGCGCACGCGGGTGATGGCGCCATCGCGCTCAAGCAAATCGACATGGGTTTTTCGATGGGCCCAGGCGCCAACATTGATGACTATGTCGAGGAAGGGACGCTGGATTTCGATGCTGGTCTACTGCGCTCGATCACGCGCTCGCCAGCCGATCGGCTCTATGTCGCGCGCGGCGACGGCGACAGCATGTTTCCCACCCTCGTCAATGACGACATGGTCATCTTCGACACCCTGCAGCGCCAGCTGAACCTGCAGGATCGCATCTGGGCATGCAGTATCCATGGCGCAGGCGCCATCAAGCGACTGCGTTCAATCGGGAAGGGCCGGGTGCTGGTGATCTCAGACAACGCGGCTGTGGATAATCAAGAGGTCGACGCTGACGATTTGGTCATCGTCGGCCGCGTAATCTGGGTGGGACGCAGGGTTTAGCGTTCAGCCGGTTCGATTCGGGGGGGGGTGATTTGCGGGTCCGTCATTTAATTCAAAAGCCAAAGCTCCAGGCTTCGGATACAAATTGGCGAACCGATGACATGCCGCCACGGGCGTGCCCGATCTATTCGCAGTCGCGGCCGTCGCGCGCTGGCTGGCAATGGCGGTCAGCGCGGGCCACTGCGGGATCGCAAGAGTTTTGGCTAGTGGCGCTTGCCAACCCAAAGCGCGGAGATTTGAAGTCGACACTGATTATGAAAACAGAGGGCGGGCACTCCGTAGTGGCGAGGTTTGAGTTTCATGCGAGCCACCCAGGGCGGCACGTCCATTCTGATTGCGCGCGAGGTGGCATCGAGGTCGGCGCGACGGGCATGGACGGGTTGGGCCGATTTCCGGCCGTTCGATCGCGGCACCGGCGATCGGCGGCTTTATCGCTATCGACATTTTGGCAGGAATCCCGCAAATTCTTTCGGATTGTGGATGATCTTGGCCCGCTGTTCAGCTCATGATTGAAACTCTCGAGCGAGATCTTTGCGCGGCGTTTTGCGCGGGACTGGAGGTGCATCCAGTGCCCTCGGGTTATGCCGTGAGCTCGTCGTTCACCGACGGTAGCGGAGACAAGATCACATTCTACATAGTCGAGACGCCTGACGGTTTTGTAGTCGAAGACGATGGCGACTACCTTGCTTCGCTGATCGCTAGGGGCATCCACATCGAAGCTGGCGCCCGAGGCAAGATGTTGGATGCGATTCTCGATGAAGCTCGAGCTTACTGGGATCGCGAGACGCTGGAGATTAAGTCGGAGGTGTTTCCGCCGGACCAGTTGGGAGCGCGCGCCATCGATTTTCTGTCATCGTTGATCCGAGTGCGGGATTTGGCCCTAATCACTCGTGATCGTGTGCGATCCGCGTTTCGGGATGATTTTATTGCCGCCGTGAGCGGCCGCTTCGACAACCTCATCGAGATCACCGAGAATGTGGCTCCTGCGAACGATCTGTCTGAGTTTCCTGCAGATATTGTTCTGAGGCCGCTCGGCGCCAATGGCAGGACGGGCGCAGTGTATCTTGTGAATACCAACGATAAGCTCAACGAAGCATTGCTCGCTTGGCGCGAATTAGAGGACCATCCTCACAATAATATCGCATTAATGGCGGTGCTTGAAGAGTCTGAGTTCAAGCATATCAGCCGACGTAAATTCCAGCGCGCACAAAATCGGCGCATGCCGATGCCGATATTCCGTGGCGATGAAACAGGCACGCTCGATTTTATCGGCAGGGAAATGAAGATCCCGATCTAAGGCGGATGATTAACTCATTCAGTCTCGCCGTGGTCGGCGCTGATTACCCGAACCGTCGCGGCCCCGGCCGCCGGTTCGAAATCGCTCTGTGCGCGCCCGGCGAGCCGATCGACCTGATCCCCGAACCCAATAACCCCGCCGATCCGCGCGCCGTGGCGGTGTTCAGCGCGCGCGGCGTCCAGATCGGGTATGTCACTGCCGAGCGCTGCGGTTGGATCAGTGGCATGCTCGGCGCCGGCCGTGAGGTGCGGGCCATCTTCCAGCAGCGAACATCCTACGGGGCGGCCATACGCATCGCCTTTGACGGTGAGGAGCCGACGTTGCCGGCCGCCATCGCCGAATCGCCGCCGGCGCAAGGTCATGATGATTCGGGGTTTTGGCCGGATGATATCCCGCCGGACGATTAAGTAGGTATAGACCTACATTGTCGTTGACATGGTAGGAATTGCCCCACTATCAATGCTCCCACGAGCCGACCTCAGCATGGTGCTGACGCGAGACGCTCGATGGGGAGCGTTTCATGCTGGCAGCAGCAAAAGCGGTCGTTGCCGACCCTGATCTGGAACAGTCGATCGAGGATTTCCTGCCCGTCGCCGCAGACATGCGGGCGATGCTGGAAACGTCCGAGCGGATGCGGCCCGGCACGCGGTCCCATCAGCAGGCGCTGGCCTATGTGAACGGCCACCGTGCAGACATTGCGACGCGGGCAGGGCGCCACGGGCTCAGCGAGGCCGAGTTCTCCGCGATCCTCTATGCCGAGCTTGCGGCCCGCCGCAGTGGCCGCCGGGTCAAGCGCGTCGCGGTCGTCACCGGTACGCCGCCGGAGTTGCTGAGCGCCCTCGCTCGCGAAACCGAGGCCCTCCGCGCGCAGACGGCTGCGAGGCAGGCGTATAAGGCCGCGCGCCAGGTCTATGCCGAAGCGCAGTACCACCGGCGCGTGATCGAGGCGCAGGTCGAAGCATCGCGGGTGTCGCTGTGATGGGCCGCCCGGTCGAGCTCCTCGATATCCCGCTGGTCCCGGCCAGCCCCCGCCGCGCGTCGTCGGTTGCCCGTGCATGGCGCTGGCTGTTCGAGCCGCGTCCCATCAGCCAGACCGAATGGCGCGCCTTCTGTGGCTGCCTCGGCCTGTGGGTGGTCATCATTGCCTGGGCGGTGCTCGGCTGATGCTTCCGCCGCGTATCAAACACAAATCGCGCCGGGAGAACGCCGGCAAACGATGCCCGGGGCATACAGCTTGGGTCCGCGGCTTTGCTTGCTCAAACGCGAAGTGCGTGACGCCGGGCGATCCGATCGAATTCGCGCATGTCCGCCGCGGCACGGGCGGCGGGATGGGCATGAAGCCCAGCGACCGCCATGGGATTTCACTTTGCCGCACGTGCCACGCGCGACAGCACCTTATCGGAGAGGCGGCATTCGAAGCTGAGACGGGGCTCGACCTCCGCGCAATGGCCGATGCCTACGCCCGCAAATCTCCGCATTGGTCAAAACTCAAGGAAATGAATTGATGTCGCAGCCTATAGAGGAGTGGCGGGACGTGCCCGGTCTTGGGGGGCACTATATGGCGTCATCGCTCGGTCGGATCATTTCAAAGCCACGCATCGTCAAAAAGATATACTCCAATGGCCGGCTAGTCACTCAGCACTATGGCGAGCGCATTCTAACGCCGCGCTCGGAACCTGGCCACTATACAGTTGTCAAGCTCAGCGTCGACAACAAGGAGCGCGCCGTCCGGGTACACCGCTTGGTCCTGATGGCTTTCGTGGGCCCGTGTCCTGAAGGCATGGAGGGCTGCCACAACAATGGCGATACTAGCGACAACCGGTTGGAAAATTTGCGGTGGGATACCCATCTGGCGAACAATCGGGATCGCCGCGACCATGGCAACTACGCCACGGGCGAGAGTCATCATGCTCACAAACTGACCGAAGACCAGGTTCGAGCAATCATGCTTGATGAACGCAGGCTCGAAGAGATTGCGCGCGATTATTGCATCAGCAAAACCCATGCGTCGCGCATAAAGAATGGCTTGGTTTGGGCCTCGCTTCCCGGGAAGAGGCTGAGGCCGCAGGGGATGTCCCTCCGCAATGTTGCACGCGGCGATCGCGTGGGACGGGCGAAGCTCAACGACGACGCTGTTCGAGCAATTCGATGCGATCCACGGAAGCAGCGTGACATCGCTAGGGATTTCAAAATTGCGCAGTCGCAAGTCTGGGCGATCAAGGCCGGAAAATCGTGGGCGCACGTCCTATGAGCCAGCCCACACGCGAACAGGTGAACCACGCGCTGCTCTATGGCGCTCGGGTCGCCCCGTCCCAGCTCGGCGGCGAAGAGCGCCCCGGCAAGCAGATGCCCGTGGGGCCGGCTGGCCTTCCGATCCCGGCTGAGCGCGCGATCTATCGAAAGACGATCGACAGCGAATTGCTCGGGCGCATCGTCAAGGTTGCCCATGGCGCCTGGGCGGCCAGCCGGTTGCCGATGCCGCACTGGGAGGCAACGGCCGACACCCTGACAGCGGATATCGCCAGCCGTTACCCCGCTGCGGAAATGGCGGTGCTGGCCAAATACGGGCACGCCAAGCCGATCGATATCGTGGCGGTGCAGATCCGTGGCGGGTTCAGCCATGCGCCCGTGCGCCTTGAAATGGTCGCACCCCGCACGCTGCCGCACCGCGCCACCTATTACGTGGCCGACCTCACCGAGCAGCCGCCGTGCGCCGATCCGCATGTGCCGGCCGCCACGCTCGAATTCTTCCGGGTGTGGGACGAGATCGCCCGCGCGAAGAAGGCCGATTTCATCAACGCCTTGGGCTGGCCCGGCCAGTTCAAGAACAAGGAAGGCCGCTGGCCCCGCTGGTTCGAGATCGAAAAGGCCTGGCCGAAGATCGGCGCATGGCTCCGCGACCAGCGACAGGCCCTCCGGCGAACCTGATCCCACCCCATCCCCATCCCCATCCCGCTCGCGGTGAGCGGGTTCGGGGCGGCGCTAACGGGTCTGTTTTTGCCGCCCCGCCATTTTCGAGAGGTAAGCTGTGAGCACAACCCCCGATCTTGATTTCGACGAAATCGAACTGCGCATCGAGCGCATCCGCAATGGGTTCCTGCTTTGCGCGGTCAAGCGGACCGACCACTGCGGCATCTGGAGCCAGAAGGCCTTTCACGAGACGGAGGCGGATGTTCTCGCGGCTCTCCCGGCTGCCTATGTGGAGGCCAAATTGCTCACCCGCGAAATCGGTCGGGAGGACTTCTGATGGCGCGCGTTCCGACCGACGCCGGCCAGATCGGGCGGGGGTGCGGGGAGTGAGTGGCGCCGACAAAGCCAAGCGCACCTTGCTGGGGATCGCAATCCCCCGCGACGAACTGGCGCTCAGGATTGCGCAGCCGTGCCTGGGGATGACTGCGGCGCCCGGGACGGACGCAACCGAGGCGCTGGATGCCATGGATCGCCTTGCCGGTCCTGTTCCCATGGGCACCAGCTTCCGTCGGGCCGCTGATGCCGCAGTGCTCTATTTCCACGAGTGCATCAACGCGGGGAGCCAGCCGTCATGAGCGAGCATCAGAGCTTCACGGTTGATACGACGGCCTATCTGCGGAACCTCGATCGAGAGGACCGTCAACAGCGCTGTATCGCCATCCACTATCAGGCCGCACCCGTCGAACATGCCGATGGATCGAAGTCCATCAGCCTGCGCGTGCCGGCCCTGATCATGTCGCTCTATTTGGGCAAGCCCAATGAGGCGGCGGAGAAAATAGCCCGCATCCTCAACAAGCATTGGGACGACGAGGCATGACCGCCCACCCCGAACCCCGCCCGCTGGAGGTGGAGTGCCCCGTTTCTCCGCTGCCGTCGAGGAGACACCAGGTCGATACCACCATGGAGAGCGGGCCGAACAACTGTTTCTTCTGTGAGAAGCCGATGCCCCGCAGAAATTGCAATGGAGATGACCGATGAAGGGAGACATGCGT
>NZ_FZOS01000032.1 GCF_900188165.1 Edaphosphingomonas laterariae | reverse complement strand
CTTGGCAGAAAGGCTTCAAGGTGGACGACTTTTACGCCGCCCGCAGCAGGGCTATCCCGCCGCTACCGTGGTCGAATATTGCTCCGCCGTTCTCAAGTCGGCGCGCAACGACACCAGTACGCGTTTCGAGGCGGGCAAACAGGCCGGGCCCGACACGATCGAGCATTTCCTGAGCAGCGGCGAACAGGGCCAGGCCATGATGCAGAACTGGCTGCGCGGCGGGTTCGAGATGGACCGGCACGGCAACTGGCGGCTCAATCCGCAGGTAGCAGATACGCTCACCAGGGACGTCCAGGCGATCATCGCGCAGACCGGATGGCAGCGGGGGCTGTCGCGCTCGGCGCAGGATCAGGTCACGATTGGTACGTCTGTCGGTGCTCATGTCGGAGGGAGTATCGACTCTCAGGAATCCGAAGCTATTGGCGGCCGCGGACAACCGGCCGGCAAGGGACAGCAATCGAGCCAAACGCCGACCACCCAGAAGGGCCGTTCCACCTCGGGACGTGTCGGCGGAAGTCTGGGGTTCGAGAGCCGTGATGTTGGCATTTCAACGGAGAATGCTCAGTCGAGCCTGGATATCGTGAACTACGACGTTCGAGAGGCAATTGCTGCCGCCGAACGTGCCGCGGCCCGGTCCAGCGATCCGGCTGCAACCTTCTCCCGCGAACTGTCAGATCGCATCCTTGGCCCGGATGGCATGCGTAACCGCTACCTTCAGGACGCGGATTCCGGGCGCGCGACATTCGACGTTACTGGCCCTCTCACATCGGTTGAACAGAACGCGGTTCTGAAGGGCGGGAGATTCTCCACGGACATCGAGGGCAGCCCGGGCGATGGCGACAGCAGCTTCAAAAAACGCTGATACGAGCGCCATTGTTAGGGCTTATCGGATTGCCGATGTATAGCGCCCCGGAGCGCGGATCGTGGATATCGCTGCCGGCTCGGATATCTTCCATAGCGCGATCATGCTCTTCCCACAGACGGGCAATTCTAGCCCGCGCCTCATCGGATATAGGATCGCCCTCGCCCTGCGGCGCAAATGCCGTCAGCCAATCCTGCGCGTAACCGACACCCAGCGCCAGGAGCGCAGTCATCGGGAAGAAAAGCACATTGAGAAAACCGGCAGGCGCGCTGTCGTAGAAGGCCTCCAGCGGCGCGATCTTCGTGGACGCCGCCATGCCGATCCACCAGACCGGGATCGTGGCCCACCACGCCTTTGCATACCACGGACGCCACAGCCAATCGGCTAGCCTCAGCCGCGGCGCTGCAGGATCGGTTGGGGGCATGTCGGCTGCGGTATTCATCGATAGTTCCTCGCAGCCGACTATAGCAGAGATCTTGTCATTGTTCCATCATTCATAGCCGGTTTCGTGCGGCAAATCGCACTGGAACACTGGTTTGACCCCGCTGATTCTGTTCTCTGCAAGCCGATCTGGAGCGCGCCTCAGCCTTCGGGTTCCGATGTGGATATGGTCGCGCGAGTGACCCCGGTGTGGAGCTCACGTCGAAGACAAACGACATTGCACGGCGCATCGCGCCCTGAACGCCTAGAACTGGCCTGCAGCTCTCAATTCACGTTCGAGTGTCGCAAAGGGCAATATGAGCGTCAGCGGTTTGTCGTGCAGCGGAATAGCGCCGTAGCCGGCATACCAGTCCGCGGCGCGCTCGTTTTTGGCGTCGATGATCAGCATAACCCCGCCGACCTCGGTCGCGACGCGAATGCATCTGCGCCCGATCGCGCCCAGGAGCTGACCCCCGAGCCCTTGCCCCTGCACACGCAGATCCGTTGCTAGCCGCGCGAGCCGGAAGCCCGGCACCTCATGCCTGGCGAGTCCTCGCCTCGCCAGTTCTGGCGTATCCGCATGATCCATGCTGCCCGGAGCGATGCTGTAAAAGCCGAGAACCGTCTTGCTGTCGGTGTCGTCGATGGCGAGGAACGTCTTCGCCCCGCCTGCCTCGTGGCTTTGCCGCGCATAACGCTGCAAGTAGACGTTCAGATCATTGTCGCCGCAGTCGAATGAAGTCCGGTCATGCGCTTTCGAAATCGCTTCCTCGTGCCATGAAGGAAGCGTCATGCCAACTTCGGCATCGCGGCGATGGCAGCGCGCAGTTTCGCATTCACCGGCGGCGGGTTCTCGAGCAGATCAAGAACGAGCAGGCTGTCTCTCTCGCTCAGTTTCGTCCGCTCCGACTCTTCGATCACGTTCTCGGCCTCGCGCAGCGCCGAACGTGTGACAAAGGTCGTGAGATCGGTATGCTTGAGCGCAGCCGCCCGGGCAAGCAAAGCCTTTTGCTCCGGCCGAATCCGCAGGCTCATGCGTCTGTTGTCTTCCACTACTGCTCGCGGCATTGTGTGCCTCCACTCGTACAGCTTCAATTGGTACACCCTTCCGCTGCCGTTCGTCAAGCAGTGTACGCTTTGAAAGAGCACCGGGGCGCTTGGGGGCGTTAACGCGCTTCCCCACTCACCACCTTTCCGATTCTACTCCACCGCCTCAACCAACCTCCACCCTTCCGCGCTGCTCGCCGCAAAATGGTCCAAGCCGTATCTGGCGCATCGTCCGCTCCCGCAACGCGATGTGAGCTATCCACGCTCCGGCTTGTCGTCGGCGCTCTCGGGCACCTTGCTATCCCTGTCCTGGCCATCACGGATGACCTGAGCATCGATGATCGCGCGCGCGACCAGCTCCGAGCGCCTGAAGACGCCGTAGCGTTGCTTCGCTCTCGTTATGAAATACCGAACCGTGGTTTGGGCGATCCCGAGGATCTGGCCGATCTCCCAATCGGTCTTGCCGAGCGCGATCAGCGCCGTGCATTCTGCCTCGCGGCGCGTAAGCCGGGGAACATTGCGGTCGTGCATGGCGTGATGGAGATAGAGGCCCGCCCTGAACGCGAAGCCGGCGATGATCTGGAGCGTGGTCATCAGCGATGGCGTGATCTCGATCGGTTCCGGGCGGGCGAAGGTGCATGACGCGTAGGACTCGCTCGGGATGTGTAGCGGCACGGTGACGCCGTGAACGATCCCGTAGCGCCCCGCTTCCTTGAAAAGGGCATGCTGGTGATCGGCAAGCTCGACGACGTTGCTGATCTCCTCCCAGCCGAACGGCCGATCGAGAAGCTGGCTCACTTCATAGACCGGGTCGATAACATAATAGTGGTTTGCGATGTAGGATTGGACGAACTTCGCCGGATAGTTGGTGACCACCATCGAGCACTCGACCAGCCGCGGCAGACCGCCGTGTTGGACCAGCGCGATATAGGGAAAGCCCATTTGCCTGGCGGCATCAGCCAGTCCGTCGCGCAGTGCCTCGGTCGACGATGCCATGTTGAGACGGGATAGCGCTTCAAGCAGGCGGGGTCCGACATACACGGGTTTCTCCTCCTCGCCGGCGCAGATCTTCGTCCAGTCGCAGGCTTCCGCTCCGACCAGACTAGGCGGAAACTTCTCGAAGAAGGGACGCATCTGCGGTTGTCTTAGCGTCTTGCGGACGACAACTTTTCTGATCGCGTGAGCTTGAAAAGCAATTTTTAGCCGAATCGAGGCCGGTCGTGCTAATATTCATAAAGGATGGATCCTTTGCTAGATTTGAGGGGCCTGCTGCTGCTCCAGAGCGGCCGTGATTATGGCGGCCTGCATGTGCGGCAGAAAAAGCAGTATCCTCGCCGCCTCTGGATGAGCAATCGGGAAGGGCGCGCGGACGTTCATGTTCGCCCCGTTGGGAGTATTGTCGGTCATCATTCAGTCTCTTTGGCGTAAGAGGTTGACTGACCGACCGGCCTTTTTCCAGCAATGCGGGATTCTACGCACCAGGGTCTGTTGCGCGCCGCCTAGCGCTATCGCCGTCGCAACCAGGCTCGCGATCGAACTAGCGTCGAGCTTGCGCATGATTCGGGCGCGATGAATCTCAGATGGCCGATTTGCCGCAACACTCAGGGTATTGGCGTAACCTGCTGGTATAGGTGCTGGATATTGTCTGGTCTGGCGAGATCGTGACCCGGGCTCATCACGGCGGCAGCGCCAGCAGCAATTCCGAAGCGGAACGCTTCGGCCGTATCCCAGCCGATCGAGATCGCAAAGAGCATGGCGGAGAGGAAACTGTCACCGGCGCCAACCGCACTTTTCGCCTCTATGGAGGCGGCCGGCAGAAAAAGCTGTCCGGTGGCAGTGGCAAGGATTGCGCCGTCATGGCCCATGGTCACGGCGACATGCGCGGCTTGTCCCGATCGAACGATTTCCATTGCGGCATTGGCGATCTCGTCGGGTGTCGCGAGTTTCTGGCCGGTGAATTGCCGCAACTCGCCGATGCTGGGTTTTACGAGAAAGATGCGGCCTTCCTGAAGGCCACCCTTGAGACCGGGCCCTGAACTGTCGAGCACAACCGGGATATTGCGTCGGTGCATCAGCGCCGCGACCTGACCGTAGAAGTCACCGGGCATACCCCGGGGTAGCGAACCGCTTAGGACCATGAATTTGCACTGCGCGTTTTCAAGCTGGGCAAGACACGCCTGCCATTCGACAGGCTGGATTGTCGGGCCGGGCGGGACGAAGCGGAATTCCTTGCCGCTTTCGATCTCCAGCACGGCAGATGCAACGCGGGTGTGGCCCGCGATGGTGATGCGATTGCGAACAAGCTGATGAAGGTCGAGCAGGCCGTCGAGCGCATCGCCCGTTGCGCCACCCGCCATATAATAGTTTCGAGCATTGCCGCCGAGGCGGACGAAGACCCGGGCGACGTTGATGCCGCCACCGCCTGGGCTGTAAAACTCGGATTTTGTCCGCATCTTGCGCGTGTGGAACATGCGATCGACTTCGTAGGCGACGTCGATCGTGGGGTTCAGCGTCAGGGTGGCAATGTTCGTCATTCTGCCATTGAGCGGGCCGGCCGCATTCCGGTCTATCCGCAATATCCCCAATTCAACCGGCCCATATTCGCGGATGTGATCGAGGATCGACGACGTCGCGGTCAGCGCGATGTGCTCGGCCAGTACGGCAATGCCAGTTGACGCGGCCCACTACGGGATATCTCGCATAGCTCGAGTTATAGGGGTGTCTAAGGGTCGGACTGTTGCAGACCAAGCAGGAGCAGAGTGAGCCGATGAGTAACGAGCCCAAGATCACCTTCCACGGCGCTGCAGGGACAGTCACCGGCTCGTGCATGGAACTGCACTATGGAGGGAGTACTGTGCTTATCGACTGCGGCCTTTTCCAGGGATCGCGGACTCTCGAAACGCTCAATCGGGACCCATTTTCATTCGATGTGCGCAGGATCGACGCGGTCGTGCTGACCCATGCGCATATCGATCACAGCGGGCTTCTGCCCAAGTTGTCGGCCGAGGGCTACCGTGGCCCGATCTACTGCACTCCCCAGACCAAGGATCTTCTCTACTACATGCTGCCGGATGCCGGACGGATCCAGGAGAGCGAAGCGGAGCGACGCAATCGTCGGCGTGATCGCAGGGATGAAGTGCCGTTCGAGCCGATCTACACCGAAGCGGATTCGATGGCCGCTTACAGCCTGTGCGACACGGTCGAACTGAATGAGTGGTTCGAGCCGGTACCGGGCTTCAGGACCCGGTTTTGGAATGCAGGGCATATTCTGGGGTCAGCGTCGGCCGAGATGCACGTCGGAGGCTCGCACCTATTGTTCTCGGGAGACCTTGGACCGCATCACAAGGCATTCCATGCGGATCCTGTCAACGGCGGCGTAAAAGTCGTCCATTGGGCGGAGCAAAACCAGGCCACTTGATCCGGGTGTTGGCGAGCGCCGGGAGGGCGTAGCCCGAGCGGGGGTCGCCAACACCCGGATTGCCGTTTCTGTCAGGGGTTGGGACGTGCTTTGCGTGCCTGGCTCTGGGCCAGGCGATAGCTCTCGCCGTTCATCTCGAGGATGCTGACGTGGTGGGTGAGCCGGTCGAGGAGCGCGCCTGTCAGGCGCTCGGAACCGAACGTCTCGGTCCATTCGTCGAACGGCAGGTTGCTGGTGATCAGCGTCGAGCCGCGTTCGTAGCGCTGTGAGATCAGCTCGAACAGCAGTTCCGCGCCGGTTTTGGAGAGGGGCACGAACCCCAACTCATCGATGATGAGAAGCTTATAGCCGGTCATCTGCTTGTGTAAGCGCAGTAGGCGGCGTTCGTCGCGTGCCTCCATCATCTCGCTGACCAGCGCGGAAGCAGTGATGAACCCGACCGTCAGGCCCTTCTGGCAGGCCGCCAGGCCAAGACCGATCGCGACATGGGTCTTGCCGGTCCCCGACGGGCCAAGGGCGATGACGTTCTCGCGACGGGTAATCCAGTCACAACGCGCCAGTTCGAGCACCTGCATCTTGTTGAGCTTCGGAATGGCGGCAAAGTCGAAGCTGTCGAGGCTCTTGGCGGCCGGGAACCGCGCGGCCTTGATCCGGCGCTCGACCATCCGGCGTTCCCGGTCGATCAGTTCCAGTTCGACAAGCCGAGCAAGGTAGCGGACATGATCTACGCCCTCTGCTGCGCATTGCCGGGCCAGCTTGTCATGCTCGCGCAGGAAGGTTGGCAGCTTGAGCGTCTTGAGGTGGCTGGCGAGCAGCAGTTCGGGAGCTTGGCTGCTCATGCCGCTGCTCCGCCGGTCAACAGCCGCATGTACGAGCGCGCCGATGTTGTCTCCACTCTGGCCCTGGGCAGGTAGGGATAGATCGCCATGTCCAGTCGGGGCGGGCGGCGCTCCACCCGGCATAACAGGAGATGCTTCACCGCATCGAAGCCGATCGCGCCCATATCAAGGGCCTGCTTCACCGCGCCATGCAGATCGGCCAGAGCGAAGCTCTCCAGCAGGCGCAGTACCTGCACATATTCGCGCCGGCCATGCTTGCCCATGCGCGTCTCCATCAGCCGGCGCAGCGTTGTAAATACCTCGGGCAGGTCCCAGCCCTGCAATGGTGCGGCCTGATCGAGGGCATTGATCTTCTGTTCGATCAGGGGAAGGTAATGGATCGGATCGAAGATCACATCCTCGCGCTCGTAGCTGCGCACATGGCGGGCAATGATCTCGCCCCGGCAACCGATCACCACCTCGTCGACATAGCCCCTGATCCACACCTCCTGGTGGCCGAAGCGCACCGGCACCGAGTAATCGTTGGTCCGGTAACGCACCAGCGCCTGCGATGAGACCTGGCCGCTGGTCTGGTCACAGGCCTCGAAGGGGGAAGCCGGCAGTTCCTGCATCGCCGCCAGATCGCGCCGCAGCCTCTCGCCAATCGTCTCACTCTCGCCCCGCAGCCGGTCGTTCTGCCGTTTGCGGCATTGCTCCTCGAGCCACAGGTTGAACGCCTCCCATGTCGGGAACCGGGGGATCGGCACCATGAAGTTGCGCCGGCAATAGCCGACAAGGCCTTCAACGCCGCCCTTATCGTTACCCTTGCCGGGGCGGCCGTAACGATCACGGATCAGGTAGTGCGACAGGAAGGCGCTGAACAGCCTCGCGCGCAGCCGCGTCCCGTCAGGCAGGATCTTCGAGACCAGGCAGCGGTCGTTGTCGTAGACGATCGACAGCGGCACCGCGCCGAAGAACGCAAAGGCGTGGACATGGCCGTCCATCCAGGCCTCGGCAACGGCAGCCGGATAGGCGCGTACGTAGCAGGCGTCGCTGTGCGGCAGATCGAGCACGAAGAAGTGCGCCTTCTGCTCCACCCCGCCGATCTCGACCAGAGCTTCTCCAAAATCTGCCTGCCCATGGCCGGGTGCGTGTGCCAGCGGCACGAACATCTCCCGGCTGCGCTGATCCCGATCCCGGATGTAATCCTTGATGATCGTGTAGCCTCCGGTGAAGCCATGCTCTTCGCGAAGGCGATCGAACACACGCTTCGCCGTATGGCGCTGCTTGCGCGGGACCGACCGGTCCCCATCCAGCCAGCCGTCGATGATCGGTATGAACGCTTCCAGCTTCGGTCGCCGCACCGGGGCGCTGCGACGGTAACCGGGCGGCTCGGAATACGACAGCATCTTGCGGACCGTGTCGCGCGATATGTTGAAATGCTTCGCTGCCGCCCGGGCGCTCATGCCGCCCGCGCAGGCAAGACGAACCTTCAGGTAAAGTTCCACGGTGTAAATCCCTCATCCCTCCTCGCCAGCATCGCGAAAAGGGAAAAAGTGGACGACTTTTACGCCGCCCGCAGCAGCACTTCGCCGCCGCTACCGTGGTCTAATTTTGCACCGCCGTTCTCAGCCTGCGTAACCGATTTCTGCCAGTCTTGAATAGCTATTTGCAGGCCTTGGGTGAAGGTTGTCTGGTTTTTGATCGCGACTTGTGTCAGCGCCTGCGCGCCGCCCACGTGGTACTGGAACTGACGCCAGAAGGCTTGTGCGGGCAGCGTGGCCAGTTCCTGCCAGTTCTTGGCCTTGAGCAGGTTTTCGATTTCTGCGCCGGACTCGGCAATGCCGTCTTTGCCTGCGCGCGTGGCGTTCTCCAACCATTGCTGGCCGTTTTCCTGCACCAGGCGCTGGAGGCGCAACTGCAGTTCCAGGTTCGCCTTGAACAGGTTGAGAGGGATGGTTTCATTGCTCATGGTCAAACTCCTTACTGGGTTGAGTGCCCACTCGGGCGATCAAACGATCAGGCCATCTGGCCGATCGTTTTGCGAAAGCGTGCCAACGACAGGAA
Source organism: Edaphosphingomonas laterariae (assembly GCF_900188165.1). GTDB lineage: Bacteria > Pseudomonadota > Alphaproteobacteria > Sphingomonadales > Sphingomonadaceae > Sphingomonas_E > Sphingomonas_E laterariae. Next base: position 23,929 of record NZ_FZOS01000032.1, on the reverse strand, counting down.
AAACAGCACCGTGCCGATCAGGGCCAGCGCCAGGAACGGCTGCCATACCGTCTCCAGGCCCGCGTCCCGGTAAAGGATGGCCTGGCTCAGTTCCACGAAATGGGTGGTGGGTGCGATCAGCATGATGTTCTGCACGATCTCGGGCATGCTTTCGCGGGGCGTGTCGCCGCCGGATAGCATCTGGAGCGGCATGATGGTCAGCATCATCAGCATGCCGAACTGCGGCATGTTGCGCGCCAGCGTGGCGATGAATATGCCCATGGAGGTGGTGGCGAACAGGCTGAGGGCCGCGCCGGCGAAGAACAACACAATGGAGCCCTCGATGGGCACGCCCAGGATGCCGCGCACCATGAGGTTGAGGGACAGGAAGGAGGCGATCAGCACGACCAGGGCCATCGACCAGACCTTGGAGAGCATGATCTGCGCGGGTGTAACCGGCATCACCAGCAGGTGCTCGATGGTGCCGTGCTCGCGCTCCCGGATCAGCGCTGCGCCGGTCAGGATGATGGACAACAGCGTGATGTGGTTGATGATCTGCACCACCGAGCCGAACCAGGCCTTGTCCAGTGCCGGGTTGAAGCGTGCGCGCAATGCCAGATCCACGGGTGGCGCGTCGGTGCCGCGGTAACGCTTGACGAACTCATTGACTTCGCCGGTGAAGATCTGCTGGATATAGCCACTGCCGGTGAAGGCCTGGCTCATGCGGGTGGCGTCGACATTGAGCTGCACGGCAGGCGATCGCCCCGCCAGCACGTCGCGCTGGAAGTTGGGCGGAATGACCAGAGCGAAGGTGTACAGCCCCGCGTCCATGCCCGGGTCCACGTCCCCATAGTCGATCATGGCCGGTGGCGTGAACTGCGGGGGGTAGAAGGCCGAGGCAACCCGCTGGGACAGCGCCGAATTATCCTCGTCGACGATGGCGATGGGCGCGTTGTGCAGCGTCTCCGGCATGGACGTGGCCTTGGTGTAGACCGACGCGGTGAACACATAGACGATGAGCACAAGCATCATCGGATCGCGCCACAGACTCCACAGCTCCTTGACACCAAGGTCGTAGATATTGGCCAGGTTTCTTCTGCGCATCTCAACGCTCCTGCTTCTTGAGTAGCAAAACAGCCACGCCGAGAATGACCGGAACCGAAATGAGCATCGACCACAGCGGCCCCGTCAGGTCGGCCAGGCCGAGTGATTTGTTGAACACGCCACGGCTGATGGAGATCATGTGCGTGGCGGGGTAGATCTCGCCGATGAACTTGCTGGAGCCTTCAAGCGAGGACACGGGATCCCTCAGGCCGGCGAACTGGGTGGCCGGAATGATGGTGCCGATCATGGCAAAGAACATGGCGGCGATCTGGCTGCGCGTGACGGCCGAGGCCAGCAGCCCCATGCCTGTCGCGGCGAAGGAGAAGATCAGCGCGGCCAGCGACAGGGTGAAGAAGCTGCCCGTGACCTGCACACCGAAGACGGTGACCGCGAGCAGGCTCATCAGCAGGAAGTTCACCATGGCCAGACCGACATAGGGCAGTTGCTTGCCAAGCAGGAACTCGATGCGCGTGACCGGCGTCACGTACAGATTGGTAATCGAGCCTGTCTCCTTCTCGCGCACCACCGCCAGCGCGGTCAGCATCGCCGGCAGCATGAGCAGCAACAGGGGAATCACCCCCGGCACCATGGCCGGCAGGCTCTTGACATCGGGGTTGTAGCGAAAGCGTGTCTCGACGCTCGCATTTCCTGCGGCGCTGGCACCGCTGCGTTCGCTGGCCTGTACGAGCAGCCAGTGCTGGTGCATGCCCTGAACGTAGCCCTGGACGGTTTCCGCGCGTTGCGGCATGGCGCCGTCGATCCAGGCACCTATCTGCACGTTCTGGCCTCGCAACACATCGCGAGAGAAGCCAGGGGGGATCTCAATGGCCAGCGACAGTTCGCCGTTGCGCATGCGTCGATCAAGGTCCTCGTAGTCGATGATCGGCGCGTGCTCGGTGAAGTAGCGCGATCCGGCCAAGTTCAGCGTGTAGTTCTGGCTAAGCGTGGTCTGGTCGCGATCGAGCACCGCATAGCTCAGGTCCTCGACGTCCATGGTGATGCCGAAGCCGATCACGAACATCAGCAGCAGCGAACCGCCCAGCGCCAGCGTGGCGCGTACCGGGTCCCGCTGCAATTCCAGCGTCTCGCGCCACAGATAGCTGAACATTCGCTGCAGACTGAAACCGCCAGAGCCGTGCCCGCCGTGTTCAGCGGGCGCCGCCGATGGTTGCTCCTCGTGATCGGCGGCCCCGGGCTGGCTGGCCGGCGCCGCCGTGCCGCCCTCGGCTTCGACGAGGTAGCCGATGAAGGCCTCTTCAAGGGTTTTGGCGCCGCGCTTCTCGACCAGTCTGGCGGGCACGTCGCTGTCGAGCACCTTGCCCGCATGCATCATCGACATGCGGTCGCAGCGCTCTGCCTCGTTCATGAAGTGGGTGGAAATGAAGATGGTCACCCTGTCCCGGCGCGACAGTTCGGCAAGCAACCGCCAGAAGGCGTCACGCGCGACCGGATCGACGCCGGAGGTGGGTTCATCCAGGATCAACAGTTCGGGCTTGTGAACCATCGCCACAGCGAGGGAGAGACGCTGGCGGATACCGAGCGGAAGTTGCTCGGGCAGCTCGTCCATGACCGGCTCGAGACTGAAGCGTTCCGCCATCTCGGTGACGCGGCCCGGTATTTCGTCGACCGGCACATGGAACAGCCGCGCATGCAGTTCGAGATTCTGCCGTACGGTCAGTTCGCCGTAGAGCGAGAAAGCCTGGCTCATATAGCCAACCCGCCTGCGCGTCGCGATGTCGTGCGGATCGACCTCATGGCCAAACAGCCAGGCCCGCCCTTCGCTTGCCGGCAGCAGTCCGGTCAGCATCTTCATCGTCGTCGACTTGCCGCAGCCGTTTGAGCCGAGGAAACCGAAGATCTCGCCGCGGCGGATGCGGAAACTGACATGATCGACGGCGACGAAATCGCCGAAGCGCATGGTCAGCCCCTCCGCCTCGATGGCGATGTCATCCTCGTCGACGTCGAGCGGCGGGATGATGACCGGCTTGTGGCCGCGTTTCCTCTCTTCGGGCAACAGTTCGGCGAAGGCAGCTTCGAGATGATCCGTGCCGGTCCGCTCAAGGATTTGCGAAGGCGTGCCCGTAGCCAGGATCGCGCCATCATCCATCGCCACCAGCCAGTCGAACCGCTGCGCTTCGTCCATATAGGCCGTCGCCACGATCACGCTCATGCCGGGACGATCTTCGCGGATGCCGGCGATCAGATCCCAGAACTGCGCGCGCGCCAGCGGATCGACGCCGGTGGTCGGTTCGTCCAGGATCAGGAGATCGGGATCGTGGATCAGCGCGCAGCACAGGCCGAGCTTCTGCTTCATGCCACCCGACAGCTTGCCGGCAGGCCGCGACAGGAAGGAATAGAGCCCCGTGCTGCGGGTGAGCGCATCGATCCGGCGGCGGCGCTCGGACGCGCCATGACCGAAGAGACGGGCGAAGAACTGGAGATTTTCCTCGACAGACAGTGTCGGATAGAGGTTCCGTCCCAGACCCTGCGGCATATAGGCGATGCGCGGACAGACGTCCTCGCGATGACGGCGGTCGGCCATATCGCCGCCGAGCACATGAACCGTCCCCTCCTGCACGGCGCGAGCGCCCGCGACCAGCGATAGCAGGCTCGACTTGCCGACCCCGTCGGGGCCGATCAGACCGATCATCCGGCCTGGGCTCAGGTTGAGGTCGATGCCGCGCAGGGCTTCCGCCTTGCCGTAGCGCAACCGCACTCCGGCAAGGCGGACGACCGGTGGCCCCTGGGGGGGCGTGGGGGAAGCCACCGGCCTATTCCTTTACAAGGTTCGACAGCTTGTCCGGCCAGGCTGCCTGGGAATCGATCCGCACATAGGCCATGCCCGGCAGGCCTGTTTTTACCAGCGCGATATGGCGCTGGAGCAGCGCGAGATCGATCTTCGCCCGGACGCGGAACATGAGCTTCTGGCGCTCGCTTTGCGTTTCGACCGTCTTGGGCGTGAACTGCGCGACATCGGCCACGAAACTGATCTTTGCAGGAATGACGACATCGGGCGCGGCATCGAGCACCAGGCGAACCTCGCTGCCGATGCGCACGCGCCCCGCGACCGTTTCCGGCAGGAAGAAAGTCATATAGACGTCGGTCAGATCGACGAGGTTCATGACCCGGCCGCCGCCGGCGACGACCTCGCCCGGCTGGGCAACCCGATACTGGATGCGGCCGCCGCGAGGCGCCTTGAGGTCGCTGTCGCGGATATCCGCCTCGATCCGCGCGATGGTTGCGCGCGCCGCATCGACATTGGATCGGGCGCCGATGACCTGGCTGCGCGCTGCGGCGATATTGGCGTCGGCCGACGCCAACTGCGCGCGCGCGGCTTCTACCGTGGCGGAAGCTCCTTCGACCGCCGCCTGGTTATCGTCGCGCTCCTGCGTCGGCGTGGCGCCTTCGCGCGCAAGCGTTTCCGACCGGCCAAGCCGCTTGCGGGCCGCATTGAGTTCGGCTTCCCGCTGGCGGACAGTGGCGAGCGCTGCCGCGCGTTCGCTCTGCCGCTGCCCCACCTGGGTTTGCGCGATCTGGACGGCATTGAGCGCCTGGGCGAGCCGCGCCTTCGCTTCAGAAAGCTGAGCAGAGAGCGTCTCGACATCCATATGGGCGACGACCTCGCCGGCTTTCACCAACTGGCCTTCTTCGGCGACGATATCGCGGATGCGGCCCGGCGTTTTCGCCGAGATATCGATCTCGAGCGCTTCCAGCCGGCCATTGCCACTGACGATACCCTCCGGCAGGTCCGCGGGCCTGAGCAGCGACCAGAGGATCACGGCCACCGCCACGACCGCCGCGACGATCGCGCCCCTGATGAACCAGGTCTTGCCTGTCGTCTGCGTCATTGTGACTGTTCCCCGTTTCTGTTCGATAGGTTGCCGTCGAAGGCGTCGTCCGCGACAAATCCTCCGCCCAGCGCCGAATAAAGTACGACGATGCTGGCCAGTTCGGCCCGCCGAAGCTGGACCAGGGCCTGTTCGGCGTCGAACAGGTCGCGCTGGGCATCCAGCACCTCCAGATAGGCCGAGCGGCCATTGTCGAAGCGAAGCTGGGCGAGCCGCGCGCGTTCGCGCTGGGCGTCCAGCATCTGCTGTGTCGTGTCGATCTGCAGCTGCAACTGCTGCCGGCGGACAAGGGCATCGGACACGTCGCGGAACGCCGATTGCACGGTCTGTTCATATTGCGCGACCGCCCGTTCCTGCCGGGCCCTGGCCACGTCGAGATTGCCCTTCAGGCGTCCCGCGTTGAAAAGCGGAAGGCGGATGGTCGGGGTGAAGCTCCACGCCTCGCTGCCGCCGGAGAACAGCCCGTCCAACTCATCGCTCATCGTGCCGTATGCGCCCGTCAGGCTGATGTTCGGAAAAAAGGCCGCCCGCGCCGCGCCGATATTGGCGCTGGCGGCGCGCAGCTGATATTCGGACGCCACGATATCCGGGCGGTTGGCCAGAAGGTCGGAGGGCAGCCCGGCAGGCAGCGTGAGCCGTTCGGGCACGTCGGTCAGAGACAGGGTCCCGGACGCGATCTCGACAGGCCGCCCGATCAGCACCGCAAGAGCATTGCGGTTGACGGCCCGGTCCTGCTCCAGCCCCTGCATCGTCGTATTGGCCTGGCCCAGGAGCAGCTGCGCCTGGGTCATCTCGAGCTTCGATCCCGATCCCACCTCATAGCGGCGGCGCATGATGCGCAGCGCTTCCTCGCGCGTTTCGATCGAGTGCCGGGCGAGTGCGACCCGTTCCTCATATTCCCGTTCGAGAAGATAGCCGTTGGCGACCTGCGCGACGAGCTGGCTCGCGACCGCGCGGCGCGCTTCCTCGGTCGCCAGATACTGCCAGCGCGCGGCATCGCGCAGGTTGCGCAGCCGTCCCCAGAAGTCGATCTCCCAACTGGCCGAGAGCTGCGCGCTGATCTGTTTGACATCGACAGGCGTAGCGCCCGCGCCGGGGAGATTGAACAGGGTCCGGCCCCGCGTTCCCGTGCCGACCGCATCGAGCTGCGGATAGAGCGAGGAGCCCTCGATCCGCCAGGCGGCGCGGACCTCGGCGACGCGGGTCGCCGCGATGCGGATATCGCGATTGTTCGCGAGCGCCTCGCCGATCAGCCGCTGCAACTCGGCTTCCCGGAAGAAGTCGTGCCAACCGATGCGCGCGATCGTGGTCCCGGCGATGTTGGCCGCCTCGTAGGTCGGCGGCACCGGCTGGGGTGGCCGGACATGCTCAGGCGCAAAAGAGCAGCCGGTCACACCCACCATCAAAGCGGCGACAACAGCGGTCCTCGGCCGCAGGGGAAAGCACGGCAGGCGCCACCCTTTCATATGGACTTGATCAGTAAATCGCACAACATCCCCTGTTGCAAGAAGACTTCAACCTGCCCCCGCCCTGCCGAAATGCCGCAGGTTGGCGGCATGGCGGTCGAACTGTGGTTTTCAGGTCTTGTCGGTCTCGGGCTTGGCCGTTCCGGTCTTGGCCGGGGCGGTCACAGGCGCCTTGGCGGCTGCGGCATCTCCCGCCTGGGAGGGTGTGAAGAAAGACGTCCAGAGTTGCAGCACATGAGCCGCCTGCTCCTGGGCCTGGCCGGGTGACAGGCTGTCACCAACCCCGGCCCGCCAATCGTCGAGCGCGCCCTTCATGTCCTGGGCGCACGCCTGACCGTTCCGGCTGATTTCCTGCCACATCTCGGAAAAGCCGGCGATATTGGGCAGAGGCACAGCCCCCGCCTTCTCCGCGCTCTGCGCCGAGAGAAGCTCGAACGTGCGCGAAGCGATCGCCGCCTGGCGCTGGCCGGCTTCGCGCATGATCTCGGCGCATTTGAGGGCGAGTTGCCGATTGGCGCCGGCGACAGCGGCAAACTGGTCGAACGGATAGCTCATGAGACTGCTCCTTGAAGTGGGGTTGGATCTGGAGTGCAGATCGGAAGACGAACCACGCATTAGATTCATGGACGGCAAGAGTTTCAGCCGTTGGCGATATATTGCCCGCCATTGATCGTGAGCACCGAGCCGGTATTGAAACCGGCCTTGTCCGAGGCCAGCCAACAAACGGCTTCGGCGATTTCAGCCGGATCGCCCAGGCGCCCGACGGGAATGCCGCCGATGATCTTTTCGCGGACATCCTGCGGCACGGCAGCGACCATCTCGGTGTCGATATAGCCGGGGCATACGGCGTTGACCGTGATGCCGCGCGACGCATTTTCCTGCGCCAGCGCCTTGGTGAAGCCGATCACACCCGCCTTGGCCGCCGAATAGTTCACCTGGCCAATCTGGCCCTTCTGGCCGTTGATCGAGGAGATATTGATGATCCGGCCAAAGCGGCGTTCGCGCATGCCTTCGATGACGGCGCGCGTCATTGTGAACATCGAGTCGAGGTTGGTGCCAAGAACCTCGCGCCACTGCGCAAAGCTCATCCGATGGAACATGGTGTCGCGCGTGATGCCGGCATTGTTCACCAGCACTGAAACCGGGCCCAGTTCCTTTTCCACGCGGGCCAGGCCTTCGCGGCAGGCCTGTTCCTCCGCGACGTCCCATTTATAGACGGGAATGCCCGTACCATCCCGGAACAGCTCGGCGGCGGCGTCGTTTCCATGATATATGCTGGCAACATTCCATCCCGCTGCTTTGAGCGACCGGGCGATTGCCGCGCCGATTCCACGTGTTCCCCCAGTTACGAGTGCAATTCCCGTCATGATACTCCGGCTCCATTTTCCAGGTCACGCCGCGCGGTTTCCCCCGTCGCGCCTCTCCGGACTATTAGTATCTATACTTATGAGTGTCGTTATTGCCGCTTTCCCGCCCCGGATCAAGTGCGGTCTTTGGCCCGCATGAAAAAGGAAGGTAATGACAAAAAGGTGACAAGCCGCCGATCACCTCGACACAAGCTGGCGCCGCGCGATCCAAAAGGCGGACGGCCGCCGCAGGAAATAGCCGCGCAATTGGGCGAGCATATATTGCAGGTCGCGCTCGACCAGTTCATCGCCCATGGGGTGGAAGGCACCAACATGGATGACATTGCCGCGGCCGCGAACGTCTCCAAGCGCACGCTTTATTCGCGTTACGGATCGAAAACCCAGCTTCTGATCGCCAGTGCCGAGCACGGCACCCAGCGCCATCTCAAAGCGATTACCGTCGACCGGCGATCAGGAGACCTACGCAATCGGCTCCTGAAGCTTTGCCGCAAGATGCTCGACGCTGCGCTCAAACCCGAGGTCATTGGCATCGAGACACTCGCGACCTGGATTTTCGAACGCAAGCTCGAGGCGCAGCTCAGTATTCATCGCAACCCCGGCGCCTCATTGATCCAGGATCTGCTGACGGAGGAGGCGCGTGTGCGCAACATAGAAGAGGATCTGCCCTTTCTGGCAGCGTTCATCTTCGATGCAACGGTGACCGGTCCGCGCGCGAGAATATTGTTACGAAAGGATCTTGCCAACACAGCTCGGGCCAAGACCGAACATCTCGCCCAGACCATGGATCTGCTGGCACGGGCAGTTCCGCTCCTCGAACCTGAATTGCAACACGCACCCAAAAGGTGATTGCGATGTCCGCCAGCGCTCCGTTCTGTCCGAGGCATTGACAGGACGAGGGCCCAGGACCGAACGCGCGACGCCCTTGTTTTCGCCTGTCGATGGACGGCGTTGCTTCGACCGTTAGCCCCGGCCTGGTCGCAGCCCCCAGGTTCCAGGGTATTCAGGCAGCCGCGGCGCAACCCTTCCGCTCGCACCGATCGTCGTCCGGACTGTGCGTTCGACCGATTATGCTGAATGGGTCCAGGAGCTTCAACGTCCGCGCCCCCCGGCGGCCCAGGGAGCGGCGACCTGATTCGCGCCGGCAGGCGCCCGCCCAAGACCCTCGCATGTCATGGCAAATCGTCGCGACACGCAAAGCCGTTTGACGATCAAATACGAAACTTCTAAGTATAGTTCCTAATGGCGCCGCCGCTCCCTCACAGCGAGATCAGGCACGACTAAATCGGCCATGACAGGGGCCGAATCATATCGGGAGAGACTTCGACCAGGCGCATCGCGGCATAGCGCATGCGCCACTTCCCGCCGTGCGGCCCAGGCGCCCATGGCGACTATTGAAGGCCAAAGGATGATGTCATGCCCAGAGTCGCACTCGTTACCGGCGGCGTCAGCGGAATAGGCGCGGCGACCGCAATGCTCCTCCGCGACAAAGGCTATCGCGTTGCCGTCAATTATCATGGCAATGACGAGGATGCCGAGCGATTCCTCGCGGAAACCTCGATCCCGATCTACAACTGGAATGTAGCCGATTTCTCCGCCTGTCATGACGGCGTGGCGAAGGTTGCGGCAGACATCGGCCCCATCGACATTCTGGTCAACAATGCCGGCATCACGCGCGACGGCACGTTGCACAAGATGACCGAGGAGCAATGGCGCAGCGTCGTCGACGTCGATCTGGGCGGCTGCTTCAACATGTGCCGTGCCGTGATCGAGGGCATGCGCGAGCGCCGGTTCGGACGGATCGTCAATATCAGCTCGGTAAACGGTCTTTCAGGACAATTTGGCCAGACCAACTATGCAGCGGCCAAGGCAGGCGTGATCGGCTTCACCAAGGCGCTGGCACTGGAAGGCGCGTCTCGAAACATCACGGTCAATGCGATTGCGCCGGGCTATACCGATACCGGCATGGTCGCCGCGGTGCCGCAGGACGCGCTCGAGGCGGTGCTGGCCGCGGTGCCGGTCGGCCGGCTCGGCACGCCGCAGGAAATCGCGCGCGGCGTGCTCTATCTTGTCGAGGACGAGGCCGGTTTCGTGACCGGCGCCACCCTCTCGATCAACGGCGGCAAGTATCTCGCCTGAAAATGCGTGGAAGGATTATTCTCATGACCAGTCCTGTCGTTCTGTGCGCCCCGGTTCGCACGCCCATCGGCGCCTATGGCGGCGCGCTCAAGGACATGAAAGCGCCCGCGCTCGGCAGCGTCGCCATCGCCGAAACGCTCAGGCGCGCGGGCGTGGGCGCTGACAATATCGACAGCGTCGTCATGGGACAGGTGGTCCAGGCAGGCGCGAAGATGAACCCTGCCCGCCAGGCCGCCATCAACGCGGGGTTACGCGACAGTGCTCCTGCCATGACCGTCAACCGGGTCTGCGGATCGGGCGCACAGGCGATCGCCTCGGCCGCCCAGGAGATCATGCTCGGCCTTGGCCAGGCCGTGATCGCCGGCGGCATGGAGAATATGGACCAGGCGCCCTATCTCATCGAGAAGGGACGCTGGGGCTATCGTATGGGCGAGGGCAAACTCCTCGACGCCATGCTCCATGACGGGCTGAATGACGCCTTCAGCAATCAGCATTCAGGCTGGGTCACCGAGGATCTGGTCGCACAGTTCGGCATCAGCCGGGAGGCGCAGGATGGCTGGGCGTTGCGCTCGCAGCAGAGTTTCAGCGCGGCCCAGGCCAATGGCCGGTTCGAGGCGGAGATCGTGCCTGTCGAGATTCCTTCTCGCAAGGCTGTGACGCTCTTTGCAAAAGATGAGCAGAACCGGGCCGATACGAGCCTTGAGAGCCTCGCGCGTCTAAAGCCTGCCTTCCGACCGGAAGGCACCATCACGGCGGGCAATGCGCCCGGCCTCAACACCGGCGCGTCCGCGATGATCGTCGCGAACGAGCAATGGGCGCAGCGCAATGGCGTGACGCCCCTGGGGCGCCTCGTCGCGTTCGGTGTCGGCGCGGTCGCCCCCGGCCTCTTCGGCCTCGGGCCGGTGCCCGCCGTCCGGCAGGCGCTCGAGCGGGCGGGATGGTCGGTCGGAGACCTCGATCGCGTCGAGATCAACGAGGCTTTCGCGGCCATCGCCATCGCGGTCACGCAGGAACTCGGCCTCCCTGAGGACATCGTCAATGTGGAAGGCGGCGCCATCGCGCATGGCCATCCGATCGGGGCGACCGGTGCCGTGCTGACCACCCGCCTGCTGCATGCGATGCGGCGCGACGGGCTGCGCCGGGGCGTTGTCACCTTGTGCATCGGCGGCGGCCAGGGCGTGGCCCTCGCCCTGGAGGCGATGGCATGATCACGAGCGGCACGGCGCGGCGGCGATTCTCATGCGAATGTGCCGCGCCGGGCCTCTGACGATGCTCGATGACAGCGCCTGCCGCATTGCCGACACTCCATCAGCCTGCCGCGAAGGCGTTGACTGCGCCAGGCTGGACACCTCCGGGTCGGTGTCGGTGGTCGGCCCGCCCGCGCTCAAAGTCCAGGCGATCGAGAAAGCGTTCGGACGGCGAAAGGTGCTGGACGGCTTCTCGCTCGAGGTCGATCGCGGCGAGATCGTTGGCCTGCTCGGCCCCAACGGCACAGGCAAGACGATCTGCTTCTACGGGATCATGGGTCTCATACGCCTCGATGGCGGTCGTATACTGCTCGACGGCGAAGATGTCTCAGCACTGGCCATGCATGAGCGCGGCAACCGCGGGCTTGGCTATCTGCCGCAGGAAGCCTCGATCTTTCGCGGGATGAGCGTTGCGGACAACATCCGCTCTGTGCTGGAACTGCGCATGACCGACCCTGGCGACATCGACCGCCGGCTGGGCGAACTGCTTGCCGATTTCGGCCTGACGCATCTGCGGTCGACACCCTCCCCTTCCCTGTCCGGCGGCGAGCGGCGGCGCTGCGAGATCGCGCGCGCCCTGGCGGCCGAGCCTGGCGTGATCCTGCTCGACGAGCCTTTCGCCGGGATCGATCCCATTTCGATCGCGGACATCAAGCTCATGGTCCGCGATCTCAAAAGGCGTGGCGTCGGCGTCCTCATCACCGACCATAACGTCCATGAGATGCTCGAACTGGTCGACCGCGCCTATGTCATCCACGGCGGCAAGGTGCTTTTCGTGGGCAAGCCGCAAGAGCTTCTTCACCATGACGAAGTCCGTCGTCTGTACCTGGGAGAGAATTATGAGGATTGATTTTCTTTCTCTGTTCTCAACCCACATTCCCCAAGTAAATCGCTGATTTTGCTGTCAGGATCTCAATATTTCCGATATAAATCATGGTGTTGATGGCCGTGAGGGGCGCGTTTGATGGATCACCCAGAGGGTGCGGGTTCGAAGCGGGCAGATCGGGTCGAGTTCGACCGCCGGGTGCATGTGGAGTTCCGAGGTGCGCAGCTCAGTTCCGACGGCGGCCTGCTGGTGATGCGCGAGCTGGATGACGCGCTCGGGCTGTCCGATCTGGCGGCAAAAGCATTGCGCGACACCCGGCGCGGCAAGAACACGGTCCACCGGCTTGACGGGTTGTTCCGGCAATCGGTGTTCGGGCGACTGGCCGGATACGAGGATGTGAACGACGCCGACCGCCTGGCCCTCGATCCGGTGATGCGCCAGGTCGTGGGTGGAAGGGCTGTCGATGCGCAAGCGGCCTCGGCCTCGCAGATGGGACGGTTCGAGACCGAGACACTGGCACAGCCCGAGAACCGTGCCGCGCTGGCCGACCTGAATGGCCAATGGATCGACCGGTTCCATGACCGTAACGGGCTGAAGTACATCGTTCTGGACATGGACAGTTCGGTCAGCCCCACCCATGGCGATCAGGAGGGCGCGGCCTGGAACGGGCATTTCGACTGCACCTGCTATCACCCGAACTTTTTGTTCAACCAGTTCGGCATGCTGGAGCGCTGCGCCTTGCGCCATGGCAACGTCCACAGCGCCGATGGCTGGCGGGACGTTCTCGACCCCGTCATCGCCCGCTACGCGGAGCGCGACCTTTGCGGCCGGTTCTTCCGGGCTGACGCCGCCTACGCGATCCCCGCGATCTATGAGCGGCTGGAAGAAGCCCGATTCTTCTACGCCATCCGGCTGCCTGCGAACAACGTCCTGCGCGAGAAGATCGCGCATCGGCTGACGCGCCCTGTCGGGCGACCTTCGCTGACCAAGGTCAAGCGCTTCTACGAAGACTTCGAGTATCAGGCGGCATCCTGGGACAAGGAACGCCGGGTGATCGCCAAGATCGAATGGCATCCGGGCGAACTGTTCCCGCGTGTCGGCTTCATCGTCACCAACCTGCCGATGGAGCCCGACTGGGTGGTGCGGTTCTATAACCAGCGCGGCACCGCCGAGCAGCACATCAAGGAAGGTAAATATGCCTTCCACTGGACGCGGCTGTCATGCCGGAAGTTCCGCGACAATGAGGTGCGACTGCAACTGCATGCGCTGGCCTACAACCTGGCCATCTTCTTGCGCTGCATCGAGTTGCCCGAGACGATGGCCGACTGGTCGTTGACCAGCCTGCAACTGAAGCTGATCAAGATCGGGGCACGTGTCGTCCGCCATGCCCGCGCCATCACCTTCCAGCTGGCCGAGGTGGCCGTCACCGGTCCGATGGTCCGCGCCATCCTCGCCGCCATCCGCCGATTGCGAGCGCCTCCGCTATGCGCATGACCGCCATCCACGCCCAAACTGAACGAAAACGGCAGGATGGGTCTGTCCGCTGCGCTGAAAAACACCGCCACCAGGGCACAACACGGCGGCTTCGCGGGCCGATCTGCCCTGTCTCAGCGCCTTGCGCGCCCGACGACGCCGCTCGGGACGGAAAATGATTGTCCTGCGGTCGGATTCAGGCGAAACTCACGTCAGACGGCATGCCACTTGGGGAATGTATGCTCAAAGGAGATTCGCATGGAATACAACAGCGGCAATTTCTACGCCTTCGCCCGCCCCCGCAAACCCGCAGGGGTGGATGGCAAGACCGCCTGGTTCGTCGGCTCGGGCCTTGCGGCGCTTTCGGGCGCGGCCTTCCTGATCCGCGACGGCCACATGGCCGGCGAGAGGATCACCATCCTCGAGCGGCTGGCGCTGCCGGGCGGCGCGCTGGACGGCATCGAGGAGCCGGAAAAGGGCTTCGTGATCCGCGGCGGGCGCGAGATGGAGGCTCAAGGGCGACAGCGGCCTTTTGCCGCAGCTTTGCCTCCCCGGGCAACGGCCCGACCGGTAGCCGCCCTGTAATGGAAATCTTCAAAAAGGACCGATCATGAGCGCCCAGAACATGCCCCAGGCACCCGACCCGCTCGACGGGATCGCCGAAACCCTCGACAGGGCCGCGGGCGCCGCGATCGCGCAGATGACCGCGGGGCTCTCCCCCATCACCATCCTCCAGGCCTTTTCGGACTGGGGACATCATCTCGCCTTCGCACCGGGCAAGCAGCTGCAACTCACCGCCAAGGCGGCCCGCAAATATGTGCGGCTCTTCGACTATGCCGTCCGATCCGCAGGCGACCGCGACGCGGCGCCCGCGATCGAGCCGCTGCCGCAGGACCGCCGCTTTGCCGATCCCGCCTGGCAGCAGCCGCCCTTCAACCTCCTCTCGCAGGCGTTCCTTCTCAACCAGCAATGGTGGCACGCGGCGACAACCGGGGTGGGCGGCGTCGGCAGCCATCATGAGGACATGGTCGAATTCACCGCCAGACAGATGCTCGATATCCTTGCGCCGACCAACTTCCTTACGACCAACCCGGTTCTCCAGCGCAAGATCGTCGAGACCGGCGGCCAATGCCTGGTCGACGGGTTCCGCCATCTGATCGAGGATATGCAGCATCTCGTAAGAGGCTTGCCTCCGGCGGGCACGGACGCCTTCCGCGTGGGGGAGACGGTGGCGACCGCCAGGGGCAAGGTCGTCTATCGCAACCGCCTCATCGAACTGATCCAGTACGCCCCCACCACCGACACGGTGCGGCCCGAGCCGATCCTGATCGTGCCGGCATGGATCATGAAATATTACATCCTCGACCTCTCGCCCGAGAACAGCCTCGTCCAGTGGCTGACGTCCCAGGGCTTCACCGTGTTCATGATCTCCTGGCACAATCCGGACAGCGAGGACCGCGACCTCGACATGGAGGCCTATCGGCAACTCGGGCCGATGGCGGCGCTCGATGCGGTGAGCGCGATTACCGGCGCGCCCGCCGTTCATGCCGTGGGCTATTGCCTAGGCGGCACGCTGCTCTCGATCGCAGCGGCGACGATGGCGCGCGAGGGTGACGATCGCCTTGCCAGCGTGACGCTTTTCGCGGCGCAGACCGAATTCAGCGAACCGGGCGAACTGGGCCTCTTCATCGATGAGGGACAGCTCAATCTCCTCGAAAAGATGATGTGGAGCCGGGGCTATCTCGACAGCGGCCAGATGGGCGGCGCGTTCCAGATCCTCAAATCCAACGACCTCGTCTGGTCGCGCATCCTGTCGGAATATCTGATGGGCGAGCGCGCGCCTCTCAACGACCTCATGGCCTGGAACGCCGACGGGACGCGCATGCCCTATGCCATGCACAGCCAGTATCTGCGGCGCCTGTTCCTCGACGATGACCTGGCCGAGGGCAAATACAAGGTCAATGGTCGCACCATCGCGCTCTCGGCGATCCGCAGACCGTTGTTCGTCGTCGGCACCGAGCGCGATCATGTCGCGCCCTGGCATTCGGTGCATAAGATCCACCTGCTGACCGGGGCCGAGATCACCTTCGTGCTGACGAGCGGCGGCCATAATGCCGGTATCGTCTCGGAACCGGGCCACAACGGCCGGCGCTACCGCGTGCTGACGCGCGAAACCGATGGTCTCTCCTACGATCCGGAGGAATGGGAACGCCACGCAGAGAAGAAGCAGGGTTCCTGGTGGACCGAATGGGGCGACTGGCTTGCAAGCCGTTCGGGCGCGCCCGGGGCCCCGCCGTCCATGGGCGCCGCGGACAAAGGCTATGCGCCGATCGCGGACGCGCCCGGCCATTATGTCCTGGAGCGCTGAGCCATGACCGATGAGGCCATGATCGAAAACCGGACCTTCGACGAGATCGCCGTGGGCGAAAGCGCGAGCGTGACCCGCACGCTCTCCAAGCGCGATATCCAGCTCTTCGCGCTGGTGTCGGGCGACGTCAATCCGGCCCATCTGGACGAGGATTATGCCGAAAGCGACTTCTTCCGCCGGGTGATCGCGCACGGCATGTGGGGCGGCGGGCTGATATCGGCGGTGCTCGGGACCGAACTGCCCGGCCCCGGTGCCATCTATCTCGGCCAGTCGCTGCGGTTCCTGAGGCCCGTGGGCATCGGCGACGCCATCACCGCGACGGTGACGGTGACGGAAAAGCGGGCGGACAAGCATATCCTGCTGCTCGACTGCCGCTGCGACAATCAGAATGGCGAGACCGTCATCACCGGCGAAGCGCAGGTCAAGGCCCCCACCGAGAAGATCCGCCGCCCGCGCATCGCGCTCCCCGATATCCGCCTGTCAGACCATGACGGCTATCATCGGTTGATCGAGGGCGTGCGCGGCAACCCCGCGCGCACCGCCATCGCTCACCCCTGTTCGGCCGCCGCGCTGGCGGCAGCGGTCGAGGCCGCCGAGGCAGGGCTGATCGATCCGATCCTGGTGGGACCGAGGGCCCGCATTCTTGCAGCGGCGGCCGAGGCCGGCAAGGATGTGGCGGCCTATCGCATCGTGGAAAGCGCGCACAGCCATGATTCGGCGGCGAAGGCCGTCGAACTGGTGCGGGCCGGCGAGGCGGTGCTGCTCATGAAGGGATCGCTGCATACCGACGAATTGATGGGCGCGGTCGTGTCGCGCGCGACGGGCCTGCGTACCGAACGGCGGATCAGCCATGCCTATGTGATGGACGTGCCCGGCCATCCGACGCCGCTCATCATCACCGACGCGGCGATCAACATCGCGCCGAACCTTGAAGAAAAGGCGGATATCATCCGCAACGCCATCGATCTTGCCCATGTGCTGGACATCGGCCAACCCAGGGTCGCGATCCTGTCCGCTGTCGAGACGGTGAACCCGGCGATGCCGACCACGCTCGATGCTGCCGCGCTGTGCAAGATGGCCGACCGGGGCCAGATCACGGGCGGCCTCCTCGATGGCCCGCTCGCCTTCGACAATGCGATCAGCGAGGCGGCCGCGAAGGAAAAAGGGATCGTGTCGCCCGTCGCGGGCAAGGCGGACATATTGGTCGTACCCGATCTGGAGGCGGGCAACATGCTCGCCAAGCAGCTCACCTTCCTCGGCGGGGCGGATGCGGCAGGCATCGTGCTGGGTGCGCGTGTGCCGATCATCCTCACCAGCCGGGCCGACAGCCTGCGCACGCGCCTTGCTTCCTGCGCCGTTGCCGTGCTGGTAGCGCGCGCGGCGACCAAGGCGGCGCCCGGCCTGCCGGAGGGTATGCGCACATGAAGGCCGTCGTCAGCCTCAATTCGGGCTCGTCCAGCATCAAGTTCGCGCTCTATACGCTCGATCGCGACCGCAAACCGACATTGTCCGCCGGCGGCAAGATCGAACGGATCGGTCTTTCTCCCCGCCTCGCCATTCGCGACGCAGCAGGCACAGTGCTGATCGAACGCGAGTGGCCCGACGAACGCGCCATGACCCATGCAGAGTTGCTCGCATGGTTGTTTGACTGGGCCACATCGCATCTCGAAGGGCGCGAAGTCCTCGCCGTCGGGCACCGCGTCGTCCACGGCGGGGTCGACTTCGCCCAGTCGTGCCTGATCGATACCATAGTGCTCGAGGAGCTTGAGAAGCTCTGTCCACTGGCCCCGCTCCACCAGCCCCATAATCTGGCTGCCATCCGCGCGATCGCCGCGCTCGCGCCGGACCTTCCCCAGGTCGCCTGCTTCGACACCGCCTTCCACCATGATCGCCCCGCACCCGCCACCCGCTTCGCGCTCCCGCGCGCACTTCACGAGCAGGGCATCAGGCGCTACGGCTTCCATGGCCTCTCCTACGACTATATCGCCCGCCGCCTGGCAGAGCTCGACCCATCGCTTGCCGCCGGCCGCGTGATCGCCGCGCATCTGGGCAACGGCGCAAGCCTGTGCGCCATGTCAGGCGGCAAGAGCATCGACACGACGATGGGTTTCACCGCGCTCGACGGCCTGATGATGGGCACGCGCTGCGGGTCGATCGACCCTGGCGTCATCCTGCATCTCCAGAACCGGGTGGGCATGAGCGCCGCCGATGTGGAGGCGCTGCTCTACAAGCAATCGGGCCTGCTGGGCGTATCAGGCATCTCGAGCGACATGCGTGAGCTTGCGGCCAGCGACCGGCCCGAAGCCCGCGAGGCCATCGACCTCTTCATCTGGCGTGCCGCGCGCGAGGCCGGCGCGCTGGCGTCATCGCTGGGCGGCCTTGACGGTCTCGTCTTCACGGCCGGCATCGGCGAGAACGACGCCGCCATCCGCGCGGGCATCTGCGAGCGCCTCGCATGGCTCGACATCAGCCTCGATGAGCGGGCCAATGCCGTCCATGCCGACGTCATCAGCGCGCCTGGCAGCCCCATTACCGTCCGCGTCATCCCGACGGACGAAGAACGGATGATCGTCCTGCAGACACTGGCCACCCTTTTTGGAGTTAAAACATGACCCCCCTCGTCGATCTTCGCGGCAAGCGTGGCCTGATCGTCGGTATCGCCAACGAACAGAGCATTGCAGCGGGCTGCGCCGAGGCTTTCAGCCGCTGCGGCGCGCGCCTTGCCGCGACCTATCTGAACGAGAAGGCGAAAGGCTGGGTCGAGCCGGTGGCGGACCGGCTGGGCGCCGAATGGCTCGCCCCCTGCGATGTGCGTGAGCCCGGCCAGCTCGAGGCCCTGTTCGACCAGGTGCGGGACCGATGGGGCGGACTCGACTTCCTGCTGCATTCGATCGCCTTCGCACCCCGCGACGATCTCCATGGCCGCGTCGTCGACAGCAGCGCCGAGGGGTTCGGCATCGCGATGGACGTCTCCTGCCACAGCTTCCTTCGCATGGCGAAGCTGGCCGAGCCCTTGATGGCGCAAGGCGGCTGCCTGCTCTGCGTCACCTTCTACGGCTCGGAGCGCGTCGTTGAAAACTACAACCTCATGGGACCGGTCAAGGCGGCGCTGGAGAGCGCGACGCGCTATATCGCCGCCGAACTGGGCCCCCAGGGCATCCGCGCCCATGCGATATCGCCGGGCCCTATCGCCACCCGCGCCGCCAGTGGCATCGCGCGGTTCGATGAATTGCTCGAGCGCGCCGCCGCCCAGACGCCGGTCGGCCAGTTGGTGACGATAGAGGATGTCGGCGGGCTGGCTGCCTTCCTCGTCAGTGACGCAGCCAGCCGGATCACCGGAACGGTGATCCCGGTCGATGGCGGACAGCACCTTCTCGCATGATGGACCGGTCTATCCGATGGTTGCTGGCGACAGCGCTCCTTGTGCCCGCCGCGGCGCAGGCAGCGCCGGTAGCGGTGCTCGTCCGGGACGCGGGCGAACAGGATGCAGAGGGCGCTTTGCTCGTCGATCTGCGCTTGCTGAACGAGGGCGATGAACCGCAGAGCTTCGCGCTCCCTGATCGGATCGAGGCCCGGGTCGAACGGTCGGGAGATATCCGGACGGTCTGGCTCGAGCGCGCCCGCGATGTGGCGGACCATGTGATCATAGCGCCCCGCGGATTCGAGCGCGCCCGCTACCGCCTGGCAGCCCGTGATGGGCAATCCCTGGACCTGGCCCGGCTTTCCATCCCCGCCTGGAACGTCAGCCAGATCGCCATGATACCGCGCCCTGCGGCGCCGGCATCGCATCTCGCCGAGGCGCACACGCCTGCGCCGGTTCCGCCTGTGCGAGCCCCTGCTCCCACACCGCCGCCTTCGGATCGCAGGGCGGGCAACGCCTTCCTCGCCAACCTGTCCGGCTACGAACCCATTTATGCGGTCTATGGTCCGGACACCAACAGCGAAGCCCGGATCCAGCTCAGCTTCAAATATCAGTTGTTCGGAAGCCGCCGCGCGGAAGGTCTCCCGCAAAGCTGGCGCGATGGACTCCATTTCGCCTACACGCAGCGCATGTTCTGGGATCTGGGCGCGGACTCCTCGCCTTTCCGGAACATCGATTTCCAGCCCGAGATATTCTATCTTACGCCCTCGACCACACTGGCGAGCGGCGTGTCCCTGAGCGCACAGGGTGGCATCCGGCACGAGTCCAACGGCCGGGACGGCGAGGCCTCGCGGAGCATCAACAGCATCTATCTGGCGCCCATGGCCGCCATTCCGCTGGGCGGCGGCTATCGCCTCTCTATCGCGCCGCGCCTCTCCCTCTTCGTCGGGGACAAGTCCGACAATCCCGACATACGCCGGTATCGCGGCAACACCGGTCTTTTTATGGAGGTCGGGGAGGATAATGGACTGCGCCTCTCCACCTCCACCCGCTTCAATATCGGCAGCGGAAAGGGCGCGCTGTCCGCCGACCTGTCCTATCCGCTCCGCCGTATCCTGGGCGGCGGGCCGGACTTCTACCTCTTCGGTCAGAGCTTCATCGGATATGGAGAAAACCTCCTCGACTATGATCGAAACACCAGGCGTCTGCGCGTCGGGATCGCGCTGATCCGATGAAGGCGGCGACATGGACGCTGGTTGAAGAAGACGGTTCCTTGACCCTCCACGCCGAGGGCGACTGGACGGCCCTGACCCTTGACCAGGCGAGCCGTCAGCCGCTGCCGGCTGTGGGAGGACAGCAGGCGAACAGGATCGACGTCTCCGCCCTCGGGAGGATCGACACGACCGGCGCCTTGCTGCTCCTTAAACTGATGCCCACCGACGGCGAGATCCTGTTCGGCACACGTGACGATGTGCGACGTCTGGCCAACCTCGTTGCGCCGGGCATGACGCCTCACGAGGATAGCCCGCCCCCCCGTGGCTACCTGACCGGGTTCTTCGCGCGCTTCGGCCAGCAGATCATTGAAATCGCTCACGACGCCTATGCGATGCTGGTTTTCACCGGTCAGATGATCCTTGCTCTTGGAGGCACATTGTTACGCCCCAGGCGATTGCGGGTCACACCGCTATTCGCTGTCATGCAAGAATCAGGCATCAATGCCTTGCCGATCGTTTTCATCATGACGTTTTTCATCGGTGCGATCATCGCACTGGTCGGCACCAATCTCCTCACCAGCCTCGGAGTGGAGATTTTTACCGTCGAACTTGTGGGCGTCGCAATCCTCAGGGAGTTTGGCGTCGTCATCGCCGCTATTCTTCTGGCGGGCCGCTCGGCCTCTGCCTTCGCGGCACAAATCGGCTCCATGCGGATGAACCAGGAAGTGGCCGCCATGCAGGTCATGGGTGTCGACCGGTTCGATGCCCTCGTCACGCCCCGTATCCTCGCCGCGCTCGTCATGATTCCGCTCATGACGTTCGTGGGCGACCTGGGCGGACTCCTGGGAGGGCTTCTCGTAAGCTGGGCCACCATCGACATCAGCCCCTCCTTCTTCGTCACCCGTCTCGCGGAAACCGTCAGTATCAAGCATTTCTGGATCGGCATGGGCAAGGCCCCGTTCCTCGCCCTGCTGATCGCTGCCGCGGGGTGCCGCCATGGAATGATGGTGGGAGGAGACGTCCAGAGTCTGGGCCGTCATGTGACGTCCGCAGTGGTCCAGTCTGTTTTCCTCATTATCATGTTCGATGCCATCTTTGCGGTGATCTTCATGGTGCTCGGCCTGTGAGCGGGTCCGTGAACAACGGTCTGGCCGATCCGCTCGCGATCCGGGTGACCGGTCTGCGCACCGCATTTGGTGACAAGGTCATTCACGACAATCTTGATCTCGAAGTCAGGCGTGGTGAAATACTGGGCGTGGTCGGCGGCTCTGGATCGGGCAAGTCGGTCCTTCTGAACACTATTCTTGGCCTTCAGCAGCCCGACGCCGGACACGTGGAAGTTTTCGGTGAGGATATGGGCCGGTCGCAGGGCGATGTTCAACGGCGCATCGGCGTCATGTTCCAGCAGGGCGCGCTCTTTTCCTTCCTGACCGTGCTTCAGAATGTCGAGGCTCCGATGCTGGAGCATACCCGCCTCGCGCCGGGGTTCATGCGCGAAGCGGCGCGCCTCAAGATCAGGCTTGCCGGCCTTCCCGCCCATGCCGCCGATCTTCGTCCGGCCGAACTGTCGGGCGGCATGCGCAAGCGCGCTGGCGTTGCAAGGGCGATCGCACTTGATCCCGACATATTGTTTCTCGATGAACCCACCGCAGGTCTCGACCCGATCGGCGCCGCAGAATTCGACGCGCTCATCCGCGATCTGCGCGATACGCTGGGCCTCACGGTCTTCATGATTACCCACGATCTCGACACGCTGTACGCGGTCTGTGATCGGGTCGCCGTCATCGCCGATCGAAAAATCGTGACCACGGCCCCGCTTCACGAGCTGGAGCAATCGGATCATCCCTGGATCAGGGATTATTTCCTTGGGCCGCGCGGCCGCGCTGCGGCAGAACAGCAGGATAGCATTTGATGGAACGGCAGGCCAATTACGCGCTGGTAGGCGCCATCTCGACACTGCTGCTGATTGCCGGCGTGGTGTTTGTCGTATGGCTGGGCGGATCGCGTTTCAGCAATGAATATGACCGATACAGGATCATCTTCGAGGGCCCTGTTCGCGGCCTCAGCGTGGGCGGGGATGTCCAGTTCAACGGTATCAAGATGGGTCAGATCGAACGGATCAGGCTCGACGAAGACAATCCCAACCGGGTAATCACCGACATATCCCTGCAGGCACGCACGCCGGTTCGCCGCGATTCTCTGGCATCCACCGAAACGCAAGGCATTTCCGGCACGAGTATCGTCCAGATCAGCGCGGGCGATCCGCAACAGCCTCTCCTGCGCGAGGCCGAGCGCTCCCACCGGCCTGTTATTCGAAGCAAGCCGAACGCCATGTCGTCGCTGATTCAGGGCGGCGGCCAGATGGTCGAAAGCGCGACCAGGGCGCTCAACCAGGTCAACAAGCTCATCTCGGACGAGAACATCGCCGATCTGAGCGCGACGATAAAGGATGTACGTCTCACCATGGGCGAGCTCGCCGAGAATCGCGCCATGTTCGATCATGCCGGGTCCATGCTGGCAAAACTCGATTCCGCTGCCACCGATATCGAAGCGTCAGCGGCGCTCATTCGGGAAATGGGCGAGGGAGACGGACGCCGGACACTCGCGGAGATGTCGGAGGCGGCGACCGAGCTCAAGGCCGCAATCGGCGAAGCGCGCGGCACCCTCGCCCATATCAACCGGCAAAGCGAGACAATCGGAACGACCACCCTCCCCGCCGTCAATGCCGCGATGCATAGCCTGCAGGAGACATCCGAATCGCTCGATGGGTTCTTGCGCGAAATACGCCAGAATCCGCGCCGTGCGCTCACCAAGGACAGTGGACAGGAACTGGAGCTACCCCGATGATGTGTTTTACGCGTGGAGCCAGGATCGCGATCATGACCGCTGTCCTGCCGCTGGCCGGTTGTGTCTCCGTTCTGAAAAGCGGACCGCCCGATAACCTCTATCGCTTCGGCATCGTCGAAGACCCGGCGCATGAGGCCCCCATAATAGAGCGGGATAAAAAGCCTGTAACGCTGGGGCGCGTCCGGTTCGCTCCCGAGATCGACGGTGACCGCATATTGACGGCTCATGGCGACACCGTCCTCTATATCAAGGATGCGCGCTGGGTTGCGCCAGCACCGGACCTGTTCACCCAGGCGGTGATGCGCCGTTTCGAACAGGCGACCTCTTCTGTTCGCCTCCTGCCCGCTGCCGCCCGGGGCAACGGCGCCCCGCTCCTGCACCTGACGATAGATCGTTTCGAAGCGGATTATCGCGGAAACGCCCAAAAATCCGACGCTCCGACGATAAGAGTGAGCGGCTCAGCCACCCTTGTCGATTCCGCCAGTCTTCAACCGATCGCAAGCCGCCGCTTCACGGTCGATGAGCGCGCATCCGCCAGCAGCCAGTCAGCCATCACTTCCGCGTTCGATCGGGCCGTATCGCACTATACGCTCCAGATTGTCAACGGCGGAGCAAAAGTCGGCCATTCGGCGGCGTAAAACCAGGCCACGGTGTTACATGCCGGGGGGAGTGGCGTGAGGGCGTAGCCCGAAG
>NZ_FZOS01000066.1:2500-5613 GCF_900188165.1 Edaphosphingomonas laterariae | reverse complement strand
TGGTTGCGGGGACAGGATTTGAACCTGTGACCTTCAGGTTATGAGCCTGACGAGCTACCGGGCTGCTCCACCCCGCGCCAACGAGCGCGGCCGCACGAGGCGGCCGGACTGTTCCTCCCTTGTGGGGAGGGATTATGAATGGGTTCTTGTCCGTTACAGCGCGCTGGCTTCAAAGCCTGGCGACGACCTACTCTTCCATCGCTTAAGCGATAGTACCATCGGCGCAGTCTGGTTTCACGGCCGAGTTCGGGATGGGATCGGGTGGGTCACAGACGCTATGGCCACCAAGCTATGGAGCCAGCGCGTTATAACGGGTTGTTAGAAATCGTGATTACCTTTGCTGGAGATCATCCTGATCAACGCTGTCGTTGATGGTGGGACTCTCAGGTGCGAATAGAGCAATTAGTATCGGTTAGCTCCACGCGTTACCGCGCTTCCACATCCGATCTATCAACGTCGTGGTCTTCGACGGCTCTATGATATCTTATCTTGAGGGAGGCTTCCCGCTTAGATGCTTTCAGCGGTTATCCCGTCCATGCATAGCTACCCTGCTGCACCGTTGGCACGATGACAGGTCCACCAGAGGCATGTTCAACCCGGTCCTCTCGTACTAGGGTCAACTCCTCTCAAATATCGACGCCCACGGCAGATAGGGACCAAACTGTCTCGCGACGTTCTGAACCCAGCTCACGTACCACTTTAATTGGCGAACAGCCAAACCCTTGGGACCTGCTCCAGCCCCAGGATGTGATGAGCCGACATCGAGGTGCCAAACAACCCCGTCGATATGAGCTCTTGGGGGTTATCAGCCTGTTATCCCCGGCGTACCTTTTATCCGTTGAGCGATGGCCCTTCCACGAGGGACCACCGGATCACTATGACCGACTTTCGTCTCTGCTCGACTTGTCAGTCTCGCAGTCAGGCTGGCTTATGCCATTGCACTCTAACAGCCGGTTTCCAACCGGCCTGAGCCAACCTTCGCGCGCCTCCGTTACTCTTTAGGAGGCGACCGCCCCAGTCAAACTACCCGCCACAGAGGGTCCCTGAACCAGTTTCATGGTTCGAGGTTAGACATCAGAAAACAACAGGGTGGTATTTCACCTATGGCTCCACATCGGCTGGCGCCAATGCTTCAAAGCCTCCCACCTATGCTACACAGTTCTTTCCTAATGCCACTCTGAAGCTGCAGTAAAGGTGCACGGGGTCTTTCCGTCTAACCGCGGGTACTCCGCATCTTCACGGAGAATTCAATTTCGCTGAGCATGTACTGGAGACAGTGGGGAAGTCGTTACGCCATTCGTGCAGGTCGGAACTTACCCGACAAGGAATTTCGCTACCTTAGGACCGTTATAGTTACGGCCGCCGTTTACCTGGGCTTCATTTCGGAGCTTGCACCCCTCCACTTAACCTTCAGGCACCGGGCAGGCGTCAGACCCTATACGTCGTCTTGAAGCCGACTTAGCAGAGCCCTGTGTTTTTGCTAAACAGTCGCTACCCCCTGGCCTGTGCCCCCCATAAGTGCTTGCGCATATATGGGGCCTCCTTCTTCCGAAGGTACGGAGGCAATTTGCCGAGTTCCTTCAGTACACTTCTCTCAAGCGCCTTGGTATACTCTACCAGACCACCTGTGTCGGTTTCGGGTACGGTCTATACGGTGGGGCTATTTCCTGGAACCTCTTCGAAGCACGTCCAATCCGATAAGGACGTACAACACACGAGATCCGTCACACACCACCAGGCCCACGAATATTAACGTGGTTCCCATCGACTACCCCCTTCGGGCTCGTCTTAGGGGCCGGCTCACCCTGCGCGGATTAGCCTTGCGCAGGAACCCTTGGTCTTTCGGCGACAGGGCATCTCACCCTGTTTATCGCTACTCATGTCTGCATTCGCACTTCCGATACCTCCACGGCCCATTACCAGACCGCTTCGCAGGCTTACGGAACGCTCCGCTACCGCGTGATCAAAGATCACACCCTAAGCTTCGGTGCGTGTCTTGAGCCCCGTTACATCTTCGCCGCAGGAACCCTTGTTTAGACCAGTGAGCTGTTACGCTTTCTTTAAAGGATGGCTGCTTCTAAGCCAACCTCCTGGTTGTTTTGGGATTCCCACATGCTTTCCCACTTAGACACGACTTGGGGACCTTAGCTGTAGGTCAGGGCTGTTTCCCTCTTGACGACGGACCTTAGCACCCGCCGTCTGTCTCCCGGATAGTACTCGTTGGTATTCGGAGTTTGGTTAGAGTTGGTAGATCTCGCGACCCCCGCATCCATCCAGTGCTCTACCCCCAACGGTATTCATCCGAGGCACTACCTCAATAGTTTTCGCGGAGAACCAGCTATTTCCCGGCTTGATTGGCCTTTCACCCCTAAACACAACTCATCCGGTAACTTTTCAACGTTAATCGGTTCGGACCTCCAGTGGGTGTTACCCCACCTTCATCCTGGTCATGCCTAGATCGCCGGGTTTCGGGTCTAATGCATCAAACTAAGTCGCCCTATTCAGACTCGCTTTCGCTGCGCCTACACCTAACGGCTTAAGCTTGCTTGATACATTAAGTCACAGACCCATTATGCAAGAGGTACGCAGTCAGGCCATAAAGACCCTCCTACTGCTTGTAGGCATTCGGTTTCAGGTACTGTTTCACTCCCCTCATCGGGGTGCTTTTCACCTTTCCCTCACGGTACTTGTTCGCTATCGGTCATGCACGAGTATTTAGGCTTGGAGGGTGGTCCCCCCATGTTCAGACAGGATTACACGTGTCCCGCCCTACTCGAGTCCTGATACATCACTTTCGCATACGGGACTGTCACCCGCTATGGTCAGCCTTTCCAGACTGTTCTGCTAGTTGAATATCAGGCACTGGCCTGGTCCGCTTTCGCTCGCCACTACTTACGGAATCTCGGTTGATGTCTTTTCCTCCAGGTACTGAGATGTTTCAGTTCCCCGGGTTCGCTTCACCAAAACTATGTATTCATTTCGGTGATATCCTTCCCATTTAACTCCAACACTGATTGCTCAGTCTTGAAATTAAATGGTGAGGATGGGTTTCCCCATTCGGAAATCGTCGGGTCAAAGCTTGCTCACAGCTCACCGACGCTTATCGCAGCGTG
>NZ_FZOS01000040.1 GCF_900188165.1 Edaphosphingomonas laterariae | reverse complement strand
CTTCGGGCTACGCCCTCACGCCACTCCCCCCGGCATGTAACACCGTGGCCTGGTTTTACGCCGCCGAATGGCCGACTTTTGCTCCGCCGTTGACAACTGTGATTTCGCTGAGGTTGAGATCACCTGCGACCTGCTTGTTCATCTTGCCCGCCGTAACGAGCGCCATCACCTGCCGTTCGCGCGGCGACAGCGTGTTGAACAGGCCGTGGAGATCGGCAACGCCGCCTTCGGCCGCGCGCCGGGCGGTATCCCGCTCGATCGCGGTGGCGACGGCATCCAGCATATCCTGATCGCGAAAGGGCTTGGTCAGGAAATCGACCGCGCCCGCCTTCATCCCCCTGACGGACATGGGAATATCGCCAAAGCCGGTCATTAGGATCACCGGCAGGTGGACGCCGGAATCGACGAGCTGTGCCTGGAAATCCAGCCCGCTCATCCCCGGCAGGCGGATATCGAGCACGAGGCAGCCGGGCGCGTCGGGGCGTTCGGTATCCATGAAGGCGCGCGCGGAACCGTGCAGCCGCGTGCCCAGCCCCACCGAACGGAACAGGCTGTCGAGCGACGCGCGCAGCGACTCATCATCTTCGACGATGTGAACGATCGCTGTCTCGCTCATGCAAATGCCCCTCAATCCACTCGGCTGTTCACGTTTTAGTCCAACTCGACACGGCACCGCAACCCGTTGTGCGCCGCGGAAAAGGCGAGATGGATTAGCCCGGACCGGCCACAATATAAACCTTCGTATGATGGCGTTAAACCATCGCATCCCGGGACATACCTTCGTCTGAAATGACCCGGCTGCCGCAACGCAATATCTAGTCGCCATGGGAATTGCCGGTCCGTCTCCAGGATCGGCGGCGGCGACGGGGGACCACCTCCGCGCTGGCCAGGGAGACAAACGATGGCCTTCATGGAATTCACCGCGGCTGCGGCCGCGGGCACCGCCCCTGTTGTCGCGAGCAAGGCGCTGAGCCTGTTCGACCGCGCCGAATGGGCCGCGATCGCACTCGCCAAGCAGGACGACGCGGCGAGCCTGGCGCCGGACAGCTGGTGGCAGCGGATGCGCCACAAGCTTTTCGGCATCGAGGCCGCCCGCCCGCTCGCCAACGAACGGCTGGAGGCGCTGCGCCGCTTCACGGTGCTCGCCCGGCTGCGGCGCCGCAAGATCGATCATCAGGAAATCGCCCGCCTCGTCGCGGCCGGCTTTTCCGCCTTCCAGGCGGATGTGCTGCTGGCGCTGATCGACGACGCGCGGCCCAACAAGATTTCGGGGAGCCTTGCATGACCTACGACAACCGCAACGACGATTTCGCACCCGCGCAGGCCGAAGCCGTGCCGGTGCCCGCCGACGCGGCCCCCGCCACGATTCCGCCGGCGGCCCCGCGCCGTTCGCGCACTCGGCTGGCCGCAATGATCGGCGTGCCGGCGGCGGCACTTCTGGGCATCAGCCATCTGATGCTGGGCGGCGCCCCGGCGTCGGCCGATGCCCCGCCGATGCCGACCGTGACGGTGGCCGCGCCGATCGAGCGCAGCGTGACCGAATGGGACGATTATGTCGGCCGCTTCACCGCCAGCCAGGCGGTGGAAATCCGGCCGCGCGTTTCGGGCCAGTTGATCGGCCTCCATTTCAAGGACGGCGATTTCGTCCGCAAGGGCCAGTTGCTGTTCACGATCGACCCCCGCCCGTTCAACGCGGCACTGGCCGAGGCGCAGGCGCGCGCGGCATCCGCCCGCACCGCCGCAACGCTGGCCCGCAGCGAACTGGCGCGCGCCGAACGGCTGATCAAGGATGAAGCCGTCTCCGCCGAGGAGATCGACAATCTGCGCGCCGCCGTGCGTTCGGCCGACGCCGCCGTCAACGCCGCGCAGGCGGCCGTGCGCACCCGTGCGCTCGACGTGGAATTCACCCGCGTAACCGCGCCGATTTCAGGCCGCGTTTCGGATCGTCGTGCCGACATCGGCAATCTGGTGGCCGGCGACAATGCCGGAACCGCGACGCTGCTGACCACGGTCTATGCGCTCGACCCGATCTATTTCACCTTCGACGGATCGGAGGCGCTTTACCTGAAGGCGCAGCGACAGGCGCAGGCCGGCGTCAAGGATACGACCGTGCAGGTACGCCTGCAGGACGAGACCGGCTATCGCTGGACGGGCAAGATCGACTTCACCGACAATGGCATCGACCCCAATTCGGGCACGATCCGGGGCCGCGCGGTGATCGCCAACCCCGATCATTTCCTGATGCCCGGCATGTTCGGCAATATGCGGCTTTCGGACGGCAGCGCCCGTCCGGCGCTGCTGGTGCCCGACAGCGCGGTGGTGAGCGATCAGGCCCGCAAGGTGGTGCTGGTTGTCGGCGGCGACGGTTCGGTGACGGCCAAGCCCGTGGAACTGGGCGCGGTGATCGACGGGCTGCGCATCGTGCGCGGTGGGCTGGAGGCCAAGGACAAGGTGGTCATCAGCGGCCTCCAGATGGCCCAGCCCGGCGCCAAGGTGCAGACCCGGGCCGGCAAGATCGAGGCGGTGAAGACTGCCCCGGCCGGCCGGCCGCTGGCCCCGCCATCATCGCAGGCGACCTTCGCGGCACGCTGACCTTTCGTCGAATCCCGCCACGGCGGGATCGCTTCTGAACCATGGGCGCCCGGATCAGCGGCGCCCAACAGGGGAAATTTGCCATGCGCATATCCCGCATCTTCATTGACCGCCCGATCTTCGCGGGCGTGATCGCGGTGATCATCACGATCATCGGCGCGATCGCCTATTTCGCGCTGCCGATCTCGCAATATCCCGAAGTCGTGCCGCCGACGGTGACGGTGAGCGCCACCTATCCCGGCGCCAATTCCGAAACCGTGGCCGACACCGTTGCCGCTCCGCTGGAGCAGGAGATCAACGGCGTCGACAACATGCTCTACATGTCGAGCCAGTCGACCGGCGACGGGCGGCTGACGATCACCGTCACCTTCAAGCTGGGCACCGACCTCGATGAGGCGCAGGTGCTGGTGCAGAACCGCGTGTCGCTGGCCGAACCGCGCCTGCCGGAAGAAGTGCGCAGGCTGGGCGTCGTCACCCGCAAGACATCGCCCGACTTCCTGATGGTGATCAACCTGATCTCGCCCGACGGGTCGCTCGATCAGGCCTATATGTCGAACTATGCGCTGACCCAGATCCGCGACCGGCTGAGCCGCATCGAGGGCGTGGGCGACGTGCGCATCTTTGGCGCGCGCGATTATGGCATGCGGATCTGGATCGATCCGGGCAAGGCCGCCGCGCGCAACATGACGGCGGGCGAGATCGTCGCCGCGCTGAAAGCGCAGAACGTTCAGGTCGCCGCCGGTGCGGTGGGCCAGCCGCCTTATAATACGGGCGCGGCCTTCCAGATCGGCGTCGAGACGCTGGGCCGGCTGAACAAGCCCGAACAATTCGCCAACGTCGTCATCAAGACCGACGCCGAAGGCCGCCAGACGCGGCTTTCCGATGTCGCCCGCGTCGAGCTGGGCGCCGAGGATTACAGCGTCAACGCCTATCTGACCGGCGACAAGGCCGTGCATATCGGCGTGTTCCAGCGCCCCGGTTCCAACGCGCTTGCCGCCGCGGAAGAAGTGCGCGCGACGATGAAGGAGCTTTCCGGCGCCTTCCCCAAGGGGCTGAAATATAAGTCCGTCTACAACCCGACCGAGTTCATCGAGAAGTCGATCGAGGCGGTGAACGAGACGCTGATCGAGGCCGTGATCCTCGTCGTCATCGTCATCCTGGTGTTCCTGCAGAGCTGGCGGGCGGCGATCGTGCCGGTGCTGGCCATCCCGGTTTCGTTGATCGGCACCTTCGCCGTGCTGGCGGCGCTGGGCTATTCGCTCAACAACCTGTCGCTGTTCGGGCTGGTGCTGGCGATCGGCATCGTCGTCGACGACGCGATCGTGGTCGTCGAGAATGTCGAACGCAACATCGCCAACGGCCTGTCGCCGCTGGAAGCATCGCGCCGGTCGATGGACGAGGTGTCGACCGCGCTCGTCGCGATCGTGCTGGTGCTGCTCGCCGTGTTCGTGCCGACGCTGTTCATCGACGGCATTTCGGGCCAGTTCTACCGCCAGTTCGCGGTGACGATCTCGACCGCGACGGCGATCTCGCTGATCCTGTCGCTGACGCTGTCGCCCGCGCTGGCCGCCCGCCTGCTGAAGAGCGAGCACCACAAGCCGACCCATGGCTGGCGGGGCATCGTGCAGCGCGCAGGCGACGCGTTCAACCGCAACTTCGATCGCCTGTCGGCCGCTTATGGCGCGCTGGTCCGTCGGCTGGTTTCGGCGCCCAAGCGCCTGCTGACCATCTATGCCGGGCTGATCGCGCTGACCGGCGCGGTGTTCTGGGCGACGCCGGCGGGCTTCGTGCCGGCGCAGGACCAGGGCTATTATCTGGCCGCGATGCGCCTGCCGCCGGGTTCGTCGCTGGAACGCACCGACGCGATGATGCGCCAGGTCGTCCAGCGGCTGCTGAAGGTGCCCGGCACCGACGGCGCGGTGATGTTCGCCGGCTTTGACGGCCCGTCATCGACCCTGCAGCCCAATTCGGCGGCGAGCTTCATCGTGCTCAAGCCGTTCGACGAACGCCAGAAGCTGGGGCTGACCGGCGACAAGATTGCGCAGGAGCTGCGCATGGCGGCGGCCGAATTCGACGGCGCCGGCATCTTCATCGTGCCCCCGCCGCTGATCCGTGGCATCGGCACCGCCGGCGGCTTTTCGATGATGGTGCAGGACAAGAGCGGCCAGGGCTTCGTGGAACTCTACAAGACCACGGGCGGCGTGATCGGCGCGGGCAACCAGACGCCGGGGCTGTTCGCCGTCCACACCAAGCTCGATCCGCCGTCCCCGCGCATCTATGCCGATATCGACCGCGCCAAGGCCGATATGCTGGGCGTCGCCCCGACGCGGGTGTTCGAAGCGCTGCAGGTCTATCTCGGATCGGCGTTCGTGAACGATTTCAACCTGCTCGGCCGCACCTATCGCGTGACCGCGCAGGCCGAGGGATCGTCGCGGGCGAGCATCGCGGACATCGCCAACCTGAAGACCCGATCCGATTCCGGTGCGATGGTTCCGATCGGCGCGGTGACCAATTTCGAGGACAAGACCGGCCCCTATCGCGTCACCCGCTACAACCTCTATCCCGCGATCGAGGTGGAGGGCGAGAATGCGCCGGGCTATTCGACCGGGCAGGCGCTGGACGGCATGGAAGCCGCCGTCGCCAAGGCATTGCCGTCGGGCTATGGCTGGGAATGGACCGGCATGGCCTATCAGCAGCGCGCCGCCGGCAACACCGCCGCGATCGTCTTTGCGCTGGCCGTCGTGTTCGTCTTCCTTGTGCTCGCCGCCCAGTTCGAAAGCCTGATGCTGCCATTGGCGATCATCCTGATCGTGCCGATGACGCTGCTGGCCGCGCTGACCGGCGTGAACCTGCGGGGGATGGACAATAATATCCTGACGCAGATCGGCCTGGTGGTGCTGATCGCACTGGCCGCCAAGAACGCGATCCTGATCGTCGAATTCGCCAAGCAGGCGGAAGAAGCGGGCCGGAGCGTGATCGACGCGGCGGTGCAGGCGGCCGAAACCCGGTTGCGCCCGATCCTGATGACCAGCTTCGCCTTCATCCTCGGCGTGCTGCCGCTGATGATCGCCAGCGGGCCGGGTGCGGAGCTGCGGCAGGCGCTGGGCACGGCAGTGTTCTTCGGCATGCTGGGCGTCACCGGCTTCGGCCTGATCTTCACCCCCGTCTTCTATGTCGCGATGCGCAATCTGGGCGATCGGTTCCGCCGCCGCCCGGCCGCGCCCGAAGCGACGCTGCAACCTGCCGAATGAGGAGGATGACGATGAACCGTCTCCACAAGCTCGCTTTCTCCAGCCTTGCCGCGCTGGCGCTTGCCGGCTGCGGCGGCGTGGGCCCCGATTATGTGGCGCCCATCCCCGCCCCGCCGGCGCAGGGGGCCTTCTTGAGCCAGCCCGCCGCCATCACCGCCAACGCGGCGGCGGAAGGGCAATGGTGGCGGCTCTATGACGATCCGGTGCTCGACCGGCTGGTCGAAGAAGCGCTGGCTAACAACAAGGACGTCGCCGTCGCCGTCGCCAACATCGCCAAGGCGCGCGCCGCCCTGCGCGGCGTGAAGAACGACCGGCTGCCGCAGACCAGTGTCGGCTTCGGCGCCAATTACGGCCGGATGCCGGAAGGCCAGCGCGCGCCCGGCGTGGACCGCGAGGACACGTTCGTCGATACCGGGCTGGACATTTCCTACGAAATCGACCTGTTCGGCCGGGTGAGCCGCAATGTCGAAGCGGCGCGGGCCGACGTGGCGCAGGCCGAGGCCGAGCGCGATGCGGTGCGCGTGGCGGTGGCCGCCGAAACCGCGCGTGCTTATGCCGATCTCAATTCGGCGACCGAGCGGCTGGGCGTGGCCGAACGCATCGTCACGCTGATCGACCAGACCGCGACGCTGACCAGCAAGCGTTGGGAAGCCGGCCGGGGCACCCGGCTGGACGTGGCCCGCGCGCTGGCGCTGCGCGATCAGCAGAAGGCGCTGATCCCCCCGCTTGCCGCCGAGCGCGACGCCGCCCGGTTCCGGCTGGCAACGCTGACCGGTCGTCCCCCGGCGGAGTTGCCGGCGGACGCCAATGCGCGCGGCACGACCTTGCGGTTGGAAAAGCCGATCCCGGTGGGCGACGGCGCGGCGCTGCTCGCCCGCAGGCCGGACGTGCGCGCGGCCGAACGCCGGCTGGCGGCACAAACCGCGCGGATCGGCGTGGCGACGGCCGATCTCTACCCCCGCATCACGCTGGGTGGATCGGTGAGTTCGACCGGCAACAGCTTCGGCAACATCTTTGGCGCGGGGCCGCTCGGCTGGCTGGTCGGCGGGCTGATCAACTGGAACTTCCCCAATCAGGAAGCGGTGCGCGCGCGCATCCAGGGTGCCGAGGCCGACACGCAGGGCGCGCTCGCCAGCTTTGACGGCACGGTGCTGCGCGCCTTGCAGGAAACCGAAACGGCGCTGTCGGCTTATGGCCATGCGCTCGACCGGCGGACCGCGCTGAAATCGGCGCGCGATCAGGCGGAGATCGCGGCGCGCATCGCCCGCGCCCAGCAGCGCGAAGGTCGGGTGGACTTTCTGGTCGTGCTCGATGCCGAACGCACCTTTGCCGAGACCGAGGCCGCCCTGGCCGAGGCCGATGCGCGGATCGTGACCGCGCAGGTGGATCTGTTCCGCGCTTTGGGTGGCGGGTGGCAGGAAGGCTGAACGCCCCCTGCCTTCCCGGCCACCTTTGTATCAGTGGCTTGTCAGTAGCTTAAGAGTAGCTTTGCTTACCCAATCGCCATCAGCGTCGCATTGCCGCCCGCGGCGGCCGTGTTGGTGCTGACCGACTTCTCCTCGAGCAGCAGATCGAGATTGTAGCCCGATCGGTTCGAGAGGAGGTCGGCGGCGGTGGCCCCCTGTACGGTGACGATGCGGCCCGGCCGCTCCGCCACCGCCGCATTGACCGCCATCAGCGCATCGGCATCGCCTTCGAACAGGACGGCGCCAAGATCACCTTCATCCACCCACGAAGCGCTGCGGCGGACATGCCGGGCGAGCGCCGCGGGCAGGCCTTCGAGGATCGCGAGCGCCGGGTGCCCGGCTTCGACCACCGCGTCATTGCCCGTGGCCAGCGCCGCGCCAAGCTGGATCAGCAGGCCCGGAGCGGACGATGGCAGGAGCGCGACGGTGCCGCGCGGTTCCAGCCGGTAGAGATTGCGTTCGCCCACCGGCCCCGGCAGTTCGGCCACCGCGCCCAGCGGCACGCCCACGGCCTGCGCCTTGCACGCGAACAGCGCCTCGCCATGGCCCGCATCGCGCAGCCAATCGACATATGCGTGGAACGGCACGAGCGCCGCTTCGTCGGCGACGAGGCCCGGTTTTTCCGCACCCGGCTTGCTGGCCAGCAGGCGCGGCACATAAAGCGGGCCGCCCGCCTTCGGCCCGGTGCCCGAAAGCCCCTGCCCGCCGAACGGCTGCACGCCGACGATCGCGCCGATGATGTTGCGGTTCACATAGACGTTGCCGGCATGGCTGCGATCCGTGAGCCGCGCGATGGTTTCATCGATACGCGAATGGATGCCGAAGGTGAGGCCGTAGCCCGAGGCGTTGACCTGATCGAGCACGGCATCGCGATCCTCGCGCGCATAGCGCAGGATGTGGAGAACGGGGCCGAACACTTCCTGTTCGACATCGGCGATCGCGCCGATCTCGATCATCGTCGGCGCGACGAAGGTGCCGTGCCGCGTGTCGCCGCCCAGTTCGAGCGAGCGGACCTTGTGGCCCCTGCCCGCCATCGCATCGATATGCGCGCGGATGCGATCCGCCGCCTCGGCGCTGATCACCGGGCCGACATCGATGGACAGGCGATCGGGATTGCCCACCGCCAGTTCGTTCATCGCGCCCCACAGCATTTCCAGCGTGCGATCGGCCACGTCATCCTGAACGCAAAGGATGCGCAGCGCCGAGCAACGCTGGCCGGCGCTGTCAAACGCAGACCCGATGACATCGCCGACCACCTGTTCGGCCAGCGCCGAACTGTCGACGATCATCGCGTTGAGGCCGCCGGTTTCGGCGACCAGCGGGACGGCGTGGCCTTCGGGCGTGACCCGGCCCGCCAGCGTCTTCTGGATGATCCGCGCGACCTCGGTCGATCCGGTGAAGACGACGCCGCGCACGCGCGGATCGCCGGTGAGGAGGCCGCCAACCTCGCCCGCGCCGGTGACGAGCTGGAGCGCATCGGCCGGAACCCCGGCCTCATGCAGCAGGCGCACGGCATCGGCGGCGATCAGCGGGGTTTCCTCCGCCGGCTTGGCGAGCACGGTGTTGCCCGCCGCAAGCGCGGCCGCCACCTGGCCGGTGAAGATGGCGAGCGGGAAGTTCCACGGGCTGATGCACGCGATCGGCCCCAGCGGGCGATGCGTGTCGGCCGCATAATCCTGGCAGGCATCGGCGTAGTAACGCAGGAAATCCACCGCTTCCCGCACCTCGGCGATGGCATTGGGCAGCGACTTGCCGGCTTCGCGGACGATGAGGCCGAGGAGCACGGGCATGCGCGCTTCCATGAGGTCCGCCGCACGACGCAGGCAGGCCGCGCGCTCGGCCGCCGGGGTGGCGGCCCAGACCGCCTGTTCGCGCGCCGCGCGGGCCAGCGCGGCATCAACCATCACCGGCGTGCAATCCCACACCGTGCCCACGACATCGCGATGATCGGCCGGGTTGTAGACGGGGCGTTCGATGCCGCCCTTGTCCGCCGGTTCGGCCTGCCAGGCCATCGCGGCACTCGTCAGCAACGCCGCCGACAACGAGGCGAGGCGCTGTTCGTTGACGAGATCGAGCCCGGCCGAATTGGGCCGTTGCGGCCCATAAAGCTCACGCGGGCTGCGGATCGCAGGGTGCGGCGAGCCCACCGGATCGATCCGCCGCGCGACCTCCACCGGATCGGCGATCAGATTTTCGATCGGAATATCGGCATTGCCGATCTGGTTGACGAACGAGCTGTTGGCACCGTTTTCGAGCAGGCGGCGGACGAGATAGGCGAGCAAGGTCTCATGCGTGCCGACCGGCGCATAAATGCGGCACGGGCGGTTCAGCTTCTCCGGCCCGACGACCTCTTCGTAAAGCGGTTCGCCCATGCCGTGCAGGCACTGGAATTCATATTGGCCGGCATAATAATTGCCGCCCGCCATCGCCATCACGCTGGCCAGCGTGCGGGCATTGTGCGTGGCGAATTGCGGGAACACCGCGTCGGGCGCGGCAAGCAGCTTGCGGGCGCAGGCAAGGTAGGACACGTCGGTGTGGACCTTGCGGGTGAAGACGGGGAAATCTTCCAGCCCGTCCACCTGCGCGCGCTTGATCTCGCTATCCCAATAAGCGCCCTTGACCAGCCGGATCATCAGCCGGTGGCCGGTGCGCCGCGCCAGATCGATCACATGGTCGATGACATGGGGGCAGCGCTTGGAATAGGCCTGGATGACGAAGCCGATGCCGTTCCAGCCCTTGAGCTCGGGCGCCGCGCACAGCCCTTCGAGCAGATCGAGCGAAAGTTCCAGCCGGTCGGCTTCCTCGGCATCGATGTTGACCGCGATGTCATAGCTGCGCGCCAGCACCACCAGCGCCTTCAGCTTGGGGAAGAGTTCCGTCATCACCCGTTCGGACTGGGCGCGCGAATAGCGGGCGTGGAGCGCCGACAGCTTCACCGAAATGCCCGGCCCTTCATAGATGCCGCGCCCGCCCGAAGCCTTGCCGATCGCGTGGATGGCGCGTTCATAATCGGCATAATAGCGATCGGCATCGGCCGCCGTGGTCGCCGCCTCACCCAGCATGTCATAGGAATAGCGGAAGCCCTTGGCCTCCATCGCGCGGGCATTGGCCAGCGCCTCGCCAATATCCTGCCCGGTGACGAACTGTTCGCCCATCATCCGCATCGCCATGTCGACGCCCTTGCGGATCACCGGCTCGCCACCCCGGCCGATCAGCTTGGTCAGCGCCGACGACAGGCTCTTTTCCGACGCGGTGGAGGTGAGCTTGCCGGTGACGACCAGCCCCCAGGTAGCGGCGTTCACGAACAGCGATGGGCTGCGGCCGACATGCGACTGCCAGTCACCCGTGGAGATCTTGTCGCGGATCAGCGCGTCGCGCGTCGCGCGGTCGGGGATGCGCAACAACGCTTCGGCAAGGCACATCAGCGCCACGCCTTCCTGGCTGGACAGCGAATATTCCTGGATCAGCCCTTCGACGCCGCCGCCCTGCCCTTTTTCGCGAAGCGCGGTGACGAGCCGGGTGGCGGTGGCAGTGGCCT
Organism: Edaphosphingomonas laterariae; assembly: GCF_900188165.1. GTDB lineage: Bacteria > Pseudomonadota > Alphaproteobacteria > Sphingomonadales > Sphingomonadaceae > Sphingomonas_E > Sphingomonas_E laterariae. The sequence continues at coordinate 13,941 of NZ_FZOS01000040.1, read as the reverse complement.
GCGCCTGCTGTTCGGGGCGCAGCTCAGCCTCAGCCAGCAGATAAGGCAGGCATTCACGTTCGGGCAGGCGATAGGCGGAGGTGATGCGGGCGCGTAGCGCGCCTTGCGGCTGCACCGTCTGGGCAAAATGCATGAAGGGCTGCGGCGCATGATCCGCCTCGACATGATCGGGCGCTTCGCCATCATCCGGCGCGACGCCTTCGGCGGTGATGCGCAGATCGCCCCGTTCGATCGCCTCGATCGCCCCGATCAGCGACTTCTTGGCCAGCCAGTGCGGCGTGCGCCCGATCGCGCCGGCAGCGTCCTTCAGCCGCTGCCGCAGCTCGTCGCTCACCTTCACGCCGATCGTCGAATCCGCCATGGTTACACCCTCATCAATATCCGGTTGCACCATATGTAGCACGACGCGAAATCGGGTGGAACCGGCAATAGGATCTTGGCGCCCTATCCATTTGGATATTGCCCTCGCGACTCGCCCGCGCGAAGCTGCCGGCAAAATAGACAAAAGATGGACGAGGATGGTGAGGATGGCGGGGAATCCCTATGCCGCGAAGCCGTGGCTGAATCTGTATGCGAAAGGCCAGCCGGCCGACCTGACGGCGCGTTATGAAACCATGCTGGTGGCGTTCCGCGCGGCCGTGGCGGAAGCCGGCGATCGGCCGGCGATCCTGTTCGGCGACGCCTGCATCAGCTTTGCCGAACTGGATGCGGCAGCCGATCGGCTGGCCGGCTGGGCCGTGGCACAGGGCGTGCGCCAAGGCGACCGCATCGCCATCATCCTGCAGAATGTGCCGGCTTTCGCCATCGCGACGGTGGCGGCGTGGAAGCTGGGCGCGATCCCCGTGCCCGGCAACCCGATGTATCGCGCGGGCGAAATCGCCCGCCAGTTCGCCGACAGCCACCCTGCCCTGCTGATCTGCCATGCCGACCATGAAAGCGAAGTGCGCGAGGCACTGGCCAGCATCGACGAACAGCATCCGGTGCTGACCGTGCCCACCGATGGCAGCGACGATCCGGCGACGCCCGGATCGCTGGCGGCGGCGGTGGCCGAAGGCGGCCCCACGCCCCCGCCGGTTTCGGTGGCGGGCGAAGATCTGGGCCTGATGCTCTACACATCGGGCACCACCGGCGCGCCCAAGGCGGCGATGCTGACTCACGCCACGCTGGCCTGGAACAGCGAGGCGATGGCCCACTGGTTCGGCATCGACGCCGAAGCGAAAGTGCTGGGCATCGCGCCCTTGTTCCACATCACCGGTTTCGTCGCGCACCTGACGATGGCGATCGTCGCGCGCTGCCCGCTGATCCTGACCGGCCGGTTCGATCCTGCCCGCACCTTGGCCGTCATCCGGCGCGAACGGCCGACCTGGATGGTAGGGGCGGTCACCGCGTTCAACGCGCTCGCCAGCCTGCCCGACGTGAACCTCGACGATTTCACCAGCTTCCACCGGGTCGATTCTGGCGGGGCACCGATCGCCCCGGCGCTGCGCGAGACGATCGCGACGCGGATCGGCCACAAGCTGCTTTCGGCCTATGGCATGACCGAAACCGCATCGGTGACGCACAGCTGCCCGATCGGCCGCGAAGTGCCGGTCGATCCCGAATCCGGCGCACTCTCCGTCGGCGTTCCCTATATCGGCACCGAGGCGATGGTGGCCGACGAGGCCGGAAACCCCGTGCCGATCGGCGAGGTCGGCGAAATCTGGATGCGCGGGCCGCAGGTGATGACCGGCTATTGGAACAAGCCCGCCGAAACCGCCGCCGCGCTGACCGACGGCTGGATGCATTCCGGCGATGTCGGCTTCATGAACGCGGAAGGCTGGTTCTTCCTGGTCGATCGCAAGAAGGACTGCATCATCGCATCAGGCTTCAAGGTCTGGCCGCGCGAGGTGGAGGACGTGCTCCACACCCATCCCGCCGTGCGCGAGGCCGCCGTGGTCGGCGCGCCTGACGATTATCGCGGCGAAACCGTGATCGCACATGTATCGCTGCGCAGCGGCGCCACCGTCAGCGAGGCCGAACTGATCGGCCACTGCCGCGAGCGGCTGGCCGCCTACAAGGTGCCGCGCTTCGTGCGGATTGCCGAAGAACTGCCCAAGACCGCGACCGGCAAGATCCAGCGCAACGTGCTGCGCGAGGCGGAGGCCGCCGCGATCAGCCGGGCAGCGGCCTCAGCCTGAACGGTCGGCGGCCTGAACGGTCGTCAGACTGGACGATCAGGCCGCCATCCGCCACGCGGCCCTGCCGGCACGCTTGGCTTCATAAAGCGCGGCGTCGGCGCGGACGAGCAACGCGTCGACGCCCTCATCCTCGTGATTGCGTGAGGCGATGCCGATGCTCGCGCTGAAATCATAAGGGGTGCCGTCGAGCATATAGGGGCGGTGGAGCGCCTGCAGCATGCGATCGGCCAGTGCGTGGCAATCGCACGGCCCGTCGGCGGTGAGCAGCACGGCAAACTCATCGCCGCCCAGCCGCGCCACCGCATCGCCCTTGCGGACATTGGCAGCGATCCGCTTGCCGGCTTCGCGCAGCACCTTGTCGCCAGCGGCATGGCCATAATCGTCATTGACCTGCTTGAAGCGATCGAGATCGATCACCACCACGCCGTGCCAGCGGGCGGGATCACCCGCCGTGCGCCGTTCGAAGCCGCGCCGGTTGAGGAGGCCGGTGAGCGCGTCGCTTTCCGCCTCGGCCTGCAGCCGCGCCTGGCGATGACGCTCGTCGGTAATGTCCACCGACACGCCGACGATCGTTTCCGGCCGGCCGGCGGCATCGCGCAGCAGCTTGCAGGTGCTGCGCACCCAGCGATATTCGCCGGTGTGGATGCGGATGCGGAAATAGCCGACCGAGCGATCCTGCACGCCCATACCCACAGCATCGAAATCGAGCGCGCGATCATCGGGGTGGATGCGGGCCAGAAACTCCTCATTGCCGATCGGCTCGCCGCCTTCGCCGCAGACGAAGCGGGTGAGATAGGGCGACATGGTAAAGCGCTTGGACGCGATATCATATTGCCAGGGGCCGCCATCCAGCACCTCGAGCGCCAGTTCCAGCCGCTCGGCATCTTCACGCGCGGAGCGTTCGGCCGCCTTCTGCTGGGTGACATCCTCGATCTGGGAGACGAACAGTTCGGCCGCGCCATCGCCGTCGCGGACCACCGAAACGCTGAGCATGCCGTGCATCGTCCCGCCGTCCCGGCGCAGATAGCGTTTTTCCAGCCGATAATGGTCGATTTCGCCCCGCAACACGGCCTCGAACAGTTCGAGATCGCTGTCGAGATCATCGGCATGGGTGACCGCCTGGAAGCCGAGCTGTTCCAGCTCCGCGACCTCATAGCCGAGCATCTGGGCGAAGGACGGATTGACCCGCTTCAGCCCGCCATCGAGCCCGACCAGCGCCATGCCGATCACGGCCGAATGGAATGCACCGTTAAACATCGCCTCGCTCCGAATTGGCGGTGCGACTCGCGGAATTCGGCTCTGCACGGGCACCGGGATGGCTTTCCCCATCCTCTGCCGGCGAACCAACCCCCCTCGACGTCCGCCGTGAGTGTCTAATCGTATCGCACGGTTAACGACCCACGCGGGAACAAATCTGTGACGCTCGACACATCGTTAACAATAAGTTAGCCCTGAACCCATGCAGCAGCCTCGTTATGCGCTGACAGCCATCGCCCTCCATTGGCTTATCGCGGCCGCGCTCGCCTTCCAGATCGGGCTGGGATGGCGGATGGAGGACCTGACCGCAGCGACGGGGCAGTTCGACGCCTATCAACTCCACAAGTCAATCGGGATCAGCATCCTGATCCTGAGCTGCGCGCGCGTCTTGGTGCGCTGGTGGAAACCGCGTCCCGCGCCGCATGCCGATTCCACCTGGGCGATGCTGGCTGCCAAGTCCGTGCATTTCGGGCTATATCTGTTCATGATCGGCGCGCCACTGACCGGCTGGCTGATCGTCTCCGCATCGAAGATCCAGGTGCCGACTTTATTGTTCGGCACGATCCCCTGGCCGCACATTCCGGGCCTGCACGGTGCCCTGCGCGCGCCGGCGCACGATTTTGCCGAATCGGCGCATTCGGCGCTGGCGTGGATCGGCATCGCGCTGTTCGCGCTCCACGTCGCCGGCGCGCTGCGTCACCAATGGCTGCTGCGTCAGGCGCTGATCGAACGGATGCTTCCCGCCGGCCCCGGCCGCCTTTCCCGGCTCGGCTCGGCCATAAGCTATGCCGCTGCACTGGCGTTGATGGGCGGCGCCTTCCTGGCCGGCAACGGCGCGCGTTTCACTCCGCCCACACCTGCACCAGCCGCCGTGGCGCCCATCCCGCAAGCGGTGCCCGTCGCCGAACCGGCCCCGCCTCCCGCTCCACCGGCCGAGGCTCCAGCCGGAAACAGCGTCGCCGCGCCGGAGGCAATCGCGGAAAACGCCGTCGAAGAGGCGGTCGAGGCCCATCGCTGGGCGATCTCCCCCGGCGGCCGATTGGGCTTCACCGCCAGCTTCACCGGATCGCCGGTGGCGGGGCGCTTCACCCGCTGGGACGCCGATATCCGCTTCTCCTCCGACGCGCTCGACCGATCCGACATCACGGTGCGCGTGGACATGGCATCGGCCGACACCGAGGACGCATCGCGCGACGAGACTCTGCGCGGCGATGCCTTCTTCGCCACAGGCGCACATGCGCGCGCGACCTTCCGATCCACCAGGATCACCGCGCGCGGGCCGGGGCGCTATCGCGCATCGGGCTTCCTGACGATCAAGGGCGTGCGCAAGCCGATGGCGGTGGATTTCACGCTCGCCATCCAGGGTGACCGGGCAACGGTGAGTGGTGGTGGAGCGATCGACCGTGGCGATTTCGGCATCGGCACGGGCGAATGGGAAGCGACAGACCGCATCGCCGGCACCGTCGCCGTCGACTTCGCTTTCACCGCTATACGAAAGGATTAGTTGCGGGCGGACGGCCGGCTTCCGATGTCCGCCCTGCTGCAACGGGAGCCTATCCGATGATCGACCTGCACTACTGGCCGACGCCCAATGGCCACAAGATCACGCTGTTTCTGGAAGAAACCGGCCTGCCCTATCGCATCGTGCCGGTGAACATCGGCAAGGGCGACCAGTTCGACCCCGAATTCCTGAAGATCGCCCCCAATAACCGGATGCCCGCGATCGTCGACCATGAACCCGGCGATGGCGGTGCCCCGGTGTCGCTGTTCGAAAGCGGGGCGATCCTGCTCTATCTCGCCGAAAAGGCCGGGCGCTTCATCCCCACCGATATCCGCGGCCGGGCGGACGTGCTGCAATGGCTGTTCTGGCAGATGGGCGGGCTGGGCCCGATGGCGGGCCAGAACCACCATTTCGGCCGCTATGCCCCCGAACCGATCCCCTATGCGATCGAACGCTATGTGAAGGAAACCAACCGGCTCTACGGCGTGCTCAACAAGCGGCTGGCGGATCGCGAATTCGTGGCGGGCGATTATTCGATCGCCGACATGGCGGCCTATCCATGGATCGTCCCGCATGAGGCGCAGCGGCAGGATCTGAACGATTTTCCGCATCTGAAGCGCTGGTTCGAGGTGATCGCGGCGCGCCCGGCGACGATCCGGGCCTATGCGCTGGCCGAACAGTTCCAGTCCGCGCCGGGAATCACCACCGACGAACAGCGCCGGATCCTGTTCGGGCAGACCGCCGCGTCGCTCGATCAGGGCAAGCCCGCCGCGTCGCCGGCCTGAACGCCATACCGGCGCCTGCCCGTTGCAGGCGCCGGTGCCGCTACGTCCTGCGTGGCGGACGCAAAAGCCACGCCATGCGTGCGCGATCAGCCTCTAGACGAAGCCCGCGCTTGCAGTCAGAACCGGGCGCATGACCCTGCCCGCCATCTTCGACCGGCTGCAGTTGCCGGCCATCGCATCGCCCATGTTCATCGTCTCCGGCGTCGATCTGGTGATCGCGCAGTGCAAGGCGGGGATCGTCGGTTCCTTCCCGGCGCTGAATGCGCGGCCGCAGAGCGAGCTGGACGAATGGCTGCACCGCATCACCGAGGAACTGGCGGCGTGGGACCGCGATCATCCCGACGCGCCGTCGGCCCCGTTCGCGGTGAACCAGATCGTCCACAAGTCCAACGCCCGGCTGGACGAGGATGTGGCGACGTGCGCCAAATGGAAGGTGCCGATCGTCATCACCTCGCTCGGCGCGCGTGAGGATCTGAACCATGCCGTGCATGGCTGGGGCGGGATCACGCTGCACGACATCATCGACGATCGCTTCGCCCGCAAAGCCGTGGAAAAGGGCGCCGACGGGCTGATCGCGGTGGCCGCCGGCGCTGGCGGCCATGCCGGGCGGCTTTCGCCCTTCGCGTTGATCCAGGAAATCCGCGAATGGTTCGCCGGGCCGCTGATCCTGTCCGGCGCGATCGCCAGCGGACGCGCGATCCTGGCCGCGCAGGCGATGGGCGCCGACCTCGCTTATATCGGATCGCCCTTCATCGCGACGACCGAGGGCACCGCGACCGACGCCTATAAGCAGGCCATCGTCGAAGGCCGCGCCGCCGACATCATCTATTCGGACCTCTTCACCGGCGTGCACGGCAATTATCTGCGCGGATCGATCGTGGCGGCGGGGCTTGATCCGGACAATCTGCCCAAGGGCGACATCAAGTCGATGGACTTCGGCGCGTCGATCACCGCCAAGGCGTGGCGCGACATCTGGGGCTGCGGCCAGGGCATTGGCGCGATACACGAAGTGCAGCCGGCGGGCGACCTGATCGCCCGCTTCAAGGCCGAATATGCCGCCGCCAAGGCCGAACTGGACGCCAAGTTCCGCGCCTAACGCGGCGTTGGCGACGCCGCCGGAATACGGTTGACGACGTCGGCGGCCCCGCCCCTCAGGCGGGGCAGACCGCTCCGCTTTTGGCCCAGGCTTCGAACAGCGCGCCGAATTCGGCCTGCGTGCCGGGCGCGGGAAGGCGCTTGCCGCCCGGCTTCCAGCCCCAGCCGACCAGCGTGTCGCTTTTCATATGCTCGATCATCTCGGGCATGGTCTTGCCGCCATTGCGCGCCGGATCCTTGAGCTGCTGACAGATCTGACCGAGCGACTTGCCGGCCCACGCCATTTCCGGCGGTGCGAGGTGCCAGGCCGGATGGCCGGGGACGCCGGACACATCATAGTTTGCCGGGCCGTGGCAGGTGGTGCAGCGCAGCGCAGTCGCGCCGATGCCGCCATCGCCGCGCACCACCATCGGCATGTGCGGGGTCATCGCCTCGCGCTGGGTGGGCCGGTCGGTCGCCGGGTGGCAGTTGAGGCAGCGCGGATGCTGGAGCACCTTGCCGACTTCGGCGAACAAAGCCTGCGACCGCGCGTCGCGATCCCGGATCGTGGCGAAGGCGGAAACCGGCTGCAGGCTCGTCGCCAGCGTGGGTTTGGGTTCGGGCGCGGCGGTGGCCATCGCGCCGCCCACGGCCGCGACGGCGATCGCCGCCGCGACACCGATGATGCCGGCGCGGATCATGCCGGACGCACCATCGGCAGGCGGGCCGGACGCTGCCGGCCAAGCCGGGCGAGCGCATTGGCGACAGCGGGCGCCACCGGCGGCACGCCGGGTTCCCCGATCCCGGTCGGCGGTTCGGCGGACGGCACGATCACCACTTCGATCTCCGGCATTTCCATGATCCTCAGCGATCGATAGTCGTTGAAATTGGATACTGCGGCCGCACCCTTGACCAGCGGCACCTCGGCATAAAGCGCGTGGCCGAGGCCATAACCGATCCCGCCTTCCGCCTGCGCGCGCACGACATCGGGGTTCACCGCCACGCCGCAATCGACCGCGCACCAGATCTTGTGGACCTTGGGCTCGCCATTTTCATCCAGCGACACCTCGGCGATCTGGGCGACATAGCTGTTGAAGCTTTCGACCACGGCGACACCGCGCGCGCGGCCATTGGCGGCGGTGGGGCCATTCCAGCGGGCGAGTTCGGCCACCGCGCGGAGCACACCGGCGGCGCGCGGCGCCTTGGCCATCATCGCCAGCCGCCCGGCGACCGGATCCTTGCCCGCCTTTTCCAGCAGCTGATCGACGAAGCATTCCACCGCATAGCCGGTGTGGGTGTGGCCGACGGAGCGCCACCACAAGGTCGTCACCGGGGTCGGATCGTCCTGCACGGTGCAGCGGAAGGCGGGGATGTCGTATGGAATCTGGTGCGCGCCTTCGATCATGCCGAAATCGACGCCGTCCTTCACCATCATCGCTTCGAACGGCGTCCCCTTGGCGAAGGACTGGCCGACAATGTCATTGGCCCAGGCCGCGACCTGCCCGTCCTTCACCGCACCACGCATCCGGTGGACGAAAAGCGGCCGATAATAGCCGCCATGAATATCGTCCTCGCGCGTCCAGACCAGCTTCACCGGCGTGCCCGGCCCGATCGCCTTGGCGGCTTCGGCCAGTTCGGTGGCGAAATGCGCGACCGCCGTCGCGCGCCGGCCGAAACTGCCACCGGCGAGCATGGTTTCGATCTTCACCTGCGGCATGGGCACGCCCAGCGCCTTGGCCAGCGCGGCATGATCGAGCGTCTGGATCTGGCTGCCGAAACGGGCGAGCGCGCTCTTGCCGTCCCATTCGATATAGCCGTCCAGCGGCTCCATCGGTGCGTGGGCGAGGAAGGGGAAGACATATTCCGCCTCGACCAGTTCGCCGCCCGCCGCCAGCGCCGCATCGACATCGCCGGTCTTGGCCGCCACCGCGCCCGGCTTTTGCGCCATGGCCCGGAACTGGGCGATCATCTCTTCCGATCCGCGCGCCTCGGCCCCGTTTTCGTCCCACTGGATCTTGAGCGCGCTGCGCCCCTTGAGCGCCGGCCACATGCCGGTGGCATAGACCGCGACGCCGCTGGGCAGCGCCTTCACCGCCTTCACGCCGCGCACCTTGAGCGCATCCGCCGCGTCGAACGAGCCGATCTTCGCGCCGAAGCGCGGCGGCCGCGCCACCACCACCGTCAGCATCCCCGGCGTCTGGATGTCGAGCGCGAACTTCGCCTTGCCGTTGGTCTTGTCGGCGCTGTCCACCTTGCGCACGCCGGTCTTGCCGATCAGCTGGAAATCCTTGGGATCCTTCAGCTTCACATCCTGCGGCGCCGGCAGTTTGGCGGCGGCGGCGGCAAATTCGCCGAACCGCCCGGACCGGCCCGAGGCCTTGTGGCGGATCACGCCCTTTTCCACGCTGATCTGCGCGGGCGGCACATTCCATTCCGCCGCCGCCGCCTGAACCAGCATCGCCCGCGCGGTGGCGCCGGCGCGGCGCATCAGTTCATAGCTGCTGGCGATCGCGGTCGACCCGCCGGTGCCCTGAATGCCGCCGAGGCTGACATTGCCATAGATGGCGGGGTTGGATCCCGCCGCCTCGGCCCGCACCCGCGCCCAATCCGCATCCAGTTCCTCGGCAACCAGCGTGGCGAGGCCGGTATAGGGGCCCTGACCGAATTCGATATGCTTGACGAACACCGTCACCACATCGTCCGAACCGATGCGCACATAGGCATTGGGATCGATCGGCCTGGCCGCCTTGGCCGCGCCCTGCGCCCGGCCCGCCGCCGGCAGCGCCAGCCCGATGACGAGCGCACCCGCGCCGCCGATCGCAGACCGGCGGGACAGGCGAATATCTTCGATGCCCATGTTCAGGCCTCCAGCAGCTTGGCGGCGTCGTGGATCGCGGCGCGGATGCGGACATAAGTGGCACAGCGGCAGATATTGCCGTTCATCGCCAGATCGATGTCCTTGTCGGTCGGCTTCGGGATTTCGCGCAGCAACGCCACCGCGCTCATCACCTGGCCGGACTGGCAATAGCCGCATTGCGGCACATCCCGCGCCACCCAGGCCTGCTGGACGGCCTTCGCCTCGGGCCCGTCCACCGCCTCGATCGTCGTAATCTCGCCGCTGACCGCCGAAATGGGGAGCGAGCATGAGCGCAGCGGCTGGCCATCCATGTGCACCGTGCAGGCGCCGCACATCGCCGCGCCACAGCCGAACTTGGTGCCGGTCAGCCCCAGTTCATCGCGGATCACCCAAAGCAGCGGGGTATCTTCGTCGACATCGACCGCACGCGCGGTGCCGTTGACGGTGATATTATAGGCCATTTGCGAGTACCCCGGCTGCGCGCCCCAGACAGACGCGCATTTTATCGACGGGGCGATCAATGTCATCTGATAAGCATTCGCAACAAAACGGACGAGGTTGACCCCTTCCCCGCCCGCGCTTAGGAGGCCGCCACGGCATTGGTGCGGGTCCGTAGCTCAGTTGGTAGAGCAAGCGACTTTTAATCGAGAGGTCCCGGGTTCGAGTCCCGGCGGACCCACCACAACGGCCTATCTTGCGATAGCATCCCCTCTCGAAACCCTATAGAAAGCGCGGCGTAAGGCAACACCGGCCTTCTCACGGCTTCTCATCTGGATGCCCCCAAGGGCGAACAATCTGGGGGCATTTTGGGGGCACTGGCCGGCAATAGTGGGGGCATCGTGGCTCTGACCGACTCGCAGGCGCGCAAGGCGCCGGCCAAGGAAAAGGACTATAAGCTCGCCGATTCCGGCGGTCTCTACCTGTTCGTCACCACGCGCGGCTTCAAGTCGTGGCGATTGAAATACCGGTTCGGCGCCAAAGAGAAGCGCCTGGTCATCGGGCCATATCCTGAAATCTCGCTGGCAAAAGCGCGAGAGGCGCGCGACGACGCCCGCCGCCTGCTGCGCGATCATCGCGATCCTGCGATCGAGGAGCGCAAGCGCAAGCTGGCCGCCCACGCGGCGGCCGGCGCACCCTTCGAGGTTGTGGCGCGCCAGTGGCACGGCCTTCAGGTGCCCCGCTGGTCCGCCGTGCAGACGCGCAAGGTTATCCAGGCGTTCGAACGCGACGTGTTTCCCGATCTCGGCAAGCTTCCGCTGGCCGAGATTGACGGGCCGATGATCTTGAAGATCTTGCGCCGGGTGGAAAAGCGAGGTGCGATCGATACCGCCAAGCGCATCCGCCAGCACATATCGGCCGTTTTCCAGTTCGGCATGGCCGAAAGCCTCTGCTCCATCGACCCGGCGGCCGGCATCAAGAAAGGGCTGATGCCCACGCCGCGCGGCGGGAAGCAGCCCGCGCTGAAGACTGTCCGCGAGGCGCGTCAGCTGCTGAAGGACATGGAGGCAGGCACGTCGGGTGCGCTAACCAAGATCGCGTCGCGCCTGCTCGCGCTCACTGCGGTGCGCCCAGGCGTCATCCGAGCGGCCGAATGGAGCGAATTTGAAGGGATCGATTGGGACAAGCCCGAGGAGGCGGCCCCCGATGCGATCTGGCGGATCTCGGCCGAGCGCATGAAGCTGGAACTGGACGACAAAGGGGACGAGGCGTTCGAGCATATCGCACCCCTGCCCCATCAGGCTGTCGCCCTGCTGCACGCCGCGCGCCGGCTGTCGGGCACCTACCCCTACCTGTTTCCCAGCGTTCGATCGACGCGGACGCCGATGTCCGAAAATACGATCGGCTATATGTATTCCCGGAACGGCTATAGCGGCCGGCACGTGCCGCACGGCTGGCGCTCCACGTTCTCCACCATCATGAATGAGCGAGCGGTGAAGCAGAAGAATGAGGCGGACCGCGCCATCATCGATGCCATGCTCGCGCACAAGCCGAAGGGCGTTTCGTCTTCAGAAATGGCCTATAATCGGGCGATGCATATGGCGCGCCGGCGGGAACTTGCCCAAGAGTGGGCAGACCTCATTACGGAAGGGTTGCGGCCGGCGCACGCCCTGCTTGGCGCGGCCGGCAGCTGATCAGGCGGCCGCCCGCCAGCCGGCCGGGTTCGCGATCCATGCGTCGATTTGGCTTTCGTACCACCCCACGACGTTGGTGCTGATCTGGACGCGATTGGGGAAATCCCCGGACGCAACCTTGCGGTAAATCGTGGCCGTCGACAGTCCCGTGCGCTCGCGGACCTCGGGCAGGCGGACGAGGCGCTCCTTGGCGATAATCATGCCCCCTCCTTCATCAGATGCTCGCGGACGGCGAGGCCGGCGGCGCTGTTCCAATACATGTCGGCAATTTCGCTGCCGTGCGTGTGGTGGCCGATGCCCAGCGCCTCCAGTGCGCGAGCCGAACGATAGCGGCTGCCCACGATATCCACGCCCAGCCCTTCTCGGCCGCTAATGTCGTCAGGCCCGGACGCCAGCACCATGCTCCTCTGCGCCCCCGTCAGCTTCGCGGCGATCTCAGCGGGGGTCATGGGAATTTCACTCCGGTGATGGCGATGGCGTCTGGGGTATCAGCTTGGCACCAATGCCAAGGATAAAGCCCTTCTTCACCAGCATCTTCGGGGTCGTTGACAATCCAAAGGTGCTCGACCTCCGCTTCTTCGACAGCATCATAGCCGCTATTGTCGAGTGCTGCGTTGATCTCGTCGAGCGTGACCAACGCAGGATCGATATGCCCAATGCGAAAGACAGCCCAGGGCTGGCCATCATCAGTGCCGTAGCATGTCAGATCGACATCGCTCACTTTCCGTTCTCCTCGACGAAGCGGGCGGCGCGGCGGAACTGATCCATGTGCCAGTGCGCGGCGCGAGGCGGAATGTCGTTCCAGTCCTTCATGTCATGGTAGAGGGCCTTGGCTATGACGAATTCCCCGCCGTCTCGCCCGCTTTCTGGGCAGAGCGCAAACGGCCGGATCACCTCCACCGCCTCGGCCAGCTTGGCTTCGGCGGCGTCGCGAGCAATGCCAAGCTGGACAATCGTATTCATCGTGTCCGTGTGCTTCACATCCCACTTCTGCGATTTGAGCGCGTCGAGTTCCGCTTCGGCGGCGAGGGCGCGGGCTTCCTCTGTGTCGCGGTCGTCCATGGCCGCGACCTTGCGGCGGATGGCGGCGTCTCGTTCAGCCTCCAACTCCGCGATCCGCGCCTCGTAGGACTGGCGTTGGGTGGCGAGGGCGAGAATGCACACCTCATCATCGCCCTCGATCTCGTATGTGCCCTCAATAAGCGCGTTGGCATCAGCGTAGAAACCGAACGCCCTGAGAATGATCGCGTAGAGCCGGCGATCGTCCTGCGTGATTTCCGGCGGGGTCATGGGCGGGGTTCCTTGGGATCAATACGTGGGCGCCGGTCAAATTGAGCGTCGATACTCTGAACGATTTCGTAGTCGCCCAACACCGACCCGTCGCGATGAAGGTGGTAGCCATCGTCTCGAAAATTCAGATGGCTGATGTAGAAATAATCTTCCACACCCTTCCCGAGCTTCTGCTCACGCATCACCTGCTTGAACATGAAATGGTGTTTGTTGCGGCGGCCGATGAAGTGGAACACCTTCAAAATATCGCCGACCATAATCTCGCGGCCGTGCTTGTCATAAAGTGCGGAGCGGGTTGCCGAGGCCATCTTCGCGCCCATCACTTCGCCCCTCCCGCGTTGAGGGCGGCGATCTTTCTGTCGCGCCACGCTTTGCTGTATCTGGTGTTGCATGGTGTGCATCTCAGGCGCCCGGACGCCGTTTTCCTTTTCAGATGACCACGATCACAAAATGGGCTTCTGGGGCCAGTCGCTCTCCGCCCCTTCGCCAAGCAATCCTGTTGATTGTCCACGTTCGTGCCCGGCCAGATATGCCGCGGGTTCACGCACGATGGATTATCGCAGGAATGGAGCGCAAACAGGCCGTCAGGCCATTCGGTCTGGTTCGCGAGAGACCATGAAACTCGGGTGGCGTGACAATACTTTCTTGGCGTTATGTGTATGCGGCCATATCCTTTTGGGGACTTAGCGGCGAGCCATTCCCAGCATTCATCTGGTCCGCGCTTATCTACTTTTGCCCAGAATCGGGCGATGATCTGATCGTCAATCATCGTTCTGATCCTCGCTCGCCTCGCGCGAGGGGGTGGGAGGGGAGAGAATGTCGCCTTCCGGGTGATCGCGCAGAACCTCAAGCGCGATATCGGGATAAT
>NZ_FZOS01000020.1 GCF_900188165.1 Edaphosphingomonas laterariae | reverse complement strand
CTCGTCCATCGCCAGCCTCCGTCAAGCTGGCTCCCCATGAATCAGGGAAATCTCTCCTTGGGAATCCCAAAAATCACACTTCTGCCAAAGTAGCGTTAGGCGGCGTGGACAAATTGGCTTGGCATAGCTGCGGGGTGGGATAGCATGAGAAGATGTGCTTCCGATCCGTCATCGCTTTGGTTCTGATCCTTTCTGGTTGTGCCACACCTCGTGCGGCCGAGAGCACTCAGTCAGCCCCAGCGCTGCCGACCGCTGAAGAAGTGGGCCGATATGTCTCGTTGCACTGGCCCGACGTGAGCAAGACCTTCGCTCGCTTCGCGAACCGTCCCAGACAAACCGCCGAGTTGATAGGGACATCAGAGGTTTCCTGCGGTTACACCTACACGACGCCAGAATGCTCGTATCAAGTTACTGGACGTTTCGGAGACGATCCGAATGTTCAGCACCGTCTGTTTTCGCAGTTTGAGCGGGACGCTGCCGGTAACTTGGTCGAAGTGATCGTTATGTGGCACGAGCAGCGCCGATGATTGAAATTTCCCGTGGTGGCGTTGACGGGACAGCGCAGAATTGATTCAAGCCTGCTTTTTGGAGGTAGGCTTGAGCCGAGGCGATCTGACCGAAGCGGAGTGGCATGTTCTGAAAGATTTGCTGCCGATTGAACCTGGAAATCGTGGTCGAGGTAGGCCACCTGAACAGAACCGTTGACGCGGACGCCATCCGTGCCGATCTTGTTAAACGGAAGATTGGAAGCCGTCATTCCCGGTCGATCAAACCGCCGCGTAAAGATCGAACACGACCGCGCGCTCTATAAGCAGCGCAACCGCATCGAGCGCATGTTCGGCCACCTCAAGATCAATCGCGCCATCGCGACGCGCTACGACCAACTTGCCAGCAGCTTCCTCGGCATGGTCCATCTCGCCACCGCCAGATACTGGCTCAAATTTGTCCACGTCGCCTAGCATGTCGCCTTCCAAGGCAGCGCTGTCGCTCTGTTTGGCGATCAACTCGGTTCCGTCCTCGAGCTGGATGCGGCACATGTGCGAGACGCCGTCGCCGCTGATCGGAGGAGCGATCAAGGCGCGGCGTGCCAGCATCACCTCCAGTCGCATCGTCAGATGAGTCAAATCCGTCACAACGGCGCACCGTTCATGATGGCTGGCTAACGCGTCTCAAGCAGAGCAGAAAGCCGGTCCGCGATCAGGCCCCGTAACCTCACTTCGAGAGCTGGCCGAGCTGGGTCGCGGAGCCTGGCAGCGTGATCGTCTGACCCGGCGGAGGTATGTGGGGCACGTCGCGGTCACCGATTGAAACGGGCGATTCGCCGTGATCACGGACGCGAATTGTGCGGGATTCTGCGTCGCCTGCCGTCATTTGCCGTCAATCACCGTTAGATAGCCGACATCCCGATCTTTTCGATGCTCGTTCCAGCCCGCCAACAGCCCCGGCGCAACGGAGACCAAGTCATATCCACCCTCGCGATCCGCATAGATTTCGGCGTGGTGGAAATCGTTCACCTGCCATTCCTTCCCGGATACGCCACAATCTTCGCGATCCTGTTCCGTAACTGATCAACCGGACAAGAACCTTGATCGATGCTTTTGCATCATTGCGAGTATCGGCGATCCGCTTCTTGTTTCCCTGAACACTTCTGCTAGCAGGGCGGACTTCAGGGGGGATAAGTTAATGAATTTCAAAAGGTCCATGGCGCCGCGGCGGATGTTTCTGGCCGGGGGCAGCCTTGCCGCCGTTGCGATTTTGGGAAGCGGGGCGGCCTTTGCGGCGTGCTCGCCGAACCCCACCCAGACCAATATGACCAGCAATTGCACGGGCACTTCGGGACCGCTGCTGGTCGATACCGCGCAGAGCATCGTCGCCGTGGCGCAAGGCGCCGTGATCGAAGCGTCGTCGGGCGCCGGTATCACCACGCAAAATCGTGGCGTCACGCTGCGCATCGACGGCATCGTGACGGCGAGCGGAGGCGCGGGGATCAGCGTTCAGAATGGCCGTCCCGTCTATACGCCGGACCCCTATGCAGGGGCCGGCGGGCTCGATGGCGCCTATGTCTATCCCTATCTCTATCCGAACGCCCACACCATGATCGCGGTCGGGGCGACGGGAACGGTATCGGGCAATATCGGGATCGAGCTGTCGCAGCCTTCCTATAATTTGCGCGGCGGTGTCTTCGCCACGATCGACAATGCCGGTTCGATCACATCGTCCTCGGGCGCGGCTATCCGCGGCGCCCAGTCAGGACCGGTCTATATCGGCCAGCTGACCAACCGCGAGGGTGGTTTTATCGGCGGCGTCACGGCGGGCCTGCGAACGGTCAACAACCAGGGCACCATCGATGGTGGCTCGGACAGCGCGCTCCAGATGCGACGTGCCGTCGACCCCACCTTCGGCAGCAGTTCCGGCACGGTATCGAATGAGGGGGCCATCCTCTCCGGCGGCACAGCAGCGACGATCCAGAGCGCGCATGACTCACTGTCGATCATCAATAGCGGGCGCATCGAAAATAGCGGCGCCGGCAATGCCATCGCGGCGGCGGGACACCTGTCGCTAACCAACGAGGCGACCGGCACGATCGCCACCGGCGGCACGCTGGCGATCGCCGCGGACGATATCGTGCTTATCAACCGTGGCACGATCAACGGATCGGTCACCGCCACCGGCAGCAGCCGGATCGACAGCAGCCAGGGCGGCACGATCAACGGCGATGTGCTGCTGGGCGCCGGCGATGACGTGCTGGTGGCGGCGATCGACGAGCAGGGGCTTATCACGACGGGCGTCGCCGGCCTGATCGACGGCGGGGCGGGACGCAACCGCGTGGAAGTGGCGGTGCGAGAGGATGCGACGCTGAAATCGGCGCCGGCCCTGCCGCTTAATTTCCAGCTGTTCGGCGCGGCGCTCATCGATGGCGCCGTGCTCACGCTGGATGCCGATTATGTTTCGACCAGCGCGTTGACGGTATCCGGCCAGGGCGGGCTGATCAACGAGGGCAGGATCGCAACGACAGGCACCGCGATCGGTCAGGGCGACTTCGGGTTGAACGATCTGACGATCGTCAATCGCGGCACGATCGAGGCGACGCTCTCCGATCCGACACTGGCCGCCATCCAGGGCGCTATCGCCAGACAGATCGAGAATAGTGGCACGATCACGGCCACGGGCGGCATGGCGATCGCCACCGGGTATGACAGCCAGACCATCGTCAACAGTGGCACGATCCACTCGGCAGGCCCGCTGACCATCGGGTTGGGCGGAGCGGCAGGCATCGAGAATCTCGCGGGCGGTGTGATCAGCGGCGGCGGCGTCGCCATCGGCTTTCACAGCGCCGATCCCTATGCCTATCAGGCGGCAACGGTCATCAACGCCGGGCGCATCGATGGCGATGTCGATTTTACGGGGCGCTCGTCGCCGAACATCTTCATCCAGCGCAACGGTGGCGTCGTGAACGGCGACATCCGGCTCGGCGCGGGTGACGACCTTTACGTCGTTGAAGGTTCGTCCGGCGCGCAGGGGCTGCTGGCGGGGCTCAGCGGCACCCTCGACGGCGGCGACGGGCTCGACCGGATCGTGGCCCGCTTCACCGAGGATACGGATGCCACCCTGGGCGGTGCCTCGATCGTCGGGATCGAGCAGATCGCGATCGACATATCGGAGGGAAAGACGCTCACGTTGGGCGGTGCGATCGGCGGGACCGGGCTGGGCATCACGGGCAATGGCACCGCCGATCTGTCGATCGACATGAATCTGGTGAACAGCGCCGCGATCGATGCGATCAGCATGCCGATCCTGCTGCCGGGTGAATTGCCAGCCAATGGCCAGGATGCGACGACGATCATCAGCCGCGGCACCATTGCGGCCAGCTTCAACAATGTCAGCTACTATAGCGTCGCCGCCGTCAGCCTTGGTTATGGTGATCTGTTCACCAATGAGGGCACGATCGCGCTGACGTCCGTCGGCGACCCTGTTTACGGCGGCCATGCGGCGGCGGTGCTGGGCGGCGCCTCGGTCGTCAACACGGGCACGATCTCGCTCGATGGCGGCATCGCGATCAGCGGCGCGCGAGCGATCATCAATGACGGCACGATCACCCAGATCGATGGCGGCGACCAGTCGTTCGGCGTGACCGGTTTCGAGACGCTCGCCAACCATGGACGGATCTCGACGGGCGACGTCGCGGTGCTCGCCAGCGGCTATACGGCCAGCGAGATCACCAACACCGGCACCATCGAAAGCAGCGACGCCGAAGCGATCCGCCATTCGGGCTATGCATCGGTGCGGATCGTGAACGTAGCGGGCGGGGTGATCAAGGGCGCGGCGGATGGGCCGGCCATCACGTCAATCGGGGGCGCGACGATCGAGAATGCCGGCGCTATCGTCGGCGACGTTACGATCGGCGGGACCGACGGCTTCTGGTATGGCGGCAGCACCTATATCGCCGCCGGGGGCACGATCGACGGCAATCTGATTTTCGGCAGCGGCTATGATGTGCTGTTGGTCGAAGGCGACGATGCGGGCGTCAGCGGTATCATCGATGGCGGAGATGGTTTCGACCTCTATGGGCGCAGCTTCCGTGCCAGCGCCGATGTCAGCGTCGGAAAAGCCTTGCCGGTTTCGTTCGAAGGCGAGGCGATCGAGGCGGCGACGGCCGATACGGTGCTCACGCTGATCGGCGCGGCGCCCGCAGCAGACCGCCAAATCACGTTCCACGGCGCGGGCAAGATCGTCAACACGATAGATTTCGGCGCGAACAGCGGCGGGCAGGGCGTGATCAGCCTGGGCCAGTCTCTGCGTGGCGATGCGCCGGATGCGCTGGCCTTCGTCAACGCGGCGGACGGCGCGTTCCGGATCACCGGCCGGGCGCGCGACTTCTCCAATTCGGGCGCGATCAGCAACGTGGTGGCGGATAGCACCACCGTGGCGCTTGTCGCAGCGCACGGACAGGATTTCACGTTCGACAATCGCGGCACCATCGCCGGCGCCCCCCTTGCCGGTTTCGGCAATTCGCCGACGGTGACGATCTATGACGATAACGAACAGGGCGGATTTGGCGCGACACTGGCCAATAGCGGTACGATCGCCGGCGGCATGGCCCTTGCGATGCGGCGATCCGCGGTGGATTTCACCAATAGCGGAACCCTGTCGACGACACCCGACGCCAACCCCACCGCGCTGGAACTTAGCAACCGGTCCAACGAGAACCCCGCCGCCATTCGCATCGTCAATAGCGGGGTGATCGAGGCCGCGGGCGGAACGGCCGTCCGTGTTTCAAGTTTCGGTGCGGCGACCGCCGACAGTGCCGATGCGCCGACAATCGAGATCGTCAACACTGGCCGCATCGTCGGCAATATGGTCCTCAGCGCCTATCAGGTGACGATGGGGCAATATGGCTTTCCGGAATATGTGGCGCGCGCGGTCTCCATCGACAATGGCGGCACGATTGCCGGTGATGTCACGCTCGACAACGGCGGCGACCGTTTCGTCCAGCGCGCCAACGCGCATCTGGATGGGCTTGTCGATGGCGGTGCTGGCACCGACTTGCTGGTGTTTGAACTGAATGGCGGCGTGGTGGCGCCCGATTTCACGCAGTTCGTCAATTTCGAGGACTATGCGGTCACCGGCACCGGGATCCTGTCCACCGGTGCCGACCTGCCGTTCGAGACGCTTGGCCTGGCGGGCGGCAGCTTCACGGTGGCATCAGGCAGCGAGCTTCGCACGAGCGGCGCGGTCACGCTCCGCGGCCGCGAAGGCGATCAGACGATCGTCAATGACGGCGCGATTGCCGGCGCGGTCGAGACAGGTGCCGGCAATGACAGCTTCACCAACAATGGCACCGTCGGCGGAGCCATCGATCTCGGC
This sequence comes from Edaphosphingomonas laterariae, assembly GCF_900188165.1. Taxonomy (GTDB): domain Bacteria; phylum Pseudomonadota; class Alphaproteobacteria; order Sphingomonadales; family Sphingomonadaceae; genus Sphingomonas_E; species Sphingomonas_E laterariae. The sequence continues at coordinate 57,527 of NZ_FZOS01000020.1, read as the reverse complement.
GGGGGCAATGATCGCTACATCGCCAGCTATGCCGAAATGGGCGGGCGCGTTGCCGGCGGCGACGGCAACGATACGCTGAGCCTGCGATTTGCCGGCACCGCGCAAGCCCCCATCCTGTTCAACCCTTCCGCATATAGCGGCTTCGAGACTTTCGAGACGATGGCCGGTGTCGCCGCGATCGATGGGCCACTGGCATTCCAGTCGCTCCTCGTCAGCGGCGGACGGGTGATCGGTCGTGTCGGATCCACCATTTCCGCGCCCCGCATCGTCGTGGCGCCGGACGGCACCTTCGGCAGTGCCGGGACGGTCGTCGGTGACATCGCGGTGGCGGGTACGCTGTCGCCGGGCGCGTCGCCGGGAACGATGACGGTTTCGGGCAATGTCTCGCTCGCCGCCGGCTCGACCAGCCTGTTCGAGCTGACCACGAGCATCAGCGATCAGTTGCTGATTTCGGGTACGCTTGCGATCAGCGACGGCGCGACGCTGGCGCTGACCGGCGATCGTCCGTTGACGCCGGGGACCGCGCTGGACCTCATTATCGCCGATGGCGGGATCACCGGATCGTTCACCAGCATTTCGCAGAGCTCGACATTCGGCTTCGTCCGGCAGACCGCCGATCGCATTCAGTTGCTGGGGCAATTCCTCAACGCCGGATTGCCGCGGCAGACGGCCGCCAGCGTCGATTATGTGAACGCGGTGCTGGTGGCCGGACAGGCGTCGCCGGCATTGCTGGCGGCCTTGCCTTTGCTGCTCACGCCATCGGGTGAAACCAATGGCGCGGCCTTTGCGCTGCTCAACGCCGAAGCCTATGCGTCCGCCACCCAGATCGGGGTGGAACATGGGTTGACCGTCGCCAAGGCCGGGCGGATCAGCTTCGCCCAGCCGCGCCAAGCTGAAGGCTGGTTCGGTTTCGGCCAGGTGCTGGGCAACCAGCGCAACCTGGACGGCAACGCCCAGGCCGACATCGCGCAGGCCGACGTCGACAGCTACGGCCTTCTCGGCGGCATCGGCCACAGCTCCGGACCGGTTTCGATCGGTGGCTTCGTCGGCTATCTCGACGGCGATCAGAAAATTGCCCGCCTGGGCGCCTCCACCGATGCCGGGGGCGTGTTCGCCGGCGTCGTCGGCCGCTATGCGGAGGGCGCCTTCTCGGCCAATCTGCTGATCAGCTATGAGGACGGCACGGCCAAAACAAGCCGCGCGTTGCCCGGCCAGCGCACAGCGCGCGCCGATTACGGCCTCAGCAGCTGGATCGCCGACGCGGCTATCAGCTATAGCTTCCCGGTGGCGTCGCACTGGGCATTGTCGCCGCGGATGGGCTTCACCTACGTCTCCACGCGTCGTGGCCGTGCCACCGAACGCGACGGCGGCGTCTTCGGCCTCGCCGTGGCCGCAACGACGCTCGACGCGACCTTCCTCGACGGGGCGTTGGACCTGCAAGGCACCAGCGGCCCGGTCCGGCCGTGGGCGTCGCTGGGCCTGCGCCACCAGACGTCCGGCAGGCATTCGTCGGCGGTGGCATCGTTCACGGACGTTACCGAGGATTTTGTGTCCTACGGCGTCACGCGCGGGAAGACGCTGGCCACGGCTGGCGCCGGCGTGGCGGCGGATATCGGCAACGGCGTCAGCCTGTTCAGTGCCTATCAGGGCGAATTCGGCGATGCGGGCGCCGGCCACAACGTCAATGTCGGGTTGCGCGTGGGTTTTTAACAATGCCCCGGTGCGCTCGGCGCACGTGACAATCCCTATCCTTCCAGTCCGGCAAAGGCCGCCGGACTGGAAGTTCAAAGCCGACAGAGCGGCGGCAATGTCGGCGATTGCAGATATCGGAACCTGCGGTCCGGCGCGGTGGCGGTTTTGTCATGGGTGCAACCGCGCCTCAATTATGACGTGCGTTCTCTCCCATTCAGGGGATGAGAAGCAGCTTGCCGACGGTCGTCCGGCTTTCCATCGCCAGATGCGCCTTGGCGGCGTCGGCGAGGGGGAAGGTGGTGGCCGGAGCGACCTTCAATGCCCCTTCGCGGATCCAATCGAACAGGCGGGACGCGCGGGCGCGCAGCAGGTCGGGCGTATGGATGTGATCGGAGAAGACCGCATAGCCGAGCTTGATGCTGCGCGGCAGGCTCATGATGTCGATCTGTCCGGGGCCGCCCAGCACGGGGCCGAACCAGCAGAACGTGCCGGAGCGGCGGAGCGAGGCAAGCGAGCCGTGGAAGGTCGCAGGGCCTGATCCATCATAGACGACGTGCACACCCTCTCCATGGGTAAGGCGCAGCACCTCCTCCACAAAATTGCCCTTGGTATCGACGATCACATGATCGGCGCCTGCCGCCTTGGCGACATCCACCTTGGCCGCGCTTGAAACGCGGCCGATCACCGTGCCGCCACGCAGCTTGATGATCTGGGTCAGCAATTGCCCAAGCCCGCCTGCCGCCGCATGGACCAGTGCGACGTCCCCCGGTTGGACCGGGTAGAAATCGGTCGTGAAGTGGCTGGCCGTCAGGCCCTGCATCATCAGCGAGGCGGCCGTGCGGTCGTCGATATTGTCGGGGAGCGGCACGAGCGATGCCGCAGGTATCACCGCCCGTTCGGCATAGCTGCCAGGGGCATAGACCCATGCCACGCGCTGTCCGACCGCAAAGTCCGTTACGCCCTCACCCAATGCCGCAACGCGACCGGCTCCTTCGACGCCGAGTGCGCGCGGCAGTGGCATGTCGAGCCACGACATGCCCTGGCGCACGCCAATGTCCATGAAGTTCACACCGCTCGCGGCGATATCGACCAGCACCTCGCCGGGCCCGGGGGAAGGTTCGGGCAGATCCATCACTGCCAGGACGTCGGCTCCACCCGTCGCGGTCATCATCACGGTCTTCATTTATCGGCACTCCATATTGAATGATCGTTCCAGAATAAGGCAAAAAAATCAGCGCAGGGCGCGCAGCGCAAGATCCGCGAGCGCGGCAAGATGTTGCGGACTGGCGCCCGCCCGCGCGGCAAGGCGGATGCTGGAGATCGTCGCGATCAGGAAGGTGGTGAGCGGTTCGGGATCGAGATCGGCCGCTACATCACCTTGTTCCCGTGCCCTGACGACGGCGTCTGTTACCGCCCCGGCGAGGAAATCGCTCGAAGCCGTGCGCGCCTTCGTCAGGTCGGGCTTCGCGCAGCCGAACTCCACGGTCGAACTCAGGCCAAGGCAAGGCCGATCCGCCTCGGCGACCACGCGGTCGAACATGGCGCGAAGTCCGTCGATCGCGCGGTTGCCGCTGGCCAGCATGGCAGCATGGGCGCGAACCTCGGCCTGCGAATACCGCGTCACGGCGGCGCGGTAGATGCCCCATTTGTCGCCGAACGTGTCGTACAGGCTCTGCCGGCCGATCCCCATCGCGTCGACGAGCATCTGGGCGGACGTGCCCTCGAAGCCATGTTCGCGAAACACCGCGATCGCGGCGTCCACAGCGGTATCGACATCGAATTCCTTGGAGCGTGCCATGGACCATAAATAATATACTGGAATGATCGTTCAAGATGTGATCAACCGACCGGGTGAACTTTTCTTCGCCCAATCACGCGGCCGGCGCATCGGCGATCACCTCCACGCGGCATGGTCGCCTGATCGTGTCGAACCCAACCCCGGAAGGAACAAGCCATGTCGCAGCGCCTGCCAGAAGCCATCACGCCCGATCGACGCAGCTTTGTGCATGGAGCGGCCGCGATGGCAGCGGCGCTGATGGCCGGCGGGCTGCCGGTGCGCGCCAGCGCAGCGTCGTCCCCCGGATCGAGTTTCGGACCGATCAGGCAGGTCGATGCCGGCGCGCTCAACATCGGCTATGTCGAATTAGGGCCGAAATCGGCGCCGGCGGTGCTGCTGTTCCATGGCTGGCCCTATGACATCCACGCCTTCGCCGAGGTCGCGCCGCTGCTTGTGGCTGCCGGCTATCGCGTGATCGTGCCCCATCTGCGCGGTTTCGGCAGCACCGTTTTCCGCTCGGCGCAGACCGCGCGCAATGCGCAGCAGGCGGCGCTGGCGGCGGACGGGCTGGCGCTGATGGATGCGCTCGGCATCCGGCAGGCGATCGTCGCGGGGTTCGACTGGGGCGCCCGAACGGCGGACATCATGGCCGTGCTCTGGCCCGAACGCTGCAAGGCGCTGGTCTCGGTCAGCGGCTATCTGATCGGCAGCCAGGCCGCCAATGCCAGGCCGCTTCCCCCGCAAGCCGAGTTGCAGTGGTGGTATCAATATTATTTCGCGACCGAGCGTGGAAAGGCGGGTTATGCCGCGAACACCAAGGCGTTCAACCGGCTGATCTGGGAACTTGCCTCGCCCCAATGGAAGTTCGACGCCGAAACCTATGATCGCTCTGCCGGTTCGTTTGTGAACCCCGATCATGTTGCCATCGTGATCCACAATTATCGCTGGCGGCTGGGCTTGGCCGAAGGTGACCCGCAATATGATGCCGTTGAGGCGAGGCTGGCTGCCGCCCCTCATGTGACGATCCCGGCGATCACCATGGAAGGGGACGCCAATGGCGCACCGCATCCCGATCCCGCCCAATATCGTGCCAAATTCACCGGCCCTTATGAGCATCGGCTGATCGCCGGCGGGATTGGCCACAATCTGCCACAGGAAGCCCCTTCGGCTTTTGCCAAGGCCGTGGTCGATGCCGGCAGGCTGGCGGGTTGAGGAGGCGATCATGAAGCTTTCCACCACTGTCCTGGCCTGCGCGGCGCTGGTGTTCGGTATGTCGGCCGTGGTTTCGGCCGAAGGGCCTGCCCCGGAAGCGTCGCCGATCTACGGCGTGACGCTGCCCGATGGATATCGCGACTGGACGTTGATCAGCGTCGCGCACGAGGCAGGCATGAACAATGACATCCGCGCCATCCTGGGCAACGAGATCGCGGTGAAAGCCTTTCGCGACGGGCGCCGCCCGTTCCCCGACGGCACCATCATCGTGCGGCTTGCCTGGCAGTTCCAATCCTCACCGCGCAACGACAAGGTGTTTCCGGCCCCCCAATCCTTCGTGGCCGGCCCGCCGACCAATGTGCAGGTGAGCGTGAAGGATTCGAGGCGTTATGCCGCGAGCGGCGGCTGGGGCTACGGCCAGTTCGAAAATGGCATGGCCAACCCGAATGCCGCGCTCATCCAGGCCTGCTTCACTTGCCATGCAAAGCTGCGTGCGCTCGATGCGAAAGCCGATCTCGTGTTCACCAGCTATTCGCAATAGGTTCGCGGCGTCAGGCGGCTTCACCGCGAATGGCCCAAATGGGAACGCGTCCACCGCAGTTGTTCCCCGAACGGAATGGACGGCTGGCTTTGGGACTGGCCCTTTGCACGGGGGGTAGGTCAGGTAGCGTTTTCTGGTGATTAGTCGCCGTTGGCATCGACCATGAAGATCACGGGCTTGCCGCGCGACGCCGGATCCCATCCTGCCGACAATGCCGCCCGCACGCCTCGGGATGCAATCGTGTCGTTGATGTGGGAGCGCCCCTTCGGCAAGCCTCTCATGAGGCGCTTCGGTGTCGGAAATTCCAGCACGGCCTCGCGTGGCATGTCTCGCTGCCGCAAGGAGACCGTCATGCCCTTCCAGCCATCGAAGGAGGACAATTGGGGCTCGGTCAGGAGTTCCCAGTCATATTTGGAACCGTCGATTTCGACGGTGCCGCCGCGGCCGTGGGTATGAAGCATGGCATGCCCTTAGCATGCCGGCCGGGCCACTTCACCCATCACTGGTGCCGCAAGGTTTTCTCGAACCCTTCATTCGCCTTGGTCATCTTGGCCAGCTTCCTGAGATATGTGCGGACATGCCGTTCGAACCGCGTGTCGTCATAGGTGCTCGCCGCCTGGTAGCCGTCCTGGCCGACGAGTTCCTTGAGGCGCGTGGCAAAGGCGGCCTGCTCGTTGGTGCAAGCGCTGTCCTTTAGCGCACGGCAGGCCCATTCCTCGGCCGCGGCCTTGTCATAGTCGTCCCGCACCTCATAGCCGCGCCGGTCCGCCGCAGCCTGATCAAGCCGCGACGCCTCGAAACGACGCGCAAGCCATTTGCGAACCAGCTCTCCATCCCACGGTTTCGTCGGATCTGTCATCGCTCTTTCCCGGTTGGTTCACGCCAAGGGCCGGCGCTACGAATTTGCTCATGTGATACGGCTGTTCGTGTCGCTATAGGCTGTGCGACATCAAGGCAGCTAGATCGACACATGGCCCGCAAGCGTTCGAAATACGATCCCTATGACCATCTTCCGCAAGAAGACGAAGCGCCGGCAGCGCCGGTGCTCTGCTGGCTCTGTGGTCGGCCGACCGGCAAGACCATTGTCTGGCATCACCCCGTGCCCAAGAGCCGCGGCGGCCGCGATGTCGTCCCGATGCACTCGATCTGCCAGCAGACGCTGATCGCCAATTTCACCAATTCCGAACTTCAGCGCCACGGCATGGAGGTGGCGGGCCTGCTGGATAATCCGAACGTGCGCAAATTCGTCGATTGGGTCGCGAACAAGGATCCGGACTTCACGGCAACCATTGCCAAGAAGCAACGCTGAAGGCTCGGCTCCCTTGATAAATTCACCCTCCAGCATCCGCGTGGCAGCGCTTTACAAGTTCGCCCGGCTGGACGACTGCGACGCCGTCCGCCGCGAACTGGCGAGCCTGTGCTGCCGTGAGGGCTTGAAGGGCACGCTGCTGCTTGCCGGCGAAGGGATCAACGGCACGATCGCCGGGTCGGACCGGGCGATTGCAACGGCCCTGACATTCATCCGGGGCCTGCCGGGTTTCGCGGATCTGGAGGTCAAATATTCGGCCGCTGAGACGATGCCCTTCCATCGCATGAAAGTGCGGGTGAAGCGCGAGATCGTGACGATGGGGCAGCCCGATATCGATCCGCTCACCGATGTCGGGCACTATGTTTCGCCGGAAGACTGGAACGCCCTGATCAGCGATCCGGGCACGATCGTGATCGACACCCGCAACGACTATGAGGTCGCGATCGGCAGCTTTGCCGGCGCGGTCGATCCAAAGACCGCCAGCTTCCGCGATTTCCCCGCCTGGTTCCGCGCCCAGCGAGAGCGGCTGCTGGGAAGTGCCGATCGACCGAAAATAGCGATGTTCTGCACCGGCGGCATTCGTTGCGAGAAATCGACCGCCTTCCTGAAGGCCGAAGGGCTGGACGAGGTCTATCATCTCCAAGGCGGCATCCTGAAATATCTGGAAACTGTCCCTGCCGAACAAAGCCTGTGGCAAGGGGAATGCTTCGTGTTCGACCAGCGCGTCGCGGTCGGCCATGGGCTCGAAGCCGGCACCCATGTGCTGTGCCGCGGTTGCCGCTGGCCGGTCAGCGAAGCGGATCAGGCCTCCCCGCTCTACGTATCCGGGGTCAGCTGTCCCGCCTGTCATGCGACGCGCACGGATGGTCAGCGTGCGGGCTATGCCGAACGCGACCGGCAGGAACATCTCGCCAGGGCACGCGGCACTACGCATGTCGGCGCCGGCCCATCGGATCGGCGTGACGGATAAGCCGATCCTCTACAGCTTCCGGCGCTGCCCTTATGCCATGCGCGCCCGCATGGCGCTGCTGATCAGCGGCACGGCTTGTTTCATTCGCGAGGTGAAGCTCTCACATAAGCCCGAGGAACTGATCGCCGCGTCCCCCAAGGCGACGGTCCCGGTGATCGTGCGCGCCGATGGCGGCGTGATTGAGGAAAGTCTTGCGATCATGCGCTGGGCGCTGGCGCGAAACGATCCGGAAGGATGGCTGGAGCGCGAGGACCGGGTGCTGATCGAAACCAATGACGGCCCGTTCAAGCATCACCTCGATCGCTACAAATATCCCGAACGCCATGCCTCGGACCCGGCCGAGCATCGTGCTGCGGGAATGGCGCTGCTCGGCGTGCTCGAAGCGCGCCTTGCCGCGCGGGCCAATCTCTGTGGAGACGCGCGCGGCCTCACCGATATTGCGATTTTTCCCTTCGTGCGGCAATTCGCCGAAACTGATCGCACCTGGTTCGATGCGCAGCCGCTACCCCGCCTGCAGGCATGGCTCAGCGACCATCTTCAATCGATGCTGTTCAGCGAGATCATGGTTCGCCTCGAACCGTGGCGGCCAGGTGATGCACCGCTGATATTCCCAGCGAGCTGACGGAGTTTGACCGAGGGTGCCCCCAGCGGTCGCATCAATGGATATCCGCCGTCAGGCCGGCGCAAGGCCGCCCGAACAGTTTGGTAAGTCGCGGATGCGGCCTGGGTCGCGCCAAGAAAATTAAGCGCGGATGGACCCGGCGAGGTGATTGCCATTGGCGGTAGCGAGCGTTTCCTGCGCCGCTCGTGCCGCGCAGATTCGATAGCTCATTCTGCTCACGATCCAGCCCCAGTGCAGCCGAGACGGATGGGATGAGGTGGGCGCTCCGGCGAAAGTTCTCCGGCGAAAGTTGGTGCGACTGGTATCGTGTGATCATGGCGAGGCTCCACCGGCAAGCGGACACACCGGCCTGTTTTTCGGCCACCGGGTGCCTGCTGCCAATTGGCCGGCGATCGGTTTTGATACCCTGTCCGGCTGGCGGCCGCGAAGCCGAAGGCAGGACCAGAGAGAAGGGAGCGCCCAACTGCCGCTGCTTGTGCTAGAGTTGCCGGGCTGCCTTTTCGCGGCCTCGGAGGTCGCGTGTCCGCCCATCACCAAAGCTTGTGCCTGCAATCTGCCTTTGAAGCCCTGCGTCGAGGAGCCGCCTTTCTAGGCGGCGGGTTGCGAATGGCGGGCAGCGCCAGCCGGCTGCCAATCGCCGGACCTGGTCGGCACAAGGTGATCGCCAACGGATTGCGCGAACTTGATCGCTTTCTGAGCGTCATGATCGACGAAATCGCCAGGTTGACGCCCGGAAACATCGACACCACGCTTCTGGCGCGGCAGCGCAACACCGCCAACAAGCTACGTGCTCTGTATACCGCCATGGGCCGGCCGAGGTCGGATCATGATCGCCTGCGCGCACTGGCGCGATCGCGCGATTGCCTGTTTTATTGCGATGGTATCGTCAGCCGCAGCGACGAACGGCATGGTGCTGCAATGACAGTGGGCTGGCCAGGCGGAGCCGACACGCCGACGACGGTGCTGCACCTGGGCGAGAAATTGGAAATCACCGCTGAAGATCTCGCTTGGATTTGCTGTTTCTATGATCGTGTAGCGACGGATCTTATGGATGTGGAGGAAGTTCGATTCGGAGCGCGGTTGATAATCGTGCCCGTTTGACCTATATCGTTCCTAGCTAACGTCGCCTGCGACGGAACTTTACGCCTGTCGGGCTGATCCTTTCATTTCTCGCCACCTGGCTCCGCCGACATGTCGTCGCGCGGATTATTTGTGTTTCGCGAAAGGGAACATCATGCCGATTGGCACCGTCAAATTCTTCAACATCGACAAGGGCTATGGCTTCATCGCGGCCGAGGACGGTTCGGGCGACAGCTTCGTACACATTACCGCGGTCGAGCGCGCCGGCATGGCGACGCTCAACAAAGATCAGCGCGTGAGTTACGAGTTGGAAACCGACCGGCGCGGCAAGCAGTCCGCCGTCAACCTCCAGCAGGCCTGATCGCCGGTGGCCAAAGAGGAATTGCTGACCCTCGACGGCCAGATCGAAGAGATACTTCCCGACGGACGCTTTGCCGGCCGCCTGGAAAATGACCACCGGATCATCGCTTACACGGCGGGCAAGATGCGACGTTATCGCATTCGGTCCGTCGTGGGCGACCGCGTGATCGTCGAAATGACTCCCTATGATCTGGACAAGGGGCGCATCATCTTTCGCGAGCGGACGCCGGGCGCAGGCCCGGCTGTTCGCGGTGGAGGCAATCGTCGCTAGCGCACTCCACAATCAACAAATCGGTGCGAAGATAAGCATCAGGAATCACATGCAACAGAATATCGATTATCATCCACCCAAGCGGGCCGGTGCACCGTCTTCGGCCTTAACGCTCCATGCGGAGCGCCCCCGAATGAAGCGCCGCAATTCGGCTCATCTCAGCCGGGCCGAACTCCATCGGATCGTCGCGGAAATTATCGGCTGATCCATTTCGTCCATTGGCCGGCGGGCCTTCTGTCAGAGCGGGCGAAAGTCGACCGAACGGAACGCCGGCCAGTTGGTGGCTGCGCAATCCGGGCAAATAGAGCTCGTGTGCGTATCTCGGCGAACCCGTCGCGGGTCTTGCAGAAATCCGTCGATATGCTCGCTCAAGCGCATCGATGAAGCGGATGGTAACGTCCACGCCCGCCTCGTCCGCATAATAGTTCCTAGGTTCATCGACATCCCGCCCGATACGTTGGGCGAACCCATGTTCGGAAGCGGAACCGGATTCCCTGTGGCCGATACCGGCCGAAGGAGACAAACCATGCGACATTCAGATCCGGATCCGATCACGTGAGAGCGGCGCGCTTGAAACGCGGGGCTGATTGTCGGCCCAAGCGCCATCTGAAGCCGAGGGGCATCTGGGCTATGCGCTTCTTCCTCGACGAACACCGACGTCTACACAAACGGATAAGCTTGTATATTCGATTCCCGCTACGTCCAATTTGCAGACCGCAGCCATCCATCGGCGTCTTTGCAAACCGCAGAAATAAAAGATATTTTTGAAGTAGGCATCACCCCGTGCCTATATTCGCATCGACGCCAGGCAATGGCGCGCGCATGGATCTCCGGTGGCGGGGCGCTCGCGCTCCCCGCCTGATACCGGGTGTCGCCTCAGGCGGCCTGGACCGCCGACAGGCGCCACGCGTCCCGCGACTTGCGTACAAACGTCCACAACTCCGTCGTCTCGGTGGCATTGGCCGGATCGCCCTCGATCACCGTGCCGGTGGCGCGATCGACCATGATATCGATGCTCGCATAGCGCATCGCGATCGTCGCATAGTCCGTATCGCCTTCGCACCAGGCCTCGGCGACATCCGCCGCGATCAGTTCCGTGCCGGTTACCTGGTTGCGCCGCCCGTTGGTGGCGTTCTGGCTCAGTTCTTCCGCGAAATAGGACATCACCTCGGGCGTCGTCAGTTCGCGGAGGCGGGCATAGTCCTCCCGCCCAAATGCATCCTGCACGTCGGTGAGAAGCCGTTCGAACGCCACCTTGTCGGACTGTTCGATGGGAATGTCGCGGTCTGCGCGCGCCACTGGCGCATAAGCCGCGCCGAACGACGGTGCCGATGCCGGGGTGGTCGGGGCCAGCCCGCCACTGAATGGCGAAACGACGCCACCGCCATGCGCGGCGGCCAGCACCGGCTTGCGCCGAAACATCCGCAACAGGAACCAGGCGAGGCCGCCGATCAAGGCGATCTGCAACAGCGCCATCAGGAATCCGGCGCCGGCCAACGAGCCAAAGCCGTTGCCCAGCAGTGCGCCGATCAGACCGCCCGCGATAAGACCTCCGATCAGCCCCTTGGCCAGACCACCCGATTTGGCGGACGCGGGCTTTGCCATTGGCGACCCCGCCGCCGATCCTTGGGCCGGGTTCCGGTTTTCCGTCATGCTGCGCTGGACAGGCGCGACCCGATTGGGTGCCGTTGCGGTCGCAGCGGGCGCATCATGCGTTCGCGAGCCCCGACTTCCAATGCTGCCGCCGCGTCGCGCATCCGCCGGCGTGGCCAGCATCACCGAAACGGCCAGCCCCATGGCGAGAGCACCACAATATTGAAATCCCTTGCCTGTCATCTCAACTCCATCTGCTCCGCCACATAGGCCAGGCAACCGCGATTGCATCGGGCGTTGCCACCGATGATCGGGGTCCGGCCCAGCTCCGACATCCAATTAGGCGGCCTCATCGTGCCGCGATGTGACAAAGTGCTGCTGAACGAAAGAACGTCTGCTGCCGGGCGTCACCGTTCGGCTGGGCTATCGCCGCTGAGATCCGCGTTGGATCGATCGGGTGGCGATGCGGGACAAGGAGTTCCCCGGCGTGTTCGAACTGGAGCAATTGATGGGTAAACTCCTCGCGGAGGGGCTCGTCCGCAACCGGATAGACCAGTTGCCTTTCCCTATGGAACGGCTGGCGTGCCGTTCGTTCCGCCGCAGGCATGAGGTGCTGATCCGGCATCTGCTAATCCCGGCAGCACGAAGCGCGCAGCGGTTCAATATCACTGAAGGGCGAAGTGAAGAACTAATCACGGAAGCAATGAGCCATCGTCAACGGCTGGCAGATCGACGAGAAATATCGTCCCGGAAAAGTTGAATCAGTGGCTGCATGCCCGAATTTATACTGACTAGTCTCACGTCCGAAAAGTCGGCGGCTGCGGCATGGGTGCTATCAGAAAATTCCTTCAAGGAGTTATAGGAAATTTATTTATCATTGATTGATATGTCGGGATATGTGATCGAGATGTAAGAGGGGTGCGATGTCGAGGCGATTGATAGTTATTTTCGTTATCTGTGTCATAATCACAGCGACATTGGCGACGGTAGCAGTCCGCTATCTTCGGCAGAAGGAGGCTGTCGCGGAGCAAACGGAGCTGCGCGCCCGCATCGATAAATACCTGGAATGGTTCGGCATCCGCTTAGGCCAGCCGGTCCCTCAAGCATTCAAGACCATTAGTTCAATGGCTAATTCGCAAGGTGTCGTGCTCCCCGAATGGGATGCCGGAGCAGTGGCGACCGATTATCTGGGCAATGCGACGGATATAGACATCATGTACGGCGGGCGAACTTGTATCCAAACATCGCCGTACACCGACAAAGACACCTGTCTAAGCATTCGCCCTTCCGTAGCCATCGATAAACGATGGCTGGAAACATATAAGCATATAGTTCGCAAGGTTGGACAGCCAACGCGTGTGCAGCCCTTTAATGCGGAGTGGGATTTTGATCGTTATGATCTCGCTTACTGCAAGGATAATGCACCGGTTTACAAATATCAGCCTACCGACCCGCACAAGAGGCTGTCGCGGATCTGGCTGCATACCCGGCCAGGGGCGCTGTCGTTCAAGCTGACAACCCGGAACGATTGGAGTCTGGATAGGGCGCAGCACAAGCAAGCGAACGCCATTGCCCGATGCGCTGACCCATCCGCCGCTGAGCGCCGACCCAAGTCCGAACCTTTTGCCGGCTGATAATGCCCAGCGACATGCCGGTTCGCGGATTTCGGGCAGCGGGCATTCTGGCAAATGCGGTGGCTACATCGCCACCGGAAGGCGACTGGCGGGAAATGACGTCGCCTTTTCGCTGATCGTCGTGCACACCAGCTTGTCACGCCAACCTTATCTCGTGCATCAGTCGAGCTATGGCGCAGCGTGCAACCGGAGGGCATTTCCGCGTCATCGGCAGCCACACATTGTGCACGCCATAAGCCGCGGATTCCTTGGCGAACACGCGCGCGATCTCGAGCTTGAGTGTCCGATCTCTTTGCACGCGCTCCGATAGCGGCATCGGACGTTGCGTGATGTGCTCGTGACGTGGATGGGCAGGATGGCGGATCGGCTCGACGTGATGTTTCACGATGATCGTCGACGAACGCGATCATCGACGAAATAGGCGATCAAGCTCCGTTGGGGTGCCTCAATGCGGCTTTGGCTCCGCGCTTATGACTCTACGGCTTAGCGCGCGGCGAGCTGGCTTTTCAATATAGCGATACGTAAAATGGGATATAAGGAGCGTTGTGCAATACACTATCACAATCCAGGCAAGTCGGCTTTCTGGTTCTGGGAAGTTAAATTTTGCAGTCAGGCGTCCCCAAAAGAACCAGAGAATCTGAATTACGCAGACGTGATTCAGATAGATGGAGTATGATAAATCCCCGAGCCACTGAAGCGGGCGGCTTGCTAAAATTTTGGCGATGGCGCCTTTGTCATGCCACGTGCATCCCACAAGGAGTGCAAATGGTATAATGAGCAAAACATCGTTGGCGGGAACCAAGAGTAAGGCGAAGATGGCAAGCGCAGCCCCGATCTGAACAGCGCTAGATACGCTATCCGACATTGCGCCGAAAACATTGCGCGCTCTATAAATTTCCATGCCAATGATGAAGCCCGCCAAACAGCGGAGTGGTGCTGCACCGCTTATGATATCCAAATCGCCGGAAGTGATGGCGATCCAGGAGAACAATAGGACGGAGCCAGCCACCATCACTGCACGGGCCCAGGGGTGTTTGCCCGCGGCGTACAATGCCGGAAAGAGCAGATAGGCGAATACTTCCGCACTTATCGACCATGAAGGGATATTCCACGCCACGTTGTGGCCAAATCCCCATGCATGGATAAGAATAACTTCCGTTAAAAGTGATACAGCGCCGTCTGACGTCCAATGTGGATCGTTCACTTTGCTGCCTATTGCGTTCTGAAGTAAGGCAATGATACCTAATGCGGATACTAAATAAAGTAGGCAGAACAAATGTAGTGGATATATTCTTGCAAAGCGCTGCCTGAAAAATCTCGCGATTTCATTTTTGGTGAATTTTTCATCAACGGTGACTGTTGTAAAGCTGATAATAAATCCACTAAGAATAAAAAACAAATCTACCCATAAATATCCACGCTTGAAGAAAGGCGTAGCGCTTTCAAAGTGAAAAAGATAATTTGCGCCAAACTGCAAATGGTATGAAACCACTAATGCTGCTGCAATTCCACGAAGTCCGCAGTGAGATTGGATGTATCGCTTTTCATATTGCATAATATGCCGTGGCGTCCGCGATCACTTCGTATCGATTGGGTTATTTGGTTTTGTGTGTCCCGATGAATCTCGGGAAGGCGCTGGCCGTTCGGTCATGTTGGCGGCGCCGGGCGAACTGTCGCTACCCAGTCTCGCTCGATCGCTTCGATTCGAGCTTTCATCTCATTCGGCAAGTCTTGCACTAATATTCCACCCTTCGGATCGCCCGTGCGACGACCGTTGGGCGTGACAAAAAATTTGGGTGCAATATCGGTGCCGGTTTGCTCGGCACCAAAAGCCAGGCTGTCCGATCGCTGTGCGCCGCGCGCGCCGTCCGGGTCGATATTCGGATGTCCTTCAAATGAGCAGAGATGAAGGGCTTTTCCGCCTCCATGTTGGAGCGTTCCGAGCCAATCGACCAGTCCGTTCATCGTGATGACTCCTCGCATGCTTTTTGCGCGCATCCACTTTTTGGTCAAGCACGGAGGCGGTTAGTCGACGAATGTGCTGTTGGCGGAGAAGCTTGGGCGAAACCCCCGTCACCGCGACTTTGACTTCCGATCTTCCCGCCGGGGATCGGCCTCCACCGAGATGCCGTCCTCGGAGGACATCGAGCGTCCCCAAAGGCCGACGGTCGAAAATGTTCGCGGTATGGCGCGCTCGGAAGTTTGGCGTTGTGCGCCGTTCCAGCCGGATCCAGCGAAAGCGGAACTACCAGTAGAGCGTCCCTAGGCCGCTTTCGATCGCGTCTTGCGGGCCGGTGCCTTGGGGGTGGCGGGGGCGTCGATGGCCTTGTCGGGCGCTGCCGTCCGCATCAGATCGCGATGGCGTTCGATCGCGGCGTCGGTCATGCCCAGCCCGCGCGCGCAGAAGCGCACGGCATTTTCCAGCAATTGTTCGTCATCGCCTTCATAGGGGATGATGCCGGGTTCGTGGGTGCGCGACACCAGCATGATCGAACTGACATGTTCGATGAAGATGAAGGCATTGTGCGGCGGCATCGGCTGTCCGGTGATGTCGCCCGCCTTGCGCGCTTCCTCCATCGCCACGGCCAGCGGATCGAGCCACAGCCGCATCGACCGGCGATAGGCGAGCGACGCATAGGTGCCGTCGCCGCCAAGGCTGGAAAAATAGATGCGCGTGCCTTGTGCATTATGCGCGTCCTTGCCGAGCAGGCTATGCAGGAAGGTGCGGCGCAACAGATCTATGATGCCGCCGGCATCGGGGGTCGTGCCGCTCAGCACCTTCAGCGTTTCGTCCTGCGAACGGATGATCGTGCGCAGCACCGCGCGATAGATCGCCACCTTGTTGGGGAAGTGGCGGAACACCAGCGCTTCGGAGACATTGGCGGCCCGCGCGATATCCAGCGTCTTGGCGCCACTGAAGCCGCTGCGCGCGAAAACGCCGGTCGCCGCCTCGATAATGGAGTCTCGGCGATCGCTGCTCGACAGGCGTTTTCTGGTCATGGCTTTCCGTAACCTCAGGTCGGCACGCTTGAAAGCAACAATTTACTTACCGCCAGCCTTGGCTGGGTGTGGGGCGGCCGGGCGATGGGCAATGCGCCGGCCGCCCCGCTTATCAATGGGCCAGCAGTTGTTTCGCCTGTTCGGACAGGAAGGGCGGGGCCTGATCGCGGAAAAACTGGATGCGGCCGTCCACCGCCGCCTGCGTCATTTCCGGCTGGGTCGATACCCAGAATTTGCCTTCCGCCACCTGTTCCAGAATGACCTTGCAGCCTTCGGCCAGATCCATGCCGTAATTGGCCATCAGGTCGTGCATCACCTTGCGGTGCGTCGATGCGTCCGCCGGTTCGCCCTGGCCGGCGCTGGCTTCGAAGATGCTGGTCTTGAGCATGCCGGGCATGATCGAGCTGACGTGGATCGGCGCCTCTTTCAGCTGCATTTCCAGATACAGGCATTCGCTGAACGACTGCACGGCATGCTTGGTCATGATGTAGGCGGTCTGCGTCGGCATCACCGAGAACGCGCCCACCGAAGCCAGATTGGCGATCCACGCCGGCTTGCCCGCATCCAGCATATAGGGCGCGAAGGCGCGCACGCCGTGGACGATGCCGTGGATGTTGATGTTCAGCGTCGCTTCCCACCGCTCGATCGGGATTTCCCAGGTGAAGCCGATGGTCTCGATGCCGGCATTGTTGACCAGAAGGCGGACATCGCCGAACTGATCGTGAACCTGTTTGGCCAGGCGATCCAGCTCGGTCGGCTTGGAAACGTCAACCACCAGCGCCTCGGCCTTGCCGCCCTTGGCCTTGATTTCGCCGGCCACCGCCTCGGCCCGCTCGGCCGAAATGTCGGTCACGACCACCGTCATGCCCAGTTCGCCCGCGCGGCGCGCAAGGCCCGATCCGATGCCTGCGCCGGCGCCGGTGATCACCGCCACGCCGCCTTCAAAGGCCTGCCTGTCCGTCGTCATAAACTCTCCCGAATAATCTGCTGTGGTTCAGTTCTGCGCCGCGAATTGGCGCTTCAGGAAGGCGCAGGCATCGTCCATCGCCGTCCGCGCGCCGGGCAGGAAGGCCAGCCACGATACGAAGCCGTGGACCATGCCGGCATAACGCCTGGTTTCCACCGGCACGCCCGCCGCTTCCAGCTTTGCAGCATAACGCTCGCCATCGTCGCGCGACGGATCGATCTCGGCGGTGCCCATATAAGCGGGTGGCAGGCCGGCATGGCTCGCCGCGCGGATCGGCGATGCCAATGGGTGATGCTGGTCCTTGTCCGGGTCCGCCAGATATTGCCGCCAGAAGAAATGCACGTCGTCGCGCGAAAGCAGCGGGCCCTTGGCGAACTCTTCCGACGAGGGCGTTTCTTCCGACGGGTAATTGCCCGATCCGTAGAACATCGCCTGCGCGACGAGCTTCGGTGCGCCGGCATCGCGCGCGCGGAGTGCCACGCCCGCCGCCAGATTGGCACCGGCGCTGTCGCCTGCCACGGCCAGGCGGGCGGGATCGATGTTCAGGCCGGCGGCATGGCGCGCGGTCCACAGGGTCGCCGCCCAGGCATCGTCGGGCGCCGCCGGGAAGGGGTGTTCGGGCGACAGCCGGTAATCGACGGACACCACCACCGCGTCCGCTCCGTGCGCCAGCCCGCGCGCGATCATGTCCTGCGTGTCGAGATCGCCGACCACCCAGCCGCCGCCGTGGAAATAGACGATGCCGGGGAAGGGGCCTTCACCCGCCGGCGTGTAGATGCGGATCGGGATGGGGCCGCCCGGCCCCTCGATCGCGTCGTCGCTTATGCTCGCCAGCGGCACGTCGAGCGGCGGGATGGCGAGCGAGCTTGCCCGCACCGCCGCCCGCAATTCCTCCACCGGCATCGAACTGACCGGCGGCCATGCCGGCGCTGAGGCCAACATTGCTTCGATCTGCGGATCCATCGGCATATCTTGTCTCCTCTCCCGCGTGTCCGCGTCAGTAGCCGGCGGCCACGACGTCGGGGTGCGACCAGGCGGGCGGCTCGGCGGCCGGCAGTTCGGTCTTGCCGTCGAGGCTCATCACCCGGCGCTTGTGGGCGTGCGGCCAGTGCATCGAAAAACCGATATGGCCGGTGCGTTCGGCCGCCGGCAGTTCGCACATGGCGAGCACGGTTTCGGCGAGATAGGCGACATCCTCGCAAGGATAATCGGCCGGGATCAGCGCGTCGGCGCCGGGCGTGCGGATCGCCGTCGACGGGCCGACCACGTTCACCGCGATATTATGGTCGACCATCTCGGCCGCCAGCCCCTGCGTGAAGCGGTGGAGCGCCGCCTTGGCGCTGGCATAAAGCGTGTCGCCGCCGGCGCGCGCATAATCGATGTAGGGCCGGGTCGGCGGCAGCGTCGTCACCGAACCGATATTGACGATCCAGCCCGCGCCTTGCGCCTTCATCACCGGAATCGCATCGCGGATGAGCTGGAAGGGCGCACGCAGATAATGGGTGATCGTCCGGTCGAACGTGTCGTCGGACATGCTCTCAATGCGGCCATAATCGGCATAACCGGCATTGTTGACCAGGATGTCGAGCCGCCCGGCCGCTTCCACGGCACGCTGCACCAGGCTGCCGCGCTGTTCGGCATTTTCCAGATCGGCCGGCACGGCGAACGCCTTGCCGCCATCGGCTTCGATCAGCGCCACGGTTTCGGCGAGCGTGCCGGGGATCACCTGTTCGCCGCCGAAGCGTTTCTGGGTGGCGGGCTGCGTCGCCGAACGGGCGGTGACGACCACCGTCGCGCCGGCCGAAGCCAGCCGTCGGGCGATGGCCTGGCCGATGCCGCGGCTGGCACCGGTGACGAGGGCGACCTTGCCCTCAAGCGGCCTTGCGCTCGTGCTCATGATAATCTCTCCCGGATGTTCGTTATGTCAGGCGATGATGACGGGCGCGTCGATGGCGCAGAAGGTGTGCACCAGCACGCGATCGACGAGGTAATCGGGATATTCGGTGTCGAACCAGCGTTCGACATGCGCCCAGTGCGCGGGGTGCATCATGTAGGGGCCGTTCAGCCCCTCGATGCCGTCATATTCCTGCTCCCACACATGGGTCCACGGGTTGAGCCCGCTGGCCTTGACGGTGCTGGAAACCTGCCAGCGGCGAATGGCCTTGATGTAGCGCGGCATCGACGCGGTCTGCCGGCCGAACGCGGCCAGCCGCTCCTCGGTCGGGCTCACGTTCGCGCAGAACAAGGCGACGCGATAGAGCTTGGTCCCGTCGGATGATCCGCCGGCCAGCCCGCCTTCATATTCGACGCGTTCAAGGCTGGCGACGAGTGCCTTGTCCGCCAGTCCGGCTTCGATCGCGGCCCAGTCTGCGCCGGTCGTGGCGGCGGTTAGCGCGGCGTCGTCGTCGAACACGAAACGGCAGATCAGATCGCCGCCATTATAGACGCCGGGCAGCGTCGGCTGGATCGTCGCGTTGCGCACCTGCGCGGTGCCGCCAAAGGCACTGAGCTTGGCGGTGAACGCATCGCGCGCGGCGGTGTCGGCGCCTTCAGCGAAGCCGATGACGAAAAGCAGATTATACATTGGCGAGCGCCTCCAGCTGGTCCGCCTCGGCCATCACCGATCGGGTGCGCGCCTCGATCAGCGGCGGCGCGATGTCATTCCAGAAATGGTCCACGTCGGGCGTCATGCGCGCGACATGCTTGGCGCCCCACACCGTGCCGACATGATCCAGCGCCCACACCAGCAGCAGCCGGTTGGGTTCGTCGTCCAGCCACATGGCGGGTTCCACCTTGGCGTGGACGAGCCGCATGCCGCGTGCCTCGGCGCCCGGCACATAATGTTCGCGATAGGCCTTCAGGAAAGCCTGGCCCTGGCCCGGCTTGGTGCGGACGTCATCGACGGTCCAGATCGTTTCGGCGCTCACTGGCCCACCTCGTCGCTGACATGAAGCACGATCTTGCCGCGGACATGGCCGGCGGCGACGCGTATATGCGCCTCGCCCGCCTGATCGAGCGGCAGTTCGGTGATTTCCGGCACGCGGATGCGGCCCGCGCCCAGCGCGTCGACCAAGCCGCGCAGCTGCGCCGGCTGGTTGGGGAAGGTGGACGATGCGATCTCGATCCGCACGCCCAGTTCCGCCGCGCGCGCGGCATCGGGCATGGTTTCGTCGGCGATCAGCGTGGTGATCGGCGTCACCACGCCGCCGCGCTTCACCATTTCGATCGAATCGAGCAGGCTGCCCTGGCCGACCGTGTCGATCACCGCGTCCACGCCGTCGGGCGCCCAGGCGCGCACGGCATCGGCCACGCCGCCCTTGCGGTAATCGATGGCAAGATCCGCGCCCAGGCTGCGGACATAATCCACATTGTGCGGGCCGCAGGTGGCCGCCACTTCCGCGCCCGCCATCTTGGCAAGCTGGATGGCGAAGCTGCCGGTACCGCCGGCGCCGCCATTCACCAGCACCTTCTGCCCCGCCTTCACATTGGCCACGTTGGTCACGGCTTCCCATGCCGTCATGCCGGCGGTCGGCAGCGTCGCGGCCTCGCGCAGTGCCACCCCGTCGGGCAGCTTGACGACGCGTTCCACGTCGGACGCGACATATTCGGCATAGGAACCGCGCTCGCCCCGGCCCTGGTTGGATGCGGTGACGACGCGGTCGCCCACCTTCACCCCGGTCACGCCTTCACCCACCTCGGCAACGATGCCGGCGGCGTCGAAACCGACGACGAAGGGGAACTGATAGTTGAAATATTGCGCCAGCCAGCCTTCGCGGGCCTTCCAGTCGGCCGGATTGACGCTGGCATAAGCGACCTGGACGACAACGCCGCCCGGCTGGGCCGCCGGCCGCTCGATTTCGGCCATGTGCAAGACTTCGGGACCGCCAAACTGGTCCAGCACCATCGCCCGCATCCGCTACTCTCCTCTGGATTCACAAGTGAGTCATTACTAACAATGTTTCGCATTGTGCAATGGGGTTCCCGCATGTCGCCATCGACGTCACCGTCCAATCGGGGGGTAGGCCCGTTGGCGTAAGGGTTTGCCGCCTTGCGGAACATGCTTGCGGGCGACGCAAATCAAATTTACGAAGCCGTAAAAATATGGCGCGCGGCCGCGCATCGAGGGGAAATTGACGGGCATGAATCACGACACGCGACCACTCGTCTTCCTGACGGGGGCCACCGGCAACATGGGTGGCGAAACCATGCGCGAACTGCTCGATCGGCGGGATCGCTTCCGCGTGCGCATCCTCGTCCTCCCCTCCGAGCGCGATCGCCCGGCCGTGAAGCAATGGCTCCGCGATCCCGATGTCGACGTGATCTTCGGCGATCTCACCAATTATGACGATGTGCTGGCCGGCGTCAGCGGTGCCGCGCAGGTGCTGCATGTCGGCGGCATGGTATCGCCGATGGCGGATCGCGTGCCCGAACTTACCATGCGGGTGAATGTCGGCGGCGCGGAAAATATCGTCCGCGCGATCAAGGCGCAGCCCGATCCCGATCAGGTGCGCCTCGTCTATATCGGCACGGTCGCGCAAACCGGCTGCCGGATGCCGCCGATCCATTGGGGCCGCACCGGCGATCCGATCAAGATCAGCCGCTTCGATCATTATGCGATCAGCAAGACGAAGGCCGAGGCGATCGTCGCTGAATCGGGGCTGCGGCACTGGGTGTCGGTGCGGCAGACCGGCATGGCCCACACCGCGATGTGGCGGATCTTCGATCCGATCATGTTCCACAATCCGATCAACGGCGTGTTCGAATGGTCCACCGCGCGGGATTCGGGGCGGCTGATGGCCAATCTGTGCGAAGCTGGCGTGCCCGATACGCTCTGGCGGGGCTTCTACAATATGGGCGGCGGGCAGGCCTCGCGCGTCATCAACCACGAATTCATGGTCAAGACCTTCACGGCGATGGGCATTCGCGATCATCGCAAGGTGCTCAACCCCAACTGGTTCGCCACCCGCAATTTCCACGGCCAATGGTATAGCGATTCCGATCATCTGGAGGCGCTGGTCCCCTATCGCAGCCAGACGCTCGACGGCTTCATCGACGAACTGGGCCGCGCGATCCCGTGGATCGTCAAGGCGCTTGGCGGCACCTTTCCCGGCGCGATTGGCAAGCGCATCCGCAAGCTCGCCGAAGCGCCGGGCGGATCGCTGCACTGGTTCGCCAATGACGATCACGCGCACATTTCGGCCTATTTCGATACGCGCGATCATTGGGCGCAAATCCCCGAAGGCTGGGGCAATTACGCGCTGGCCCAGCCATCGCGCGAACCGACGCTGATGGATCATGGCTATGATGAAACGCGCGCGGCCGAAGACTGGACGATCGCCGACATGAAGCAGGCGGCGAAGTTCCGGGGCGGTGCCTGCCTGTCGGATGCGATCGAAGGGCCGTTCCGGCCGGTCGACTGGCAGTGCGCCGACGGCCATCGCTTCGCCATGACGCCCAATCTCATGCTGCGCGGCGGCCATTGGTGTCCGACCTGTCAGGTCGAACCCGACGGCTATGCCGATGCCGCACGGGTCAATCCCTATTTCGCGCAAACGCTGGTGCCGTCCGGCGTCTGACGCGCGGTCGTTAGAGCGATTTCGAAGCAGATGGGTCCATCTGCTGACTCGGAAATCGCGGTAAAACAAAAGCATGGAGCGATTTCGAAGCAGATGGGGCCATCCGCTGACTCGGAAATCGCGGCATAACAAAAGCATGGAGCGGTTGATCCGGTGCAATCGGATCCAACCGCCGCAAAGGGGGAAGCAGATGGTCGGTGGAACGGGCATGAATGCGGGCATCGAAGCGCCGGTGGGTGGCGCGGCCGGGCCGGGGGCGGATCGGGCGCTGTTCCGGCTGTGCCTCAGCCTGTTCTTCATCTGGGGCTTTGCCACCGTCCTCATCGATATCCTCGTGCCCAAGCTGAAATCGTTGTTCACGCTTGGCTATGCGGAAGTGATGCTGACGCAGTTCGCCTTCTTCATCGGCTATCTCGTCTTTTCGCTGCCGGCTGGCATGATCGTCCGGCGCTTCGGCTATATGCGCGGCATCATCGCCGGGCTGGGCATCATGGCGGCGGGCTGCCTGCTGTTCATCCCGGCCACGCGCTTCGGCGTGTTTCCGGGCTTCCTGCTCGCGCTGTTCGTCATGGCCAGCGGCGTCACCACGCTGCAGGTCGCCGCCAATGCGGTGATCGCCATTGCCGGGCCGGCGGCCAGTTCCTCGTCGCGGCTCACACTCGCGCAGGCGTTCAATTCGCTCGGCACCACGATCGGCCCGATCATCGGCGCGCGGCTCATCCTCAGCGACGATCTGGTGGAGGTGGACGCCGCCGCCATGTCGCCCGCGGCGCTCACCGCGCAACGCATCGTCGAGGCGGAAGCCGTCGCCTTGCCCTTCATCGGCATCGCCGTCGTCCTCGGCCTGCTGATGCTCGTCTTCTGGTTGCGCCGCGACATGCTGGGCCGCGTAGCGCCGGTCGCGCGGGGCGATCGGCCGGGCCTCGCCTTGCTCCGCCGTCCGCAGCTCATGCTCGGCGTCGTCGCCATCTTCGCTTATGTCGGCGCGGAGGTGTCGATCGGCAGCCTGCTCGCCAATTATCTCATGGAGCCATCGGTGTTCGGCGCCACCGCGCTGCAGGCCGGGCAACTGGTCAGCCTCTATTGGGGCGGGGCGATGATCGGCCGGTTCGTCGGCGCGTGGACCCTGGCGCGCTGGCGGCCGGGCCTCGTGCTCGCCGTCCATGCCGCCGCCGCCGTGCTGCTCGCAGGCGCCTCCGCTTTCTCATGGGGGCTGGCCTCGGCCGCCGCCGTGCTCGCCATCGGCCTCGCCAATTCGATCATGTTCCCGACGATCTTCACGCTCGGCCTGCGCGGGCTGGGCGATGATACGCCGGGCGGGTCGGCCTTGCTCTGCCTCGGCATCGTCGGCGGCGCGCTGGTGCCGCTGGTCACAGGCGTCGTCGCCGATGCCCAGGGCCTTGCCGTGGCGCTCGCCGTTCCCGTCCTCTGCTATCTCTGGGTCGCCTTCTACGGACTCTACGCCGCCCGGGCTAAGGATGCGGCTGGCGCTGGCGCGAACTGATCCGCGCCAGTGCCAGCCTGGCGGCCAACCGGCCCGTCAGCTAGCCGGCCAGATAATTGCCCGCGCCGATCACCAGTGTCGATCCGACGAGCAGGCCGATGCCGGTCCACACCTTGCCCCGCACCCGGCGCGAGGTGCCGGCCCATTCCTTCAGGCTGAACCCCCACAATGTCGAAAACAGGATGATCGATGCCATGTGCAGCGTCCAGGATGAAAAGCCGTAACGGCCCATCTGGCTTTCGCCCATCGTGTAGAAGAAGAACTGGAAATACCACAGCGTGCCGCCCAGCGCGGCGAAGCCATAGTTCGCGGCCAGCGGCGGGCGCGTTTCCGATGCGCTGCGGCCGGCCAGTTCGCCCAGGCTGCGGTTGCGCGCGATCAGGATGGCGCACCAGATGAGGTTGGTGGTGAGCCCGCCGGCAAGCACGACGCAGAGCACCGGCAGCCCCTGCCACAGGACATGGGTGCCGGCCGCGATTGTCGCTTCGCGGATCGGCGCGCCGGCATCGAGCCCCCAGGCGAAGCAGCCCGACATCACGCCGGAGAAGATCGCGATGGCGATGCCCTTCTTCAGGTTGAATTCGCTATCGGCGGTGCTGGCGCCCAGTTCGCGTTCCTTGTCGTGGCCGGCGCGGGCGACGACGATGATGCCGGCAAGCGTGATGGCGATGCCGACGAGCGTCATCTGGCCGCTGGTCGTCGCCGCCAGCGTGCCCAGCGTGCCACGGAAGATCGGCGGCCCCATCGTGCCGATGATCGTCGTCAGCCCCAGCGCCACCGCCATGCCGAGCGACAGGCCCAGATAGCGCATGGTGAGCCCGAAGGTGAGCCCGCCAAAGCCCCACATCGCGCCCCAGAACCAGCACCAGAACAGGGTGTCGGCAGGCGCGCGGGCCAATACGCCGAGCAGGTCGTGCGTCTGGATCGAGGCCATCACCCAGGGCGCGATCAGCCAGGAAAAGACGCCGCCGGTGATCCAGAAGATCTCCCACGACCAGCCCCGGATGCGCTTGTAGGGCACGTAGAAACTGGCGGACGAAAGGCCGCCGAGCCAATGGAAGACCACGCCGAGCAGTGGGTTGCCGTTCATTCCTTCTCCCCCCTTTGGCGGCGTTGTCGCCGCGTCTTATTCCGCGACCAGGCTGTCGCGTCCCAGTTCCGCGAGATTGCGTGCGCCGGTAAGCGCCATCGCGACGCGCAATTCGGCTTCCATCAACTGGATGACATGGGCGACGCCCGCCTGGCCGCCGCCAGCGAGCGCATAAGCCCAGGCCCGGCCGAGCAGCGCCATATCGGCACCGAGCGCCAGCATCCGTGCGACATCCAGACCCGAACGGACGCCGCCATCGGCCAGGATGCTGATCCGCCCGCCAACCGCGTCGGCGATCGGCGGCAGCGCCCGCGCCGTCGATGGCACGCCATCGAGCTGGCGCCCGCCATGGTTGGAAACGACGATGCCGTCCGCGCCGAGATCGGCAGCGGCCCTGGCATCATCGGCGTCGAGCACGCCCTTGATGATCAGCGGCCCCGCCCATTCGGAGCGGATGAAATCGAGATCCTTCCAGGTGACGCTGGGATCGAAATTGTTGCGCATCCACGCGAAGAAATCCTCGAGCCCGCTATTCTTGCCGAGCACCGGCGCGACATTGCCGAGCGCGTGGGGGCGGCCGCATATGCCGACATCCCATGCCCAGCGCGGGCGGCCCAGCGCCTGCCCGAAGCGGCGGAGCGCGCCGCCAAGGCCGGGTGCGCCGGCAAGGCCCGAGCGATAGTCGCGATAGCGGCTGCCGGGCACGGGCATGTCGACGGTGAAGACCAGCGCGGTGCAGCCCGCCGAGCGCGCCTGAGCCAATAGATCACGCATGAACGCGCGGTCGCGGATCATGTAGAGCTGGAACCAGATCGGCGATGGCGATGCGCCGGCGACCTCGCCCAGCGGGCAGGCCGAAACCGTGGACAGGCAGAAGGGGATGCCGGCGGAATGCGCGGCACGCGCGGCCTGCACTTCGCCCCGCCGGGCGTTCATCCCGGCCAGCCCGATCGGCCCGAGCCCGATCGGCAAAGCGTGCCGCTGGCCGAACAATTCGGCAGACAGATCGATCGACGAGACATCGCGCAAGACACGCTGGCGCAG
This sequence comes from Edaphosphingomonas laterariae, assembly GCF_900188165.1. GTDB lineage: Bacteria > Pseudomonadota > Alphaproteobacteria > Sphingomonadales > Sphingomonadaceae > Sphingomonas_E > Sphingomonas_E laterariae. The sequence continues at coordinate 31,285 of NZ_FZOS01000020.1, read as the reverse complement.
CGCGATCGCTTCCAGATCGGCGACATTGCGCCGCAACGTCACCTCGGCATAGCTGCCGCCATCGATATATTCGAACAGGAAGCGGGGCAGGCGGCGCCGGGCCAGTTCGCGATAATCGAGGCAGGATGCGGCCTTCACAACGAGCCTCCGGCGCGCGCGATTTCGCGCTGCCAGCTGTCGCGATAGGCGCGCAGATCATCATCGAGCGGGGCGACGCGGGCCAGCGTGGACGCGGGTTGCAAGGTGGGATGGATCAGCCGCAACGCGCCGAAAGAGACGTCATTATGCGCGTTGGCGGTGTATATCGCATCCTGTGGCCGCAGCGATGCCAGCGCGCGCACGAACACCTCCGCCTCGGCAAAGCGCCCTTCGATCAGGATCGCGCCGCGCGATCCGATCAGATCGAGCGAGGTGCTGGCGACGAGCGCGGCATAGAGGCAGACGGCCGCCCGCCGTTCGGCCGCGTCCGCCGGCATCGCGATCCACCGGCCGCGCGCTTCGGCGAAGGGCCCGAACCCGGCCGCGAAGGTGGGCAGCACCATCGCCCCGTTGGCAAGCACCTTGGGGACGGCGGCGACCAGCAGGGGCTGATCGGGAACGATATCGATGCGGCGGGTGTCGATGCCAGTCAGCGTCTCGATCTCGCGCCCGCCCATGAAGCGCGCCGAAGGCACGGGCCGCCCGGCGACATCGACATTGACGAGGCAGTCGCGCGCTTCGGGCAAAGGGGGGAGGTCGGCCGCCATGGCGGGGGAGGGCGATCGCATCGCGACGAACCAGGTGCCGGTGGAAAGGATGGTGGCATCATGATCGGCTATTTCGGGGAAGCCGCGCGCGGCGAGCAACGCGGCGTTGGAATCGTGCAGCCCGCAATGGACGCGCACATTTTCCGGCAGCCCCGTCCGCTCGCTCCATTCGCGGTTGAGCGTGCCGAGCGCGTCGCCCGCATGGCGCACGGGCGGCAGGCGATCGGCCCATCCGCGCCGCCGCGCCATGGTGGACGGGCGGCCGTTCACCGGCTCCCACAGATCGCTATGGCAGCCGAGGCTGGTGGCTTCCGACGCCATGACGCCAGAAAGACGCCAGGCCCAATATTGCGGCCATAGCAGGATCGCCGCGTCGCCAGCGAACAGGCCGGGATGGAATTGTTCGAGTGCGTGAAGCTGTGCGCCGAGGTTGAGGCCGTCGGGCAGCAGCGGGGAGCCGGTGACGCCAAAATCGTCGCGATCACGGGCATAGGCGCGCTGCAGCATCGGCGCGATCGGCGTTTCATAATCAAAGACCGGGCAGGCCAGATCGCCATCGCGGACGATGGCGGCGGCGGCGCCATGGCCGACCGGGATGATCGCGTCGATGCGCCCCATATTGGCGAATTCGCGCAGCGTTTCGGCAAGCCAGCCTTCGATCCCCGCGCAATCGAGCGCCGCATAGTCGCCCGCATCGGCCCGCGTATTGGGGCGCGAGCGGCGCGCGACAAGCTGGCCGTCCGCCGTCCAAAGCGTCAGCTTGGCCAATGTCTTGCCGATATCCAGAACGATCGTCAGGCCCGTCACGTCCGATCCTTGCTGCGCGTTGATGATCGATATTTAGCGAATATGATTGAAACTTGCCAAGGGCTTTGTTAGCTCTGGATGCGAGAATGGGGTTCAGTTGACGAGGTTATGATGCTTACCGCTACCGATGCGAGCAGGGCCGTGCCGGCTTTGAAGTTCGCCGTGCCGGAAAATCGCTGGTCGGCGGCCGAGGCGGCGGGCAGATCGCCGGAAGAACTGCTGCTCTATCGATCGAACCTGCTGGGTTCGGACCTGACGGTGACCAATTTCGGCGGCGGCAATACCTCGGCCAAGATTGCCGGGCGCGATCCGCTGACGGGCGGCGATGTCGATGTGCTGTGGGTCAAGGGATCGGGCGGCGACATCGGATCGATGAAGCTGGACGGCTTTTCGACCCTGTATCTGGACAAGTTGCTGGGGCTGGAGGCGCTGTATCGCGGCATCGCGCATGAGGACGAGATGGTCGCCTATCTCCCCCATTGCACCTTCAACTTGAACGCACGGGCGGCTTCGATCGATACGCCGCTGCACGGCTATCTGCCCTTCACCCATGTCGATCATGTCCATCCCGACGCGATCATCGCGCTGGCGGCATCGGCTGGTGGCGAGGCGGCGACGCGCGCGATCTGGGGTGGGGCGATCGGTTGGCTGCCGTGGCAGCGGCCGGGCTTCGACCTGGGGTTGCGGCTGCGCGATCATGTTGCGGCGAACCCCGGCCTGCGCGGCGTGATGCTGGCGGGCCATGGCATCATCTGCTGGGGCGACAGTGCGGAGGCCTGCTATCGCAACACGATCGACCTGATCGGCGATGCGGCCCGCTATCTCAACGATCGGCTGGGCGATCGGCCGGCCTTTGGCGGGCGTAAGGCGGCGGCGCTTGCACCGGCGGACCGGCGGGCGGCGGCCGCGCGGCTGATGCCGGCCCTGCGCGGCCTGATGACGGGCGCGCGCGGCAAGATCGGCCATTTTTCGGACGACGCCGAAACGCTGGAATTCACCGGATCAGCGGATTTCGAACGGCTGGCGGCAATCGGCACGTCGTGCCCCGATCACTTCCTGCGCACGAAGATCGCGCCCCTGACGCTCGATCCCGAACGGATCGACGACAGGGCCTATCTGGGGGAGCGGCTGGACGCCTATCGCGACGGATATCGCGCTTATTATGAACGCTGCGCCGGGCCGGCCGACCCCGCGATGCGCGATCCCAATCCCGTCGTCGTGCTTATTCCCGGCATCGGCCGGATCACCTTCGCGGCGGACAAGACGACCGCGCGGCTGGCCGGCGAATTCTACGCCAACGCCATCAATGTGATGCGCGGGGCGGAGGCGATTGGCGGCTATGTCGGCCTGGCCGAGCAGGAAGCGTTCAACATCGAATATTGGGCGCTGGAGGAAGCGAAGCTCCAGCGCATGCCCAGGCCGAAACCGCTGGTCGGCAAGGTCGCGCTCGTCACCGGGGCGGCGGGCGGCATCGGCCTTGCGACCGCGCGGCGGCTGGCGGCCGACGGTGCCTGCGTGCTGCTGACCGATCGCGATGCCGAGGCGCTGGACGGCGCCGCAGCCGGCATGGTCGCTGCGTTCGGGCGTGATCTGATCCGCTCGGCCGTCTGCGACGTGACCGACGAGACCCAGGTCGCCGCCGCGTTCGAGGCCGCATCGGTGGAATTTGGCGGCGTCGACATTCTTGTCTGCAATGCCGGGCTGGCTTCGTCCGCACCGATCGAGGAGACCAGCGTCGCTTTGTGGCGCAAGAATTACGACGTGCTGGTCGAAGGCTATTTCCTCGCCGCGCGGGCGGCCTTCCCGCTGATGCGGGCGCAGAAGGGCGGATCGATCATCTTCATCGGATCGAAAAATGCGCTGGCGGCGACGCCCAATGCCGCAGCCTATGCCTCGGCCAAGGCGGCGGCGGTGCATCTGGCGCGCTGCCTGGCGCTGGAAGGCGCGTCGGACGGCATTCGCGTCAACATCGTCAATCCCGATGCGGTGATCCGTGGCTCGCGGATCTGGGATGGCGATTGGCGCAAGGAACGGGCCGGCGCCTATGGCATCGATCCCGGCGAGGAACTGGAGGATTTCTACCGCAACCGATCGATGCTGAAGCTGAACGTGCTGCCCGAGGACATTGCCGAGGCGGTGCTGTTCTTCGCGTCCGACGCATCGGCCAAATCGACCGCGAACATCATCAATGTGGATGCCGGCAACGCCCAGGCGTTCACGCGCTGAACCGCGCAGGAGAGGACAGGATGACGGAACTGCCGCTTTCGCAGGACCAGATCGAGGAACTGAACGCCGCCCAGGCCGACGCGCTGGACGACGATTATGCCAGCCTTGGCCGGCAACTCGCCCGGCGCGGCATCGCGATCAAAGCGATCAGGGACGGGGTGGCCGGCTTTTCGGTGGCGATCCCGAGCTGGGGGGCGGGGCGCGGCGGCACGCGGTTCGCCAAATTCCCGATCGCGGGTGAGCCGACCAATATTCATGAGAAGCTGGCGGATTGCGCCGTCGTCAACCAGTTGAGCCGGGCGACGCCGCGCGTGTCGCCGCATTTTCCATGGGATAAGGTGAGCGACTATGCGGCGCTGCGTGAGGAGGCTGAAAGCCTTGGCCTCGGCTTCGACGCGGTCAATTCCAACACCTTCCAGGATCAGCCGGGGCAGCCGCACAGCTATGCCGCCGGATCGCTGACGGCCAATGATGTGGCGGTGCGCCAGCAGGCGATCGACCATAATATCGAATGCATCGAGATCGGCCGCCAGCTCGGCGCGCGCGATCTGACCGTCTGGATCGGTGACGGCACCAATTTTCCGGGCCAGCAGGATCTCACCCGGTCATTCGATCGCTATCTGGATTCCGCGAGCCAGATCTACCGCGCGCTGCCGGACGACTGGCGGATGCTGATCGAACATAAGCTGTTCGAACCGGCCTTTTATTCGACGGTGATTTCGGACTGGGGATCGTCGATCCTGGCGGCGCAGGAGCTTGGCCCCAAGGCGAAATGCCTTGTCGATCTTGGCCACCATGCGCCCAACGTCAATATCGAACAGATCGTGGCGCGGCTCCATCGCTTCGGCAAGCTGGGCGGCTTCCACTTCAACGACAGCAAATATGGCGATGACGATCTGGACAGCGGATCGATCAATCCGCACCAGTTGTTCCTGGTGTTCAACGAACTGATTGAGGCGGAGCGCAATAATCCCGGCGATTTCGCGCCGGCCTACATGATCGATCAGTCGCACAATGTGACCGATCCGATCGAGAGCATGATCGCATCGGCGGAATCGATCGTGGCCGCTTATGCCAAGGCCTTGCTGGTCGATCGCGCTGCGCTGCATCTGGCGCAGGAACGCAATGACACCATGATGGCGTTCCAGACGCTGCGGCAGGCCTATCGCACCGATGTGACGCCGATCCTGGCCAAGGCGCGGGCCGAAGCGGGCGGGGCGATCGACGCGATCGCGGCCTACCGCGCGAGCGGCTGGCGCGACCGCAAGGCGCAGGAGCGGACGAAGGTGGGGCTGGGCGCCGGCATCGTCTGATCCTTGCGCCGCCCGGATCTTCTTGGAATAGCGGCGGACAGTTTGCACGAGGAACGCAGGATGCACGCCGCCGAGCGCGAGAAGGCCATCATATCGCTGCTGGAACAGAAGGGCTTCGTCGCCTTTCGCGATCTGGAACGGCAGCTGGATGCGTCGCCGGCCACGTTGCGCCGCGATCTGGAACGGCTGGCGGGCCAGGGTCGCGTCGCGCGCGTGCACGGCGGCGTTTCGCTGCCGACCGGGGAAAGCGCGCCGGCCGCGGCGCTGGCCGGCGTGCCCTTTCACGAGAATATCCACCTGAACCGCGCGCAGAAGGAGGCGATCGGCCGGGCGGCGGCGGCCCTGTGCGTGGCGGGCGAAGCCGTGATGATCGACGGCGGATCGACGACCTTGCAGATGTGCCCGCATATTTCCGGGCTGGAATTGCAGGTGCTGACCAATTCGCTGCACATCGTGAGCGCGCTGCTCGGCCAGCCCGGCACGCGATTGACGGTGCCGGGCGGTTCGGTTTTCCCCGAACAGAATATCATCCTCGCCCCCGCCGGTGACGATCTGATGCCGCGCTTCCACGCGCCCAAATTGTTCATGGGGGCGGCATCCGTGGGGCCGCAGGGGGTGATGCAGGCGGATGTGGTGCTGGTGGCGGCGGAACGCCGGCTGATCGAACGGGCGGAACAGGTGATCCTGCTGGTCGACAGCAGCAAGTTCGGGTCGTCATCGGGCAATGTCGTGTGCGGGCTCGACGAACTGGACGTCCTGATCACCGACGACGGGCTGCCGGATGGGACGCGCGCCCTGCTGGAAGCGGAAGGCGTGCGCGTCATCATCGCCTGACGCCATAGCGCCTCTCCGGCGCCGCCCTGCCATCCCACCAAAATTGCACTGACGGCCGATCGGCCCTTTCCCCCGCCTTCGCGAAGATATAGAACGATGTCGTTCTATTGATGCCGGGTTCGCGAGAGACGGGCCGAGGGGAGAGGTGATCGCATGGATATTGATCGTCGATCGGTGCTGGGCATGGGGTTCGCAGCGGCGGGCAGCATCGGCCATCCCGCACTGGCCGCGCAGGAAAAAGCTGCGATGCCGTTCGCGGTCGTCGATCTTCGCCTGTGCGCGCTCGCACAGCCGATGGCGACGGGCAACCAGCCGCCGCGCTTTTCGTGGAAGCTTGCCGGCGGCGATGCCGGGCTGAAGCAGCATGCCTATCGCGTCACCGTCGCGCGGTCCGAGGCCGATCTGCTCGCCGCGCGCAATCTGGTCTGGGATAGTGGCGAGGTCGTTTCCGATCGCAGCTTCGACATTGCTTATGACGGGCCGAAGCCCGCGCCGCGAACCCGCTATTGGTGGCGTGTCGAACTGCGCGCCGCCGCCGGCGCGCCGCCGGTCGCGAGCGCGGCGGAATTCTGGGAGACGGGGCTTGCCGCGCCATCCGACTGGTCGGCCAAATGGCTGGCGTGCGAAACCGATGTCGCGCGGCTTGATCGGCTGGCCGGGCTCCACTGGATCGGCGCGCCGACGCTGCAGAAGGTGGGGCAGGTCTGCCATTTCCGTACGGTGATCGACGGCGACGGGATCGACGGCGATGGCGGTTCGGCATCCCAATTGCTGCTGAGCGCGGCGGTGCCGGAAAGTCTTTGGCTGAACGGCAAGCCGCTGGTGGCCGAGCAGGATGATCCGGTCGCCTGGACGACGATGGCTACCTATGCGCTGCCACTGGCGCGCGGGCGCAATGTGCTGGCGCTGAGCGTGAAGCGGGAGAGCGGGCTGGGCATGCCGGCGGCCATGTTCGCCTCGATCATCCGGCTGGGTGGCGCGCAGGGGCGCCGCATCACCAGCGCGGCGGGTTGGAAATGCGCGATGGACGCACCGGCGGGTTGGCAACAACGCGATTTCGATGACGGCGCATGGGCGGCGGCGGCACCGGTGGCGCGGAAACCCGTGGGCGAACCATGGCCGGATTATCCTGCCGTGCTCCTGCGGCGGGATTTCAGCACGACGCGCCCGATCCGATCGGCGCGGCTCTATGCCACGGCGCTCGGCGTTTACGAGGCGTGGATCAACGGCCGTCGCGTTGGTGACGGGCATATGGCGCCGCAATTCACCAACCCCGCCGAACGCGCTTTGTATCAGGCCCATGACGTGACCGCGCTGCTGCGGCCGGGCGAAAACGCGATCGGCCTGTGGGTAGGCGATGGCTGGTATGGCAGCGAATATAGCAACGGGCCGCGTTTCAGCTTCGGCCCGGCGCCATGCCGGGTGCAGGCGCAACTGGAACTGACATTCGAGGATGGATCGACCGAAACCATCGCGACGGGCGATGGGTGGAGCATCGGCGCCTCGCCGATCCTTTCGTCTGAAATCTATGATGGCGAGGTATATGACGCGCGGCTCGAACAGCCGGGCTGGGCCAATGCCGGATATCGCGGCGCGAACTGGCGACCGGCGGAGCTTGTCGATGCGCCGGCGTTCGCGCCCGAACCCGAATTGTGCCCACCCGTGCGCGCGACGCAGACGCTGGCGCCGCGCGATATCCGCACGCTGCGCCCGGGCGTGCATGTCGTCGATTTCGGGCAGAATTTCGCCGGCTGGCTGCGCCTGAAGTTGCGCGCGGCGGCCGGCACGCGGATCGAGATGCGCTTTGCCGAGATCGTGAACGCCGACGGCAGTGTCGATCAGGCCAATCTGCGCACCGCGTCCGCCCGCGACATCTATATCGCCAAGGGGCAAGGCGAGGAGCTGTGGGAACCGCGTTTCACCTATCATGGCTTCCGCTATGTCGAACTGCGCGGGCTGGCGCAGGCGCCGACGGCGGATATGGTGCAGGCGATCGTCGCGCATACCGATCTGCCCTTGTCCGGCACGTTGCGGGTCGGCGATCCGGTGATCCAGAAATTCTGGCAGAATGCGATGTGGAGCCAGCGGTCCAACTTCTTCGGTCTGCCCACCGATTGCCCGCAGCGCGACGAACGGCTGGGCTGGATGGGGGACGCGCAGGTGTTCTGGCCGGCGGCGGCCTATAATATGGACGTCGAAGCCTATACCGCGCGGGTGATGCGCGACATGCGCGCGGCGCAGGGCAAGAACGGGGCCTTCCCCGATGTGATCCCGCCCTTCACCTCCGCCTTCAACCTGTCGTCGCCGGGATGGGCGGATGCGGGCGTGATCCTGCCCTACACCGCCTGGCGCCAATATGGCGACACGGCGATCATCGACGAGAATTGGGAGGCGATGGACCGCTATCTCGGCTGGATCCAGCGCGCCAACCCGGATCATCTGTGGGTGAAATCGCGCGGCGCGGATTATGGCGACTGGCTGTCGGTGGACGCCAAGAACCCGCAGGACGCGACGACGCCCAAGGATCTGATCGCCACGGCCTATTGGGCGGGGGACGCGCAGATGATGGCGGCGATGACCGAAGCGGCCGGACGGGCGGATGATGCGGCGCGGTATCGCGCGCTGTTCGATGCCATCCGCACCGCGTTCAACCGGGCTTTTGTCGCGGCCGATGGCACGGTCGGCAATGGCAGCCAGACGGGCTATGTGCTGGCGCTCCATTTCGGGCTGCTGCCGCAAGCCGCCCGCGCCGAAGCCGGGCGCCGGCTTGCCGCCGATATCGAACGCCGGGGCAATACCCTGTCCACCGGCTTTCTGGGCACGCCCCATATCCTCGACGCGCTGGCCGGGGCAGGGCAGGCGCAGATGGCGATCACGCTGTTGATGCAGCGCAACTATCCATCCTGGGGCTATATGGTGGAAAAGGGCGCGACCACCATGTGGGAACGGTGGAACAGCGATGCCGGCGATACCGGGATGAACAGCCGCAATCATTATGCCTTTGGCGCGATCGGCGATTTCCTGTTCCGGCGGATCGCAGGCATCGCGGCGATGGAGCCGGGTTTCCGCCGCGTGCGGATCGCCCCGATCTTCGATCGTCGCCTGCAATATGGCGGCGCGGACTATCGATCGCCGGCGGGGCTGATCCGCACCGACTGGCGCTATCAGGCGAACATGCTGGTGCTGGACGTGGCCTTGCCGCCCAATGTGGCGGGTGTCGTCAGCCTGCCCGCAAAGCCCGGCCGGATCGCGATGGACGGGCGGCCGCTGGCGAAAGCGAGCACCCGATCCGTCCGGCAGGCGGGGGATGGCACCGAAGTGGAAATCGGCGCCGGCCGGCACAGTTTCTCCATCGCGGTCTAGCGGCTTATAACGGTAGCGCGGTCGTGTGCTTGATCTCCGACAGCGCTACCGTCGAGTTGATTTCCTGAACGCCCGAAAGCCGCGACAACTTCTCGAAAAAGAAGCGTTCATAGGCCTCGATGTCGGCCGCCACGACCTTCAGCATGAAATCCACCGAGCCCATCAGCACATAGCATTCGAGCACTTCGGGAAAGTCGCGAATGGCGCTGGTGAATTCGTCGAGATTGGCGCGGCCATGGGCGTTGAGCTTCACCTGCGCGAAGATCTGCGCGTTGAGGCCGACTTTCTTGCGATCCACCAGCGCGACGCGGCTCTTGATATAGCCTTCGCGCTCCAGCCGATCGATCCGGCGCCAGCAGGGCGAGCTTGAAAGACCCACCGCTTCGGCGACGGCGGCGGTCGACAGATCGGCATCCTGCTGGAGGAGCGCCAGGATCTTGCGTTCCCATGGATCGAGGGCGTCGGTCATATTGGCCCCATAATTACGGATATCGGGATAATAATTCCACATGTAGCCGATTCATGCCGAAATCAGGTCAGAAAATTTCGGTCCGCGGGCCTATCACCTCGCGACCGATTTTGGAGACCTGCACCATGACGTCCGCCCACCAACCGCTGCCGCCCGAGGAGATCGTCACGCTGGATGACCCGGAAACGGGGCTTCGGGGCGTGATCGTGCTGGATTCGACGCGGCTGGGTGCGGCGGCGGGCGGGTGCCGGCTGTGGCGCTATCCATCGCAGGAGGATGCCACCGCCGATGCGCTGCGGCTGGCGCGCGGCATGACCTATAAGAACGCGCTGGCGGGGCTGCCGTTCGGTGGCGGCAAGGCGGTGATCCGCGAGCCCGCCGGCCCGTTCGATCGGGTGGCCCTGTTTGCGGCGTTCGGCCGCGCGGTCGAAAGGCTGGGCGGCCGTTATGTGACCGCCGAGGACGCGGGCACGAGCGTTGCCGACATGACCGAGGTCGCGCGCCACACCCGCCATGTCGCCGGGATCGCCGCGCAGCCGGGGCGGCCGGGTGGCGATCCTTCGCCATGGACGGCGCTGGGCGTGTTCCGCGCGATGGAGGTGGCGGTCGCGCGGCGGCTGGGCACCACGCTCGCGGGCCTCACCGTTGGCGTGCAGGGGCTTGGCCACGTCGGCTTTGCCTTGTGCGAACATCTGCATCAGGCCGGTGCGAAGCTGGTCGTCGCGGAACCGCGCAGCCATGTCGCGGCGCGTGCCGCGGCGCAATTCGGCGCGCAGGTGATGACGTCCAGCGCGCTGGCCGAGGCGCGGATGGACGTGTTCGCGCCCTGTGCGCTGGGCGGCGTGCTGGATTTCGGCGTGGTCCGCAATCTGCGTGCGACGGTTGTCTGCGGCGCGGCGAACAACCAGTTGTTCGGCGAATTGCAGGGCAGGCATCTGGCCGATCGCGGCATCCTTTATGCGCCCGATTATCTGGTCAATGCCGGCGGCATCATCAACGTGGCGGCGGAATATCTGGGCTGGGATGAAGGCGAGGTCCGCCAGCGCGTCGATCAGATCGGCGCGCGGCTGGGCGAGATCCTCGATCTTGCCGACCAGCGCGGGCTGACGCCGGACGAAGCCGCCGATCTGGTTGCGCAATCGCGCATCCGGGGCGATCGCGCCGACGCGCTCGCCGCCTGAACGGTCGGCATGTCCGGGGATCGCAGCATCGTGGACGCAGCCAATATCTGCCGGTTCGAGATCGCGACCGATGCCTGCCCGCAGGTGCTGGCCCGCCTGCTCGGCTATTTCGCGCAGCAGGACCAGCTGATTTCCATGCTGCATCAGCGGATGGTGGGGGATGGCTTGCGGGTGACGCTGGAAACGGCGTGGCTGGACCCCGATCGCGCCCGGATCATCGCGGCCAGGATCGGCAATCTGCTGGCGGTCCGGGCGGTCGATGTTCGATCCGTGGCGCCGTGCGACGCCTGAAAAGTCCAGCAGGTCCATCGCCTTGGCGACAGCGCGTTTAGCTGCCATGCTTCCGTCCTGATCGAAGGCGCAGGGCAAAAGGCGGGCAGGGCGATGGGCGGAACCAGATATGTTGCGGCGTTCATCGCGGCCTCGCTGGCGACGGCGGGCTGGTCTGCCGCCGCGCACGCGCAGGCCTATGACGTCGTCATCCGCAACGGCACGCTTTACGACGGCAGCGGCGCGCCGGGCCGGGTGGGCGATCTCGCGATCAAGGGCGATCGGCTGGTCGCCGTCGGCAAGGTGGACGGCAAGGGCTGGACGGAGCTGGACGCGCGCGGGCTGGCGGTGGCACCCGGCTTCATCAACATGCTGAGCTGGGCCACGGAATCTCTGATCGCCGATGGCCGCAGCCAGAGCGACATCCGCCAGGGCGTGACGCTGGAGGTGATGGGCGAGGGCAGTTCGATGGGCCCGCTCAATCCCGCGATGAAGGCTGATGCGCTCCAGCGGCAGGGCGATATCCGCTATCCGATCAGCTGGACGACGCTTGGCGAATATCTCCAGATGCTGGAGACGAAGGGTGTTTCGACCAACGTGGCGAGCTTCGTCGGCGCCGAAACCGTCCGCGTGCACGAACTGGGCGAAGGCGATGTCGATCCCACGCCCGCGCAGCTCGATCGGATGAAGGCGCTCGTCTCGCGCGCGATGAACGAGGGGGCGATGGGGGTCGGCAGTTCGCTGATCTATGCGCCCGGCACCTATGCCGAAACGCCCGAGTTGATCGCGATCACCCGCGCGGCGGCGCAATGCGGCGGCATGTATATCTCGCACATGCGGTCCGAGGGTGATCGGCTGATCGAGGCGATCGACGAACTGATCGAGATTGCCCGCCAGTCAGGCGCGCCGGCCGAAATCTACCACCTCAAGATGGCGGGCCGCGCCAATTGGGGGAAATATGACGCGGCGATCGCGCGGATCGAGGCGGCGCGGGCCGAAGGGCTGCGCATCACCGCCGACATGTACACCTATCCGGCGGGGGCGACCGGGCTTGATGCCGCCATGCCGACCTGGGTGCAGGCCGGCGGGCTGGAACAATGGATCGGCCGGCTGAAGGATCCCGCCGCGCGCGCCAAGGTGGCGGCCGAAATGGCGGCGCCGGGCGACGGGTGGGAGAATTTCTACCTCGGTGCCGGGGCGAAGGGGATGCTGCTCGTCGGCTTCAAGAATCCCGCGCTCAAGCCGCTGACCGGCAAGACGCTGGCCGAAGTGGCGGCGATGCGTGGCAAGAGCCCGGAAGAAACCGCGATGGACCTTGTGGTGGAGGATGGCAGCCGCGTCGGCACCGTCTATTTCCTGATGGATGAGGCCAATGTCGTCAAGGCGACCGCGTTGCCGTGGATGAGCTTTGGTTCGGATGGTTCGTCGCAGGCGCCGGAGGGCGTGTTCCTGCAATCGAGCACGCATCCGCGCACTTATGGCAATTTCGCCCGGCTGCTCGGCAAATATGTGCGCGACGAAAAGCGGCTCGATCTGGCCGAGGCGGTCCGCCGCCTGACTTCGCTGCCCGCCGCCAATCTGAAGATCGCCGATCGCGGGATGCTCAAGGCCGGCAATTTCGCCGATGTCGTCATCTTCGATCCCGCGACGATCGCGGACAAGGCGAGTTTCGCCAAGCCGCAGGTCTATGCGACCGGCATGCGCGATGTGTTCGTCAACGGCGTGCAGGTGCTGAAGGATGGCGAACATACCGGGGCGATGCCGGGCCGCTTCGTCCGCGGGCCGGGCTTTGGCCGCTGTCCGGGGTGATCGGCCGGAGGGGGTAATCGTGGCGCCCGGCGCCGCGACGTGCTTAACTGCGGCCGACAAGATCCATGCGGGCCGCAGCGACGATGACCGACAGGCAACCACGCTATACCACCTATGAACGCCCCGCCGGCGGCTGGGGCGCGGCGGCGGCGACCGCGCGGGTGTTGATGGAACAGAGCGTCGTATCGAAGGGATCGCGCGCGCTGCTGGCGATGAACCAGCCCGGCGGTTTCAAATGTCCGAGCTGCGCCTTTCCCGACGCGACCTGCAAGAAGCGGCTGGAATTTTGCGAGAATGGCGCCAAGGCGCTGGCGCACGAGGCGACCAAGTTCCGCGTCACGCGGGAGTTTTTTGCGCAGCACAGCGTGACCGACCTGATGGCGCAGTCGGACTATTGGCTGGAGATGCAGGGCCGGCTGACCGAGCCGATGCGCTATGACGCGGCGACCGACCATTATGTGCCGTGCGACTGGGACACGGCCTTTGCGATGATCGGCGATCATCTGCGCGCGCTGGATAGCCCGCATGAGGCCGAATTCTACACATCCGGCCGAACGCCCAACGAGGCGGCGTTCCTCTACGCGATCTTCGTCCGCGAGTTCGGCACCAACAATTTCCCCGATTGTTCGAACATGTGCCACGAACCGACCAGCCGGGGCCTGCCGCCGGTGATCGGCGCCGGCAAGGGCACGGTGGTGCTCGACGATTTCGAACATGCCGAGGCGATCTTCATCATCGGCCAGAATCCCGGCACCAATTCGCCCCGGATGATGACCAATCTGGTCGAGGCGCGCAAAAGGGGCGTGCCGATTGTCGCGGTCAACCCCATGCCCGAACGCGCGCTGATCCGCTTCACCGAGCCGCAGGATGCCGTTCAGATGGCGACCCTGGGGTCGACACCGATCGCGAGCGAGTTCGTCCATATCCGCATCGGTGGCGATCTGGCGTTCCTGAAGGGCATCATGAAGGTGATGTTCGAGCGCGAGGCACGGGGCGAAGCGGTGCTCGATCGGGATTTCCTCGATACCCACACGCTCGGCCTCGATGCGCTGCGCGACGATGTGATGGCGCAGGACTGGGCGGATATCGTTCGCGTGTCCGGGCTGGCCGAAGCGCAGATCCGCCGCTGCGCCGAAATCTATATCCGGTCGCGCGCGACGATCATCTGCTACGGCATGGGGCTGACCCAGCATCAGCAGGGATCGCGGCTGGTGCAGCAGGTGGCGCACCTGCTTTTGCTGCGCGGCAATTTCGGCAAGCCCGGCGCGGGCATCGCCCCCATTCGCGGCCATTCCAACGTGCAGGGCGATCGCACCGTGGGCATCGACGAGCGGCCGAGTGAAGCCTATCTCGATCGCGTGCGCGAAGTTTTCGGCTTTGATCCGCCGCGCGAACACGGCCATCACACCGTCGCCGCGATGGAGGCGATGGAAAGCGGCGCAGCCAAGGTCTTCATCGGGCTGGGCGGCAATTTCGTCCGCGCGGTGCCGGATACCGATCGGGCCTATGCCGCGATGCGCAAGCTGGCGCTGACGGTGGGGATCGCGACCAAGCTCAATCGCGGGCACCTCGTCCATGGCCGCGACGCGCTGATCCTGCCCGTCGTCGCGCGTTCGGAACGGATCGAGACGGCGCGGGGCGAACAGTTCGTCACGATCGAGGATGCGATGTCGAACGTCACCGCATCGCGCGGCGTGCTCGATCCGGCGGCGCCGGATCTGCTGCCCGAGGTGGAGATCGTCTGCCGGATGGCGATCGCCGCGCTGCCCGAAAGCCGCGTGCCGTGGCGCGATTATATCGACGATTATGATGCCATTCGCGATCGCATCGCCGACGTTTATCCGCAGATTTATGCCGATTTTTCGACGCGCATTCAGGCGCCCGACGGCTTTCATCTCGATGTCGCGCCGCGCCGCCGGGTGTGGCTTACCGCCAGCGGCAAGGCGAACTTCCTGCCGCTGCCGGGGCTGGAGGTGAACGATCCGGTGGCCGATGGCGCGATGCTGCGGTTGGCGACGGTGCGTTCGCACGACCAGTTCAACACCACCATCTACAGCTATAACGACCGCTATCGCGGCGTGCAGAACGATCGCATGGTGGTCTTCATGAATGCGGATGATCGGGCCGCGCGGGGGCTGGAGCCGCGCGCGCGGGTGGCGCTGGAAACGATCAGCGGCGATGGCGTGGTCCGCCGCGTCGACGGGCTGACCGTGCTCGATTATCCGATGCCGCAGGGCGCGGTGGCGGGCTATTATCCTGAACTCAACCCGCTATTGCCGCTCGCCCATCATGACCGGATCAGCGGCACGCCGGCGGCCAAATCCATCCCGGTTCGCGTGGTCGCGGCCTGAAGCGGGCGCGGCCACGCGAACGCAAGGCGCATCAGATTCCGTAGATTTCCAGCAAATTGGCCTGCCCGGTATGCGCGGTCATGCCGCCATCGACGATGAAGTTCTGGCCGGTGATGTAGGACGCATCGGGCGAGGCGAGGAAGGCGACAAGGCCGCTTACTTCCTCCACCTGGCCGGGGCGGCGCATCGGGATCGCCTGATGCCATTTCGCCAGCGCTTCGGGTGAGCTTTGGCTGGTGGCCGGCGTCACGATCAGGCCGGGGCTGACGCAATTGACGCGAATGCCATCCTTCGCATGGTCGAGCGCGATCGAACGGGAGAGGTTGATCACGCCCGCCTTCGCCGCATTATAGGCGTGGAAGCCATAATCGCCGCCGACGCCGCAGATGGACGAGATGTTGACGATCGAACCGCCGGTCCTGACCAGGTGGGGAATGGCGAAGCGGCAGCCGTAGAAGATGGAATCGAGATCGGTGGCGATCACCTGATGCCAGATGGCGGGATCGACGGTGGTGACGCGGCCCAGCATGCCCGATCCGGCATTGTTGACCAGCACGTCGATGCGACCAAATTGTTCGACCGTATAAGCGATCAGCGCCTCGATATCGGCGGGACGGCTCACATCGGCAACGCAGGTGCGGGTGCGGGCGGAATCGCCCAGCGCGGCGGCGCGTTCCTCCAGCGTCGATAGCGTGCGCCCGGCCAGCACCACGCGCGCGCCTTCATCGAAGAAACGCCGGGCGATGCCGGCGCCGATGCCGGCCGCGGCCCCCGTGACGATCACCACCTTGTCCTGAAACCGCATCTGCCTCTCCATGCCATGTTCGTTGCGGCATGGGGGCATGGCGCGAAGCGGCTGTCATCCACCCTTTGCGGCCACACCGATTTTCATGGCTGTTCTGCGATAGATGCGGACAATGCGATCCGCATGGGCTGTACCCTGAACGCAAAAAGCTGCCCGGATGCAGAATATCCGGGCAGCCAGATAGTGCGATAGTGGGTGTTACGGATTGATGTTCGGCGTCCCGCCGGTCGCGGTTGCGGTCAGCGTACCGGAGAAGGTGCAATTGCCGGGGCTGCCGGCTGCGCCGGTAAGCGTAGCGCCGGTGAATGTCACCGTCGAAGTCGTCCCGGTTTCCAACCAAGCCCCGTTCAGCGGGCCCGAGCAATCAATGCCGAGGGGGCCGGTGGCCCGGACGTTGGGGATGTTCAGCGTGCCAGAGGTGGCGGTGCCGCTATAGCTGGCGGTATAAGGGGCGTTGTGCAGCGTCGCGACCGAGCAGAAGCCGCCCATCGTGATCGAATTGATCTTCATCGAGCTCGACGTGGTCGTAGCGTTGATGCTGATAGGGCAGGGGTAGGTTCCGAGCGAACCGAGCGAGGCGGTGACACTGCCCGAAATGGTCCAGGTGCCCGTCGGCGAATAGGTCGCCGCGTTTGCGTTTGCGCTGACGCCCATCAGGGCAATGGCGCTCATCGCGGAAAAGATAAACTTCTTCATAAAAGCATCCTTCCTATATAAGTTTCGAATTTGCCCTGTTGTTATAATATGGAGGGCGATTATATTGTTTGCTATTTTGAAGTGATTCGCAACGTGATTCTAGTTCAATTTGGAGATTATTCTTATTTTATTTTAGTTAAAATTTGAATGACGCGCTAAACCCGATGATTCTTGGGTCAAGATAGAATGTGTTAGCTGGAAGGCCGATATCGTCGGCGCTGATGAAGGTGTCTGTGATGGGTTGGTTGTCGAAGACGTTCTTGACGTAAAGCTGGAAGGCCAGAT
This sequence comes from Edaphosphingomonas laterariae, assembly GCF_900188165.1. Taxonomy (GTDB): domain Bacteria; phylum Pseudomonadota; class Alphaproteobacteria; order Sphingomonadales; family Sphingomonadaceae; genus Sphingomonas_E; species Sphingomonas_E laterariae. The sequence continues at coordinate 14,130 of NZ_FZOS01000020.1, read as the reverse complement.
TATCGTCGGGTCGCGCCAGCGTGAGCGAGATATTCACATTGTCCCAGCTTTTCAACTTGTCGATAGGGCCGTTGAATATACGCGCATAGCTGGATGACTGGCGGTAATAGTCGCCGCGAAGGGTGAGTTCCCAATCATCATTGTCAAAGAACAGCGTATATTGGGCGCCGATATTGAAGGTGATGCGCGGCGCATTCGGCAACTCGTTGCCGCCGAGATCGGCATAGAAGCCGCGGCCGCCATTGGGGGCGCCGCTGCCGCCATCGGCGATATTGAGGCCCACTGTTGCCGGATTGTAAGGGGCGAACGGATCGTAGGTGAAGCCAGTGAAGAAGTAATAAGGTGTGCCGATATTCATCGGAACATTCGGATTATAGGTGCCGATTCCGGTGGCGCCCGGGCACATCGACGCCAGCATGGTGGTGGCAAGGAAGGGCTGTTCCTTTAGACCGAAATTCTTGATCGTCTGCAGCGTCTTTTCGACGAGCGCCTTTGGCGCGATGCAGTTCGATGGCACCTGGAGCCACGGGCGCAACGTTACCCAATCGGGATTGCCCTGGGTGCGATCCATCACGTCGATCGCCTGGGCGCCATTCTTGATCCGCGTCCGCAAATAGCCGAGGCTGCCATCCACCCGGAATGACCGCGATGGGCGCCAGGCGGCTTCCAATTCGGCGCCCCACACCGTCGCCGGAACATTTTCGGTGGCGGTGATGCGATCGGTGACGGCCGAGGTCTGATAATCCTTATAGTCATAATAAAAGGCGCTGGCGTTCAGTGTCAGCTTGCCGTTCATCAGCGTGTTCTTGGCGCCGATTTCGAACGCGTTGACATATTCCGGCTTATAGGTGGCCGGGAGCGGCTGATATTGCACGACGACGGGATTGAAATCGACGCGGGGCGGGTTAGCGCCGCCAGCCTTATACCCGCGCGACGCCGATGCATAGATCAGCGTATCATCGGTAAAGGACAGGTTCGGCTTCCAGTCGAAGACGACACGCCCGGTGAACTTGCCCCATTTTTGATTGATATCCGCAGCCGGCGGATATCCGCTATCGACCAGGCCGCCGGTCAAAATTGCTGAGTTCAGGAGAAGCTGACTGGGAATTTGGGACTGATATTTTCTGTCATCAGTGTAACGCAGACCGAAAGTCAGTTTGGTATCGTCCGTCGGAGTGACGTAAAGCTCTCCGAATATGCCGGTGGATTTTGTCCTGACCTTGTTCTTGCTCAGGAAATAATTGTGGCCCTGATTGTCGAGCTGTCCGATAGGGTTGGTGTCGACATACATGCACGCTGTGGATGGGTCATTATCGGGAATTCTGGGGCAATTTACTGTCTCAATTGTTGGTGATGTGAATGAGTTTAGTTTGCTTGCATCTATATTATAAGCGTACTGAGCTATCAGGTTGAAGACATTGTTGAATGCGTAATAATCGTCTTCCGTTTTGAAGTCGATATAGTTGACGCCAGCCGTGAAGTTAACCGGGCCATCCCAATCCGACTGAAGCCGAAATTCCTGCGTCCATTGCCGCGTGTCGGTCTGATTGAGATCCACCCCCAATATCCGATCGGACGCGCCGAGTTGCGGATCAGTGAACACGCCACCGGGCGCGGGGCCAAGGCCGGTGAATGGTTGTAGAAAGGCATTGAGGCCGCCTTCCCCAACTGGATCGGTGAAGGCAGGATTGGATATGAAGCGGTTATAATCCTGCGACGAATACCATTTGTCGCGGCTATAGGCGGACTGCGAATAAAATGTCAGGCCGCCACCCAGGTCGACATCGAAATTGAACTGCGCGATGTCGTTCTTGGCGCGAAAGATCGGATCGAAGCCGGTGGCGATCTCACGCACGTTGCGCGACTGGACGATGCCGGCATAGGGATCGCCAGCTTTGAGCAGGCCGAGAATTCTGACCCCGAAGATGCTTGTCGGGTCCGGCACGGTGGCGTTGCCCAAAACCTGCCCGACGATGACGAACGGCAAGCTGCTCGCATTCGGCACGCCGAAGGCCGCATCGTCGTAAAGCGTCGCGTTCTTGCAGCCCTGGCTCAGGCTGCCGCGAACGAAATCGGGAACTTCGGTATCGCCCACCATTTCCGGGCCCGGATCCGTGGTGCACAGCGCCTTGCCCGAACGCGCACGATTATCGTCTTCGTCGAAATGTTCCCAGAAGCCGCTGATGTTGATGCCGTCGCTCGGCTCCCACTTGGCGGACAGCCGGGTCGACCAGAGATGGCGGCCGTTCACCCGCTGGTTGGTGAACGTGTTATAGTCATAACCATCGCGATCGGTGAAGGCGCCGGCCGCGCGGATCGCGAAGTTGTCCGCCAGCGGCACGTTGATCATGCCCGATAGCCGACGGCTCGAATAATTGCCGGTTTCGCCTTTCAGTTCGCCTTCGAACCGGTCGCTCGGCATCGCGGGGATGACGTTGATCACGCCGGCGGTGGCGTTGCGGCCATAGAGGGTGCCTTGCGGCCCGCGCAGCACCTCGATCCGCGACATGTCGAAAAATTCCTGTTCGAACAGTCGGTTGCGGATAAGGGGCGTGTTGTTATAGGCGATCGCGACGCCGGGGTCGCTCGACGAATTCAACGCCTTCGTCCCGATCCCGCGGATCGTGATGTTGTACATGCTCGAAAAGGTCTTGGTGAAATTCAGATTGGGAACGCCACGGACAAGATCCTGGCCGCTCTCGATCTTCCGTTCATCCAGCACCTGCTCGGTCATCGCCGTGATCGCGATCGGAACAGCCTGGATCGACTCTTCCTTCTTCTGCGCCGTGACGATGATGTCGGCCTGGGTTTCGGCCGTGGGATCGGCGGACGTCGTTTCGCCGGAGCCCGCCACGATGGCAAAGCCGGTCGCGGTGCGCGTGTAGCGCAGGCCGGTTCCTTCCAGCAGCGCGCGCAGGGCCTCCTCATCCGATCGCTCGCCACGAACGCCGCGCGTCTTCTTGCCTGCGACCACCGCAGGATCGAAAGCGACATCGCGGCCGGTTTCGATCGCGAACTTCCTGATCGCCGGCCCAAGATCCTGCGCCGCGATCGCATAAGCGCGCGTTTCGGCCGCCATGGCACCTTGCAGCGGGCTGGCGACGGCGAGAGCGGCGCCGGTCAGCAAAATCGTGCGGATCGCTATTTTATGTTTTTGAAACATCAACATCCCCTCGAACCTTCTGTTCTTTTGTCTGTCCCTGGCGCATCCCCCGCCAAGCGCGTTCGCAATTCTTTAAGCGATCCGCCAATCACAGGGACGCAGCCCCGCGAGGAGTCCTCAGTGGTTCACTAAAAATTTTCCGAAATATTTTCGATAATGTGCCGATGGCCCGTAGGCGGGGCGTCGGAACCGCTGCGGGAAGGCGCCGTTGCGGGTGCGTGGCCGTGGCGACGGATGCGCCAAAGGCCCAGAACTCTTCAGCAAGGTGAAGAGTTCTGGGCAGTCGGGAGGTGCCGACAGCGGGAGTGCCCGTTGCGACACAATTATAGACGCACGGTGCTCAAAGTTCCTCATCACAAATATTGGAAATTATTCGTGCCAATGTTTGTTGCTGTGAACTTTAATTTGGGTGCAATGTGATCCGATATTGTGCGAAAGGGTTTGCGTTGATGCCCGTCAGGAGGTCGGGGCGAGCACGATCACGTCGGTACTGGACGGCGCGCGGCGCACCGGGAATACGGCTGCAACCGTTTCTGCAAAGGCTTCCGGTTGACGTGTATGGAACACGCCGGAGATTCTGACCTGGGCGAGCGCCGGATCCGACAGGACGATCTGGCGGCCGCCATATCGGTTGATTTCGGCCACCGCGGTGGCCAGCGGTGTCGCATCGAACATCAATCGTCCGAAGCGCCAGGCCTGCGCCCGTTCGGGATCGACCTTGCCGATTTTCGCCGTGGTGGCCGGGGCCAATTCAGCCTGTTCGCCGGCTTCCAGTTTTACCGCGGCATGCCCCGCGTCCCGAACCGCCACGCTGCCGCGGGCCAGAAACACCTGCGTGCGCGCGCCGTCCCGGCGGACGCTGAAGGATGTGCCGAGCGCGCGAACTTCGCTGTCGCCCGCGAACACGCGGAACGGGCGCTTGGCATCCCTGGCGACGTCGAAAAATGCCTGGCCGGAACGGAGGGTGAGCCGGCGTTCGTTGCGGCTTAATTCAACGTCGATCGCGCTGTCGGTGTCCAGCGTGATGACCGAGCCGTCGGACAGGGTGATACTGCGCTGTTCGCCCATGGCGGTGGCATATTGTTCGCCATCGGATGTCATCAGCGGCACGGCGGTGACCGCGACCAGTGCTGCGGCGGCCGCACCCGCCAGGCCATAAAGCCAGGACCGGCGGGCGAAACGGGGGGCTGGCGCATGCTCCGGCTCGCTACGCTGCAACAAGGCCCGCGCGACAGGATCGTCGGCAAGGGCGCCGACCGCATTCCATAAGGCGGTCTGTTCGGAATAGGCCTGGTTGTGCGTCTGATCGCGCAGCAGCCAGCTGGCCAGGGCGGAATGATCCGCATCGGTTGTTTGCTCGGAACCCATGCGCGCTACCCAATGCGCTGCGCGGGCGCTGGTGGTGGCGTTGCGCCCGGGGGGCGGCATCTCAGCCATTCCGCGCAATCCTTGCGTGCAGGTGGGCGATAGCCTTCATCATATGCTTCTCGACGGCGCTGGCCGATATGCCGAACCGGACCGCGATTTCACCATAACTCACCTTGTCGAGGCGATTCAGCAAAAATATCTCCCGCGTCCTTTCGGGCAGTTCATTCAGCGCCGTTGCCAGTTGAACCAATGCTTCCCTATCTTCAAAGACGCGCGCCGGCGTCGGTTCCTCACTTGGCGCGTCAAAATCCTCGAGCGGGAGATGGTGATCCTCATAACGGACGCGGGCCCGTCGCCTGCGATCGGCGAGGACGGAACTTGCAACCCTGAACAGATAAGCGTCGGGATTGTGCAAGACGGCCGTCTCGCATCCGCACAGCCTGACAAAGCTTTCATGCGCGCAATCTTCCGATGCTTCGGGGTCTAGCCCTCGATTCCGAAACCACTGGATCAGCGGCTTGCGATATCGAGATGCCAATGCCTCACGAACGGCGGACACATCTGCCCGGCTGTCGCCCAGCGCTGCCATCGCCTCCCTCTCCTCCGGCTCATCATCCGGTTATTATGATTTTGTCGAAACCGGATGCGCCGCGTCCTTCTCGTTCCCCGCCTACGGCGAAGGCTGCAGCTTACCAATCAGGTACGCACCTCCACATCACAACATTCGGTGGAGCGCCTGGCAAATGCCCCTGCATTTGCGGAACGGCAGTAACGGACCGGCCTTGAGCCTGCATATTGGCTGTCGCGGGCGGGCGGGTCTTCGGCTCCTCCGAAAGGCATTGTCCGCTCCTATTGCGCTGGAGCTTAAGTCGATCATTCCTCAATAGCATTTATTTAGCAAGGTAATTTCCGATAGAGTTTCGGAAATCGCGTAATTCGGCCAATGCGGCGATGGATTTCGAACCTCAGGCAAGCGAATCGAGACAAGCTTGCCCGCCGAGTCATGGCGCGGCGACAGGAACTGCGACGGACTTCCAGATCACCGTGTCACCTGCTTTCACGCCGGAAAGCACTTCGACGCCTTCGGGTGAAACGCGACCGATCTGCACGATTACCTGGCTTGTTGTTCCGTCCTTGTTGCGGACCGCAACCTTGCTCTCCGGCGCGACGCCGGAAATGGCCTGAGCGGGCACCACCAGCGCAGACGGCGTCGTGTATACCGTGATCGCAATATTGGCGCTCATGCCGATGCGGACCTGCTGGGCTTGTTCGGCCGGCAGCGGATCCAGCCGCGCGATCGCGGTGAAGCCGGCTTTGCCGCCAGTTGCCGCGGCATTCGAATCCGCTTCGCCCGCGACGCTGAAAATGCTGCCGGTCAGTGCCGCGCCGCCAAAGCCCGCCCCCGTAACGGTAACCGGCATTCCGGGCTTCAACTGGTTCACATCGCCCTCATCGATGCGGAATGATGCCGCCAGTCCGCCGGCGCGCGCGATCGATCCGATCAACGCGCCTCGGTTCAGCGATGAGCCGACGCGAATATCGGTGGCCGTTTGGCTTGGGCCGGACGGTGGACGGACAATGATCCCCGCTGCGGTGGCACGGACGACGGCGCCGGCCCATTGCGCATGGAGTTCCGCGTAGCGTGCCCGCGCGTTGATCAGTTCCAGCCGTGCGACGCGCAAATTGGATCCCTGGCCGCGCGCCAGCGTCGATTTCAGATCGTCCTGCGCCGACTGGGCTGCCATTTGCTGCGATCGTCGCTGCTGCAGCAATCCGTCATACTCGCTACGCGATACCAGCCCCTTGTCGAGCAGGGCCTTGGTTTCCTGAATCTTCCGCTCCGTATCGTTCAGGTCGTAAGCGGCCGATGCGGCGGAACGTCGCGCGCGGGCGACTTCGGGGCCGCTGTTCCAATTTTCCACTTGCGATGCGGCTTCGGCCGCCTTGAGCAAGGTGCCTTCCGCCTCGTTGCGGCTTTTCTGTAGGTCGGAAAGGTCGAGCTCGACCAGCATCTGGCCGGGGACAACCCGGTCGCCATAGGTGAAGCCGATAGTCTTCACCTTGCCATCGAAGGGCGCAAAGACGGCGACCGCATCGCCCGCGACAATCGCGCCAGCAAAGGTGATGGACGAACTGAAAGGCCGCTTTGCCAGGACAAGGCTTTGCTCCTCGAACCCGGCGTCCGGCAACGATGCCTCGCTGCGTGGAACCGCCAGCCATAGCGCAACGGCGGCGACCAGAAAGACGCCGGCCGCCGCATGTCGCGGCGATCGCTTCAATCGTTCAAGGAGATGCGCCATGTTTTCAGCGTGTTCCCGACCTGTTGATCCAAGGCAGTGAGCGCGTTGAGATAGGCGATCGATGCCGCGAGCTCCTGGGTATCGGCGGCGCGCAGATCGGCCTGGAAGGACAGCACCTCGAAGTTCGAGGCGCGACCCACTTTCAATTTTTCCTGCTGCAGTTCGAGCGCGCGAGCCGCCAGCGCGCGTGCCCGGCGCGCGGCTTCGAGTTGCAGCCAGCTCGCTTCCACCGATTGCACGCCATCGCGGATTTGCAGTTCGGCCGATTGGACGAGGCCTTCATAAGCGATCTCGGCGTTGCGCAGGCCGATGGTGGCCTGAATTTCCCCCTGCCGGCCTGACAAATCGCCGCTGATTGGAATGCCGAGTTGGATGCCGATGGCCTTGTCGGTCCGTGAATCGATCGCGCCGGCAGGCGTGTCGAGCCCGCGCTCCTGCGTGATGCTTCCCGTGACGCGCAGATCCCACAGGCGGTTGTTGCGGGCGAGGGAGACGGCCTGACGGCTGATTTCCAGCGCCTTGCTCTGGGCCAGAACGTCCATGCGGGATGAAAGACCGAGCTGGATCAGCCTGTCCATGTCGATGTCGACATGGCTCGCCTGGATTGCGTCGGCGGCGAGGATATTGGTGCGTGAATCGAGCGCGAGCAGCTGGATCAGCGCGAGTTGCGCGGAGATCTTCTGCTGCCGCGCCTGCAGCATCGCGACTTCCTGGTTGGCGACTTGCGATTCCGTCTGGACGATATCGGCCGCGGGCATGCGGCCGGCGGCAATCAGCGCGCGGTTCGTGGTCAGCAGATCGCGCGCCCGTTCGAGCGACAATTCCGCCAGCCTTACCTGTTCCTGCGACTGAACCAGCGTGCGATAGGCGACGATGATCGCCGAGACGATGTTGGAAACAGTGGTCTTGAGGTTGAGCTGGTTGATCTGTTCCTGCAGCCGCGCGATCCGCAGTGGGGCCAGGTTGACATCGAATCCGGCGCCGCGAAGCAGCGGCTGGCTGATCAGGAAAGTGGCGGTTTCATCGGCCAGATGAGGGCCGGGCTCAAGGCGGTCGCGCCGTTGCCAGGTGAAATCGACGGTTGCGCCCGTGGTGGTCCTGAGCGCCACGCGCGGCGTCACGCTGCTGTCGGCATAGGTTGTTCCATCGGCGCGCCGCGCCGAGACGTTCGCGCTGATCCCGACCTTGGGCCAAAAGTCGCTGCGGGCGACGACAAGATCGAACTTCTGGACGATTCTGGAGAGATAGGCCGACCGAATGTCACGATTTTCGCGAAGTGCGAGGGCGACGGCATCGGTGAGGCTGAGCGGGACCGGCGCTCCGGCCGGTTGGCTGGTCGATCGTTCCGTCGCGATGGGAACGATTGGCGGATATGCATCTTGCGCCTTCGCATGCGACGTGGCTGGTATCGTCGCCGACGAGAACAGGACGAACAGGGCAGTCAGGACATGAAAAGGATCGGGCACGGCGCCGTTCCGGCGATGCTGATACTGGCGGGATGCGCGACGCCCGGCGAGTTGCGTGCGCCGCCGCACGAGCCGAGTTTCATCGATCCGACGCCGGTGCCCGAGGTGCCGCGCTATCAAATGCCTAATCCGCACGAAGCGCCTCGATCGGATGAAGGCGCGCCGCAGTGATCGCGGGATAGAGGCCGAACACCAGCCCGACGATCGCGGCCATGCCCGAACCCAGTGGCAGCACATAGAAAGCGAGATCGAAGGTCCAGCCGGAATATTGCGCCATGATCCAGGCGATGAGGACGCCGATCAGGGTTCCCGCCACGCCGCCGGCCAATGCCAGCACCCCGGCTTCGACCGTGAACATCAATTGCAGGTCGCGCGGTGTGGCGCCGATGGCGGCGCGCAAGCCGATTTCGCTGCGGCGTTCCATCACGCTCATCAGCATGACGTTCATCACGCCAATGCCACCGACGAGCAGCGAAATGCCGCCGATCGCGGCGAGCATGCTGGTGTGAACGGCTTTCTGTTCGTTCATTGTCTTTATCAGTTGCCGTGCGCTGATGACCTCTATGGAGGATGACGCATTGGCCAGCATTCCGCTCAGTCGCGCGCCCGCTTTTTCGGCGTCCGCGCCGGGCCGCAGGCGCACCATCGCCGTGGTCGGGGCTGAGCTGCCCAACACGCGACGCGCGCAATCGAGCGGAATGAGGAGAGCCTTGTTATAGTCGCCGGGGCTCAGTGCCTCGGCAAAGGAGGGCCGCAAGGTGCCGATGACGCTATAGACATAGTCGCCGATCGCGACCTTGCCGGTCGGCATCAGCTGGTTTCCAGGCGAAGACAATTGCGTCGCTGCTTCGGCACCCGCCACCGCCACCATCGCGCATTGGTCAATCGCGGCAATGCTTCGGCCCCGTTCGAGGTGTAGGCCCGCCAGCCGCGGGAGTGCCGGCGTTATCGCCACGATCAGCATGTCATGGCGTTGCGATCCGAACGCCACCTGCGCCCGGCCCGTTGCCAATGGCAGGGACCATGCGACATCGGGATCGCGCGCGGGCAATTGTTCGATCAGTTCGCGGTCGAGCGCGGCGGGCGCTGCGCCGGTGGGCATCGCCCGCAATTGCACCATGTCGGCGCCGAGATGGCTGAACAGTTTCGAGGTTTCGAGCTGCGCGATATGGCCGATATTGAGCATCGCGACGATCGATGCGGTGCCGATCAGGATGCCGAGCAGCGCAAGCGCCGACCGTCGGCCTTGCGCGCGCAGATTGGCGAGCGCCTCCCGTAGCGTTTCTGCGACCTCAAGGTTGTGGGCGGGCCTGCGTGGCATCATCCGTCGCGCCGCACGTCCGAAACCACGCGCCCGTCGAGTATCTCGATGCTGCGATCGCAGGCTTCGGCGAGGCCGCGGTCGTGCGTCACCATCAGCAGGGTCACGCCGAAATCGCGGTTGAGCTGGCGTAGCAGTTGCAGCACTTCGGCGGCCGTCACGCTGTCGAGGCTGCCTGTCGGTTCATCGGCAAGAACCAGCTTGGGGTCTCCGATAAGCGCGCGGGCCAGCGCCACCCTCTGCCGCTGGCCGCCGGACAGTTCGGCGGGGAGGTGATGGACCCTTTCGCCAAGCCCCAGCCGGTCCAGCATGGCAAGTGCCCGCGGCTTGCGTTCGGGGCGTGGCGTGCCGCGATAGAGCAGCGGCAGCGCCACATTTTCCCATGCGGTTAATCGTGGGAGCAACTGGAAGGATTGAAAGACGAAACCGAGCAGTTGGTTGCGCAACCGCGCCGCTTCGGTGGCTGATCCAAAGTCGATGGGAACGCCGCCCAGTTCGATCTCGCCCGCATCGGGATGATCGAGCACCCCGATGATGTTGAGGAGCGTGCTTTTGCCGGAGCCGGAGGGGCCGAGAATGGCGCAGAACTCGCCATCGGCCACGTCGATCGAAATATCGTGCAATACGGGGATCGGTTGTTCAGGCGTGCCATACGCCTTTTGAACATGGTTCAACCGCAGCACGGTTCCTCCCCCTCTCATCCGGCATATTAGGCTCTGGGCTCATGCTCGGCTGAACTTCCCTCTTTCTGTAATATGAAGGGAGGAAAGCTCATTTTTCAGTAGGATGTACCTTAATCACATCATTTGCCAGTTCATATTTGGGCCGGCTTGGACGGCGTTTTCGATTTTCGATCGATATTGGATGCAACGCGCCGCCGGCAATTGCGCGTACCTTTCGGAGAACCTTCCGATTGCTGGCCGTCAGGAGTGAGTGCGCGATTTCTTGCCCCCGGTCCGATTATGGCGTTTCGCTGACTGCTTGACTTCCCAGGGGGAGGGTTCGCCGCGCCGCCTCGCAATGCTTTCGATGAACGGACGGAGGAGTTCTTCGACGAGATCCATCTGTCGCGCATAAGCGTCCACGCCCTGGCGCATCAAAGGCAGCTGGCCGGGTTCGAAATGGGCAAAGGCCTGCCGCAGCATGCGATCGCTGGATCCGTTGCGGGCCACGGCCGCGCGGTCGCGGCACACCGTGATCGCGGCGCCCAGGGTTGCTGCGCCGATGCAGCGCCAGGCTGAAACTGCCTCCTCTACGCTGAAGCCGCGCGCCACCAGCACTTCGACGAAGCGTTCCGTTACCGCCAGTTCGCGTTCGATGCCGCCGCCGCCATCCATCACCTGAAGGATGAGATGGGGTTCGCCGGCCAGCGCGTCGCGCAGGCTGGTGGCATATTCGATGATATAGTCCGACCAGCTCTGTTCCTGATCGCGGGGCAGGGCGACGGCGGAGAGCTGGCGGTCGATCGCCAGCCGCAGCAATTCATCGCGATTGGCGACATATTGATAGAGCGTCGAGATGCCGACACCGAGGCGTTCGGCGACGCGCGTCATGCTGAACCTGTCGAGCCCGAGTTCCACGGCCGCGTCTATCACCATATCGCGCGTCAGGCTGCGCGGGCGGCCGACGCTGCCCTGTGACTTGGCCAGCCACTTCGCGTTCAAACCCTCGGTCATAAATCCCTATTTACGAATGTATTTCGAAAATTGTATTAGGGAATCCGCCGGTCGTTGTCGAGAACAATCGCGACGATCCGTGCCCTTGGCGGGGCACGGCGTCTGGCGCCCCGAGAGATAAAGAGAGAATGCCCATGAAGTTCGCTTTTCCTGTGCATGTGCTGTCGCGCGCCTCTGCTTTCGTTCGTTCGCCGCGTTCCTTGTTTGTGGCGATGGCGGGCGTTGCCACCTTCGTTGCTTCGGCGGGCGCGGGGGCAACGGCGGCCGACCCGGTTCTCGGCCTGTGGCGATCCAAGGATCGTGGCGGCACGATCGAGCTGCATCGCTGCGGCGGCGCGATCTGCGGCCGTATTCTGGATGGCGCGAGCCTGCGCGCGAACCCCGATCTGCGCGATGTCCACAATGGCAACAGGAGCCTGCGCGCGCGCGCGGTGAAGGGGCTGCGCGTGTTCGACGGCTTCACCGGCGGGCCGCGCCAGTGGAAGGGGGGATCGCTCTACGATCCGGAAAGCGGCTGGGGCACCAAAAGCGGCTCGCTGACGCTGAAGGATGCGAACACGCTGGAGGTGAAGGGCTGCGTCGCCTTCATCTGCCAGTCGGAGATCATGTTGCGCATCCGCTGACGGCAGGGCCGGCGGAAACGCCCGCCGGCCCGTCATCGCCTCCATTGTCTGCCCACGGAAACAGTCTGATCGCATCTGCGATCTTGTTGCGCCACGCTTCGTCCGCAAGGATGCCGCCGCGCGCCCGCTTCCGGCTATTCCGGCTTGTGAGAAGCGCGTGAGAATGACTGCGAAAACCGCAGCAGGGCAGGGGAGATGAATATCGGCAGCGCGCCGATGGACGCTTGATCCCTATCTGCCGGCACAGGAGGGGATGATGAAGCGTTCTGCTTTACTGATCACGCTGATGAACAGTGTGGCGCTGACCGTGGGGGTCGCGCCGGCTTTTGCTCAGGGCGCCGCGGCCGGCGCCAGCAGCGACGGCATGTTCGACGATATCGTCGTCACCGCGCAGCGGCGCGAGGAGCGGTTGGTCGACGTGCCGATCTCGGTATCCGCCATCGGCGAACAACGGCTTGAAAATGCCGGTGTCACCACCGTCACCAATATCGGCACGGTGGTGCCGAATATTCAGATCAACGAAACCGTGGGCAACAGCTGGAGCCCGCTGATCTCGATCCGCGGCCTTTCGCCGGCGGGCGATACCAGCCTTGGCCGCGACCAGCCGGTCGGCATCTATATCGATGGCGTGCCGGTGTCGAAATCTACCGGCGCCGCGTTCGATACGGTCGATCTGCAGCGCGTCGAGGTGCTGCGCGGGCCGCAGGGCACGCTCTATGGCAAGAACACCATCGGCGGCGCGGTCAACCTCGTCACCCGCAAGCCCAGCGGCGAATTTGGCGGGCAGGCCTCTGCCGGCGTCGGCAATTACAATTCCTACACGCAGAAATTGTCGGTCGATCTGCCGGCGATCGAGGGTGGCTTCGGCGCGATCAAGATGAAGTTCGGCGTGTCCGGGCGGCAGACCGAGGGTTTCTTCGATAATACCGGTCCGTCGCGCAAGCATTTCGGCGAGCAGGATCAGTTCGCCGCGCGCGCGGATATCGTGTGGGAACCGACCGACAATCTGTCGATCGCCTACGCCTATGACATCACCGACAATGACGGCACGGGCGTGATGCTGGCGCTGAGCGCGCCGGGCCTGATCTCGCCGACGTCGCCGGTGCCGGCGCTGCGTGCGCTCTATCCGCTGATCGCCAATTCGATCCATACCGACCGGCCTGACGAGATCGGCACCGACGCCACCGGGCGCAGCGATTTCAGCGTCAGCGGCCATGCGATCACCGCCGAATATGATGCGGGAACCACCGGGATCGGCGATATCACGCTGAAATCGATCACCGCGTGGCGCGACCTGAAGACGCGCAGCAACAGCGATTTCGACGGCACCGTCTATGATTTGCTGCGCTTCACGCTGAACAATGATTATGATCAGTTCACGCAGGAATTGCAGGTCATCGGCACCAGCGAGGATTTTCGCTACACGATCGGCGCCTTCTACATGCGTGATAATTACAGCGTGTATAATCCACGCTGGTCGCTGCGTTTCGGCGCCGACAACCGCTATGATCTGAGCGACCGTGGCGCACACAACAAGTCGATCGCCGGCTATGGCCAGTTCACCTGGAGCCCGTCGTCGCTGGACAACCGGCTGAGCCTGACCGGCGGCCTGCGCTGGACCAAGGAAACGAAGCGCGTCCGCAACCTGTTCTTTTCGTACAACGCTTACGCGGTCAATCCGGCGGATCCGCTGTCCGGCGTGTTCGTGCGCGACGCCAATGGCAATCCGATCACGATCAGCGGTGGACCGGCCAGCGGCGCCCTGCCCAGCGGCAACGGGCCGGGGCCCTACGATCTGATGCCGCTGGAAAACAAGAAATCCTGGTCGCGGCTGACGCCCGAAGCCAGCATCTCGTTCCAGATCCAGCCGGATTTTAATGTCTATGGCCGGTTCGCGACGGGCTTCAAGAGCGGCGGCTTCAACGACACGGCCGCCACCAACGACGCGTTCGACACGGCGTTCGATCCCGAAAAGCTCACCTCGTTCGAACTCGGCACCAAGGGCATCTTCGCCGACGGCCGGCTCAGCCTGAACCTTGCGGTCTATCACAGCATCTACAAGGATTTTCAGGCCGGCGTGTTCGTGCCGACCTTGATCACCACCAACATCATCAACGCCTGTCAACGGCGGAGCAAAAGTCGGCCATTCGGCGGCGTAAAACCAGGCCACGGTGTTACATGCCGGGGGGAGTGGCGTGAGGGCGTAGCCCGAA
>NZ_FZOS01000062.1 GCF_900188165.1 Edaphosphingomonas laterariae | reverse complement strand
CAGCGCGCTTGGGTGCTCACGAGCATCGGCAATCAGCAGACGGCTCGGCCGATAGGGCAGGTAAATCCCTTGCGGTTCGCCCGCGGGTGCGGGCGCGTCGAGACGGTGATAGGCGACCGCGCGGGTCGTGGGCAGGGTCACCGCCGCACGCGAGCAGACGGGGCGGGTCCGCCGCGTGAGGCCCCGGAACAATCCGCTGGGGCGGGAGATCGGCTGCGGCTGCGGCGCGCATGGGGTCGCCATCGCATCGATGGCCGCAAGCGCAGCGCCGAGCGTCGTGCAGGTCTGGCGCGGGACCGAGCCCCCTGCCCCGTCCTTTTCGAGGAGTATGAGCTGGACTGCCTGGCCGGTGCCGTGCTTGGCATAGGCATCGGGCGGCAGGTCGAGATGCAGCCGGGCATGCGCGCCCGCAGTGGCGTGCAGCCAATCCGCGTCCTCCGTCTCGATGCGGTCGGGGAGAATAACGGCGCAGCGCCCGCCTGGAGCAAGCCGCAACAGCGCGGAGCGCAAATGGCGAAGCGCGGCATGGCGATCGCGCGCGCGCCCCTGGCTTCGCGAGAAGGGCGGATTGAGGAGCACGACGCTCGGCACCAGTTGCGGATCGAGCATATCGTCGATCAGTTCGCCATCATGCGTGCTCAGCCTGCCTTCGGGAAAGGCGTGACGCAGCAAACGCGTGCGCCAGGCATCGATATCATTGAGAAGGAGGCGCGCGCCGGCGAGATGGGCGTGTACGGCCAGGAGGCCGGTCCCGGCCGAGGGCTCGAGCACGATATCGTGTGCCGTGATCGCGGCTGCCTTGGCGGCAAGGAAGCCGATCGGCGCCGGTGTCGAGAATTGCTGGAACGCGATCTGCGTTTCGCTACGCACGCTTTGCGTGGGAAGCGCCGCCGTCATAGCGATCAGCTGGGCGAGCCGCGCATTTGCATCTGCCGGGAGCGTCGCGTTCTTCAGATGGAGGACCTGCGCGAGTTCGAGCACATCGTAGGCGTCGCGCAATGACCACAGGCCATCGGCGCTCGAGCCACCGAAAGCGGAGGTCATTTCGGCAAGGAGGTCGTTACGTGCAACCGGACATCCTTCGGACAGCCGGTCGGCTATGCCTTGAGCAGCGGTACGGGCGGGATCATCGAGCGGCAGCGTGAGCGCGAGGGGGTGTGTGGCCATGGGGCATCTCCAGGTCTGACACCTGGCATCAGCGCCAGGTCATCAGCCGGAAGGCTCCCTCCCCTTTCAGGCCGCCTCGGCGGCCCGGCGGACACGCCAAGCATCATTCCAGTCCGCGTGCCGTTCCGGCAGCCGGAGCACCAGTTCGCGTCCATTGGCTGTGAGATGGGGGCGGGCTTTTTTGAGCATGGCGGCAGCGGCGGCACCGCGATCGCCATAGACGATGATACGCTTGACCCGTTCGGGGATGGCGACAAGCCCAAGGCGTTCGACCCCGCCCAGCGCCCAGGTGGGCGTTCCGAACCAGGCCATTGCTGAAAGGGCGTCCTCGATGCCTTCGGCAAGGCCAAGCTCCTCGCCGGCCGGCGCCAGACGAATGGCCGCGTCGCCGAGAAGGCCAAGGGCAATCTTCGGCTTTGGCATGGGTTTGTGCAGGATGTCGGCGAGATCGAGGCAGGTCCGCTGGACGGCGACAACCCCCAGATCATTCTCGACCGCGGCGATCATCGCCGGAAAGAACCGGCGGCGCTCACCGGCCCCGACGATGGTGCGCGGGTTGTAGCGCAGGCAACGCGGATAGGGAGGCGGCAGACCGCGCGCCGCCAGATAATCGGCCGCTGGAGATCCGGCGATGGGCTGGCTCGCCTTCCATAGGCGAAGTGCAAGAGCGCGATGGTCCGCGGCCGCCTTCGGGCGCGGCATTGTGAGCGGCTCCGCATCGTGAAGTTTGCGCCGGCGCAAAGCAGCCAGAACATCGCGCGTGTCGCAGCCGGCAAAGCAGTGGAACAGGATCGCCCGCTCGCCCAGGCGTACCGACAGGCTGGGACCATGATCGTTATGTGCCGGGCACCGGCATTCGCCGCGCGTACCGCGCCAGATCCCACCCAGGGCTTCGACAATGGCTTTGGCGCGATGGGGAGCAGCTATGGGCATCGACAATGGCTTTGGCGCGATGGGGAGCAGCTATGGGCATCGACTAATCCTCGGAAGTGGTGGAGCGCCGCTGCTGATTGCGCCCTCCCCTCCCCGATATTTCACCCCGGCATGCCTTTGGGTGCCAGGATCCCGAATTCCTCGACGATGCGATCGGTTGTGTAGTGCGTCGCGCCGTCGCGTTCATAGGAGTTGTCCTTGAGCCGTCCGGCTATGCGCACGAGATCCCCGACTTGAGCCCGGTCGGCGATATGTTTTCGCTGGCCTTCGCTGAAGACGCTCACGCGGTTCCAGTGGCTGTCTTCCTGCCATTCGTTATCGTCACCCTTGCGGCGATAATTCGCGCAGACCGACAGCAGGGTGACTTTCGGCCGCGCGTCGATTTCCCCGATCCGGCCGATGATCTCGAACTTGGCGAAGTTGATCATGCACCCTCCATGCGCAAGGTCATTTGGCCGGCAGCCTATCGTAGGCGGCTAACTTCGCGTATCCCTCCAGGCGGGGGGATTGAACGATTGCATCAGGCGCGACGCCGATCTCTTTCTCAAAATAAAAAGAATCAAAACGCCGCTGCTCGCAGCGGAAGCTTTTCCGATTCAAAAGGATTCAGATTCAGGAGGCCGAAAGCACAGCATTTCTGCGGGTTTGAGCAAGCTTATCCTGACCGGACGGGGGATTTTGCCTGCCCTTCCGGGGGCGCTTCCCTGACCGATCGGGGGATGCAACCTGACCTGCTGGGGCCTTCCTGACCGTATGGGGGACAGCTTCCTGCTGGAGTGATTCGCTCGCCATAGCGTTCGTCAGGGACTTTCTTCGGCGTCCGCGCTGCCGTTTGCGCGGGTCCGGGCGCTTGGAAACGCGACTCGCCGCACTTCCTCATGGTTTGCTGCTTCGGAGCGAAGTTCCATCCTGACCTCTTGGGGGCCGAATCCGGTGTCTATCCTGCCCTGACTTGACGCGTAAGGACAGGTCAGGCAGATTTTCTCCCACGCTGGACGAATCGGCGCAGACTTCATGGCATGGATGACGAGCAAGCCCTAGATCACGCTGTAACGCCCTCCCCCACCGGCGATGACGCTTCTCCGGGACGGGCGATGCGGGTGGCTGCCGCCCTGCAGGCAAAGGGCGGTGACGAGTTCGCCAAGCCCGGCAGCATCGTCGAGGTCAAGTTCGTCAAAGGCCAGTCGCTTAGCCTGACTGCTTCGCGTTTGCTTGCGCTGATGATTTTGACCGCGGGCGGTGATGCCTGGGAGGACCGCCCGCACAAGATGCGAAAGGCGGACATTCGCCGCGGCCACAAGGGCAATGAGCGCATCTCGGATATGCTTGAGGAATTGCACCGCACGCTTTTCGCAGTCGACGACAAGTCCTGGCGCGGCAAGAAGGCGACGCTGCGCTTTTCGCTTATCTCGTCGTCGCGCGAAGAAGCGGAAGACGAAGAGGGCGCGGACGCTGGGTGGATCGAGTGGGAGTTCACGCCCGAAGCCCGAAAGCTGATCCAGGAATCGGAGACCTATGCGGTCCTGAACCGCCAGGCGGTGCTCGGCTTCCGATCAACCTATGCGCTCAAGCTGTACGAGATCGGGGCGCTGAGGCTGCATAGGCGCCAGTCGCTCTGGAAGGGCGACATGACGGCGCTGCGTGCGCTGCTCGGCATCGCGCCGGACGTCTACAAGGATTTCGCGCAGCTGCGCCGCAAAGTTCTCGAAAAGGCGAAGGCCGAAATCGACCAGCTCGCCCATTTTCGCGTGGAGTGGCGGGAGATCCGCCAGGGCAGAACTGTCACCGAAATCGAATTCCGCTTTGAGCCCAAGGATGCTCCGGCCCAAATCGCGACCGTGGATGAGATCGGTCGGCACTCTGCGGGCAGAAAGGCGCGGCGCGAGGACGAGGTGGAGACCGTTGCCGTCGAGGCTGTCACACAGGCGGCGGTGGCGGCCTTGGTGTCAAAGGATAAGGCTGGGGCAGGGGAGGTCACCTTCCCGAACGGCACGATCCGCTTTGGCTCGGACACGCTCGCGGCCATCGGCCGTTCGGCTGGCGGCGGTTGGGACATCGATCTCATTGCCGATGCCTATCGCGCGCAGATGGGCGAAAGGCTGGCGAAGCTCAAGGGCGCCAAGCTGATCGCATCCTGGACCGGCTTCTGCGAGAGTTTCCTGGCACGACGCGGGCGCCCCTGAGCCGAAATTGCACCGGTGCAATTTCGGGGTGAACTGCCCCCAAGGAGTCAGGTTGCGAGGGGGCGCAAAAGGTCTGCGGCGCAGATTGGGCAAGTTTCGCCCTTCGGGCTGGGCCGAATTGCGAAAATCAGCCTTCGATTGACCTAAAAGTGCAAATTGAGCTATGCCCCCTCTAGTTTCGCAAGGGGGCCTCTCTTGGCTGCATCACTCGACATTGAGGGCACGCAGGACCTGCTGTCCGTCTCGACGCTCGCACAACGGACCAGCTCTGTCCTCGAGCGGCTCCGCGACTCCGCGCGGAGTGCCCGGGCGGACGAGCGGCGCGAGCCGACGTTCCCGATTGGCAAGGCCGCGGAACTGGTCGGCCGAACCGCGGCGGCCATTCGCGAGGCCGAGAAGGACGGCCGCTTGCCGCCGCCTCCGCGAACCGAGAATAATCGGCGTGTCGGCTATACCCTGGCGCAGCTCAACGACATGCGCGGACTGTTCGGCACCCGGCCCTGGCGGGCCGCAACCGATCCCTGCTGCGTTATCGCGGTGCAGAACTTCAAGGGCGGGGTGGGGAAATCGACTCTTTCGGTGCACCTGGCCCAATATCTCGCGATCAAGGGCTACCGGGTGGCTCTCATCGATTGCGACAGCCAAGCGTCGGCAACCACGCTATTCGGCTATGTGCCCGACCTCGACCTGACCGAGGAGGACACGCTCTATCCATTCCTGCGGCACGACGACATGGAGTCGCTCGACTATGCCCTGCGCAAGACCCACTTCGACGGCCTTGAGCTTGTTCCGGCCAATCTGCGGCTGTTCCAGTCGGAATATGAAATCGCAGCGCGCATGGCGCGGGGGCAGGGGAACCTGATCGACCGCATGGCGCAAGGCATCGCGAGCATTGCCGATCGGTTCGATGTGGTGGTTCTCGATCCGCCTCCGGCGCTCGGCGCGATCTCGCTTTCGGTGCTGCGCGCGGCCAATGCGCTGGTGGTGCCGGTTCCGCCGACGGTGATGGACTTCTCGTCGACGGCGGCCTTCCTCGCCATGCTCGATGAGACCATAGAGACGCTGGCCGATCGCGGCTTGGCGCCGTCGCTGCAGTTCCTGCGCTTTGTGGCGTCCAAGGTCGATGAGAATAAGTCGATGCAGAAGGAACTGCTGAACCTGATGCGGACCCTTTTCGGTCACGCGATCGTCCGTACGCCGCTCAAGGATTCGGCCGAAATCGACAATGCAACGGCGCGGCTGATGACCGTCTACGAGCTGGACGGCCCGGTCACCAGTTCGACGGTGCGCAACCGCTGCCTTGCCTATCTTGATGGCGTGAACAGTGAAATTGAGGTCGACATTCGGTCGATGTGGCCGAGCCATTTGACGCGGCTTCGCAAGGAGGGACTCGCCTGATGCGAGCAAAATTGCACCGGTGCAATTCCGGGTAGAAGGGGTGGATGATGAGCAAGAAGAACGCCAACTTCGCGGCTGATCTGGTCGCCGGAATCGACCCGGGGGCGCAAGCCCCAGCGGCGCGGCGCCCTGGCATCGGTGCGAGCGTGCTGGCGGGCCGGGAAAGCCGGCTTGCCGAATTGGCGACGGGCAGCGTCGTCTCGCGCACCCATGAGCTTGTCGCTCCCGCGCGCTGCCGAATGTGGGCGGGGCATAACCGCGAATATGCGCTCCTCAATGAGGAGCGGTGCGCCGACCTCATCGAGAGCATCAAGGCGCAGGGCAAGCAAGAAATGCCCGCCATCGTTCGCCGCGTGAAGGACGATCCTGCCTTCGATTTCGAGGTGATTTGCGGCGCGCGCCGGCATTGGACGATCAGTTGGCTGCGCGCCCACAACTATCCGGATTTCCGCTTTCTCGTCGATATCCGTAGCCTTACCGACGAGGAGGCCTTCCGTCTCGCTGACCTCGAGAATCGGGCGCGCGACGATCTCACCGATCTGGAGCGCGCGCGCGACTATCTGCGCGCGCTCGACGCCTATTATGAGGGGCGCCAGAAGGTGATGGCCGAGCGGATCAATGTCACGGAAAGCTGGCTCAGCCGCTATCTCGACCTTGCCCGGCTGCCGGCGGAACTGATGGCGGCCTTCGCCCTTCCGCAGGATCTCAGGATCAAGCATGTCACCGCGATCAAGCCTCTCTTGAAACCGGAGGATCGGCGGCAGCGTGTGTTCGCCGAGGCGGGACGTCTCGCTCAGGTGCAGTCCGATCGCGCAGCACCGATGCCGGTCCCCGATATCATACGCGCGCTCGCTCTGGCCGCCGATCCCCCCAAGAGGTCAGGATCCCCCAAGAAGTCAGGAAAGCCGGAAACGATCGTGTCCGAAGGGGGGAAACCATTGCTGAAAGTGGAGGCGGTGGATCGTAAGGGTCTCAAACTTACCTTGCTCCCGCATGCCGGTGGTACGCGGGCTGAAGCGGAGGCCGCGTTGAAAGCGCTGCTCGATCAGCAT
>NZ_FZOS01000034.1 GCF_900188165.1 Edaphosphingomonas laterariae | reverse complement strand
GACGCCAGGAAAGCGGGCGAGAAGCGCGCCGTCGCCGACGCCGTCTTCTCGCGGCAATCGAGCTGCCGCACTGGATCGGCCACATCGGTCCGCGACATCGTGATCCACACGGCCAGCGTCTTGGGCCCGCCCGCCGGCGTCCAGTCAAATTCCAGGCTGTTCGCCGCGCGCGTCAGCCCGCTCAGCGCGCCACCCGCCGTCAACGTGCCCGTGCCCGCCCAGGTGCAACGCACCCGCGTCGGGCTCGTCCCGAAAACCCCCTCGGGCGGCACCAGCGGAATGTTCGCCGTTTCGCCGGTCAACAGCGACTTCACATTGCCCAGCCCGTCGAGCTGCTCGGCGGCAAAGGGCTGCCAGCCTGAACCCGGCCGCTGGCTCGCCCAGCCACCACCCTGCGCCAAATTCATCAGCGCGCGATCGCCCGTATAATAGTTCGCCTGCGCCAGATTAACGCCCAATGGCGCGCCTGTCGGTGATGGGGTCGGCGTTGGCGTGGGTGTCGGAGTAGGCGTCGGCGTGGTCGACGTGCCATTTTTAAGTATTTGCTTAGGCGGCGGAAGTTTTGTGACGCCACCGCTGCTCGACAACATCAGTGTTGCGGCGGATGCAATGCTGGATACGCAAAGGATTGAGACACCCCACGCCATCCGCTTTCGCGACTTATTGCCACCCTGGGCTGCAACGCTGCTCATATTATAATAATACCTTCACCAGGCGGCGCCCCCACTCGCCAGGAACACAATGGATGCGGGCCCACGTCATAAAGACTCGTTAAAGGCGAGCGCCCCCGGCGCATTTCATCCTATTTTAACGACGTTTCTCGGCAGGGCGACGCGACACGGCGACGAAATGAGGCCAATTCAGCAGTTCACATTGGAACCCGAGGCATCGAGATAATCCGTCCGATTACCTGCAAAAATCGGCCAATAACGCCGATATTGGCCCCGTCGCGGAACGATTCGGTTGCAGCCGAAAACCCGCTTCGCAAAGACAGAATCACGCTCTTGGAGCGCAGCCATTTTAAGCTAGAACGATGACAAATATTCCATATTCGGAGTTCGTCGGCATGATCCGCGCCGCTTTCCTGTCTGCCCTTGTCGCCACCGCCTGCCCCAATTCTCTCGCATTCGCTCAGTCATCGCCGCCAGAATCGCGCGATGCGGCCGCCGATACTCAGCTCAAGGCCATTTACGACGCCGAATGGGCCTGGCGGATGGACCAGTTCGCGATGGTCAAGGACGAAAGCGGGTGGAACGCGACCGCGGATCACCTGCCCCGTGTCGATCCGACCAGTCAGCGCGCGCGCCTCGCTTACTGGACCGATGTACTGGCTCGGCTCGATCGGATCAGTCCTCAAGCACTCTCGGCGGAGGAGCGGATCAACTATGCCGTGTTCCGCACGAGCATCGAGGCATTCGCCAACGACGTGAAGTTCCGGGGCTATGAAATGCCCTTCAACAGCGATTCCAGCTTCTGGGCGCACCTCGCGCCCAGCCGGGGCTTCCGCACCGCAGATGAATATCGCCGCTACATCGGGCGGATGCGCGATGTGCCGCGCTATTTTGACGAGCAGATCGCCAATATGCGTGCCGGGGTGAAGCGCGGTTTCAGCGTGCCACGCGCGACGCTGCCCGGCCGCGACACGTCGATCGCCTCCTTCACCTCGCCCGACCTGACGACAAACCCGTTCATGGTCCCGTTCGCCCAGATGCCCGAAACCATCCCGGCGACAACGCGCGACGCGCTCCGCGCCGATGGCGAAGCCGCGCTCGCCAAGGCCGTGATCCCGGCCTATGCGCGCCTCCTCAGCTTCATGCGCGACGAATATATGCCGCAGGCGCGCAGCACGCTCGCGGCCGAAGCGATGCCCGACGGCAAGGCCTATTATGCCGCGCAAATCCGTGAATATACGACGCTCGATCTCACCGCAGCGCAGATCCACCAGATCGGCCTCGGCGAAGTCGCCCGGATCGAAAGCGAGATGAAGGCCGTGATGGCCAAGAGCGGCTTCAAGGGCAGCTTTGCTGAGTTCCTCAAGTTTCTCCGCACCGATCCGCAGTTCATCGCCAAAAGCCCCCGCGAACTTCTCTCTTACTCGGCCTATGTCGCCAAGAAGATGGACGGCAAGCTGAAGGACGCGTTCAGCCTGCTGCCGCGCTACCGCTTCACCATCCTGCCCGTGCCCGATGCGATCGCGCCATTCTGGACGGCGGGGCGCGGCGGGCTCGAAGCCTGCTGGATGAACACTTATGACCTGCCGTCGCGGCCGCTTTACAATATCCCGGCGCTCACGCTTCACGAATGCGCGCCCGGCCACAGTTTCCAGGCCGCGCTCGCGCTCGAGGCCCCGGCCCGGCCGGATTTCCGCCGCGAAACCTATTTCTCGGGCTATGGCGAAGGCTGGGGGCTCTATACCGAATGGCTCGGTGGCCAGCTCGGCATCTATGAAACGCCTTATGAGGAGTTCGGCCAGCTCTCCTACGAAATGTGGCGGGCCGCCCGCCTCGTCATCGACACCGGCGTCCATTCCAAGGGATGGAGCCGCGATCAGGCAATCGCCTATCTGCGCGATCATACCGCGCTGTCCGAACATGAGGTGACGACCGAGGTCGATCGCTACATCAGCTGGCCGGGCCAGGCGCTCGCCTACAAGCTGGGCGAAATGACGATCCGCCGCCTGCGCAAGGAGGCCGAAGACAAGCTGGGCGAACGATTCGACCAGCGCCGCTTCCACGATGCCATATTGGCGCTCGGCGGTGTTCCATTGCCCGTGCTCGAACAGCGCATTGGAGAATTCATCGCCACCGGCGGGCAATAAATCCATGCGTGGCCGCCTGCCTGTGCGGGCGGTCCTCGATCGCGATGCTGGGGTGAGGTGGGAGCCGGAACGACCCGGAACGAAATCGTTGCGGCTGCTTCCTTCCGGACCTGACCGGGTTGGCGACGGTTCCGTCCGCCCGACTCCCGGGGCGCATATGGGCGAATGCGCGGATTAACGCAAGCGCCCGCCTGCGGGTAACGGACAGGTCGGCGCAAGGGTCGATGCCGTCGGCCAGCTCAGCTCGTAAGTAACGAGAAACCCGTCATGATCCGAAAGTTCGGGGCCGCTCTCCCCGCCGTCGAACATCGCCTCGACGCTGACCGGACGAATGGCGACCGCGTCGCCCGGCCAGTAGAATTGCAGATCCTGCGTGTTCATCCATGGCTCGTCGCCATCCCAAGACATGCGGACTTCGCAGCCATTGGCGGGTTCCGCGCATACGCGATGCACGAGTTGCAGCGGCTGATAGCGGGCGAATGTCGTGAACCGATCCTCCGCATGACGCATGTTAAAGTCACCACCGAAAATCAGCGGATTGGCATCATCGTTCGTCTCGGCAAGGAACTGCGCGACGGCCAGCGACTGGCGCTCATGCGCGGCGAGGTTGCGTTCCGCCGGCGCGTTCGATGCCCCACGCGAATTCATGTGCGTGCCATAGACGTCGATCGCCCCCGGCACGCCCGGCAGCGCGATCCGGGCAAGCGCGATGCCCTTGTTGGCCAGGCAATCGATCCCCGCGCACGCCCGCTTGCCATAAGGCCGCACCTGCATCTGGACGATCGGATATTCGGACGCGACGGCAAGCCCGCTGCCTTCGAAATGGATGCCGATCTCGCCCCGGCTGATCTTCGCCTTGCCCGGCAGCTTGGGCGGCAGCGGATCGGGCGATGTGGTCGTCCTTCGCGGGCCGTGGCTGATGGCCGGATAGCCGCTGTTCGCCACCGCCGCCTTGGCCGCCCCGCTGAACATTTCCTGGAACAGCACGATATCGGGCGCCGTCCCGGCCAAGCGCATCGCTGCAAGCCGCTCGCCAATCGCGCGCAGATCGTCGCCACGCCCGCTCCGCGCCGGCCAGCCCAATCCTTCGATATTGTAGGTCAGAACCTTGAGCTGGGCCGTCGCCGTACGGCCGTCGGGGGATGTGTGGACTTCCGGCGCGCGCGCATCGGCGCAGGCCAGCGTCCGCACCGGCGGGCTGCCCGAACAGGCCGTCAGCCCAAGCAAGGCGGCCGTCGCGATCGACGCCCGCACCCCCATGGTCAGCGGCCCTGCATATTGTGCGCTTCACCGGGGATGCGCACCGTCAACTCGTCCACCCCTTCGGGCAGGTAGATCTGACAGGCCAGTCGCGAAAAGCGCGTCACGCTGGCGGCGAGATCCAGCAGATCCTCCTCCATCTCGCTCGCTTCCGGCAGCTTCTGGAAATCATCGCGGTCGACAATGACATGGCAGGTCGAACAGGCCATCTGCCCCTCGCACGTGCCTTCGAGCGGCTGGCCATTGGCCTGCGCAACGTCCAGCAGGCGCGATCCGGCCGGCGCCTCCACCTCGTCCACCTGCCGACCATCGGCCGAAACGAACCGCACCCGCGTCACGCCGCCCACTCCATCTGCCGCGCCGCCGCCTCGCGGATCATCGCCGTCGCCTGTGTGATTTCGTCCGCCGTGGTGTAGCGCCCGAAGCCGAGCCGTATGCTCGCCCGCGCCTCGGCATCGCTGAGGCCGATCGCCTTCAGCACATGGCTTGGCCGGCCCGATCCGCTGGCACAGGCCGAACCCGCCGAAAAGGCCAGCCCGCGCAGTTCCGAAATCAGCCGGGCCGCTTCCACGCCCTGGTGGCGCAGGTTCGCATTGCCCGGCCAGCGCGGCTGTTCGGCCCCGTTCCACGTCCAGTCCGGCAAGCTCGCCCGCAGCTGGCGCGCAAGCCTTTCGACATGCGCCTTGTCCTCATCCATCCGCGCAAAGGCCAGCGCGGCGGCGGCGCCGAAACCAGCGGCGAGCGCAGGGCTGATCGTGCCCGATCTTATGCCCGCTTCCTGCCCCCCGCCATGCAGCAGGCCCGGCAGGCTGCGCCCGTCCGCCATCCACAAGGCGCCGATGCCGATCGGCCCGTAGATCTTGTGCGCGGAAATCGAGATGAAATCCGCCGCGCCACGCGGGATCGGCAGTTTGCCATAGCCCTGGGCCGCATCCAGATGCAGCGGCGCCCCCGCCTTGCGGGCGAGCGAAGCCAGCGCCTCGATCGGCTGAACGACGCCGATCTCGTTATTGACGTGCATCACCGAAACCAGCGCGCAGCGGCTGTCGATCGCGGCTTCGGCCGCTGCCATGTCGACGAGGCCATCGGGCCCGACCGGCAGGATCACCACCTCGGCACCATCGCCGCCCATCGCAGCGGCGGTATCGAGCACGCAGGCATGTTCCGTGGCGATCGTCACCAGCCGGCGGCGATCGCTGGACTGCATCACGCCCTGAATGGCGGTGTTGGCGGCCTCGGTCGCGCCGCTCGCGAAGATCAGGCGCCCGGCACCCAGCGGAGCGGCCACCTGTTCGCGCGCCAGTTCCACCGCGGCGGCCGCTTCCCGCCCGGCGCGATGCGGCGAATGCGGGTTGGCCGCGCGTCCATCCAGCCAGCGCAGCATCGCGTCCCGCGCTTCCGGCGCCAGCGGCGTGGTCGCCTGATAATCGAGATAGATCATGCCGCGCGTTGCCCCGCATCCGCCGCCATCGCGGTCCAGACCCGGATGAATTCATAGATCTCGGCGCGCGTCGTCGAAGAGCCAAAGCTCACGCGGATCACCTCACGCGCTTCGTCCTCGGGCCAGCCCATCGCCATCAGCACATGGCTCGGCTTCACGCTGCCCGACGAACAGGCGCTGCCCGCCGAAACCGCGATCCCGGCCAGATCGAAGCGGATAAGCTGCGCCGCCGCCGGCACCCCCGGCATCCGATAGGCACCGATTGTCGGGATGCGCTGGCCATTGCCCGCCACCACCACGCCGCCCGCCGCCGCCAGCGCCTTTTCCAGATGGTCGCGCAGTTCCGCCGCACGGCCCAGCCATTCGCGGCGCGCTTCCAGCGCGGCGGCGAAGGCCATCGCGCCCGGCAGGTTTTCGGTGCCGGGGCGATAGCCCTTTTCCTGCCCGCCCGGGGCATCCAGCGTCGCCAGATCGCGCACCAGCAGCGCGCCGACGCCGGGCGGCCCGCCCAGCTTGTGCGCCGAAACGGCGATGAAGTCCGCCTCCTCGGGCAAGGCGATCTTGCCGGCGGTCTGCGCGCAATCCGCCAGCCACAGCCCACCCAGTTCCTTCACCCGCCGGGCGATCCGCCCGCAATCCTGCAGCACGCCGGTTTCGTTATTGGCGTGCTGGATGGCGAACAGCATCCGCCCGCCATCGACCAGCGGCTGGACCAGCCCGTCCGCGCCCACCGGCAGGCGGCCATCGCCCACGATCCGGCGCACCGCATCATGTTCCACCGCCGATGCCTTCACATCGTCAGCCTTGGCGCGGAGCAGCGCGATCGCCAGCGCCTCGCTGGCGCCGCTGGTGAAAATCAGTTCGCCCGACCAGCCAAGCGCCGCTTTCACCCGCGCGCGGGCATCTTCCAGCATGGCGCGTGCGGCGCGGCCTTCGGTGTGTGGCGAGGACGGGTTTGCCCAGTTCCTCAACGCCTCCGCCATCGCGTCGCGCGCCTGAGGAAGCAACGGCGTGGTCGCGGCATGATCCAAATAGATACGGGCCAAGGGGGAACGATGCTCCGACAAGATTGCGCGCTGTAACCCGCCTTCTATATAGGCCTGCAACTCGCCGCGCATCCCTCGTCGCGCGGATCACATCATAGTTTCAGCAGGTGCCGATGCCCGAAGTCATCTTTCCCGGACCCGAAGGCCGCCTCGAAGGCCGCTTCAATCCTGGTCCCCGCCCCCGCGCGCCCGTCGCGCTGATCCTGCATCCGCACCCCCAGGGCGGCGGCACGATGAACAATCGCATCGTGCAGAATCTCTACCAGACCTTCGTGAAGCGCGGCTTCGCGACGCTGCGCTTCAACTTCCGCGGGGTCGGCAAGTCGCAGGGCACGTTCGATAACGGCATTGGCGAGCTTTCGGATGCCGCTTCGGCGCTCGATTGGGTCCAGTCGATCCACCCGGAAGCGCAGACGACGTGGATCGCGGGCTTCAGCTTCGGCGCGTGGATCGGCATGCAGCTTCTGATGCGGCGGCCGGAAATCAAGGGCTTCATCTCGATCGCCCCGCCGGCGAACATGTATGATTTCACCTTCCTCGCCCCCTGCCCGTCCTCGGGCATCATCATCCAGGGCGATTCGGACGAGGTGGTGACGCCCAGCGCGGTGCAGAAGCTGGTCGATAAGCTGCGCACCCAGCGCCACATCACCATCCACCACGACACCATTCCCGGTGCCAACCACTTCTTCGAGCACGAAATGCCGCAGCTCATGAAGTCGGTGGACGATTATCTGGACATGCGGCTCGCCACCGACCGCTGATCCTGTTCAGGCCGGCAACGTCCACAACAGGACGTTGCCGAAGAACACCGCCGCCGCGACCAGCATCAGCACGCCCTTGCGGCGGTCGCGGCGCGTGCGAATCAGATACACGCCCCCCGCTATCAGCGCGAAGATCGCCAACATCGCGATGGCGGGGGCGATTCCCGCAATGCCCTCGAATATGCTCTGCATGGCCCGCGCTTAGAGCGATTTCGACGCGGATGGAATCACTGCGCCTCCGAAATCACGACAGCAAAACCGCGCGCCGCGAGTCGAGCTCCGCACCGCCCGATTCGTTTTGCCGCCGGCACGGTCGCCTGCCTGAAAATCGCATCCGCGCCGATCCACCAAAACCGGCCTCAAAAGCCATGTTGCGGCGAATGGAGAAACGACGCGCCTCCGGCTTCGTTCATTTCATCCGATTGAAACTTTACAGCTACCTGCACCGACCTTATGTAGCGCCTCCGCTGCCCCATGGGACTTCCACCGCAAGGCAGTGATTTTCGAAACTGAAGACCGTGGCTTCGGCCGTGGCATTGGAGGTCCCTTGAGTTGCACGAGCACCATAGCGCGCTGGGGCTAGCTGCCGCCCATTCTGGCACCGTTTCGGGTGCCGCCGCCATCGCGAAGCTCCGTCCGGCCCAGCCGGTTACCCTGCTTCGTCCGCACGCCGCCCGTCGGGCCGCCCGCTTCTTCGTCGAGAAGTTTCCGGGCAAGCCGATGTATGCGGTGAAGGCAAATCCGTCTCCCGATCTGTTACAGGTGTTGTGGGAAGGCGGCGTCACGCATTTCGACGTGGCCTCGATCGCCGAGGTTCGTCTGGTTGCACGCACGCTGCCGGAAGCCACGCTCTGCTTCATGCATCCGGTGAAGGCCGAAGAAGCGATCGCGGAAGCCTATTTCACCCACGGCGTCCGCACCTTCTCGCTCGATACGGTCGAGGAGCTGGAGAAGATCGTCCGCGCCACCCATGGCGCGCGGGATCTCACCCTGTGCGTTCGCCTGCGCGTGTCGTCGGATCATTCGAAGCTCAGCCTTGCGTCCAAGTTCGGCGTCGAAGCGGCGGAAGCCGCGCCGGTGCTGATGGCGGCCCGCCAGGCGGCTGATGCGCTCGGCATCTGCTTCCACGTCGGCAGCCAGGCGATGACGCCGGCCGCCTACACGCAGGCGATGGAGCGCGTTCGCGCCGCCATCGTCGAAGCGGGCGTCACGGTCGATGTCGTCGATGTCGGCGGGGGCTTCCCGTCGGTCTATCCCGGCATGGAACCGCCGCCGCTCGAGGCCTATTTCGCCGCGATCCACGAGGCGTTCGAAAGCCTGCCGGTCAGCTATTCGGCCGAGCTGTGGTGCGAACCCGGCCGCGCGCTCTGCGCCGAATATGCGAGCTTGCTGGTCCGCGTCGAAAAGCGCCGGGGCGAAGAACTGTACATCAACGACGGCGCCTATGGCGCGCTGTTCGATGCCGCCCATGTCGGCTGGCGCTTCCCGACCGATCTGATCCGCGACGGCGGGTCGGACGCGAAGGACATGGCGTTCAGCTTCTATGGCCCCACCTGCGACGACATGGATCGCATGGCCGGCCCGTTCATGCTGCCCGCCGATATCGCCGCCGGCGATTATATCGAAATCGGCATGCTCGGCGCCTATGGCTGCGCGATGCGCACCGGCTTCAACGGCTTCACCGCCGGCGAAGCGGTGATCGTCGAGGACGAACCCATGGCCAGCCTCTATCGCGGCACCATGGAACAGCCGGTTTCGTCGAACGTCATCACGCTGTAAGCGATTTTCAACATGAATGCCGTCTCTCGCGCCGCAAGGCGCGGGTGACGGCAGGTTTTGCATTTGCGGAGACCCCCATGACCGATGCACCCATCAACGACACGCGCAAGGCGGAGCTGCTTTCCACCGTCGTCGAACATATCGACATCAAGAGCTTCGATGCGCGCCCCATCGTCGATGCGATGGCGAAGATGAGCTTCACCAGCCGCGATCTCGGCCGCGCGACCAGCATCTACAACCAGATGCTGGCCGACAAGGATTGCACGGTGGTGCTGGTGATCGCCGGTTCCACCTCGGCGGGCGGCTGCATGGATCTCTATGCGGATCTGGTGCGCAACAACATGGTCGACGTGATCGTCGCCACCGGCGCCACCATCGTCGACATGGATTTCTTCGAAGGCCTCGGCCACAAGCATTATCAGGCGCTCGAAGTGCCGGATGATGACACGCTGCGCTCGCTCTACATCGACCGCATCTACGACACCTATATCGACGAAGAGCAGCTTCAGGACTGCGATTTCACGATCAACAAGATCGCGAACAACCTGGAACCGAAGGCCTATTCGTCGCGCGCCTTCATCCGTGAAATGGGCAAGTATCTCGTCGAAAACGGCAAGAAGGAAAACAGCCTCGTCAAGCTCGCCTACGAGCATGACGTGCCGATCTTCTGCCCGGCATTCGTCGACAGCTCGGCCGGCTTCGGCCTCGTCAAGCACCAGGTCGATCAGATGAAGGCCGGCAAGCCCTATATGACGATCGACGCCATCGCGGACTTCCGCGAACTGACCGACATCAAGATCCAGGCCGGCACCACGGGCCTGCTGATGATCGGCGGCGGCGTGCCGAAGAACTTCATCCAGGACACCGTGGTCTGCGCCGAAATCCTCGGCCACGAGGATGTCGAAGTGCACAAGTACGCGATCCAGATCACCGTCGCCGACGTCCGCGACGGCGCCTGCTCGTCCTCGACGCTGCAGGAAGCGGCGAGCTGGGGCAAGGTCAACACCGGCATCGAACAGATGGTCTTCGCCGAAGCCGGCTCGGTCATGCCGCTGCTCGCGTCGGACGCCTATCACCGTGGCCACTGGAAGAACCGCGCCAAGCGCGCTTGGGGCCGCATCTTCGGCTGATCTTGACCCGATTACAATGACAAGGCACCTCCGTCCTGCCAGCGACGGAGGTGCCTTTGTCTTATCCGATGCTCGCGCCCGTGGTGGCGCTCATTCTCTGGTCGATGGTGATGTGGGCATGGCTCTATGCCACGCGCCTGCCCGCAATGGTGCGGCTCAAGCTCACCTATGATCCCACGCGCCCCAAGGCCGAATTCATCGATCGCCTGCCGGCCAGCGTACAATGGAAAGCCGACAATCATAATCATCTGATGGAACAGCCGACGCTGTTCTATGCCGTCGCGATCACGCTGGCGATCGTCGCGCCGGCGGATGGCCTCAACGCCGCGCTCGCCTGGGGCTATGTCGGCCTGCGCGTAACCCACAGCCTCGTCCAGGCGACCATCAATCACATTCCAGCACGCTTCGGCCTGTTCATGGCAGGCTCGCTGCTGCTGATCCTGCTCGCCATTCGCGCGGCCATCGTCATTTTCTGAACGGCCAAGCATTTCAATCGGGACGTGCCCACCGAAACGGGCTAGAGCAGGCGAAGAGGATCGCCTGAACCAGAACAGAGACATGCTGCCCCCCGATATCGACACCGCCGCCGCCCCGGAGGCCGCCAATTCGTTGGCCGATGCCGCCCCCGGAACCACCCGCCCCGATGCCACCCGCGCCATCAGCCTGACCGAATTGTTCACGATCGGCATCGGCCCGTCGAGTTCGCACACGGTTGGCCCGATGCGCGCCGCCTTTGCCTTCGCTGCCGATGCGGTGGAGCGCGGCACGGTTGCCTCGGTCCAGTGCGAACTGTTCGGATCGCTGGCGCTGACGGGCATCGGCCATGCCACCGACATGGCGATCCTGCTGGGCCTTGCCGGCCACCAGCCCGAAACGGTGGATCCCGATGCGATCCCCGCGCTGCTGGCCGAAATCCGCGAAAGCGGCCGTATCGCGCTCGCCGGGCAAATCGACATTGCCTTCGACGAAGCCAGCCACCTTCTTTTCCGGCGCGGCCAGTTTCTTGCCGGCCACGCCAATGCGATGCGCTTCACCGCCACCTACGCCGACGGTGGTTCGCACCAGGCGACGTGGTTCTCGATCGGCGGCGGCGCAATCTGCCGCGAGGGCGCGGAGCCCGCCCGCATCAACTTCACCCTGCCCCATCCCTTCTCATCGGCGGCAGAGCTGCTCGCGATCGGCGAAGCCACCGGAATGTCGGTGGGGGAAATCGTCGCGAGGAACGAGCTCGCCTGGCGGCCGGAGGCGGAGACCGCCGGCTTCCTCGATGCCGTGCGGGCAGCGATGCTCGGCTGCATTACGCGCGGCATCGCGGCCGAAGGCATGTTGCCCGGTGGTCTGCATGTCCGCCGGCGCGCCAGGGATATGCACGCCCGCCTCGTCGCGCGCGGCCCGCGCAGCGATCCTTCGGCCGTGTTCGAATGGGTCAGCCTGTGGGCGCTGGCCGTGAACGAGGAAAATGCCGCCGGCGGCCGCGTCGTCACCGCGCCCACCAATGGCGCCGCCGGCGTGATCCCCGCCGTCCTCAAATATTATGAGGTGTTCACCGCCACGCCCACGCCGGCGGGCAGCCGCCTGTTCCTCACCACCGCCGCCGCCATCGGCTTCCTCTACAAGAAGCGCGCATCCATCTCAGCGGCGGAAATGGGCTGTCAGGGCGAGGTCGGCGTCGCCTGCTCGATGGCAGCCGCCGGTCTCGCCGCCGCATTGGGCGCCACCAACGCCCAGATCGAAAATGCCGCCGAAATCGGCATGGAACATAATCTCGGCCTCACCTGCGATCCGATCGGCGGGCTCGTCCAGATCCCCTGCATCGAACGCAACACGATGGGCGCGATCAAGGCGATCAACGCCGCCTATCTCGCCATGCACGGCGACGGCCGGCACATCGTCAGCCTCGACGCCGTGATCGAAACCATGCGCCAGACGGGCGAGGACATGCGCTCCAAATATAAGGAAACCAGCCTGGGCGGCCTTGCCGTCAATGTGGTGGAGTGCTGAACGGGCCGTCCGCGCACCCGATAGCGTGAGCCGACCCCGCCTCGACGGCGTGGACAAGCGCGATGGTAAAACAACCGTCAGGTTTTGGGGAAGCCCGCAGGATAAGCAAATGGCGGTTTTGTCGGGGTGAGCCGCCGTAGGCTTATGGCCTCAGATCGGGCCCCGGCGTGTCCCAGTCGGAAACAGCGGGTTGGCCGTTGATAGTCACTTTTGGATCTACATCCCAAGCTGCATATATCTGAACGCAATCGCGATGAAAGATGACTGACAGCCCTACGTCGGAAGGCCGCCCGTTTACAGTCATTTCCAATTCGTCACCGGGGCTAAGCACATAACGGCTCGGGATCATTTCCACCATGATCACCAGTGGAGTAGCACTATTATTGCAGAATTGGTGACGCTGATTGGCGATACGCATTTGCTTGAGGAAGGCGGGCATGCGGAAGAGCGTCATGCGAAAATGATGGCTGAGTAAGGTGATGTCCGCAATGTCGGCGTGTCCTGACTGTCAGGAATTTTACGCCGATGGCCGATACCTGCCTGTCCGGTCTCGGAAAGCTGACGATCGGGAAACCGGACGCGTGGCCCCGCCGGTGGAGGACAGCAAAGTTGAGGAAGCGGACACACCCGAAAACGTCATGCCAGCGAAGGCTGGCATCGCTGGCGGTTACAGGATGCGCTCGAACAGATCATCCCATTGAGGATTGGCCGCGTCGATCAACCGTATTTTCCATGCGCTTTGCCACGCCTTCAAAGCCTTCTCGCGGGTGATGGCTTTGACAATGCTGTCATGCGGCTCGACAAGGACCAGCCGATCGAGGCCGTATTTCCGGCAGAAGGCCGAACCCGCACCTCTGCGATGCTGCATCATGCGCGCGGCGAGATCGGTGGTGACACCGATATAGAGAACGCCGTTCGGCTTGTTCGTAAGGATATAGGTCCAGCCACCCTCGCTCATGCGGCGACGCTACACCAGCCACAACGCGATGCCAGCCTTCGCTGGCATGACGTATATGAACGAGCGTCCGAAATGTCGGCGTATCCTGACAGCCAGCTATCAGGCAGAAAACGCCGACAACGGTTTCAGTCCAAAGCTGCCCACATCGCCTAGCCTCGCGGGTCGATCAGCACCTTGCACTGGCCCATCGCGGTTCGCAGCGCCTCGAACGCCGTCGGCAGTTCGGCAAAGCCCACCGTCTGCGTGTGTAGCGGCCGGGCGTCGGCCTTGCCGCTTGCCAGCAGGCCGATCACCGCCTCGAAATCGCGTTCATGGTAGCATTGGCTGAAATGGATGCTGGCTTCCTTGGTCAGCCCGGTGAGCGGATGGAAGCGATCCTCCTCGAAACAGACGCCCACCACCACGATCCGCGCGCGCACGCCCGCGACAGCCAATCCTTCCTGAATCAGCCCCGGCATGCCCACGCATTCCAGCACCACTTCCGGCGCGCGGCCGGTGATCGCGCGGAAGCGTTCGCCCAGATTTTCCGCCACCGGGTCGATCGCGGCGGTCGCGCCCACTTCCAGCGCGCGCTGGCGGCGGACGTCGGATCGTTCGGAAACGACGACATGGCCAGCGCCCGCCAGCCGCGCGAACAGGGTCGCCGCCGCGCCGATCGGGCCGGCGCCGATCACCAGCACCGCCGCGCCCTTTTCGATCCGCGCCATCGAAACCGCGTGATGCGCCACCGCCAGCGGCTCCACCATCGCGCCCTGTTCGAACGAAACGCCGGCCGGCAGCCGCTGCAGGGTGGACGCGCGCGCGCCGACATATTCGGCATAGGCGCCCGGCCGGGCCAGCCCCGTTCCGGTGAATACATTGCTGCTGCACAGCGCGCGCAGATCCTTGTCGCAGGCGTCGCATTCGCCGCAGGCATGGATGGGCAGTGCCGTCACCCGATCGCCCAGCTTCCATTCGCCCTGCACCGCGCTGCCCAGCGCCACGATCTCGCCGGCGAATTCATGGCCGAGCACCGTGCCCGAAGGTGCTGCGCCATATTGGGTGATGTGCAGATCCGATCCGCAGATTCCGGCCCGCTGCACGGCGATGATCACATCGTCGGGCGCGGGCGTCGGATCGGCGGTGGTGCCGATCTCGAGCGGCTTGCCGGCTTCGCGGAAAAATGCTGCGCGCATCCTCGTTCCCTCTCCATTCTATCTGGCGACAGAATGGCGTGCCCGCAGGCACGCGCACCCTGCAAATGGAGGGGATCACGCGAAATCGGCGCAACGCCCCGATGGCGCGATCAGGCGGCGGAAATCTCGTTCGCCACCCGCGCCGCGCCGCGCATCGCCCCTTCGATATAACCGACGCCGGTGCAATCGCCGACTTCGTGGACGGTGAAGCCTTCCGCCTTCAACGCCTCGGCCAGCGAAAGATCGCCGGTCGCGCCCTTGGCGACGATCACATGGTCGGCGGCAATCGCCTGATCCGCGCCGGCCTTGTCGGTAAACAGCACGCGACCCGGCTCGATACGGATGTCGCTCGCCTGCGGGAACAATCCCAG
Organism: Edaphosphingomonas laterariae; assembly: GCF_900188165.1. Classification (GTDB taxonomy): domain Bacteria; phylum Pseudomonadota; class Alphaproteobacteria; order Sphingomonadales; family Sphingomonadaceae; genus Sphingomonas_E; species Sphingomonas_E laterariae. The sequence goes on along the minus strand of NZ_FZOS01000034.1, from coordinate 14,315 downwards.
CCCATGTTCCTTCAGTTCGTCCAGCAGCCGCATGCGGCGCACGATGGTCAGCCCCCCGCCGAAGCGCGGCGCTTCGTCCACGACGGTCACGGTCCGGCCGCGTTCGGACAGGAACTCGGCGAGTTCGAGGCCCACCAGTTCGCCGCCGACGATTACGACATTCTTGCCCAGCGGCATCCACTGGCGCGTCGCCTTGCGCACGAAATCCAGGTTGGCGGTCATGCCCGTCGCCGCGCCGACCTTGGTCAGCAGGCGCGTGCCCAGCCCCACCTTGCGCTTCAGTTCGCCGGAGCTTTCGCCCAGCACCAGCTTGCGCATGTCGTCGCCGCTCAGCACATGGGGCAGATCGCCACCGGGGATCGGCGGCATCCCGCGCACCGCGCCAGTCGCCACCACCACCGCATCGGGCTTCAGCGATCGCAACAGATCGGGCGTCGCGCGGGTGTTCAGCCGCACGTCCACCCTGGCCTTCTCCACCTCGCGGCGCAGCCAGTCCAGCAGGCGCTCATTGGCGGGATAAGCGAGCGACGCGAAGCGCAGCGTGCCACCCAGCCGGTCGCCCTGCTCGATCAGCGTCACCTGATGGCCGATGGCGGTCAGCCGGCGCGCGCTTTCCATGCCGCCGGGGCCACCGCCGATCACCACGACCCGCTTGCCGCCCGCCTGCGTCGCCGGGCGCAGATATTCGAACGCGGTTTCCGGGTTCACCGCGCAGCGCAGCGGCTGGCAGACATAGATGGCGCTGATGCAGGTGTAGCAATAGATGCAGGGCAGCACGTCGTCCGGCCGTCCCTCGGTCAGCTTGCGGGGCAGATGCGGATCGGCCAGCAGCTTGCGGCCCATCGAGATGAAATCCACCTTGCCCGCCGCGATATGGGCATCGCCCACTTCCGGTTCCACCCGGCCCGACGCGATGATCGGGATGTTCACCGCCGCCTTGATCCGCGCCGCATAAGGCAGGTTCAGGCCCGGTTCGTGCGGCGTGTGCGATCCCGAATGCAGCTTCGCCTTGCCGGTTTCATGATAGGCCGTGACGGTGATGGCATCGGCGCCTTCGGCCTCGACCATCCGGGCGATCTCGATCGCATCCTCGATCTGCAGCCCGCCCTTCTTGCCTTCCTCGCGCGAATCGAGCTTGCACCAGACGGCAAAGTCCGGCCCGACGGCGGCGCGCACCGCGCGCAGCACCTCCAGCAGGAAACGCACGCGATTTTCCAGCGGGCCGCCATATTCGTCGGTGCGCTTGTTGGTCTTGGGCGAAATGAAGGCCGACAGCAGATAGCCGTGGCCGCCATGGATTTCGACGCCATCGAAGCCGGCCTGCTTGGCGCGGATCGCGCCGGCGGCGAATTGCTGGACGACGGTCTGGATGTCGTCGTGAGTCATCACCTTGAAGTCGACGTTCCTGATCCGGCCGAACGGCGCCTCGGCCAGTTCCTCCAGCAGAAAGGCTTCGGTGAAGTCACCGGCCGGCGGCTCGGGGAAGCTCGGCGTCCACACCGGGCGCCCGGCCAGCATGTCCTCCATCGCGACAAGCCCGCCATGGTGCAGCTGGGCGGCGATCTTGGCGCCATGGGCGTGCACCGCCTCAGCCAGCCGGGTCAGGCCCGGCAGGAAGCGATCGTCCGAAATCGCGATCTGGTTCACCTGATTGCCGCCCACCGGCCAGGCCACGCCCGCGACGCCGGTGATGATCAGGCCGACGCCGCCTTTCGCCTGTTCCTCGTGATAGCGCAGGATGCGTTCGCCGATATGGCCGTCGGGTTCCGCCAGGCTCGCCCCCATCGCCGTCACGGCGATGCGGTTGCGCAACTCCATCGTCCCGATCCTGCCCGGCGCGAGCAGATGGCTAAGGCCCTTGGTCATCAGTCACCCTCTATTTTTAGACGCAAGTCCAATCTACGCCCGGATGGGTGTCCGGCGCCAGCAGGGAAGTTTGCGCCAAGCGCACATATTATGCGGCGATGCGGCCATCGCCGCTTAGTTTACATCGGCGCGAGCGTCTTCTGCCCGGCAAACCAGGCGGACAACCGCGCGATCGCCTCCTCCACCCGATCGGTCGACACGGCAAAGCTCAGCCGCATGAAGCGGTGCCCTTCCACCGGATCGAAATCCACGCCCGGCGCGGTCGCGACACCCGTATCTTCCAGCAACCGCGTGCAGAAGGCCAGGCTGTCGTCGGTCAGATGGCCGATATCGGCATAGATATAGAACGCCCCGTCCGGCGGCGCGATCCGGTCCAGCCCCATGCCCGGCAAGGCGGCCAGCAGCAGATCGCGATTATGGCGGTAGGTGTCGATATGCCCTTCCAGTTCCTCATGCGCATCCATCGCCACCAGCCCGGCATGCTGGCTGAGCGACGGCGGCGTCAGGAACAGGTTGCCCATCCGCGCCCGCGCCGCGTCGATCAGGCCCGGCGGCACGACCAGCCAGCCCAGCCGCCATCCCGCCATGCTGAAATATTTGGAAAAGCTGTTGACGATCAGCGCCTCGCCATCGAACTCCAGCACCGAATGGGCGGGCTCGCCATAGCTCAGCCCATGATAGATCTCGTCGCTGATGATGCGGATGCCGCGTGCCCGGCATACCTCCACGATCGCGCGCAATTCCGCCTCGGGAATGATCGTGCCGGTGGGATTGGCGGGGCTTGCGAGGATCAGCCCGTCGGGCGCGGGTTCGAGCGCCGCCAGCGCGGCCGCCGACACCTGAAAGCGGGTATCGGCGCCGCAGGGAATTTCCACAGGCTCCATGTGCAGCGCCTTCAGCGTATTGCGATAGGCCACATAGCCCGGCCGCGCGATCGCCACCCGCGCCCCCGGCGCGAAGACGCAGCTCAGGCCCAGCACCAGCGCCGGCGATGCACCGCAGCACAGGATGATCTGTTCGGGATCGACGCCGACGTCATAATCCTCGCGATACAGGGCCGCGATCCGTGCCTTCAGCGCCGGGCTTTCCCAATAGCCAAGGCCATCGGTGTCGAGCACATGGTGCGCCCGCTCGATCGCAGCCTTCGGCGCGCCGGTCGATGGCTGCCCGAACTCCATATGGATGATCGAACGTCCCTCGGCCGCCATCCGATGTGCCAGACGGCTGATGGCGATGGCGTGGAACGGATCGATCGTGGCGGTCATGTCGTCTCTCGAAAAGGGGGATGCCCCCCTCTAACGCCCCCGCTTCCCCCGTTGCAAATCGCGCCCGCGCGATCATATCCATCGTCCGCCGACGGAGACCTTCATGCCCGAACAGACCACCCCGCAGGAACAGCAGGCCGCGACGCGGCGGCGCTGGCTGACGCTCGCCGAATTGCTCGGCGTCGCGGCGGTGGCGATTTCGGGGCTCACGCTGTGGGATTCGCATAATGACCGCGTGCGCGAGCGGGAGGACAAGGCCGCCGCCGCGCAAAAGGCGTCGACCCGGTCGGCCACGCTGGCGCTGCGCGGCACGCCCGATCGCGAAGGCGACGTCATCGCGCTGGCCCCGCTCGGCGAAACGCAGGCGATCCAGGGTCAGACGATCATCCTGCCCACCGCGCTCGCCATCGCCCCGGTGGAAACCACGGGCGATCCCCGGATCGAGGCCGACTGGCTGGCCGACGGCCTCAAGCGCGCGCGCCGGGAAACAGGGGCGCCCGATCGCAGCGTCGGTGATGAACGCCTGCCGATCCTGATCGTCACCCGTTATCTGGCCGATGGCACGTTGCACGAGGATCGCGCCCTTTATGACCTCGGCTACGCGCTCGACGGGCAGTTTCTCGGCAGCAGCCGATTGCGCATTCGCGGTCTTTCGCTCGTCGCCCGCATATCCGCCGCGAACGGCTCCGCGAAGCTCGATGCGCGCTGGCGGCAACTCCACCCGAAAGCAAAGCCCAAGCCCTAACGCTTCGCCTGAAACGACCAGGCGGTCTTGCCCGCCTCGCATCGGCCGCGGATCGTCCGGCTATCCGGCAGGACGTGGCCTTCGCAAACGGCCTGCCAGTCCCCGGTGAAGTCGTAGCGCAACTGCCGCCCGTCGATCCGCCCTCGCCCGCCGCCGACGGCCACGCCCTTTTTGGACTGTGCGTAAGTGAAGGTCGCGCCCTGTTGCTCGACCACATAGTCATAGCCGTCGCTGTCGCTCCACCGCCCGGCAATGTTCGGGATGGTCGCCGCGCGCGGAATTGACGTCATACCGCCACTTGCCGTCCGCGCCCCGCCCCAGCGCCCAAGCAAGGCGATGGCGATCAATGCGGCCAGCGCTATGGCCACGATCAGAAGATGGGTCGATGTGTTGACGGGGCGACGTTCCGCCATGCCGAGCCTCCCTGGCCCCGCGCTCGCCGGAACGATAGCACAGCCCCGCCCCGCGATCACCTCTCGCGGAAGAACGGGTCAGGGCCGATCCTGCCAGCCCCCGCCCAGCGCCAGAAAGATGTCGACCTCATCAAGGGCCAATTGGGTGCGCGCCGCCACCACCGACGCCTCAGCCGTGGCAAGGCTGCGCTGCGCATCGAGCAGATCGAAAAAGCCCGAACGGCCGAAACGGAACAGTTTTTCGGCCTGCCCGGCGGAAAGCGCCGCGCTGTCCCGCGCCTGGGTAAGCGCCGTCACCTTGTCGCGATCGCGCGCATAGGTCGAAAGGGCTGTCTCCGCCTCGCGAAGCGCGCCCAGCACCACCGTATCGAAGCTCGCCAGATCAGCATCGACCTGCGCGCCCGCCTGCGCGATCTGCGCCTTGACGGCCGCGCGGTTGGGAAAGGACCAACTGAGCAACGGCCCGACGCTGAACCCGAATGCCGATCCTGATCCAAGATTGTCCAGCGGCCCGGCAAGACCCAGCGATCCCCCGAAACTGACCTGCGGATAGAGATCCGCCATGGCCACGCCGATCCGCGCCGTATCGGCGGCAAGGCTGCGCTCGGCCGCGCGGATATCCGGGCGGCGGCGGATCAGCCCGGCACCATCGCCGATCGGCAAGGGCTTGGTCATGAACGGCAGGCTGGCGCAAGCCGCGACCTCGCGCGGATAATCCGCCGGCGGCCGGCCGAGCAGGGTCGCCAGCAGGAACAGGTCCGCCTGCCGCCGCGCCTCGAAACCGGGCAAGGTCGCCTCGCTTTCGTCGACCACCGTCTGCGCGCGGCTGACATCGAAGGCGGTGCCACGGCCGCCACGCTGGAGCTTGCGCGTCGCATCCAATGTCCGGCGCTGCAGCGCCGTCACCTCGCGATTGACGGACAGGCCGTAATTGGCCGCGCAGACCCCGACATAGGCCCGCGCCGTGGCCGCTGCGACGCTGACCCGCACGGCATCGCGCGCCGCCTGCACCGCTTCCGCGTCCGCCTGCGCTGCCTCGATCGCCCGGCGGATCTTACCGTTCAGATCGAGCGGATAGGTGGCCGACAGGCCAAGATCATAGCCGACCGTGCCCGGAAGCCCCTGCCCCGTCCCCGAAGGGCGGGCGAGATCGACACCGCCACTCGCCATCGTGGCGATCGTCCGCCCCGCCGCCGCCTCCTGCACCACGGCCGTCGCCCGGCGCAGATTGGCGTCGGCCGCACGCAGATCGCTATTGGCCGCCAGCGCCTGCTCGACCAGCCGGTCAAGCATCGGATCCTCATAGAGCTGCCACCAGCGATCGGGCAGCGGGGCCTGCACGAAGGCGTGATCGTCGCCCGCCGCGAAGGCCGCCGTCGCCGAAGCAGCTGTCGCCGCCGAACGCTCGGGCGGCCGATAATCCGGCCCGGCGGTCGAGCAGGCGGCGAGCGCGCCCGCGATCGCCAGCGCCAGAGATGAGCGCACCGTCATTCTTCGTTCGTCGGCTGGATCGTCACCGTGCCCGTCCGGCCGACGATCAGGCGAACGTCGGCGGGCACGTCGGTCAGCTTCACCCGCACGGGGATACGCTGGGCCAGGCGCACCCACGAAAATGTCGGTTCGACATCGGGCAGCAAATTCGGTGAATCCGCCCGCCCGCTATCGTTGATGCCCGCCGAGATGCTCTCGACATGGCCCTTCAATTCCTTGTCCTCGCCCATGAACGGCACCGTCACCGGGGCGCCGACACGGATTTGCGGCAGCTTCGTCTCTTCGAAATAGCCTTCGACGCGCAGGCTGTCGGTATCGACGAGCGCCATCGCCTGCTGGCCCGCCGCGACATAATCGCCGGGGTGCAGATCGAGATTGGTAACGATACCGCGCACCGACGCGCGGACCTCGGTGCGCTTGAGGTTGAGCGCCGCCGCCTCCTGCGCCGCGACCGCCACGGCCAGCGAAGCACGCGCCGTCTCCACCCGCGCCAGGTTCTGCTCGTGCGTTTCCGCCGCCACGAGATCGCCCAGCGCAACGTCACGCTGCGCTTCGCGCTGCGCCTGCGCCAGCGTCGCCCGCGCGCTGGCGATGCGCGCCCGCGCCTCGTCATAGGCCAGCGAATAACGCGGCCGATCGATCACGAACAAAAGGTCGCCGGGCTTCACCATCTGGTTGTCGCTCACCGCCACCTGGGTGATCAGGCCCGGAATATCCGGCGTCACCCGCACGATATCGGCACGCACCCGCCCATCGCGCGTCCAGGGGCTGCGTTCATAATGGTTCCACATCCACAGCGCGACGATGATGGCGATGATCACGATCAGGATGGTGGCGGCGCTGCGCGTCAGCGCGGCAAGCAACTTGTTGTTCATAAGGGCATACCAAGGCGATCGACCGTCCAGACAAGAAGGCCGAGGAGGAGAATGAACAGCGCGAGATCAACGAGCGCGCGATAGGCGACGAAGCGATAGAGCCCGAGCAGGCTCACCATCCGCACCGCGCCCGCCGTCAGCAGCATCGCCGCGAAGCCGAGCAGCAGCAGCGTCGGGATAAAAACGCCACCGATCGCGATCTCACCGATCATGCCGCGATCCTCCGATAAGGTGGCGCTTCGGGAAAGAGCGCGCGCCGCAGGCTGACCAGCGCCAGCGCGGCACTACGCCTGACATCCGGCATCGGGTTGGCGGTCAGGGCGGCCATCGCATGATCGATCTTGGCCAGCAGCCCCGCTTCCGGCCCGCGCGGCTGATCGGGATCGAGTGCCGCATAATAGGCCCCTACGTCGCGCAACACGGGCGTGATCGGCGCGCCCTCCGCCACCGGCAGATCGATGCGCAACTGGCGCAGTTCGCCGATCGCGACGCCGGTGCGCAGATCGCGCAGCGGATCATAAACCGGGCTGCCCGGTTCATTCCCCTGCGCCGCCAGCCGGGGGGCGAGCAGCGCCGCACGGTCCAGCATGCGGTTGATCCACCCGCGCACGTCAGGCGGCGCCGCCAGATTGGCGCGGCTGGCGATGTCCATCCAGCCCGCCTTCACCGTCCGCCGGATCGCACCCGTCGCCCCCGCCGATTGCAGCAGCCGCACCATCACGATGGCCAGCACGATGCCGAGCAACTGGGCAAGGCTGCCATTCGCATAAGGCGCGAATTCGCTGTCATATTGCGCCGCGATCAGGCTGGGATTGGCCAGCCCCATCATCGTCGCCAGCGCCAAAGCGGCATGGCGCGGCACCGCCATGAAGGCACCCGCGATCAGCAGGGCCGGCGCCAGCACCGCCGCCAGCAACGGAAAACCATCGACGCGCGGCAGGATGACAAAGGCATAGAAGCCGCAGATCAGGATCGCGATGATCGTCCCGGTCATGAACATCTTGAGCGGGGCGACAGGATCGTCGGCGCTGGCGAACAACGCCAGAAACACCCCCGCCAGCATCACCGCCGTCGCACCATCTTCCCAGCCGCTGCCGATCCACAGCGCGCAGCCGACGATCATCGTCAGCGCGGCGCTCAACGCCGCACGGGTCGCGCCGGCATAATCGCGATGCATCTCGCGTCCGCTGCGATGCTCGATCAGTTCCGCCACGCGGGGCGTAACGGGATGGCGCGAATGGGTTTCCATCTGGTCGCGCAGATCCCGGCAATCGCGATGCACGCCGATCAGGTCGGCAAGTCGCGACAACAGGCTCAGCCGCACCGCGTCCGCCCAATCCATGTCGCCGGTCACAACAGGCTCCAGCGCCACGCAGCGCGCGTGGAGCGCCGCGGCGCTCGCACCGCGCTCGGCCCGGTCCGCAGGCATGGCGGTCAGCCAGGCGCGCACATCGTCGACAAGCTCAACAATCGCGGGCGGCAGCGTCGTCCCCTCGCGCGCCAGCACCGTCATCCGATCGTCGACCGCCGCCGCCAGCGGCAAGGCCATGGACAATTGATCCTGCAGCGCCCGCACCGTGCGCACGCGCGGCGCGATGCGCTTCGTCTCGAACGGCAAATGGGTCGAAAGCTGGTGAAGCTCGGTAATGTCGAGCGCCAGCTTCTGCCGTTCCTTCGCAAGCGTCGGCACCGGCTCCTGCGCCAGGGAATCGTGCGACCAGCGTTCGGCATCGCGCAGAATGTCCTCCACACGCCGCATCAGCAGGTCCGTCACCGAACTCGGGAACAGCACGCCATGGACAAGGCTGGCGCACAGGATGCCGATGGTGATTTCCTGCACGCGCAGGCTGGCGATCGTGAAGATTTCCTCCGGCGCCCCCACGCTCGGCAAGCCGATGATGCACGCACTGTATCCGGCCAGCACGAACATATAGCTGCGCGGCGTGCGATCCATCAGCGACACGAACACGCAAAGGCCCAGCCAGCCGGCAAAGGCCAGCGTCAGCAATTCGGGTGCGTTGACGAGGCGCGGCACCATGATCACCGCCATCATCGCCCCGGTGATCGTGCCAATCACGCGGAACACCGCCTTGGAAAGCACGGCGGCGGCAAGCGGCTGGGCGACGATGTAGGCGGTCGTCAGCGACCAGTAAGGACGTGGCAGGCCGATGCGCAGCGAAACATAGAGCGCCAGCATCGCCGCCAGAAAGCATTTGAGCGAGAACAGCGCGGCCGCGATGCCATATTTCTGGGTCACGCGCCGAGCCCCCTTCGCGATGCCAGCGCATCGGCCAGCGCATCGCAAACCCGCAACGTGGCTTCGAGATCCGCATCGCTGATCCCGGACAGCAGTTCATGCCGCGCATCGGCCAGCATATGTTCGATCTTGCCGGCAAGCGCGCGGCCGGCGTCGGTCAGATGGATGCGGTTGACCCGGCCATCGTCCGGGTCGGGCCGGCGGGCCACCAGTTCCACCGCCTCCAACTGGTGAAGCGTACGGACCAGCGTCGCCTCGGCCACTTCCAACGCCCGCGCAAGGTCCGCCTGCCGCGCCTCGTCGCCCAGCCGTTCGAGATTGATCAAGCACCAGCCGGTCGAATTGGAAACGCCAAGACGCGCAAGCACCTGATCGCCCACCTGCCGCCATTGGCGCGCAAGCGGGCCCAGCCGCATGGCCAGGCGACGTTCGGATTCACGGCGACTCACCGATATTAGTTAGCACACTAACAAGATTAGAGGCAGCCGATCTTGCCGTTCGGCACGCATTTTCCGGGCCGATTTTCAGGCATAACCGCCGCAACAAGCGGCACGCGCTTCAACCCACTGGCAGGGCCGGATTAATCGATCGAGCGCAATGTGCCGATCGCGGAAGCGCATCCGCGATCGGCGTCACGGCGCGATTATTTCGCGGGTAGCTTGGCGAGCGCAGTGTTGATCGCTGCCAGCTTTGCATCGGTGATCTCGCCGCCGGCCATCGGCTTCAGATCGTCCAGGCTGAACCGCTTGAACGTGTCGAACATGCCATGGCTGGTCAGCCCCGGAAGCTCCCGATCGACGATCGCCTTGGCCGCCGGATTGGCGACCAGCGTTTCCAGGGGAATAGTGGTGTTGAGCCGCGCCGCCGCAGTGGCCGGCGCCGCCATGGCCACGCCAGCGTTCAGGCCAAGCGGAACCGCCGCAAGCAAAGCGAAATGCAGGAACTTCATGCCTCACATCCTCTCCGGGCGCCGATCCATCGGCGTCGCGGATATGAAGCCTTGTTAGCGGCAATTATCAAGCAAAATGAATCAACTTCATTTTGATGGCGGCGGAGGGATCGATACCCATGTCGCCAGCGCCGCCGCGATCCGCTGGCCGTTCCCGTCGTGCAGCGCCGTGCCCACCTGATGCTTGCGGCCGTCGCTGGCGATCGGCCAGCCGGTCACGATCACCGGCTCGCCCGCGCGGACGGCGCGATGGATGACGGCGCCCATCCGCCCCAGAACCGCCGCACCCGATCGCTTCTCGACCGCGAAATAGCCCGGACAATCGAGCGCCGCCCACAGGAATTCCGGGCGGACATGCCCGTCCCCGTCGGCCAACCCGGCATCCGGCCGCCACAGCGCCGCAACCTGACCCTCCGGCCCATCCACCCGGCCGGGGAAGATACGCAGCCCGTCCTCCACGGCCCGTTCGGGGCCGCAGACGAAACAGCCGGGGAAGATGTGATGGCAAAATCCGGTGAAACCCGCCTCGCCCGCCTCGGCATCTTCGATTGTCGGTGATGGCGGCACAACCAGCTCGACCGCGCCGGCCACCGCCGACGCCACCAGCGCATCGCCATCAATCAGGCTGGCGGTGGTGCCATCGCATTCCAGTTGCAACGGCCTGTCCAGCGGCGGCGGCATACGGAGCGTCACGATGCACGGCACACCGCCCATGGCATTGCCAAGCAATCCGGCGACATAGCCGCCATTACCGCTGGTGGGCGGCCCCCGAAACCGGCGATCGATGCGGATGGTCTGCATGGGCATGGGGCCTCGTCCGATAACGTGTGGAGCCCCCTAACACCGCCGCCCCCGCATCGGAAGCGCGCGCCCGTCGCGCGTTCAGAACGGCCCTTCGCGGAAGGCGATGGCAACGATCGCCAGCAGACCGATCGCCAGCAGCGCGATCGCGACGATCATCACCGTCGAGACGCGGAAGCGGCTGACATGCCGGATCAGGCCAAGTTCGAACAATCGATCGCGGCGATGGCGCAATTGAAGCACCGAACGCACATGGTTGATCATGCCGAGCAACAGCAAGACGACCCCCAGCCCGACCAGAGCGCCGCCAAACCGCGCCGGCGCATTTTCAGCGACATTGGCTGCCAGAAAATCCTGCTTCAGCATGTGAAAGAAAGAGAAGATGGTGAAGCCGAAACCGATCAGGGAGAGCGACGTGCGGATGACCGACATCAGCGTCCGATCGCTGCTCATTTCGGTCCTGAACAGCGACAAGGCCGTCCGGTTGGACGACAGTTCGGACGATATGTCGTCGCCGACAAGCTGGTCATACGCCATTTCTTCGTCGCCCATGCCGGGCCGTTGCTGATCACCCATGCTACCCTCATGATCGGCTGGTTGTTTGCCCCGGTTTAGAATTTTCGCGACGGGCAACACATCGGGGAAATCCCCGATACACCAGCCTTCCCATCGGCCGCGCGATGCAGATCGCCGCGATCCATCGCCGTTCGCCTCGGCCACTCAACCCCGCATGCCGGCCCGCGAAATTCGCGACGTCCGCCCTTTTGGCCGAAGGCTCTGTCCGACAAGAACAATCCTCAGGGTTTGTCCCGATGCCGGGCCGATCCGACTTGGATTACTATCGTCAGGTTCGCCGGTTGTGGCCGTGCCTGGGAAAAGCCCGGACGGCAGTGTTTCTGGGGAGAAACCGAATGCGTGGTTCGTGCCAGTGGACGGCAGCAACGGCAATCCTGATCAGCGGCTGGATCGCCTCCCCCGCTGCGGCGCAGGCGTTGCAGGACAAATATTGGATCGAAGCGGCTGCTTACTGGCCAAGGGTCGACACCAATGTTCGGGTCGCCTCCACCGGCAGCCAGGATATCGGCACGGATATCGACCTCGAATCCGATCTCGATCTCGACAAGAATGAGGTGCTGCCCTCGGTCTTCGTCGGTGCCCGTCTCGGCGGCAATTTTTCGGTCAGCGCCGAATATTACGCCCTCACCCGCAAGGGCGAACGGGCGATCGAACGCGACATCACCTTCCGCGATGTCGTCTATCCCGTCGGCGCATCGATCGCGACCAAGTTCGACACCGACGTCTATCGCCTGACGCTCGGCTACGCGTTCGTTCGTAACGACAATTTCGAACTTGGCGCCTCGCTCGGCCTCCATGCCACCAAGTTCAAGATCGAGTTGCGCGGCGAAGGCAACGTCGGCGGCGTCGGCGGCGCCACCCAGGTGCGTGGCGAGGACGTGCTGGCGCCGCTGCCCACCATCGGCCTGTTCACCGCGTTCGAGGTGACACCCGGCGTCACGCTCAACGCCCGCGTCGATTATCTCTCGCTGTCGATCGGGGATTATGACGGCCGGCTGCTCAACGCACAGGCCGGCGCGGCCTATCGCTTCACCGACAATGTCGGCATCGGCGTGATGTATCGCTACGTCGATTACCGCGTCGATGTCGAAAAAGATCGCTGGACCGGGCGCCTCGCCTACAAATTCAAGGGCCCGTCGGTCTTCCTGCAACTGGGGTTCTAGCGGTCATCGCATGAATTCGGACGGGTGCTCGGCAGCCTGAAGCGGAGGCGCCGGCCGCCCCGATCGCCGGCATTCCACACAGGCACCGTGGGTCGCCGGCCTGAACAGATCAATTGGGGGGCTATATGGAAGCATTGGCGGCGTGGCTGGACGACAGGTCGATCATCGCGCTCGGCCTCTGCCTGTTGGGCGCGATGGCGATCGCCGCATTGTTCGGCTTCGCGCTTCGCAGGTGGCGCGAACGACAATGGCAACGCGATGGCGAGGATGAGGAAGGCGGCCAGGAAGGCTATGTCGTCTCAGCCGTGCTCGGTCTCCTCGCGCTCCTCCTCGGCTTCACCTTCGCGCTCGCCGTCGACCGTTTCGAAACGCGTCGTGCGCTGGTGCTTCAGGAAGCCAACGCCATCGGCACCAGCTATCTGAGATCGCAACTGCTCGACGAACCGCATCGCACCCGCCTCAGCGGCATCCTGCGCGACTATGCCGCCAATCGCGTCGAACTGGCCTCCGCCCAGCGGGATGCCATTCCGCCGCTGATGACCAGGAACGACGCGATGCTCGAAGATCTCTGGTCGGCGACCGCCGCCGCTTATGACGGATTGAAGCCCGCGCCCTTCGCCAATTCGCTGCTCGATACGGTGAACGAGGTGATCGACCTCGATGCGTCGCGCAAGGCCGCCCGGCAGGTCCGCGTGCCGGCCGAAGTGTTCATGGTGCTCGTGGTCTATATCGTCGTCACCGCCGGCGTGCTCGGCTATGTGCTGGTCGCGGTCCGCGGGTTCATCTCCGCCGGCTTCCTCTTTGCCCTCATCATCATGTCGCTGATGCTGATCATGGACATCGATCGCCCGGTCAAAGGCGGCATACAGGAAAGCCAGGGGCCGATGATCGACCTGCTCAACACCATCCGCAAGCAGCCACCGGGCCATTTCGATCGCTGGCGCGCACCGCCAGCCTAGGCGGCACGGCAAACTCCAGTCATGGACCGCCGTCGGGTTTTCAGGAGGCGGACGGCATGCTCATATGACCGTTTTGTCGGGGAAGCGGCCCATCTTTGTCTCGTCACCCCGGACTTGTTCCGGGGGCCACCGCCACGCAGGCGATGCCGCCAGCGGCTCCAACCCGAAAGACACCGCCAGGTCATTCCATGACCGATTGTCCCGCTCGACCATCAATGGTGTTGTGTGCTGCACGGTGGACCCCGGAACAAGTCCGGGGTGACGAAGGTGGAAGTTCAGTAAACGACGACCGCAATGGTCGCCATGTCCCGACAGGCAGGAATTTTCCTTCGATGACTGATACCTGCCTGTCCGGCCTCGGAAAGCTGACGGTCGGGAAACCGGAGGCCCGGTCCTGCCGCTGGATGACAGCAAAGTCGGGGGAAGCGGACTATCTTTGTCTCGTCACCCCGGACTTGTTCCGGGGTCCACCGTGCAGCACACATCGCCATTGATGATCGAGCGACAGCCTTGCGTCTATATTCTTGCCAGCGCCATGAACGGAACGCTGTATATCGGCGTCACCTCCGACCTTCTTTGCCGCATCGTCCAACATCGCGAAGGCGTCTTCGAGGGCTTCACGAAACGATATGGCATCAAGATGCTCGTCTATTGGGAATATGCCGGCTCAATGGAAGCTGCGATCTTGCGCGAGAAGCAGATCAAACGTTGGCGTCGGGACTGGAAACGCAATCTGATCGAGCGGAACAATCCATCATGGAATGACTTGGCCGTGTCGTTCGGACTGGAACCGCTGGCGTCGTCACCTGCGTAGCGGTGGACCCCGGAACAAGTCCGGGGTGACGAGCAAGGGTGCAGGTTAGGCCACGTGGACAAAGGGTAGCCACAGCAATGCTGATGCGAGGCTGACGAAGCCGAGATAGGAGCTTTTGCTTTTGTCGTAGCGGGTGGCGAC
>NZ_FZOS01000007.1 GCF_900188165.1 Edaphosphingomonas laterariae | reverse complement strand
CCCGCTCGCCAAGCCGGAGGGGTGAGTTCAACATGGGTCACTTCTCAGTGGAAATATCGGCCCTTCCCGGGTCAGCTCTCAGTGGAAATCAACACGTGGGAGCTCGAGACGCTTGCGAACGAACTCCTCACGATCCCCAAGAGCACTTTTCAAACCTTCGATTGTCGAGACTGGAACGCGATCGGCGATCTTGTCAATCTGCTGCGCTCGATGGAAGGAGCGGAGTATCTCGCCCGTCGCGAGGATGTAAATATCTTGGTCGAACTCGGCAGGATCGGTGCTCGACAGTTCCCGTGGCAGCGGGGTTATGTCGGGCTGCCGCCTCTTTATCGGAGCGCGTTTATCTATGGGCAGGGCGAGTGCGCCGCCTATCTACAGCAAGCCGCCAATCTTACCCCCTCCGATATGACCCTTGTGGGGTTCTCGCTCCTTTCGGTCCTTTATCCGGAGCCCGGCATTCGTCCGGCCACTGACATGGACCTGATCCACGAATGGGGGATCACCCGAAACACCTTGGAGCAGACGCTCGCGCGTATTTCCCGACCTATCAGTGTCGCACGGACCCACGCAGCGGACCTTCGCGCGATGGACCTCGCGACCGCCTATAAGCCCAGCATCCTCAGGCAACATCCCTGTCTCCTTGTCGGCCATCGCGCGCGAACGATGATGGCCCCGTTGCCGGACCTGATCATGGACAGGGTAACCAACGGACTGTTTTACGATGTCGTGGGAGGTGGCGGAGCCGTTCGAGATGAGGTCGGCCGAAAGTTTGAGAGCTATGCGCTTGATCTGCTGACCCAGATGTTGCCAGCGGTCCAATTTGACCCGGAGTCAAGTTATCGCACGCCCTTGGGACCGATCGCTACCCCGGACATTCTCATGCGTGATCAGTGCGGCGCTGTTTCACTGGCGATTGAGTGCAAAGCATCGCGGATGAGCGTTGCCGCCCGCTTCGGTGAAGCACCTGGCGAAGATCGTGGATATGAGGAGATCGCCAAGGGCGTAATGCAGCTTTGGCGATTTTACGCACACAGCCGGCTCGGCTTAGCTTCGATGCGCGTGGCGGATGACGTCAGGCTTTTGATCCTTACACTCGATGAATGGTTCGCCGGACGCTCGACCATAATTCCCCAGATCATTGAGCGTGCCCATGTACTCGCCGATGCCAGTGCCCATGCCATTTCCCTGGAGGATCGCCTGCCCGTCGCATTCTGCACAATCTCCGAGCTCGAGGACGTGCTGCGAACCGCGACCGAGGCATCGCTGCTGGCAACGGTCGAGATCGCGTCGGGGGAGAGAGTCGGCTGGATCTTCTCCAGCCTTCATCAGGACGTGCAGTTCGCGAAAACCGAACCCAAGGACTATCCGTTTCAGGAAGCGCTGGGCAGCCTCCTTCCATGGTTTGGCCGGCTAAAGGATCTTGGTGACGACGAGCTTTAAGTGGCATCCTGTCATCACCTGCCAGAAGCCCGATCAACCGCTCCCCAGCTTGCCGCGCCGTTATCATGTCTGCCTCGGGACTAGCCCGGTGGTCCGGCAACCAGCGCAGGATCCCGATCATTATACGCGGCCGCGAATTCATCGTCCGTCCAGTCACCATCGCCGTAATCGGCTAGGTCGAAAAATTCCCATCCACCTTTTCCAGGAGCCATGCCAAATAGCGGCCCAACAAACGGGCAATTGGGAAGGAAGTACGCGCGAACGTAGGGGTGGCTTTCATAGTCCTTGCGGATGAAGGCATGACCGAGCGTATTGGCTATGAACCAGGGTCGGAGGGCATGACTCGCGAACTGCTGTTCGATGATCTTGCGCACATGGATGATTGCGGCCAGTGCTTCTTCTCGCAGGGCGTTCGTTGTCTCCGGGTTGAAATGTATCGATCGGTGACGCAATCCCATCAGGGCGCGGTATTCGACGACAGCATCTGGTAGCAGAATGCCCCACGCTTCGAGGGTGTCGATCGGCAAACGCCAATCATCGAAGGAATCCTTTCGATAGACCTTCTTGTATTCCGGCGTCGCTGTGAAGTGGCCGCGCATGTCCAGCATCAGGTGATTGAGGATGCGCTCGCCAAGCGCGCATGCCCCAACCAGCGCCGGATAGTAAGCGCCGATCACAAAGGCCTGCCGGACCTGATGAAACAGTGCGTTGTGATGCGCGAGTACCGAGAATGGCTTGACCCCGATCGCCACGAAATTATCGATCTTGGCATCGATGCCGCGCTCACCGAATTCCTCGATCATGCCGACGCGCGCCGCTTGCAGGTTCTGCCGGTGAAGTTCCTTCACCTGTTCTTCCCAATGATCGGGAATGTGGGGGTCGAGTGAAAGCGCCCGGCTGTCGAAATCCATGCCCCAGCTCAGATGCCGTCTGCGGCCCGAATCCACGACCAACCGCTTCTGATCGTCGAGCGACAACGTCGGGTCGACATTTTCGAAGGTTGTCCGGGTCGGTTCCGGATCACTCATACCGGGTGGCTTTCTGGTCGAGCCATTGCAGCCGGCGGTCCAGTTCGATCGCCGAGAGCGATTCAATCAGGCGATCGAGGATCTTTGGCACGCCATACAGGTCGCTGGTCGTGCCCGGGCCGAACAGCTTCCACAACAGGATGAGCGTCTCACGGGCGAACTTCTCGGGTACCCCGGACCGTTCGATCGCGTAGGTGCCGCCGTGCCCTTCTAGGAGCGTCATATGCGGTAGGAGCTGCTCGAGCGCTTCTGGAAAGGCGTCTCCGCTCTCCACGGCCAGATCAGCGAAGTGCCGGCTGAACTCCCGTTCGCGAAAGCTGCGCTCACGCGGCCAGATTGCGAGCAGGAGCGGACCTATTCCCGTCCGCCAGGCGACCGCGCGATCCTCATCGATCTGATGGATCCATTGCTTCACCAGTTCGGCCACGCCGCTGCGCAAAGCCAATGGCCCGGCGCGGAGCGCCTTGGCAGCGTCCGCGATGCCCATGCCCCAGTCTGCCTCGGTCTGTTCGCCGCGCAGAATCGAAAGCGCCGGCGCGATGATCTTGGCAGCGGCGTTGGTGAGATCATGGCCACGACCGGTCAGCTCGCCGACGCCGCGCAGGACAGCCGCGCTGAAGGTCCGGGAGGCGACCGATGAAAGGCGTGAATCGGTGACGAGAACCCGGCGTAACGCAACTGCCTCGTCGCCGTCACCCGCCAGCGCGGCCTCGAGTAACGGCGTGACGGTCTGCCCCTCAATAGTCAGCACAAATCCCGCCGCGAACACCAGTGCGCCTCTCGCCATGGCGCCCTGACGGCCCGGCGCCGTCACAGCCGCATCGAGCGCTTCCAGCAGCTCGGGACCGATCGGCTCATTCGCCTTGCGCCGGGCCTCGATGTCAATGAGCGCTGCCTGGGTCAGGCGCCCGCCCGGTGTGTTGATCAGGTCGGCATAGAGATCGCGCGTGAAATCGAGGGGCTCGGTGTCACGCGCCACAGCTGCTGTGAACAGCCTTTGCCACCAGGAGGCGATGGCGGGTTCCGCTTGGCGCGGTGAGGACCAGTAGAGATCGGCAAGTCGATCCGCGACCAGCGTCAGAAACGGTGCTTCCGCCGGTTCGAGGACGCCAAACAGTTCGACGACAAGCGGTCGGCGGTCGGGATCCTTCTCGCCTTCCGGAAAAGACAGCGCACCAATCAGGTCTCGCCATAACGGCGCATTGGCATCGTCGAGCGGCGCACCCTTGAGCGTGTCGAGCGCGCCCCTCGGGTTGGTGCGGCAAAATGCGCTCCAGCCTTGCTGTTTTTCGATGTCATGGCTGCCGAGCACTTCGCGCGCCACCTGCAACCGCTCGCCTTCCGCGGCATCGATGATCGGCTGCGCGTCGCCGACCACCATATGCACACCAGTCGAATAGGATCCAAAAAAGTCGTGGTCCTCGACACCACGCGCCAAGTAGACCCGTCGCGCCTTGATGGCGGCAAGCTCGGCCGTACCTTCGGCCGTCAGTCTTCCTGCCTGTTCGAGCATGTTGAGCCGCAGCCATACCTCCGCGTCGAGGGCATGGCTCCGCCAGTCCGCCTGGCCGTCCTCGATTGCATATCGGTCATAGTAAGCCGGCCCCTCCGTTAGGATGCGCTGTTCGACAGCCGCAACCAGGTCGGCGCGCGCATCCCCAGCGCGGTCACGCAACACGAGTGCGAGCTCCCGTCGCACCGCCCAGAAGATATCGCGCGAAAGGCCCGAGAGTCCGGCGAACGCTTCGTCGGCGTCGAACAGGTCCGCCAGACGCAAGCTGTGCAGCCAGAGCCGCGTCCCAAGGATACCGGGCATGGCCTTCCACGCCGAAGCTTGCGCACGGACCGCATCGCGGTTCGTGACGGCCGCCGGCTCAAGCAATCGTGCGAGCAACTCGACCAAGAAGATCGGCCCGTCATGATGCTCATTTTGACCATGTGGTTCGACCGACGGCACCGCCCCATCATTGCCGTCATAATCTCCCTCGATCGTACCGATATCGAGCGAAAGCCCAACTGTCGCACGCAGCCTCGCGCTGGCGATCTCGAGCAGGACCAGCGGCTGCGGCACAGCCACCAACGCGGCGACAAGATCCGATGCACCACCGCGGTCCGAAAGCGTCAGCCGCGGCCAGGCGAGGTCAGAAAGTCGCCGCGGGGGATCGACGACAGGTTCGTCATCGAAGAAAGATCTGCCGGACCGCAGTTCGAGCGCGGGGGTCAGCAGGCTCACTGCCCGTTCGAGGTCGGCGTGCAGCACGACAGGACCTTTAAGCACCTCCATCAGCGTATAGGCGCGATCTTCCCAATGGTCGCCGCGATCCGGGCGGCTGATCGTGAGAAGACGCCAGAGGCGGAGCCACAGGACCGGCGCATCCTTCACTTGCCTGATGCGCCGAGCGAGTTCGTCGGCAAAGGACTTGCCGAGTTTCTCAAGCCATTCGACGGCTCGCCGGAAACGGTCTGGCGACGAAAGATCCCTGACAAGCCAAGCAGCAACGATCCAGGATGCGTCGCGCTCAGTCCATAGTTTTCGGTCGGCAAAAAAGTCGAACCAGTCTCCGTCGATAATGGTCGGGATCGCAAGCGACCACAGATCTCGACGGCCGCTGAACAGCCATGCGGCGTGATCGAGTTCCGCGGCATCAGCGTCGGCGAAGGGCTTTGCGAGGATCGCCCGCGCCCAATCGCGCCGCGTCGCCCGCGGTCGCTCGACGAGATCCGCCAGTTTCTCAAGGTCCGGCCACAGGGCGGCATGGCTGGTCGGATTGCCAGCCCCATCGAGCTGGTATTCATAGACGATCGGGTCGACCGCAAGCGCCGCCCAGCGGACATCCGCCAAGTCGCGCGTCACCACAGCGTCGATCGCATAGACCGGGCGCAGATCAGGAAAGCGCTGCCGATCCGCTTCGAGGACGTTCAGGAAATATCGGACCGGCGCGTCACCGGCGCTATAGCCGACCAGAACGATGGTTTTGGTTCGGCATAGGTCGAACAGGAATCGCGACGCCCAGCCTGATCGCATATAGGCATCGCCATAATCGGCGCTGGTTACGACCAGCGGCGTTTCATCCAAGCCGAGGTCCGCGTCTGCGATCCGACCATGGATATGGATGATCCCGCCAAATCCGGCGCTGCCTGGCGGCGGCAGATCCTGCCCGGCGAAGCTGAAGGTGCGGACCTGCTCGACTTCCTCGGTCTCGCGCAGAGCGCGTTCGATCAATGTGTCGAAGTTGGTGGTCACGATTGCAGGACGGTTTTCGAGATCACGTGACAGCCGCAGGATGGTGCGATGATGCGAGAGATCCGCATCGACGGGTGGCTGCAACTCCCCCACGACTGCGCGAGTCATGTCGGTCGGATTGACGATCCGGCGGCTGAGCGACCCTAGCGCTTCCTCAAACCGGTTCTCATCGAACGATAATTGCTCCGACGCGCTCATATCGACGTTGAGACTGGCAAAGCAGCGCGTCACGAGCGCGCCGAACCCGGGCAATTGCGGTGCGCTCACCCCAGCACCGCACAGGAAGACGACATCTCCGGTCAGAAGAGCGTCGACCAGCTGTTCTGGAAATTCCGGCCCGGCCTCGGAAAAGCGAAGGCTCATTATACCGGTCCAGCATTTTTCAGTGGGCCGTACACATCGTGTCGCCTGTGAGGCATTGTTGCCAGTTCCAAGTCATGCGGCATAAATCACATCTCCATGCCTCATATTACCATGAGCTGGTACGGCTTAACCGGTCGAATTATAGCTTACTCACGTGCTTACGATCTGGCTGCGAAGCCAATGGTTTTTCGCTGTGACGTTCCTAAGTATGAAGCTTGCGGCAGCCCCTGTGTCTGCTAATGTGTCTTTCGGCGAGAAGACGATGAAAATCGCGCTTCGGAGTCAGCAGCTTAGGCGTCCAGCTGATTTCCTCTTCTGGCACCATTCTTCCCCAATGGGAAGATGCATGCGCAAGCACCGGAAATGCGTGGATTATGTTGCCGATCTTTCGGCACCATGACCCACGCCCGGGCGCGCTGATCAGACAGCCGGATAATGGACATCAGCCCTTCCCTGCGGCGCACGCAAGGACGCCCGGCGGCATATTGGCGGTCGGAATTTTAGGGGTGCGAAGCCACAAGCTCGCGGAACGGCATCGCGGCCGAAAATGGTCGGGGAGACAGGATTCGAACCTGCGACCCTCTGCTCCCAAAGCAGATGCGCTACCAGGCTGCGCTACTCCCCGACGCTGCGCTGCTAGCCGACCGGTGGCGCGAGCACAACTCCCACCGTACGTCTCACCGCACGGTTTCCGCCGGCGCCCACGCAGAACGCGCGGGCGGTCACCGGCAACATATGGCCCGCCGGGTCAGCGGCGGCGCTTGACGAGCCGCAGGGTCGGCCAGTCGCCGCGCACGATGCTGTCGGCGAGGCGCATGCCCTGCCGGCGATAGGCGGCGGCGACGCGATCTGCCTGCGTGTCGAGCAGACCAGCCAGAATCAGCGAACCACCGGGCATCAGCGCGCCGGCCAGCACGGGGGCGAGCTCGATCAACGGCCCGGCCAGGATGTTGGCGATGATGAGATCATAAGGCGCGCGCGCGCGCAGCCGGCTGTGGGCGAGACCCGGCGCCGTCACCAGTTCGAGCCGCCCATGGCCGCGTGCACGAATCCCCTCGCCCGCCGCTATGCCGTTCACGACGGCGTTTTCGGCCGTCACCTCGATCGCGACCGGATCGATATCGGAGGCGACGACGCGTGCCGCCGGCCACACCGAACGCGCGGCAAAGGCCAGCAGGCCCGTGCCCGTGCCGACATCGGCGACATCGGTGAAGCGACGGCCGTTGCGCTTCAGCCGGTCGATCATCTCCAGGCAGCCAGTGGTGGTTTCGTGGTGGCCGGTGCCAAAGGCGCGCCCCGCCTCGATGGTGAACACCGTCATCCCGGCGGGCGGGGTTTCGGCGGAGGCGGGCGTGCGGACATAGAAGCGGCCCGCGCGGATCGGTTCCAGCCCCGCCTGCGACAGCGTCACCCAATCCTGCTCGTCGATATGCTCGAGCAGCGGTTCGACATTCGCCGCGCTGGGCACCAGGCCCCGGATCAGCGCGATCGCGGCATCGTCGGGCCGGGTTTCGAAATAGGCGTCGAGTTGCCAGTCGTCCGGCCGGTCGGGATCGGGCTCGCTGGTCATCAGCGTCGGCGGCGGATCGAACGACAGGAGCGCCGGCACGTCTTCAGCCAGCTGCTCGCCCTCGATCTTGGTGCACGGCAAGGTCAGTTTCCAGCTGCCTTCGCGCGGAGCATCGAAGGGGAAGCCGGTGACGCCATCGCCCTTGGGCTCCTTGGTCGTGCGGCTGCGGGGGGCCCTAGCGGACATAACTGGCTCCATTGATGTCGATGACGGCGCCCGTCATCGAAGGCGGCGCATCGAGCGCGAGAAAACGGACCGCTTCCGCCACCTCATCGGGCAAGGCGGCACGGCCGAGCGGAATATCGGCGAGCAGGCGCTGCCCGCCGGGGCCGGAGAGCGTATCGCCGACGGCATCGGTCATCGTGAAACCGGGGCACACGGCAAAGGCCCATATGCCATCGGCGGCATAAGCGCGGGCGATCGACTTCGTCATCCCGAGCAATCCCGCCTTGGAGGCGGCATAATGCCAGTGATCGGCGCTGTCGCCGCGATGCGCGGCCCGGCTGGCGACGTTGATGATCCGTCCGCCGCTGCCGCGATCCTGCCAGTGGCGGACCGCCAGACGGCACAGTTCAGCCGCCGCGACGAGATTGATCTGCAGCGTGCGTGCCCAGGCCGCCGCCCAGTCACCGTCCGCCAGGTCGATCGGCGCGGCTTCGAACACACCGGCATTGTTGATCACTATGTCGATCCGTCCGTCCAGGCGGTCGAGCGCCTCGGCCCAGAGCGCGGGGGCAGCGCCGGGGCTGGCAAAGTCCGCCGCGATCAGATCGCCGCTGGCGGCCGTCGCCTGCCCGACAAGGCGCACGCCTGCCTCACGCTCGAGCCGCGCGCCGATGGCGCGGCCGATGCCCCGGCTCGCGCCGGTCAGAAGAAGGTGAAGCGACATGGACCCGCCGATAGGCGGCGGCGGGCCATGTGAAAAGCGTTTAGCGGCGGGAATGCCGTTGCGCGGGGCTCAGGCGTGGATCCGCGTCACGAACTCGCCCGCCGCGCGGGCAAGGCCGGACAGACGGCTGTCCGCAGCCTTCAGCCCGTTTTCCAGCCGTTCGATCTGCTGCGCCACGGCTTCGGTGTCGCCATGGATCAACGCCATCGTCCGGGCCGAGCTTTCGGCGGCGAGCGCGGTTTCGTCGACGGCGGCGGTGATCGAGGTGACGGTCTGCGCCTGCACCTCCATCGCCTGCTGGATCCGCCGGGCCGATGTCTGCACCTCGCCCACCGTGTCGCGGATCGAGCCATTGGCCTGCAATGTCTGGTCGGTCGCCGCCTGGATCGCGGCGATCTTCGCAGCGATATCGTCGGTCGCCCGCGCGGTCTGGCTGGCGAGGCTCTTCACCTCCTGCGCCACCACGGCGAAGCCGCGCCCGGCGTCACCCGCGCGCGCCGCCTCGATCGTCGCGTTGAGCGCCAGCAGGTTGGTCTGCCCGGCAATGTCGCGGATCAGGCCAAGGATCGATTCGATCGCCTTGGCATGATCGGACAGCGCCTCCGTTACCATCACCGCCTCGGCCGACTGCGCGGCCGCGCGGGTCGCCACGGCGGCCGCCGATTCGACCTCGCCACGCGCTTCCTCGATCGCGCGGATCAGCCCCGCTGCCGTATGCGCCGCCTCGCGCATCGCCATCGCCGATTGCTCGGACGCGGAAACCACTTCCGCCGCCTTGCCCAGCATGCCGCGCACGGTGTGCGTTGCTTCAGACGCGCTGACGCGAAGGCGCTCGCCCTCGGTCGACGCGGTGTCCACCTCCGAACCGATCTGTTCACGAAACAAGGTGGCGCCGGCATTGCGGCCGTCCGCCTGCTCGCGCTCGCGAATCGCGTTGACCAGCGCGGTCATCACCTCCGCCTCCAGCACGGCGAGGCGCATCACCACGTCGCACAGCCGCGCATAACGCGGCAGGTCGTCGCCCAAGGCGGCGAACAATAGCTGGCTTGTCCGGCGGTGCGCCGCCGACAGCGCGGCCAGCACCGTCGTCAGCGGAATCCCCCCGGCATGGGCGGACCAGGCGTGGTCGCGCGCCATATCGACCCATTGCTGGTCGGTGGCCGCCGAATATTTCCGGCGCACATAATCGACGCTGCGGGCCATCGCCCGCTTCACCTGATCGGGCGCCCAGCGCACGGCCACGTCGGCCGAAAGACGATAATGTTCCCAGAAAGTGTCGGAAATCTCGCGCTCATGCCCTTCGAGCAGCGACCACACCTCGCGGGCGTCGCGGCCGAGGGTGCCGTCCCGATCAAAATCGGGCAGGCGTTCGGCGAGCAGGATGCGATATTCGCGCGCGGGCGCCGCCCAGTCGCGGCGCGGGTTCGAAACAGCGTTCATCGATGGTCGGCTCAGGCAGCGATACGGGAAACGAACTCGCTGGTCGCGACCTCGAGATCGGTAAGCCGGGAATCAACCGCCTGGAACCCGGTTTCAAGGCGATCGATCTCGCCCGCCACGGCCACGGTGTCCGAACGGATCGCCGCGATCGTGCCCGACATCGAATCGGCGGCGAGCGCGGTTTCATCGACGGCGGCGGTGATCGAGGTGACGGTCTGCGCCTGCACCTCCATCGCCTGCTGGATCCGCCGGGCCGATGTCTGCACCTCGCCCACCGTGTCGCGGATCGAGCCATTGGCCTGCAATGTCTGGTCGGTCGCGGCCTGGATCGCGGCGATCTTCGCGGCGATATCGTCGGTCGCCCGCGCGGTCTGACTGGCGAGGCTCTTCACCTCCTGCGCCACCACGGCGAAGCCGCGCCCGGCGTCACCCGCGCGCGCCGCCTCGATCGTCGCGTTGAGCGCCAGCAGGTTGGTCTGGCCGGCAATGTCACGGATCAGGCCGAGGATCGATTCGATCGCCTTGGCATGATCGGACAGCGCCTCCGTCACCATCACCGCCTCGGCCGACTGCGCGGCCGCGCGGGTCGCCACGGCGGCCGCCGATTCGACCTCCCCGCGCGCTTCCTCGATCGCGCGGATCAGCCCCGCCGCCGTATGCGCCGCCTCGCGCATCGCGGTCGCCGACTGTTCGGCCGCCGCCGCCACTTCGGATGCCTTGCCCAGCATGCCGCGCGCCGCGACCGAGGTTTCGACCGTCTTGCTCTTCAGGTCGCGCGCATTGGCGACGGTATCTTCAAGGATGGTGACAACCGTGCCCTGGAAGCGGCTGCTGGCATCCGCGCGCTGGATCAGCGCGGCATGCCGTTCGAGATGGGTGATCTGCGCGACGATGATCTCCGCCTCGATGCACGACATGCGGTGCATGATGTAGATCGCGCGGCGGCGCACCTCGGCATCCTCGATCTCCGTGCGGAAGATCTCGCTGGCGATCTCCGCAAAGGTGATCAGCCCTTCCACCACCGTCGGCAGCGGAATGTGCAGGTGATAGATTTCGCGCGCCGGCTGGGCGGCATGGCGCACCCAGGCGGCATCCAACGGCATCGTATATTTCTGTTCGATGAAATCGATGAAGCGATCGGTACCGTCGCTGCCACCGAAATCGGTGGCTTCCCAATATTGCGTACTCGCCTGGCGGATCAGCGGCGCGGCATGTTCCCACAGGAAGCGCAGATCGGCTTCCAGCCGGCCATCGCGATTATAAAGCGCCAGCCGTTGCGCAACATCTTCTTCCGGCATCGGAATATGGACCTCGGCGGGTGTCTGCTGCGTAAAATAGCCGCTCACCATTCTCTCCCCTGCACGCAACGCGCGGATTTCACGCAGGAGCTTAGCCGGCCGTTGGTAAATGGGGGGTTATTAGCGCGGCATCGGCCCCACAAGGTTGCAAGACGGCGAGGTTCGGCTAAAGGGACCGCGACTATCGATTAGGGGGACTTCCATGTCTCGTAACGCCGCACGCCCGCTTTCCCCGCATCTCACGATATGGCGGTGGGGCCCGCACATGCTGGTTTCGATCCTGCATCGTGCGACGGGCACCGCGCTCGCCATCGGCGGGGGCGTTCTCTTCACCTGGTGGCTGGCTGCTGCGGCCAGCGGCCCGGATTATTATGAATCCTTCCGCTATTATGCAGTGGAAGCCGCCGAAGGCGACACGCTGGGTTTCGCCGTCAACGTGCTGGCCAAGATCGTCGCGATCGGCCTCACCTGGAGCTTCTTCCAGCATCTTTTCTCCGGGCTTCGCCATTTCGTGCTCGATACGGGCGCGGGTTATGAGCTGAAGTCCAACCGCATCGGCGCGATCCTGACGATCGTCGGGTCCGTCGCCGTCACCGCCCTGATCTGGGCCTATATCTGTTTCGCGAGGGGCTGATGGGAACGGGAACCGGCATCGGCCGCGTCCGCGGCTATGGATCCGCAAAGCACGGGTCGCTTCACTGGTGGCATCAGCGGCTGACGGCCGCGGGCAACCTTATCCTCGTCCTCTGGTTCGTCGTGTCGATCTTCCGGCTGCCGGTGCTCGATTATGTGACGGTCACGACCTGGCTGTCGTCGCCCTTCGTGGCGGTGGCGCTGGTGCTGCTCACCATTTCGGTGTTCTGGCATCTGCGCATCGGCCTGCAGGTGTTCATCGAGGATTATGTGCATGACGACGGCCTGCGCGTCGCGGCGCTCCTCGCCCTCAATTTCTATGCGGTCGGTGCGGCCGCGCTCGCGATCTTCTCGATCCTGAAGATCGCGTTCGGTGGAGTTCAAGGCTGATGACCGAAGCCTATAAGATCATCGACCACATCTACGACACGGTCGTCGTGGGTGCTGGCGGCTCGGGCCTGCGCGCCACCATGGGTTCGGCCGAAGCCGGCCTGAAGACGGCGTGCATCACCAAGGTGTTCCCGACGCGCAGCCACACGGTCGCGGCGCAGGGCGGCATCGCCGCCAGCCTGGGCAACAACAGCCCGGATCACTGGACCTGGCACATGTACGACACCGTCAAGGGGTCGGACTGGCTGGGCGACCAGGACGCCATCGAATATATGGTGCGCGAAGCGCCGGCGGCGGTTTACGAGCTGGAACATGCCGGCGTGCCGTTCAGCCGCAACCAGAACGGGACGATCTACCAGCGTCCGTTCGGCGGCCACATGCAGAATATGGGTGCCGGCCCGCCCGTGCAGCGCACCTGCGCCGCGGCCGACCGCACCGGCCACGCCATGCTTCACGCGCTCTATCAGCAGAGCCTGAAATATGACGCGGACTTCTTCATCGAATATTTCGCCATCGATCTGATCATGGTCGACGGCGAATGCCGCGGCGTGATCGCGATCTGCATGGAAGACGGCAGCATCCACCGCTTCCGCAGCCATTCGGTCGTGCTCGCGACGGGCGGCTATGGCCGCGCCTATTTCTCGGCAACGTCGGCGCACAGCTGCACGGGCGATGGCGGCGGCATGGTGCTGCGCGCCGGCCTGCCGCTGCAGGATCTGGAATTCGTGCAGTTCCACCCGACCGGCATCTATGGTGCTGGCGTGCTCATCACCGAAGGCGCGCGCGGCGAAGGCGGCTACCTCACCAACTCGCAGGGTGAGCGTTTCATGGAACGCTATGCCCCGTCGGCGAAGGACCTCGCCTCGCGCGACGTCGTGTCGCGGTCGATGGCGATGGAGATGCGCGAAGGTCGCGGCGTCGGCCCCAAGGGCGACCATATCTACCTGCACCTCGATCATATCGATCCGGCGGTGCTGGCGGAACGCCTGCCCGGCATCACCGAAAGCGGCAAGATCTTCGCAGGCGTCGATCTCACCCGCCAGCCGCTGCCCGTCACCCCCACCGTCCACTACAATATGGGCGGCATCCCCTGTAACTATCATGGCCAGGTGGTGACCAAGGTTGGCGACGATCCCGAAGTGATCGTGCCCGGCCTCTATGCGGTGGGTGAAGCGGCCTGCGTGTCGGTCCACGGCGCCAACCGCCTCGGCTCCAACTCGCTGATCGATCTCGTCGTGTTCGGCCGCGCAACCGGCCTGCACCTGAAGGAAACGATCAAGCCCAATTCGCCGCACAAGGATCTGCCGAAGGATTCGGCCGATTTCGCGCTGGGCCGCGTCGACAAGTATCGCAACGCCAAGGGCGGCTCGCCCACGGCCGAGGTGCGCCTCGACATGCAGCACACCATGCAGAAGCACGCCGCGGTGTTCCGCGACAGCGCACTCCTGGCCGAAGGCGTCGAACAGATGCAGAAGGTCAACAAGCGCCTCCAGGACGTCGGCCTCACCGATCGCTCGCTGATCTGGAACACCGATCTGATCGAGACGCTGGAGCTCGACAACCTGATGGCGCAGGCCGTCTGCACCATGGAAAGCGCGAACAACCGCAAGGAATCGCGCGGCGCCCACGCGCACGAGGACTTCCCCGATCGCGACGACGCGAACTGGATGAAGCACACCATCTCGTGGTTCGAAGGCTGGGGCGGCTCGGGCGGCAAGGTGACGCTCGATTATCGTCCGGTGCACGATTACACGCTCACCGACGAGGCTGAGTACATCAAGCCCAAGGCGCGGGTTTACTGAGATGGCTTGGCCAACAGTGGTGCTCACCAAAGCGGCTGACGTACTTGCCAGCGAGGCGGGGCAAAAAGCCGTGTCAGACGTTTGGAAACGCATCTTTGCATCGTCAAAAAAGCCATCTTCGGAGGACATTTCCAATTCGAGTTTGGCAGATATGTTGGGCAACCTTCCAACTGATGAAGAAACCGCCCGCGCGTTCGGTGCGCTTGAAAACAAGATGAACGAACGTGTTGATGCTTTGACGGCAAAATTCGTGGAAAGTACGAATCAAACGAGATTACTCGTGCTGGCTATAGGCGCGTTGCAGATCGCCCTTTTGGTCACCGTATTGGTGCGGAGCTAAATAGATGGCTGAATTCTCGCTTCCCAAGAACAGCAAGATCCGGTCCGGCGGCAAGGTCCACAAGGCCCCGTCCGACGCGACCAACGTCAAGACGTTCAAGGTCTATCGCTACGATCCGGATTCGGGCGAAAATCCGCGTTACGACAAGTTCGAGATCGATCTCGACAATTGCGGCCCGATGGTGCTCGACGCCCTGATCAAGATGAAGAACGAGCAGGACGCGTCGCTCACCTTCCGCCGGTCGTGCCGCGAAGGCATTTGCGGTTCGTGCTCGATGAACATGAACGGCAAGAACGGCCTCGCCTGCACCACCGCGATCGAGGACTGCAAGGGCGAGGTGCGCATCACCCCGCTGCCGCACATGGACGTCATCAAGGATCTGGTGCCGGACTTCACGCACTTCTACGCGCAGTATGCGTCGATCCAGCCCTGGCTGAAGACCGTCACTCCGGCGCCCTCGGGCAAGGAGCGCCTGCAGTCGCCGGAAGACCGCGCCAAGCTCGACGGCCTCTACGAATGCATCCTGTGCGCCTGCTGCTCCACCTCGTGCCCGAGCTACTGGTGGAACAGCGACAAGTTCCTCGGCCCGGCGATCCTGCTGCAGGCCTATCGCTGGCTGGCCGACAGCCGCGACGAGTTCACCGGCGAACGGCTGGACGAACTTGAGGATCCGTTCCGTCTCTATCGCTGCCACACCATCATGAACTGCTCGAACGTGTGCCCCAAGGGCCTGTCCCCGGCGCGCGCGATCGCGGAGATCAAGAAGATGGAAGTCGAGCGCCAGATCTAAAGTGAGGTGATCTAGGTTGATTCACCCCACTCCGTTTGTGTCGAGCGAAGTCGAGACACCCTTCGAACGAAGCCGAGAAGCCCTCGTCTACGCTCGGGCACGTCCCGCGACTTCGCTCGGGACAAACGAATTGATCTAGGCGCCGGCGACCATGGAACCCGTCTTTTCCAGCACTCCAGACCCGGATTTTCCGGGCTGGAACCGCTGGGAACTGCACGATAGCGATCGTTTCCTCGATACGCTGGGCCGCGTGCTGGTGCGGCCCGAAGCGGACGGAAAGGCGCGGGTGCGGATGTTTCCCGAACGCCGCCATTCCAACATGCTCGATGCCGTCCACGGCGGCGCGCTGCTCGGCTTTGTCGATATCGCGCTGTTCGCCGGGGCCGAAGCCTGCGGCGCCAAGGCCGCCGGCAACGGCGTCACGCTCGATTGCAACGCCCAGTTCCTCAGCCCCGGCTCGCTCGCCGAACCGCTCGACGCCGTGGTCGAGGTGCTGCGCGAAACCGGGCGGCTGATCTTCGTGCGCGGCCTTGTCGAACAGTCGCACGGCACCGTCGCCGCCTTTTCGGCCACGCTGCGCAAGGCGGGCAAGCGATGAGCACCGTCAAGGATCGCTACGCCGACCTGCTTGCCAGCGGCCAGTTGCGCCCCGATCCCGATCAGGCCCGCACGATCGAAAGGCTGCACGATCTGGCCGAACAGCTTTCGGTCCAGCCCGAAAAGGGCAGCGTGCTGTGGCGGATGCTGCGCAAGGCGCCCCCGCCCCCGCGCGGCCTCTACATCTGGGGCAGCGTCGGCCGGGGCAAGTCCATGCTGATGGACCTGTTCTTCGATTGCGTGCGGATGACGCACAAGCGCCGGGTCCATTTCCACGAATTCATGATCGAGGTGCATGATCGCCTGCGCGTCGAGCGCGCCAAGGAAAAGGGCGATCCGATCGCCCCCGTGGTCGCCGCGCTGGCGGAGGAAGCGAAGCTCCTCGCCTTTGACGAGATGGTGATCAACAACACCGCCGACGCGATGATCATGAGCCGCCTGTTCACCGGCCTGATCGATGCGGGCGTCGTCGTCGTCACCACCTCCAACCGTCCGCCGAAAGATCTCTACAAGGACGGCCTGAACCGCGAACATTTCCTGCCCTTCATCGCGCTGATCGAGGCGCGGATGGACGTGCTGACGCTGGACGGCCCGACCGATTACCGGCTGGCCCGCCTGGGTGGCGCGCCCACCTGGTATGTGCCCAACGGGCCGGAGGCGACCGAGGCCGTCCGCGCCGCCTTCTTCCGCATGACCGATTTCCCGCCCGAGGATTCGGTCCATGTGCCGAGCGCCGAGCTTGCCATTCATGGCGGCCGTTCGATGCACGTGCCGAAAAGCCTGAAGGGCGTCGCCGTATTCTCGTTCAAGCGGCTCTGCGCCGAAGCGCGCGGCGCCCCCGATTATCTGGCGATCGCGCGCAATTATCACACGGTCATCATCGTCGGCATCCCCGTGCTCGGCCCCGACAAGCGCAACGAAGCCGCCCGCTTCAAGACGCTGATCGACGCGCTCTACGAACATAAGGTCAAGCTGATCGCCACGGCCGATGCCGAACCGGCCAGCCTCTATCCCAGCGGCGACGGCGCCTTCGAATTCGAACGCACCGTCAGCCGCCTGATGGAAATGCAGTCGCGCGATTATCTGGCCCAAGGCCACGGCGCGGAATAATAGCGTCTGGCAATGGCCGTCGCGCCCCGCGCGCGCCGGACAGCCGCCCTACCCGGCCGTCGCGTCGACGCCTTCGACCATGAACACCCGATATTCGCCGCCCGCCTTCCGGTGGGTGAGCGCTTCCTGATAGGCCGGGCTGTCATACCAGGAGCGCGCATCGGCCATGGTGGGGAAGGAAATGATCACCGCGCCTTCGGCCGGGTCGCCTTCCAGTTGCGCGAACGCGCCATAGAGCGCCAGCGGGGTGATGGCATGGCCGTCGCGCGCGGCGACCGCCTTTTCGGCGTAACGCGCCAGCGCGTCGGCATCCTTCGTCCGTTCCTTGATCAGCACGACATAAGCGGTCATCGGCTATCCTTGCGTGAGCCTGTTGCGTGAAGCTGCGAAAATACGGCCGGATGCCGGGTCGCCGGATGCCGGGTCAATGCCCGGTCACGCCCATCGCCACCAGCAGCAGCACGAAGATCGTCGCCGCGAAGGTGGCCGAAAACATGAGGAAGCAGGTGCGCCACAGCGCGCTGAACCAGCCGAGCGAATAGGCCCCTTTCAGCTGCCGGTACATGTGGACCGGCGGAAAGAAGGTGATGATCGTGATGATCGCGGCCGCCGGCAGCACCAGCGCGGCAAAGCTCATCATCACCGCCAGCAATGTCATCGCCGCCAGCGAATAGATGGCGAAGATCGCATGGTCGTAAAGGCCGAAGCGCCAGCGCCACGCGAACATCAGCCAGATGAACGGCAGCGAGATCGGGATCAGCATCCACGAGAATTTATAGGCGGAGGATTGCACCTTGTAGAGCAGAAGCTCCGGGTTCTTGGTCGCCTTCTCGATACCCTTGTCCAGCGTCGGCCAGCCGGTCGATGCCTTCCAGTCGGAGCGCCCGGCCTGTTCGGCGACACGGCCGGTCATCATATTGGTGATCGCCATTTCGCGTTTCAGATCGGCGATATTCTGGTTGATCGCCTTGGCATTATCGCCCGCCTTGATCAGCGCGTCGCGCTCCTTTTCCAGCGCCGCGATCTTGGCGGCGGTCTGGTCGTTCTCCGCGCCGATTTCCTTGCGGGCCTCGGTCAGATCGACGGTCACGTCCTCCAGCGTGGCGGGGTCGGCGCCGCGGATCGGCAGGCCGACCCACGAGAACACCGCCACCATCAGGAATACCGAGAACAGGAACAGCGCCAGCGGCGACACGAACTTCGCGCGTTCACCCGCGATATAGCGGCGGGTCAGCTCGCCCGGCTTCCAGGCGAGCAGCGGCAGGGTGCCCCACATCTTGCCTTCGAAATGGAACACGCCATGGGCGATGTCGTGGATTAGCGCCATCGCCGAACGGTGCAGATGCGCGCCCTGCCCGCATTCATGGCAATAATGGCCGGCGAGCGGCGTGCCGCAATTCAGGCAGGCGCTTTCATGCGTGTGCCCGTCATCGCCATGCGCATGGCCATGGCCGCCCGTGCGGCGCCCCTCGCCATCAACGGCGCCCGCCACCCAGGCCCCGGTGGCGACATTGGCGGCTGCTTCGAATTCCCCGGTCATACCCAGAGGATAACCGCGTGGGCGTGGCGAAGCGAGGGGGGACGTGATAGGGGCGGCGGATCATGACCAGTGCCGCCCCCGCCCCGTCCGTTCCCGCCGTCGATGCCGACGCGCTGATCTTCGACATGGGGCGCCGTGCGCGCGCCGCCGCCGCCGTGCTGGCGCGCACGCCGACCGGGGTGAAGGCCGATGCGCTCCGCGCCGCAGCCGCCGCGCTGCGGACGGGCGAAGCCGCGATCCTTGCCGCCAATGCCGCCGATATGGCGCGCGGGCAGGCGAACGGCCTGTCGCCGGCGATGCTCGATCGGCTCAAGCTCGATCCCGCACGGCTGGCCGGCATCGCCGCCGGGCTGGAAGCAGTGGCCGGGCTCGACGATCCGGTCGGCAAGGTGATGGATGTCGCCACCCGGCCCAACGGGCTCGAACTCAGCCGGGTGCGCGTGCCGCTCGGCGTGATCGGCATCATCTACGAAAGCCGGCCCAATGTGACGGCCGATGCCGGCGCGCTCTCGCTGATGGCCGGCAATGCCGCGATCCTGCGCGGCGGATCCGAAGCGATCGAAAGCAGCCGCGCGATCCACGCCGCCCTGCTCGAAGGGCTGCGCGCCGCCGGCCTGCCCGAAGATGCGATCCAGCTCGTGCCCGTCACCGATCGCGCGGCGGTGGGCGCCATGCTCAAGGCCACCGGGCTGATCGACATCATCGTGCCGCGCGGCGGTAAATCGCTGGTGGCGCGCGTCCAGTCCGAAGCCCGCGTGCCGGTGCTCGCCCATCTCGACGGGATCAACCACACCTATATCGACGGCGCGGCCGATCCGGCCAAGGCGGCGGCGCTCGCGGTCAATGCCAAGATGCGCCGCACCGGCGTCTGCGGCGCGACCGAAACCCTGCTAGTCGACCGTGCTTTCGCCGATCCCCGCCCGATCCTCGCCAACCTGCTCGATGCCGGCTGCGAGCTGCGCGGCACGTCCGAAATCCAGTCGCTCGACCCGCGTATCCTGCCCGCCGGGGAGGAGGATTGGGACACGGAGTATCTCGACGGCATCTGCTCGATCAAGTTCGTCGACGGCGTCGGCGAGGCGATCAGCCACATCGCCGACCACGCCTCCCACCACACCGACGCGATCGTCACCGAGGACGCCGAGGTGGCCGAACGCTTCCTCGCCGAAGTCGATTCGGCGATCGTGATGTGGAACGCCTCCACCCAGTTCGCCGATGGCGGGGAATTCGGGCTGGGGGCGGAAATCGGCATCTCCACGGGGCGTCTCCACGCCCGCGGCCCGGTCGCGCTGGAAGGGCTGACGACCTATAAATGGGTGGTCCGCGGCACAGGACAGACGCGGCCTTGAGCAAAAGCCGGATCGCCACCGGCCTGCTCGGCGGCTCGTTCAATCCGGCGCACCGCGCCCATCGGCGGGTGACGCTTGCCGCCATCGACGCGCTGGCGCTCGACGAGGCCTGGTGGCTGGTATCGCCCGGCAATCCGCTGAAGGACGGCGCGCACGATATGGCGCCGCTAGCCGCCCGCTTCGCCAGCGCCCGTGCCATGGCCCGCCGCGCACCGATTCGCGCCACCGCGATCGAACGCCGGCTGGGCACCCGCTACACCGCCGAAACGCTTGCCCGGCTCGTCCGGCTATACCCGCATCGCCGCTTCATCTGGCTGATGGGATCGGACAATCTCGTCCAGTTCCACCGCTGGCGCGACTGGCGGAAGATCGCGCGGACGGTTCCGATTGCCGTCATCGCCCGTCCCGGCTATGATGGACAGGCCCACGCTACGAGGGCGATGGGCTGGCTGCGGCATTTCGTCCGGCCCGCAAGCCAGGCGCGAAACTGGACGACGTGGAGACCGCCGGCGCTCGTGCTGCTGCGCTTTCGCCCCGACCCCGGATCCGCCACGCGCTTGCGGGCAACGAACCCGGGTTGGTTTCACGCATTTCAACAACACGCCCTGCGCGACCCCGTGACGCGCCGGTGCATCGACTAGGAGGCACTTTGCCCGCCAGTACCGCCGCCCTTCCGGGCACCAACGAACCCGAGCCGTCCGCCGTGCTGCATCAGCTGGTGCTCCGCTCGCTCGACGACGACCAAGCCGTCGAAACCGTCTCGATCCCGCTAGCCGGCAAGAGCAGCATCGCCGATCACATGGTGATCGCGAGCGGCCGTTCGTCGCGCCAGGTGGCTTCGATGGCGCAGAAGCTGGCCGATCGCATCAAGCAGGAAACCGGCCGCATCGCCCGGCTTGAAGGGCTGCCGACCGCCGACTGGGTGCTGATCGACGCCGGGGACGTGATCGTCCACCTGTTCCGCCCCGAAGTGCGCAGCTTCTACAATCTCGAACGGATGTGGGGCTTTGAAGAAGAGCGCCGTCCGGTCGTGGATGCAGCGGAATCCCCCCCGGCCGGTGAAGCCTGATCCTTGCTGCTGCACATCGTTGCACGAGGCAAGATCGGCCGCAGCCCCGAGGCTGAACTGGTCGACCGTTATCTGAAGCGGATCAGCTGGCCGACGCGCGTGACCGAGCTGCCCGACAAGGGCGGCCGCGCGCCGGAGCTGGCGACGGACGCGATCCTCGTCGCCCTCGACGAAAAAGGCCAGCAAATGGGGTCGCTGGCCTTCGCGGAGAAGCTGGGCCGCTGGCGCGACGACGGGCGCCGCGAGGTCCGTTTCCTGATCGGCGCCGCCGACGGCCATGAAGCAGCCGAGCGCGAACGCGCGGACCTGCTGCTCGCCTTCGGCGCCGCCACCTGGCCACACATGCTGGCCCGCGCCATGCTGGCCGAACAATTGTGGCGGGCGACCAGCATCCTCGCCGGCCACCCTTATCATCGCGAAGGCTGATCGGTGGCCCGCGCGTTCCTGACCCTGTCGATCCTCGCGCTGGGCGCGAGCACGGGGCTGGCGATCGCGCAGGGCCCCGCCGGCGACGACCGGCTGGGCGAGGTTCAGCGCGAAGCCGAGGCGGCCGAGCGCCGCGCCGTGCAACTGGAGAGCCAGGCCACGCAGGCGCTGGACGAAGCAGCCCGCGCCCGCGCGGCCAAGGCCGCCGTGGCGACCCGCGTGGTGGCCGCCGAGGCCGAGATCAGCAGCGCGGAGACCGAGGTGAAACGCGTCGCCGCCCTGCGTTCGGGGCAGCGCGCGCGGCTGGCGGCGCAGCAGCAACCGATCATCCGCCTGACCGCGGCACTGCAGACGATGGCGCAGCGCCCGCCGGTGCTGGCGCTCGTCCAGCCCGGATCGCTCGACGATCTCGTCCATGTGCGCGCGCTTCTGGCCACCCAGCTCCCCGCGATTCACGAGCGCACGGCGGATTTGCGCCGCGAAGTCGATCAGGGCGTGCGGCTGCAGCGGCAGGCCGACGCCGCAGCCGCCAATCTGCGCGACGGCCGCAACCGGCTGCGGCAGGAACGCGCCGCGCTCGCCACGCTCGAAATCCAGCAGCAGGTGCGCGCCCAGGCGCTGACCGATGCGTCGATGAACCAATCCGACCGCGCACTGGCCCTGGGCGAGGAGGCGCGCAGCCTGAACGACCTGATGAGCCGCGTCGACAATCGGGCCAGCGTCGGCGAACGGCTCGCCGCCCTGCCCGGCCCGGTGCTCCGCCCGCTTGTGCCGGGCCAGGCGTCACTGCCGCCCGAGGACGAAGCGAACCGCGCCGCGACGCAGCTGGCCTATCGCCTGCCAGTCAACGGCAAGCTCGTGCAGGGGCTGGGCGAGATTTCCGAAGCGGGCGTGCGGGCGCGCGGCCTGACGATCGGCGCGGAAACCGACGCGCTCGTCGTCGCCCCGGCGCAGGGCCGCGTGGCCTATGCCGGGCCGTTCCGTGGCTATGACAATATCGTCATCGTCGAACATGGCGGCGGCTGGACCAGCCTTGTCACCGGCATGACCACGCTGAGCGCCAATGTGGGCGAGGCGGTGGATCAGGGCAGCCCGCTGGGCCGCGCCCATGGCGGCCCCGCCGGCGTCACCATCGAACTGCGGCGCAACGGCGAACCCGTCGACATCGTGCCCCTGCTCGGCCGGACCTGAGGCGCATGGCGGCCGTTGTTCATCCCCACTTCATCCCGAATCACCGACCCTGGATCGTCCCGGGCTTTTCGACCAGCGCCCCTATTGCGGCCACCGGAAAAGCTGTAACGTGACGGCCAAATTCAGCGAAGGCACCTTGTCGATGGCCAGATTATTGTTGCGTTCCGCTCTGCTTGTCAGCGCCGTTGCGCTGGTTCCGGCGATGACATCCGCGATCGGCGCGACCGAGGCGGAAACCTTCCGCGAGATGGACCAGTTCATGAGCGTGTTCGATCGCGTGCGATCCGAATATGTCGACAAGGTGGACGACAAGACGCTGATCAAGGGCGCGATCGACGGGATGCTCGCCAGCCTCGATCCGCACAGCTCCTATCTCGATTCGCGCGACTATCAGAATCTGCGGACGCAGACCGACGGCGCTTATGGCGGCCTTGGCCTGACCGTTTCGATGGAGGACGGCGCGGTCAAGATCATCACGCCGACCGAGGATACGCCGGCGTTCAAGGCCGGCCTGAAGGCGGGCGACTATATCACCCACCTCGACGGCAAGCTGATCTATGGCGGCACGCTGGACGAGGCGGTGGACCAGATGCGTGGCAAGCCGGGCACCACCGTCAAGCTGACGATCGTCCGTCCCGGCCGCGACAAGCCGTTCGACGTGACGCTGACGCGTGAGATCATCACGCTGAAGCCGGTCAAGTGGGAGGTGAAGGATCGCGTCGGCGTGATCAACATCAACACCTTCAACAAGCAGACCGGCGAAGCGGTGCGCGCGGCGCTGGTTTCGATCGACAAGGCCGTGGGCGGCCAGCCGCTCGGCTATGTCGTCGACCTCCGTTCCAACCCCGGCGGCCTGCTCGATCAGGCGATCGAGGTGTCGGACGCCTTCCTCGACCGTGGCGAGATCGTATCGCAGCGCGGCCGCGAGAAATCGGACATCGAACGCTGGTATGCCCGCCCCGGCGATTTCGCCCATGGCCTGCCAGTCGTGGTGCTGATCGACGCCGGTTCGGCCTCGGCCGCCGAAATCGTCGCCGGCGCGTTGCAGGATCACCGGCGCGGGCTGGTGATGGGCGAACGCAGCTTCGGCAAGGGATCGGTGCAGACGCTGTTGCCGCTGACCGAGGAATCGGCGCTGCGGCTGACGACGGCGCGCTATTTCACCCCTTCGGGCCGCTCGGTGCAGGAAGGCGGCATCCAGCCCGACATCAAGGTGCCCCAGCTTTCCGACCCCGACTTCAAGGATCGCCCGCGCCTGCGCGAAGCCGATCTGCGCCGCCACCTGATCAACGAGGCCAAGGTGGACGACAGCGTGCTTGAGGACGACACCAAGGCCGATCCGCGCTTCATCCAGACCGCGACCCAGCTTGAGAAAGCGGGGGTCGAGGACTTCCAGCTCGATTATGCGGTCAAGGCGATCGCGCGGCTGGGCAAGCCCGCCGTGGTGACGGCCGCCGCCGGCGGCGCGAAGGGCGGCAAGCGATAAGCGCATTTCCTTTCCCGTCATCCCGGCCCGCTGCCGGGGTGACGGGTGATCGTTTCGGGGCTATCCACCCTTTATGACCCGACTTGCCACCGCGCGCCTGTTCGCGCTTCTTCTGCCAACCGCCCTGATGGCTGGCGCGCTCGGCTCGCAATATATTGGCGGGCTTTACCCTTGCGAAATGTGCCACTGGCAGCGCTGGCCCCATTATGCCGCCATCGTGCTGGCCCTGCTGGCCTTCGCCGTGGCTTCGGCCGCACGCCCGCTCACCATCCTTGCCGGCATCGCGATCATAGCCAGCGGCGCGATCGGCGCCTTCCATGCCGGTGTCGAATATGGCTGGTGGGAAGGGTTGACCCAGTGCAGCTCGATCGGCGGATCGGGCGACGTGCTGGCGGATATCATGTCCGCGCCGCTGGTCCGTTGCGACGAGGTGCAGTGGCAGCTGTTCGGCATTTCGCTCGCCGGATGGAACGCGATCATTTCCCTTGCCGGCGGAGCGACTATATTGGCGCTATGCCTGAAGCGCGCCAAATGATCCCGCCCGCCGAAAAAGCCCGTGCCGCGATGCTCCGCGTCGATCAGGCCGGTGAATATGGCGCAACCCGCATCTATGCGGGCCAGCTTGCGGTGATGGGCGATCATGCGCCCGGCAACCGGCTGATCGCCCGCATGGCGCAGCAGGAGGAGCGACACCGCCAGCGTTTCGACGCGATGATCGCCGAACGCGGCGTGCGGCCGACGGCGCTGCAACCGCTGTGGAATGTCGCCGGCTTCGCGCTGGGCGCGGCCACCGCGCTGATCGGGCCCAAGGCGGCGATGGCATGCACCGCCGCAATCGAGACCGAGATCGACCGCCATTATGGCGAGCAGCTGGACGAGCTGGGTGACAGCGACCCCGAGCTCGCCGAGGCGATTGCGGAGTTCCGCGCCGAGGAGGCCGAACATCGCGACATTGCGATCGCGCATGGAGCGGAGGAAGCACCCGCTTATCCTCTGCTTTCGGGCGCCATCCGGCTGGGATGCCGTGCGGCGATCGCGCTGTCGAAGAAGTTGTGAAACCGGGTTACGCAGGGACGACAGGGGCGTTGTCCCGCAATGAAGGCAGGAGGCCACGGCATATGAAGATGTTGTCCGCATTCGGCGCCGGCCTTCTTGGCCTTGTCGTCACGACGGCGCTGCCGTCGCTGCCCGCCGCCGCCCAGTCGAGCATTCCGACCAAGACGGTCTTCGGCAGCGATCCCTGCCCGCGCGACACGATCTGCATCCGCGCCCCGGAAAATGAACGCTATCGCATTCCCGAGGAACTGCGCGGCGAATCGGGCGAGGCGGCGGCCGCGCGCTGGGGCGATCGCGCCAAGAGCCTGGAATATGTCGGCGCATCGGGCGCGATGAGCTGTTCGCCGGTGGGATCGGGCGGCGCATCGGGCTGCTATCGCGAACTGGCGCGCAAGGCGCGCGAGGAACGCGAGGCGCGCGGCGACAAGGCCGGCATCGAATTCTGACCGTTCAGGCCAGCGTCAGGCGCGGCATGGTCTGAATGCCATTCCGACGATCCGGGGATGAATTGATGCTGCGCAGATTCGCGAGCGCTTTATTATGTGCCGGGCTGCTTGCCGGCACAGCCCACGCACAGACGCCCGACGATGCCGCCGCGACTCCCGCCGCGACACCGCCGGAAAAGGTGTCCGCGCTGGTCGTCTATGGCGATGATCCCTGCCCGCGCAGCTCCACCGACGAGATCGTCGTCTGCGGCCGCGAGCCGGAGAGCGAGCGCTATCGCGTGCCCAAGCGCTTTCGCGGCAAGAAGGCCGAGCCCGCCCAGCAGGCATGGTCGAACACCGTGCGCCAGCTGGAATATGTCAGCCGGATCGGCACCCCCAACAGCTGTTCGCCGGTGGGATCGGGCGGCGCCACCGGCTGCATGCAGCAGTTGATGCGCCAGGCGCGCGAGGAACGCGAACAGGCCCGCCGCGAGGCCGCAGGCATACCTTAGGGTGCTTTCCAGGCAGGTAGGATCACCTGCTGACTCGAAAAACGCTGTAGACCCAAAGCTTAGAGCGTTCGCGCCGACACAGTCGGGCCGAGTGCCCTAAGTAGCGATTCCGGGTGGAAGGTTTAGCGCGCCGTCGGTTGCGGGCGGCGATCGGCCCACACGACCACATAATCCTGCGGAACGCGGGTCCAGGCCTGATCGGGCCGGCGGATCAATTGTTCGCCGCAACGGCCACAGCGCCCGAAATATAATCCATCATTCCACACGCCGGGCGCTTCGCTGCGATGATGCCCCAGCCGGCACAATAAAGACATGACGACCCCTCTTGGCCGCCCGCCGATGCGTCCCCACGCCCCGGCGAGACG
This sequence comes from Edaphosphingomonas laterariae, assembly GCF_900188165.1. Taxonomy (GTDB): domain Bacteria; phylum Pseudomonadota; class Alphaproteobacteria; order Sphingomonadales; family Sphingomonadaceae; genus Sphingomonas_E; species Sphingomonas_E laterariae. The sequence goes on along the minus strand of NZ_FZOS01000007.1, from coordinate 146,618 downwards.
GCTGCTCGTTAACCGGGGTTAATCTGGCATGGTTAATGTTTTGCGAACAAGCGAATAATCGCGAGGGTCGCTTCAGGCCCGCAACAGGCGGGCGCGGAGCAGCGCGGCAAGCGCCAGCCCGACCACGATCGCGACGCAATCCGCCACGAAATCCGCGCTGCTGGGATCGCGATTCAGCCCCGGAATGGCCTGGGTGAACTCGATCGCCGCGCCGATGCCGGCCAGAATCACCGCGATTCGCCACAATGGCACGCGTCGCCAGGCGAGGCCGCCGAGTGCTGCGAGGGTGAAGAAGGCGATCATATGTTCGGCCTTGTCCCACGAAGTGATCCGTGGGGCTTCGGCCGGCGGAAGAATCGCCGCCGTGTAAACGAGGATCAGGGCGACCCAGAACAGCGTCTTGAAGAGCCGATCGAACAAAAGCATCGCCATGCCTCTATGGCCTGTGCGCCGTGTCGTCGAGGGTCAAAATCGGAAGGATTTCCGAACCGGCCGATAATCGCGACCGGCCGTGTCGCCGGGCCGATGCCTCGGGCGACGCGCGCTGCCGTTATCGGTGCGCGCGGGGATAAGGGCGCCGGGGCGTGGCCGCCGGCGCCCGAACCACTTACTTCTTGCCGAGCGTGAGGCCGCCGAAGCGCTTGTTGAAGCGCGCAACCTGGCCACCGGCGTCGAGGAGCTGCGACTTGCCGCCGGTCCACGCCGGGTGGACGGTCGGGTCGATGTCGAGCTGCAGCGTGTCGCCTTCCTTGCCCCAGACCGAACGGGTCTCGAAGACGGTGCCGTCCGTCATCTGGACCTTGATCATGTGGTAGTCGGGGTGAATGTCCTTCTTCATCACTCGGGCTCCTTATATGGCTGGTTTCCGACCAGCCGGGGCAAATCGAAGGCGCGGCCATAGCCGCCATGGCCGTGATTGACAAGGCCGCGCCGGCGGGGGATGCCCGCCCTCATGACGATCCTGGGCGCGATCTTCGCGGGCGGCGCGGCCCGCCGCTTCGGTGGTGACAAGCATGCCGCGCCGATCGACGGACGCGCGATGATCGACCATGTCGCCGATCGCCTTGCCGGCCAGTGCAACGCCGTCGTGATCGTCGGCCGCGCCTGGCCGGGCCGTGACCAGGTGGCCGACGCCCCTGCCCCGGGCCTTGGCCCGCTGGGTGCATTGGCGGGCGCGCTCCGCCACGCCCAGGCGGCGGGCCATGATCTGGTGCTGACCAGCGGCTGCGACCTGCCCGACCTGCCCGACGATCTGGCCGAACGCCTCGCCCCTGCCCCGGCCGTGGTGCAGGGCCAGCCATTGCTCGGCCTGTGGCCCGCCGCCATGGCGGACGATCTGATCGCGTGGCTGGCCGGAGATGGCGATCGGGCGATGCGATCGTGGATCGCCCATAAACAGGTTCGCCGGGTGGCGCTGGCGGCCGACCCGGCGAATATCAACACCCGTGAGGATCTGGCGCGTTATCGCGCCGGGATCACGCCGCCGGCGGATCCGCGATCATCGCGGTGAAGTTGGCCTGCGCGGCCACCTTGCCGTCGATCAGCGCGCGACCGGCGAACTTGCACACGCTCGCCCGCTTCTGAACGAATTCGACCTCCAGCCGCAGCAGCACGCCTGGTTCGACCGGCGTGCGGAACTTCGCCTCGTCGATCGCCATGAAATAGACGAGCTTGCCGGAGCCGGCGAGGCCGAGCGATTCAACCGCGAGCACGCCGGCGGCCTGCGCCAGCGCCTCGACAATCAGAACGCCCGGCATGATCGGCCGGCCGGGGAAATGCCCCTGGAAGAATTGTTCGTTGATCGTCACCGCCTTGATCGCGGCGATCGACCGGTCGGGGATCAGTTCCTCGACACGATCGACCAGCAGCATCGGATAACGGTGCGGCAACGCCGCCAGCACCCGCCGGATATCCAGCGGGCCCCGGTTTTCGACGGCGCTGGCGCCTGCCGTATCGCTTGCGTCGCTCACCGGATCAGCGGCTCGCCGGGGCCGGAGCGGCCGGAGCGGTGGTGCTGACGCTGGGCAGCTGCGTGTTGAGCTGCGCGAGCACATCGTTGGTGACATCGAGCGACGAGGACGCGGCGAGCGTCGCACCCGTATCGACGGCGAGGTTGGCGCCACGCGCCGTCATCACCTGGCTGATGATCGGGTTCAGCTTCTGGCCGATCTGCTGCGCAACATAAGCGCGGTTGCGCTGGAACTGCTGCTGGCGCTGCTGAAGCTGCTGGTTGGCGGCCGTCTGCTTGGTTTCGAGCGCCTGGATGCGGGCCTGCAGCGCGGCGTCGGGCGCCTTGCCGCCAGCGGCCTTCTGGATGGCTTCGGCTTCGGTCTGGATCGGCTGGCCGAGGCTCTGGGCGAGCTGCTGGATCTGCTGAGCCTGGGTCTGCAGCTGGGTCTGCGCCGCCTTGCAGGCGTTGCAGTCCGCATAGACCTTCTGGGTGTCGATGGTGACAATCACCGCACCCGGGGCCTTCTGCGCCGAGGCAACGCCCGGAACAGCCGCGATCACCGCGGCCGTGGCGACCGCCTTCAGAATGGTCTTCATCAGAATTGTGTCCCTACGTTGAACGTGAAGAGCTTGGTATCATCCCCTTCGCGCTTGACCAGCGCCTTGGCGATATCGATGCGGAACGGCCCGAACGGCGAGTTCCAGTTGACCCCGAAGCCGACCGAAACGCGCGGCTTCCAGGTGTCGCCCAGGAAGCGCTCCTCCCATGGGCCATATGCCTGCTGAGCCTTGGGGTTCGGGTTGCTCCCGACGCACGCGCCACTGCTGTCCGGCGTGCCTGCCACACAAGTCGTATAGGCGGTCTGGTTAGTCGTGCTGTCCACGTACGTGTACAGCTGATTGCCGTTTATATCACGTATATCCCGGTAGATAGGATCGTTGATCGTATCGAGCTTACCGTCGTTATTCTTGTCCACGAATACGGCGGTGGGTTCCGGCTGCTTGACGCCCCAAACCGAACCGACATCGACAAACAGCGACGGACGCAAGCCGAGCTCACGAGCGCCCGAACCAAGCGGAATCTCAAGTTCGGCACGCGTAAGATAATAGTAGCGGCCACCAAGGGCATCGTCGGAAATCTGGTTCCGATCAGTCGCCAAGTTGCCGTTAGCATCATAAGGGATGCGCAGCACGCGCGGGCCGATGCCGCGAATGTCGAAACCGCGCATCTGCGGTTCGCCTAGGAAGAAGCGGTCGGTCAGCCGCACCGCATCCTGGCCCGGCCCCGGGCTGTTCTGCAGCGGGACGATGGCGCCACCTTCGGCACCGACCGAGAAGATGAAGCCGCTGCCCAGATTCCAATATTTGTCGGCGTCGAAGCGGGTGCGGATATATTTCACGTCGCCGCCCAGCCCGGCGAAATCCTGGCTGATGATGACGCGCTGGCCACGGCTCGGCCGCAGGCGATTGTTCAGCGTGTCGAACACCAGGCTGTAGCCGACCGACGACGTCCAGCGCTTGCCCACCGCATCGCAGAGATAACGACCGGCGAGCAGCGGATCGCAGAACAACTCGCCATTCTCACCCACCGTATAGAAGGTGTTCTTGTCGAGCGACACGTCGTCATAGGTGAGGCCGTAACGCAGCGCGAGGCTGGTATATTCGGTCAGCGGCAGGCCGGCGCGGATCTGGAAACCCGTCGTCGTCTGTTCATAGGTCGTGTCGCGATCGTTGCCGTTGTAACGGAACGAGTTGTAGTCGCGACGGAAGATGTCGCCGCCGACAGCGATGTTCTTGTCCATGAAATAGGGCTCAGTGAAGCCCAGCTCGATCGACTTCGAATAGCTGGAATAATTGACGCCGGCGCGGACTTCCTGGCCCTTGCCCATGAAATTGCGTTCACGGATCGAAAGATCGATGATGAACTTTTCAAGGCTCGAGAAGCCGGCCGAGACCTGCAGTTCGCCGGTCGACTTTTCTTCGACATTGGCTTCGAGCACGACGCGATCGGGCGCCGAGCCGGGCTTCTGCTCGATCTCCAGCTTTTCCTGGAAATAGCCGAGCGACTGGATGCGATCGCGCGACCGCTTGACCCGGAAGCTGTTGAACGCATCGCCTTCCGACAGGCGGAATTCGCGACGGATCACCTTGTCCTTGGTGTGCGTGTTGCCGTTGATGTTGATCGCTTCGACATAGACGCGCGGGGCATCCGCCACCTTGAAGGTGACGGACATGGTGAGCGCATCCTTGTCGCGCACGAAATCCGGGCGGACATCGGGGGTGAAGCCGAGCAGGCCGGTCGTCTCGGTGATGCTGTCGACCGTATCTTCGACGAGCTTCGCATTATACCAGTCGCCCTGGCGGATGCGGACCAGCGCCTTCAGCGTTTCCGGCCGGATGTCGCGGATTTCGCTTTCCACGTCGACCGCGCCGAATTTGTAGCGCTGCCCTTCCTCGATCACATAGGTGATGATGAAATCGCGCTTGTCGGGCGTGAGTTCGGCCACGGCCGAGATGACGCGGAAATCGGCATAGCCCTGCGTCAGATAATATTGGCGCAGCTTCTGCTGGTCATACGCCATCTTGTCGGGATCGTAGCTGTCGCCCGACGAGAACAGGCGGAACCAGCGCGATTCCTTGGTCGCCATCTCGCTGCGCAGATCGCCGGCGGAATAATTCTGGTTGCCGATGATGTTGATCTGGCGAACCTTGGACTTCGCACCTTCGTTGATTTCGAAGACGATATCGACGCGGTTCTGATCGAGCTGGACCATCTTCGGCTCGACCGTGGCGGCGAAGCGGCCCTGACGACGATAGAGTTCGATGATCCGCGCAACGTCCGCGCGCGCCTTGGAACGCGTGAAGATCTGGCGCGGGGCAAGCCGGATTTCGGGACGAATCTTCTCGTCCTTCAGGCGCTTATTGCCTTCCAGCACGATGCGGTTGATCACCGGGTTTTCGCGCACCTGGATGGTGAGCGCGCCCTTGTCGTCGCGGATCTGGACGTCGGCGAACAATTCGGTCGCGTAGAGATCCTTGAGCGCCTGATCCAGCGCCTCGCGCGTGTATGGATCGCCCGCCCGCAGCTTGACGTAGGAGCGCACTGTATCCGGCTCCAGACGCTGCGAACCGGCCACGTTGATCGACCGGATCACGCCGCTGCCCGGCAGACCCAGGGGCGCCGCCGACTGCGCCGGGGCGGCCGGGGCAGCAGGCGCCACCTGCGCCAGCGCCGCAGCGGGCAGCCCGCCCAGCACGGTGCCCACCATCAATAGCGGCGCGATACGCCGGAACGATCCCACGGCCTGTTGTTCGCCCCCGATGGTACGTCCGCTAATTGCCGTCACGCGTTCCCGCCCTTGTCCTAAAATATGGCGCCATCCGAACGGACGGCGCCTCTCCCACCGCAAGCCCTGCCTGATCCCCGTCAGCCGATCAACCCGGCAAGCCGCTGCCATACTCCGAAAGACGCCAGATCGTTGGCGGTCACGAACACCATGAAGGCCAGCAGGATTGCAAGGCCCGTCCGGAACGCCCACTCCTGAACCGCCGGATTGAGCGGCCGGCGCACCACGCCTTCGACGGTGTAGAAGAGCAGATGGCCGCCATCCAGCAAAGGAATTGGCAATAGATTGATGAATCCCAGATTAATCGAGATCATCGTCATGAACAGCACGAAATCGAACCAGCCGAGCGTCGCCTGCTGACCCGAAATCTGGGCGATCTTCAACGGACCGCCAAGTTCCTTCACCGAACGCCGGCCGGTGATGATCTGGCCGAGCGTATCGACCATCATCCGCACGACGTCCGCCGTCTGGCCGATCGCCGCGCCGGGCAATTGCCAGAAGGGCACGTCCACCCACACCGGCTGACCCGGCCGCACGCCGAGCCGGCCGACGCGGAATTCGTTGCCGAAGCGATCGCCCTCCACCTCCGCGCCGATCCGCGCGCTCAGGCTGCGGGGCTCGCCATCGCGGACGATATCGAGCTGCACCACCTCGTCCGGGCGGATCGAGACGATGCGCGGAATATCCTCGAACCGGTCGATCGTCTGGCCCGAAATCGCGGTGACGCGATCGCCCGGCATCAGGCCCGCCGCAGCGGCGGCCGTGCCCGGTTCGACCGACGCCAGCACCGCCGGCGTCCGCGCCTGCCCGTTGACGGCGAACACCGCCATGAACACGAGGATCGCGAACAGGAAATTGGTCAGCGGGCCGGCCGCGACGATGATGAAACGCTGCCACAAGGGCTTGGACTGGAAGGTCTTGTTGCGTTCCTCGGGCGGCAGCGCCAGCCATTCGGGCGTCGGCACATGCGCGCTCGCCGGGTTCATGTCGCCAGCGAAGCGGACATAGCCGCCAAGCGGCAGCGCCGCGATGCGCCAGCGCGTGCCACGCTTGTCCGTCCAGCCGATCAGTTCGCGCCCGAAGCCGATCGAAAAGGCTTCCGCCTTCACGCCGAACAGGCGCCCGGCATAATAATGGCCGAGTTCGTGGATGAAGATCAGCGGCCCGATGACGAGCAGGAACGCGACCACGGTGAGCAGGATACCGGGGGATTCGATCACGCGGCCTTCACCTCCATCATCTCCATCGCCAGCCGGCGCGCTTCGGCATCGACCGCAAGCACCTCGTCGAGGCTGGTGGGCGACGATGGATCATAGCGATCCAATACTTTCGCTACGATTGCCGCAATATCGAGAAAACCGATACGTCGCGCGAGAAATGCGGCGACCGCTTGCTCGTTCGCGGCGTTCAGAATGGCCGGGCGGGCGCCACCTGCCTCGACCGCGCCGCGCGCAAGGGCGAGCGCGGGGAAGCGCACCGCATCCGGCGCCTCGAAGCTGAGCGATCCGATCCGCGCCAGATCCAGCCGTTCCGCCGGCGCCGCCATCCGTTCCGGCCAGGCGAGCGCGTGCGCGATCGGCGTGCGCATGTCCGGCGTGCCGAGCTGGGCCAGCGTCGATCCGTCGACATATTCGACCATCGAATGGATCACCGACTGCGGGTGAACGAGGATTTCGATGCGATCATGGCCGACCGGGAACAGATGGTGCGCCTCGATCAGTTCGAGGCCCTTGTTCATCATCGTCGCCGAATCGATCGAGATCTTGGCGCCCATCGACCAGTTGGGATGCTGCACCGCGCGTTCCGGCGTCACCGCCGCCATTTCGGTGAGGCTCCATGTACGGAACGGCCCGCCGCTCGCCGTCAGGATGATCCGGCCGACCGCCGCCAGATTGGCGTGATCGAGGCACTGAAAAATGGCGTTATGTTCGGAATCGACGGGTAGCAGCGTCGCGCCGTGCGCCTGCGCCGCCTGCATCATCACATCGCCGGCCGACACCAGCGATTCCTTGTTGGCGAGCGCGACCGTGGCGCCGCGCCGCAGCGCCGCCATCACCGGCTTCAGCCCCGCGCAGCCGACGATCGCCGCCATCGTCCAATCGGCATCGCGCGCCGCCGCTTCGGCCAGCGCGGCTTCGCCCGCCGCCGTTTCGATGCCGGTGCCGGCCAGCGCATCGGCCAGCGCACCGCCCAGCCGGGTATCGCCGATCGCGGCGAAGCGCGCGCCGGTGCGTTTCGCGGCTGCCGCCAGTCCGGCGACATCGCTGTTCGCGGTGAGCGCGACGACCGAGAAGGCATCGCGATTGCGTTCGATAAGGTCGAGCGTCGAGGTGCCGACCGATCCGGTCGCGCCGAGAATGCTGACGGTGCGCGTCACAGCAGCCACCCGAGGATCGACAGGCCGGCGACGATCACCGCGACCGGCACGAGGCCATCCAGCCGATCGAGCACGCCGCCATGGCCCGGCAACAGGCGGCTCGAATCCTTCGCCCCGGCCCGGCGCTTCAGCCAGCTTTCGAACAGATCGCCGATCTGCGCGCAGACCGCGAGGAAGGTCGCGAAATAGGCCGCGACCCAGGACAGGCCGAGGCCGAAGGAAAAGGCTAGGCTGAGCAGTTCGGCGGCGATGACGCCACCGATCAGGCCCGCCCACGTCTTGTTCGGGCTGATCCGGGGCGCGAGCTTCGGCCCGCCGAACTTGCGGCCGGAGAAATAGGCGCCGATGTCCGTCGCCCAGACCAGCGCCATCGCCCAGATCGTGACGACCAGCCCTTCCTGCGCGCGCAGATAGATCAAGGCCAGCGCCGGCAGCGCGACATAGACGAGGCCGATGCCGATACGCGCGCTGAACGTGACGAGCGCCAGCAGCACCGCCGCCAGGCCGGTGATCGCCAGGATCGGTCGCAACGCGCTCGCCGAATGGCCCAGCCAATATTCCGGCGTCACCGCGATCTCGCCCAGCCCCAGCACCAGCGCGAAGGCGGCCAGCGACGCGATCACGACCTTCCAGCGCGCGGCCTTCATCAGGGCCGCCCATTCGGCCATCATCGCGACAGCGGCGGCCGTGGCGAGGATACGGAACGGCCAGCCGCCCGCCCCCAGACAGGCCAGCGCAACCGCCATCATCACCGCGCCGCTCAGGATCCGCGTCTTGAGTTCACTGGAGCGCGCGGGCGAAGATGTCGGAGGCACGGCGGCCGGATCGTTCATAGCCCTCCGAAGCGCCGGTTGCGGCGCCCATAATCCGCAACGGCCGCGAACAGATCGTCACGACCGAAATCGGGCCACAGCGTATCGACGAACAGCAGCTCGGCATAGGCCGCCTGCCACAGCAGGAAATTGGACAGGCGATGTTCGCCCGACGTGCGGATCACCAGATCCGGCGGCGGCAGATCCGCCGTGTCGAGCCGCGCCTCGATCGCCGCGACGTCGATCGCATCGGGCGCGATCCGGCCGGCACGGGCATCTTCGGCCAGCGCGCGGGCGGCGCGCACCAGTTCATCCTGCGAACCGTAATTGAGCGCGATCACCAGCGTGGTCGAGCGGTTGTCCGCCGTGCGGGCGATCGCATCGTCCAGCATCCGGGTCAGCTCCGGCCCGAAGCGGGTGTAATCCCCGATCACCTTCAGCCGGATGCCGTTGCTGGCCAGTTCGTCCAGCTCGGCCAGCAGATAATGCCGCAACAGGCCCTTGAGGTCGGACACCTCCTCTTCGGGGCGGCGCCAGTTTTCCGACGAGAAGGCGTAGAGCGTCAGCACCTCGATGCCGAGTTCGCCGGCGGCGCGGATCGTTGCGCGCACGGCTTCGGCCCCCTTGCGGTGGCCCGCCACGCGCGGCAGGTGGCGCGCCTTCGCCCAGCGGCCATTGCCATCCATGATGATGGCAACATGGCGGGGCACGCCCGCCCCACCGCCGCTGGCCGACAGCGTCGAGGCGGTGGCGGCGTTCACTTGCCGAGAATTTCCTTTTCCTTGGCCGCAGCCGCCGCGTCGATATCGGCGATCGTGCCGTCGGTCAGCTTCTGCACCTCGGTTTCGAAACGCTTGCGCTCGTCCTCGCTGATCTCGCCCTTCTTTTCGTCGGCCTTGAGCGCATCATTGCCGTCGCGGCGGACGTTGCGGACCGCGATCTTCGCCTTTTCGGCATATTGCCCGGCCAGCTTGGCCAGTTCCTTGCGGCGCTCCTCGGTCAGATCCGGGATCGGCAGGCGCAGCGTCTGGCCGTCGACGATCGGGTTGAGGCCAAGGCCAGCCGAGCGGATCGCCTTGTCCACCGGGGTCACGTTCGACTTGTCCCACACCTGCACCGAAATCAGGCGCGGTTCGGGCACCGTGACGGTGGCGAGCTGGTTCAGCGGCATGTGCGAACCATAGACTTCGACCGTCACCGGATCGAGCAGCGAGGTGTTGGCGCGGCCGGTGCGCAGGCCGCCAAGATCGCCCTTCAGCGATTCCACGGCGCCATGCATGCGGCGTTCGAGATCGGCCTTGTTATAGGCGGGCATCGGTCACACTCCCTCGTTCTGGACGACCGTCGCGGTCCCCTCACCCGCCAGCACGCGGGCCAGATTGCCCCGTTCGCGGATGTTGAACACGACGATCGGGATATTGTTGTCGCGGCACAGCGCGACGGCACTGGCATCCATCACCTTCAGATCGTCCGACAGGACCTTGTTGAAGGTAACGGTGTCATAACGCTTGGCGGTCGGCACCTTCTTGGGATCGGCATCGTAGACGCCATCGACCGAGGTGCCCTTGAACAGCGCGTCGCAGTTCATTTCGGCGGCGCGCAACGCGGCGGCGCTGTCCGTTGTGAAATAGGGATTGCCGGTGCCGGCCGCGAAAATGACGATCCGGCCCTTTTCCATGTGGCGCTCGGCGCGGCGGCGGATGAAGGGTTCGCACACCGTGTCCATCGGGATGGCGGATTGCACGCGCGTATCGACGCCGATCTGCTCCAGCGCGTTCTGCACGGCGAGCGCGTTCATCACCGTCGCCAGCATGCCCATATAATCGGCGCTGGTGCGTTCGAAGCCGCGGGCGGCAGCGGCGAGGCCACGGAAGATATTGCCCCCGCCGACCACCAAGCAAAGCTCGTGATCCTTGGCGACATCGGCGATTTCCTGCGCGACGCGGGCCACCGTTTCGGGATCGATGCCGAACTGGTTCTGCCCCATCAGCACTTCGCCGGACAGCTTCAGGAGGATGCGGTTGAAGCGCGGCCGGGTCATCGCCGTGAAAATCTCTCTACTCGGGAAGGGAAACGGCGCGCACCCTAGTGCCTGATCGTTCGAGATGGAAGCGCCATGCGCAATCATCGTCGATAAGCGAACGGGCCCTCACCAAATACGGCATATCGATTCATCGAATAAGGGCTGTCTCAGCCCGAATCGGATCAATATCCCGCGAGGATACGCGCCGAAGCCAAAGGCATGTCGGCGCCCTCCCCCGCGTGAACGGGAGAGGACGCCGCAAGAAGATCAGGCGCCGGCAGCGGCGGCGACTTCGGCGGCGAAGTCGCTTTCCTTCTTCTCAATGCCTTCGCCGAGCTGGAAGCGGACATAGTCCTTCAGCACGATCGGCGCGCCGGCTTCCTTGCCGGCGGCGGCGACGACGTCGGCCACCGGGGTCTTGCCGTCCATCACGAACAGCTGGCTGACGAGCGCGTTTTCCTTGCGGTACTTGGCGATCGCGCCTTCCACCATCTTTTCGACGATGTTGGCGGGCTTGCCCGATTCCGCGGCCTTTTCGGCGGCGATGGCGCGCTCACGCTCGATCGTGTCGGCGTCGAGGCCCTCGGCGGTCAGCGCCAGCGGGTTGGCGGCGGCGATGTGCATCGCCAGCTGCTTGCCCAGCGCTTCCAGCTTGTCGGCCGGCGCGGCGCTCTCAAGCGCGACGAGCACGCCGATCTTGCCGAGGCCCGGGACGACCGCATTGTGCGTGTAGGACACGACCGCGCCCTGATCGACCGCGATGGTGCGCGCGCGACGCAGCGCCTGCTGCTCGCCGATGGTGGCGATGTTGCTCGTCAGCTTCTCGGCGACGGTGCCTTCGCCCGGATAGGTCGCGGCGGCGAGCGCCTCGATCGAATCGCCGGTGTCGAGCGCGAGCTCGGTCACGGTCTTCACGAAGCTCTGGAACTGATCGTTCTTGGCAACGAAGTCGGTTTCCGAATTGACTTCGACGGCCGCACCCTTGGTGCCCTTGACGACAACGCCGACAAGGCCTTCGGCCGCCTGGCGGCCGGCCTTCTTGGCGGCGGCGGCGAGGCCCTTGGTGCGCAGCCAGTCAACCGCGGCTTCCATGTCGCCATTGGTTTCGGCCAGCGCCTTCTTGCAATCCATCATGCCGGCGCCGGTGCGGTCGCGCAGTTCCTTGACGGTCTTGGCAGTGACTTCCGCCATGTCCTTGTCCTTTCTTTATGAACGGGTCGGGGCGAGCCGATAGGCCCGCCCCGTGATCTTCTGATGACGCACGCGCCACTTCATGGGCGCGGCGGGCGCGTTCAGGCGCCCAGCGCCTCTTCCGCCGGCGGCTCGGCCATCGCGCCGAGATCTTCGCCGCGGGCAGCGCGGCCGCCCTGATCGCCACGGGTCGCCGCCGTCGCCACCGCTTCGCAGTAGAGACGGATCGCGCGGGCCGCGTCGTCATTGGCCGGGATCGGGAAGGCGATGCCGTCGGGGCTAACGTTCGAATCGAGGATCGCGACGACCGGAATGCCGAGCGTGTTGGCTTCCTTGATCGCCAGTTCTTCCTTGTTGGCGTCGATCACGAACATCACGTCCGGGATGCCGCCCATGTCGCGGATGCCGCCGAGCGACAGCTCGAACTTGTCGCGCTCGCGGGTGAGCTGCAGCACTTCCTTCTTGGTCAGGCCGTGCGTGTCGCCCGAAAGCTGCTCTTCGAGCGCCTTGAAGCGCTTGATCGAGCCCGAGATCGTCTTCCAGTTGGTGAGCATGCCGCCCAGCCAGCGGTGGTTGACATAATGCTGGCCCGAACGACGGGCGGCCTCGGCGATCGGCTCCTGCGCCTGGCGCTTGGTGCCGACGAACAGCACCTTGCCGCCATGGGCGACGGTCTGCGACACGAAGTCGAGCGCGCGCGCCATCAGCGGCACGGTCTGCGACAGGTCGATGATGTGAACGCCGTTGCGATCACCAAAGATGTAAGGCTTCATCTTCGGGTTCCAGCGGTGGGTCTGGTGGCCGAAGTGGGCGCCGGCGTCGAGAAGCGCCTGCATCGAGACGGTGGGAACCGCCATGGGATAGTCTCCTTCCGGTTGTACCTCTCCGGGGCAGTGACCGCACGAACGCCTGTCCGCAGCAGCACCGGTTTATGGGCCCCGGATGTGGAATGGCGGCGCACCTAGCGATTCAGGCGATGGAAATCAACCCTTGACGATAAGAACAAAACAGGAACATATGACATCAAGCACAGGCTATCGGCCCGATCCCGCGATTCGGCGGAGGATCCGGGAGGAAAGCCGGAACGGAATGGAGACGATCATGGCCCACCTGATGACGATCCTGTTCTTCCTCGCCGCCGGCGGCATCGCGCTCGGCATCATCGCTGGCATGGTCGGCGAATATGCGGATCGGATCGCGGCGGCCCTCGGCATGCGCCAGCCGGCCAGCACCCTTCCCCCGCTGCGCGCGCCGCGCGTCAGGCCGCAGGCGCGTCCGGTGATGGTGCGGAGCGCGCCGCTGCGCGCTGCCGCCTGACCCGCGCATAGCTGCGCATCCCGAACGGGATGGCCAGCACATAGAGGATCGAGACGACGGTCAGCGTATGCCAGGGCGCGCTGATCAGCGCGCCGCCGACCAGTGCCACGCCGACGAGCGCGGCAAGGCGGACGCCCTGGCGAAGCTTCAGCGACGACCAACTGAACGTAGCGACGTTGGATACCATCAGGAAGGCGACGAAGCCGGCCCAGGGCGCGACGATCCAGGGCTCGCGCAGCACGGCCTCCCCCGTCACCAGCCAGGCATAGACGGGCAGCAGCATCAACCCGGCGCCCGCCGGCGCGGGCACGCCGGTGAGGAAGCCGGCCGATTTGTGCGGCTGTTCGTGCGAATCGATCTGCGCGTTGAACCGCGCGAGGCGCAGCGCGCAGCATACCGCATGGGCCAGCGCGAACAGCCAGCCGAAGCGCGGCAGCGTCTGCAACGACCAGAGATAGATGATGATCGCCGGCGACACACCAAAGGCGATCACGTCGGACAGCGAATCCAGCTCGGCGCCGAAGCGGCTTTCGCCCTTGAGCAGCCGCGCGATGCGGCCATCGAGCCCATCGAGCACGCCGGCGACGATGATCGAGGCGACGGCCTTTTCCCATTCGCCGGCAATGGCGAAGCGCACGCCGGTCAGCCCGAAGCAGAGCGCCAGCGCCGTCACCGCATTGGGCGCCAGCGCGCGCAACGGGATGCCGCGACGCGGGCGATCAGGCCGATCGGGGCGCGGCGTCGTCACAGCGCGGTTCCGTGGACCCGTTCGCCATCGCCGATTTTGGCGAGCACGGTTTCGCCGGCGATCGTCCGCTGGCCGAGCGCGACGCGCGGCGCGGTGCCGGCCGGCAGATAGACGTCGACGCGGCTGCCGAAGCGGATCAGGCCGACGCGCTGGCCGCCAGCGACGATATCGCCCGGCTTGACGAACGGCACGATGCGCCGCGCGACGAGGCCGGCGATCTGGGTGAAGCCGATCCGCGTCCCGTCACTGCCCTCGACCAGAATGTGCTGGCGCTCATTCTCCTCGCTCGCCTTGTCGAGATCGGCGTTGAGGAATTTGCCCGAGATATAGACGACGCGGCGGATAGTGCCGGCGATCGGCGATCGGTTGATGTGGACGTCGAACACGCTCATGAAAATCGAAACGCGCGTCATCGGCTGATCGCCCAATCCGTCGGGCCCAGCCATCTCGCGCGGCGGCGGCACCGCCGCGATCATCGTCACCAACCCGTCGGCCGGCGCGACGATGAATCCCTCCCCCCGGGGGAAGGTGCGGACCGGATCGCGGAAGAAGGCGAGGATCCAGACCGTCACGCCGGCCATCGGCCAGGCGAGCGTCTCCCACGCCATCAGCGCGAAGATGAGCGTGATGCCCGCGCCAATCAGCGCGAACTTGCGGCCTTCGGGGTGGACCGACGGCCAGCGCCAACGAACGGCCGCGGTGCCCGCGTCCGGCTTTTCCTGGGAAGTCATTGTGCGTTCTTACGATCCGCCATGGCGCCTGACAACGGCGCAGTGGCGGCAGGATCGTTTCGGCTGTCACCATCAGTCAAAATCGACCGGCTTTCAGCCCACTACGTAGTGATACGGAAGCGCCACGGCCGTTCGCCCCTCTATGGAGCAACTAGGTTGCAATTGAGGATCGAAGTGGCTGGTCTGCGTACAAATAGTATCCGTTTACCGTCTCGCCCGCGTCGTGAGGGCGACGGGCCGACGAAAACCGGCAAATCCGCCGGCTCCTTCCATGGCGAGGTCGCGGCCAAGCTGGCCGACCATCGCAAGCGCGCGGCCACCCGGCCTTTTTGCGAAGGCGCCGGCGACGACGCGATCGTCATCTGCGAACCATGGTCGCGCGAACGCCATGTCGCCTGCCTGTGCTGCACGATGCGGACCGGCGCCTGAAAAAAAACCGGGCAGCGCGACCGGATCGATCGCGCTGACCCCCTTCCACCCGTTACCCGATCAGAAGGCGACGGTTGCCGAGAACACGACCTGGCTGCCGGCGATCGTCGAACCATCCTTGGTCGACGAGAAATTGGGCAGCAGATAGGCTGATTCCGCCTTGCTGATATCGGTATCGACATAGCTGACGCCGAGCACGACGGGCCCGAGCGCGAGATCGGCACCGAGCAGCCAATCGAGATACTTGCCGGTGGGCGCGATGCTGGTGCCGTTGGGGCCGAGGCCGGGATTGCCGTCCGAATAGCCGATATGCGCCTTCAGCGTGACCGGCGTTCCCGGAATGGCGCCGCTGGCATCGCCCCAGAGATAGAGATTATCCTGCTTCTGGCCACGGCTCTGCGGGGTGGCGGCATAATTGCCGAGCGCCTGCTGCTTGGGCGCATAGGCGATGCCGGCGAGCAGGCTGACCGGCCCGGCGGATCCGCTGACCTTCACATAAGGCTCGGCGAAATCGGTGTTATCCGCGCCGCCCGGATACATGTACCAGGTCAGGCCGACATCGACGGTGGCGCCGCCGACCGGCAGCTTGTAGCCGGCGTAAAGATCGAGTTCCATGTTGCCGCCGCCAAAGGTGCCCCAGCCCGACAGGCTCGATCCCCAGGTGCCGGCATAAAGGCCGCTTTCGTGCGAAACGGTAAAGCCGCCCTGGATCGCCATCTCCTTGTCGGACTGCGACACGCCACGGAAGCGATAATCGGAAACCAGCGCGGCGCTGCCCGAAACGGTGATCGCATCAGCCGGCGCGTCCTGCGCGATCGCCGGAGTCGTCGCCAAAAGCACCGCGGCCGCGGCAGCGAGACGATAGATCATGGAACATTCCCCTTTTGTTATGGGCTGGAATGTTCCTCCTGCATCCCGCGACCGCGAACCTCTCAGCCGTGGCCGGCCGGGGTTCCCGTCTCGTGGGACGTGATCAGCTTAAATGCCGGACATGCGCCGCGTTTTGCTGATTTGTAAGGAACTATGGCTGATAATGCGCAGCGAGATGGCCATCGGCCTGCGAGTTTAGCGCATACCCCCGCCACTGCATCACGCGCAGCGCCGATCTTTTCGTTGCGTTGCAGCGGACGGACGGACCCGATCGCGGCGCCCGCCTTCCGCCGCACCGTTCACCCCGAGGGTCATCCATCGCGCAATGCACCCCGCCGCACCGCCGCAAGGTTGATCGCGGCCCGCGCATTGCCTATGCGGACCCGCGATTCTATCACCCAGAGAAAGCGGAACCTCCATGGCCAAGATCACCGTGAAGACCCCCGTCGTCGAGCTCGACGGCGATGAAATGACCCGGATCATCTGGCAGTGGATCCGCGAGCGGCTGATCCTGCCCTATCTGGACATCAAGCTCGAATATTACGACCTCTCGGTCCAGAAGCGTGACGAGACGGCCGACCAGATCACCATCGACTCCGCGAAGGCGATCCAGAAGTATGGCGTCGGCGTGAAGTGCGCCACGATCACCCCGGACGAAGCCCGCGTCGAGGAATTCAACCTCAAGAAGATGTGGAAGTCGCCGAACGGCACGATCCGCAACATCCTGGGCGGCGTCGTGTTCCGCGAACCGATCGTCATCAAGAACGTTCCCCGGCTGGTTCCGGGCTGGACCGATCCGATCGTCGTCGGCCGTCACGCCTTTGGCGACCAGTATCGCGCGACCGATTTCAAGGTGCCGGGCCCGGGCAAGCTGCGCCTCGTCTGGGAAGGCGACAATGGCGACACGATCGACGAGGAAGTGTTCCAGTTCCCGTCGTCGGGCGTGGCCATGGGCATGTACAACCTGGACGAGTCGATCCGTGATTTCGCCCGCGCCAGCATGAACTATGCCGCCGGCCGCAGCTGGCCGCTGTACCTGTCGACCAAGAACACCATCCTCAAGGCCTATGACGGCCGCTTCAAGGATCTGTTCCAGGAAGTGTTCGACGCCGAATTCGCCGCCGCCTTCAAGGAAAAGGGCATCGTTTACGAACATCGCCTGATCGACGACATGGTCGCCTCGGCGCTCAAGTGGTCGGGCAAGTTCGTCTGGGCCTGCAAGAACTATGATGGCGACGTGCAGTCCGACACCGTGGCGCAGGGCTTCGGCTCGCTCGGCCTGATGACCTCGGTCCTCATGTCGCCGGACGGCAAGACGATCGAGGCGGAAGCTGCCCACGGCACCGTCACCCGCCACTATCGCATGCACGAGCAGGGCAAGGCGACGTCGACCAACCCGATCGCGTCGATCTTCGCCTGGACGCAGGGCCTTGCCTTCCGCGGCAAGTTCGACGGCACGCCGGAAGTAACCAAGTTCGCCGAAACGCTCGAGCGCGTCTGCATCGAGACGGTCGAAAAGGGCCAGATGACCAAGGATCTCGCGATCCTGATCGGCCCGGATCAGCCCTGGATGACGACCGAGCAGTTCTTCGAAGCGATCCGCGTCAACCTCGAAGCCGCGATGGCCTGATCGGCCTCCGGCCCAGCGACTACGCGTTGAAGCGCCGCCCCGGCCCACTGCCGGGGCGGCGTTTTGTTTTTGCGATGAAATCCCGCGAACATGCCGTGCGACGGGATTGACGTGCCAAACTTTCCGAACGAGTATCCGAATGTGATTCGAGAAATATCCTCTCCGCGCCGCACGATCGGCCGCCCACGCCTGCTGACGCGGGAGATGGTGCTCGACGCCGCGATCGAGATCGGCATGACCGCGATCAGCATGAAGCGGTTGGCCGAACATCTCGGCGTCGGCACGGCGACATTGTACCAATATGTCGGCAGCCGCGACGAACTGCTGCGGCTGGCCGCCGCGCGCCAGGTTTCCAGCCTGGAAATGGCGGGCACCGACGACCTCCACTGGTCCAAATATATCGTCGCCTTCGCCCGCGCGATCCAGGCCCAGCTGGTTGAGCATCCGCAAATCATCGTCCAGTTCATCGACGCCGGCCTGGGGCCGGAGGTGGAGCTGGAAGTGGCCGAACGCTTCCTGCACGGCATGGTCAGCCGCGGCTTCGACGCCAAGGAGGCGCTGGACATCCAGAGCCATGTCGGCGCGCTGGCAATCGCCGGCGCGGTCGCCATCTGCCGCGAACGCGCCAGCCGGGCGCGCGGCCGTTCGTCGGCATCGCGCATCCAGGCTTCGCTCGCCCATTATGGCGCCGACGAGCTGCCGCTGATCCGCGAGCAGGTGGAAAACTATCTGGCCGACGCGGAGATGATCCTCGACCGGCTGATCGCGCCGGTGATCGAGCGCATTGCACGCCAACGGGGGGAGGAATTGCCGGGCGACTGAGCCGTCCCCGCCCCCTGCCGCCCGCTACACCAGAACAAATTAGGAGAGAGGAAGGCACATGCAGGATTTCACGGACAAGGTAGCCGTCATCACCGGCGCCGCCAGCGGCGTCGGCAAGCAGGTCGCGCTGCGTCTGGCGCGCGCCGGCGCCAAGGTGGTGCTGGCCGATATCGAACCCAATGCCCTTGAAGCCGCGGTCAGCGACGTGAAGGCCGCCGGCGGCACCGCCATCGGCCATGTCACCGACGTGTCCAAGCGCGAGGCGGTCGATGCGCTGCGTGATCGCGCGCTCGCCGAATATGGCAAGGTGAACATCGTCATCAACAATGCCGGCGTGGGCGGCGGCGGTGGCCCGACGATCTGGGACACACCCGAAAAGGCTTATCGCTGGGCGATGGACGTGAACTTCTTCGGCCCGCTGAACGGCATCCTTTCGTTCATGCCGACGCTGATCGCGCAGGGCGAAGATGCGCTGATGGCGTCCACTTCGTCGGGCGCGGGCATCGTCTTCCCGCCGTCGGGCGCGGCCTATTCCGCTTCGAAGGCGGCGCTGATCGCGCTGATGGAAGTGCTGGCCTATCAGCTCCAGTTTTCGGGCACCAAGGTGCGCGCCGCGATCCTGTTCCCGGGGCCGCACGTCGTCGACACCAACCTCTTCAGCTCGCACCGCAACCTGCAGAAGGAATATGACGATCCCGCCATCGCTTCGGGCGCGGGCATCAACAATGTCGACGAATTCCAGGCGGCGATGAAGATGCTGATCGGCCACGAAGTGCCGCTGACGCAGCCCGAGGATTTCGCCGAAGAGGTCTATCAGTCGATCCTGCGCGACGATTTCTACATCCTGCCGCTGACCGACAAGACCAAGGACGCGATCCGCAAGCGTTACGACGACATGATCGAGCGTCGCCAGCCCGCCATTCCGGACATGATGTAAGGAGATTGCGACGATGAACCAGTATAGCCCCGTCGTCGAAGCCAATCCCTATCAGGATATCTTCGATCGCCTGCAGGCCCGCGCCCCGGCGCTGGCCCGCACCACCGCCGCCGAACGCATCGCCAAGCTGCGTGCGCTCTACCAGGCCGTCTACGAACTGCGCGCCGAAATCGGCCAGGCCGGCCATGACGAGCTGGGCATGGACGGCAAGATGCACCTGATCCCGCTGAAGGGCGAGATCGACTTCTTCTGCGAACGCCTTGAAGGCTGGATGGGCAATGAAGCGGTCGAGGATGTTCCGGCGCTGATGGGTCGCAAGGCCTATATCCACTGGGAACCCAAGGGCGTGGTGCTGCACCTTTCGACCTGGAACTCCCCGGTGCTGATCAGCCTTTCGCCGCTGATCAGCATGATCGCGTCGGGCAATGCCGTCGCGCTGAAGCCGTCCGAAGTGGCGCCGCTTTCGGCCGAAATGGTGCGCCAGGTGATCGAGAAGGCCGGCCTTGCCGATGACGTGGCCGTCATCACCGGCGGCCCGGATGTCGCGCAGGCGCTGCTCAAGCTGCCGTTCAACCATATCTGCTATGTCGGCAACAACCGCGTCGGCCGGCTGGTGATGGAAGCGGCCGCGCAGCATTTCGCCGGCGTCACGCTGGAAATGGGCGGCAAGAACCCCGCCGTCATCGAACGCGATGCCGATCTGGACGATGCGGCGGGCAAGATCGCCTTCGTGCGCCACCTGATCGCCGGCCAGGTCTGCCTGTGCCCGGATTATCTGCTGGTCCACGAAAGCATCAAGGATGCCTATGTTGCCAAGCTGATCGAAAAGATCACCGCCTTCTACAACCCCAATGGCGAAGGCTTTCAGGCATCTGCCGATCTGCCGCGGATCGTGAACGAACGGCACACGCTGCGCATCAAGGCGCTGATCGACGATGCCGTCGGCAAGGGCGCGCGCATCCTGATGGGTGGCGAGGTGGACCCGGCGGCCAAATATGTCGCCCCCACCATCCTCGACAATGTGACCGAGGATATGGAGATCTTCCAGGAGGAGGTGTTCGGCCCGGTGCTGACCATCCACGCCTTCGCCACCCGCGAAGACGCCGTGCGGGAGATCGCCAAGCGGCCCAAGCCGCTCGGCCTCTATATCTTCACGCAGGATCGCGAGACCGCCGACTGGTATATCGATCATACCCGTTCGGGCTCGGCCGCGGTGAACAACGCCGCCATCCAGGCCAATGTCGCCACGCTGCCCTTTGGCGGTTCCAACCATAGCGGCATCGGCCGGCTGGGCGGCAAGGCGGGCTTCCAGGAATTCTCGAACGGCCGCGCCGTGGTCGAGGACGCGCTGGATCCGGCCCAGGGCGCGCCGATGTTCTACCCGCCCTTCCCTGCGGAAGCCGCGGCTTATGTGGACTTCTTGCTGATTCCGAACTGAGCCCCGCGCGCATCGGCCCGCCTGACGATGTGGGCGGGCCGATGACCGGTCTGGACAGGAGGATATCTTGGCCACTGTTCTCGAAATGCCGCAGCCCGAAAAGACGGCGCACGCCGCTGCCGCTCGCCCCGCCAGCGAAATCCCGCTGGCATCCGGCCTGCCCTTCCTGGGCAACACGCTGGAAATGGCGAAGGATCCGGCGGCTTTCTTCGTCCGCTGCTATCATGATTATGGCCCCGTCTTCAAAGTGAAGGTGTTCGGCCGCGAATCCATCGTCATCGCCGGCCCCGAGGCCGCCTTGTTCATGACGACGCGCGAAGGCCGCGATGCCTTGCGATCGAAGGAATTCAACCAGGGCGTCGCCGACGAATATGGCGCGACCGAGGTGATCAACGGCGTCGACGGCCCGCGCCACATCCGCCTGCGCACGCTGATGCGCGAAGGTTTCTCGCGCGAGGCGGTGCACGGCCAATATGACGCGATGGTGGAGATCACCGATCGTGCGCTGGCCCGCAAATGGAGCGCGGGCGCGCGGCTGCCGGTGGTGGAAGCGATCCAGTATCTGATCGTCGAGCAACTGGGCATGATCATGACCGGGCAGGCCCCGCTCGATTATGTCGAGGATATCCGCTTCGCGATCCTGACGATCCTGAACGTGCTGGTGACGCGCCAGCGCCCGCAGATCATGCTGCGCGATCCGCGCTACAAGCGGGCGCGCCAGCGCGTCGACCAGCTTGGCCAACATATGATCACCGATTTCCGGCAGCGGCTGGAAGCCGGCACCGCGCCCGACAACCTGATCACCGACATCATCCGCGCCAACCGCGACGACAAGGATCTTATGCCGGACCGGAACCTGATCCTGACGGTGACGGGGCCTTATGTCGCCGGGCTCGACACGGCGGCCAACACGATCGCCGCCTGCATCTACGGCATCCTCAAGGAACCCGGCGTGGCGGCCCGCGTGCAGGCGGAAGCCGACGAGCTGTTCGCCAAGGACACGCTGACGGAGGAGGATTTCCGCAAGCTGCCGGTGATCAACGGCGCGGTGATGGAAGCGATGCGGCTGTGGCCGATCGCCGTCGCCCAGATGCGCGCCACCAATTATGATTTTGAATTTGGCGGCTATGTCATCCCCAAGGATGCGCTGCTCTATGTCGGCACCAGCGTGCCGCATTTCATGCCGGAGTTCTTTCCAGAACCAATGAAGTTCGACATCGATCGCTATCAGCGACCGCGTGCCGAACATCTACAAAAGGGGGCTTATTCCCCATTCGGCCGCGGCCCCCATTCCTGTTTGGGCCAAGGTCTTGCGGAGGTGCTGATGGCGATGTGCGTTGCGCGCATCTTCCATCGCTTTGATCTGGCGCTGCCAACGCCGGATTATGTTCTGAAAACAAAAACAACACCCACGCCCGGACCGGCAATGAGCTTCGCCGTTCGCATCGTTCGCGAACGCCATGCGGGGCTTGTCTGAGAGCGTATCGTATCAAGGAGAAGCAAATGGCTACCGTTCTGGACAAGCCCGCCGAGGGTGAGGCGCCTGCAACCAAGGCCCGGCCCGCCAGCGACATCCCGACCGTTCCGGGCTTGCCCTTCCTGGGCAATACGCTGGAGATGGCGAAGGACCCTGCCGCATTCTTCGTCCGCTGCTATCGCGATTATGGCCCGGTGTTCCGCATCAAGGTGTTCGGCCGTGAATCGCTGGTCATCGCCGGCCCGGAATCCGCGACCTTCATGACGACCCGCGAAGGCCGCGACGCGCTGCGTTCCAAGGAATTCTGGGAAGGCCTGGTCAACGAATATGGCGCGACCGAGACGATCACGTCGGTCGATGGCGAACGCCATATCAAGCTGCGCACGCTGATGCGCGAAGGCTTCTCGCGCGAGGCGGTGCAGGGCCAGTATGACGACCTGCGCGACATCACCGATCGCGCGATCGGCCGCCGCTGGGACGTCGGCTCGCGCGTCCCCGTGGTCGAAGCCATGCAATATATGGTCGTCGAACAGCTCGGCACGATCATGACCGGGCAGGCGCCGCTGGATTATGTGAAGGATATCCGCTTCGCGATCCTGACGATCCTGAACGTGCTGGTGACGCGCCAGCGCCCCCGGATCATGATGTATGATCCGCGCTACAAGAAGGCGCGGCGCCGGGTGGACGAGCTCGGCCAGATGATGATCACCGATTTCAAGCGCCAGATCGCCGACGGCACGGCGCCCAAGAACCTGATCAACGACATCGTGACGGCGAATATCGAAGACAAGGATATCATGCCCGATCAGAACCTGTCGCTGACGGTGACGGGCCCCTATGTCGCGGGCCTCGACACGGCGGCGAACACGATGGCCGCGTGCATCTACGGCATCCTCAAGGACCCGGAAATCCTGGCCCGCGTCCAGGCGGAGGCCGACGAGCTGTTCGCCAAGGAAACGCTGACCGAGGATGACATCCGCCGCCTGCCGGTGATCAACGGCGCCTGCATGGAAGCGATGCGGCTATGGCCGATCGCGGTGGCCCAGATGCGGATCGCCAATTTCGACTTCGAATATGCGGGCTTCACCATCCCCAAGGACGAGATGCTGTATATCGGCACCAGCGTGCCGCACTTCATGGAAGAATTCTTCCCGGACGTGACCAAGTTCGACGTCGACCGTTACCAGCGGCCGCGGGCCGAACATCTGCAGAAGGGCGCTTACTCCCCCTTCGGGCGCGGGCCGCATAGCTGCCTTGGCCAGGGCCTTGCCGAAGTGCTGATGGCGATGAGCATCGCGCGCATCTTCCATCGGCTCGACCTTGCCCTGCCCCACCCCAATTACACGCTGAAGACCAAGACCGCGCCGACGCCCGGCCCGGCCATGGACTTCGCCGTGAAGGTGCTGGGCGAACGCCGGCCAAGCGCGGTCTGACCGGAAGGTGAAACGGGCCGGACGCCATCGCGCCTTCGGGTGCGGTGGCGGCCGGCTCCGTTCGTTCACTCGCCCTCGTCTTCCGCCGGCGACACGATGTTCGCCGGCCCGAAGACGAGCGTGAATTCGGCACCGCCATCGGGATGGTTGGCGGCGATCACCGCAATCCCCATCGCTTCGGCAAAGCCCTTGACGATCGCAAGCCCGAGCCCGCTGCCGCCGTGGCGATCGCCGCCCGTGCCCTGCGCGAAGGTTTCGAAGATTCGGCTTTCGGCCCCCGGCTCCAGCCCCGGCCCGCGATCGCGTACCATCAGCCGCACGGCATCCGCCGTGCGATCGGCAGCCAGCGTGATCGGCCCCTGCCCCGCGCCATGCTGCACGGCATTGGCCAACAGGTTGATCAGCATGTGATGCAGCAGGCGCGCGTCGGCCCGCACCAGCGGCAGATTGGGCGGCACCTGAAAATCGATATGATGGCCGCGCAGCGTTTCCTTCAGATCATGCACCGCGCCGGCCGCCGCATCGGTCAGATCGATCGGCTCCAGCGCCAGTTTCAGCGCGCCGGCATCGAGCCGGACCATATCCACCAGATTGTCCAGAAAGCGACGCAACCGCGCCAGTTCGGCCCGCGCGAGGGGAATGGTGGCGGCATCGGGATGTTCGGCGCGAATGGCCTCGATCGCGCTGGTGACGCCGGTCAGCGGCGTCCGCAGATCATGCCCGATGGAAGATAGCAGCGCGGCCCGCAGACGATCGCGTTCCTTGAGGATCGACATCGACCGCATCTCATCTTCGAGATGCAGGCGTTCATGGGCGAGCGCCGCCTGCCCGACGAGCGTGGACAGCAGCACCGCGCGATCGGCCGGCACCGGATCGCGCCCATCATCGCGCGCGACACCAAGCACCGCCAGCACGCCAAGGCCGGTCTTGAGCGGATGGAACTGCCAGTTGGCGGCGGGCAGCGTGGCGCTGCCGCAGCCGGCAAGCTCGCCCCGCGCCCATGCCCAGTCGGCGGCGGCACGGTCGATCGGATCGAGCCCCGCCGCTTCGGGCTGCGACGCGACAATATCGAGATGGCCATCCCTGTCGGCCAAGAGGATCGTGCGCACTTCGAGCAAGCGGGCCACTTCGTCGCAAACCGACCGTGCCGTCGTCTCGCGATCGGACGCGCGGGCCAGCGTTTGCGAAAATGCCGCGAGCGCCGCGCTTTCCTGCGCGCCACGCACGCCGATCTTGGCCCGGTTGCGCAGCCGCCCGGCAAGGTTGCTGGTGAAGGCCGCAACCGCGGTGAGGATCAGCATCGTCAACACGCTTTGCGGATCGGCGATCGTGAAGGTGAGGGTCGGCGCGAGGAAGAAGAAGTTGAAGGCGAGCGCCGCCGCGATGCTGGCGATCAGCCCCGGCCGCAGGCCGTAAAGGCTCGCCGCCACGATGACGGGAACGAGATAGAGCAGGTCGACCGCGCCGGCGCCGATCCACGGCTGGGCCAGCGCGGCGACGGCGGTGGTGACGGCCAGCAGCAGGGCGATGGTGGCGTAGGCACGCGGATGCCCCCAGCCGCCGGCCAGCCGCTTCAGCCGTTGCGGGCTATCAAGCGCGGCCGAAGGCGACGGGATGACGTGGACCGCCACGCCCTGCAGATGCTTGACGATCGCTTCGACCACCGAACCGTGGCGCAGTTCGAACCACCAGCTGCGCTGCGACCGGCCGATGACGATCTGGGTCGCGCGCATCCCTTCGATCTGGTTGCGGAGCCCGGTGACGACATTTTCGGCCGGAACGGTGGCGATGGTGGCGCCCAGCGTTGCGGCCAGCGCCAGCGCGGCCGCGATCCGGCGACGCGCTTCCTCGTCGAACGCCGCGCTGCGCGGGGTTTCGATATGGACGGCCATCCATGGCGCGCGCAGGCCATCGGCCAGGCGCTTCGCCGCCCTGATCAGTGCATCCGCGCCCGGCTGTTCGCTAACCGCGACAAGGATGCGTTCGCCCGCGCCGAAGGTTCCGGGCAGCGCCGTTGCGTCAAGTTCCTGCAGCATCTGCCGATCGATGCTGAGCGCCGCGCGGCGCAACGCCATTTCGCGCAAGGCGGACAGGTTGGGCTTGGAGAAGAAATGGCCCAGCGCGCGCGATGCTTCCTGCGGCACATAGACCTTGCCCTCCTTCAACCGCTCGATCAGTTCATCGGGCGGCAGATCGACGACCTTGATCTCGGCATCTTCGAACACGCTGTCGGGCACGGTTTCGCGCACCCGCACCCGCGTGAAGCTCGCCACCACATCGGTCAGGCTTTCGACATGCTGGATGTTGAGCGTGGTGAAGACGTCGATCCCGGCGTCGAGCAGTTCGTCGACATCCTGCCAGCGTTTGGGATGGCGCCCGCCGTCGACATTGGTGTGGGCATATTCGTCGACCAGTGCCAGCGCCGGCTTGCGGGCCAGCACCTCATCGAGATCCATCTCGGTGAGCGTGCGGCCATGATATTCCACCTGCCGGCGGGGGATGATCTCAAAAGGTTCGACCAGCGCCTCGGTTTCCGCGCGGCCGTGGGTTTCGACCACCGCAACGACGACATCCTCGCCTTCCCTGAGCAGCGCCGCGCCTTCGGCAAGCATCGCGAAGGTCTTGCCAACGCCCGGTGCGGCGCCGAGGAAGATCTTGAGCTGGCCGCGCCCTTCGCGGCGGGCCTGGCGCAGCAGCGCGTCGGGGGACGGTCGTTTTTCGATGATCGCGCGATCGGTCATCCCCGATGCTTAGCCCCGCATCCGATCCCACGCCAAATCCCCCCGGCCCGACTTAATGCCGATTTAATGCGGACGGCTGCTTTCGCCCGCGAAACTTAATGCAGGCCACGCCTATCTGCGGCGGGACGGTCCCATCCTCGGACCGCGCCTGTCCAAGGATATATCCCATGTCCGATCTCCTCTGGCTCGGCCTCACCGCAGGCCTCGTTGGGCTGACATTCGCTTATGTCCGCCTGTGCGAGGAGGCGTGACACCATGCCCTCGTCGCTGCTCATCGCCGGCTCCGTCGCGGCCGGCCTTCTCGTCTATCTCGTGGTCGTGCTGCTTCGGCCCGAGCGCTTCTGATCGGAGGCATCACCGATGACCTATGAAGGCTGGGCGCTGATCCTGTTGTTCATCGCCCTCATCGTCGCGCTGGCCAAGCCCATGGGGCTCTGGCTGTTCGCGCTTTACGAAGGGCGCCGCACCCCGTTGCACCATGTGTTGGGCCCGGTGGAGCGCGGCTTTTACCGCCTGGCGGGCATCGACCCGGACGAGGAACAGGGATGGCGGCGCTATGCCGTCCATATGCTGCTGTTCAACGTGGCGGTGCTGTTGCTGACCTATCTGGTCCTTCGCCTGCAGGATGTGCTGCCGCTCAACCCGCGCGGCTATGCCGGCATGGGCGCGGACGGCGCATTCAACACCGCCGTCAGCTTCACCACCAACACCAACTGGCAATGGTATTCGGGCGAAGCAACGCTTTCCAACCTCAGCCAGATGCTGGGGCTTGGCATCCAGAACTTCCTTTCCGCGGCGAGCGGCATCGCCGTCGCCTTCGCGCTGTTCCGGGGCTTCGCACGCCGCGAAGCGAAGAGCGTCGGCAATTTCTGGGCCGATATGACGCGGGCGACGCTCTATCTGCTGCTGCCGATCTGCATCGCTTATGCGACCTTCCTGATCGCCAGCGGCGTGCCGCAGACCCTTGCGGCCTCCATCGACGCCACCACGCTGGAAGGCGCCCGCCAGACGATCGCGCTGGGGCCAGTGGCCAGCCAGGAAGCGATCAAGATGCTGGGCACCAATGGCGGCGGCTTCTTCAACGCCAACAGCGCGCATCCGTTCGAGAACCCGACCGCGCTGACCAACCTTATCCAGATGCTCTCGATCTTCGCGATCGGCGTCGGCCTCACCTGGTGCTTCGGCAAGGCGGTGGGCGACACGCGGCAGGGTTGGACGATTCTGGCGGCCATGCTGTTTTTGTTCCTCCTGGGCACGGCCGTCACTTACTGGCAGGAGGCGGCGGGCAACCCCGTCTTCCATGGCCTCGGTGTTTCCGGCGGCAATATGGAAGGCAAGGAAGTGCGCTTCGGCACCGCCGCCTCCGCCCTTTTCACCGTCGTCACGACCGCCGCGTCCTGCGGCGCGGTGAACGCGATGCACGACAGCTTCATGCCGCTGGGCGGGCTGGTGCCGCTGTTCAACATGCAGCTTGGCGAAGTGATCGTCGGCGGCGTCGGCGCGGGCATCTACGGCTTCCTGCTGTTCGCGATCCTGGCCGTGTTCGTCGCAGGCCTGATGGTCGGCCGCACGCCGGAATATGTGGGCAAGAAGATCGAGGCGCGGGACGTGAAGCTCGCGGTGTTGGCGATCGCGGTGCTGCCGCTCGTCATCCTGGGGCTGACGGCTATCGCCAGCGTGCTGCCCGCCGGCCTTGCCGGGCCGCTCAACAAGGGGCCGCACGGCTTCTCCGAGATTCTCTATGCCTTCACCTCCGGCGCCGGCAATAACGGTTCGGCCTTCGCCGGCCTGACCGCGGGCACGCCCTTCTATAACGGGCTGATCGGCATCGCGATGTGGATGGGCCGCTTCTTCGTGATGGTGCCCGTGCTCGCCATCGCCGGCAACCTTGCCGCCAAGCGCTACACGCCCGCCACCAGCGGCTCCTTCCCCACCACCGGCGGTCTGTGGATCGGCCTGCTCGTCGGCATCATCCTCATCCTCGG
The DNA here is from genome assembly GCF_900188165.1 of Edaphosphingomonas laterariae. Lineage (GTDB taxonomy): Bacteria > Pseudomonadota > Alphaproteobacteria > Sphingomonadales > Sphingomonadaceae > Sphingomonas_E > Sphingomonas_E laterariae. Next base: position 118,360 of record NZ_FZOS01000007.1, on the reverse strand, counting down.
TGGCCTCACCTTCCTCCCCAGCCTCGCCCTCGGGCCGATCGCCGATCACCTGGCGATGGCCGGCGGCCAGCTCTTCTGAGGGACCAGACCATGACTGCTCCATCATCGATGTTCAGCGCCGCGCTGATCATGCCCGCCTGTCGCGATGCGCTCCGCAAGCTCTCCCCGCGCCAGCTGATCCGTAATCCGGTGCTGTTCGTAACCGCCTGTGTGGCAGCCCTACTGACGCTGCTGCTTGTTATCGGCGACCCCGGCCTGTCGGTCGGCTTCCAGATCCAGTTGGTGATCTGGCTGTGGCTGACCGTGCTGTTCGGCACCTTCGCCGAGGCGCTGGCGGAAGGGCGCGGGCGCGCGCAGGCCGCCTCGCTCCGCGCAACCAAGGCCGAATTGAAGGCCAAGCTGATGCTCGGCGTCGGCGACACTTATGAAATCGTGCCGGCCAGCCGGCTGGACAAGGATGCCATCGTCCTTGTCGAAACCGGCGATCTGATCCCCGCCGACGGCGAGGTCATCGAAGGCGTCGCATCGGTCAACGAAGCGGCCATCAACGGCGAAAGCGCGCCCGTGATCCGCGAGGCCGGCGGCGACCGTTCCGCCGTCACCGCCGGCACGCGCGTCATTTCCGATCGGATCAAGGTGCGCGTCACCGCCGAGGCGGGTCATGGCTTCCTCGATCGCATGATCGCGCTGGTCGAAGGCGCGGAACGCCGCAAGACGCCGAACGAGGTGGCGCTGACGATCCTGCTCGTCGGGCTCACCATCATCTTCCTGATCGCGGTCGCCACCATCCCCGGCTTTGCCGCTTATGCCGGCGGCGCGGTGCCCGTCGTGCTGCTCGCAGCACTCCTCATCACGCTGATCCCGACGACGATCGCGGCGCTGCTGTCCGCGATCGGCATTGCCGGCATGGACCGGCTGGTGCGCTTCAACGTCCTCGCCAAATCCGGCCGCGCGGTCGAGGCGGCAGGCGATGTCGACGTGCTGCTGCTCGACAAGACCGGCACGATCACCGTGGGCGATCGCCAGGCCACCGAACTCCGCCCGCTGGCCGGTATCGACAGCAACGCGCTTGCCGAAGCGGCCCTGCTGTCCAGCCTTGCCGACGAAACGCCCGAAGGCCGTTCGATCGTCGCGCTGGCCCGCGAACGCCATGCCCTGCGGGTCGCGGCCTTGCCGGCCGGTTCCGACATCATTCCCTTTTCCGCGCAAACCCGGCTTTCCGGCGTCCGCGTGGCCGGCGTGCTGATCCAGAAGGGCGCGGTGGATTCGGTGCTGAAGGCGGAAGGCGGCGGCGCCGACGGCCCGGCCATCGAGGAATTGCGCCGCATCACCGATGAAATCGCGCGTTCGGGCGGCACCCCGCTCGCCGTGATCCGCGACGGGCGGCTGCTGGGCGCGATCCACCTCAAGGATGTGGTGAAGGCCGGTGTCCGCGAACGCTTCGGCGAACTGCGCAAGATGGGCATCCGCACGGTGATGATCACCGGCGACAATCCGCTGACGGCGGCTGCCATCGCTGCCGAGGCCGGGGTCGATGATTTCCTCGCCCAGGCGACGCCGGAGGACAAGCTGGCCTTCATCCGCAACGAACAGGCGCAGGGCCGGCTGGTCGCGATGTGCGGTGACGGCACCAACGACGCGCCCGCCCTCGCCCAGGCCGACGTTGGCGTGGCGATGAACACCGGCACGCAGGCCGCGCGCGAGGCCGGCAACATGGTCGATCTCGACAGCGATCCGACCAAGCTGATCGAGATCGTCGGCCTCGGCAAGCAATTGCTGATGACGCGCGGCGCGCTGACCACCTTCTCCGTCGCCAACGATGTCGCCAAATATTTCGCGATCATTCCCGCGATCTTCGTGGCGCTTTACCCGGCGCTGGGCGTGCTCAACGTCATGGGCCTCAAGACGCCTGAAAGCGCGGTGCTTTCCGCCATCATCTTCAACGCGATCATCATCCCGCTGCTCGTGCCGCTGGCGCTCAAAGGCGTCCGGTATCGCCCGATGGCGGCAGGCCCCCTGCTCGCCCGCAATCTCGCGATCTACGGCCTCGGCGGGCTCGTCGCCCCGTTCGCGGGGATCAAGCTGATCGATCTGGCCGTGACCGGCCTTCACTTTGCCTGAGGATCTTCAGATGCTCACCGATCTTAAAACCGCCCTGCGCCCCGCGTTCATGCTGCTGATCGCCTTCGCGCTGCTGCTCGGCATTGTCTATCCGCTCGCGCTGACCGGCATCGGCCAGGCACTGTTCCCGAAACAGGCCAATGGCAGCCTGATCCGCGATGGCGGCCAGGTCGTCGGGTCCGAACTGATCGGCCAGCGTTTCGCGAGCGACGCCTATTTCCATGGCCGGCCGTCGGCTGCCGGCGCCGATGGCTATGATGCGTCGGCCTCCAGCGGCTCCAATCTCGGCCCGGCCAGCCAGGCGTTGGCCGATCGCGCCGGTGCCGATGTGAAGGCGCTTGCGGCCACCGCCCCCGGCAAGGCCGTGCCGATCGATCTCGTGACGACATCGGGCTCGGGCCTCGATCCGCATATCAGCCCGGCCGCCGCGCTCTATCAGGTCGATCGCGTGGCGCGTGCGCGCGGCCTGCCCGTCGCACCGCTGCGCGAACTGGTGGAGGCCCATCGGGAAAAGCCCCTGATCGGCATATTGGGCGAACCGCGCGTCAACGTGCTGGCGCTCAATCGCGCGCTCGACCGCATGGCGGCCGGCCGCTAATCTGCCGCCATGCCGCAGACCGCCCGGATATTGGTGATAGAGGATGACGCCCATATCCGTCGCCTCCTCCGCGCCGCCCTCCAGCGCGCCGGGCATGAGGTGACGGAAGCCGGCTCCGCCCGCGAAGGCCTGTCGCTGGCCGACATCGAAAAGCCCGAGGTCGTCCTGCTCGATCTCGGGCTGCCCGATCGCGACGGGCTGGAACTGATCCAGCCGATCAAGCAGCGCTCGGGCGCGACCGTTCTGGTTGTCTCCGCGCGCGATGATACGGCCGAAAAGGTGGCCGCGCTCGATCTCAGCGCCGACGATTATGTCACCAAGCCGTTCGATACCGAGGAGGTGCTCGCCCGCGTGCGCACGGCGCTGCGCCACCGATTGTCCGGCAATGGCGAGCAGGATCGTATCGACGCGGGCAATATCCGCATCGACCTCGCCCACCGCCGCGTCACCCGCGATGGCGACGAAGTGCACCTGACCCCCAAGGAATATGGCATCCTGGCCGAACTCGCCCGCCGGCCCGATCGCGTGATCAGCCACGCGCAATTGCTGAAGGCCGTATGGGGCCCGGCGCATGAAGACCGGGTCGATTATCTCCGCATCGCCGTCCGCGGTCTGCGGCAAAAACTGGAACAGGACACCAGCCGCCCCAGGCTGATCGTCAACGAACTGGCCGTCGGCTACCGCCTGCTGGCGCGGCCCGGCGCGGAGGGAACTTGAAGGGCTGAGGTGCTTGCTGCGCCGCGTGGGCGGGAATGGTGACCCCTACGGGAGGAGCGCTGCAAGTCAACGAAGCCAAGGAAATAAGCCACTTTTCATGCCGATTCCTTGCGCCCATTCGTATTGCCATTCTGTATCGCCTTCAATAGGGAGCGCCGCCCACAGCTCACCGATCAGCGACGAGCGGAAACTTGAAGGACAACCGGACGCTATGACCATCATCGCCACGTCAGCCCCCGCGAACACGATCGAGCTTACGGACGGCCATGCCGAGCGGATGGACGATGGCGTTTTCGTGGTGATCCAGCGGGATCATCTCGGGGCTGTGAGTGACGTGGTGATGACCCGAGTGGACCTTGAGCGGCTTTTGGCGGCGTAAGGCGGCTAGACGAGGCGCGGATGAGGCTCGGGGATCATGTGGTCCTCGGGCGTTCCTCGTTGGCGGCTGGGACTTCGCTGGAGCGCTATGACCGGGAGCGGTTTCGAAGCTGGCATGGCATGTCGCTTTGAGGCTACACGTCTATCCGATGGCAAAGATTGGAAATGTCAGCGTAGTCGTGGCTGGTCGGCCCGACCTGAGCTACACGCATTGCTCGCTCAGTTTTCTGACCTTGGGCATCAGCGTGCATAGATTAGACCCAGACACCGATCGCGTTTCGACGAGAGGTGCCCACTTGGCGATCTATGTGCCGAGCGCCGTTCTAACGCATTGTCTTGAGCGTGAGACTTCCGTGTTTAGCTTCGAAGGCCCCTACCTTGGCGAGATGAGCGAGTGCCACGGGCTGGAGGCTTATGAATATGGTGGTTTGCGGACGCATGCCGTTTCAAGGCTCCGGCTAACATTCGAGGCTGATCGGATTCTTGGGCAGTTCCGAATGCAAATCTGCGGTGCGCTGTCGCCAATCCGGCAGAGCAATGATGAATGGGACGTGCCAGCACCTTTGTCTGACTTTCAGATAGATGCTCAGTTCGGCTTTGATGAAGTAGCCTCGATTTTCTTTGGTGATAAGGAAGCAATAAAGGGCAATGTCGATCGGGCTTTGGCCCGCCTCGCGACAAGCAAATCGCTATCGGGCGGTCCGTGGGGGTAATATCGGACCGTTTCCGTCCGCAATCCAGCCCTTGCTCTTCTGCCCCGAACAGCCCCTAGGCCGACCTCACAGCCAAAATGTAACCCCACGCTTCCCAGCCGCGCCACCGACCTCGGCCGATGGAACCGGAAGCACCGAAAGGGGACCCGCGCTGTGTGCCCTCGGGAATTCTCCAGCGGCGCGAGGATGGAGCTAGGGTCCGACCGGCCGGAATTTTTCTCTAGCGAAGCCGCCAGTCTCGAATCCTGATTGGCGGAAATCGCTTGGGACCACCGAGGGCGGCGGGAGGGACCCGCGACACCCTGGGCATTCGCTGCCCCGCTGGCGTCCGGGCTGAGAGGAGCGCGAGGATGGCGGGAAGACGCTGGGGGCGATGAGGACGGCCCGGGGCTCGGGGTGCAGCCAGCCGTGGGGTGCGGGACATTAGGGCCGCGCTCCGGGGCCGTTGGGGACATTTGCCCACGCCGAGGATGGTCTATCTGGCAACAGTGGGCGGGGTGGGCGACTGACGTGGATTCCCCTTTCTGGTCCATAACTTCTAGGTTCTGGTCCAGCCCATAGCGGGCATGGCAGATCGGCCCACAAGATATGTCGACATGATTATGGACTAGACCGATATGGGCCACGTATCTTTCGGACCATTCGGAGCTGCCCCGTGTCCCATCGTGTTGCCTACTACCGAGTCTCGACCCTGGACCAATCCGTGGAGGCGCAGCGGGAAGCCCTGGGCGGGAATTTCGATGAGGAATTCACCGATGAGGGGATCAGCGGGACGACACCGGCAGCGGACCGGCCAGACTTCGCCGCGTTGCTCAAGCACGTCCGGAAGGGCGATAGCGTCCACGTCTATGCGATCGACCGGCTGGGCCGCGATGCGCTGGACGTTCAGGCGACCGTGAAGGCGCTTCTGGATCGGGGCGTAACCGTGGACGTGAGTGGCCTTGGGCCGATCGCCGGGGACGCGGGCAAGATCATCGTCGCCGTCCTCGCCCAGATGGCGGAGATCGAGCGCAACCGGATCAGGGAACGGTGCGAGGCGGGCCGCACGGTAGCTCGGGCACACTTAGTGGTCACGGGGCTCACCCATCGCGGCAAGGCGAGCCTGGGGCGGCCAAGCAAGGCGGACAGGGCCGAGGTGGTCGCGTGGCGCAAGGCGAACGGGGCGAGCATCAAGGCGACTGCGGACCATTTCGACATCTCCCCGACCACCGTAAAGCGTCATTGCGCGGCGTGAGGACCCTGGGGCGGCTTGGCGCGGCGCGGAGCTGCCGAACGGGGGCGTTGGGCCTCGCGGGGCTGGATCGGGGAGCATTTAACCCGGATGATATTCGGGTGGCGGTGTCGGGCTGTTGTCCGCGCCACAGCGGGGCTTAGGGCTCACCACACGGCCCTAGGGAGTCCGATACGAGGTACTTCCAGGCGAGCGGCGGCGATGGACGGGCTGGGACCCGAAAAGGCTGGACACTGGCCGCGAGACCCGCAGGGGACGGCTACAATGATGATGATTGCGACGATCGAGAAGGACGTGAGTGCGTGAAGGCGAAGCATAATTGGAAAGAGGAAACGCTGGCCGTTAGCGCCGTGCGGGAGCGGAAGGACCTCCAGAACCGGGCGAACGGCACCGATCCCAGCACCGTGAGGCAGTATGAGCGCGTCCTGACGCAAGGGCAGGAAATGCCGCCCGTGAAGGTCGCGAAGGTTGGGGAGGCGCTTTACCTCGTGGACGGCTTCCATCGCCTCGCGGCCCATAGGCAGGCGGGATTCGGTGCGATCAAGGCGGAGGTCGCGAAGATGTCGCTGGCCGATGCGCAAGCGGTAGCGCTCACGGCGAACACCAAGCACGGGAAGCGACTGACAAGGGCCGACAAGGACCGGATGCTTGACCTCTACCTTGAGCGCAGGGGGCATATCGACGAGCGGGGCCTTACCAAGCCGAGCCGCGTAATATCTGCTGAGCTAGGCGGGGTCCTTAGCCACGAGGCTCTTCGTCAGAAACTCAAGGCGCGGGGCGAGGCACTGGATCAGGACACCGAGTTTCCGGACGGCTATAAGCCGCGCAATGCGGAGGAGGACGAGGCGGCGTTGGCCCGTGAGCGGCACGAAGAAGCCGAGGACCTCGTGGATGCGCTTTGGCGGACATATTTCACGCTGGAGGAGGATGGCCGGGCGTCCATCTTGGCGGCCGTTCAGGAGCTTGCGGACCGGCTGGAGCGCGAAGAGGAACCGCCGACACCGATGCACCACACTGAGGCTGCGGCCTTGTTGGATATTTAGGCGCGGCGATCGGGGCTTTTCGCCGCAGAACGTCGTTAAGGAGGCCGGGAAAGCGTTCTCGACCAAGGAGCGTGAAACCGGCTCTTTCAGCGGCTTTCGGGGCTTTACCCTGTCAAGTTTGACACAGCGGGAACAACAGCGTCAATCGGCCGCCATGTCCTCCTTGCGCCACGGGCGGACCTTCGAGAGGTTGATTTTGGGGAAGGCGATATCTCGCGCCGCCCGTCCCAGGGCTTCCCTGTCGCCGTAGGTGTCATTGGTGGCCCGTTTGTCCGGCACATGCCCCTGAATGTACTCCCGCGCCTCCCTCGGTATGCCAGCTTCCCGTGCGGCTGTGGTCCAGACGTGGCGGAATTCGCGGGAAGGCCGAGGGCCGTCGCCTTTCGGCAGCACCCCATGGTCGCGGAGATAGGCCGACCACCAACCGGAGAAGCCCGAGAACAGGAGGCCGCGTTTGCCCTTCGTGCGGAGCTTGGGGAACAGCGCGGCGTGTCCCGCTGCCCGAACGGCTGCCACATAGGCCAGGAAATTGAGGTCCAGCAACGGCCGGGGAATGTGAATTGTCCGTTCCCCCGAGGAGCGCTTGGCCGTCTTTAAGCGGCGCGGGCCTTTCTCGGGATGCTCACCATCGCCCGTTATCGCCAGCGTGGGGTGCCCGGTCACGGGATCGACGGAAATGTCATCCACAATGAGCTGGGCGGCTTCCTCCGGGCGGCACCCGGTCCACAGCATCAACAGCGGGAGCCAGTAGCACGCTTCGCCCTTGCCCTGTGTCGGCCGCTCGCCAGCCGTAAAGATCGGCAAGGCAAAGATTGCGTCTAGGGTCTCCCTGCCAAGGCCGGCGACGGGCTTGCGGTGCGGAGCGGCCGTTACGCGTTTGCGGCTGAACGGGTTGGGCAAACCGTCCGCTATCAACCCTTCCTCATCCTGGGCTTGGGCCCAGCGGGCGTTGAGGGCGCGGAGATATTTTTCCAGCGTGGTCGATGACAGGCGCTTTATGTCCTTCCGGCCCTCATAGCGGGCGACCACCTCGGACAGCGGCAAGGCCATTTCGGACTTGTCGAGCTTGGCGGGCCGCTGCGCCAACATATCGAGCCATTCGGACACCATCTGCTTCGTGATTGCCGATGGTGCGGGCTGACCGTGGACCTCCCGGAAGAAACGGAGTCCCGTGCGTGCGGCCTCCTTGGTTGATTGACCGGTCCCCAGCCGTTCGGTTTCCAAGAGCCGCTCCACGATCGCCTCAAAGGACTGCGCCGCGCTCGCGAGCTTCGGGAAGCGCGTGGGGGGCTCGCGGCGCTCCGGGCGCGGAGGGGCGGCAGGAACGGGCACGATGTTGCCCCGGAGCCGGGCCTTGGATTGATCGCTGATGATGATTGCCACGTCATTCAGGGCCGCGCACAGGCGCAACAGGCCATCGCGATCATCTGGAGCCAGTGCGTAGCCTTGGGCCGCGCACAGCTCGCGAGCTTGGTCCGCCCACCATTCTTCCATGTGGTAAAGGTCTTGTTCCACCCGCCATTCGCGGAATTCGTCCAGCATATATTGCCAGCCGTGGCGGGCTTGTTCGGCCCATGCCGCGCCGCCCGCTGCAAGGTCCCTTTCCTCGCGGGCGTGCCATTCGGCTTCAAAGACCTTGGCGAGATAGGCGACCGTTTCAGCGCTGAGCGTGTCAAACTCGCCACGGGCCTGTTTCTCGGAGAATTTCTGCGCCTTGCGGGCGTGCGCCACGGCTAGATCATACTCGGCCGCTGCCGCGCGATAGAGGTCCAGCGCCCCCGGCTCCGTGATATCTCGCGCCTTGAGGCTCCGGACTAATTCGCGGGGACCCTTGGCGCCCTTGGAGATGCCAGGGAGGAATGGGCGGAGGGGCTCGGGATATGACCGCCGATAGATGAGGCGGCCCGCTATCGAATCTTTTTTGAGGTAGCGCACCGCCCGCCTTGACCGCATTTCCCGATGCTCCGCAAGGCCACTTTTGGGGTGGCCGTTTGTATCGGATCGGACTTTGGAAGTGGCGGATTTCCGCGCTTTTGGTAGTTTTCCAAGGCCAATGGGTGGCTTGGTGACCCCTACGGGACTCGAACCCGTGTTTTCGCCGTGAGAGGGCGACGTCCTAGACCGCTAGACGAAGGGGCCGTTGCAGCGGAGCGGCGTCCTTATGGGCGGGTGCGGGGCGAGTCAAGCATGATCCCCGTCTGCCTGAAACGAGCGCCGCCGCGCTTCCCTGTCAGTGGAAGCGCGGCGGCGGATCAGTTTACTTCAGCCGGTGTTTACGAGCCGAAGCGATAACGCAGCTGCAGGCCCCAGGTGCGCGGCTCGTTGTAGAGCACGCTGGTGGTGCCGAGCACCGAATAGATCGGCACGCCGCCGATCTTGTAGACTTCGTTCGTCACGTTGTTGACGAAGGCGCCGATCGAGAAGCCTTCGGTGCCGATGTCGCTCAGGTCCGCACGCAGATCGAGCTGGTTGTAGCCATTTTCGATGCCGAGCGGATCTTCGAACACCGACAGGCTGTAGCTACTCGAATAGGCCCAGTTGGCGCCCAGCGACAGTTCGCCCAGCGCGTCCGACAGCGGGATGCGATAATTGGCCGACAGGTTGAGACGGTTCTTCGCAAGGAAGGGGAACGGCCGGTTGGTCAGCTGATCGCCCGTCGCGACGTCGAGGAAGCTCGTATATTTCGCGTCGGTGAGCGAATAGGACGCACCGAGCGTGAAATTCTCGAACGGCACCAGCGTCGCATCGACCTCGATGCCCTTGATCTTCGCCTTGGCGGCGTTGACGATCAGGTTGATGAGCGCGAGCTGGTTGGTGACCGGGTTGATCGTCGAGAAGGACTGGCTGACCTGCGCGTCCTTCAGCTCCGAATAGAAGGCCGCGAAGTTGGTCCGCGCCTGCATGCCGAGCAGTTCGAAATCGGATTTCAGGCCGGCTTCGAAGTCGATCACCGTTTCGGGGCCATATTTCACGCCGAAATCGAGCGCCTGCGGGTTGAGGCCGCCCGCGCGATAGCCGCGACGGTGGGTGACGTAGATCAGCGTGTCGGACGTCGCCTGATAATCGATGCCGATATTGTAGGACGACGCGTTGAAAGCCGCCTTCGTATAGGTCGGGCACCCGCGGACGAGGCTGCAGGTGTTGGGCCCGAACTGGCCGGTCTGATCGCGATAGTTGGACGCATTCACCGAACGGAAATCGTGGGTGTAGCGATAGCCCGCAGTGATGCTCAGCCCTTCGGTCACCAGATCGGAAAGATCGTAATTGATCTGGCCGAACACCGCCTGGCTGCGTTCCACCGGTTCCGAAATCGACAGCGACGGCGTGCCGACCGAGACCTGGATCAGGCGCTGCGGGCTCGGCGATTTCTGCCACAGGAAGAAGCCGCCGACGGTGAAGTCGAGCTTGCCGTCCAGGGCCTTGCCCTGCAGCTGCGCTTCCTCGCTGATCTGGCGCAGATTGACCGACCAGCCATCTGGCGTCACCTGATCGAGCAGCGGCAGCGCGGTGCCGTCAAAGTCGTAGCGGCTGAGCTGCTTGTAGCGGCGATAGCCAAAGATGTTCTTGAAGGTCAGATCGTCGCTGAGATCGACGGTCGTGATGTTGGTGAGGCCCCAGCCGCGCGACTTGGACAGGCCATCCACCGCCGATTGCGAGATGCGCGGACCGCCCTGAATCTGATTGTTCAGCTGGTTCGGCATGATCGGATCGGGGAAGAAGGAGAAACCACCCGCAGCAATCGCCTGCCCGATCGCGGCGCCGGCCTGCGGCCCCCGCAGCAGCGCGATCGCCGGGCGATTGCCCGCCAGATAGAGCGGCAGTTCGGGCAGGAACGGATCCTGCGCTGTGCCTTCGAACACGTCGGCCTGGAACACCTTGTTCGGATCATAGCCGGCGATCTGCTGCGACGAACCGTTGGTGTCCGACTTCACATAGTCGACCATCAGATAGTTTTCGAAACCGTCCGACGGGGTGAACAGCACCGATCCGCGCAGGCCGAGATAATTGCGGTCGTCCAGCTTTTCGCCGGTGGTGATGTTGGTGGTGAAGCCGTCGCGCTTGGCGCGCTTGCCGGCGACGCGCACGGCCAGCGTGTCGGTGACGGGCACGTTGACCGCACCTTCGATCTGGCGATCGTCAAAGCGGCCGAACTGGAAGTTCATGTAGCCCGAAAATTCGTCGGTCGGCCGGGTGGGTTCATAGAGGATCGCACCGCCGGTCGAGTTGCGGCCGAACAGCGTGCCTTGCGGACCCTTCAGGATCTGCACGTTCTGCAGGTCGAAATAGCGGCCCGGCCCGGTATCGCCGGTCTGCAGCGGCACCTGCGCGAAATAAGCGGTCACGCGCGGATTCTGGCCCTGCGCCGACGCGCCCGAGCTGGACTGGCCACGGATCGACAGCGTCACTTCGTCGCGCGCCTGCTGGTAGGTGGTGAGCGCGGGCACGAAGCGCTGCAGGTCGGTCGCGTCCTGCACGTTGCGCTCGGTCAGCATCTCGCCGCTGAAGGCCTGCACCGAAATCGGAACCGACTGGAGCGCTTCTTCCTTACGCCGGGCGGTGACGACGATATCGCTGATCGAACCGGCCGTGGTTTCGGCGGTCGCCGGCCCCGATGCCGCATCCTGCGCATGCGCCGGCACAATGCCGATCGCCAGCCCGCACCAGATGGCCGTGGTAGCTACAAAAGACGCACGTCGGGTGTGATTCCCCTCACTCACTACATCTCTCCCCAAAAGTTCGCCCATCTATGGATGTGGGTCGAATCTTATACCGAGGTCCATGATAGAGATGTTTGGACCCGCGTCCAGAAAAAGCAGCGCCGTGTTGAACTATGCTTCGGGCAGCCGAAGCGGGCCCCTTGTCCCGAGTTGGGACAATATGGCCTGGCCGCCATGCCGGCACGTAAAAGAGAGTGGCACGATGCCGGTCCTGCTGACGGCGGCGCCCGGCTAGAGCACCTGCAGCCCGAACTCCGCAAGCAACTGGCCCGCCTGATCGCGCGAGATGATGGCGCCGCGGAAGGTGCTCGCGTCGCTCAGCCTCAGCCCGCCAAGATCGGCCGCGCGGAGATCGGCGCCGGCAAAGCGCGCGCCCGCGACGAGCGTTTCGCGCAACTGGCATTCCTCGAAAATCGTCGATCGGAAATCGCAGTTTCGCAGGTCCGCCTGCGAGAAGTCGACGCGCTTCAGCGTCCGGCCGCGAAACACATGCCCGTTCAGCTTGGCGTTGATCAGCAGGCTTTCCTCGAAACCGATGTCCATCCCTCTCGCATCGGCAAGGTCGGCGCCCGTGAGCTTGCAGCCATGGAACGTCGCGTTAGCAAGGCTGGATCGCCGAAAATCCGCATTGTTGAAATCGCTGGAGGTGAACTTCGCGCCATCGAGCTGGCTGCCGCTGAAACTGGCGAAGGGCCCGCGGCACGATCGCCAATGCGTCCCTTCCGATATCGCCTTGCTGAAATCGGCCCGGCGCAGATTGCAGCGTTCGAACTGCCAGTCCGTAAGGTCGAACCCGGAAAGATCGAGCGCCTCCAGCTCGCAATCCACCACATGCTGGGGGCTGCCCACCAACGCCGCCACGTCATCGCGCGAAAGCGAGCGATTGCGCAGGGCGCGATCGGCAAAAAGATCATCCATGCGACACTGCTATGCGGCCGACAGCCCTTCGCCAAGGCCGAGTTTTCGTACGCCCCCGCCTTTCCCTGGTTACTTGCGCACCCACACCCTTTTGCCGCCGATCCAGGTTTCCATGACGCGCGTGGCGCGCACCTCGGCCGGGGATGCGGCCATGATGTCGCGGTCGAGCAGCAGGAAATCGGCATAGCGGCCCGATTCGAGGCTGCCGATCCGGTCCTCCGCGAAACCGGCGAAAGCGGCATCGCGGGTGAAGGCGGCCAGCGCCTGCGGTGTCGTCAGCTTCTGTTCCGGCATCCAGCCGCCGGGCGGCTGGCCCGACGGATCCTCGCGGCTGATGGCCGCGGCAAGGCCCGCGAACGGATCGGGGCTTTCGACCGGAAAGTCAGAACCGAAGGCGAGCTTCGCGCCGGCCTTGAGCATCGATCCCCAGGCATAGGCGCCCGCCAGCCGCGCCGGGCCAAGCCGCGCTTCGGCCATCAGCCGGTCCGATGTCTGGTGCACGGGTTGCATCGACGCGATGATGCCGTGCTGGCCAAAGCGCGGCAGATCGGCCGGATCGACGATCTGGGCATGTTCGATCCGCCAGCGCCGATCGCCCTTATAGGTGCCGGCCAGTTCCCCGATCGCATCCAGCGCCTGCGCGTTGGCGGCATCGCCGATCGCGTGGATCGCGACCTGAAAGCCATCCATCGCCGCGCGGCTGCCGAGATTCTTGAGCTTGGCATCGTCGAGCAGCGCCAGCCCGCGCTGGCCCGGCGCATCGGCATAATCGGCCTTCAGCCACGCCCCGCGCGATCCCAGCGCGCCATCGTCGATCAGCTTGACGCCAACCATGCGCAGGCGCCCGTTATAGAGCCATGGCGTCGGCCCGGTGCCCGCGATCGAGATCAGCGGCGCGATGCCATAAGCATAGGAAATCACCCGCACGCGCAGGCGGCCCATATCGCCGGCGCGGCGCATCACCGCCCAGTCATCCGCCGTGGTGCCCATATCGGCCACCGCCGTGATGCCTTCGGCGATCAGCATGTCCTGCGCCTTGGCGAAAGCGAGATCGCGCTCGATCGCCTGTGGCGGCGGCACCGCCTTGTCGATCAGCGCCATGGCGGCATCGACAAACAGGCCGGTCGGCTTGCCGCCCGCCATTTCGATCCGCCCGCCGGCGGGTGCCACCGCCTTGGCGTTGATGCCGGCGAGCGCCAGCGCGGCGCTGTTGGCGACGCCGGCATGGCCATCCACCCGCATCAGCCAAACCGGCCGGTCGGCCACGGCGGCGTCCAGATCGGCGGCGGTGGGAAAGCGCGCCAGCCCCCAGCGTTCCTGATTCCAGCCCCGGCCGATCACCCAGCGCTGGTTGGGATTGTCGCGCGCCCACTGGCGGATCTTGTCCTGCGCCTCGGCCAGCGATCGCGTGTCCGACAGATCGAGCTGAAGCGCATTGAAGCCGAGGCCCATGACATGGCCATGGCCGTCGATCAGCCCGGGGATCATCGTGCGGCCCTGGCCATCAAGCCGGAAATCGAGTTTTTCCGGTCGCTTGTCCTTGCCCGCCAGCGTGCGGACGACCTTGCCCTCGCCGTCGATCAGCAGGCCGGTGAAGCGTTCGACCTCGCCGTCTTTGCCGACCGTATAGCCGTTGACATTGTCGACCAGCCCATCGGCCAGCGCCGCCGTGGCGAACAAGGCCGCCGCTGCCCCCGCGCCCAACAGGCGCACCCGCCGCGCGATCACCGCTTGATGCGCCGCACCAGCGCCGACAGATCCTGCCGGCCCGCGCCCATCGCCTGCACCTCGGCATAGAATTGATCGATCAGCGCGGCGGCGGGCAGCGAGGAGCCGTTGGCCCGCGCCTCTTCAAGCGCGAGGCCGAGATCCTTGCGCATCCAGTCCACCGCAAAGCCTTCGTCAAACTGTTCGGCTGCCATGCTTTTCCAGCGATTGACAAAATACCAGCTCGACGCGGCGCCGGCCGAAACCGCCTCGAACACCTTGTCGAGATCAAGCTCGGCCGCCTGCGCGAACCCCATCGCCTCGGCAATCGCCTGCATCGTGCCGGCGATGCAGATCTGGTTGACCATCTTGGTCTGCTGGCCCGCCCCCGGCCCGCCGACATGGACGATCCGCGCGGCATAGGCCTTCATCAGCGGCTCGGCGGCGGCAATCGCCTTTTCCGATCCCCCGCACATCACCGAAAGCTTGCCCGCTTCGGCACCCGCCTGCCCGCCCGAAACCGGGCCGTCGACGACGAGGAAGCCGCGATCCTTGCCTTCGACCGCAAGCTGCCGCGCGATCCGCGCCGAAGCGGTGGTGTGATCGACGAACAGCGCGCCCTTCTTCATCGTGCGGAAACAGCCGTCACCGCGCAGCGTCACCGCTTCCAGATCGGGATCGGCGCCGACGCAGGTGAACACCGCATCGGCATCCTCCGCCGCCGCCGCCGGAGTGGCGGCGGAACGCCCGCCATAAGCGGCGACCCACGCCTCCGCCTTGCTGGCGGTGCGGTTGTAAACGGTCACGTCATGCCCCGCATTGAGGAGATGACGGGCGATCGCGCGGCCCATGACGCCGAGGCCGATGAAAGTTACCTTTGCCATGGCCACGGCATAACCATGGTTTCGCCGATCCGCCAGATGGGCTAGAGCCGCGCGATCATGGCTACCGCAGCAAAGACCCCCGCCCCGCTCCCCGTCTCCATCGCTGATGTCGAGGCGGCGCACATGCGGATCGGGCCGAGCATCGTGCGGACGCCGACGCTGCTGAGCAAGACGCTGTCCGCCCTGACCGGGGCGAAGGTCTATCTGAAGTTCGAAAACCTGCAGTTCACGGCCGCCTACAAGGAACGCGGCGCGCTCAACAAGCTGCTCCAGCTCGACGATGCGGCGCGGTCGCGCGGCGTGATCGCGGCCTCCGCCGGCAACCATGCGCAGGGCCTTGCCTATCATGGCGCGCGGCTGGGCATCCCCGTCACCATCGTGATGCCCAAATCGACGCCGACGGTGAAGGTGTCGCAGACCGAGGGTCATGGCGCGACCGTGATCCTTTCGGGCGAACGTTTCGACGATGCCTATGCGCAGGCGCTGGTCGTGGCGGAGGAACGCGGGCTCACCTTCGTCCATCCGTTCGATGATCCCGCGATCATCGCCGGTCAGGGCACGGTGGCGCTGGAAATGCTGGCCGACGCGCCGGATATCGACACGCTGGCGGTGCCGATCGGCGGCGGCGGCCTGATTTCGGGCTGCGCGGTCGTCGCCAAGGCGCAGGCCACCCCGATCGAAGTGGTCGGCGTGCAGGCCGAACTCTTCCCGTCCATGTACAACCGGATCAACGGCGCGGACCTGCCGATCGGCGGCGACACGCTGGCCGAAGGCATCGCGGTGAAGGAACCGGGGTCGGTGACCTCGGCGATCATCCGCGAGATCGTCGACGATATGGTGCTGGTGTCCGAACGCGATCTCGAAAAGGCGCTGTCGCTCCTCCTCCAGATCGAAAAGACGGTGGTGGAAGGCGCCGGCGCGGCCGGGCTTGCCGCCCTGATTTCGAATCCCGCCCGCTTTGCCGGCCGCACCGTCGGCCTCGTCCTCACCGGCGGCAATATCGACACGCGCCTGCTCGCCAACGTGCTGCTGCGCGATCTCGCCCGGTCGGGCCGGCTCGCCCGCCTGCGCATCCGCCTGCAGGATCGGCCGGGCGCCCTGTTCCATGTCGCACGCATCTTCGATCAGGAAGCGGTGAACATTCTGGAGCTGGCGCACCAGCGCATCTTCACCAACCTGCCGGCCAAGGGCCTCAGCCTGGATGTCGAATGCGAGACGCGCGACAAGGCGCATCTGGAGCGACTCGTGGCCGCGCTGACGGCCGCCGGATATGAGGTGACGCCGGTCGAACTGGCCTGAGGAGTCAAGGGCTGCGGGCAAGCATCGCGGCCCTTAACCCTCTTTTCATGGTGAACGCCCTTTTCATATTTTCGGGCTAATTGCATACTCGGCCAAACGGGGTCGCCCATGGTGGGAACCCCAGGGGACTTGGCCAGGCCGTGAGCGCACCATTCCGTTTCCCGCGCTTCTTCGTCACGACACCGTCCCCCTGCCCGTATCTGCCGGGCAAGACGGAACGGAAGGTGTTTACCGAGCTTTCGGGGCCACATGCCACCGAGCTTAACGACGCGCTGGGCCGCATCGGCTTCCGCCGCAGCCAGAACGTCGCCTATCGGCCAAGCTGCGCCGATTGCTCGGCCTGCGTCTCGGTGCGAGTCGTCGCGACCGAGTTCAAGCCCAATGCCAGCCAGCGCAAGCTGATCCGCCGCAATGCCGATCTGTCGGTCACCGCGTGCAAGCCCTGGACGACCGAAGAACAGTTCGATCTGCTGCGCCGCTATCTTTCCGCCCGCCATCCGGGCGGCGGCATGGCCGAGATGGACGATCTCGATTTCGCCGACATGGTCGAACAGACCCCGGTCAACACCTATGTCATCGAATATCGCGATCCTGCCGGCAAGCTCGTCGGCGCATGCCTCAGCGACTATCAGGCCGATGGGCTGTCGATGATCTACAGCTTCTTCGATGCCGATCTGGCCGATCGCCCCAGCCTTGGCACCTACATCATCCTCGATCACATCACCCGCGCCGCCAAATCCGGCCTGCCCTTCGTCTATCTGGGCTATTGGGTGAAGGGATCGGCGCGGATGCAGTATAAGACGCGCTTCCAGCCGATGGAACGGCTGGGATCAGGCGGCTGGACCCGCTTCGACGCGGAGCCCGAACCGGCAATGATGCTCGATTCCCTACTGGGCTAGAACCACCGCGCAGGCCGCGTGGCGGCCGCGAGATCGCAACCTCGCACCTTACCCGACGGACTGTCGATGACCGCCGCGCCAGTGCGCTGCTCTCGCCCCTATGAGGCAATCGGTGGCAGTGGCGGCTGTCGACGGGCACCGCTGTGCGCCGCTGCGAAAGCCCAGTCGCGCCTCGAACAGCCAAGGGCGCGGCCTAGCCGAACGATCCGTGTCTATCGGGTGATTGCAAGCCTCTGCTGAGGGCCAGCTAGCGGCGCCGGAATTGACGCTGGGCATTGAAGGATGGTGGACGCACTAGGGCTCGAACCTAGGACCCGCTGATTAAGAGTTTGAATTATACGAGGTATAAGCAAGTTTGTGTTGGTATGCGAAGGTATGTAAGTATCTTGATATTAAACACATTTTAGCCCGTGGACGGTATGTGCAAGTTAGCGTAAGTATGTGCTGCGCTCTTACACTGGTCTTACACGAGGCTTGCCATGCCAAAAATGAAGCTCACGAAGACGAATATCGACCGGGTGCGGAAGCCCGGTGCCGGAACCATCATCTACGTTGACACCGAGACGAAGGGGTTCGGCCTGCGTGTCACTGCCTCAGGCGCTGCCAGCTTCATCGTGCAGGGCACGATTGCGGGGCAAGCCAAAGAGGCGCGGATCACCATCGGCAGCTACGGCGCGTGGACGGTCGATGACGCTCGCCGCCGCGCGGAGCAATACAAGCACCAGTTCGAGGACGGAATCGACCCGCGCGACGTGAAGAAGCAAGACGAGGCAATGCGGGTTTCGCTCGGTGCCGTCATGGAGGCATATACGTCGCGTCCCGGCAAACTGAAGCCCAGCACAGCAGCGGAATACAAGCGGCACGTCGAGAAGGTGTTTGCCGCGTGGAAGGACAAGCCCATCACCAGCATCACCCGCGACATGGTTCAGGAGCGCCACCGGGAAATTGTTGAAAATGGGCTGGAAGGGAAGAAGGCTGCGCCCGCCAGCGCCAACGCCGCGTTCGTCACGCTCCGTATCCTGATCAACTTTGCGATGGACGAATACCGCCGCCCTGACGGTGAACCGCTGATCGCGCACAACCCTGTTGGCGCGCTCAAGCATCACTGGGCGCCCACGGGGGACCGCACCGAACGCTATATCGACAAGCGGAAGGTGGGCGAGGTTTGGAACAAGCTGCAAGAGGAGCGGGCGGACCCGCGCAGCCGGGATGCGCTTGCGGGCATCGACCTCACTATCTTCCTTCTGCTCACTGGCGCTCGTCGTGATGAAGCTGCCGCGCTGACGTGGGACCGGGTGCATATTGATGACCACAACCCGTCCGATTGCCGCTGGCACCTGACCGAGCGGAAACGCGGCACGCCCATCTGGCTCCCGTTGTCGTCGCAGGCTGTGACGCTGCTCAAGCTGCGGATGCCCAAGCCCAAGGTGAATAAGGACGACCCGGAGCCAAGCAAGTTCGTGTTCCCCTCGTGGTCAAAGGCGGGGCGCATTATGGATGCTCGCGGTGCGATGGAGACGGTGAGTAAGGTGGCGGGGAAGCACCTGTCGCTCCACGACCTGCGGCGCACGTTCTCGAACATCGCCATGCGCGAATGCCGCGTTGAGAAGTTCAGGACCGACCTGCTCACGGGCCACAAGCCCAGCAAGGAGGACGTGACCGCCACTAACTACCTCGATCTCACCAACCTGACTTGGCTCCACCCGGAAGCACAGCAAATCGGCGACTGGATCGAGCAGCAGGCGGCGGTTGCCGCTGCTAAGAATGTGGTTCCCCTGCATCGCACCGCGTGATGCAGCGCGTTTCGCGGCTGCGCCGGGGTAGCAGGGGCGACAGCAGCGCGCCGCCGGGTAAGGGGCGGCAGCACGGCGATCGCCCCTGTGCAGGCCCCGCAGCGAAGGTCGGTCCCGCCAGCCAAAATCGCACCGTTCGGGCAAAATCGGTCAATCAGGCCACCCTCTCATAATCGCCCGACCCCGGCTTAGAGATCGAAAAAATTCGGCGCGGCTTGCCGAGCGATGCCCCCGGCATTTGATGTATAGTGTGTATAGTTCTACACATCTCGGCGGACCCTCAAACCATACACACCCTACATCAATGCGCAGCCAGCCACCGCCAGTAAAAAGTTGCTAGAACTGCGCAGATTATCAAACACTTTCCCAAATACTTGCTTATACTAGGGGCACTGTGCTGCTCCGATACTGGCGGGTGGCTCGGTAATCCTATCGGCTCCATGGTGGAGCGTTCACCCTGACGCTTGGTTACAGCGGATGGAGCCGATGAGTGACCACGCTTCTCAACAATGAAGCCGCTGCGGCGGCGCTGGGCATTTCACCCGTCACCCTGAAAATCTGGCGATGCAAGGGCAAGGGGCCGCGCTTCATCAAGCTGGGCAGTTCGCCGCGCGACCGCGTTGTCTATGACCCCGCCGAGATTGAGGCGTGGAAGGCTGCGCGCACATTTGCATCCACCAGCGCTGCGACCGTGAGCCACCCAGGCGATGCGTAAGGCACCAGCCGCGAAAAGCGGCCGGATGCCCCGAAACACCCGACCGCCTCATCCGAAAGTCCCCAATCCTCGTCGAAAGACCAGCGACATGCACAATTTACAGGGCCACGCCGAAGGTCCGCAACCCCGGCACCTTTTCGGTAAAAGTGCACTTCGGTTCAAAAAAGACCCGATGGATACGGGCGCGCCCAAAATCCCCCATTGCCCCCACCGGCGGGAGGCGCGTCATGGTTGACCCGGAAGACGGCCCAAACTGGCTGGACCAAGCTCTTGCCGCGATGGGTGCGCCGCGACATCAAGATGTAGCTGTTTCCACAGACGGCTTTGTCGCGACGGTTGCTGCCACCTTCCTTGATGAGATGGAGCGCCGCTCGGAAAAGGTGAACCCCCTTAAGCTGGACGGTCCTATTTCGCGTGACGAATGGCACAGCGCCAAGGGTAGGAAGCGCCCAATTGTTGACCAGTGGTTCTATGTCGATGTGGGAGTTTTCATCGCTCCCGGCGGCACGGGAAAGACCACACTGCTCCTGTTCCAAGCCATCTGCATTGTGTTGGGGTTGGACCTATTCGGCTACGAAGTTCGCAACGCAGGCCCTGTCGTCATTATTACGGCAGAGGACAGTCGCGAAACGCTGGTCGCCCGCCTGCGCTATATGTGCCACCAGCTTGGATTGACCGACGAGCAGATGCAGGAGGTGCGCGAGAGCGTCATCATCACAGACGTCTCGGGCAAGGGAATCAAGCTGACCACGGTTGAGAAGGACGTGGTGATGCCCAGCAAGGTGCTGGACAGACTGATCGTTGAGGTAGGGTTGCTCTGCCCATCGCTGCTCATCGTTGACCCGATGGTGTCATTCGGGGTGGGCGAAAGCCGCATCAACGATGCCGAGCAGGCCATGATTGATGCAGCGCGGCGGATTGTGAACACCGTGCAATGCGCCGTCCTCTATGTTCACCACACCGGCAAGGCCAACGCCCGCGACAAGACGACCGACCAGTATAGCGGACGCGGCGGGAGCGCGCTCGCTGACGGTGCCCGCATGGTGCATGTGCTACAGCGCCTCACCCCGGCAGAGTGGACGCAGGCGACCGGCGATAGTCTTGGCCCTGACGACAGCGGTTTCGTGCTGGCGCGTCCGAAGATGACATGGTGCCCACCACAGCCGGACATTTACATCAAGCGGAGGGGATATGGGTTCGAGCGTATTGCCGCCGTTGATCCCACCGAAGGCGCGGGAGCGATCACCCGCCAATACGCCGATAAGGTTGACCAGTTTTTGAGGGAGGAGTTTCTGAAGGGCAACAAGCACACGGGTAGGACATTGGCGGAACTGAAACTGATGCCGCGTCAAGCGTTGCGCAGTGCCATTGAACGGCTGATGACGGACGGGCGGCTTGTCAGTGAGGCAGTGACCACAGGCAGGGGTGGCGCACGGACATTCCTGCGTCCAATCGACCGACCGAACTAGTTTGGTGTTTTGGTGCGCTGTTGGTGCGCTTTGCTGCGCGGTGCGCACCAAGGGATAGGGGTGCGCAGCAGCGCGTTAGCTGCGCTGCAAGCTATACCCCTTAGGGGCAGCGCACCATCAAAAGGCAATTCAGTTCGCTTAATCGGGGCGGGTAACTGTTAGTTTGGTGCGCTGCCTATGCCAGCGTGGTCATGCAGGAACAATGATGTATAGTGTGTATAGTTTTAAGGGTCGAAACGCCTCATTAAACTATACGCACCATACATCGCGTCATGAGCGACAAAGAACCCGAATTCTTCTTGCCTCCGCGTGCCAAGCCGAAGCCCGGCTCGCTTGCCTTGAACCCGCGTCCGAAGAAACCGGAAGAACCTTGCTGGGATGGCATAGACGCCGTAACTCGTGCAGCATACGAGCAGCGCTTGGCCGAATATGAGGCGCGCATGGCGGACCCGGACTTTCGGGCGGCGATGGAAGCAATCACGGAAACGGCTCAAACCGCACTGCCGCCGTGGGGCGAGCCTTCTGAACGGCTCAAACCGAAGAAGCCCGACACGGCGAACCTTAAGAAGCTCAAGGCTGCTCGCAGGAAGGTGGCTGAATATAGCGCCGTGCTGCGCAGCGATGCATTTGATGATTGGGTTCGCCGCTGCACCGAAACGGCTGCGGAGCCGCGCGAATGGACCCGCGCCGCACTGCTCTACGAAAGCTACCTGCGCCACGCCCAGAAATATGGCACGAACCGATCTGACAAGCGGCTGGCAAAAGAGGAGCTGGCAACCGAAACCGCTTGGGGTAAGATGATGGGATCGCTGTTCGGCAAGAAACGTCGTCGGTCAGGCCAGTATTACCCCCTTAGGATAAAACAGGGCGCATAGCGTGCCGCGTCAGCGTGGTCATCACGCACAAATCACCGTGCCTCAAATGTGCAGTAAGGCGTTCCAAGAACTCTTTAACTATGGAACCATTTGTTATTGTTGTGAACATATTGCGGAACTACAGCGAGAATAGCTAACGTGTAAGGGCAGTGTATCTTTCATCAGAAAGTGTAGCCCATCATGTCCGATAATATTGACACCCGCGTCACCCCGTCTTTTCATCCTGAGACGGTGCAGGCGATTGCGGAATACGACGACGATACCTCAAGCATTCTTGCCGGGACCGTTTCCGCGTTCACTGAGGCGTATATTGCGGTCGGGCGCGTTCATGACGCCAGCGCCGCGTCCAAGACGAACCCTGCATGGAACGAAGCTGCCGCGCTCATTCACACAGCGGATTTTGCCGACAAGCTGACCTTGCAGCTTGCCAAGCGCTTCGACAGCGCCACCGCTGGCCTGTCTCGTGTGATTGAGGGGCTTGAGGCTGAACTGTCCCAGCCAATCGAGGGGCAGGGCGTTGGCGCGATGGCTGGCGAGATTCGGGCTTTCGTGCGCGGCATGAGCGATGGCGAGCGCATGGGTTTCATCCGCAAGGCGATTGAGGCTGGCGACAACCGAACGGTGGGCGCGTGCCTTGGCGGGCCTGCCTACCTGTCCGGTCTGACCCCGGAAATGCAGACGGCGCTTCTCCGCGTGCATCACGAGAAAGCCAATCCCCGGGCTGCCAAACAATTGCGAGCGGCGAAGGCGGGCCTCGAACTACTCGGCGAGCGCGGCGGTCTCGTGTTTGGCGAGATGGAAAAGGCGGTCGGGGCGAAGCAAGCAAAAGTGCAGAAACTTCGCGCAGCAAAGGCGGCGGCTGAAAAGTCGTTCGTCGTTTGATCCAATCAAATCGGGGTAGTTCAATGACAGCAGCAATTCAGCCCCCTTGGGGCAATGATTGGAAGCCTGCACCCCCCGCAGAAAAGCGCGGCCCTGGCAATCCGTCATGGACGCCCGGTTGCACCTCGCCCAACCCCAAGGGGCGACCGGCGGGCGTGCCTGATAAACGGCTGCTGGCCACACAAGCGGCGTTGGACGAAATGCGCAATATCGTTGCGATGCTCGTGGGGCGGGCGCTGGAAGGCGATACCAACGCCGCGTCCATTGTGCTGTCGAAGGTGCTGCCCTCGGTGAAGGCGCAGGCCGAGAAAGTCCAATTCGACCTCAACACCGATGCGCCAATCAGCGAGCAGGTGGCTCAAGTGCTGGACGCGATCGCTGCCGGTGCCATCGCTCCTGATGTGGGCCGGCTCATTATCGACAGCGTGGCGCGCCTCTCCGATGTGCGGGCGACCGAGGAACTGGCCGCTCGGATCGAGGCGCTTGAGGAGGCTCGCGATGCCCGAGCGTAAATTGGAATTATTTGGACAAAGTGTTCTTTGGGGCCGGATGCGACCGGCAGCACCGAAACTCCCATCATAGGGGCACCGGCATGACGATCATCAACACCGAACGGAACCGCGTCCACGCCCATGTCATTGGCGACGACGATGTGTTCGTGCGTATCTCGCTCTTGGGATATGACGAAGCTGGGGCGCGGGTAGTCCGCCACCTGCGATACGAACCCATCACGGAATATCAGGCAGCGGTGGATTGGGCTGTCAGCATGGCGGACGTGATGGCGCACCCCATCCATGTCGTGCCGCTCAACGGCGGTGACATGCGCGAGCCAAGTCGCTTCCTACCCATCTGTGAAGCGGTCGCCCGCATGACCGATCAGGAGCGCGGCGAGATGCGGCGCGGCATCGTGCAAAGCATGTGCGAGGTGATGCGCGATTGCGACGACTGGCGGGTGCGCGCCGACGCCTATGACATTCTGCGCCAACTGAAGGTGACATATGAAAGCTGACATTTCGCTGGCGGAGCGCCGCCGTATTGAACGGGAGCAGTGGGCAGAGATTCGCGCTATGCTGGCACCGCGGCATTTCGCAGCAATGCACGAGCAGATGGCGATTGACGCGGCACTGGCGCGGTTGGAGCTTGAAGCGCTTCTTGACGCTGCGCCTGCCATCAATGCCATTATGGCGGGTTTGCGCCCTGACGCTGTGGCCGTGCCTGCACCTGGGGTCACCGCCGAGCCTGAGTCAGCCCCTGCGCCAATGCCCGCGCTATCGGTTCGCCCCGGTGCGCCAGACCTTCCGTATGACCTTCGCTACCATCTCGGACTGCGATAACCATAATGGCAAGCATCCGCGCTCTTCAACGCCGCATCAAGCGGATAGAAGAAGCGGAGAAGCCGAGGCCGTCCCCGTTCACGCTCCTGTTCGGGTCGTTCGACGCATGGGTTGAACGCGAGGTGCTGCCCGGAATCCAGAGCGGGGCACTGGACCAGCGGGATATGGTGGCGGTCGTCGCAGCGCTGCGGGCATGGGAGGGCGACGGG
This sequence comes from Edaphosphingomonas laterariae, assembly GCF_900188165.1. GTDB lineage: Bacteria > Pseudomonadota > Alphaproteobacteria > Sphingomonadales > Sphingomonadaceae > Sphingomonas_E > Sphingomonas_E laterariae. Next base: position 93,857 of record NZ_FZOS01000007.1, on the reverse strand, counting down.
ACATGGCAGAATTTGAGATAGCGCGGAGGTTCTCCATCTCCTGCCGCGCCGGGGTCAAGGCCACCGACCCCCGTCATCAACATCGGGGCCAGTAGCGGGGACAGGTTCTTCTCCTGCCTGACGCTGCCAGCACCCTGCGCCTCCGGGCGTGGGGTGCTGCTATGCCCGGCATCTAACGTCCAATTTGAGGCTCGCCGCCCTTAAGTTATTGAAATAGTTTTACTCTGCTGCCTCAGCTACGGCGTTTGTAAGACCGGTGTAAGTGGCGTCGAGATTTTCGATCCCTTCGATCACCTCGTATTGGCGAACGCTGTTCAGCAGCCCCTCTGCGCGAAGGAAGTCTACCTGCTTGGCCATGTAGTCGCGGAAGACAGGGTCGGCGTCGGTGCAGATACTGTTCCGGCCCTCTTGGATCGCCACGCGAGCGGTCACGCCGCTGCCAGCGAAGAAGTCGAGGACCGTGGAACCGGGATATGACAGCGCGCGAACCAGCCGTTCGATGACAGCAGCTGGCTTCTGCGTCGGGTGGCCGACGCGCTCAAGCGAGTTGCCGTTGAGGCGACCTATGCGCCAGACGTTGGTCGGGTTGCGCCCCTTTTCCACAGATTCGGGATTTAGGCGTTTATCCTTCATGTAGGCCGCCTTGGTCGCCTCATCGTAGGGCTCACGCACGGCATCCAGATCGAAGAAATACTTTTTGGTCTTAGCGAACCACGCGATCTCCTCATGCCGATTGGCGAAGAACCGTTGGGCGCTCATTCCGTTCGGGTAGTTCCAGATGATGAGGTTCGCCAGCAGCATCTTGCTGTGCTCACGCATATGGGAAATGATGGAGAGCAGGTCGCCCGACCCAGCCTCACCCTGATATTGCAAGCCCCCGAAGATTGCGATGCTTCCAGTGGGGGACAATACGCGCTCAGCCTCAGCGAGCCACTCCTTCGCCCATGCTATGTAGTTGGCGTGGTCATCCCAATCGGCCAACAAGATGTTGTAGGGCGGGTCGCAGACGATGAGCTGCACCGAACCACTCGGAATCTTCGCCAATATGTCGAGGCAGTCACCGACCTCGTAAACGTGGGTCGTAGGTCCGGACAAGTCCGCTGCGACGAGCGCGTCCGAAGAGTGCTTCTGCCCGGCCTTGTTGAGCGCGTTCATCGCCCGGTGGCCCGCATTCCGGTGCGACCGATTTCCCATTCAGTTTGTCACTTTCGAGTTCGTGGTAGTCATTTTGGGAACATGCACTAGCTGGTCGCTGAAAGTCGAGTGTTCATGTCACGTTCTGCCCAAAATCTAAGTCGTTGGCGAGCACGCGAAGCGAGGTTCGCGCAACCTCCAACATGCGATCCGCCATTTCCTTAGCTTCCCAAGGATGCGCCTTACAGTAGAGCGAAGCGATCTGGAACATGTGGTCATGTTCGCCAGCACGAACGGTAATGTTCTCGCAGTAGTTCTGGTTGATCTCGCGCGACAGGCTGCTTGCAGTCAACCGATCGATGCGGTTGAGCAGGCCGGAATCGTGAACGACCCTAACCACACGACCGTCTGGGCGGGTAACGTCGAAAGATTCTGTGGCGAAGTTCGAGCCTTGCAGGAATACGACGTAGGGGAAATGCTTCTCGTCGAGCATGAAGTTGCGAAGTTCGAGAACATTCTTGTGCATACGCTCAATTGCGTTGCCCGCCGCCATAAAGTCCTGGTCTTTGTTCTTGCCTTGGAGAACGCCAGCGAGAATCTTCTCGACGTCATTCCCTTGGTGCTTGGACTCGCCGACCAACACCACACGCCACTTACCGTTTCGGTCCTTGACCTCGGTGATCCCGCCGTCAGGGCGGATGCTTGCGCTTTCGACGAACAGCGCCTGCCCAAGCCTAGGGTCGAACCCGCTAAGCTTGGCATTGATCTCCCGCTTGCTCAGGGAGGTGCGTAGCTGGAATTCGAGGTTCGGGAACTCCTCTGCTAGCTTAACGAGAACCCCGGCAGTCACCTCGCGGATGGACAGGTCGTGCTTTTGAGCGGCGGCGCCGAATATCGTCAGCGGCCCGCCGCCAAGCTCCTGCTGAATGCCTAACCTGAGTGCTTGACCCTTGCCTTTGAATTCTACCTCACCTGCCATTGACGCGCTTGCCCCGTTCCGATTCTACTCAGGAGCGAGGTATCAAATCGTGGCTGCGTGAGATAGCCAAGAGATCGAAGCCGAAGTGCAAAACGAGTAAAATTGCGCTCGGTAATTTTTGCCGGGTATCCGGGGTCGACCGTCGCGAAATCCCTACATACCCCCACCGGCACGCGCTTAGTCAGTGCGTGGGGCGGGGGTAGGGCGCACTCAGCGCGCTCTTACACTGCTCTTACACGATCCTCGCGGGTGACGTGTAAGACCCACCGCTGGGTGTAGTAAGTTACTGCATTTGCTTGGAAAAAGTGGTGGACGCACTAGGGCTCGAACCTAGGACCCGCTGATTAAGAGTCAGCTGCTCTACCAACTGAGCTATGCGTCCATGCCGTGGGGCTCATCACCCCGAAGCGAGGCGCGCCCTTAGCATCGGCCGGAGAGGAATGTAAACCGCCTTTTCGAACTTTTTATCGCCCGGCCTTTTCGGCGCGGTCGATCGCCATCAGCAGGCCCAGGCAGATCATCACCGTCATCACCGCCGAACCGCCGAAGGAGACGAGCGGCAGAGGGATGCCGACGACGGGCGCCAGGCCCATCACCATCGACAGGTTGATCGCGACATAGAAGAAGATCGTCATCGACAGGCCCGCCGCAGCCAGCCGGCCGAAGCGGCTGCGCGCGCGCAGCGACACCCGGATCGCCCAGTTCACCACCAGCAGGAAGGCGGCGATAATGAACAGGCCGCCGACGAAACCCCATTCCTCCGCCATCGTGGCGAACACGAAATCGGTGTGGCCTTCAGGCAGATAATCGAGGTGGCTTTGCGTGCCATTGAGGAAGCCCTTGCCGAAGATGCCGCCCGATCCGATCGCGATCTTCGACTGGCTGATATGATAGCCCTTGCCCAGCGGATCCATTTCGGGATCGAGGAAGATCAGCACGCGGTTGCGCTGATAATCGTGGAGCGAGAAGAAGATCACCGGCAGTGCGGCAAGAAACAGCGCGCCGGCCCCGATATAGAGGCGCAGCGGCAACCCGGCGAGGAAGGTGACGACAACGCCGCCCAGCAGGATCATCGTCGCGGTGCCGAGGTCCGGCTGGACGAGCACGAGCAGGAACGGCAGGCCGATCAGCACCGCCGCCGGCCAGATCGCGCTGAACCGGCGGATTTCGCCCGACGGCAGCAGATCATAGAATCGCGCCATCACCAGCACGATCGCCGGCTTCATCATCTCCGACGGCTGGATGCGGATGAAGCCGAGATCCAGCCATCGCTGGCTGCCCCCGCCGACGAACCCGAAAATCTCGACCGCGACCAGCGCAAGCAGGATGATGCCATAGATCGGAAAGGCCGCCGCCTTGATCTGCTCCTCCCGCACGCGCGACAGCAGGATCGCGCCGAACAGGAAGGCGCCAAAGCGGATGCCCTGCGAAAGCGCCCAGGGCTTCAGGCTGCCCCCGGCGGCCGAATAGAGCACGATGAGGCCGAAGCCGCCGATCGCCAGCACGGTGAAGATCAGCTTCCACGGCAGCGTCGCCAGCGGCGCGGGAACAAGGGGATCACGCATCAGTCGGTCTCAAGCGGTTCATTGCCGGCAGCAGCAGCATTGCCAGCGGACGCGGCGGCCCTGCCAGCGGGCGCGGCGGCATTGGCCGCCGGCGCGGATGCGGTCGTCGCGGGTGGCGCGGCGGCCTCCGCCGACGCTGGCGCCGGCTTATCGCGATTGCCCCACTCGGCCGCCTCGCGCGCCATCCGCGTCTCGATATTGCCGCCCCAGCCCTCCTCCATCTTGTCGAGCGTGGCGAGCGCCTTGGCCGGATCGTAGAGATAGGTCAGCACGTCGCGGGCGATCGGCGCGGCGACCGCCGAGCCACCAATGCCATGTTCGATGACGACGGCGGCTGCGTAGCGCGGATTTTCGACCGGGGCGAAGCCGATGAACAATGCGTGGTCGCGATATTTCCACGGCACGCCTTCGCCGCCGAACTTGCCGCCGCGCGCGCGTTCCGCCGCCGTGATGTTGCGCACCTGCGCCGTGCCGGTCTTCCCCGCCATCTGCACATCGGCCAGCGGCAGGCGCGATCGGCCGGCGGTGCCCGGCCCGTTGACCACGTCGCTCATCGCGGAGCGGATAAATTCGAGATGTTCGGGATCGATATCCAGCGGCTCGCCGGCCTTGAGCGGGCTGCGCGCCAGCAACCGCGGCATCAGCATCCGCCCCGAAGCGATCCGCGCCGACATCACCGCAAGCTGAAGCGGGTTGGACAGCATATAGCCCTGCCCGATCGTCGCGTTCACCGTGTCATAGGTCGCCCAGGCCGTCTTGAAGCGACGCTGCTTCCACGCGGTATCGGGCACCGTGCCGTAACGCTGCGAGGCGACCGGCAGCGGGAATTCCGCCCCGAGCCCCAGATTGCGCATCATCGTCGCGATCGCATCGATGCCGATCTGCTGCGAATAATGGTAGAAATAAACGTCGCAACTCTGGTGGATGGCGCGCCGCATATCGACATGGCCGTGGCCGCCGCGCTTGTGGCAGTGGAAATAGCGATTGCCGAGGCGGTAGCGCCCCGTGCAGACCACCGACTGTTCGGGCGTGATGCCGGCGCGCAGCAGCGCCAGTGCCACCGCGGGCTTTACCGTCGATCCCGGCGGATACAGGCCCTGCAACGTCTTGTTGAGCAGCGGCAGGTGATCGTTCGCGCGCAGCATCGCATATTCGGAATGGCCGATGCCGTCGGAAAAGCTGTTGGGATCGTATGACGGCATGGATGCCATGCAGAGCAGATCGCCGGTGTGACAATCCATCACCACCACCGATCCGCTGTTGGTGCCGATGCGCCGCGCGGCATAGGCCTGCAGCCCGGCATCCACCGACAGGCGCAGCGTGCCACCCGGCTCGTCCGACCGGGTGTCGAGATCGCGCACGATCTTGCCGCGCGCGGTCACCTCGCTGCGCTTGGCGCCGGGCTTGCCGCGCAGCACCGGCTCCATCGTCTTTTCCAGCCCCTCCTTGCCGATCTTGAAGCCCGGCGTGATCAGCAAGGGATCCTTGTTCTTCTCATAATCCTTGGCCGAGGCGACGCCGACATAGCCGATCAGATGGCCGACGGCGGCACCGGCCGGATAATAGCGCGTATAGCCGCGCGCGGGCGCGACGCCCGGCAGCTCGCTCTGGCGGACGCTGACCGCCGCAAAGCGTTCATAATCGATCTTCTCGGCCACCGGCACCGGGCGGAAGCCGGCGGCATCCTTCAGATCGTCGCGAATCCGCTGCATCTCCTCCTCGGGCAGGGCCAGCAGGCGGCCCAGCTCGGCGAGGACGCGTTCCTCGTCCTGCAGCTGATCGGGGATGATATCGACGCGGAAATCGGTGCGGTTGATCGCCATCGGCTTGCCCTGGCGGTCGATCAGCCAGCCGCGCCGTGGCGGGATCAGGATCAGCTGGACGCGGTTGTCCTCCGCCATCAGCTTATAGCGTTCATTCTCCGCGACGGAGAGCCACGCCATCCGGCCGGCCAGCACCGTGCCCATCGCGAATTGCGCGCCGCCAAGCACCATCGCCCGACGGGTAAAGGTGAGAAGCTGCTGCTGTTCGGTGACGATCCGGGGGCCGCGTTTCACCGGGCCAGTCGCCAGCGATCAAGGGCCGCGCACAAACGCATCGCGGCCGGGAAAAGCAGGATGGTGATAACGGCCTGCGGCACGATGGACAGCAAATTTCCTCCGCCGGTGGTGAACGCGACCAAGCCAACGCCGCCGCCCAGGCAAAACAGGATCGCCGCCGCCGCCGCCAGCCAGTCCATCCAGTAATCGCGCCACACGGCCCGATTGTCCATCATGTCGAAGGCGACGAAGACGATTGTCCACAGCGCCATCGCCGATCCGATCGGCTGGCCGCTGAACAGATCGTCGAACAGGCCCAGCGGCAAGGCGATCCAGCTCGGCCACATTTCAGGCCGCAACAGGCGCCAGGCGAGCAGCAGTAAAAGGCCGATCGGCGGCAGCATCGGCCAGTCCGCCACGATCGGCAGCAGGGTGACCAGCGAACCCGCCATGACGGAGACGATCGGCACCCAGCGCGCGCGGCGCGGGAGCAGATCGACATCGTCGAGGCCGATGACGCGCTGGCGCGGACCGCTGGTCATGGCGCCGTATTGGCCGGCGGCGGAGGCGGCAGATCGGGCTGGAAGGGCTTGAGCACGACCGCGAAATCGAGCTTCGCGGGGTCGGCCAGCGGCATCGCTTCGGCGCCGTCGCGGCTGACCTTGGTCACCACGGCCACCGGGATGCCGGCGGGAAAGACACCGCCCGCCCCGGTCGTCATCACGACATCGCCACGGCGAAAGGGCGACGCGCCCGCGATCAGCGGCCGCAGGTCGATCCGGCCATTGCCCTGCCCCGTCGCCAGCGCCGCGACACCGCTGCGGATGATCTGCACCGGCACGGTGCTGCTGGCATCGGTGATCAGCAATGCGCGCGCGGAAATCCGCCCGGATTCGACGACGCGACCGATCAGCCCTTCGGCCGAGCGCACCGGCTGCCCGGTTTTGACGCCCGACGATCCCCCGGCGCTCAGCGTCACCAGCCGGCGCGAACTGCTCGCCGTCGATCCGACGATACGGACCACCGCCACAGTCTCGCGGCCGTCGCCGACGATGCCGAGCAGGCGCTTGAGCCGACGATTTTCGAAGTCGATCGCGCGGGCCTCGACCAGCTTGGCGCGCGACGCTTCCAGCTCGCGCCGCAGTTCCGCATTTTGCGAGCCGGCGCGCCAATAAGCCGAAATGCCATCACCCGCCGAACCGACCCCATCGACCGCGCTACGCGCGGCGCCGGTGATCGGCGCGGTCAGATCGGTCGCGGCCGAGCGCAGGACGGCAAAGCCCTGCGGGTCGAAGCGCGCGGCCGCCAGCAGCAGCAGCGCGACGACGATCCCCGCCACCGCGACGACATAGGCCGCGAACAGGCCATATTGCGCACGGCGCGAAAATCCCGGCCGCCTGAGGCGCGGTGGCGCCATCGCCGACCGCCCCGCTTAGGCGGTCTGGAGCACGCCGCGGAACGCCGGATCCTCCAGCGCGCGGCCCGTTCCGAGAGCAACGCAGGTCAGCGGATCCTCGGCGATGGTGACCGGCAGGCCGGTTTCCTCGCGGATCACCTCGTCAATGCCGTTGAGCAGCGCGCCGCCCCCGGTCAGCACGATGCCCTGATCGACGATATCGGCGGCCAGTTCCGGCGCCGTATTCTCGAGCGCGATGCGAACGCCTTCGACGATCGCCTGCACCGGCTCCGACAGGGCCTCGGCAATCTGGCTCTGCGTGATCGTGATTTCCTTGGGCACGCCGTTCACGAGGTCGCGGCCCTTGATATGGATCGTCTCGCCACGGCCGTCGGCCGGCATGCGGGCGACGCCCATTTCCTTCTTGATCCGCTCCGCCGTCGATTCGCCGATCAGCAGATTGTGGTTGCGACGGACATAGGACGCGATCGCCTCGTCCATCTTGTCGCCACCGACGCGGACCGACGTCGTGTAGGCAAGACCGCGCAGCGAAAGCACCGCGACTTCGGTGGTGCCGCCGCCGATATCGACGACCATCGAACCCACCGGCTCGGTCACGGGCATGTCGGCGCCGATCGCGGCGGCCATCGGCTCCTCGATCAGCCACACCTGGCTCGCGCCCGCGTTCGACGCGGCATCGCGGATCGCGCGGCGTTCCACCTTGGTGGAGCCCGAAGGCACGCAGATCACGATTTCCGGGAAGCGCGGAAAACGGCGCTTGCCGTGCACCTTGTGGATGAAGTGCTTGATCATCTGTTCGGCGACGTCGATGTCCGCGATCACGCCGTCGCGCATCGGGCGGATCGCTTCCATGCTCTCCGGCGTCTTGCCCATCATCAGCTTGGCGTCGTCACCGACGGCGCGGACCTTCTTGATACCGTTGGTCGTTTCGATCGCGACGACCGACGGCTCGTTGAGGACGATCCCGCGTCCCCGAAGATAAACGACCGTATTGGCCGTCCCGAGATCGATCGCCATGTCGTGAGACATGAACTTGAACCATCGCGTAAGTGACATCAGTAGGCCCGTCCGTGGAAGCTGCGCAGCGACCGCGCTTTACATGCCGGGTGACAGGGAAATGCGGGTCGCGGAATGCCCGCGCTTGGGCTAGAGCGCACCCCATGTCAATACGCCGCCTGCCCGAGCATCTGGTGAATCGTATCGCGGCCGGCGAAGTGGTCGAACGGCCGGCCAGTGCGTTGAAGGAACTTGTCGAGAACGCGATCGACGCCGGATCCTCCCGCATCGCCATCCACTTATCCGATGGCGGCCTCGCCCGGATCGAGGTGGCCGATGACGGCTGCGGCATGGACCGCGACGAAATCGCCCTCGCGCTGGAACGCCATGCCACGTCCAAATTGCCCGACGATGCGATCGAGGCGGTGGCGACGCTGGGCTTTCGTGGCGAGGCACTGCCGTCGATCGCCAGCGTTTCGCAGCTTACCATCGAAAGCCGGGTGCGCGGCGCGGACGGATGGGCGCGCACGGTGGACAATGGCGCGGTGGTGACCGAGGGGCCGGCCGCGATTCCGCCGGGCACGCGCATCCGCATGGAAGGGCTGTTCGATCGGGTGCCCGCGCGACGCAAATTCCTGCGATCGCCGCGCGCCGAATATGCCGCCTGCATGGATGCGATCCGCCGGCTTGCCATGGCGCGGCCCGATATCGGCTTTTCGGTCGAACATGACGGCCGGCGCGCGCTTTCGGTGCCGCCGGGCGAGGACCGCGCGCAGCGGGTGGCGGCGCTGACCGACCGGGCACTCGCCGAAAACAGCGTCGCGATCGATTATGTGCGCGGCGAGGTGACCTTGCGCGGCGTCGCCGGCCTGCCGACCTTCAACCGCGGCGTCGCCGATCATCAATATCTGTTCGTCAACGGCCGGCCGGTGAAGGACCGGCTGCTCGTCGGTGCGCTGCGCGGGGCCTATCAGGACATGCTGGCGCGCGACCGGCATCCCGTGGTCGCGCTGTTCATCGACCTGCCCGGCAGCGAGGTCGACGTGAACGTCCACCCGGCGAAAACCGAGGTGCGGTTCCGCGATCCGGGCCTTGTGCGCGGGCTGATCGTGGGCGGCTTGCGCGCGGCGCTCGACGCTGCCGGCCACCGCAGCGCGCAATCCGCCTCGCCCGCCGCGATGGGATCGTGGCAGAGCGAGCCACTCGCGCCATCCCTCCCCGCCCCGACCGGCTGGGCCGCCCCGCCCCGCCCGGTGCAGGGATCGGTGTGGGATCACGCCCCCGGCTTCGCGATCCAGCCGCAGGCGCGCGCCGAACCGGCCTTCGCCGCACCACCCGAGCCCAGGGAATTCCCGATGGGCGTGGCGCGCGGCCAGGTTGCCGCCACCTATATCGTCGCCGAATCAGCGGACGGGCTGGTGCTGGTCGATCAGCATGCCGCGCATGAACGGCTGGTGCTGGAACGCATGCGCCGGGCGATGGCCGATGGTGGCGTCGCGCGGCAGGCGCTGCTGCTGCCCGAAGTGGTGGAACTGGACGAAACCGCCTGCGACCGGCTGGAGGCCCGCATCCCCGAACTGGCCGAAATGGGGCTGGAACTGGAACGATTCGGCCCCCACGCGATGCTCGTGCGCGGGGTGCCGGCGCTTTTGGGCCAGAGCGACGCCAAGGGGCTGGTGACCGACCTTGCCGACGAACTCGCCGCCTTCGGCGAGGCGCTGTCGCTGAAGGAACGGCTCGATTCGGTGGCTGCGACCATGGCCTGCCACGGATCGGTCCGTGCCGGCCGCGTGCTTTCGGTCGCCGAGATGAACGCGCTGCTCCGCGAGATGGAGGTCACCCCCCATTCGGGCCAGTGCAACCATGGCCGGCCGACCTGGATCAAGCTGGGCCATGCGGACATCGAAAAGCTGTTCGGCCGGAAATAAGGGCGGCCAAATCCTACAAAGTTGAGGAAGTTGAGGCTTGCCAGCGCATATCCTCAACCCGCCCCAAACCGACGCATCACCCTGATAATCCGACAACAGCAACCTACTACAACAGGCCCGCTGTAGGACAATCCGACCTAGCGACAGCGCAGCCTCGCGCCATCGACGCGCCGCAGACGCACCTCTGCCCCGCGCAGTTCGGCCTGAACGAACGGCCGCCACGACGATCGCGGGCTGGCGGACGGAGCGACGGCGATGACCTGCCCGCCGGCATCGATCAGCACCACCCGGCCCGGCCCGACCGCCGCCTGCGCCGTATCGGCCAGCGGCTTGGGGCAACCGAGCGTGCGCGTTGGCGCAGGCGCGGCCTCCATCATGTCGAGCAGCGCCATGCGTTCGGCATAGGCATCGCGCAGGCAGGGCTGCTGATCGCGCGCGCGGGCACAGGCATTGCGCCGCGCGAACCATTGCGCCTGCGGTTCGATGAAAGGCGGCGGCCGATCGAGCAGCGCGCCTTTGGAGCGGAGGAACGCGTGCAGCCGATCATCCGCCGCGCGCAGTGCCGGATCGGCGCAGACTGCCGCATCGACAACGAAGGTGGAGGTGGCGCAGCCCGCCATATCGCCCGGCGTAGGCGGCGGCACCGCTTCGGCCGGAACGGTGGAGAGCCCGGCCCATGCCAAAGCCAGCATCACCCAGCGCCTGGCCACCATGCCGCCCTCCTGTTCCGATCGCCCGCTGTTTACCACATGGCCTAACCGCGCCGAAGCACTTGCGCTTTATGAGTGAGGCATGTTCGCACGCCTGCTGATCGCAACCATTGCCGCCGGCGCCATTGGCGGCTGGCTGATGGCGGGCGGCCCCGCGCCCACCGATACACCCAAACCGCGCCCGGCGACCGAGGTCAGCGCGGCCAAGATGGCGCCGACGATCGCGCACGCGCCATCGCCGCCGCCATCCGCGACCAGCGGCTATGGCGGCCGCGAAATCGTGATCGAGCGGAAACCCGACGGCCATTATTATGCCGACGCGACGATCAACGGCCAGTTGGTCCGCTTCCTGGTCGACACCGGCGCGACCACCGTCGCTTTGACCGAGGAGGATGCGCGCCATGTCGGCCTCGCTTTCTCGACGAGCGAGTTCAGCGTCATCGGTCGCGGGGCATCCGGCGATGTGCGCGGCAAGAATGTGACGATCGACCGGATCAGCCTGGGCCATCTGGAAGCGACCAGGGTGCGCGGCGCGATCATCGGCAACGGGCTGGACGTGTCGCTGCTCGGCCAGTCCTTCCTGTCGCGGATCGGATCGGTGCGGATCGCCGACGACCGGATGACGCTGCGCTGATCACGCGGCCGCCGGCGGCACCGGCGATCAATCCATCAGTTCGGCCGGCACCTTGCCGCCATTTTCCGCCAGCGCCTTCATCACCGCCTTGTGGAGCGCGATATTCTGTTCGGCGCTGCCATCGGCCCCGGCGCGGACATTGAGTTCGCCTGCCAGTTCCTTGCGCGCGGCAAGGCTGGAATCGAGCCCGAGGAGCGTCAACAGATCGACGATCGAGGTGCGCCAGTTGCTCGGCCGCCCGGCGGCTGCGGCCTTGGCGGTCAGGATTGCCTCCACATCCACCGGCGCCGCCGGTGCGGGCGCGGGTTGCGCGGGCGCCGCTGCTGGCTTGGGCGCCGCCGGCGCGGCTGCGGTTTCTTCCTTATGCCCGCTGAACTGGCCGCCGAGGGGGCCCTTGTCACCGAAAATCGCGCGCTTGATCGATCCGAAGATGCTCATGTCCGCTCCTCCGCCTTGGCTGGGTGGAAGCAACACAACGAAGCGAGGCCCGGAAAGGATGCAGGCCCGCGCGATCATGCGGAATGACGGCGAAATGATGCTGGCCGCAGCCCGCGCGAGGCAATATGCCTCTGGCAAAGATCCATTCCGGGAGTCCGTTCCATGAAGACCCGCGCCGCCGTCGCGTTCGAAGCCAAGAAGCCGCTCGAAATCGTCGAACTCGATCTCGAAGGCCCGAAGGCCGGCGAAGTGCTGGTCGAAATCATGGCGACAGGCATCTGCCACACCGATGCCTACACGCTCGACGGGTTCGACAGCGAAGGCATCTTCCCCAGCGTGCTGGGCCATGAAGGCGCGGGCATCGTGCGCGAGGTGGGCGCGGGCGTGACTTCGGTGAAGCCGGGCGATCATGTCATCCCGCTCTACACCCCCGAATGCCGCCAGTGCAAAAGCTGCCTTTCGGGCAAGACCAACCTGTGCACCGCGATCCGCGCGACGCAGGGCAAGGGGCTGATGCCCGACGGCACGACGCGCTTCAGCTATAAGGGCCAGCCGATCTACCATTATATGGGCTGTTCCACCTTCTCGAACTTCACGGTGCTGCCCGAGATCGCGGTGGCGAAGATCCGCGAGGACGCGCCCTTCCAGACGAGCTGCTATATCGGCTGCGGCGTGACGACGGGCGTCGGCGCGGTGGTCAACACCGCCAAGGTGCAGGCGGGCGAGAATGTCGTCGTCTTCGGCCTGGGCGGCATCGGCCTCAACGTCATCCAGGGCGCCAAGATGGTCGGCGCCGACAAGATCATCGGGATCGACATCAACGCCGATCGCGAGGAATGGGGCCGCAAGTTCGGCATGACCCATTTCATCAACACCAAGGGCCTTTCGCGCGAAGAAACCGTGGCGAAGATCCTCGAAGTCACCGATGGCGGCGCCGATTACAGCTTCGACGCGACCGGCAACACCGAAGTGATGCGCACCGCGCTGGAATGCTGCCATCGCGGCTGGGGTGAATCGATCATCATCGGCGTGGCCGAAGCCGGCAAGGAAATCTCCACCCGCCCCTTCCAGCTCGTCACCGGCCGGGTGTGGAAGGGCACCGCGTTCGGCGGCGCCAAGGGCCGGACGGACGTGCCCAAGATCGTCGACTGGTACATGAACGGCAAGATCGAGATCGACCCGATGATCACCCATGTGCTGAGCCTGGAGGAGATCAACAAGGGCTTCGAGCTGATGCACGAAGGCAAGTCGATCCGCTCGGTCGTGGTTTTCTGATAAAAATAAGGAGAGGATGCCGATGTTTACCCATGTGATGGTTGGCGCGCACGACGTCGCCAAATCCAAGACCTTCTACGACGCGGTGCTCGGCGCGCTGGGCGCCAAGCCGGGCTTCGCGGATGACAAGGGCCGTGTGATCTACATGCACGACAATGCGATGTTCATGATCACCAAGCCGATCGACGGCGAGCCCGCGACCCACGCCAATGGCGGCACGATCGGCTTCCGCGCCGCATCGCCCGAGCAGGCGGATGCGTGGCACGCGGCCGGCGTGGCCAATGGCGGCACGAGTTGCGAGGATGCGCCCGGCTATCGCGAGTCCGCGATGGGCCCGCTCTACCTCGCTTATCTGCGCGATCCGGCTGGCAACAAGCTCTGCGTGCTGTTCCCGCCGGCCTGACGCCGCGCGGACCGGGATGGATGGGCTCCGGCTTCGGCCGGGGCCTCGACCCGGCGAAGGCGCGGGCGGGAGAAATTGCGCCGAACCACCCCCCGATACGGAAAGCGGATCAGCATGACACTGCCGGATGTTCTTTGGCCGACCTATGTGCAGATGCTGGGCGCGCTATCGTCCTGGCTCGACAAGGCGGAGGCGCAGAAGCCGGGCGGTGCCGCGGATGCGCTGCTCAGCGCGCGGCTGGCCGCCGATATGTTCCCGCTGTCCACCCAGATCCGCTTCGCCTGCGTTCAGGCACAGGAAGGCGTGTCCCGCCTGCGCGGCGAGCCCCTCCCCCCGTCGATCGAGACGCTGCTGAACGAGGGCCGCAACGCTGCGGAAGCCCCAGGCTCGATCGCGGATGCGCGGGCCAGAATTGCCGAGACGGTGGCGATGGTGGAAGCCGCGGCGAATGCGCCGACCCTGCCCCCGGAGAGCCCGGTCGCGCACGCCTTGCCGCAAGGCATGGTGTTCGATCTTACCGCCGGGCAATATGTGCGCGACTGGGCGCTGCCGCAATTCTACTTCCATGTGATGGCGGCCTACGCGATCCTGCGCGCGCAAGGCGTGGAACTGGGCAAGGCCGATTATGTCGCCCACATGTTCGCGTTCCTGCGCCCTGGCACCCACCCCGCATCATAAGGCACCGGGCGCGGCGCCCATGCGCCGGCAGCCAAGCGCCAGCGAAGGCGCGTGATCGGAAAGACGCGCGACACCGCGCCCAGCGGCGATGAAAATCGCCCTCTGCGAAGGTGTCCGCCTATGGCGTTAGCGATCAGATCGTGGGGATATGCCGCCCGTCACATGCAAGCGCAAGGGGGCGAGCTGATTAGGAAAATGGTGGAGCCGAGGGGGATCGAACCCCTGACCTTCGCAATGCCATTGCGACGCTCTCCCAGCTGAGCTACGGCCCCGTTTTCCATTTTTTCCGCCGGTTGGGCCCGGCGGGGAGGCGCTCCACTAGGCGGGTTCGCCTCCCCCTGCAAGATGATTTTTCGTCGAACCGAATTTTTTTAATTCTCGTCGTCATCCCCGCCCGTCGCAACGCCGATATCGTCGTCGCCGCCCAGATCGACATCGTCGTCGGGGCTCGGTTCGGCATCCTCATCGATGTCCAGATCGTCGTCGGACAGATCCGCATCGGGCTTGTTGTCGTCATCCGTCTTCTTGGGCGCGTCGAACGGCAGCGGCTGCTTCGACTTCAGGATGGGATCGGGTTCCCACGCCGTGCCGCATTCGATGCAGGTGACGGGATCTTCCTTGCCAAGATCGTAAAAGCGGGTGCCGCATTTCGGGCAGGTCCGCTTGGTGCCCCATTCAGGTTTCACCACGGCTATGAGACTCCATGGAAAGGAATTGGATAAAGACCCCCGAACCATCGGTGCGAGAGCGAAACGCCGGGCGCCTTGCCATAGCGGGGGGCCGCTGTCAAAAGCCGCGTCCAATGAACGCCCATAGCTCCCCCTCCTCGCCCCTGTCCGTCGCCTTCTCCGCGCCCGCGCCGCTTGCCGGCCGCGTGCGCGTTCCCGGCGACAAATCGATCTCGCACCGTTCGCTGATGCTGTCGGCGCTGGCGGTGGGCGAAAGCGTGGTCGAAGGGCTGCTGGAGGGCGAGGACGTGCTTGCCACGGCCGCCGCGATGCGGGCGATGGGCGCCACGATCACCCGTGGCGACGATGGCCGCTGGCGCATCCATGGCGTCGGCGTGGGCGGGCTGCTGCAACCGCAGACCGCGCTCGACATGGGCAATTCGGGCACGTCGACGCGCCTGCTGATGGGGCTGATCGCCAGCCACCCGATCACCGCCACCTTTGTCGGCGATGCATCGCTGTCGAAGCGGCCGATGGGTCGCGTCACCGATCCGCTGGGCCTGATGGGCGCCGAATTCACGACCAGTCCGGGCGGGCGCCTGCCGCTCACCATGCGCGGGATCTGCCCGGCCGTGCCGATCGAATATCGCCTGCCGGTGGCATCGGCCCAGGTGAAATCGGCGATCCTGCTCGCCGGCCTCAACGCGCCCGGCATCACCCGCGTCATCGAACCCGTGCCGACCCGCGACCATAGCGAACGGATGCTGCGCGGCTTCGGCGCGAACCTGACGGTCGAGGAAGCGGCCGACGGGACGCGGACGATTTCCATCCATGGCGAAGCGGAACTGAAGCCGCAGGCGATCACCGTGCCGGGCGATCCTTCGTCCGCCGCCTTCCCCGTCGTCGCGGCACTGCTGGTGCCGGGATCGGACGTGACGGTCGAGAATGTCGGCCTCAACCCCACCCGCGCCGGCCTGTATGAAGTGCTGCGCGCGATGGGCGGCGACATCCGCTTCACCGACGAGCGCGTCGTGGGTGGCGAACCCGTCGCCGATCTCGTCGTCCGCCATTCCACGCTGCGCGGCATCGAAGTGCCGCCGGCGATCGTGCCGAGCATGGTGGACGAATTCCCGATCCTGTTCGTCGCTGCCGCCTTTGCCGAAGGCCGCACGGTGATGCGCGGGCTGGAGGAACTGCGCGTCAAGGAATCGGATCGGATCGCGGTGATGGCCGAAGGGCTGCGCGCGATCGGCGCCCGTGTCGAGGAATTGGAAGACGGCCTGATCATCGACGGCACCGGCGGCACGCCGCTGGCCGGCGGCGCGACCGTGGCCGCGCATCTCGACCATCGCATCGCGATGAGCTTTGCCGTCGCCGGGCTGGTTTCGAAAGATCCCGTCATCATCGACGACATGAGCCCGGTTGCGACCAGTTTCCCGGGTTTCGCCGCCATGCTAGCCTCTTTGGGGGCCGAAAGCCGGCCCGTCGAAGCATAACAGGCCGGACATGAAGATGGATCGCAGGACCACGCTGGCATCCGCCGGCGCCGCCATGCTGACTGCCAGCACCAGCGCGCTGGCCACCACCACGCCGGATGTTCGCGCCGAGCGGGAACAGATGGTGCCGGTGCCGGGCGGCCGCGCTTATGTGCGGATCAACGGCGATCTCGCAGGCCCGCGCCCGCCACTGGTGATGATCCATGGCGGCCCGGGCGGATCGCACGGCGCCTTCCTGCCCGCGCTGCCGCTCGCCGCCGATCGCGCCGTCATCCTCTACGATCAGCTCGATTGCGGGCTTTCCGACAAGCCGGGCCAGCCCGCCAACTGGACGGTGCCGCGCTTCGTCGACGAACTGGAGGCGATTCGCGCCGCACTCGGCGTGCCTCGCTGGCATGTGCTGGGCCATAGCTGGGGCGGCACCGTCGCGCTGGAATATGCCGCGCGTCAGCCGAAGGAACTGGCCAGCCTCGTCCTGCAAGGACCGCTGATTTCGACCCGCGCGTGGATGGACGATGCCGCCACGCTGCGCGGCCAGCTGCCCGAACATGTGCAGGCGGTGCTTGACGCATGCGAAGGCCCCAAGCCGCCCAGCAAGCTCGAATGCGATGCGGCGGTGGATGCCTTCTACCGGCGCTTCTGGCGGTTGAAGCCGCTTCCCGCCTGGGCCGCCGCCTATGAAAAGGCGCACGGGCTGAAGCTCGCGGAAAATATCTACAACGCGATGTGGGGGCCGAACGAGTTCCGCGCGACCGGCACGCTGGCCGATTATGACGGCGAGCCGCTGCTCAAGCGCATCGCCGTGCCCACATTGTTCCTGATAGGCGATTCAGACGAAGTGACACCTACCACTGCCCGCCGGCTGACCGCGGCTACCCCCGGCGCCGCACTGGAAATCATCGCGGGCGCCGCCCATCGCACCCAATCGGACCAGCCCGAAGTCTATTGCGCGGCGCTGCGCAACTGGCTGGCGGGGAGCGACGCATAATGATCATCGCCGTCGACGGCCCCGCCGCATCGGGCAAGGGCACCATCGCCCGCGCGCTCGCCGCGCATTACGGCCTGCCCTGCCTCGATACCGGCCTGCTCTATCGCGCGGTCGGCCTGCAGGTGCTGCGCGCCGGCGGCGATCCCGAAAAGGAAGCGGACGCGCTGGCTGCCTGCGCCTTCGATGATGCCCTGCTCGACGATCGCGAGTTGAAGACCGAGGCGGCCGGCGCCGCCGCATCCAAGGTTTCCGCGATTCCCGCCGTGCGCGCCGCCCTGATCGACCGGCAACGCGCCTTCGCCGCGCGGCCGGGTGGCGCGGTGCTCGACGGGCGCGACATCGGCACGGTGATCGCCCCCCATGCCGACGCCAAGCTCTATGTGAAGGCGACGCCCACGGTGCGCGCGCGTCGCCGGCATGACGAACTGGTCGGGCTGGGCCACGAAATCAGCTTCGACAAGGTGCTCGCCGATATTCGCGCGCGCGATCTGCGGGATACGACGCGGGCGACCGCGCCGCTGCGCCCTGCCGACGATGCCGCCTTGCTGGATACCAGCTATATGGATATAGACGCGGCCGTCGATCGGGCGATTTCGCTCGTGGACGCCCAGATCGGGAACCGCCGCCAGGCCAACCCGTAAGGCGCAAGGGGGCACCCGGCAGACGATGCCGGCGGCCCTGTTGCGTCCTTTTGGCTTTCCGCGAATCCGTCGTTCGAAAGATGCTGCATGGGCATGGGGCCCATGTGGCGGTTCGGCCACGACCGGGATCGCTTCAGGCATGGGGCCTGCGGCGCGAAACCCGGTTTCATTTATGACGAGAGCCTGCTTGCCGCTTTGGGTTGGAGCGCGCGGCGTTTCATCCCCGATCGAACAGGCTCAAGACCTCCGGAAACAACCGGATGGCCGGCAACCGTCAGTCAGGAAGCAAGTATATGGCCACTACGGCAAATCCTACCCGCGATGATTTCGCGGCTCTTCTCAGCCAGACGCTCGGCGACGAACAGGGCTTCGAGGGCCGCGTCGTCAAGGGCACCGTCACCGCGATCGAAAACGACATGGCCGTCATCGACGTCGGTCTGAAGTCGGAAGGCCGCGTCGCGCTGCGCGAATTCGCGCCGGCGCCCGGCCAGAAGGCCGAACTGCAGGTCGGTGACGAAGTCGAAGTCTATGTCGACCGCGTCGAAAATTCGCACGGCGAAGCGATGCTGTCGCGCGACCGCGCCCGCCGCGAAGCCGCGTGGGACAAGCTCGAAGCCGAATTCGGCCAGTCGACCCGCGTCGAAGGCGTCATCTTCGGCCGCGTCAAGGGCGGCTTCACCGTCGACCTCAACGGCGCCGTGGCCTTCCTTCCGGGCAGCCAGGTCGACATCCGCCCGGTGCGCGATGTCACCCCGCTCATGGACATTCCGCAGCCGTTCCAGATCCTCAAGATGGATCGTCGCCGCGGCAACATCGTCGTGTCGCGTCGCGCCGTTCTGGAAGAAACCCGCGCCGAACAGCGCACGGGCCTGATCCAGTCGCTGGCCGAAGGCCAGGTGATCGAAGGCGTCGTCAAGAACATCACCGATTATGGTGCGTTCGTTGATCTCGGCGGCATCGACGGCCTGCTGCACGTCACCGACCTCAGCTACAAGCGCGTCGGCCACCCGAGCGAAATGATCAACATCGGCGACACGGTAAAGGTGCAGATCATCCGCATCAACCGTGACACCCAGCGCATCTCGCTCGGCATGAAGCAGCTCGAGAGCGATCCGTGGGAAGGCGCCGCCGCCAAGTACCCGATCGGTGCGAAGTTCTCGGGCCGCGTGACCAACATCACCGAATATGGTGCGTTCGTCGAGCTCGAGCCGGGCATCGAAGGCCTGGTCCACGTTTCGGAAATGAGCTGGACCAAGAAGAACGTCCACCCGGGCAAGATCGTCTCCACCTCGCAGGAAGTGGACGTCGTGATCCTCGAGGTCGATGCCGACAAGCGTCGTATCTCGCTGGGCCTGAAGCAGGCGATCAGCAATCCGTGGGAAGCCTTCGCCGAGAAGCACCCGGTTGGCTCGACCGTCGAGGGCGAAGTCAAGAACGCGACCGAGTTCGGCCTGTTCATCGGCCTGGACGGCGACGTCGACGGCATGGTTCACATGTCGGACATCGCCTGGGGCGTTTCGGGCGAGGAAGCCCTGGCGCTGCACCACAAGGGCGAGACGGTTCAGGCCGTCGTGCTCGACATCGACGCCGAAAAGGAGCGCATCTCGCTCGGCATGAAGCAGCTCGAGCGTGGCGGCGTCGTCGCGACGGGCGGCGACAAGCTGAACAAGAACGCGGTCATCACCGTCACCGTCCTCTCGGTCGGCGATGCGGGCCTCGACGTGCAGGCGGGCGATGATGGCGCCGTTGGCTTCATCAAGCGTGGCGATCTCGGCCGCGACCGTGACGAGCAGCGTCCGGAGCGTTTCCAGGTCGGCCAGAAGTTCGACGCGATGGTCACCGGCTTCGATCGTTCGAAGAAGCCGACCTTCTCGATCAAGGCGATGCAGATCGCCGAAGAGAAGCAGGCCGTGGCGCAGTATGGCTCGTCCGACTCGGGCGCGTCGCTGGGCGACATCCTCGGCGCGGCGCTGAACAAGGCGCGCGGCGAGTAATCGCTTCGGCCTTGAGCCAAGAAAAGAAGGGCGCGGACCACAAGGTCCGCGCCCTTTTTTCTTATGCGCGACCGGCGGCGATCACCCCCCGGCCGCCACCGTCTTGTCGTCTTATTTCAGCGACAGCAGATAATCCGCGAGAGCCTCGGCCGCCTTGGGATCGCGCTGGCCGGCATAGGCCATCTTGTTGCCCGGAACGACCTTGGCAGGCGCCGTCAGGAAGGCGACCAGATTGGCCTTGGTCCACGGCTGGCCATATTTTTTCATAGCCGGCGTAAAGGCATAGCCCGGCAGCGTGCCGGCCTTGCGCCCCGCCACGCCCCATAGATTGGGGCCCATGGCCGAAGGCACGCCCGGCTGCACCTTGTGGCACACGCTGCAGGTGGCGAAGGAGGCGGGCTTGGGCAACGGCGCGGCATGGGCCTGATTCGCAAGCGCAAGCAGCGCGCCGGCCAAAAGCATTTTCCGAACCGGCATCTAATTCTCCCACCATCCAAAGATGGGACAATTGGCTATGTCAGAGCCGGCTTTTCCGCAACTGGCGCGTCGCTTTCGCCCTCGTTTTGTTGCATATTGGCGATGATCGGCGACGTCGGATTGCCGATCCGTTGCGTATCGCAGACATCCCTTGCGACACCGAACGACCGTGGGGGTCCTCGGCCGATCAGGGGCAATGAACCGCAGCCGCAACGTTCGTCGAACGCAGCATATCAGGGGGAGGGCCCATGATCAGATCGGAACTCGTACAAATGCTTGCCAAGGACAATCCCGGCCTCTCGCTCAACGAAGTCGAACGCATTGTCGGCGTCTTCTTCGATGAAATCAGCGAACGACTGCGGGAAGATGGCCGCGTCGAACTGCGAGGCTTCGGTGCATTTTCGACACGGGCGCGCGTCGCGCGCACCGGCCGCAACCCGCGCACCGGGGAATCCGTGGACGTCGCCGCCAAGCGCGTGCCCTATTTCAAGCCCGGCAAGGAGATGCGCGCGCGCCTGAATGTCTAGGCGCGCGATTTTTCCTGCTTGACCGCGGGCGCGGCTTGCGGCCTTTGGGTGCAGAGCCTGATCGGTGGCGGCGGAAGCGTTCGCGCTTCAGCCAAGATCGCGGATCAGGCTCTACTCAATGGTGGAAACCCTGCTTTCCGCGTCGGGCGCCTAGCCTGAACGGATCGGGGTCCATGCGGACGTGGCGAAATCGGTAGACGCAGCAGACTTAGACAAATTTGGGTGCCCACGGGGAAACCCGCGGCGTAGAACCGCTCAAATTCGGGGAAAGCTAAGGCGCGGATGACGCGCCATGCCAATCCCGAGCCAAGCCCGGCCTGAAAAGGACGGGAAGGTGTAGAGACTGGACGGGCGGCGCCTTCGGCCCTTGGGCCATGGCGAAGGGACAGTCCGGACCACGAACGTGCCATCGGCCTTCCCGGCGGATGCACGGCGGCGAAAGCCGAAGTGGTGCGAAAATCTGCTTTTCTTTGAAAGTGCGGGTTCGAGTCCCGCCGTCCGCACCATCATCCGGGCCCAGCCGCCGCACGGCGCGCGCAGGGCACGGAATGACGGCCACAGCAACGTGCCACGCCATAGCAGGGCGACCCGGGCATCACCCGGACCACCCTGCCCTTCGCAATGACGTTAAGCCGGCCGACCGGCCAGATAGCGCGTGCGCAGCGCCTCGATCTCGGCATCGCCAAGGCCCAGCCCCTGCTTCAGATAGGCGTCGAACGAGCCAAAACGCTTGTCGACCTCGTCAAAGGCCGCCTGCAGATATTCGGCGCGGACACCCAGCACCGGCTCCAGATTTTCGCGCGGCACCGAAAGCCCCATCTTGGCCATGCCCGCGATCGCCTTCTCATTCTTGGCGCGCAGATAATCATTGCTGGCCAGATAATCCGCCATCACCGTTTCACGCGGCACGCCCAGCAGCGTCAGGATCACGGCGGTCGCCCAACCCGTGCGATCCTTGCCCGCCGTGCAATGGTAGAGCGTCGGCCCCGCATCCGGCGCGTCGAGGCGGTCAAGCAGCGTGCGATAAGCGGTCTTGGCACTGCCCAGCGACACGAAATCGCGATTGGCCTCGGTCAGCATCTCCGCGCCCTTGCCGGCGGTGATCGCCGCCATCGCCTTGCGCATATCGCCGCCGAGCGAGCCCTGGCTGTCCGCCGCGACATCGAGGACGAGCGGCTCCGCCCCGGCCGGAAGGCGATCGGGTTCGCGCTGGCGTTCGCTTTCGGTGCGCAGATCGGCGACGAGCCGGATGCCGAGATCGCCCATCGCCGCCAGATCGGCTTCGCTGACCTTGTCGAGCTGATCGGAACGATAGATCAACCCCATCTTCACCCAACGGCCATCGCTGGTGCGATAACCGCCGATATCGCGCAGATTGTGGACGCTGGGCAGATGGAGCCCGCGATCGGCGATCACCAGCGGCGCCCCGCGCTCGGGCACCAATGCGAAGAACCAGCGCTTGCCCGGTGCGAGCCCGCTGACGCGGATCGAGCCGACGGCATCGCCCGCCCCCACGGCGTGATCGCGCCCGATCGCCGCCGGATCATGGCCGGCATAGACGGTCACCCGCCCGGCATCCGGCGCGACCCAGTTGAGCAGATAATCGCCCGTTCCGTCGTCCCGCGCGGCGGTGACGGAGGCGAAGGGAATGACGCCGTCCTGCCGCTGGCTGGCGGCAGCAATATCGCCCGCCGGGGCCGTGGCGCAGCCCGCCAGCAGCGGCAAGGCGGCGGCCAGCGCCGCCCCGGCGGCAACGGGCAGCCAGCGCCGGCCCGTCATGTCACGATCGGTCATTCCCTCTCCTCTTCCTTCTCGTAGATGTTTGCGTCTCAGGTGCGCTGCGACGAGATGTTGCCGCCGTCGACGACGATCTCCGACGCGGTGATGTAGCTGGCCTCGTTCGACAGCAGGAAACGGACGACGCGGCCGATTTCGGCGGGATCGCCAATGCGATCGAGCAGGATGCGGTTTTCGAAGAAGCGCGGCGGCAGATTGTCCACGGCGGGCTTCATCATCGGCGTCATGATCTGGCCGGGCGAGACCGAATTGACGCGCACGCCATCGCGGCCAAGGCGATCGGCGAGCGAGCGGACGATCGAAAGCAGGCCCCCCTTGGCCGCGCTGTAGATCGGGTTGATGCCGTTGCCGAGCGTCGCGTTGATCGACGCGATCGCCACGATTGCCGAACCCGGCTGCGCGGCAAGATCGGCCTGGATCGCCTGGGCGACGAAGGCAAAGGCGCGCAGGTGGATGCCGATGCCGGCTTCCCAGCTTTCCGGCGTGATGCCTTCGAGCGAGCCGGTATCGACAATGCCGGCCGCGTGGACGAGCCCGCCCGGCGCGCCGACCGCGGCCCGCGTCGCGGCCAGCGCCGGCGCAATCGCATCGAGCTTGCTGAGATCGGCGGCGACGCCGACGGCAGCCACGCCATATTCGGCCGTGATCGCGGCAGCCGCATCGGCCGCCTTGGCGCCGTTAATGTCCCACAGCGCGACCGGACGGCCCACCGCCGCCAGCGCCTGCGCCGAAGCGAGGCCGATGCCCGAGGCGCCGCCGGTGATGATGACCGGCGTTCCGGGCGAACCGAGTGCAGGCGAAAGCGTCATTCTACGAAATCCTCTTAATGGGTGCCCGGAGGCCGGCAGCCCATCAGCTGCCCGTCCCGAACATTGGCAATGACCGCCTTGCCCGATGCGCCAGCCATTGACGCGGGACAGACGATCTTACTCAGCCGAGGCGCGGGCCTTGATGTCGCTCGCGCCGCCGGCTGTCTCTATCGGCACAGTTTTCCGCGAGGCGCGGCGTCCGTCTCCGATCCTGGGGCGCGCTTCGGCGGATGGATTCCGCTCGCTTCGCGCCCATCATTTTTTACCTACATGGCGGTAGAATTCAAGCCGACGCACGCGGGATGCCATTGCCGCGTGCGGACCCGCCGCATAAGGCTGGCGCATGAATGTCAGCAAACCACCGGTTCGGCAGGCGCGCGGCGATGCGACGCGGCGGGCCATTCTCGACGCCGCCGAAACCATCTTCGCCGAAATGGGCTATGCCGCCGCGCGGCTGGAAGATGTGGCGCAGGCGGTGGGCATCCGCCGCCCGTCGATCGTCTATCATTTCCCCGGCAAGCAGGAATTGTACGACGCCGTCGAAGCCGACATCTTCACGTCGATGCACGCCTTCGTGGTCGAGCGGACGGACAATGTTTCCGATCCGATGGCCCGGCTGCTCGGCCTGCTCGATGCCTGGCTCGATTTCCTTGTCGCGCGCCCCGCCGCCGCCCGCATCATCCAGCGCCTCACCGCCGACGTGGGCCCGCGTGGCGACGATCCCGTGCGCTTTTCGGAAACCGCGCTGCGCGATATCGAGGCGATCATCGCGGCCGGCGTGGCCGAGGGCGCGTTCCGCCCGATAACGGCCACGGAAATCTTGAACGGCGTCGCCAGCGGCTCGCTCTTTTACGTCTGCAACGGCCGCCAGCTCGGCGCCGCACGCACTTATGATGCCGCCGATCCCGCCGAACTTGGCCGCTACCGGGCATTGCTGCATCGCCTTGCCCGCGCCGCCGTGCAGCCGGAGGCGGGTTGATGCGCTATTTCCTCGATACCGAATTCAACGGCTTTGGCGGCGATCTGATCAGCTTCGCGCTGGTGCCCGAATATGGCGATCAGGAATATTATGCGGTCCTGCCCCTGCCGGCCCAGCTTCATCCGTGGGTGGCGCGCAATGTGGTGCCCTATCTCGACAGCGTGCCGCAGTCGCTGGCCAACCATATCGATCCGGTGACGGCCGCGCATGAAGTGGCCGCCTTCCTGGCGGGCGATCGCGATCCGGTGATCCTGGCCGACTGGCCGGAAGATATCGCCCTGTTCTGCCGCCTGCTGCTGATCGGCCCGGCCGATATCGTCGATGTCGGCAGCATGCGGTTCGAATTCCGCCGCAGCCCCGGCTTTTCGACGGCGATGAACAGCCGTGTGCCGCACAATGCGCTGCACGATGCGCGCGCGCTGCGGGATTTCATCCTCGATCACGAATGATCGCGTTCTTCCTGACCGAAGGACAATGAAGAAAGGGCGCCCCGGCCGAAACCGGGACGCCCTTATCTGTTCAGCCGTGCTGGCCGATCAGCCGTTCAGCGCGTCGCGCAGCGCCTTCGCCGGCTGGAAGCCCAGCTTCTTCGAAGCGGCGATCTTCATCGTTTCGCCGGTGCGCGGGTTGCGGCCTTCGCGCTCCGGACGGGCCTGAACCTTGAACTTGCCGAAGCCCGGCAGCGACACTTCCTCGCCGGCGACGGCCGCGTCGGTGATCGCCTTCAGAACCTGATCGACGATCGCCTTGCCCTGCGCCTTGGTGAGGCCCTGGGTCTTGGCAATGCCGTCGGCGAGATCGGTGCTGTTCATGTTGTTCCTTTCTGCTGAATCCTGTCGCACCGCTGCCCGAGTTTTTTGATCCTGTCATCCCCCTCATTGCTGATTTTTCGCGGTTACGGGCCGGTTTGCCTTCCTGCCCGACCTTCCTGTCGCCAATTTCGACCTGCGCTTGCCTTCAATATGAGCAACTATTGGTCTAGGCCGTGGCCGGTGACTTCGTTTCGCGATCGGTTCGGCCGCATGGCCCGGCGCCTCGTCGCCCTTGCACTGCTGCTGCCCGCCGCCTGCGGTTCGCCGGACAAGGCTGAACAGCAACGGCCCGCCGGAACGCTGATCCGCCTGGCCGAAGCCGAAGCCAAGAGCCTCGATCCGCACAAGACATCGGAGATCGCGTCGGTCCGCGTCGCGACCGACCTGTTCGAGGGGCTGACGCGGTTCGACGCGGCCGGCCGGCCCGAACCGGGGCTGGCGACCGGCTGGTCGGTTTCGGCCGATGGCCGCACCTGGCGCTTCCCGCTGCGCGCGGGCCAGCGCTTTTCGGATCGCACGCCGATCACGCCCGCCACCTTCGCCGCCGTCCATCGCCGGCTGGTCGATCCGCGCACCGCCGCGCCGCATGCCGCAACCTTCGCGCCGATCGCGACGGTGGTGGCAGAGGGCGACAGCGTGGTCGTCCACCTGCGCCATCCCTTTTCCGCCTTGCCCGCGCTGCTGGCCCACCCCGCCATGGCCGCGATCCCCATCCACCGCATCGCCGCACGCGGCGATCAATGGACGGCGGAGCGGCCGCTGGTGACATCCGGGCCCTATCGGTTGACGGCGTGGACGCTCAACGATGCCATGCGGCTCGATGCCAATGCCGCCTGGCATGGCGGGCCGCCGGCAATCGCGGCGGTCGAATGGCGCCCGGTGCCTGATCGCCTGACCGCATTGCGCATCTTCCGCGCCGGCGCCGCCGATACGACATCGGAATTCCCGTCGAGCCGGATCGCGTGGATCCGCCGCGAGCTGCCCGGCGCCGCGCATGTCGCTCCCTATGAAGGCAGCTATTATTTCAGCTTCAACACGCGGCGCCCACCGTTCGACGACGTTCGCATCCGCCGCGCGCTGAGCCTGGCGACCGACCGCGAATGGATTGCCGGCCCCTTGATGGCGATGGGCAATCCCCCCGCCTGGGGCATCGTGCCGGATGGAACGGGCGGCCTCCCCGCCTTTCGCCCGGATTGGGCATCCTGGCCCAAAGAACGGCGGATGGCCGCCGCCGCCGCTTTGCTCGCCGAAGCAGGCTATGGCCCCGAAAAACCGCTGACATTCGACGTGCGGTTCAACAGCGATGCCGATCATCGCCGCGTGGCGATTGCGCTGGCCGCGATGTGGCGCCCGCTCGGTGTCGAGGCGCGGCTGCTCAACAGCGAGGCGACGCTGCATTTCGCGGCGCTGCGCCGTGGCGACTTCGCCATCGCCCGCTCGGGCTGGATCGCCGACCTTTCCGCGCCGGAGAACTTCCTTGCGGTGCATCGTTCGAACGCCGGGCCAATCAACTATTCCGGCTATGCCAATCCGCGCTACGATGCCGCCTATGACGCCGCGATCGCCGATCCCGACCCCGCCCGCCGCGCCCGCAAGATGCGCGCGGCCGAAGCGATCCTGCTCGCCGATGCGCCGGTGCTCCCGCTTTATTTCTATGTCAGCCGTGCGCTCGTCGCGCCGCGCGTCGCCGGCTGGCGCGACAATCCCGCCAATGTCCACCCCAGCCGCACGCTGGCATTGAAGCCATGATGATCCGCCGCCTTGCCTTCGCCCTGCTGCTCGCCACCACCGCCTGCTCCCAGCATAGCGGCGATGGGCCGCTGGACGTGAGCGTGATCGGCGAACCGCCGACGATCGTCGATCCCAACGAAAAGCCGCTGCAACCGGCCGATGCCGCATTGCTCGCCGCGACCGCGCAGGGGCTGATCCGCTTCGATGCCGGCGGCCAGATCGAACCCGGCCTCGCGATCCGCTGGGACGTGTCCGACGACGGGCTGTATTATACCTTCCGCATCGACGACGAGGCCGGCATCGATGCCGAAGGCGCCGCCCGCCGGCTGCGCGGGGCGATCGGGCGGGCCAGCCGCAATCCGCTGAAATCGGCGTTGACCGCGATTGACGAGATCGTCGCCGTCACCCCGCAGGTGGTGGAAATCCGCCTGTCGGCCCCGCGCCCGACGCTGCTGCAATTGCTCGCCCAGCCCGAAATGGCGCTGGTGGTATCGCGCAGCAAGGGCGGCACCGGGCCATTGGCCGTCGCCGGGCGCGGACCGGGCTGGCTGCTGCTCGGCCCGATCGCGCACCAGACCCCGGCGGAGGATGCCGAGATCGACGAGGCGGAGATCGAGCGCCAGCAATTGCGCCTGCGCGGCGAACGCGCGGCGGTGGCCGTGGTGCGATTTCGCGACAAGCGCGCGCAGGCGGTGCTGGGCGGGCGGTTCCACGATCTCGCTGTCGCACGCGCGGCGGGGCTGCCCGCCAATATGCTGCGCTTCGATCCCGTCGCCGGGCTGTTCGGCCTCGCCATCGCCGATGCGAAGGGCTTTCTGGTCAGCGCGGAAAATCGCCGCGCCTTGTCCATGGCGGTGGATCGGGACCGGATCGTCCGCACCTTCGCGGTGAAGGACTGGCAGGCCGCCTCCACCATCGTGCCCGCCGGCCTGGCCGATCTGCCCAGCCCCGCCACGCCCGACTGGATCGATACGCCGATCGCCCAGCGCCGCGCGATCGCCGCGCGCGGCGTGGCCGAATGGCGGCAACGCACCGAGGAACCGGCAAAGGTGCGCGTGGCGCTGCCCAAGGGGCCGGGCGCGCGCATCCTGTTCACGCTCCTCCAGCTCGATTGGCGGCAGATCGGCGTGGAGGCCGAAGCGGTCGCCGCCGGCGCCGATGCCGATCTGCGCCTGATCGACCTGGTGGCGCCGGCCGATACCGGCAGCTGGTATCTGCGCGAATTCACCTGCGATCGTTCGGCCGCGTGCAGCGAAGAAGCCGATCAGTTGCTCGATCGCGCCCGCGGCGCGCCCACGCTGCTCGAACGCAACCTCGTGCTGGCCGAGGCGGATCAGCGGCTGACCCGGATCACCGCGTTCATCCCGATCGCCATGCCGATGCGATGGTCGCTGGTCGCCCCGTCGCTGACCGCGTTCAAGGACAATGCGCGCGGCGCCCACCCGCTGAACCATCTGCGCGCCGATCGGCGCTGATACGCGCAAGGGATGACATCGCCGCGCCGCATCCTACATCGTGCAGGTTGGAGGAGATGTTGATGGCCGTTTCGCCGAAGTTCGATGAGTTCGCCAGCCAGGTCGGGCTGGAACGCGACCCCGCATCGGTCCGCCGCCGGATCGAGGCGATGGAAGGCATGCTTGAACGCCTGCTCGTCATCCCCGGCATCAACCGGCCGATCGGGCTCGATTCCCTCGTCGGCCTCGTTCCGGTGATCGGCGATTTCGTGACCGCGGCCATGGGCGCGTGGCTGGTCTGGGAAGCCCGCAACCTCGGCATGTCCAAATTCCAGCTGGCGCGGATGGCGACGAATGTCGGCGTCGATACGCTGCTCGGCGCGGTGCCCGTGGTCGGCGACCTGTTCGACTTCGTCTATCGGTCGAACAGCCGCAACCTCAAGATCATCAAGCGCCATCTCGACAAGCATCACCCCGGCACGGCGATGATCGACGGCGTCAGCGCCCGCCGCGCCAGATCCTGACGGTTTCGCCCGCCCGCGCGCCCGGTGCCGACGCCCGGCAGCGGCGCGGCTTGAGCGCGGTATCGAGGCACAGCCGCACTTCATCCAGCCAGCCCCGCCGGTTGACGGCGATCTTGAACATCGCCGGGTCCATGCCCTTGTTCGCCCCCGCCAGCGCCTCGGCCAGCTGGCGGGCATTGAGCGTCGGGCGGCGCGACAGCAGATTCATGTCGGGAAAGCGCAGTCCGTTGAACAGGCCGGCCGCCGTCTTGAAATAAGCGTCGGGCGGCACGTTCATGCAGGTGCCGTGCTTGGCATATTCATGCTGCATCAGCTGCACCGACGGGGTGGTGCAAAGGTGCGCGCGGATCAGGCGATCGGGCAGCAGCCCCGCCGGCCGGCAATATTGCGGCCATTGTTCGCCCCGGCCATCGGGCCACAGGCCGTGCAGCACGAAGCCGAAGCGCGGCCCCGCCCCGCCGCCGCACTGGAAACGATCCTTCACGCTGTTGAGCCGGGTGCGGCAATATTCGGGGGACCAGCTGAGCGCGAGCGTATAGCCGCCGATCGGCAGCGCGCGGCGCGGCTGGCTGGCGGTCGGCCCATCCAGCGCCGGGCGCGGCAGCACCGCCGGCACGCGGCAATCGCGCGCCTGGGCCAGCGCCATGGACGGAAGCAGTGTCAATGCCAGCGGCAGCGCCGCCAGCGTCTGGCGGATCATATTATCCGGCGTCCCGGCTGAACCATGCCGCGCTGTCGGGCCGGAACAGCAGCCAGATCGCGATCAATTGCAGCACCAGCTGGATCGGCGCGATCATACCGCTGCCCCCCATGGCGAGCAGCGTGTTGAACGTCGCGAGCGTGTTGACCCCCCCGATCACCACCAGCACGACATAGATCCACTTCGCCACCTCGCTGCCGCGCCGCGACACGAAATAGAGCAGCAGGAGCATCAGCGCGACGCTGCACGCCTGCACGACGACGATGAAGGTGGCGCCGAAGCCGAACTGCTGGATCATCGCCAGCGTCCGCTGCCAGTTGATCGCCGACGCCAGCACGCCGAGCGCGATCGTCGCCAATACCAGCCGTTCAAACAGGATGATCGATTGCGGCCGCATGCCGGCTTCCCCCCATCAAAAATGCGCGACGGCAGCTTAATCGCCGCCGCGCGCCGCGCAACCCGATCAGGCTGCCGCGAAATCCAGCCCGATATCGGCCGCCGGGGCCGATTGGGTAAGCCGGCCGACCGAGATATAGGTCACGCCGGTTTCCGCGATCGCCCGGATCGTATCGATCCGCACGCCGCCCGACGCCTCGGTCGGCACGCGCCCGCCGACCAGCGTCACCGCGCCGCGCAGCGTGGCCGGATCCATATTGTCGAGCAGCAGGTGCATGGCCCCCGCCGCAAGCGCCGGCTCGATCTGGTCGATACGATCGACCTCGACGATGATCGATGCGATCCCGGCCGTCTTGGCGCGCCGCACCGCTTCCCCCACGCCGCCGGCGACGGCGACATGATTGTCCTTGATCATCGCCGCATCCCACAGACCCATGCGGTGATTGGTGGCGCCGCCCATGCGCGTCGCATATTTTTCGAGCACGCGCAGGCCGGGAATGGTCTTGCGCGTATCGAGCAGCGTCGCGCCCGTGCCGTCGATCTTGTCGACATAGCTGCGCGTCAGCGTGGCGATGCCGGAAAGATGCTGGATGGTGTTGAGCGCCGATCGCTCCGCCGTCAGCAACGCCCGCGCACGGCCGCGCAGCCGCATCAGATCGGTGCCCGGCGCCACCCGGTCGCCATCGGCCACCAGCAGCTCGATCTCGACCTCGGGATCGAGCGCGTGGAAGAAGGCTTCGGCGATCGGCAGCCCAGCGACGGTGATCGCGTCACGGCTGTCCATCGCGCCCGCGAACATCGCGTCGGCGGGGATGACGGCGGCCGACGTGATATCCCCCACCTCGCCGAGATCCTCGGCAAGGGTGGAGCGGACGAACGCGTCGAGATCGAAATTGGGAAGGGCGAAGCGCATCGTGGCGGGCTCAGTCCCGCGCACCAAGATCGCCCTTGCCCACCGTGGCCGATGCCATTTCGAGCATCCGGTCCAGCGATTTCTTGGCGGCCAGCCGCATCTCTTCGTCCAGCTCGATCTTCGGCTCCAGATCGCGCAGCGCGATGTAGAGCTTCTCCATCGTGTTGAGCGCCATATAGGGGCAGATGTTGCAGTTGCAGTTGCCGTCGGCCCCCGGCGCACCGATGAAGGTCTTTTCCGGCACCGCCTTTTCCATCTGGTGGATGATGTGCGGCTCGGTCGCGACGATCACGGTGTCGTGCGGCGTCGTCTTGGCGAATTCCAGGATCGCGCTGGTCGAACCCACCATGTCGGCATGGTCCAGCACATGCGGCGGGCATTCGGGGTGCGCCGCCACCGGCGCGTCGGGATGCTGCGCCTTGAGCTTGAGCAGCTCGGTTTCCGAAAACGCCTCATGGACGATGCAGACGCCCGGCCACAGCAGCATCTCCCGCCCGAACTTGCGCGACAGATAACCGCCGAGATGCTTGTCCGGCCCGAAGATGATCTTCTGTTCCGGCGGAATCTGGCTGAGGATCTTTTCCGCCGACGACGAGGTGACGATGATGTCGCTGAGCGCCTTCACCTCGGCCGAACAGTTGATGTAGGTCAGCGCGATATGATCGGGGTGCGCGGCGCGGAACGCCTTGAACTTGTCCGGCGGGCACGAATCCTCAAGGCTGCAGCCGGCATCCATGTCGGGCAGGATCACCGTCTTCTGCGGGCTGAGGATCTTCGCGGTTTCAGCCATGAAGCGCACGCCGCAAAACGCGATCACATCGGCATCGGTTTCCGCCGCCTTGCGCGACAGTTCCAGGCTGTCGCCGACGAAATCGGCAATGTCCTGAATTTCCGGCTTCTGGTAATAATGCGCCAGGATCACGGCGTTGCGTTCCTTGCGCAGCCGATCGATCTCCGCGCGCAGGTCCAGCCCGGCGAGGCTTGCAGTGGGGGCGTTCATGGCTGTGTTCCTCTTGTCGGACGCGCGTTCTGATTCTCGTGCAACCCATATATCTCTTCAAGCGAACGGGATGCATCCATCCGTTCGCCGTTGCCGGGCCGCGGTTCGTCCGCAAAGCGCACTTCGACGGCCGCGTCCAGCCCTGCCGCCTTCAACGGCATGGCGAAATTGCGTTCCACGGCGCGCCGCCCGGCATCGCGCGCCAGCCGCATCGGCAATTCGCTGCGCGCCTGGCGCAGCAGTTCGGCCTGCCCGGCCTTGCGGTTCGCGGTGTCGAGCGTGGTTTCCGCGTCGCTCAGCGCCATCAGCATCCCGCCGCCATCATATTCGCGGATCGCCGCCATATCGACCTCCGGCCCCGCCAATATGGGAACGGGCAGCGTGACCGACAATCGCCGCGCCGCCGCGTCCCACCGCACGTCGCGCGGGCTGAGTTTGGCCAGATCGACCTCGTAGCGCACATTGCCGGGCATGATCAGCGTCTTGCGCGCCGACAGGCCGAAGCGCGTCTGCGTCGAGGTGACAACCGCCACATAGCGCGCGGCGAACACCGTCAGCCGGTTCTGTTCGCGCATCGAATCCAGGCTGGCGGTGGCGATCGTCACCGGATCGGGGTTGAACACGCCCGCGATGCGGCGGGCGCCGAACCAGCCGGCCGTCCCCGCGACCATCGCCACGGCAAGGATCGCCGCGATCCAGCGGGCGGTTCTGGGGTTCACGCGGCCCGCGCCCAGCTCTCCACGCCGGCGCGCACCACCTGGCCGCGCCGTTCAAGATCGAGCAGATGGGCCAGCACCGAACGGCCGGCGGCGGGGATCAGCTGGGGATCGAGCCCCACATACATCTTTTCCACCATCGCCGGGATCGGCTTCTCGCCTTCGCCCAGCAGCCGCAAAATCTGCCCTTCGCGCTGCTTGCGATGCCCCATCAGGCTGCGGACGAAGCGCTGCGGGCGCTCCACCGGATCGCCATGCGCCGGATAATAGATGGCGTCACTGCGCCCCATCAGCTTGTCGAGGCTCGCCATATAGGCCGCCATGTCGCCGTCGGGGGGTGAGATGACGGTGGTCGACCAGCCCATGACATGATCGCCGGTGAACAAGGCGTCCGCCTCCGGCAAGGCCAGGCAGAGATGGTTGGAGGTGTGGCCGGGCGTATCCACGCCGATCAGCGACCAGCCATCGCCGGTCAGCGCCTCGCCATCGCCCAGCACGCGATCGGGCGCGTAGGTGCGATCGAACGCCGCGTCCGAACGCGGCCCGCTATCATCCAGCACCAGTGGCGCGCAGCCCACGATCTCGGCCCCGGCAAGCGCCTTCAACGGCGCGGCGGCGGGGCTGTGATCATTATGGGTGTGCGTGCAGACGATATAGCGGATCGTCTCGCCCTTCGTTGCCGCCATGATCGCATCGATATGCGGCGCCAGATTGGGGCCGGGATCGATCACCGCCACATCGCCATGGCCGACGATATAGGTCTGCGTGCCATGCAGCGTGAACGCGGACGGGTTGGGCGCCAGCACGCGGCGCACCAGCGGATGCAGGCTCTGCACGGCCCCGGGGGTCTGATCGTCCATGCCGGCCATGTGGCACCGCGCGGGACGGATTTGAAGTCCCAACGGAAAATCGTCGGATAATCTTACAAACGGCGCGATACCCGATCGGCCGTCAACCATCATGTCCCGCGGAAAAGTGGGATACGGCCGTTCTGGCACGCCTCCTGCTCCTCTTTCAGCGTTCCAAGTTGTTCCCGCGTTTTGAAAGTGGCGGGGTCAGTGCTGTTCCGGTCTCGCGCTGCCCCCGCCCCTTCAAATCCCCTTCAGCAGCAACTCCGCCGTGGCGGCATCCGCCGGCAGGAACGCCTCGATCGCAATCTCGGCCAGCGTCACGTCGATCGGCGTGCCGAACATCGTCGTCATGCTGAGGAAGGACAGCTTCTTGCCGCCAACGTCGATAACCAGCGGCACCGCGATCGCGTCCGGCCGGCGCTGGCGCGCGGGCCCTGCGGGATAGCTGCGCAATTCGGCCAGCAGGTCGGCCAGTTGTGGATCACCGCTCGCGTCGATCTGGCTTTCCAGCCGATGGCAGATATGCGCCTTCCACTCGCCCAGATTGGCGATCCGCCGCGCCAGCCCGTCGGGATGCAGGCTGAGCCGCAGCACGTTGACGGGCGGCACCAGCAGCGACGGCGCGGCGCCCGCGATCAGGGGCGCCAGCGCGGCATTGTTGCGCACCAGCGTCCAGTGCCGGTCGACCGCCAGCGCCGGAAAGGGCTGATAGCCGATCAGCAGCCGTTCGATCACGGCCAGCGCGTCGGCCAGCGCGGGATCGTCGATCGGCCGTTCGGGAAAGGCGGGCGCGAAACCGGCGGCGACGAGCATCTGGTTGCGCTCGCGCGGCGGCATGCGCAGCTTTTCGGCCATGCGCAGCACCAGTCCGCGGCTCGGCTTGGACCGCCCGGTTTCGACGAAGCTCAAATGGCGGGTCGACACCGCGACGTCGAGCGCCAGATCCAGCTGGCTCATCCGCCGCTGCTTGCGCCATGCGCGCATGAGATCGCCAAGAGGAAGGTGCTGCGTCATCGCCCCACTTCAGCTTGCGACCCCGCCGCTGCCATTACCCCCAAGGTAATCGATTTGATGATCGTCAAGAAGCAGGAAGTGATCGCCGTAACGATCCACGGCGATCATCGAGGATCAAGTGCATGACGAACCACATCTTCCTGCGTCGAATTCTTGCGATCGACGCCGTTAGCTGCCTGGGCATGGGCGCAATGCTGGTGCTGGCAGCGCCGGCACTGGCCGGTCCGTTCGGGCTTGAGGCGATCCTGCTGCGCGGGGCCGGCCTGTTGCTGCTGCCGCTCGGCCTGTTCATCGGCTGGCTGGCCAGCCGGGCGGTGCCGCCTGCCGCGCTGGTCTGGATCGTGATCCTCGGCAATCTCGGCTGGGGCCTGGAAAGCCTGCTGCTGATCGGTCAGGCAAAGGGCACGATCACCGCGCCGGGCGCCGGCTTCGTCGCCGCGCAGGGATTGTTCGTGCTGGCGATGGCCGCGCTTGAATATCGCGGCGTCCGGCAGATCCGGCAGGCGAACTGAGCGTCGCCCGGAGATGCCGGCTTTCGGAATGGCGGAGCCCCGGTCGCAACCGGGGCGCCGCCATCAACCGACGGTCAGGCGGCGCGCGCGACGCCCTTCTGGTCGAGAAGCTCGGTCAGTTCGCCGGCTTCATACATTTCCATCATGATATCCGAGCCGCCGACGAATTCGCCCTTCACATAAAGCTGCGGGATCGTCGGCCAGTCGGAAAATTCCTTGATCCCCTGCCGGATCCCCTGATCCTGCAGCACGTCGATCGTCGCATATTCGACGCCGAGATGATCGAGGATCGCCACCGCGCGGCTGGAAAAGCCGCACTGCGGAAACAGCGGCGTGCCCTTCATGAACAGCAGCACGTCGGCGGAATTTACAGCGTCCGCGATGCGGGCCTGGACGTCGTCACTCATCTCACACTCCTCAATCCGGCGTGGCGGTGCTGAGCTGGAGCGCATGGAGCACCCCGCCCATCCGGCCGCCGAGCGCGTCATAGACGCGCTGGTGCTGGCGCACGCGCGGCAGGCCGCGGAAGCTCTCGCTCACCACCCGCGCGGCATAATGATCACCATCGCCGGCCAGATCGGTGATTTCGACAAGCGCATCCGGGATCGCTGCCCGGATCATCGCTTCGATATCTTCCGCCGCCATCGGCATGGTGGTTACTTGGCCTCCAGAAGCTGGCGGCGCGCTTCGACGGTCTTCACCTCGAGCTCGTTGCGGATCACCGTATCGTCGGTGTCCACGCCGGCCGAGACGAGATCGCCGAGCAGCTTGCGGATCACGTCCTCGTCGCCGGCTTCCTCGAAATCGGCCTGGACGACCGCCTTGGCATAGGCATCGGTCTCCTCCGGCGTCAGGCCCATCTGGCCCGCCGCCCACACGGCAATCAGGCGATTGCGGCGCGCGGTGACGCGGAACGCCATCTCCTGGTCGTGCGCGAACTTGGTCTCGAAGCCCTTTTCGCGATCGTCGAAAGTCGTCATGCCCCATCCCTTGCTTGGCTAGGTTCAAAGTCAGATAGGCAAGCCCCGCCCCCCGCGCAACGGCAGGGGGTGGCTTGCCGTGCTAATTCAGCCGTCGAGGGCTGCCTTCAGGCGTTCATTCACCACGCCCGGATTGCCCTTGCCGGCCATCGCCTTCATCGTCTGGCCGACGAAGAAGCCGAACAACTTGTCCTTGCCGCCGCGATATTCGGCAACCTTGTCGGCATTGGCGGCGAGCACGTCCGCGATCACCGCATCGATCGCGCCGGTGTCGGTGGTCTGCTTCAGGCCACGTTCCTCGACGATCTTCGCGGGATCGTCGCCGGTTTCGAGCATGATCTCGAACACCTGCTTGGCCAGGCTGCCCGAAAGCGTGCTGTCGGCAACGAGGCCGAGCAGCTGCGCGCCCTGCGCCGGCGAAACTGGGCTGTTGGTGATATCCTTGCCGAGCCGGTTAAGCGCCCCGAACAGATCGGAAATCAGCCAGTTGGACGCGGCCTTGGCGGTCGCGGCATCATCCTTGCCGGTCGCGGCCATCAGCGCTTCGAACCAGCGCGCGGTTTCCACGTCCGCCGTCAGCACGCCGGCGGCATAAGTGGAAAGGCCGAGCGGCCCTTCATAGCGCGCGCGCTTGGCGTCGGGCAGTTCGGGCAGGCTCGCGCGGCATTCCGCGAGGAACGCATCGTCCAGCTCCAGCGGCAGCAGATCGGGATCGGGGAAGTAACGATAATCGTGCGCGTCCTCCTTGGAACGCATCGACCGCGTGACGCCCTTGTCCGGATCGAACAGGCGGGTTTCCTGCACGATCGTGCCGCCGCTTTCGAGCACGTCGACCTGACGGTTCGCCTCATGCTCGATCGCCGCCATCACGAAGCGGACCGAATTGACATTCTTGGTCTCGGTGCGCGTGCCGAACGGATCGCCCGGCTTGCGGACGGAGACGTTGACGTCGGCCCGCATCGAGCCTTCTTCCATATTACCGTCGCACGAACCGACATAGCGCAGGATCGCGCGCAGCTTGCGCAGATAAGCGCCCGCTTCCGCCGGCGAGCGCATGTCCGGGCGGCTGACGATTTCCATCAGCGCCACGCCCGATCGGTTGAGATCGACATAGGACCGCGTCGGATGCTGATCGTGCATCAGCTTGCCGGCATCCTGCTCGACATGGATACGCTCGATCCCGACGATCTTGGTCTCGCCGTCCTCAGGCTCGATCGAGATCGTCCCCTCGCCCACCAGCGGGTGGTAGAGCTGGCTGATCTGGTAGCCCTGCGGCAGATCGGCGTAGAAGTAGTTTTTCCGGTCGAACCGCGACCATTTGTTGATCTGCGCGTCGATCGCCATGCCGGTGCGCACCGCCTGGCGGATGCACTCGCGGTTCGGCACCGGCAACATGCCCGGCATCGCCGCGTCGACCAGCGACACGTTCGCATTGGGTTCCGCGCCGAACTTGGTCGACGCGCCCGAAAAGAGCTTGGCGTTCGACGTCACCTGCGCGTGGACCTCAAGGCCGATCACGACCTCCCACTCGCCCGTCGCGCCCTGGATGCGGTAGCTAGACTCAGTCATCTCACAGACTTTCAAATACCAATCCATTTGCTTCGAGCAGCATCGAGCGAAGTCGAGATGCCTCCGTCGAGAAGCCTTCTCGACTACGGTTCTCGGCCACGCTCGAACCTCCGCTCGAAGCGAACGGAGATGGGAATATTACCACCACTTATCGGCGCGTGCCGTGAAGCCCGCCCGTTCCTCGATCGCGAGGCCCGCGTTCAACACGCCCTGCTCGTCGAGCGGCTTGCCGATGATCTGCAGACCCAGCGGCAGCCCCTGCTTGTCGAGGCCGGCCGGCACCGACATCGCCGGCAGCCCGGCCAGCGAGGCCGGCACGGTGAAGACGTCGTTCAGATACATGGCCAGCGGATCGGCGGACTTTTCGCCCAGTGCGAAGGCGGCCGACGGCGCGGTCGGCGTCAGCAGCACGTCGCATTGTTCGAACGCGCGCTCGAAATCGCGGGCGATCAGCGCGCGGACCTTCTGCGCCTTGGTGTAATAAGCGTCGTAGAACCCGGCCGACAGCACATAGGTGCCGATCAGGATACGGCGCTTCACCTCGCCGCCGAAGCCGGCGGCGCGGGTGGCGGCATACATGTCCTGCAGGTTCGCGCCATCGGGCAGATCGCGCTGGCCATAACGCACGCCATCATAGCGGGCGAGGTTCGAAGACGCCTCGGCCGGCGCGATGATGTAATAGGTCGGCAGCGCATATTGCGTGTGCGGCAGCGAAACCTCGACGATCTCGGCCCCGGCGTCCTTGGCCCAGGCGATGCCCTGCTGCCACAGCGCCTCGATCTCGGCAGGCATGCCGTCGACGCGATATTCCTTGGGGATGCCCACCTTCTTGCCGCGCAGATCGCCGGAAAGCCCGGCTTCCCACTGCGGCACCGGCAGATCGAGCGAGGTCGAATCCTTCGGGTCGAAACCCGACATGGTTTCGAGCAGGATCGCGCAGTCACGCACGTCGCGCGCCATCGGCCCGGCCTGATCGAGCGAGGAGGCGAACGCCACCACGCCCCAGCGCGAGCAGCGGCCATAGGTCGGCTTGATCCCCGAAATGCCGGTGAAGGCGGCCGGCTGGCGGATCGAGCCGCCGGTGTCCGTTCCCGTCGCCGCCGGCGCCATCCGCGCGGCCACCGCCGAGGATGAACCACCGGACGAACCGCCCGGCGCCAGCGGCGCATTGCCGCCATCGCTGCGCCGCCACGGGCTGATCACATTGCCGAACGCCGAGGTTTCGTTGGACGAACCCATGGCGAACTGATCGAGGTTCAGCTTGCCCAGCATGCCGACGCCGGCGCCGAACAGCTTGGCCGTGATCGTCGATTCATAGGTCGGCACGAAGCCTTCGAGGATGTGGCTGGCCGCCGTCGTCTGATAGCCGGCGGTGCAGAACAGATCCTTGATGCCCATCGGCACGCCCGAAAGCGGGCGCAGCTCGCCCGAAGCACGGCCGCGATCGGCCTCCTCGGCGGCGGCGATGGCATGTTCCGGCGTTTCGACCAGAAAGGCGTTGAGCGGCTTGCCGGCGGCAACGGCGGCGTTGAACGCGTCCGCCACTTCGCGCGCGGAAAAATCGCCCTTGCGGAAACCGTCGCGGATGCCGGCGACGGTCAGGTTGGTAAGGTCCGTCGTCACTATTCGATCACCTTCGGCACCGCGAAGAAGCCATGTTCGGCCTGCGGCGCATTCTTGAGAACCTGGTCACGGATATTGCCGTCGGTGACGACATCATCGCGCAGGCGCAGATGGTTGGGGATGACGGCCGCGAGCGGGGCGACCCCATCGGTATCGACCTCGCCCAGCTGCTCGATCCAGCCAAGGATATTGTTGAGCTCGGGCACCATCGCGTCGACCTCAGCATCGGATACGGCGATCCGGGCGAGACTCGCGATCTTGCGGACGGTTGTGGCATCGACAGACATGCCCGCGCGGATAGCGGGCATGGCGGCCGGCATCAAGCGGAGAGCGGCCACAAACCCCATCGTCATTCCCGCGAAGGCGCCAATCCATGCACGCAAAGTAGCGGAAGGCCCGCAACTGCGGAGGTTGTGGCCCCCCGCCTTCGCTGGGATGACGATAAGGGCCCGAAGCTATTCGAACACGTCCCCCACCGGCTTGCCGCCTACGAAAACCTGCCGGCGCTTCACCTCGCGCACCTCGATCTCGCCGCGTTCGGCAGCCGCGCGCTGGATCGCGATCTCCGCGGCATCCGGCTTCGTGGCTTCAGTGCGATCGAAGGCGCGGGCCCAATCCCCCTGCGGCGTCCGCACCATCAGGCGCGGCTCCGCGCGGCACGTATCGCATTCGCCCCACCAGTGGACGAGCACCGCATCATCCGCGCCGGGCACGTAGCGAATGATGCACCGGCTCGGCGTGTCCTTGCGCCCGCAACCGCGAAATTCGCGTACCGCCGCAGCGACAAGCTGCCCCGGCAGCGGCACAGGCGACGGCACCACCTTCACACGCTCCGCAAAGACCGCGTCGGCATCCGGGTGGCGATCGCGGCCAGCCAGTTCCCACCGATCCTTCGCCGCCAGCGCCTTCACCGCCTCCGCCCTGATCGTCGCGTTCGGTGATTTCGCCAGCCGCTCCACCGCCTTGCGCCCCTGCGGCCCGAAATCGAAGGCGAGCGCCGCCCAGTCGAACCGCTCCGGCTTCAGCTTGCCCGCTTCCAGCCGCACCACTTGGCTGCGCACCGAAAGCGTGCCGAAATTCACCAGCGGCGTCGACAGCAGCAGCATCAGCGCGCACAGGCCGATGGCGAGACGGATATTCGCCGGCCGCGCCGCGTCTGCCCAGTTCAGCCGCCTGCGGATCAGCGCCACCCAATAAGCGACGCCGATGGCGCAGGTGACGATGATGAAGGTCAGCGCCCACAGCCGGCTCGGCGTCAGGCCATATTGATCGAGCCGAAGCCCCGTGGAGATCGCCGCGATCGCGGCCAGCGGCAGCATCACCGCCGCCAGCGCGACGCCCGCCCAGCGCAGCAGCGGGTTCTTCGCCTCATCCTCCGGCCCGTCGCCGATCACGTCATTGGCGAGGATGAAGGCGCCGGCGAAGCAGCTCAGCAGGATCGGCGTCGTTTCCCGCGTCGCCTCCCACAAGGGCTTCAGCCCGGTGAAGATCGTCGCGATCAGGAAGATCACCAGCCCCGCGCCCAGCACCGGCGCCAGCACCGAAAGCACGACGATCACGACCCGCTGGAACATGTGGACGATGCGATCCTGATCGCGCAGCAATCCGATCGCTGCGCCGAGCGCGACCCCGCTCAGCATCCAGCCGAACCACTCCTTGTTGATCAGGTCGCGCAGCAGCTTGATGCCGATCAGCTGGAACAATTCGCTCAACAGGAACGCCAGCAGCCAGGTGACGCCGACGAAGATCAGCGCAAGGCCGCCCAGCACCACATTGTTCCAGGCGTGGCTGTGGACGACGCGATAGGGCAATGTGCGGCGCCCTTCATCCCGCATCGTCTGGAACAGCGGCGCGGCGATTCCGATCGCCAGCACGCCGCAGAAGAAGCGCCAGCCATCATTGGCATCCCAGCGCCCCGGACCGCCATTCCAGTAGATCGCCGACGCGACGACAAGCCCGGCAAGGACCGCGAACCCGGCCGACCAGCTTGCCCGCACCCGTTCCAGCGTCAGCGCGAAGGCGATGCCGGCCATGCCCAGGAAGGTGGCCGCCGCCAGCCGCACGGCATCGTCCGTCATGCGATAGCGATCGGGCACATCGGTCAGCCCGTGGATGGCAAGGCCGATGGCCCCGCCCAGCGCGGCCAGCGCCCAGGCCCGTTCCGGCCATGCCGGCGTCTCGTCCACCTTCTCCATGCCCGGCCCCTACCGTCTGATCGGGCGGGAGATTAGCGCGATCGCCATGGAATGCGATCCCTTCCGCCATCGGCAAACTTGTCTTTGCCCGCGATTGCCCGCTACGCACGCCCGCGATTGCAATTTTCCAGCGTGCAAATTTTCATGTTGCACTGCACAAATGGAGCTACGACATTGCCCGCACGCCGTTTCCTTTATGTCATCGCGGGTGTGATCGTGCTGTTATTGGCCGCCGGTATCGGCTGGAATCTGTTTCAGGATCGCCTGCTGCGCGCGGCCTTCGTGCCCTCGGCACCCTTCGCCCCGCTCGCCGATGCCACCGCGCCCGATTATGCCGGGGCCGCCGCCTGGCTCGCCCGGCCGGACCTGCCCGACGATCCGTCGCGCTTCGTGGCGCCCGGCTTTGCCCGCGCGGAGCGGCCCGATGTCGCGGTCTTCTATGTGCCGCCGACCAGCTATTTGAAGAGCGACCGCTGGAACGCCCCGCTGGACGATGCCGAAGCCAATGAAAAGCTGCGCCTGTTCGCGTCGTCGCAGGCCAGCGCGTTCAACGGCATGGGCGCGATCTGGGCGCCGCGTTACCGGCAGGCGACGCTCGGCGCGTTCCTGACGGCGGACGCCAACGCCACCGCCGCGATCGACTTCGCCTATCAGGATGTCGCCCGCGCCTTCGATGCCTTCCTGGCGCAGATCCCGCAATCGCGGCCGATCCTGCTGGCCGGGCACAGCCAGGGTGCGCTGCACCTGATGCGGCTGATGGCGGAACGGGTGGCCGGCAAGCCCGTCGCGCACCGCATCGTCGCAGCCTATGTGGTCGGCTGGCCGGTATCGCAGACGGCCGATCTGCCGGCGATGGGCCTGCCCG
Organism: Edaphosphingomonas laterariae; assembly: GCF_900188165.1. Taxonomy (GTDB): domain Bacteria; phylum Pseudomonadota; class Alphaproteobacteria; order Sphingomonadales; family Sphingomonadaceae; genus Sphingomonas_E; species Sphingomonas_E laterariae. Next base: position 51,430 of record NZ_FZOS01000007.1, on the reverse strand, counting down.
CCTGCACCGGCCCGAACGAGCCGGGTTGCGTGCTTTCGTGGCAGAGCTTCGCCGAACCGGCCGACACCCATCTCATCACCGATATCTATGCGGCGACCCACGGGCTTACCGGCGCCGCGCGCAAGGGCACGCCGATGCTGTGCACCAACCCGATCACCGGCGCGCCCGCCACCGCCGCGCTGCCGGGCGCCAATCTCGGCGCCCTGGTGCCCGATGCCCGGATGCAGAATGCCGAATTGAAGCCTGGGCTGGTGCCCGCGCGCTGCGATGCATCGGGCTTTTTGATGATCGGCGTCGCGCCCAAGGGCTATGGCGGCTATGTGCTGCCCGGCGGCAATTTCCATGTGTTCGATTATGCGTTGTTCTGGGCCAATATCCGCGCCGACGCCGAAGCCCGCGCCAAGGCGTTCATGGCCCGATGATCACGCAGAGCATCCTCGATTATCGCGACGCCTTTCCCGAAGGCGGCCGGCTGGCCGGGCTCGATGTCGGCACCAAGACGATCGGCGTCGCCCTGTGCGATGCGATGTGGACGATCGCCAGCCCCGCCGAACTGATCGAGCGGCGCAAATTCTCGGTCGATCTCGCGCGGCTCCGCCAGCTTTTCGAAGCACAGTCGGTGCGCGGCGTGGTCGTCGGCCTGCCGCTCAACATGGACGGCAGTGATAGCCCGCGCACCCAGTCGGTCCGCGCCTTCTGTCGCAATCTCGAACCGCTCGGCCTGCCCGTGCTGCTGTGGGACGAACGCTGGTCGACAGCCGCCGTCACCCGCACATTGCTGGAAGCCGATGCCAGCCGCGCGCGCCGCGCCGAACTGGTCGACAAGATGGCGGCGGCCTATATCCTGCAGGGCGCGATCGACGCCTTGACGCGCTGATCGCGCCCCGCCGGTCAGCCGGTCAGCTGAACTTTTCCGCCAGTTCGGCCGGCGTGTCGCCCTTCGGGTCCGGCCCGAAACGGTTCGGCCCCTTGGTGCCATCGGTGCAATAGAAGACCAGCAGCACGATCGTGCCGATGATCGGCACCAGCCCGATCAGGATCCACCAGCCCGAACGATCGGTGTCGTGCAGCCGCCGCACCCCCACGGCCAGCGACGGCAGGAACAGCGCCAGCATCGCGATCGCCGTCAATATCCCGCCTTGCGAATTGAACCCCACGGCGGCGCTCGTATCGCTTAGATCGGCGTAACGGCTGGTCGTGCCGAAGCCGAGCATGGAATCGAGGAACATCGCGATCACGTAGATGATGAACACCAGCAACACGAACATCCAATATTCCTTCCGGCGCGATCGGCCGGAAAACTGGGCATAGCGCTTGAGCGGCAGAAGCATCCATTCCATGATTGCCCTCCTGTTCACCCGCGCATCTTTCGCGTGATCTGGTCGGCGCGGGCCCGCATGCAGCCTATCCTAATGTTGCGCCTGCGGAAATAGGGCCGATTCGAGACGGATTCGGCCCCCGGCCGCATCACGGCCGGCCCGCCTAGCTGGCCGGCGCGCGCCGGCGATAGCTCAGTGCCTCGGCGATATGGACACGCCCTACCCCGTCGCTCCCCGCCAGATCCGCCACCGTGCGCGCCACGCGCAGCACCCGATGATAGCCGCGCGCGGACAGGCGCATCGCTTCGGCCGCCTGCGCCAGCAGCTTGCGCCCGGCATCGTCGGGCGCGGCCACGCGATCGAGCAGTTCGCCATCCGCCTCGGCATTGGTGCGAACGTCATGGCCGGCATAGCGCGCCGTTTGCACCTGGCGCGCGGCGGCAACGCGGGCCGCCACCTCAGCCGAACCCTCCGCCGGCGGCGGCAGGACGAGATCGGCCGCGCTGACCGCCGCGACCTCCACATGCAGGTCGATGCGATCAATCAACGGGCCGGACAGCTTGGCCTGATAATCGGCGGCGCAGCGCGGCGCCCGCGCGCAGGCGAGCGCGGCATCGCCGAGATGGCCGCAGCGGCAGGGGTTCATCGCCGCGATCAACTGCACGCGCGCCGGAAAGCTGACATGCGCATTGGCCCGCGCGACCGATACGGTGCCGGTTTCCAGCGGCTGGCGCAGCGAATCGAGCACCGCGCGCTGAAATTCGGGCAGTTCGTCGAGGAACAATACGCCCAGATGCGCCAAGCTCACCTCGCCCGGCCGCACGCGCAGCCCGCCGCCGACCAGCGCCGCCATCGACGCGGAATGATGCGGGCTGCGATAGGGCCGTTGGCGGATCAGCCGCCCCTCGCGCAGTTCGCCCGCCACGCTGGCCACCATCGACACTTCCAGCGCCTCGGGCGGGGTCAGTTCGGGCAATATGCCCGGCAGGCAGGACGCCATCAGCGATTTGCCCGAACCCGGCGGGCCGCTCATCAACAGATTATGCCCGCCGGCCGCCGCGATCTCCAGCGCGCGCTTGGCGGTTTCCTGCCCCTTCACCTGCCGCAGATCGGGGCCGCCAACAGGCGCTTCGGCTACGCCCGGCACCGGCGGCGATATCTGCTGATGCCCCTTGAAATGGTTGAGCAGCGCCAGCAGGTCGGGCGCGCCGATCACCTCGATCGTCCCCGCCCAGGCGGCTTCCGGCCCCTGCGCCGCCGGGCAGATCAGCCCGAGATCGCGCGACGAGGCGTGGAGCGCGGCGAGCAGCACGCCCGGCGACGGCGCGACCCGCCCGTCAAGGCCCAGTTCGCCCACCACCAGAAAGGAGGCCAGCGTCTCGGCATCCACCACCCCCATCGCGCCGAGCAGGCCGAGCGCGATCGGCAGATCATAATGCGATCCTTCCTTGGGCAGATCGGCGGGCGAAAGATTGACGGTGATCCGCCGGGGCGGCAGCGCCAGCCCGATCGCGGACAGCGCCGCGCGCACCCGTTCGCGGCTTTCGGCGACCGCCTTGTCCGGCAGGCCGACGACCACGAAGGCGGGAACCCCCGGCCCCACCTGCACCTGCACCTCAACCGCGCGCGCCTCCAGCCCCAGAAAGGCCACCGTCGCGACATGCGCCACCATCGGACACCCCCGTGCCGCCCCTATGTTCGCGCCATGTTCTAAACAGGCTTCTTGCTCCGAGTCGAGACGGCACAGACACTTAGCGAAAAGCCGCCACATTCCGTCGGGCGGGGCCGCCATTTCGTCGAACCGCGGCGTCCCTCGCCTTGCGACTGTCATCATCGCTCCCCACCTTGGGGACATGGATATCGTCCGCCGCTGGAAGGCGCTCGGCCGCAACGAGCATGTGCGGCTCACCCTGTTCGTGATCGGGTGCGCCCTGGTGCTGATGGCGCCGGTCGTCGGGCTGTTGCCCGGCCCGGGCGGCGTGCTGGTGTTCGCGATCGGCGCGGGCATGGCGCTCAAGAATTCGCTCTGGGCTAAGAAGCGTTATGTCGCCTTCAAGAAGCGCTGGCCGAAACAGGGCGCCTGGACCGACTGGGGCCTGCGCCGGCGGAGCGCGAAGCGGCGCGATGCCATCGCCAAGGGCAAGGCCGCCGTCCACGATTGACCGCGTAGGCCCCATGCGACAGACTCGAAACGCATTGACTTTCGCGCGCCACCTGCCTATCCGCGCCACCGACAGAGGCCGTCCCTTGGGCGGCCCTTTTCAGTTTCGATGATAGGGAATGAACGATGAAGCGCACCTTCCAGCCGAGCAACCTTGTGCGCAAGCGTCGCCACGGCTTCCGCTCGCGTTCGGCGACCCCGGGCGGCCGCAAGGTGCTCGCGGCGCGTCGCGCTCGCGGCCGCAAGTCGCTCTCGGCCTGAGCCAACAGAAGACAGGTCGCGCCGGGCTGATCACGCTCAACCGGCGCGCCGACTTCCTGGCCGCGAACAGCGGCCGGCGGGCTCCGATGCCGGGCTTCGTGCTGCTCGTGCGCCCGCGCAACGACGGATCGGATGCGATTCGCGTTGGCTATACGATCACCAAGAAGATCGGCGGCGCCGTCATCCGCAACCGCATGAAGCGTCGCTTTCGCGAGATTGCGGCGGAATTGCTGCCGGCCGAAGGCATCGCCGGTGCCGATCATGTATTGATCGGCCGCGCGGGCGGAATCGAACGCCCCTTTGCCGATCTGCGCCGCGAACTTTCCAAGGCGCTGGCCAAGGCCCGCCGATGATGGCGCGCATCCTCATTCTGCTGGCAAAGGGCTGGCAATACGGCCCTTCGGCGGTGTTGCCGCCCTCCTGCCGCTATCATCCTTCATGTTCGGCCTATGCGATCGAGGCTCTACAGCGCTATGGGGCGCTGAAGGGTGGCTGGCTCGCGGCCAGACGAATCCTCAGATGCCACCCTTGGGGGGGATCTGGCATCGACCCGGTACCTTGAATTCAGGAGCTTGATCCGTGGAGAATTGGCGCAACGTGGTGCTGGCGTGCGTATTGTCGCTGCTGGTGCTGTTCGGCTGGCCATATGTGGCGAACCATTTCTTCCCGCCGGCGAATCCGCCCGCGACGAAGATCGTGGACGGCAAGTCGGTGCCGCTGCCCGCTCCCGGCGCCACCCCGGCGGCCGATGCCCCCGCGGCGATTCGCGCGCGTGCGGTGGTGTTGAAGGAAAGCCCCCGCGTCGCGATCGATACGCCGCGCCTCAAGGGCTCGATCAACCTCAAGGGCGCCCGCATCGACGATCTGGTGATGGTGAGCTATCGCGAAACCATCGCCAAGAACGCGCCGCCGGTGCGCCTGCTCTCACCGGGCGGCACGGTGGACGGCTATTTCGCCGCCTTCGGCTTCTCGGGTGACGGCGTGGCCGCGCCCAGCGATCAGACCGTGTGGCAGACCAGCGATACCGTGCTCGCCCCGGGCAAGCCGGTCACGCTCAGCTGGCGCAACGATGTCGGCCAGCTGTTCACCATCAAACTTTCGGTCGATGAAAATTACCTGTTCACGATCGAACAGGGCGTCGCCAACGGTTCGGCCAACGCCATCGCCGTCCGCCCCTGGTCGCTGGTCAGCCGCACCGGCCACAGCAAGGATCCGGATAGCTGGACGATCCACACCGGGCCGATCGGCACGTTCAACGGCTCGACCAACTATAGCGTGAACTTCAAGGATCTCGACGAAGGCGAAGCGCCCCGTTTCAATTCCACCGGCGGCTGGCTCGGCTTCGGCGACAAATATTGGCTGACGGCGCTCGCGCCCGATCAGTCCAAGGCGTTCGAGGCGGGTTTCCGTCGCGGCGGCACGGATCGCTACCAGGCCGATTTCTCGACCGCGCCGGTCGTGCTCCAGCCGGGCAAGGCGATCACCACCAAGTCGCACTTCTTCGCCGGCGCCAAGGAAGTCGCGGTGCTCGATGCCTATAAGAAGCATCAGGGCTTCGTGAATTTCGACCGCGCGATCGACTGGGGCTGGTTCATCTGGTTCGAAAAGCCGATCTTCTATGTGCTCGACTGGCTGTTCAAGCTGGCCGGCAATTTCGGCGTGGCGATCATCCTGCTCACCTGCATCGTGCGCGGCCTGATGTTCCCGATCGCGCAGAAGCAGTTCGCCTCGATGGCGGCGATGCGCGCGGTGCAGCCGAAGATGAAGGAAATCCAGGAGCGCTATAAGGACGACAAGCAGAAGATGCAGCAGGAGCTGCTGGCCCTTTACCAGAAGGAAAAGGTCAACCCGCTCGCCGGCTGCCTGCCCATCCTGCTCCAGATCCCGATCTTCTACGCGCTCTACAAGGTGCTGATGCTGACCATCGAAATGCGTCACCAGCCGTTTGTCGCGTGGATCAAGGATCTGTCGGCGCCCGATCCGATGACGCCGCTCAACCTGTTCGGCCTGCTCGATTTCGCTCCGCCGGCCTTCCTGGCGATCGGCGTGCTGCCGATCCTGCTCGGCATCACCATGTATCTGCAGTTCAAGCTCAACCCGGCCCCGATGGATCCGGTCCAGCAGCAGGTCTTCTCGATCATGCCGTGGATCTTCATGTTCATCATGGCGCCGTTCGCGGCCGGCCTGCAGCTTTACTGGACCGTCTCCAACCTGCTGACGATCGCGCAGCAGAAGTGGCTCTACAGCCGCCATCCGGGGCTGATCGCGGCGGAAGGGAAAGCGTGACCGACGCCCCCACCCCCGCCCCCGATGCGCTGTCGGCGGAACTGATCGAGGATGCGCGCCGGCTCTTCGCGGGGCCGGTCGCCTTCCTCAAGTCGGCGCCCGCGCTCCACTTCCTGCCCGATCCGGTCGTGCCGGAAGTGGCGTTCGCCGGCCGTTCCAATGTCGGCAAGTCGTCGCTGCTCAACGCGCTCGCCAACCGCAACGGGCTGGCCCGCACGTCGAACACGCCGGGCCGCACGCAGGAACTGAACTTCTTCGACGTGGGCGAGCCGCTGCGGCTCCGCCTCGTCGACATGCCCGGCTACGGCTTCGCCAAGGCGCCGAAGGACATGGTGAAGAAGTGGCGCTTCCTGGTGAACGATTATCTGCGCGGCCGCGCCGTGCTGAAGCGCGCGCTGGTGCTGATCGACAGCCGCCACGGCATCAAGGACGTCGATCGCGACGTGATGAAGATGCTTGACGAGGCCGCGGTTTCCTATCGCCTCGTCCTCACCAAGATCGACAAGATCAAGGCGAGCGAGCTGGTGGCCGTCACCGAACGCACCGTGGCCGAAGCCCGCAAGCATGTCGCCGCGCACCCGGAAATCCTCGCCACGTCCAGCGAAACCGGCTTCGGCATGGCCGAACTGCGCGCCGCAGTGCTGGAATCGGTCCTCTAGAGCGGTTTTCGATCCCGGCCGCGAAGCCGCAGGCCGGCAAAACCCGAACAAGTTTAGGGTGACGGTTGAGTGTGCGGCTTCGGCGCTCTATGCCGCAAGCCATGCTCAAGCTCTTCATCGGCAACAAGGCCTATTCCTCCTGGTCCATGCGCGGCTGGCTTGCGGTCCGGCAATCCGGCCTGGATTTCGAGGAAATGGTGGTTCCCCTCTATGACGAGGATTGGAACAAGCGCCGCGAAGGCGACGAGTTCGCTCCCTCCTCCGGCAAGGTGCCGATCCTGTGGGACGGCGATATCGTCGTGTGGGACAGCCTCGCCATCATCGAATATCTCGCCGATCAGGTAGGCCGCGAGAAATTCTGGCCGGAGGACAATGCCGCGCGCGCGATGGCGCGGTCGATGGCGGCGGAAATGCATTCCAGCTTCGCCAATCTGCGGCGCGAGCATTCGATGAATGTGCGCCGCCGCTATCCGCCCCAGCCGCTCAGCGACGGCACGACGCAGGATGTGATGCGCATCGTCTCGCTCTGGGCCGAGGCGCGGGCACGCTTCGGCGGCACCGGCCCCTATCTGTTCGGCGAATATGGCGCGGCGGACATCATGTTCGCGCCCGTCATCACCCGTTTCATCACCTATTCGATCCCGGTGCCGCGCTTCGCCCACCCCTATATGGAAGCGGTGATGGGCCATCCCGACGTGAAGGCGTGGCTTGAAGGCGCCTATGCCGAAAGCTGGGTGATCGAAAAGTTTGAGGCCCCGCCGATCGCCTGACCCGCAAACCGAGCGACGCTGGCCAAGCCAGGCGTCGCTCCGTTACCAAACGCGCCGCGGATCAGCCCCCGCCACGGTTCATGAACGGCCGGGCAAGCCCGTGATATAGCCGTTCGCGGCATACCAGCGCGCTCACCCGATCGGCGATCAGCGCGGCGGCGAACAGCGGCAGGATCAGCCCCCGGCTCGCCGTGGTCTCGCTGATGATGATGACGGCGGTCAGCGGCGCGCGGACGACGCCGACGAAATAAGCGCACATGGCCAGCACCACCACCGCGCCGGCCGGATCATGCGGGAAAAGCGGGGTCAGCAGGTTGCCGACGCCCGCCCCCACCGCCAGCGACGGCGCGAAGATGCCGCCGGGCGTTCCGCTCATGCTCGTCGCCAGCGTCGCCAGGAATTTGGCGGGGCCGAACCACAAAGCGTCACCCTGCCCTTCGACCAGGCTGCGGGTCGCCTCATAGCCCGTTCCCCAGGTCGATCCGGTCAGCACGCCGACCGCCGCAACCACCAGTCCGCAGCCGCCGGCCAGCAGCACCGGCCGCGCCTTGATGCGCGCGATGCGGGGATGTTCGGCCGCCTGCCAGCGCAGCATCGTCCGCGCGAACAGGCCACCGCCCAGCCCCCCGACGATACCGGCGATCGGCGTGATCAGCAGGGTGGAGCCGACGTCCAGCGTCTGCCGCATCGCCCCGAAATAGATATAGTCGCCTGCGATGCCGAGGCTGACGAGGCCGGAGATCATCACCGCCGCCATCACCATCACCGCCACGCGCTGCTCATAGGCGGCAGCCAGTTCCTCGATCGCGAAGGCGACCCCGGCCAGCGGCGTATTGAACGCCGCCGCAACACCCGCCGCGCCGCCCGCGATCATCACGCCCGCCGTTACCGGCACGCGCAGCAGCCGGTGGAAAGCCGCCATGATCGCGGCGCTCACCTGCACGGTCGGCCCTTCGCGCCCCACCGATCCGCCCGCGCCGAGCACCGCCACCGTCATCACCAGCTTCACCAATGCGGTGCGCAGCGAAACCAGCGGCCCCGTGGCCTCGCGCTCGGGCGCGCGCGACGCGGCGATCACCTGCGGGATGCCCGATCCGCTCGCCTCGATCGCCCAGCGGCGCGTGGCCCAGGCGACGGCCGCGAAGACCAGCGGGGTCAGCAGCAAGGGCGCATAGGGCCATTGTGCCACCAGCGCGGAAAATCGCCGCTGCGCATGATCGCCCATCGCCGCGAAGCCCAGCGCCACCAGCCCCAGCAGCACCGCCGCCACGCCGGTGGCGATGCGCCGCCGCATCACCTGCCACTGGCCCGCCCGGCGCTGATGCCATTGCCAGATACGAAAACGCCGCCGCAGCCGATCGACCAATGGATGCACAGTCACAGGCGGCTTCCGTCCTTCCGGCAATAGTTCAGCGTCCGGCCGTCGATATGCAGGTCGATGTCGGGATAATGGCAGGCGCTGGCCGCCTTGCGCCCGATCGCCACGAAGACGCAAGGCGCCGCGCCCTCGTTCACCAGATGATGGCCGTTCGCCTGCCCCTTGGGGAAAGCCGCGCAATCGCCCGCGCGCATCGGCGTGCGCGCATCCTCCTCCACCAGCATCGCTTCGCCGGACAGGATGACGACGAACTCGTCCTCGCCCTCATGCCAGTGGCGCTGGCTCGACCAGCCACCCGGTTCCAGCACGACATGGCTGATGCCGAAATCCTCGATGCCGGCATCGGGGCCCAGCCTGCGATACCATCGCTTCGCCACCGCCGCGTCATAAGGTGGCGGATAGCCGGTCGCGTTGGTGGCCGGCGTGGCGTCCAGATCGATCTTGGGCATGGGAACAGGATAGGCAAAGCGCGGGCTTCCCGCTAGGCGGACGGACATGATCGACCCCGTAGCCCTGACCAGCCGCCTTATCGCCTGCCCCAGCGTCACGCCCGCCGATGCCGGCGCGCTCGACGTGATCGCGGAAGCGCTGGAGGAACTCGGCTTCACCGTCCACAGCTTCTGGGAAGGTGGGCCGCCCGATGGCCCGGTGCGCAACCTGTTCGCCAGCCGGGGCGAAGGCGGCCCGCACTTCGCCTTTGCCGGCCACAGCGACGTCGTGCCCGCCGGCGAAGGCTGGGCGACCGATCCTTTCGAACCCATCGTGCGCGGCGATCTGCTGCACGGGCGCGGCGCGGTCGACATGAAGGGCGCGGTCGCCGCCTTCATCGCCGCCGCCGCCCGCGTCAGCAACCATCAGGGCACGCTCAGCCTGATCATCACCGGCGACGAGGAAGGCCCCGCATCCCACGGCACCGTCGCGCTGATCGACTGGATGGACGCGCGCGGCATCCGGCCGGACATGTGCCTCGTCGGCGAACCCACGTCCGCCGCGCGGCTGGGGGACACGATCAAGATCGGCCGGCGCGGATCGGTCAACATGTGGATCGAGGTGCCCGGCACGCAGGGCCATGTCGCCTACCCGCATCTCGCCGACAATCCGGTCAGCCGGCTGGTCCGCATCCTCGACGAGGTGAAGGGGTGGACGCTCGACACCGGCAATCGCTGGTTCCAGCCGTCCAATCTGGAAGTGACCGACATCGCCGTCGGCAACCCCGCGACCAACGTGATCCCCGCCGCCGCCCGCGCGCGGCTCAACATCCGCTTCAACGACGAACAGCGCGGGCAGGATCTGATCGATCGCGTCCGCGAAGTCGTCACCCGCCACGCCCCACGCGGCACGGTGGAAGCCAAGATTTCGGGGGAGGCCTTCCTCACCGAACCCGGCACGCTGTCGACGCTCGTCACCGATGCCATCCGCCGCACGACCGGGCTCGACGCCGAATTGTCGACCAGCGGTGGCACGTCGGACGCGCGCTTCCTGTCGAAAATCTGCCCGGTGGTGGAATTCGGCCTGTGCAATGCAACCATGCACAAGCTGGACGAGGCCGTGGCCATCCCCGATCTTCACGCGCTGACGGACATTTACGCCGATATCATCGCCCACGCGCTCGGCGGCGGGCAGCAGGGCTGAATCAGGCCGTCGCCCGCGCCCCGTCCGGGTCGAAGGCGGCCAGCCAGGCCAACAAGGCGGGCTCGTCCATCGGGCGGGCGATCGCATAGCCCTGCACCGCGCCGCAGCCGATGGCGCGCAGCACGTCCTTCTGCGCCGCTTCTTCCACGCCTTCGGCCACCGCCTCGAACCCAAGGCCGTTGATCAGCGCGATCACCGAATGGATCAGCGTGCGCGCCTCGGCCGAATGGGTGACGTCCTGAATCAGGCTGCGGTCCAGCTTGACGCGATCGACCGGCAATTTGCGCAGCCGGGCCAGGTTGGAATAGCCGGTGCCGAAATCGTCGATCGCAACGCTGATGCCTTCGCAGCGCAGTTCGCGCAGCCCTTCCAGCACGGCATCGCTACCCTGCATCGCCAGCGTCTCGGTAATCTCGATCTCGACCCGCCCGATCGGCGCGCCCGTCTCGACGATCAGCGTGCGCAACCGCGCGAAGAAGCCCGGCTGGGCAAGCTGGCGGGGGCTGACATTGATCGCGATCCGCTGGTCCAGCCCCGCCGCGTGCCAGGCCGCCAGCGTGCGCAGCGCGCGCTGCAGCACCCAATCGCCGATCTCGCGGATCAGGCCGCATTCCTCGGCCGCATGGATGAACGCGTTGGGCAGCAGCAGCCCGCGCTCGGGATGACGCCAGCGCAACAGCGCCTCCACCGCCACCACCTCCTGCCCCGGCAAGCGCACCTGCGGCTGGAAGGCCAGCTCGAACTCGCCACGCTCGATCGCCCGGCGCAGCTCGCGCTCCAGTTGCAACCGCTGTTCGGCGGCGGCGTCCAGCTGGGCATCGAACCGGCGCACCTGCCGGCGCCCCTGCGCCTTGGCATGATACATGGCGATGTCCGCCGCGCGCATCAGCCCGATCAGATCGACGCCATTGTCCGGCGCGATCGCAAGGCCGATCGACGCGCCGACATCGATATTCTGCCCGGCGACGACAAAGGGTTCCGACAAGGCATGGAGCGCGCGCCAGGCCAGCCGTTCGGCATGGGCGCCATCGCGCACCACCGGGAACAATAGGGTAAACTCGTCGCCTGCCAGCCGGCCGATCACCGGGGTGGTATCGGGCCTTGTCGCCGGCACATCCACTTCGGCCCGCGCCGCCACCAGCCGCAGCCGGTTGGCGACCATCGCCAGCACTTCATCGCCGCAGGCATGGCCCATGCTGTCGTTGACGAACTTGAAGCGATCGAGATCGACGAACAGCAGGGCCGCCATCTCGTCGGCCTCGCGCCGCGCCAGCAGCCGTTCGGCGCTGCGGCGGAAATTGATGCGATTGGGCAGCTGCGTGACGGGATCGAACATCGCCAGCGTGTGCACGCTATCGAAATTGGCGCGCACCTGCGCGAACAGCCCGTCCATTGCGTCGGCAAGCTCGGGCAGCGTTTCGCGCACCTTTTCGGGCGCGGGTGACATCAGGTCGCCATCTGCCGCCGCGCGCAGGCGCAGGGCCAGCCGGTCCACCGCTTCGGCGACGCCGGCGATCGCGCGCTCGGCCGATGCCCAGCTCATCACGCCGCAGATCATCGCCGCAACCAGCGCGCCAAGCACATTCTTGCCACTGACCGAGCTTGTCCCCGCGAAAAGCGCGAGGATGAACACCACCGCACCGGCGCAAAGGGCGAAGGCGATCGCACGGCTTTTGAGAGACAGTCCCTCCATTATGCCGATGCCCGCCCTTCCCCCGTTGGAGCGCACCCGCTCCATCGGGCACGGGGATACCCTGCCAGCTTTCGGTTAATGAAAGGTCGCCATTGCGACGAAATTGCAACTAGGCGTGACGAACCAATAGGTTATCGGCGGCGGCGAAGCACCACATACAGCGCGCCCGCGCCGCCATGGCGCGGATGGGCATTGCGCACCGCCGCGATCCGCGATGCCCAGCCCGACGCGCCCAGCCAGTCGCCGATCGCCGCGCGGATCAGCCCGCGCCCCGGCGCCCCCGGGCGTGGCGCCCGCCCGGTGACGACCAGCAGCACGCGCGCATCCGCCGCCACCGCGCTCGCCAGCGCGGCATCGAGCGCCGCATGGGCGGAAGCGAGCGTATGGCCATGCAGGTCGATCGTGCGGTCGGGCGCCACGATCCCGCGTCGCAGGCGTCGATCCCAGCCGCCATCCAGCGTGTCGGGGTTGGCGGCGGGAATAACCGGCTTGTCGCGCGCGGCAGGCGGAGGCGGCAACGCCCGCGCCTTGGCGCGGGGCGACACCGGCGCAGGCGTCGGCTTGGCGTCACGCTCTCCGGCGGGGTCAACGGCATCCTTGCGCCGCAGATCGAGCGGGCGAACGGTTGCCGTCACCTTGCGCCAGAGCGCGCGCTCCTCAGCGTCGAGGCGTCTTCCCGCCACTGCCGCTCTCGCCGGGCGTGGCCTTCGCCGCCGCCAGTCGCGTCACGCTTCCCTTGGGCAGCAGCAGCCAGGCATTGCCCCGGCCGGACATGCCACCCGCCACGCGCCGCGCATCATCGCCCGCGCCCCAATAGGTATCAAAGCGGTTGGCGCCCTTGATCGCGCCGCCGGTATCCTGCGCGATCCACAGCCCCGTCGCCTCGGTGCGATCAAGCGACAGGAAAACGGGTGCGCCCAGGGGCACGAAGGCGGGATCGGCCGCCACCGTCGTCCGCCCGGTGACGGGCAGGCCAAGCGCGCCGAGCGGGCCGGGGCCGGAAAGTTCGCGGAAGAACACGAAGCTCTTATTCTCGTTCATCACGCCGGCGCCGCCATCGGGCATGGCGCGCAGCGTCGCCATGATGCCCTGCATCGACGACTGGCCCGGCTGCAGCAGCCCGCGATCGCGCATGTAGGCGCCGATGCCGGTATAATCGCGGCCGTTCTGCGTGTCATAGCCGACACGCATGATCTTGCCGTCGGGCAGTTCCAGCAGCCCCGAACCCTGCACCTGCAGGAAGAAGAACTCCACCGGATCGGCCGCCCAGGCGATCACCGGCGCCTTGCCGTCAATCGCCCCGCTGACGATCGCGGCGCGATCGGGATAGCGGATCAGCTTGCCGTCCTTGGCCTGGCCGCGAATGCGCCGGCCCTTCAGATCGTCGGCGAACTGGCCCAGATCCACCTCGACCAGATCGCCGGGGCGGCCATAGATCGGCACCTCATAGCCAGCACGGCGGGTCCGCGAACCCTTGATCTCGGGCTCGTAATAGCCGGTGGCGAAGGCCTTGCCCTCGCCCACGATCGCCGTCTCGAACCGGCTGGCGAAGAAAGCGAGCGCATCGCGATCCGCCACCGCGCCAGCGGCGTCGCAGGCCGGCTGCCAGTCGCTGCCGCGCGTCAGCCCGCTATTGTCGGTCCGGCGAACCAGCGAACGGCAGGAAATGCGGAATGCGGCCAGCGCCGATCGCGCCTCGGCATCGGTGATGCCCAGCGTCTCGACGGCGGGGCCGGGCCGCAGCCCCTGCTGCGCGGCGGTCGTGCCGGCGGGTGCGGTGGCGAGCGGCGCGGGCGCCGGCGGCAGGCTGCTGCGCGCGGTGCGCACGGGGCCCAGCGGCGGGCTCGACGGCGCGGCACCGGTGGGCACCGGCGGCCGGGTGGCGGTGGGACGGGACTGCGGGGTTTCGGGCGTGACGCAAGCGGTCAGCGCCAGCGCCGCGGCCAGCGCGCCCCCTAAAGCGAGACGAGTCACGCCGCCTCGTCGGTTTCGATCAGGATCCAGTTGGGATCGTCGGCGCGGACATGGCGGCTGAACGTCCACACGTCATGCGTGGGCACGGCGTCGCTCAGCGAACCGGCGACGACATTGCCTTCCTTGTCGCGCGTCACCGCCGCGATGTCGGCATCGAAGCGCACCGTCACGCTCGCCATCTGGCCGTCGAGGCGGGCACGCTTGATCACCGCGCGCTCGACCGAGATCAGGCGGTTGTCCAGCACCTCGCCCGCTTCCTCGCGCAGGCGGATCGCCTCCACGAAATCCTCGCGCACATTATCGTCCACCAGTCGCGCCAGCTCGTCGCGGTCGCCGCGCCAGAAGGCTTCCAGCACCATGCGATAGGCCGCCTGCGCGCCATTCAGGAACGCGCTCACGTCGAAATTGGGGTCGGCGGCGACGATCGCGCGGATGCCTTCATTGGCGCGCGCATCGATCGCCGGTTCGGCGGCCACCGGCTGGGAGGGGATATCGGCGCTGGAACGCGCCATCGGGGCCGGCTTGGGCTGGGCTTCGACCGGCTTGGCGATCGGCTGCTCATGCCCCGTGCGGCGCCCGAGGACACTATAGAGCCTCATCGCGACGAAGACGAACACCAACGCCAGGATAATGATCGTTTCCACCGGACCTCCGCAAGCTTGTCCCCTGCTACATAGGGATGTGGCGCGAATGTTTCAAATGGCGCTTTTCGGAGGCCGGCGCGGCGATGCTGCGCATGATCGCACGCCGCCTGCCCGCCATTGCCCTCCCCCTTCGCGCCTGCTAGTCGCGCGGCCTATTCAACACCTGAAAAGGCGATATCCGGATGGCCGAAGAAGAAGGCGTCGTGAACGCGGGCGAAACCTTTGCCAATGGCGAAGACAATCTGCCCCAGGTCGGGCTGATCGCCCAATATGTGAAGGATCTCTCCTTCGAAAATCCGAACGCCCCGGCGGTCTATCAGTGGCAGGGCCAGCCGCAGATCGACGTGCAGTTCAACATCCGCGCCGACACGCTGGGCGAAGATGTGCACGAAGTGGCGCTGAAGATCGACGTCACCGCCAAGGCGGAACAGGGTGTCGCCTTCCAGGTCGAACTGCTGTTCGGCGGCCTGTTCGGCCTGCGCAACGTGCCGCAGGAACAGGTCCAGGCCTTCCTGCTTGCCGAAGCGCCGCGCCTGCTTTTCCCCTTCGCCCGCCGCGTGCTGGCCGATGCGGTGCGCGACGGCAACTTCCCGCCGCTGATGCTCGAACCGATCGATTTCAGCGGCCTCTACATGCAGCAGCAGGCGCAGGCCCAGGCGCTGCAGGCTGGCGAAACGGCGGGCCAGGCCTGATCTGACGGGACACGGCATCTCCGCATGAACCTGATCAAGGCGATCAGCACCATCGGCGGGCTGACCATGGTCAGCCGCGTCTTCGGTTTCGCGCGCGAGATGCTGATGTCGCGCATCATGGGGGCCAGCGGGGCGGCGGATGCCTTCCTCGTCGCCTTCCGCCTCCCCAACACCTTCCGCCGCCTGTTCGGCGAAGGGGCGTTTTCCGCCGGGTTCGTGCCGCTGTTCAGCCAGCGCCTGCACGGCCAGGGCGGGATCGAGGATGCGAGGAAGTTTTCGGAAGAGGTGCTGGCGGTGTTCCTGCCCACCCTCTTCCTCTTCACCCTCGTCTTCGAAATCGCGATGCCGCTGTTCGTCTGGGCGATCGCATCGGGCTATGCCGATGAACCGGCGAAGTTCGATCTCACCGTCACGCTGACGCGGATCACCTTTCCCTATCTCATCCTGATCAGCCTGGTCTCGCTCTTCTCGGGCGTGCTCAACTCGCTGACGAAGTTCGCCGCCGCCGCCTTTGCGCCGGCGCTGCTCAACGTCGCCATGCTGGCCGCGCTGATCATCGTGCCCGATGGCGGGGTGAAGACCGCTTATGCGCTGGCGGCCGGCGTCACCGCCGGCGGTTTCCTCCAGCTCGCCTTGCTGTGGAACGGGGCACGCAAGGCCGGCGTCTCGCTGCGGCTGCGACGCCCCCGGATCACGCCCGGCGTGAAGCAGTTCTTCGTCGTGGTGATCCCGGCCACGCTGGGCGCGGGCGTCTATCAGATCAGCCAGCTCATCGACACCTTCTTCGCCACCCGGCTGCCCGAAGGGTCGATGTCCTACCTCAATTATTCGGATCGGCTGAACCAGCTGCCTTTGTCCGTCATCGGCACCGCGCTCGGCACGGCGATCCTCCCGCAGATCAGCCGCTTCATCGCCACCGATCAACCCGGCGAGGCCGCAAAGGTGCAGGGCAAGGCAGTCGAACTGTCGATGCTGCTCTGCCTGCCCGCCGCGCTGGCGCTGGCCGTCGTCGCCGGCCCGCTGATCTCGGCCTTGTTCCAGGGCGGCAAGTTCACCGCCCATGATGCGATGGTGACGGGCAATGTGCTGGCGATCATCGTCGCGGGCCTGCCGGCCTACGTGCTGGTCAAGGTGATCACCCCCGGCTTCTACGCGCGGGAAGACACCAAGACCCCGGTCAAGACCGCGGCGATCGTGCTGATCGCCAATGTCGCGCTCAACTTCGCATTGATCCCGCCCTTCGGCATTTACGGCCTCGCCTTCGCGATCGCCGCCTGCTCGTGGCTCAATTGCGTGATGCTCTATGTCGTGCTGCGCGGGCGCGGCCATTTCCGCATCGAACCCTGGCTGTGGGGCCGCATCGCCCGCCAGGTCGCCGCCGGCCTGATCATGGCGGCGGCGCTGTGGGCGCTGCGCGAATGGCTGGCCGACTGGTTCTCGGGCTCGGTCGGCAAACGGATGGTTTCGGTCACCGCCCTCGTCGGCGTCGGCGGAATCGTCTATTTCGGCGCCGCCTGGCTGCTGGGCGGCATGGACAAGGAAGGAATACGGCTGCTCACCCGCCGCCGCAGGAAGAAGGAAGCATGATGCGTATCGTCTCGGGCATTCAGCCCACCGGCAACCTCCACCTCGGCAATTATCTGGGGGCGATCCGCAACTGGGTGCGCATGCAGGACGGGCTTGGCGCGGGCGACCAGTGCTTCTTCTTCCTCGCCTCGCTCCACGCGATCACCGTTCATAACGAACCCGCTCAGCTGCGCGCCAATATCCGCGAAATGGCCGCCGCGCTGATCGCCGCCGGGGTCGATCCCGCGCGCGCCACGCTGTTCAGCCAGGCCGATGTTCCCGCCCATGCCGAACTGTGCTGGCTGCTCAACGGCACCGCCCGCATCGGCTGGCTGAACCGGATGACCCAGTTCAAGGAAAAATCGGGCAAGAACCGCGAAGGCGCGTCGATCGGCCTCTATGCCTATCCCGTGCTCCAGGCGGCGGACGTGCTGCTCTATCAGGCCACCCATGTGCCGGTGGGCGAGGATCAGAAGCAGCATCTGGAACTGGCGCGCGATGTCGCGACCAAGTTCAACACCGATTTCGGGGTCGAACTGTTCACGCTGCCCGAACCGATCATCCCGCCGGCGGCGGCGCGGATCATGTCGCTGCGCGACGGCACGTCCAAGATGTCCAAGTCCGATCCGTCGGATATGAGCCGCATCAACCTTACCGACGATGCCGATCTGCTCGTCCAGAAGATCCGCAAGGCCAAGACCGATCCGGAACCGTTGCCGGCCTCGGCCGAGGAACTGGCCGGCCGGCCCGAGGCGCGCAACCTCGTCGGCATCTATGCCGCGCTGGCGGACGAAACGGTGGAACAGGTGCTCGCCCGCTTCGCCGGGCAGGGCTTCGGCGCGTTCAAGCCCGCGCTGGCCGAACTGGTGGCGGAATCGCTGCGCCCGGTGAAAAGCCGGCTCGATGCGTTGCGCGCCGATCCTGCGGAGCTCGATCGCCTGCTCGCCATCGGCGCCGCCAAGGCGCGCGAGGCCGCCGCGCCGACGCTCGACGCCACCTACAAGGCGATGGGCCTGCGCTGGTAAACGCCGAAAGGCGGGGATTTTTTTCATCCCCGCCAAGGCATTCGCCGATCGGCTCCGTCTGGAACCATGGAAGGCATGGTTGATTCCCCCTGATGGCCATCGACCCACGCCGGTGGCCCGATCATGCCTTCCACCCGATACGCGGCCGATATGTTCACCCGGCGTTCAACGGATGTTCAGCCCGGCTATGCGAGGCTCGGGCTGTGTTATAGTGTGGGGCGCCAGCCCCTTGCGAGGTCGCCAACATGTCGCTTTCCAAACGGTTCCTCACCCTCGCCGCTCCCGCTGCTGCCCTGCTGGCGCTGTCGGGCTGCGCGACGCCGTTCCGGGCGGATGTTGCGCGCTTCCAGGCCATGCCGGCACCGCAGGGGCAGACCTTCACGATCAAGGCTGCCGATCCGCGCAACGAAGGCGGGCTCGAATTCGCCCAATACGCCTCGCTGGTCGAACAGCGGCTGGTCGCCCAGGGCTATGTCCGCGCCGCCGATGCGACGAGCGCGACGCTCACCGTCATGCTCGATTATGGCGTCGACAATGGCCGCGAAAAGGTCGTCACCCGGCCGGGTTATGGCGGCTACGGCTATGGCGGCTGGGGCTCTCCCTATGGCCGCTGGGGCTATCGCTCGGCCTTTTATTATGGCTGGGCCGATCCCTTCTGGGGCTATCCCGATGTCGAAAGCTATACTTACTATACCAGCTATCTCGACATGACGATCAACGGCGCCTCCGGCCAGCGCGTGTTCGAAGGCAAGGCCAAGGCGCGCTCGACGACGGACAGCCTGCCCGCGCTCGTGCCCAATCTGGTCGAAGCGATGTTCACCAACTTCCCCGGCCGTTCGGGTGAGGAGGTGCGCATCACCATCCCGCCGCCCAAGAAGGGCTGAAGCGAGTTCCCGGCAGATGGCCCTCGTCTGCCGGCCCGGACATCGCCGCATGGACATCGCGGCCTGAACATCGCGGCCTGAACATGGCGACATGGCCAAATCCTGACGCGCCATCGTCGCCCATATGCAAAAAGCCCCGCCAACCGGCGGGGCTTTTCATTTGTCCGGTGCTTGCGGCCCCGTGGGGGCCCGTCTCGGCCGATCAGGCCTCCAGCTGGCGCATCAGCAGCCGCACGTCGGCGTCGAGCTCGGCGTCGGTCTGGCGCAGCTTCTCGATCTGCTTCACCGCATGGATCACCGTCGTGTGATCGCGCCCGCCAAAGCGGCGGCCGATCTCGGGCAGCGAACGCGGGGTCAGCTGCTTGGCCAGAT
The DNA here is from genome assembly GCF_900188165.1 of Edaphosphingomonas laterariae. Lineage (GTDB taxonomy): Bacteria > Pseudomonadota > Alphaproteobacteria > Sphingomonadales > Sphingomonadaceae > Sphingomonas_E > Sphingomonas_E laterariae. The sequence goes on along the minus strand of NZ_FZOS01000007.1, from coordinate 32,114 downwards.
ACATGGCGATCTGGCGCGGACGGGCCACTTCGCGCGCACGGCGGGCGGAAGCCATTTCGGACTGCTTGATGCGATAATGGTCGCACACGCGACGCTGGATCTCGTCGATGGTGATCCGCCGCTGCGTGGCGCGCAGCATGTCGGCCAGCGTCTCCTGCGTGAACTCCATGTCGATAGGGCGACCGGACAGCAGCGAATAAGCGACGACGCGGTTCAGCGCGCCTTCCAGCTCACGCACATTGGCGCTGATCCGGCGGGCCAGGAACATCACCACGTCATGCGGCACGTTCGCCTGGGGCATCGCCTCCAGCTTCTTCAGGATGATGTTCAGCCGCAGCTCGAAATCGGCCGGGTTGACGTCCGCCACCAGGCCCCAGGCGAGGCGGGAGAGGATGCGGCTCTCAATCCCTTCCAGATCCTGCGGCGAACGATCGGCGGTGATGACGAGTCGGCGCCCGGCCGAAATGATCTCGTTCATCGTGTGGAAGAATTCTTCCTGCGTCGATTCCTTGCCGGCGATGAACTGGACGTCATCGATCATCAGCACGTCGGCCGCGCGCAGCCGCGCCTTGAAGCTGTGCGTGTCCTTGGCGCGCATCGCGGCCACGAACTCGTACATGAACTTCTCGGCCGACATGTAGATCACGCGCGCATTCGGCTGACGGGCCAGGAACTCCTGGCCGATGGCGTGCATCAGGTGCGTCTTGCCGAGGCCGGTGCCGCCGTGGAGGAACAGCGGGTTGAAGCCCAGCGCCCCGCCCTCGGCCAGCGTGCGGGCCGCGTTGTACGCGACCTCGTTGGCCTTGCCGACGACGAACGAATCGAAGCTGTAGCGCGCCTCGAAACCATGTTCCGCCACCTGCCCCGCCACGATCGCGGTTCCGGCCGTAAGCTCGGGCGCCGATTCGGCCGCGGGCGCGGCTTCGGGCTCCGGCGCCACGAACAGCGCCGGGCGCGGCGAATCGGTGGTGATCACGATCTTGTCGACCTGCGGCAGCATGGCGCGCCACGCCTGCAGCAGATGTTCGGCAAAATGGGTCTCGACCCAGTTCGCCATGAAATCGGATGGCGCCGCCAGCCGGATGGTCGATTCGGCCGAATCGAATCCGACGAGCGTCATCGGCTTCAGCCAGCCGTCGAACGTGCGGGCACCGCAGGTCCGGCGCAGGTTGATGCGAATCGCTTCCCAGGCCGCCTCAAAGGGCGACGGCGGCAGGTCCGCCTCGGGCATGTCCTGCACAGAAAGAAACGAAGCGGCAGAGGTCACGTCGGTCCCTTCTAAAATTGGCCCCCAAACGGCACGCCGGAACCGGGGACAAACGATCCCCTTGCGCAACCGCCCCCGGTTGCAGCCTTTTTCCGCCGTTACCGCTTTTCCGCCCAACCAGACTCGTCGGGCGGAGTGTCTTTTTGAAAGGCGTTCGGCCTTGGATCAAGGCCTTCACATGAAACAAAAAAGAAATAATGGCGCTTGACAGCAAAAGCCGTGCTTTTGCGTGGATGCGTCACAAATCATTGATTTTGATAGTTTATTCTGGACTTCCCGAATCCGTAACAATTCACGAATCGCGGTGAATCCTAGAATTCACGATTGTAACCATGAAGAAATGAAAAGGCCCGCCGAGGAATTTCCCCGGCGGGCCTTTAACCCGGTAGTAACCGAGCGATCAGCCGAGCGAGGCGACGCGCTTGGTCAGCCGCGCGAACTTGCGCGACGCGGTGTTCTTGTGGAGCACGCCCTTCGAAACGCCACGGGCGATTTCCGGCTGGGCGGCAGCGAGCGCGGCAGTCGCGGCAGTCTTGTCACCGGCGGTCAGGGCCAACTCGACCTTCTTGATGAAGGTGCGGATGCGGCCCACGCGCGCGCCGTTGATCTCGGCCCGACGCTCGTTCCGGCGGATGCGCTTCTTTGCCTGCGGCGTGTTCGCCATGCTCGTCCTCAATAGATCAAAATGGGATGCGGCGCAGGGATGATCCCGCGCCGGGAAGGCCGGCTACATACACTTTCAGGCCGCCGCGTCAACCGTTCCGCGCTGGCATCGCGGGCAATAGAAGGTCGATCGCCCGCTATCGACGCGGCGCCGGATCACCGTGCCGCAGGCGCACAGCTCGCCCTCGCGCCCATAGACCCGCCACTGGTTGGCGAAATAGCCGAGCTCGCCATTGGGCTGGACATAATCGCGCAAGGACGAACCGCCGGCCTCGATCGCGGCAGCCAGCACGTCGCGAATCGCATCCACCAGCGTTGCGAGCTTGCCCGCGCCGATTCGCCCGGCCGCGATGGTCGGCGCGATCTTCGCGATGTTCAGCGCCTCGCACACATAGATATTGCCAAGCCCCGCCACGATCCGCTGGTCGAGCAGCAACGCCTTCACCGGCGCCACCCGCCCCGCGAACGCCGCCTTCAGATGCGCAGCACTCAGCCCCGGCCCCAGCGGCTCGGGGCCCAGCGCCCGGAAGGCGGGGAAATCCTCCACCGCGTCGGTCGCCACCAGGTCGAGCGAACCGAAGCGCCGGGGATCGTTGAGCGCCAGCCGCCGCCCGGCCGCCGTCTCGATCACCAGATGGTCGTGCTTGCCGATTTCGCTCGGATCGATCCGCCAGCTGCCCGACATGCCGAGATGGAAGATCAGCGTGTCGCCGCGATCGGTTTCGATCAGGCCATATTTCGCCCGCCGGCCGAGCCGCGTCACCGTCGCCCCGGTCAGCCGCTGGCGCAGGTCGGCCGGGATCGGGCGGCGCAGGTCCGGCCGGCGTGGATCGACGGTCACCAGCCGCTGCCCTTCCAGCGGCGGCCGCAGCCCGCGGACGGTGGTCTCGACTTCGGGAAGTTCGGGCATGATTTTCCTGCGATATGGGCCGTGACGTTCAGCGGCAACCCTTGTAGAGCCTGCCGCCATGGAAACGGTATCCTTCGGCTATTCGGACGTCAGCCCCGAGGAGAAGACAGAGCGCGTCGGCGCCGTCTTCCGCAACGTCGCGTCGCGCTACGATCTGATGAACGATGCCATGTCGGGCGGGCTGCACCGGCTGTGGAAGGACCGCTTCGTCCGCCGGGTGAAGCCGCGCGCGGGCGAATCGATTCTCGACATGGCGGGCGGCACCGGCGACATCGCCTTCCGCCACGCCGCCTCCGGCGCCGAAGTGACGGTGGCCGATATCAATCCCGCGATGCTCGGCGTCGGCATGGAGCGCGCGAAGAAGAAGGGCGTTCACGGCCTGATCTGGTCCGAACAGAATGCCGAGACGCTCAGCTTCGACGACCGGCAGTTCGATGCCTATACGATCGCCTTCGGCATCCGCAACGTCACCGACATCCCGGCCGCCCTGCGCGAGGCGCATCGCGTGCTGAAGCGCGGCGGCCGTTTCTTCTGCCTCGAATTCTCGACCAATCAGTGGCCGGTCTTCGCCGAGGTCTATGACAGCTATTCGCACCGGCTGGTGCCCAAGATGGGCAAGCTCCTCGCCAATGACGAGGAAAGCTATCGTTACCTGATCGAATCGATCCGTCGCTTCCCCGACATGCCGACCTTCGAACGGATGATCGCGGACGCCGGCTTCGTGCGGACCAAAGTCGAACCGATTCTCGGTGGTGTCGTCGCCATTCATAGCGGCTGGAAGATTTGACCCACGCCATCGTTCATATCGCCCGCCTCCTGAAGTGGGGCCGCACGCTGGCGCGCCATGGCGCCCTGCAAGGCATCGAGCGCGATCCGCTGACCCCGCCGCCGGTGCGTCGCCTCGCCCGGATCGCCCGCTTCGGCGCGCGCGTGCCCAAGGTGCCGGCTTATGCCGATGCCTTCCAGGCGATCGGCCCGGCCGCGATCAAGCTCGGCCAGAGCCTCGCCACCCGCCCCGATCTCGTCGGCGAGGAAGCGGCGAAAGACCTCCTGCGCCTGCAGGACGCGCTGCCGCCCGTGCCCTTCGCCGCGATCCGCGAGCAGATCGAAACCGCCTTCCATCGCCCGATTGAGGATATCTTCCAGTCGATCGATCCCGATCCCGTGGGCGCCGCGTCGATCGCGCAGGTCCACCGCGCCGTCACCGCCGAAGGCGAGCAGGTTGCCGTCAAGGTGCTGCGCCCCGGCGTCGAGCGCGATTTCCTGCGCGCCATCGACACCTATGAATGGGCCGCCGCCCAGGTCGAGGCGATGGGCGGCGAAGCCGCGCGCCTGCGCCCGCGCATGGTGATCGCCACTTTCAAGCGCTGGACGGCGCGCGAACTCGATCTGCGCCGCGAAGCCGCCTCGGCCTCGGAACTGGCGGAGGGGATGGAGGCCGAACCGACCTTCGTCGTGCCCGAGATCGACTGGCAGCGCACCGCCGGCAAGGTGATGACGCTCGAATGGATCGACGGCATCAAGCTGTCCGATCGCGACGCGCTGATCGCGGCCGGGCACGATCCGGCGACGATCGCCGGCAATCTCGTCCGCGCCTTCCTGCGCCAGGCGATCGCCGAGGGTTTCTTCCACGCCGATCTCCACCAGGGCAATCTGTTCGTCCTGCCCGACGGGCGGATCGCGGCGATCGATTTCGGCATCATGGGCCGGATCGACCGGCGCGCGCGGCTGTGGCTCGCCGAGATCATCTACGGCCTGATCACCGGCAATTATCGCCGGGTGGCCGAGATTCATTTCGAGGCGCAATATGTCCCCGCGCATCACAATGTCGCGGAATTCGCGACCGCGCTGCGCGCCGTGGGCGAACCAATGCGCGGCCGCCCGGTCAAGGAACTCTCCGTCGGCCAGATGCTCGACGGGCTGTTCGCCATCACCCGCGATTTCGACATGCAGACCCAGCCGCATCTGCTGCTGCTGCAAAAGACGATGGTGATGGTCGAAGGCGTCGCCACCGCGCTCGATCCCGATATCAACATGTGGGAAACCGCCGCCCCCTTCGTCCGCGAATGGCTGCGTTCCGAACTCGGGCCCGAAGCCGCGATCGCCGACCGACTCGGCAAGGATTTCCGCACGCTGGCGCGGATTCCCGATCTCATTCGCCGGATCGAAGCGAAATTTCCGCCGGAAGGCGGCGCCCCGCCCCTGCCCCCGCTGGCCGAGATCCAGGTCGTCCGCATCGGCGGCCCGTGGCGCTATCTGCTTGTCGGGATTGCCGCTTTTGCCGCCGGCGCCGGGGCCAGCTACTTCCTGCTCTGACCCGCGAACCGATTTGGAATTTGTCCCGCTTTGGGGCGGGCGATTCTGGTCCGTTGACACGAAAACGGGGGCAGCATCTCCTCCCATTTGCGGGGAAAGCTGCTCGGTCATCTCCTCCCATTTGTGGGGGAAAGCTGCTCGGTTGCACCGCTCCGCTACCAGATAAGGTCGCATGTTGATTGTTCTGCTCAATCACAGGGGATGCACCCATGCGTAAGAATCTGATTGCAGCGATGTTCCTCGCGGGCACGGTGATGGCCTCGCCCGCATTTGCGTCGGTTCCGGTAACCAGCGATCTGGATACCTGGAAGGCGCTGACGCCGGGCTGGCTGGAAGATACCGAATATGGTTCCGGCAGCACGACCAGCGTCACGCTGGATGGCGGCCCGACGATGACGTTCGACCAGAGCGTCGGCATCCCCAGCATCGGCTCGGGCTGGGCAACGTGGTGCTGCGGCTATACCGGCGACGTGCTGTCGGTCAGCAGTAACTCGATCACCACGACGTTCAACACGGCGGTGAACAATTTCGGTTTCTACGCGGAGCCGAATGATTTCTCCTCCTTCCTCGTCACGCTGACGACCGGCGATGGCGCGGTGCTGAACCAGTTGGTGACGGGTCAGGCCGGCGCCAAGTTCTTCGGCTGGAATGGCGGGCCGATCACCAGCTTCACCGTTTCCGCGGCACCGGGGGCAAACGGCTTCGCGTTCGGCGACTTCTTCTATGAAGGCGTCAGTGGCGCGGTTCCCGAACCGGCAACCTGGGCGATGATGATCTCGGGCTTCGGCCTGGTGGGTGGCGCCATGCGCCGCAGCCGGTCGACCCGCGTCAGCTATTCGCACGCCTGATCGGCCACGATCGGAAAACAGCGCCCGCCTCCCTTTGGGGGGCGGGCGTTTTCCATGGCGCCACGCCGCCCCACATCGGCATAAACCCGGCATCTCTCCTCGGTACTTCCCCCAATTGCCGCCTCGTTAACCAAATGAGACTGTCACTGCCCCTGTTAAGGAGCGTGATGTGGCAAAGGGCACCCCTGGACGGCCGATCATCGCGCGCCAGCCGGCCGGTCACGCCGCACTCCTGCCCCGCCGGGGCTTCATCGCATCTCTTGGCGGGCTGATCGCCACCGCGGCCCTGCTTCGCCCCCTGCCCGCGCCGGCATCGTCGGGGGCCGAACTCATCGCCAGCGCGCAGGCCGTCCTCCGCCGCCTGCTGGCGACCAGCGCCACCGCCGCCCGGCTCGGCGATTATGTCCACGGCATCCTCATCTTCCCCTCGATCCTTTCGGTCGGGACAGAGGTGAAGACGGGCACCGGCGTCCTCATCCTCGACGGCGAATGCGCGGGCTATTTCGCGCTCACGCTGCGCAATCCGGTGGACGATGCGGCCGGCCTCGAAAGCCTGACCTTCTACCTGATGGACATGGCGACCAACGTCGCCTTCGTCCACGCGCCGACCAGCCTGACGGAATCGGCAGCACTGCGCTTCGTGGCCGCCAGCGCCGATCGGCAGGCCATGCGCGCGCGCATGGCCGATCCGCTGGTCGGCTTCCCGATGGACGCAACCGGTCTCCTCCCCCGTTTCGATCGGCCGAAGATGGCGATGAAGCATGCGCCATCGCCGGCCGAACTAAGGGCCTGAGGCCCTCCGAACGGACGCCCCTGTCCTACATCCACCCGCCAGGCCAGGCTCGCACGGTGCCCGTTGCGCCCGCCCCGTCCACGCCCCATCTCGACTCAGGCGGCAATCGGCCCCATGGACGAAGCCGATGGCAATCCTCAACTTCCTCAACGTCTGAGGGCCGAGGCAGGGATAGGCAGAAGTGACGGGCAGGAAGATCCTTCTCATCGTCGGCGGCGGCATCGCGGCCTACAAAGCCTGCGAACTGGTGCGGCTGATCCGCAAGGCCGGCATGTCGGTGCGCTGCGTGCTCACCGCCGGCGGCCAGCAGTTCGTGACGCCGATGACGCTCGCCGCGCTGTCCGAACAGCCCGTCCACACCAGCCTGTGGGATCTGAAGGACGAAGCGGAGATGGGCCATATCCAGCTCAGCCGCGAAGCCGATCTCGTCGTCGTCACCCCCGCCACCGCCGATCTGCTGGCCAAGATGGCGGCGGGCATTGCCGACGATCTCGCCACCACCCTGCTCCTCGCCACCGACAAGCCCGTGCTGGCGGCGCCGGCGATGAACGTCCGCATGTGGGGCCACGCCGCCACCCGCCGCAACGTCGCCCAGCTCCGCGCCGATGGCATCCAGATTCTGGAACCCGATGAAGGCCCCATGGCCTGTGGCGAATACGGGCCCGGCCGCCTGCCCGATCCCAAAGCGATTCTGGCCGCGATCCAGCGCGCGCTCGGGCAAGGCGGGGCGCTGGCCGGGCGCCACATCCTCGTCACCGCCGGGCCGACGCACGAACCGATCGATCCGGTGCGCTACATCGCCAATCGCTCATCGGGCAAGCAGGGCTTCGCCATCGCCGGTGCGCTCGCCGCGCTGGGCGCGCGCGTCACGCTCGTCGCCGGGCCGGTCACGCTCCCCACCCCGCCGGGGGTGACCCGCATCGATGTGGAAACCGCGCGCCAGATGGCCGCCGCCGTCGATGCCGCGCTGCCCGCTGACGCCGCCGTGATGGTCGCCGCCGTCGCCGACTGGCATGTCGATGCCGCCGGCCAGAAGATCAAGAAACAGGCCGATGGCGCGCCGCCCGCGCTCGCCCTGACTGAAAATCCCGACATTCTGGCGGGGCTTGCCGCCAACCCCCGCCGGCCCGCGCTCGTCGTCGGCTTCGCGGCGGAAACCGAAAAGGTGGTCGAACACGCCACGGCCAAGCGCGCGCGCAAGGGCGCGGACTGGATCGTCGCCAACGACGTGTCGGGCGATGTGATGGGCGGCGCCAATAACAGCGTCCATATCGTCACCGCCAATGGCGTCGAAAGCTGGCCCGATCTGCCCAAGGAAGCGGTCGCCATGCGGCTGGCCGAGCGGATCGCCGCCGCGCTCGGCAGCTAGGCCCTCGCCCGATGCGGCTCCTCTTCCTCCTCACCTCGCAAGCCCGGATGGGCGAAAGCGACAGGCCGACCGGCCTGTGGATCGAGGAATTCACCGCGCCTTATTATGTGTTCCGCGGTGCCGGGGCCGATCTCGTCCTCGCATCGCCCAAAGGTGGCCCGGTGCCCACCGATCCGACCGGCGATGCCGTCACCCCCGTGCCGCCCTCCGTCGCCCGCTTCCGCGCCGACCCGCAGGCGCGCGCCGCGCTGGCCGACACGCGATCGCTGGCCGGCCTCCGCGCCGCCGATTTCGATGCGATCTTCGTTCCCGGCGGGCTCGGCCCGATGTGGGATCTCGCCAATGATCCGCACGCCATCGGCCTCGCCCAATCGGCGGTCGCCGATGCGATTCCGCTCGCGCTCGTCTGCCACGCGCCCGCTATGCTCGTCGCCGCGCGCAAGGCGGATGGCACAGCGCTTGTCGCCGGCCGCACGCTCACCGGCTTCAGCCGGGCCGAGGATGAAGCCGCCGGCCTTGTGCCACTTGCCCCCTTCGTCCTGGAAGATTGTCTGCGCACGCTTGACGCCGATTTCCGCTGCGGCCCGCCCGATGCCCCCTTCGTCGTCCGCGACGGCAATCTCTTCACCGGCCAGAACCCCGCTTCGTCGCAACCGCTGGCGGAAACGCTGCTGCGCGCGCTCGGCGCTTGAACCGTGCGGGCGCCGGCCCTAACCCGATCGCTCCCTCCCCAGCCCGAGAACCTGCATGACCCCCGATCCGCGCCCGACCCTCGAACTCAGGATCGTCGATCCGCGTCTCCATGAATGGGGCCTGCCCGCCTATCAGACCGATCTTTCGGCCGGCATCGATCTCCATGCCTGCATCGACGCGCCGATGGCGATCGAGGCGCAGGCGCCGGCCACGCTGATCCCGTCCGGCATCGCGGTGCTGATGAACGATCCGCACATGGTCGCCTTCCTCCTCGCCCGCTCCGGCCTCGGCCACAAGAAGGGGCTGGTACTCGGCCAGGCGGTCGGCACGATCGACGCCGATTATGCCAACCAGATCTTCATCAGCACCTGGAACCGCAATCCACCGGGCCGCGATCCGATCATCATCGAACCGGGCGATCGCATCGCCCAGTTGGTCTTCCTGCCCATCCTGCGGCCGAGCTTCGTGGTCGTCGACGAATTCAGCACGACCACCCAGCGCGGCCTCGGCGGCTTCGGTTCGACCGGGGTGTCCCGCGCGTGAGCCTCAGCGACGCCCAGCTCGATCGCTATGCACGCCATATCGTGCTGCACGAGGTGGGCGGCGCCGGGCAAATGAAGCTGCTTGCCGCGCGCGTCGCGATGGTCGGCGCCGGCGGCATCGGCTCGCCCGCGCTGCAATATCTGGCGGCGGCGGGCGTCGGCCATGTCACGCTGTTCGATGACGATGTTGTCGCGCTGTCCAACCTCCAGCGACAGACGCTGTTCGGCACCGATGATGTCGGCCAGCCCAAGGTCGATGTCGCCGCCGCGCGCGTCGCCGCGCTCAACCCCGATGTCACCGTCGCCGCCATTGCCGATCGGATCACGCCAGCCAACGCCGCCGCGCTGCTCGCGGGGCATGACGTGACCCTCGACGGCTGCGACAATTTCGCGACCCGGCTGGCCGTCGCCGATGCCGCGCTCGCGCTGCGCATTCCGCTGGTGTCCGCCGCCGTCGGCCAGTTCGAAGGGCAATTGGCGGTCTATCGGGGGTGGGAAGCGGACAAGCCCTGCTATCGCTGCTTCGTCGGCAATAATCCCGATCGGCCCGATGCCAGCTGCGCCGATCAGGGCGTGCTCGGCGCGCTCACCGGCGTGCTCGGCAGCCTCGCCGCGATGGAGGCGATCCGCGCGATCACCGGCTTCGGCACGGACAGCGCCGGCAAGCTGCTGCTTGTCGATGCCCTCGGCTTCCGTTTCCGCACGCTCGGCCTGCCCAAGGATCCCGGCTGCCGCTGCGGCACCGCCGCGTGACCGGCCTTAGCATCATCGTCGCCAGCGGCGATGGCGAACGGTTTCGCACCGCCCTGGTGATGGCGCTGGCGCAGGCAGCGCTCGGCGGGGGCGTCCGCATCTTCCTCCAGGAACGCGCGGTCGGCCTGCTGGAAGGCGACGATGCCGATGCCTATGCCGCCGCCGGCCTCCCCGGCCGCGCCGCGATGCTGGCGGACGCGCTCGATACCGGCATCGCGATCATCGGCTGCCAGAGCGGGCTGGCGCTGATCGGCCGCCATGCCAGCGATTTCGATCCCCGCATCGGCTGGGCCGGCATGGTCAGCCTGCTCCACGATCTCGGGAACGATCGCCTCGTCGCCATCTGATCGCCGCCGCTCTGTCCGCAAGGTCGGCGCACCAGCCAAATATAACCCAGCGCCGTTGCCGTCAGAGGCGGGCGCGGAAGGGGGTGAAGTTGGTCTGCTCGTCATAGATGTCGACGCCTTCGCGGCGCTTCAGAAAGCCGACGACGACATAGGTGACGGGGGTCAGCAGCACTTCCCAGCTCACCTTCAGCACCCATTGGGTAACCAGCACCTTCAGCACCAGCGAATGGGTCCAGCCCGTCGCGCCCCAGAAGGCGAGCGGATAGAAAAGCAGGCTGTCCACGCCCTGCCCCACCACCGTCGATCCGATCGTGCGGGTCCAGAGATATTTGCCCTGCGTCCACACCTTCATGCGGGCGAGCACATAGGAATTGGCGAATTCGCCCGCCCAGAAGGCGCAGATCGACGCGAAGACGATGCGCGGCACCTGGCCGAACACCTGTTCATAGGCGGCCTGCCCGCCCCAGCTTTCGGCCGGCGGCAGCTTCACCACCACCCAGGACATGAAGGCCATGAACAGAAGCGCCACCGTACCCGCCCAGATGCAGCGGCGCGCGCGGGCATAGCCATAGACTTCGGTCAGGATGTCCCCCAGCACATAGCCGAGCGGGAAGAACAGGATGCCCGCGCCGAACGGCCACAGCCCGACCAACGGCAGGTCGATCACCGCGACCTTGCCCGCGCCCAGCACGTTCGACAGCAGGAGGATGACGACGAAGGCCGCCATCACGAAATCGAAATAGCGCAGCGGCCGCGCCCCCAGCGAAGCCGCCTCGACGGCTATCGGCCGCCCCTGTTCCACCCCATCCATGATGGCGAGACTAAATGCCTCGCCACCGGATGCAAGCGCCCGTCGTCATTCCGAAATCTTCACCACCAGCTTGCCGATGGCCCCGCGCGAGCCCATTTTGGCGATGGCATCGCCGCCGCGCGCGAAGGGGAAGACTTCCGATACCACCGGCGCGATCTTGCCGGCTTCCCACAGATCGAAAAGCTGCGCCACGCGGGCGCGGTTCGCCTTGGGGTCGCGCGCCGCCCACGCACCCCAGAACACGCCGCAGACATCGCAGCTCTTGAGCAGGGTGAGGTTGAGCGCGAGCTTGGGGATGCCGGCGGGGAAGCCGACGACGAGATAACGCCCTTCCCACGCGATCGAACGGAGCGCCGGTTCGGCATAATCGCCGCCAACCGGATCGTAGATCACATCGGCGCCGTCGGGGCCGACGGCCGCCTTGAACGCTTCGGCCAGCGCCTTGGACTGATCCTTGTCGAACGGCGCCCGGCCATAAAGGACGACTTCATCGGCACCCGCCTTGCGCGCAGCGGCGGCCTTTTCCTCGCTCGACACCGCCGCGACGACGCGCGCGCCGAACGCCTTGCCCAGTTCCACGGCGGCAAGGCCGACGCCACCGGCCGCGCCCAGCACCAGCAGCGTTTCGCCCGCCTTCAGCCGCCCGCGATCGAGCAGCGCGTGGATGGTGGTGGCATAAGTGAGGAGCAGCGCGGAGGCTTCGACGAAATCGCGCCCTTCCGGCAATTTGTAGCATTTGACCGCATCGACCACGACTTTTTCGGCCATGCCGCCATGGCCCGTCGTCGCGACCACGCGATCACCGACCGACCAGCCTTCAACCCCTTCGCCGACCGCTTCGACCACGCCTGAAACCTCGGCACCGGGCGCGAAGGGGCGCTGCGGCTTGAACTGATATTTGTCCTCGATGATCAGCACGTCGGGATAGTTGATCGCGCAGGCCTTCACCGCGATCAGCAACTGGCCCTGCCCCGCCGCCGGATCGGCGATTTCCAGCAGTTCCAGCGTCTCGGGTCCGCCCGCGGCGGTCGACAGCAGGGCCTTCATGCGATTCTCTCCCGTTCGTGCTTTTCGTTTTCGTCATCCTGACGGCGGTCAGGATCCATTGCCGCTCCGTGCGAAACCGGACTGTTGCGGCAATGGATGCTGAAACAAGCTCAGCATGCCGGCATGGTGGTCGGCGGCAGCGTTCAATTCGCCAGCCAGGGCCGCTCGACCGCGATCTTCGTTTCATAGGCCGCGATCGCGGCGTCGCGCGCCAGCGTCAGGCCGATCTCGTCCAGGCCGTTCATCAGGCAATCGCGGCGGAAGGGATCGATCTCGAACGTGAAGCGATCCTGGAACGGCGTCGTCACCGTCCGGCTTTCCAGATCGATCGTGATCGGATGGTCCTTCGCCACTGCGAGCAGCCGGTCCACCGCTTCCTGCGGCAGCACCACGGTGACGATGCCGTTCTTGAACGCATTGCCCGAGAAGATGTCGGAAAAGCTGGGCGCGATCACCGCCTTCACGCCCATGTCGCCCAGCGCCCAGGCGGCATGCTCGCGGCTCGATCCGCAGCCGAAATTGTCGCCGGCGATGATGATCGGCGCACCGGCATAGGCCGGATCGTCGAACACATTGCCGGGTTCGGCCCGGATGGTTTCGAACGCGCCCTTGCCGAGGCCCGCGCGCGTGATCGTCTTCAGATAATGGGCGGGAATGATGACGTCGGTGTCGACATTCTTGCGGCCGAGCGGGAAAGCGCGGCCTTCAACGGTGGTGATCGGTTCCATCAGTCCGCGGCCTCCGGGAATGCGGGGAGCTTGGGCACGTCGGCCGGCTCATGTTCGATAATGACGGTCGCCTTCAGCGCATCGGCGATCGCGCCGAAGCGTTGCTGGCTGGACAGGGTTTGCACCCGATCCATGTTGAAACGCGGCACGGCGCGCAGCGGCACCTGTTCGGCCACATGATATAGATCGCCGGTGATCAGCACCGGGCCCTTGTTCTTCAGCCGCACCAGCAGCGCATGATGGCCCGGCGTATGCCCCGGCGTGGTGAGCATGACGACGCTGCCGTCGCCATAGACATCCTTGTCGCCGACCACCGCCTCCCTGGGCGCCTTGCCGGCGATCCACGGGGCAAGCCGCTTCGGTTCGAGCAAGGGTTTCTCCGGCCCCGCCGACAGGATCGCCAGATCCTCCGCCCCGATCAGCAGGGTCGCCGTGGGAAAGCTCGCCGCCTGACCGACATGATCATAATGCATGTGGCTGATGCCGACATGGCGAACCTGTTCGGGCTTCACGCCGATATCGCGCAGTTGATCCACGATGGTGCGCTTTAGGCTGCTGGTGATTTCCGGCGGACCTTGCTGCACGCGGCCGGCCAGTTCCGCGCCGAAACCTGCATCCCACAACAGATAATCATTGCCATGGCGGACCAGATAGCAGCTGATCACCAGATCCTTGCGCTTGCCGGCCAGCGCATAGCTGTCGGCAAACATGTCGAGATCGGCATTGGTGACGTGGCCGCAATCGAGCCGCCACAGCTTGATCTCCGGCGGGGTGGCGGGCGTGGCCGAAGTGGCAGGCGCGGCGGCGGCGAGCGCGAGGCCCGCCGCAAGCGCCGCAAGCCGCTTCAAGCCGATGCTCCCAGCAGATCGCGCACGTCGGTCAGCCGCCCGGTGACCGCCGCCGCCGCCGCCATCGCCGGCGACACGAGATGCGTGCGCGATCCCGGCCCCTGCCGGCCGACGAAGTTGCGGTTGCTGGTCGATGCGCAGCGTTCGCCCGCGGGCACCTTGTCCGGGTTCATGGCAAGGCACATCGAACAGCCGGGCTCGCGCCACTGGAAACCAGCCTCGATGAAGATGCGATCGAGCCCTTCGGCCTCGGCCTGCCGCTTGACGAGGCCCGAGCCCGGCACGACCAGCGCCTGGCGGATGTTCGATGCAACATGGCGCCCCTTCGCCACCTCGGCCGCGGCGCGCAGATCCTCGATCCGGCTGTTGGTACAGCTGCCGATGAAGATATTCTCTACCGCCACGTCCTGCATCCGCGTGCCGGGGGCGAGGCCCATATAGTCGAGCGACTTGCGGGCGGCTTCCTGCTTCGACGGATCGGCGAAGCTCATCGGATCGGGCACGACACCGGTGATCGGCACCACATCCTCGGGGCTGGTGCCCCAGGTGAGGCTGGGCGCGATATCGGCGGCATCGAGCGTGACCACCTTGTCGTAGCGCGCGCCCGGATCGGTCGCCAGCGAGCGCCACCAGGCAACCGCCTTGTCCCAATTCTCACCCGTGGGCGCCATCGGCCGCCCCTTCAGATAGGCGAAGGTGGTGTCATCCGGCGCGACGAGGCCGGCACGCGCGCCACCCTCGATCGACATGTTGGATACGGTGAGCCGCCCTTCGACCGACATCTCGCGGAACACGCTGCCGGTATATTCGATGACATAGCCGGTGCCGCCGGCCGCGCCGATCTTGCCGATGATGGCGAGCACGACATCCTTGGGGCTGACGCCGAAGCCGAGCTTGCCGTCGACGCGCACTTCCATCGTCTTCGACGGCTTCAGGAGCAGCGTCTGGGTGGCGAGCACATGCTCCACCTCCGACGTGCCGATGCCGAAGGCCAGCGCGCCGAGGCCGCCATGGCAGGACGTGTGGCTGTCGCCGCAGACGATGGTGGTGCCCGGCAGCGAGAAGCCCTGTTCCGGCCCGACGACGTGGACGATGCCCTGTTCGGGCGCGATCGCGTCGATATAGCGGATGCCGAAGGCGGGCGCGTTCTTTTCAAGCGCGGCGAGCTGCTGGGCCGACTCGACATCGGCGATCGGCAGCCGTTCGCCGTCGGCGCCCACGCGCGGCGTGGTCGGCAGGTTATGATCGGGCACCGCAAGGGTAAGATCGGGACGACGCACCTTGCGCCCGGCCGAACGAAGCCCTTCAAAGGCCTGCGGGCTGGTGACTTCGTGAACCAGATGGCGATCGATGAAGATCAGGCAGGTGCCGTCGTCACGCCGTTCGACGACATGCGCGTCCCAGATCTTCTCGTACAGGGTGCGAGGTGCGGTCATAGTGCGACACGCTTTATGCCCTCCCCCCCGATTTTCAAGCGTCCGACGGGCCAGACATTGTTTCAGCGGCCGCGATTTTCCTTCTTGTCGAGCTCCATCCAATCCTCGGACGGGCGGCCGTAGAACATGTCGAACACCTCGTTCTGCACGCCCAGCGGCTTGCTGCTCTGCGAATTCCACAGCACCGCGACGCCGTTCTTCGTTACGGGGTCGAAGAAGACCAGCGAGCGATAGCCGGCAACCGCGCCGCGATGGCCGACGATGTGATGGCCATCGTAGAACATGTCGCGCCAGCCCATCGAATAACGCTGGTCGGTGACGTCGCGATCGAAGCGCGAACGGGCGTGGCGCCGCTCCACCGAGACGCGCGGGGTGTGGATCACCTCCAGCACGGCGGGCGAAACGACCTGCGGATCGCCGCCCATCTGCGCCTGCAGCCACAGGCCGAGATCGAAGATCGACGAATTCACGCCGCCGGCGGCCGGCACCTTGTAATAAGCGTCCTCCACCTTCAGCGTCCGGTGGCCGACATGCGGCCGCGCCCAGCTGGCCGACCCTTCGAGCCCCGCGCGGGTGACGGTGGCGCTGGTCATGCCCAGCGGCACGAACAGCTTGCGCGCGACCATATCGGCGTAAGACCGCTTGGTGGCGTTGGCGACGGCCTCGCTCGCCGCGTCGAAGGCGACATTCTGATAGGTGTGGCAGGTCGCCGGCTTGCAATAGGCGTCGAGCGCGCCAAGCTCGGTGCGGATGACGTGCGGATCGACGCCGCCTTCCAGCTTGTCGTCATAGGCATTGTGGACGACGCCCGTGCGATGGGCGAGCAGATCGGCCAGCGAGACGAGATTCTCGCCATTATTGGGCAGTTTCAGCGACGGCGCCCATTTACCGATCGGATCGGCGAGCGAGAATTTGCCCTCCTCCGCCAGCTTGGCGACGAGCGTGCCGGCGACGCCCTTGGACAAGGAGGCCCAGCGGAACACCGTGCCGGTCGACACCTTCTCGCTGCCGCCCGCTTCGGTAAGGCCATAGCCCTTCACGAAGCTGATCTGCCCCTTTTCGACCACCGCGATGCCGAGGCCGACCATATCCTTCGCCTCGACCAGCCGGTTGAGCCGCGCATCGAGCCGCGCATAATCCACCAGGTGCGCCCCCGGCGTCGGCACGCCCGGCGTGATCGCCACCCGCGCCCGTTCCGGCGCGCGCGGCGCCTGTTCGGGAATCCACTTGTCTTCGTCGAAATCGGTCAGCGAATAAGCCGTCGCGGCGCCGAGCAGCAGCGCCCCCACGATCGCCCCGCGCTTCCACGAGCGCCGGGCGCGCGAAACGCCCGAATCGGCCATGCCCGGCCGGGTATCGTGGAGGATATCCTTGCGCGGATCGGCCTCAGCCACGGGGGGCAGCTTTGCCGGGGCGGCCACGGCGTTCAAAGTGCTTAACGATCATGCTACCTCCCCTTAACGGCGGGTTTTCCGCAGTCAAACCCCGATCGGCGCGGCTTTCGTCCGGTCCATCGCCCGGTCGATCCCGGCCAATCCGCGCTATGACGTTGACAGATGGGCGGGCTTCCAGTAGCAGCGCGGCCTTCCCAATGCGGGGGTCTAGGCCGCAGCCTTGGCCTTGCGTGGGTACCAGCTTTTGAAGAAGATGAGGGCCATGTTCGCAATCGTGCGCACGGGCGGCAAGCAGTATCGCGTTGCCGCAGGAGACAAGATCGTCGTCGAGAAGATCGCGGGTGACGCGGGCTCGACCGTGCAGCTCAGCGACGTGCTGCTCGCCGGCGAAGGTTCGGAACTGAAGGACGTCAACGGCCTGACCGTTGCCGCCGAGATCATCGCCCAGGCAAAGGGCGAAAAGGTGATCGTGTTCAAGAAGCGCCGCCGCCACAACTATCGCCGCCGCAACGGCCACCGCCAGCAGCACACGATCCTGAAGATCCTGTCGATCGGCGGCGAAGCCCCGAAGGCGAAGAAGGCGTCGAAGAAGGCCGACGCGCCTGCGGCTGCCGAAGCCTGAGCCCAGCGTAGGAGTATAGAAAATGGCACATAAGAAAGCAGGCGGCTCCTCGCGCAACGGTCGCGATTCGGCTGGCCGTCGCCTCGGCGTGAAGAAGTTCGGCGGTCAGGAAGTGATCGGCGGCAACATCATTATTCGCCAGCGCGGGACCAAGGTGTACCCGGGCCGCAATGTCGGCATGGGCAAGGATCACACCCTGTTCGCGCTGACCGCCGGCCGCGTGGCCTTCCACGAAGGCAAGCTCGGCCGGAAATATGTGAGCGTTGACGCGGTGGCGGAAGCCGCCGAGTAACGGACGAACCGGTTTTCGGGTCGTCCAGTGGGCGACCCGAAAGGTCCATTCGATGGACCGTGAGGGAGACGGGTCGCACCGCCTCCCTTTTTGCTGTCTCCCTCTCCACATGTCGTCGCGCTGTAACCCTTTTCGGGCATAAGCACGGCGAAAAGACGGGAGAGTAGAACCCATGTTTGCGAGAACCGAACGGCTGCTGTTGCGGCCCGCCTGGGAAGAGGATGACGCCGCGCTGCACGCCGCCATTGGCGACGAAGTGGTCGTGCGCAATCTTGCGCGTGTGCCCTGGCCGTATCGCATGGAGGATGCGCGCAGCTACATCGGCATGGCGCGCGACCCGCAACTGCCTGATTTCCTGATCTTCGCCCGCACCCATGGCGCGCCCCGCCTGATCGGCGGAATCGGCCTGCAGCGCGAAGACAGCGGCGCCATCGAACTCGGCTACTGGATCGCGCGTCCCTATTGGGGCCTGGGCTTCGCCACCGAGGCGGCGCGCGCCGTGATCGGCATGGCGGATGATTCGCTGCGCATCGCCGAACTGGTCGCCGGCCATTTCCTGGACAATCCGGCTTCGGCCAATGTGCTGTACAAGCTGGGCTTCCAGCCCACCGGCGAGGTGGTGATGCGGCGCAGCGTCGCGCGTGGCCGCGATGTCGCCTGCGCGCGCTTCACCCGCCAGGCCGGCGCGCAGGGCGAACCGGTGAACCCAGCCCTCGCCGCCTGAACCGAGGCGGCAGGCAATAAGGAACAAGGGCCCTCTCCCCATGCCGGGGACAGGGCCCTTTTCTATTGTGGGAAATGCTCAGGCCGCCAGCGCGACCGGCGCCTCATCGGTCTCGGCGGCGGCGATCAGCGCGCGATCGTCATGCTTCCACGGATGGAAGCCGGGCAGGAAGAAAGCGAGCCAGGCGGCGAGAATCTTGCGCATCATCCCCGGCTTCACGAAAGCGAACCAGAAGGTCCGCCACCACAGGCGCGGGCCGGAAAGGCCATCCTGCCGAAGCAGTTCGAGCACGCCCTTCGTGCGATCGACCATGAAGTTGCGGGTGACGAGCAGCATCACCTTGGCCTTCACCCGCCAGCGCTTGAAGCGCGGCCAATCCTTCGTCGCGTGGAGCCAGGTGTCGTAGGCGACGCCCTTATGCTCGATCTCCTCCACCGCATGCCAGCGCCACATCGCCGCGCCCTGCGGATCGGCGCCAGCCAGATGGCGGGGATCGGCCAGCAGTTCGTGCGCCAGAATCGCCGTGAAATGTTCCAGCGCCATGGTCGACGCCAGGCTGCCGATCGGCGGCTTTGAGCGGATGAAGGCGAGCCGCTGGTCGACAGCCTCCTCCAGCGTGCTGACATCATAGCCGGCATCGGTGACGCGGCGGTTGAAGGCGACATGCTCGCGCGTGTGCATCACCTCCTGCCGGGTGAAGGCGGCGATTTCGGCCGCCAGCACCGGCGGCGCGCCATCGCGAAACTTGCGCACGCTGTCGATGAAGAATCCTTCCCCCTTTGGAAAGGTGACCGACAAAGCGTTGTAGAATGCGGTTGCAACCGGGTCGCCCGCCAGCCACCAACGATCCATCGGCTTGCCGCGACCGAAACGGCGGTCACGGGGGGTGATGGTCAGATCTTTCGGGGTTTCGGGCATCATGCAACCTCCGTGGATGGGGACAGGATAGGCTTATTAACACTGATGTCAATATCACGCACCCGCCTCAGCGCCGAGGATAGCCGCATCGCCGCACTGGAAGCCGCCCGCGCCCTGCTGATCGAAGAAGGCCCGCAAGCCGTGACGCTGAAGGCGGTCGCGTCGCGAATCGGCCGCACCCACGCGAATCTCCTCCACCATTTCGGATCGGCCGCCGGCCTCCAGCAGGCGCTTGCCGCGCGCATGGCCGAACGGATCACCGCCCAGATCGGCGCGGTGGTGCTGCGCGCCCGCGCTGGCGAGGCCGATCAGCGCGAGATCGTCGATCTCACCTTCGACGCGTTCGGCAAGGAAGGCGCCGGCGCGCTCGCCACCTGGGCCCTGCTATCGGGCGAACGCAGCGCGCTCGACACCATCGTCGAGGCGATTCACCGTCTGATCGATGAACTTGGCCCGTTCCAGGGCCGCCCGCTCCGTCCGATCACGCTGACCTTGGTGCTGGCCGCCTTGGGCGACGCGCTGATGGGCGATGCGATGGCCAAGGCGCTCGATCTGCCACGCGGCACCGCGCGCGAAATGATGCTGGCGCAGATCCACGCGCTGCATGAGTCGAATCAGGCGGGGTGACGTTTCGCGCTTATTCGCTATATGCGCGACCATGCATTTCCTTGACCAAGCCAAGATCTATGTCCGGTCCGGCGCGGGCGGCCCCGGCGCCGTCAGCTTCCGGCGCGAAAAGTATATCGAATATGGCGGCCCCGACGGCGGCAACGGCGGCAAGGGCGGCGATATCGTGTTCGAAGCGATTGCCGGCCTGAATACGCTGATCGATTTCCGCTATACCCAGCATTTCCGCGCGCCGCGCGGCAAGGGCGGTTCGGGTTCGAACCGCACCGGCGCGGGTGGCGATGATCTCGTCATCAAGGTGCCCGTCGGCACGCAGGTCCTGTCGGAAGACAAGGAAACCGTGCTGCTTGATTTCACCGCGCCCGGCCAGCGCCATGTGCTGCTGCGCGGCGGCGACGGCGGTCGCGGCAATGCCAGCTACAAGACCTCCACCAACCGCGCCCCGCGCCAGCACGGCACGGGCTGGCCGAACGAGGAATTGTGGGTGTGGCTGCGGCTGAAGCTGCTGGCCGATGCCGGGCTGGTGGGCCTGCCCAATGCCGGCAAGTCCACCTTCATCAACGCCGTCACCAATGCCAAGGCCAAGGTGGGCGATTATCCGTTCACCACGGTGCGCCCGCAATTGGGCGTGGTGACCCGGCATGAGCGCGAATTCGTGATCGCCGACATTCCCGGCCTGATCGAAGGCGCGGCGGACGGCGCGGGGATCGGCGATCGCTTCCTCGGCCATATCGAACGCTGCCGCGTCCTCCTCCACCTGATCGACGCCAGCGGCGAGGATCCGGTCGAGGCCTATCATATCGTGCGCGAGGAACTGGACGCCTATGGCGCCGGGCTGGTCGACAAGCCCGAGGTGCTGGCGCTCAACAAGATCGACGCGGTGGACGAAAAGACGATCGCGAAGATCGTCAAGAAACTGGCCAAGGCCAGCGGCGGCAAGGAAGTGATGCTGCTTTCCGGCGCGGCGGGCATCGGCGTGGATCCGGTGCTCGATCGGCTGGTCGATGCGATCGGGCCGCTGCCGGATGTGGAACAGCCCAAGGGCGAGGGGGAAGAATCCGAATGGTCGCCGATCTGAGCATCCGGGGCCGTTGATGCCCGCCGGCCGTTTCGCCCCCGCAACCTGCCCGCGCCTCGTCATCAAGATCGGATCGGCCCTGCTGGTCGATCCGAGCGGACAGGTGCGGCGCGACTGGATGGCCGGCGTCGTCGCCGACATCGCCGATCGCGTCGCCGCCGGCCAGCAGGTCGCGGTCGTGTCTTCGGGCGCGATCGCGCTTGGCGCGCGGCGGCTGGGCCTGCCCAAGGGCGGACGTGCCAGCCTGGAGGATGCGCAGGCGGCAGCCGCCACCGGCCAGATCGCGCTGTCGCATTGCTGGGCGGAATTGCTGGGCGAACGCGGCCTCACCGCCGCGCAGATGCTCGTCACGCTCGACGATCTGGAAGATCGCCGCCGCTATCTCAACGCCGCCGCGACGCTCGATCGGCTGATGACGCTGGGCGTCGTGCCGGTGATCAACGAGAATGATTCGGTGGCGACCGCAGAAATCCGCTTCGGCGACAATGACCGGCTGGCGGCGCGGATCGGCCAGGCGGCCGCCGCGCGCGGCGTGGTGCTGCTTTCGGATATCGACGGCCTCTACACCGCCAACCCGCATCGCGACCCGGATGCCCGGCTGGTGCCCGAAGTCACCCGCATCGACGCCGGCATCCGCGCGATGGCGGACACGGGATCGGCATCGGGCATGGGGTCCGGCGGCATGGTTTCCAAGCTGGAAGCCGCGCGGATCGCGATGAGCGCGGGCGCCCACCTCGCCATTATCTCCGGCAAGCTCGATCGGCCGTTGACCGCGTTCGCCGATGGCGGCCGTGGCACGGTGTTCGTCGCGGAAAGGGGCGCATCGGCCCGCAAGGCGTGGCTGGCCGGGCGGCTCACCGCCAAGGGCGCGATCCATGTCGATGCCGGCGCGGCGGCTGCCCTCGGCCAGGGGCGCAGCCTGCTGCCGGCCGGCGCCACCTCCGTCGACGGCCGCTTCGCACGCGGCGACGTGGTGGACATTATCGGCCCCGATGCCCTGCCCGTCGCGCGCGGCATGGCCGAATATGATGCCGACGACGCCGCCCGCATCGTCGGCCGCCGGTCCGACGCGCTGGAAGCCCTGCTCGGCTACGCGCCGCGCGCCGCCCTCGTCCATCGCGACCATATGGTCCTGCTGTGAAGCCCATCGCGATCACCGGCGGCACCGGCTTTGTCGGCGGCCATGTGCTACGGATCGCCGGCGAACGCGGCATCCCCGTCCGCGCGCTCGCCCGCGGGCCGCAGGCGCCGATGCCGGGGGTGGAATGGGTTGCCGGCGCGCTTGACGATCATGACGCGCTTGCCCGGCTCTGCGACGGCGCCGGCGCGGTGATCCATATCGCCGGCGTGATCAACGCGCCCGATCGGTCGGGCTTCGCGGCGGGGAATATCGCCGGCACCGAAGCGATGGTGGTCGCCGCGAACGGCGCCGGCATCCGCCGCTTCATCCACGTCTCGTCACTCGCCGCGCGCGAACCGCGCCTGTCCGATTATGGCTGGTCGAAAGCCGAATCGGAAAAGGTGATGGAAGATTCCGCGCTCGACTGGACGATCGTGCGCCCGCCCGCCGTCTATGGCCCCGGCGACCATGAGATGCTGGAACTGTTCCGCATGGCGGCCAAGGGCTTCGTCACCCTGCCCCCGGCCGGCCGCCTGTCGCTGATCGAAGCGTCGGATCTCGCGCGGCTGCTGCTCGATCTCGTCGATGCGCCGGCCGCGATCGGCCAGCGCTACGAACCCGATGATGGTCGCGCCGCCGGCTGGGATCATCGCGAATTCGCGCTCGCGCTCGGCGATGCCGTCGGCCGTCCGGTCAAGACGTTCGCCGTGCCCGCGCCCGTGTTGCGCCTCGCCGCCGCCGCCGACGGCCTGTTTCGCGGCAAGGGCGCCAAGCTGACGCCCGATCGCGTGCGCTATTTCTGCCATCCCGACTGGGTGGTCGGCGCCGATGCCCGCCCGCCGGCGGCAATCTGGCGCCCGCAGGTGGAAACGCACGCGGGGCTGAAGGCCACTGCCGACAGCTATCGCACCGCCGGCTGGCTCTAAACCGGCCGGACACGGCCCGCGCGCGTCATTTGTTGGTGATTGCTGTCCCAGTGGCAGGCGCAATTGCGGATGATCGAGGGCGGTGTAAGAGCCCGACCTAACGACTCATTGCGGGAATCCGAAAATATGCCGGCCACGATCGAAGCAAGCGCGACCTTCAAGGACAATCTCCAGCAACTGCCGCCGATCGATGGCGTCGAGCGTATCGACCTTATCGACGCCGATGGGAATGTTGTCGCCAGCATCGCAAACCAGCCGGGCAAGCAGGGATCGCTCGCCGTCTATCAATATCTCGCGCAGATCTTCGGCACCCTTGATGCACAGGCCGCCGAACATGGCCTTGCCGTGTTTGCCGAACATACGGCGGATGCGCGCATCCGTCCGGGCGCGCATCCCAATATCGATCGCCTGTTGGAGATTGCCGACGGCGGCAGCCCGCTGCGTATCCAGATCGTCGCCACCACGCGCTGATCTTCCGCCTCGGCGGGTGGCGGCAGCCAGGCTATGCCGCCCCTTCCGCCGCCAGCATCGGGAAGTTCCGCTGATGCCAGAAGGGATAGGGCGGCATGGTAGCGCTTGCCGCGTCGAGCGCCGCGATGTGCTCGTCCGCCAACCGCCAGCCGACCGCGCCGATATTCTCGACAAGCTGCGCCTCGTTCCGGGGGCCCCTCCATTTTACCCCACCTTCCTGCCGTTGAGAAATCGACGCCCCCCCCAACCGAACGCCCGCCTCAGAATTCGTGGCGGTAGGATACGCTGACGCGCTTTCGCTGGCCGAAGCTGTTGTCGATATAATTGCCGGATAGGCCCACCGTGTCGCGCCCGCTGAGATGGTAGGACAGGCCGCCGCCGACGGAATAGCCCGAAAAGTCGTTCGTGCCATTGGTGACGTTGCCGCCCGCTAGCAGCGTGATATGTTCGTTCAGCGGGCGGATGCTGAACAGGCCGACATAGCCGCTGCTGCTGCTCATCTCGGTCGGAAAGCCCTCATTCTGGTCGATGTCGATCGACGGCTGCTTGCCGTTGGTATGGCTGTAGCCGAACGGCACGAAGAGCCGCCATTTGCCCGTATCGAGCCCCAGTTCGGTGAGCGGCACGAAGCCGCCCAGCGAATAGCGCGTCTGTTCCACCCCGGAATCGAGCTCGATCCGGGCGGCGGAGAAGGTGAGGATCGCGACGGGAAAGAGATAGGACGCGCCGATCGACCACTGGCCCGATTCCGAAACGCGGCCGTTGACCTTGAACTTGGCGCCGAACGCCACCGAGCCGGAAACGGACAGCTCATCCGAATAGGAAACGCCCGCCTTGGTGGCGATCTTGGTCGGATCCTCGGCCGCTTTTTCCTTCTGCGCTTCGGCCGGCGCAGCGATAGCCAGGCCCAGCGTTGCCGCCGCCATGGTTCCGCGCCGGGAAATCGACCGGCATTGCGCGATGGCGGGAAGCTGCATGGGACGCATCCTTTGGCATCGCGTGGCCGGTCAGGGCCGAGGCGCCGGGCCGCCATGTCGGCGCCCGGAGCATCATCAACGCCAGCCGGCGCGCAAAGGTTGCGGGGCCGAATTCAATTGCCGATCCGCAAGCCGATCGGCCGGGCCGCACGCCCCATAAAAAAGGCCGGCCTCCTTGTGGGAGACCGGCCTTTTGGATCACGCCGCGGCTTTGGCGCGCGACGCCTTCTTGCGTTCATGCGGATCGAGGTGGCGCTTGCGCAGGCGGATCGACTTCGGCGTCACCTCCACCATCTCGTCATCGTCGATATAGGCGATGGCCTGTTCCAGCGTCATCTTCTTCGGCGGGGTGAGGCGGATGGCATCGTCCTTGCCGCCCGACGCGCGGAAGTTGGTGAGCTGCTTCGCCTTCATCGGGTTGACCTCAAGGTCATCCGTCTTGGCGTTCTCGCCGATCACCATGCCCTCGTAGAGCGCCTCGCCCGGGCCGACGAACAGGATGCCGCGCTCTTCGAGCGGACCCAGCGCATAGGCCTGCGCCTCGCCGACGCCGTTCGAGATCAGCACGCCATTCTTGCGGCCTTCGATATTGCCCTTGTGGGGGCCATATTTCTCGAACAGCCGGTTCATGATGCCGGTGCCACGCGTATCCGACAGGAATTCGCCATGATAGCCGATCAGGCCGCGCGACGGCGCCGAGAAGGTGATGCGGGTCTTGCCGCCCCCCGACGGGCGCATGTCCGTCATCTCTCCCTTGCGCTGGTTCATCTTGTCGACGACCGTGCCGGAGAATCCATCATCCACGTCGATCACGACGGTTTCATACGGCTCGGTCTTCGCGCCATTCTCATCGGTGCCGAACAACACGCGCGGGCGGCTGATGCCGAGCTCGAAGCCTTCGCGGCGCATGGTTTCGATCAGCACGCCGAGCTGGAGTTCGCCGCGCCCGGCCACTTCGAACGAGTCCTTGTCCTCGCTCTCCGTCACCTTGATCGCGACGTTCGATTCCGCCTCGCGCTCCAGCCGGTCGCGGATCATGCGCGACGTGACCTTCGATCCCTCGCGGCCCGCCATCGGCGAATCGTTCACCGCAAAGCGCATCGACAGCGTCGGCGGATCGATCGGCTGCGCCTGGATCGGTTCGGTGACCGACGTGTCGGCGATCGTGTTCGACACTGTCGCCACGGTGAGGCCGGCGAGGCTGATGATGTCGCCGGCGCGCGCTTCGTCGACCGGCACGCGATCGAGGCCGCGGAACGACATGATCTTCGACGCGCGGCCGGTCTCGATCACCTTGCCGTCCATGTCGATCGCGTGGATCGGCTGGTTGACCTTGACCACGCCGGACTGGACGCGGCCGGTGAGGATGCGGCCGAGAAAATTGTCGCGATCGAGCAGCGTGACGAGGAAGCTGAACGGCGCATCCTGATCGAGCGCGGGCGGCGGCACATGGCCAACGATCTTTTCGAACAGTGGGGTCAGCGTGCCTTCGCGCAGCGTCGGGTCCTCATTGGCATAGCCGTTGCGGCCGGAGGCATAGAGCACCGGGAAATCGAGCTGCTCGTCGGTCGCGTCGAGCGACACGAACAGATCGAACACTTCGTCCAGCACTTCCTGGATGCGCTCGTCCGGACGGTCGACCTTGTTGACGACGACGATCGGACGCAGGCCGAGCTTCAGCGCCTTGCCGGTCACGAACTTCGTCTGCGGCATCGCGCCTTCGGACGAGTCGACGAGGAGGATCACGCCGTCGACCATCGAGAGGATGCGCTCCACCTCGCCACCGAAATCGGCGTGGCCGGGGGTGTCGACGATGTTGATGCGGTGGCCCTGCCATTCGATCGAGGTGGGCTTGGCGAGGATGGTGATCCCTCGCTCCTTTTCCAGATCATTGGAGTCCATGGCACGCTCCTCGACCCGCTGATTGTCGCGGAACGTGCCGGACTGGCGGAAGAGCTGATCAACCAGGGTTGTCTTGCCATGATCGACGTGCGCGATGATGGCCACGTTGCGGAGGCTCATGAATATCCGATCTTACGAGGGTAGATTTGCGCGGCCCCATAGCCGATTTGTTGCGACGCGGAAAGGGGCCGTTCAGAGCTTCATGATGCCCACCCGCGGCGTACGCATGCCGAACGATTGCTCGGCAAGGCGCGCACCGGCGTCGATCAGCGCCTGGCGGCGGCCGGTAATGCTGGCGTCCCGCTGCACATCTTCGAACGGCAGCAGGTGCGCCAGCGAATCATGGGCGAGAACGCGTTCGACAAAAGCCGCCGTCAGCGGCCAGCGCGCCGCATCGACCGCAAACCCCACATAGGCCGCGTTGCGCAGGAACGAAGCGATCGCGATGTCCGCCAGCCCGATATCGCCGAACAGGAAGCCCTGCGCCGGCGCCAGCGTTTCGAGATAATCGAGCACGGCAGGCGCATCCTCGGCCAGCGTCCGTTCGACGCGGGCCGCGTCGCCCGGCTCGCCCCACACGGCGGGATGGACGAAACGCTGGTAGAACAGGCCCCAGATGAACACGTCGCCCATCCGCGTATCGGCGAACTCCTCCAGCCAGCGGGCACGGGCGCGATCCTTCACGTCCGCCGGCAGCAACGGATGGCCGGGATAGGCTTCGTCCAGATAGGCGCAGATTGCCGAACTGTCGCACAGCACCAGATCGCCATCGATCAGCACCGGAATCCGGCGCAGCGGGCTGATCTCGCCGAAGCCGTCATTCCCGAAAAAGGGCGTGATCGGATCGATCTCATAATCCAGGCCCTTGAGCGCAAGGCAGGCGAGCACCTTGCGCACATAGGGGCTGACATAGCTGCCGATGATCTTCACGGTTCGATCCTTTCAAATACGCCGCGTCCGATCGATCGGCAGCGCAGGGGGTTCAGCGGCAGCTATTGCCGGCGCCGGCGTCGAGATCGAGGCAGCGGCCGTCAATCTCCTCCGCCGGGATGGTGAGGCCGACAAGCGCGCCCAGCGTCGGCAGGATATCCACCGTCTCGATCGAAAGCGGCTGTTCGAAGCCCGTGGTGCCGGGGCGGTAGAACAGGATCGGGACGCGCCGGTCATTCTGCCAGGGCGATCCATGGGTAGCGACCGAACCCTTCAACGGATCGGAAATCGGCATCACCTTGGGCTTGAGCAGGACGACGAGATCGCCCGACCGTTCGGGATCGAACGATGCCTTGGCGCGCTCGGCCAGCGACCATTCCTCCACCGGCGGGCGCGGCGGCGTCATGCGGCGGAGATCGTCCGCCGTGAACACATCCGCCACCTGGCGGTGCGCCAGCAGCCGGGCCTTGAGCGTGGCGATCACCAGCGGGCGCTTGTCCGCCGGAATGTCGCGCGCGACATACCAGTCGCCGAACGGCCCGTCGGACCAGACCAGCCGTGCCTTGGGATCAAGCCCGAACTGCTCGGCAAGCGCCGCGCCGAACACCGACGGACGCAATTGCGGATCGACCCGCGACGCTTCCGGGAAACCGCGCGTCTGCGCGCGTTCGGTAACGTCATGGCCACCATGATCGGCGGTGAGGACGACGGCATAAGGGACGCGCGTGGCATCGAGCGCAGCGAGGATGCGGCCGACATTTTCGTCCAGCCCCACCATCTGCGCGCACATTTCCGCGCCTTCGGTGCCGAAAGTGTGGCCGACATAATCGGTGGCCGACAGGCCGATGGTGAGCACGTCGGTGCTCGCGCCACGGCCGAGCTTCATTTCATCGAGCAGGCCGATGGCAAGATCGGCGGTCGCCGCGTCGAAATCGACGGCGGCGCGGAAGCCGCGAAAATCCTCCGCCTTGCGATCGGCGAGAACGCCGACCTGCTTGGTGGGCCCCAGCGGCAACGCCACCGATCGCGAACGGCACATCGCCGGCAGCGCGGCCTTGGCCGGCCGGGCGACGAGCGCGGCGACGCTGGCATTGACCCGGCTCACCGTGGCGGGCGGCGTCGCCGTCCGGCCCGGCAAGGTGACATAGGATTTGCCGCCCCAGAACCAGATCTGATCGGTATCGTGGCCGCCCATCATCACCGCCGCGCGATCCTTGCCGGCGACCGAAACGACGCGCGTGGCCTTGTCCACCACCTTCAGCCGATCGCCCAGCGTGGGCACCTTCAGATATTGGGGGGACACCGAATAATTTTCGGAGCTGCTGCCCGGCACCGACGGGTCTTCCGAGCAATAGACCATCTTGTCGTCGCGCGGCAGCGACAGATCGAACCAGTTATTGGCGATGATGCCGGTGCGCGCCGGGTGCGATCCGGTCAGGATCGTCGAATGACCGGGGCAGGTTTCCGTCGCGGCATGGCTTTGATAACCCGACGGAAAGACGACGCCATTGGCCAGCCGCTTCATCCCGCCGGTGAAATGCTGGCGATATTCCGCGAACAGATCGGCCGAAAACTGGTCGACCGAAATCGCCACGATCAGCTTGGGCTTCGCCATCTCGGCCGCCGCTTCGGCCTGCGCGACCGCCGGGACCGCAAGCGCCGCCGCGATCGTAACCCTTTGCCACAGTTTCAAATGCTCACTCCCGGTATGCGTGGTGGCCCCGGCAATGCTATAGCGCCGGGTCTGGTTGAAATGGAGCCCCGATGACCGCCTTCGGTTGCCGATTGATGACGATCCTTGCCGCGATGCTGCTGGCGATGCCGGCGCTGGCGCAAGGGCCCCACATCCAGCCCCGCCTGGTCGCCGAAAGCGCGACGCCGGCCGCCGGCGGCACGACCACGCTGGCGCTGGTGATGAAGCCCGCGCCGACATGGCACGGCTATTGGAAAAATCCCGGCGACAGCGGCGTCGAAACCCTGATCGATTGGACGCTCCCCGCCGGGGCGAGCGCGGGCGAGCTAACCTATCCGGTGCCGCACACGCTGATCATCGCCGGGCTGATGAACTATGTCTATGAAGGCGAATATGCCCAGTTGATCGAGCTGAAGGTTCCGGCCGGCCTGGCCCCCGGCACCCGCCTGCCGATCCGCGGCACGGCCAAATGGCTCGCCTGCACCGAGGAAATCTGCGTCCCCGAAAAGGCCGATATCGCGGTCGACCTGACGGTTGGCGATGGCAAGGCGGATCAGGCGCTGACCACCAGCTTCGCGCGCTGGCGCGCCGCCATGCCCAAGCCGCTGGGCAGCGAGGGCCGTTTCGCGCTGAAGGGCGAAACCTTCCGCATCGCCGTGCCGCTGCCCGCGAAGCTGCCGGTGGAGGACGTCTATTTCTTCCCGCTGACCGATGGCGCGATCGACTATGCCGCGCCGCAGGCGGTGAGCCGCAATGGCGATGATCTGATCGTCGAGGTGAAGGCGGCCGCCGGCGCCGCCGACATCGCCGAACTCGATGGCGTGCTGCGCATCGGCAAGGATAACGGCCTTGCCCTGCGCGCCCGGCCCGGCGAAGTGCCCGCCGCGGGCGCGCCCGTCACCGCCAGCGGCCAAGGTGGCAGCGGCGGCGAAGGCCTGGGCGGGGGTGGCGGCAAGACGATCGCGATCGCGCTCGCCGGCGCGATCCTTGGCGGCCTGCTGCTCAACGTGATGCCCTGCGTCTTCCCGATCCTGAGCCTGAAGGCGCTGAGCCTGGCGCGCGCCGGCGGCGACGAGCGCGAAGTGCGACTGGAGGCGCTGGCCTATACCGGCGGCGCCGTGCTGACATGCCTCGTGCTCGGCGGCGTCCTGCTGGCGCTGCGGGCCGGTGGCGAAGCCGTGGGTTGGGCCTTCCAGTTGCAGGATCCGCGCGTCATCCTCGTCCTCTTGCTGCTGACGGCGGCGATCGCGCTCAACCTGGCCGGACTGTTCGAGCTGCCGGCGGTGGTGGGCGGCAACGAACTGGCGAGCAAGCGCGGCACCCACGGCGCCTTCTGGACCGGCGCGCTCGCCGCCTTCATCGCCACGCCCTGCACCGGCCCCTTCATGGGCGCCGCTCTCGGCGCGGCTTTGGTGCTGCCGGCGACGGCGGCGATGGCGATCTTCGCCGGGCTGGGGCTGGGCCTCGCCCTTCCCTTCCTCGCGCTCGGCTTCATCCCCGCGCTGCGCCGCAGGCTGCCCCGGCCGGGCGCCTGGATGGATCGCCTGCGCCGCATCCTCGCCATTCCGATGTTCCTGACCGCGCTGGGCCTGGCCTGGCTGCTGGGTCGGCTTTCCGGCATTGACGGGATGACGCTCGGCCTTGGCGCCGCGCTACTGACGGGCCTCGGCCTGTGGTGGGTCGGCCGGCGCCAGTTGGCCGGCGGCCGCGCCGCCTGGTGGCCGCTCGCCCCCGCGCTCGCCGCGTCGCTGGCGCTGATGGTGAGCGTGCCGCGCGCACCCGCCACCGCCGCCGTCGCGGAAGCCGGTGCGCTGGGCGCCACCCCGTTCAGCGAGGCGAAGCTCGCCGAATTGCAGGCGGCGGGACGGCCGGTCTTCGTCTATTTCACCGCCGACTGGTGCCTGAGCTGCAAGGTGAACGAAAAGGCGGCGATCGACCGCGCCGAAGTGGCCGAAGCCTTCGCCGCCGCCAATGTGGCGGTGCTGGTTGGCGATTGGACCAATGGCGACGCCACGATCGGCCGCTTCCTGAGCGCGCAGGGGCGCTCGGGCGTGCCGCTCTATCTCTTCTATCGCCCCGGCCAGCCGACGCAGGTGCTGCCGCAAGTGCTCACCCCGGGAATACTGACCGCGCTCGCCGCCTGATTCATCGAGGAGGAAATGCCCATGTTCCGTCCGTCCATCGCCATCATCGCCGCCGCCGTGATCGCCACGCCCGCCGTTGCGACCGTCCAGATCGGCAAGCCCGCCCCCGACTTCATCGCCGCCGACGCCACCGGCAAGCCGGTCAAGCTGTCCAGCTTCAAGGGCAAGACCGTGGTGCTCGAATGGAACAACCCCGGCTGCCCCTTCGTCCAGAAGCATTATGACAGCGGCAACATGCAGAAGACGCAGGCCGCCGCCCATGCGCAGGGCGTGGTGTGGCTCACCATCAATTCGGGCGCGCCCGGCAAGCAGGGCTATATGACGGGCGCCGAGGCGCAGGCCTTCGAGCAGAAGGAAAAGGCGCACGCCACCGCCTATCTGCTCGATCCCAAGGGCGTCGTCGGCAAGCTCTATGACGCCAAGACGACCCCGCACATGTATGTGATCAACCCCGCCGGCACGCTCGTCTATGCCGGCGCGATCGACGACAAGCCGACGGCCGACCCGGCCGACATCAAGACCGCCAAGAACCTCGTGCTCGCGGCGCTCTCCGACGTGAAGGCCGGCAAGCCGGTGGCCGTCGCCAGCAGCAAGCCCTATGGCTGCGCCGTCAAATATGGCGGGTGATAAGGCGTCGCATGCACGGGCAGCAGGCAATCGCCGCCCGACCAACGACCTGACCTGAGCTGACGCCCGCCTGCGATATGGCGGGCATCAGGGACACGGCTTCGCGGGCGGGTGATCTGCCCCCTTCTGAGTGGTCCAAAATTGATGATATTTTGGATTACGAAGGAGACAAGGAATGCCGAGCAAGAAGCATCGCCCGGAAGTGAGAACGGCGGAGCAATATTCGACCACGGTAGCGGCGGGATAGCCCTGCTGCGGGCGGCGTAAAAGTCGTCCACCTTGAAGCCTTTCTGCCAAG
>NZ_FZOS01000039.1 GCF_900188165.1 Edaphosphingomonas laterariae | reverse complement strand
CAAACCCAGAAAGGAGAAGCCCACATCTTGACCCACCAATGACACCCAAACCATAACCGCAGGCGGGTCACTTCTCGGTGAAAATCCCGGGTCAGCTCTCAGTGGAAATCAACAATCTGCACCCGCCGCCCGGCGGAGGCAGTGATCCCGTCGGTGGCGGCGCTGGTCCATCATGCCCGCCGGATCACCGAACCCGATGTGCCCAAGGCGCTTGTCGGCCAGTTGCAGCTCGAATGCTGGTCGCGATGCGCGGCCGAATTGCGGGACTGGCGGGCCCGCAACGCCGATGTTCCATGGGTCGATGTCGAAATGACCCGGCTGCGCGCCGACCCCGTGGCCACCTTGCGCGACGTTTACGCTGCCCTGGCCGAGCCCCTCACGGCGGAAGCCGCCGACGCCATTCGCGCCAAGGCCCTGACGCTGAAGGCGGGGCAGACGGGCAGGGCGATCGCGCCCGAGGAATATGGCCTCACCGCATCGGCGATCCGCGCCGCGTTTCCCGGGGAGTTTCTGGCATGAAGGGCAAGGTCGCGGTCGTATCGGGGGTGGGCCCCGGCGTGGGGGTCGAACTGGTCCGGCTGTTTGTTGATGAGGGCGTGAAGGTGGTGATGGTCGCCCGCGACGGCGATCGCCTGCGCGCCATCGAGGCAGAGCTCGGCGGCGCTGGCGGTCACATCGCCTCGGTGTCGGGTGACATCGCGCAGGCCGGCGATTGCGAGGCCGTGGCGCGGGTCGCGGCGGAACGGTTCGGGCGCGTCGATACTCTCGTCAACAATGCCTTTCAGATGGGGCCCTGGGGGACGCTGCTCGATACGGTCGCGGACGAGCGCTGGA
Organism: Edaphosphingomonas laterariae; assembly: GCF_900188165.1. Lineage (GTDB taxonomy): Bacteria > Pseudomonadota > Alphaproteobacteria > Sphingomonadales > Sphingomonadaceae > Sphingomonas_E > Sphingomonas_E laterariae. The sequence goes on along the minus strand of NZ_FZOS01000039.1, from coordinate 24,675 downwards.
GCGATGCCTTCGACGTGAACGTGCGGGGCATCCTGCGGATGACCCGCGCCATGCTGCCGGCGCTCGAGGCGTCCAAAGGCACCGTGGTGATGGTGAACAGCGTCGCCATGCGGACCTACAAGCCCGAAGTCGGCTGCTATGCGATCGCCAAGTCGGGATTGCAGGCGGCGGCGCGCTATCTGGCGATGGAACTGGCGCCGCGCGGCATCCGGGTCAACAGCGTGGTGCCCGGCTATATCGACGGGCCGCCGCTTCAGGCCGCCTTCGAGCGGATGGCCGAAGCCCAGGGCATCACGGCCGCCACCGTGCGCGATCAGGTGACGCGATCGCTGCCCCTGCAACATATCCCCACCTCGCGCGACGTGGCCGAAGCGATCGCCTTCCTTGCCTCGCCGCGATCACGCGCGATCACCGGCGCGTCGCTCGACGTGAATGCGGGCGAGTTTCTGCCCCAGTGAGCCCGCCGGAGGCCCGCTTTCACGCTCATGCCATCGCGAAATAGAGCGTGGCGGCGACGGCGGTGGCGGCGAGCGAGGCGATCCAGACGTGGAGGCTGAAGCGGCGTGAGCCGAGTAGCGAGCCGTAGACCGCCTTGGCGATCATGTTGGTCAGCATGGCGAGGCCGATCGCTTCGGCGCCGGTGGCGGGGGACAGGCGATCCATCATGCCGGTGACGGTGACGGTGGCGGCGTCGACATCGGCCAGCCCGGACAGGGCCGAGACGATGAACAGCCCGGCATCGCCGAACATCTGGCTTGCCGCCTTGGCGAAGAAGGTGATGGCGACCAGCAGCAGCGCCATCTTGATCACCGAATCCAGCTCGAAAGGGTTCTTGGGCGCCTTGCCGGCATGGTCCTGTTCGCCCTTGCGCGCGAGCAGCGCGGCATAAGCGGCCATGACCAGCGCGGCGCCGCCGAGCGCGGGGATGAGCAGCGGCACGATCACGGGTGCCAGCGTCGCCACCAGCACGCCGGTGCGCACGAGCGCCACCGCGCTGGATGCGATGGCGCCGGCGGCGAGCGCGGTATCGGCGTCCTCCAGCTTGGAACGGCGCGCATTGTTGACCGCGACCGCCGTCGCCGCGACGATGCCGCCGACCGCACCGGCCGCCACCTCGCCCCGGGCGGAGCCGAGCATCCGCACCGCGATGTAACCGCCGAACGAAATGCTCGCGAGGAGGATGACCAGCATCAGCGTGCGCGCAGGCGAGATGCCGCCATAAGGGCCGATCGGTTCGGACGGCAGGATGGGCAGCAGCACGAAGGTGAGCGCGAGCAGGATGACGGCCGAACGCAGTTCGGCCCAGCGCAGCTTGCGCATCGCCTTGTGGAAGAATTCCCGGCTGGCCAGCACGGTGAGCAGGACGACGCCCCCGGACGAGGCGATCTGCACGTTGCCGAGCACCGCGACCGCGCCGAGCGCGTAGGTGAGCATCACCGCGACGACGCTGGTGACGCTGAACACGCCGCCACGTTCGGCCGTCTCACGATAGCGGAGCAGGGTGACGGCGCTGGTGAGCACGGCGAAGAAGGTGGCGAGGACGATGCCGGCGGGCCGCCCGTCCGAAGCCAGTTCGCGTTCGATCAGCGCGGCGATGCCGCCGAACAGGCCCATGAGCGCAAAGGTGCGGATGCCCGCCGTGCGCTGGCCGAGTGGAATATCCCGTTCGCGCCAGTGGCGTTCGACGCCCACCACGGCCCCGATCGCGATGGCCAGCGCGAGGCGCTGGAACAGCTCGATATCGCCCATGACGCGATAACGGCATGGCCTGCGGCCCGCGTCAATCGGGGAGGGCGGCCGGAGCCACCCTCCCGCATGGCGGAATCAGCGCGCGGCTTCGGCGTAGAAGCGTTCGAGATCCTGCCGCATTGTGCGCAGCGCATCCGGGTTGAGATAGACCATGTGGCCCGCCGGATAATAACGGAATTGCAGATTGGGGCGCAGTTCCGGCGCGAGCATCATGTGCTTGAGATCGCGTTCGGTGGAGAAGAAGGGCGTCGCCATGTCGTAATAGCCGTTGAGCGACAGGACGCGCAGATGCGGGTTGATGCGCATCGCGGCCGACAGGTCGGCGGTGACGTCCGCGACATTCTGGGTGCGATCATCGGGCGCGCGGTGCGACCAATCCCACTTGAAATCGCCGCCTTCGCGCGCGCTGCGCCGATAGGTGAGTTCGGTTTCGTACCCAAGCTCGCGCGTCAGATAATCCTGGAAGGTGCTGATATATGCGCCGGTGATGCCGGTGCTGGACGCATCATATTCGGGCGTTTCGCCGGCGGCGTCGTCATCCATGCCGGTATAGCGCGAATCGAAGCGGCCGACGGTGAGGCGCTGATCGCGCAGCAATTCCTTGCGGAAGCGGCCGAGATCGACGCGGAGATTGGCGCGCTTGAGATAATCGACCGGCAGGCCGGTGAAGCGGCTCAGTTCGCGCGCGACGGCGTCTTCTTCCTCGGCCGGAATGTCCTGTCCCTTGGCCAGCGCGGCGGCATAGGCGCCATTGGCGAAGACGCGCGCCTGTTCGACGAAGGTGGCAAGGTCCGCCGGCTTGTCGGTCACGCGGTTATGATACCAGGCGGTCGCCGCATAGGTCGGCAGATAGCCGACATGGATATTATCGAAACCCGACTGGCGGATGCCGTAATTCATGATCGACGAAAGCAGGATGACGCCGTTGAGCGTGAGCCCCTGATCCTCCAGCTGATAAGCGAGCGCGCCCGAGCGGGTGGTGCCATAGCTTTCGCCCAGCAGATATTTCGGATCGCCCCAGCGCTTGTTCTTGATGACATAGCGGGTGATCGCCTTGGCGAAGGCATCGACATCCTGATCGACGCCGTAGAATTCCGCCGGCTTGGCATCGCCCAGGATGCGCGAATAGCCCGAACCCACCGTATCGATGAACACCATGTCGGTGCTGCCGATCAGCGTGTCGGGATTGGGATCGACATGGAAGGGCGCGGGCGCCACGGCGCGCGGATCGGTGGTGCGCACGCGCACCGGGGCGAAGGAGCCCATGCGCAGCCACAGGCTCGCCGAACCCGGGCCGCCATTGTAGATGAAGGTCACCGGGCGCGGCTTGCCGCCCGAGGCCGGCGCCGTATAGGCGGTGTAGAAGATGCTCGCGGTCGGCTTGCCGGCGGCGTTGCGGATGGTGAGCGTGCCCGCCGTGGCGGTGTAGCCGATCGTCTTGCCGCCGACCGATACCTTCATCGACTTGGACTTGGTGACTTCGGCCACGGGCGCCGTCGCCCAATTTTCGGCGATGTCGGCGGCGACCTTCTTTTCCACCTCGTCCGCCGCGCTCTTGGGCGCATCGGCTTTCTGGGCGGCGGCGGGAAGGCTGAGCAACAGGCAGGTGGCAAGCGTGAGGCAGGCGGAAAGGCGCATCGACGGACCCGGTTTATGGTTTGCGATGCGGCACCTTGCGAAGCATCGGCCCCCCGGCAAGAGAGTTTCGACAAACAACCTTTGTCGAAACTCCATGCGATTGCAGTTGTTTATGCGGCAGCGGGGATCTTGAAGCTGGACCGGATCGCCTTTTCAAGCTGGCTGTCGGAGAGGAGCCGGCGCAGCAGGCCCATCGGCTTCACATCCTTGCCGACATAATGGATCGGCTTCCACTTCGGCAGATCGATGATCTTGAGCATTTCGGCCACCGCATAATCGGGCGTGCTGCCGCTTTTTTCCAGCATGTCGGGCAGGACGTGCTGGACGACATTGCCGAGCGGCGGATCATAGACGGCGAGCACGTCGGCCGGCTGGGCGTTCCATGTCTTGCGGGTGTTGGCATGGGCATTGGCCGACATGCCGGTGAGCACGCCGCCCGGCAGGATCGAGGTGACCTCGATCCCGAAGGCCGACAATTCGTGGCGGAGCGTGAGCGTCATCCCGTGGATCGCGTGCTTCGTCATGTTGTAGGGGCCGGCGCCGACCGGATTGGCGATGATCGCACCCGAGCTGTAATTGGCGATGCGGCCATGCTTCGACTTGCGCAGCATCGGCAGGAAGGCCTGCACGACACGCAACTGGCCGAAGGTGTTGATCTGGAAGATGCGTTCGACATCCTCGATCTTCACGCCTTCGATCACGCCGACCGCGATATTGGCGACGCCGGCGACATTGAGCAGCAGATCGAGCGGCTCATCGCCCAATGCGGCCTTGACCCGTTCGGCGCTGGCGCGGACGGATTCGGTGCTCGACACGTCCTGATCGATGACGGTGATCAGGTTGGTATCCACCAGATCGGTCGGCGCGCCGGGCAGCACGCCTGCGAACACGCGCACGCCGCGCGCGGCCAGCGCCTTGGTGAGCAGATTGCCCTGACCCACATTCGCGCCGGTGATGAACGCCGTCTTGATCTGCCCCGCCATGCCATGATCCCCTGATGTCGCTTATTGAATGACATTCACTAATAATGGCGAGCACTTGTCAAGGCGGGGCGACGATCAGCGACGGATGAGCTCTCCCTTGCGGACGATCAGGCGGTCGGCGGGCACCTCCGCCACGGCGGCGGCGGCATTGTCGGCAGCGACGGCGACGAAATTCGCCTCCGCCCCCACGGCGAGGCCGTGGCCGTCGAGGCCGATCACCGCGGCGGCATGGCCCGTCGCCATGGCCAGCGCGAGTTCCAGCTCATCATCGGTGTAGAAGCCCGATCGATAGCCGACGAGCATCGCGCGCTGCAGCATGTCGCCATTGCCGTAGGGCCACCAGGCATCGCGGATATTGTCGTTGCCCGAAAATACCCGGACGCCGGCGGCGTGGAGGCGCAGCACCGGCGGGAAGGCACGATCGCCGGGGGCGTTGGTCATGATCGCGACGCCGGCTTCGGCCAGCACGTCGGCGGTGTAGGCGACGACATCATCCGCGACGTCGCCCAGCGCATAGGCATGGCTGACCGCGACGCGGCCGGCGAGGCCGAGCGCGCGGGTGCGCCCGGCGATGCGCAGCAATTGCGCGATGCCGCCTTCGCCCGGTTCGTGGAGGTGGATGTCGACCTTGGCGCCGCGACGGTCGGCAATGCCGAACACCACGTCGAGATGCGCTTCGGCATCGCCGTCCAGCGTGGTGGGATCGATCCCGCCGATCACGTCGGCGCCCTCGCGCACGGCAGCGTCCAGAATGTCGGCGGTGCCAGGGCAGGTGAGGATCCCGGCCTGCGGGAAAGCGACGAGTTCGATCGTCACGCGATCGGCCCAGGCGGCGCGCGCTTCCATCACCGCGTGGAGGTTGGCGAGGCCGGTGGTGGCATCGACATCGACATGGCTGCGCATCGCGATGGTGCCAAAGCCCGCGGCCTTGGCGATCAGCGCCGACGCGCGTTCGGCGATCGGGCGGGCTTCACCGAGCAGCGCCTTTTCCGCCGCCAGCCGGTCGCGCAGGCTGGCCGCGCGGACATGGCTGCGCCAGCGATCGCCGACGAAGCTCTTGTCGAGATGGATATGCCCGTCGACGAAGCCGGGCAGGACAGTGCGGCCGGCAAGGTTGATGCTGTCGCGTGGCCGGGCGGCGGGATCGACATCGCCGATGGCGACGAAGCGCCCGTCGCGGACCGCGAGATCGGCCTGTCGCCCATCGGGCAACCGGCCATCGACGAATAGCCGGTCGATCATTGCGCGGTTTCCGCATTCCATGCGGCGACCTTGGCGCGGGCTTCGGCCAGCATCGCATCGAGCGCGGCGCGATCGTGCACCCGGCCGCGCAGGATCACCGTGTCGATCGCCCGGGTGGCGTGGATATCGGTGAGCGGGTTGGCGGTGAGCAGCACGATATCGGCGACCTTGCCCGGCGCGATCGCGCCATAGCGATCGAGCTTGCCGAACCAGGCCGGGCCGGCGCGGGTGGCGGCGGTGAGCGCCTGCGCCGGCGTCAGCCCTTTGGCGACGAACAGATCGAGTTCATCGTGCAGGCCGATGCCGGGATAGTTGAACGAGTTGAGGAAGCCGGCATCGGTGCCCGCCATGATCGGCACGCCGGCTTCGACCAGCATCGGCAGGATCGCGCCGACGCGTTCGATATCGGCATGGCGCGCGGCGATTTCGGCCGGGGTGGCCTTGGCCGCGCGCTCGATCCGCCAGTCATAGGTCTTGCGCAGCTTCGGCCCGATATAGGCCAGATAGGCGTCGTGGCTGTGATCTTCATCGTCGAGATGGGCGATGATGCGGCTGCCGTTGAGCGTCGGCGTCACCGCCAGGCCATCGGCCGCGAAACGGCGATAGGCGGCCATCGCGGTCGCGTGATCGAAGCTGGTGGCAAGCCGGCGGTTGGCTTCGGCCCGGTTGATGCGGCCGGCGGCGAAATCGGCGGCGATCGCCGCTTCGTCGGGCGATCCGGGATGGCGCGCATAATCGAGATGTTCGATCGAACTGAGCCCGGCATCCACCGCCTGCCGCACGGTCAGCGCCATCGGGATATGCCCCGAACTGCGGAGCCCGAGCGCCTTGGCGCGCGCGACGGCATAGAGGAAGAGCTGCGGATCGAGTGTGCTGTCCGTGATCTTGACGAAATCGACCTTGAGGCCCTGGAGCCGGGCGAGCGCGGCATCGACATCCGCCTTGGAACCGGCTTCGAGCGTGCCCTTCCAGATCGGCTTCAGCCCTTCGATCTTGGGGCCGGAGGTGAGCAGATTGGGGCCGAACAGGCTGCCGCGCGCGATTTCATCGCGCCAGGCGAGCACGTCATAGGGCAGATCGCCCGCGCAATCGCGGATCGTGGTGATGCCGTGCGCCACATAAAGCGGCAGCAGCGCCTTGTTCTCCGCGATCAGATCGGGTCCGCCGCCGAAATGGACGTGCATGTCCCAAAGGCCGGGGATGACGAAGCGGTGCGCGGCTTCCAATGTGCGCGGGGCTGCCCAGTCGCGCGCGATTGCCTTGTCCGGGCCGACGGCGACGATGGCGCCGCCGCGCGTGACGATCGCCTGATCGGGCACGGTGCGCGCCTTTTCGACATCGACGATCGTGGCGTGGCGGATGAGGACATCGCCCTGCTGGCGCGGCGCGGCAAGCGCGGGCGCGGTGAGGACGGTGAGGGCGGACAGCGCGGCGAGCGCGCGACGGAGCGGCTTCAGCATGGCCCGTGGAATATCATTGGCCTGCATTATTCACCAATTAGATGATATGATGATAAGCATTCATACACGTGATGATGAACATGCTCGATCCCCGCCTGCTGCGCAGCTTCGTCGCCATCGCCGACAGCGGCAATTTCACGCTGGCGGCGCAGCGGCTGCACATGACGCAATCGACGATCAGCCAGCAATTGTCGCGGCTGGAGGATGCGGCCGGCCATCGGCTGATCGACCGCAGCGCGCGGCCGGTGCGGGCGACGGCGGCGGGCGAGCGGCTGATCGGCCATGCGCGGCGCATATTGGCGCTGCAGGACGAAGCGGCGATGCTGCTGGCCGATCCGGCCGGCACGGCGGCGATCCGCATCGGCCTGCCCGAGGATCTGGCGACCGGCGAAATGGCGACGGGCTTCGCCCGCTTCGCTGCCCGCCATCCCGAAATCCGGCTGGACGTGACCACGGGGCTGAGCCGGCCGCTCGCCGCATTATATGCGCAGGGCGAATTCGACATCGCGATCGTGAAGGAGATGCAGGCCGGGCCGGATTGCCGGGTGGCGTTTCCCGAACCCCTGGGCTGGTTCGCCGGGAAAGGCGGGGCGGTCGTCGCGCGCGATCCCGTGCCGCTCGTCACCTTTCCGCCCGGCGGCCTGTATCGCGACGCCATGTTCGATCGGCTCGAGCAGGAAGGGCGGCGCTGGTATGTCGCCTTTTCGGGCAGCAGCCTGCAGAGCGTGCTGGCGGCGGTGGGTGCGGGGCTGGGCGTTTCGCTGCTGCCGTTGCGCACCACAAGCGGCGCGCCGGTGCGGCGCATCCAGGATTTCGGGCCGGTCGCGCCGATGGTGGTGGCGCTTTATGCGCGCGAGGCGGAAGGGGCGGTGGCCGAACTGGCCGACGCGATCGCGGCGACGCTGGCGGGTTGAGCCGGATCAGGCGGGTGGCAGATCGGGGATGGTGTGGGCATCGCCGATGACCTGCCTGCCGTCGAGCGCATGCAGCGGCGATTGCGTCATCATCAGCACCTCGCGGCTCGATGCGATGATGCCGGTCAGCGATGCGGCGATCAGGATGGCGGAGGCTTCGGCCATCATTTCCACGCCTTCGATCCAGTCCGGGTGGCGCGGCATGGTGGCATGGGCCAATGCGAGCGCGTTTTCCGAGGCGCAGATCTTATAGGGCTTGACCGCGTTGACGTGGATGCCGCTGCCATGGAGTTCGGCGGCGAGCCCCGTGGTCAGCCGATCGAGCGCAGCTTTGGAGGCGCCATAAGCGGCCAGCCCGTGGATGAACTTGGCCGGCGTGACATAGGGCGCCGGCGGCTGCGACACGGTTTCCGAGGTGATGTTGAGGATGCGGCCCCAGCCGGCTTCGCGCATCGCGGGCAAGGCGGCCTGGATGAGATCGACCGGAGCGTGGACATTGACCTCGAACGCATTGCGGCGCGCGGCCAGATCGATCTTGCTGAGCGGCGCGAAGGCACCCGCGCTCGCCGCATTGTTGACGAGGATGGTGACGGGGCCGAACGCGGCGCCGGCTTGCGCCACCAGATCGGCGCGCGCCGCCGCGTCGGTCAGATCGACGAACAGGCCGTGCGCGCGGCCGCCGGCGGCTTCCACCGCGCGCCGCGTTTCATCGAGCCCGGCAGGATCGCGGCCCGAGGCGGTGACGACGATATCGGCGCCGAGCGACGCCAGCCGGATCGCGATCGCCCGGCCGATCCCCTTGGTCGCGCCTGTTACGAGCGCCGTGCGGCCATCGAGCCGTTCGAGATGTGCCGCCATGCTTCCCGCCTCCCGATCAAATCCATGGCAGGATGTCGGCGTGGCCGGGCGCGATCAATAAGCGCGGCTTCCGTTTGCGGCGGTATCGCGCAAGACGGCTGGATTGCGAAAGGGGTGGGCCGGATCAGTCCGGCGCCATCGCGGCGAGCAAGGTGGCGATCGGCACGAAGGCGAAGGCGACCGAACTGTCGGCCACGCCATAGGGCATGAACAGCAGATCGCCATGGCGGATCGCGCCGCAGGTATAGACCACATTGGGGACATAGCCCTCGCGATCCTCGTCGGCGGCGGAAAGCAGCGGCTGGATGGTACGGCCGATGATGCGCGACGGATCATCCTTGTCGAGCAGCACCGCGCCGATCGAATATTTGCGCATCGCGCCGACGCCATGGGTGAGCAGCAGCCACCCTTCCTCCAGTTCGATCGGCGCGCCGCAATTGCCGATCTGCACCATTTCCCACGGATAATGCGGGGTGAGCAGCAATTCGCCCTCATCCCAATGGTCGATCCGGTCGGACTGGATGAGGAACAGGTTTTCGCCGTCCTGCCGCCCGATCATCATATATTTGCCGCCGATGGTGCGCGGGAACAGCGCCATGCCCTTGTTGCGCGCCGCCGATCCGTCGATCGGTTCCATCTTGAAGGTGCGGAAATCGCGGGTGCGCAGGAATTCGGAGCGGATCGTGCGGCCGTCATAAGCGGTATAGGTGCCGATCCATTCGATCTGGCCATTATCATGCGTGAAATGGACGAGACGGAGATCTTCCAGCCCGTTGCTCTGCGCCGCCGTGATCGGGAAGATCAATGTGCCCGAGATGGTGGAATCGGCCTGCCGGTGGATCTGCACGCAGCCATTGGGTTCGGGATCGCCCGGTTCCAGCCCGGCGGCGGTGCAGAAGGGCGGTTCGGGCGCGAGTTCGAAATGCATGCCGGGCGACAGGATGCCCTCGCGAAAGGCGATCGAGCTGATATGCCCTTCGCCCACCGCGCGCAGCGACAGGATGATGCGCTGCGAGCCCCGCGAGAGGCCGGATTGATCGGGATGCGGCACGATGCTGGGGTTCATCAGCGCGGCCGCCGCATAGCTATATTCGTGGCAGAAATAGGCGCCGATCAGCTGCTGCTTGACCGGCGAGATGGTCATCCCGTCGAGCCCGAGCGCCTGTTCGATCTGGCCGTAGCGCTGGTTGAACACGTTGCGCGTCTGCCAGTGGCGCGCCTCGAAATCGCGGAGCACCAAGGCGAGTTCGGCCTGCGCATCGACATCGCAGAGCGCGAGCACCTGGCGGACGATGCGGCCGACGCGGCCGGCCCCCGGATTCACCGGATCGACCGGGATATGGAAGGGGCGCACCACGACGCGCGAGGCATCGGCGCTCAGGCGCAGCGGCGTGTGGATCAGATCGAGCAGAATGGGCCCTCACTCCTCCCCGCTGGGCGCGAACCCGGGTCGCGCCCCATCCGCATCTCGCAACGCAACTAGGCCCGACGTTCGGACGCGACGGCACCGGGCCGATCGGGGCTGTCCGACGTGACCAGCCCGGTCTGCGCCATGGCGCAGGCGGCAAGCTGGAAAGCCAGAACCGACTCTGCACCCGTATTAAGATTCACGCCATCCCGCATCAATCCATCATAGCAACTACCATCGGCGGCCGACGCGATCGGCTGGCCGAGATCATTGTCCCCCAGATACCAGCGCCACGCCCGGTGCGCGGCTGCGTGCCAGCGCCGATCGCGCGTGGCCTGCCAGGCGGTGAGCGCGGCATCGACCATCGCCCAGGCTTCCAGCGGCTGCTGATCATAAGGCAGCGGCGGCAGGAAGCTGCGGCCGAAGCTTTCGCTGCCGACGGCGCGGAAATGCCCGTCCTCGTTGGTTTGCACCGCATCGAGCCAGGCCAGCGCGTCGAGCCCGGCGGCGTGCATCGCGCGATCGTGGAGGACGAGGCCCGCGCGCATCATCGCTTCGGGCAGGCGGGCATTGTCATAGCCCAGCGTCGGTTCGAACCAGCGCCAATCGGCGCGGCTGGTGGCGGCTAGCGCGGCGGAAAGCCGCCGGCCGCAGGCTTCGACGATGGCAAGCGCCGCCGGGTGGCCGGGCTGGCCTTCGAGCAACGCTTCGGCGCCGAGCATGGCGAAGGCGAAGCTGCGCAGATTGCCGAGTTCCAGCGCATGGGGTGCGGCCTGATCGAACAGGTGCCGCGCCCAGCGACGCAGATCGGGGCGCCGCGCTTCGGACGCGGTGACGCCGACCGCCCAGAGCGCGCGGCCGAAACTGTCTTCCGAGCCGATGGATTCGAGCCATTGGCGATCATAGCCCATGAAGTTGCGGAAGCGGCCGGCATCGCCATTCCACGCATGCTGGACGAAAGCGGCATAGATGGTCGCCAGCGCCTCGCTGCGATCGGACCGGGCATCGCCCAGCCGGTGCATCAGGATCAGCGCGCGGGCATTATCGTCGACGCAATAGCCGTGATGGCGATCGGGCACGCTGAACACCGAATGCTGCAGGATGCCGCATTGATCGGTGAGCCGTTCGACCGCCGCCAGCCGCGGTGCGATGCGATCGCCCCGGCCGATCACCGGCAGCCGCAGCGGGCGCGGGGCCAGGGCCGCATCGAAAATATCGAGATAGGCATCGGCCAGCCGCGCCCAGATCATCGTGCGGCCGGTGGCATAAGCGCGCTGGCGCATCGCTTCACGCCGGGCATCGTCGGCCAGCAGGGCATCGATGGCGCAGGCGAAAGCATCGCTGTCGCCGAAGCGGGCGAGAACGCCGACGCCATCGGCAAGCAGTTCGGCCGCGTGCCAATAAGGCGTGGACACCACCGGCTTGCCCAGCCCGACAGCGAAGGACAGCGTGCCCGACGTGATCTGCGCCTCGTTCAGATAGGGCGTGACGTAGATATCGACGGCTTCGAGATAATCGAGCAGGCGATCGGTTTCGGTAAATTCGTTGATGAAGCGCAGATGGTCCTCGACGCCGAGATCGCGGGCGAGCGCGGCCAGCCGTTCGCGATAGGCTTCGCCCTGCTGCGCGACGAGATGGGGGTGGGTGGCGCCGAGCACGACATAAAGCGCGTCCGGGTGGTGGGCCACGATCTCCGGCAGCGCGCGGATCATGGTTTCGATGCCCTTATTGGGCGAAAGCAGGCCGAAGGTAAGCAGCACCTTGCGGCCTTCGAAGCCGAAGCGGGCCTTGGCGGTGGCAATATCGGCCAGCGGGCGATCGGGCACGCCATGCGGGACGACCGCAATCCGGCCCGGCGCGATGGCGTGGACCCGTTCGAGGATGTCGCGCCCCTTTTCCGCCATGACGATGAGGCGCGTCGCCCGGCGGGCCAGCGCATCGATCACCGCGCGCTGTTCGGGCGTCGGATCGGTGAGCACCGTGTGGAGCGTGACGACGAGCGGCAGATCGATCCGTTCGATCAGGCGCAGCAGATGCGCGCCGGCGCTGCCGCCGAAAATGCCATATTCGTGCTGGACGCAGACCAGTTCCGCCCCGCTTTCCGCGATCCGCCGCGCGGCGGCGCGATAATCGGCGAGATCGGCCTGGCCGATCTGGCAGACGACTTCGGGCGGATAGGCGTGGAGACCGCCGGGTTCGTCCATCGCATAGACGTCGATCGCAAGGTCGGGCCGGGCGGCGACGAGCGCGGCACGCAGATCGGCGGTGAAGGTGGCGATACCGCACATGCGAGGCGGGTGATTGCCGATCAGGGCAACATGATTGGTCCGCTTCCCATGCATGATCATCGGCGCCTCGCTGCACTGCGGCAATCCTGCGCGCGGCGCGGTCGAGTCGCGACGGCGCGAATTCGCTCGCATGCTATGCCAAATGCGCCGCCTGCCAAAAGGTTTCGGCAAATAAATGGTGCGATGCGGTATCGCCGCGCGACGAGCGGATTCAGCCCGCCCGGCGGGCGATGTCGATCAGCCCGGATATGTCGAGATGCGTTTCCAGCGCATCGGCGATGCGATCGAGCGCCTGATCGACCAGCACCCGATGATCGCCGCCGCCGCTGGCCGCGCCGATCCGCGCGAGCAGGCTGGCGCGTAGCCCCGGATCGGCGAACAGGCCATGGACATAGCTGCCCATTACCAGCCCGTCGGGCGAGATCGCACCGTCGCCACGGCCGTCGTCGAGCCGGGCGAAGGGCAGGGCGGTATCGGGCCCGGTGGTGTCGTCGAGCCGGGCGAAGGGCAGGGCGGTATCGGGCCCGGTGGTTTCGCCCATGTGCATTTCATAGCCCGACAGGCGCCCGCCAAGCGCGGTGCCGGCGACATCGCGGAGCGCCTTGGTGGGGGTCAGCGTGGTCGCGATATCGAGCAGGCCGAGCCCTTCCACATGGGCGGCCGCGCCTTCGATGCCCAGCGGATCGGCGATGGTGCGGCCGAGCATCTGATAGCCGCCGCACAGCCCCAGCACCGGCTTGCCCTGGCGATGATGGGCCAGGATGTCGATATCCCAGCCCTGCGCCCGGAGCGCCGCGAGATCGGCGATCGTGGCCTTGGACCCGGCGAGGACGATCAGCGCCGCTTCGGCCGGGATCGGGGTTCCCGGCGGCACCATCATCAGATCGACCCCGGCTTCGGCGCGCAGCGGATCGAGATCGTCGAAATTGGAGATGCGCGGCAGGATCGGGCAGGCGATGAGCAGGCGGCCGCTGGCGCGATCGATCCCGCGTTCGAGGATCACGGCATCCTCGCTGGGCAGCGACACGGCATCGCCAAGCCAGGGGACGAGGCCGAAACCGCGCCAGCCGGTCAATTGTTCGATCGCGCGATAGCCGTCGTCGAACAGCGCCGGGTCGCCGCGAAACTTGTTGATGATGAAGCCGTGGATCATCGCCGCGTCGGCCGGATCGATCACCGCGCGGGTGCCGGCCACCGCCGCGATCACGCCGCCGCGATCGATATCGCCGACCAGGATGACGGGCACGTCGGCGGCGCGCGCGAACCCCATATTGGCGATATCGCCGGCGCGCAGGTTGATTTCGGCGGGGGAGCCCGCGCCTTCGATCACTACCACATCGCATTGCGCGCGCAGCCGCTGGTAGCTTTCGAGCACCTCGCCGAGCAGCGGGCGCCGCGCTTCGCGGAAATTGGCGGAGCCGAGCGTGCCGCGCACGCGGCCGTGGACGATAAGCTGCGAGGTGCGATCGGCCTGCGGCTTGAGCAGCACCGGGTTCATATCGGTATGCGGCGCCACCCGGCAGGCGATGGCCTGCGTGGCCTGCGCGCGGCCGATTTCGCCGCCATCCATGGTGACGGCGGCGTTGTTGGACATGTTCTGCGGCTTGAACGGGCGGACGCTGAGCCCACGATTGGCGAGCGCGCGGCAGAGCCCTGCGACCAGCACGGACTTGCCGACGTCCGACCCCGTTCCCTGCAGCATCACAGCGCCCATGCATATCCTCCGGCAAGGGCCCATAGCAGCAGGCAGGCGCGAACATAGAGGGCGAGGGCGCGATCGATATCGGCTGCGCGGGCGTCGGCACGGCCGCGGCCGATCCACGGCTTGGGGCTGAGGACGCCATCATAAGCGATCGGTCCGGCCAGCCGCAGGCCAAGCGCGCCGGCCATCGCGGCTTCGGGCCAGCCGGCATTGGGGGAGGCATGCTTGCCATGATCGCGCCACAGGCAGCCCCAGCCGCCCGGTGCGGCGAGGCAGAGGAGGAGGCCCGAAAGGCGCGCGGGCAGCCAGTTGAGCAGATCGTCGGTGCGCGCGGCGGCCCAGCCGAAGGCGCGCCAGCGTGCTTCCTTGTGGCCGATCAGGCTGTCGGCGGTGTTGATCGCCTTATAGACCCAGAGGCCGGGCAGGCCGAGCAGCAACAGCCAGAACAGCGGTGCCGCAACGCCATCGCAGAAGCTTTCGGCGAGGCTTTCGATCGCGGCGCGCGCGACGCCCGCTTCGTCGAGCGCGGCGGTGTCGCGGCCGACGATCATGCCGACGGCCTGCCGCGCGGCGGGCAGATCGCCGGCGGCCAGATGGCGAGCCACCGGCCGGACATGATCGTAAAGGCTGCGCTGGGCGAGGCCGGGAAAGGCGCAGAGGCCGACGCCGATCCAGCCCCAGCGGCCAAGCCCGGCCCAGAGCGCCTGTTCCACCGCCAGTGCGGCGGTGAAGACCGCGACGATCAGCAGCAGGACGAGCGCCACGCCCGCCAGCCGGCGCGCGCTTTCGCTGCGTTGCGGGCGGTTCCAGCGGCGTTCGGCCGCCGTGATCAGGCGGGCGAAGCCGCCGACGGGATGGCCGACCACGCGATAGAGCCGATCGGGCCAGCCGACCGCCGCGTCGAGGAACAGGGCCACCAGCCCGGCCGGCTCAACCATCGGCGAGCGCGCGATCGAGCCGGGCGGTGACGGAGGAGGATCCCGGCAGGCCGAGGCGCAGCCAGCGCGGATCATAATCGAATGGGCGGGACAGCACGCCATGGCGCGCCAGTCGAGTGAACAAGGCGGCCGCATCGTCGCATTCGACCAGCCGGAACAGGGGGCAGCCGCCGCGCGCGACCAGACCATGCCGCGCGAGCAGCGCATCGAGCGCGGCAGCCTCACCAGCAAGGCGCTGGCGCATGGCGGTGATCCACGGCCGATCGCCATAAGCCGCGACGCCGATCGCGATGGCGGCGGTGGACAACGGCCAACTGCCCAATTGCGCGCGCAGCGGGGCGAGCCGATCCGGGTGGGCGACGGCAAATCCCAGCCGCAGGCCGGCGAGGCCGAAAAACTTGCCGAAGGATCGCAGCACGATGACCGGCCGGTCGGCGGCGTGGGGCAGGATGCTGGTGTCGTCCTGCGCATCGGCGAAGGCTTCGTCGACGACAAGCGTGCCGCCGGCACTGGCGAGCGCATCGGCGGCGTCGCGCAGCGCGGCCGGGGCGAGCAGGCGGCCATCGGGATTATTGGGGTTGGCGATCAGGATCGTGCCGCCGGCCCGCGCCTCGCCCGCCAGCGCATCGGCGGCGATGGCCCGGCTCCGGTCCAGCGCTTCGCCATGTGTGCGATAGCCGGGCGCGACATGCCGGTGCGGGGCGGGCAGGTGCATCAGCCGGAGCAGGCGCAGGCCGATCTCGGTGCCGGGAAGCGCGCAGACAAAGGCGGGGTCGACGCCGAAATGGCCGGCGGCGGCGGCTTTCAGCCGGGCGAGCGCGGATGGATCGGGCAGCGCCGCCCAGTCAATAGGCCCGGCCCGGCCGGCATCCCATGGCCACGGGTTGATCCCCGTGGAAAGATCGATCCACGGCTGCGGCGCATCGGCGAAGGCAAGGCGCGCACGGTCGATCCGCCCGCCATGGAAGGTCCATTCGCCCGCGCCGGAAGATCGCATCACCATCGCGCGACGGGCAGTAGTGCGCTTTGCCGCGCCAAGGAACCGCGTTTCGCGCCGGCGATTTAGATGCTGCGCGAAAATGGTGAGGAACGGAGGATGCGGGTTGGCGGGCACAATCGCCGACGGCACGGCCATGGCGGCCCGCCATGACCGAGACGCTCGCCCCCGCCTTGCCCGACGATGTCGACGGACTGGTGCACGCGGTGCTGGCCGCCGCTGCCGAACACGGGTTGAGCATCGCCACGGCGGAAAGCTGCACCGGCGGGCTGTTGGCTTCGTTGCTGACCGATGTCGAAGGTTTTGGCCGCCAGTTCGAGCGTGGCTTCGTCTGCTACAGCGAGGAGGCGAAGGAGGAACAGCTGGCGGTTGCCCCCGATGTCATCCGCCGCTGCGGCGCCGTCAGCGGGCAAGTGGCGGTGGCGATGGCGGAAGGCGCGCTGGCGGCGTCCCGTGCCGATATCGCGATTGCCATCACCGGCTTTGCCGGCCCCGCCGGTCCGGGTGACGAAGAGGGGCTGGTCCATTTCGCGTGCCTCCGTCGGGGGCATCCGACGCACCAGCATGAGGCGCATTTCGGCCCCGTCGGGCGCGGTGCGATCCGGCTCGCGTCCTTGCGTATCGCGCTGGATATGCTGGCGGGGGCGATCCGGCTTACGCCTGGCTGAGCACGCCCCGATAGGCATTGTCCTCCAGCGTGCGGCCGGCGCCCTTGGCGACGCAGATCAGGGCTTCGTCCGCCACGGCGACGGGCAGGCCGGTTTCCTGGCTGATCAGCGTATCGAGTTCGTGCAGCAGCGCGCCGCCGCCGGTGAGCACGATGCCCTGATCGACGATATCGGCGGCGAGTTCGGGCGGCGTGTTTTCGAGCGCCATGCGCACCGCGCCGACGATATGGCCCACGGGTTCCATGATTGCTTCGGCGATTTCGGCTTCGGTGATGCCGATTTCCTTGGGCACGCCGGCGACGAGATCGCGACCCTTGATCCGCATCGTCCGGCCATCACCCGGCGGCATCGTCGCCCGGCCGATTTCGTGCTTGATCCGTTCGGCGGTCGCTTCGCCGATCATCAGATTGTGGCGGCGGCGGATGGACGAGGTGATCGCTTCATCCATCTTGTCGCCACCGACGCGCACCGAATTGCTGTAGGCGAGGCCGCGCAGCGAGAGCACCGCTACCTCGGTCGTGCCGCCACCGATATCGACCACCATCACCCCGATCGGATCGATCACCGGCAGGCCCGCGCCGATCGCGGCGGCCATCGGTTCTTCGACCAGCGAGACGCGCGAGGCACCGGCATTGGATGCGGCATCGCGGATCGCGCGGCGTTCCACCGTGGTCGATCCCGAAGGCACCCCCACCACGATTTCCGGCCGGCGCAGGAAACGCTTGGCGCCGCCATGCACCTTGGTGATGAAATGCTTGATCATCTGTTCGGCGATGTCGATGTCGGCGATCACGCCATCGCGCAGGGGGCGGATGGCCTGGATGTCCTCCGGCGTCTTGCCGAGCATCAGCTTGGCATCGGCGCCGACCGCGCGGACCTTCTTGATGCCGTTGCGTGTCTCGATGGCGACGACCGAGGGTTCGTTGAGGACGATGCCGGCATCGCGCAGATAGACCACCGTGTTGGCGGTTCCGAGATCGATGGCCATGTCGTGGGATGCGAACTGGAAAAAGCGCGACATTATTCTGTTGTTGCTCCCGGCGATTATCACGTCGATGCGGCCCCCGGCTCGCCACGCGGAGGCCGTGCCGGAGTGGCGAGTCCGCAGGCGGCCGGTCAACGGGCGCGCGCCCAAATGGCGCGTAGCTGCGCCGACCGACGGCGCGGTCCGGTGATCAGGGGCGAACGGGCGGGCCGATCGGCCGGCGGACGAACAGGCGCGCCATCACCGAGGCCGGGGCAAGCGCCGGCGCACGCGAGGGATTCGGCCCCTGCGGGACGGCGAACAGCCCCTTGCTGGCGAACCAGTCGCCCACATCCGCCCGCGACGTCAGCATCGCGGTGAGCGGCGCGCCGATCAGGCCGACCACCACCGGCAGCGTCCACAACGGAATCGCAAGGCCGAAGAGCAAAGGCGCCAGCAGCAGCAGGCCGAAGCCGACATGCAGGCGGCACAGGATCAGAGCGTCGCGGAAGCTCATCCCATCGGCGTCGCGGCGCTGCGGCATCCAGCCGACCGGGCGGCCGCGCAGGATATCGACGATCGCGGCCGTCTGGTTGATCATCGTGATCGGCGCCATCAGCATCGACAAGGGCAGCTCGATCGCGACGGTGAGGGCGAGCTTGCGGCCGCCGCCCATCGCTTCGCGCAGGCCATCGTCGACATAGAGCCAGGCCATGGCGATCAGCTTGGGGCCGAGCAGCAGGGTGAGGGTGAGGACGAGCAGCCAGCCGCCGGGCATCGCCGAGAATGCGGGGTGCGAGGAGCCGAGCGAGGCGATGATGCCGAGCACCAGCATCAGCATCCACAGCGGCGAGGTGAGATAAGCGGATGCGCCCATCAGCAGCTGCAGCCGGTTGATCCAGTGGAAGCCCTGGGTGCGCAGCAGCCGGACATGCTGGAGATTGCCCTGGCACCAGCGGCGATCGCGCACCGAATGGTCGGCGACGGTGGGCGGAAACTCCTCATGGCTGCCTTCGGGCAGCGACACCATGTGGACCGACCAGCCATTGCGGCGGAGCAGCGCGGCTTCCACCATGTCGTGGCTGAGGACATGGCCGCCGAACGGCTCGCGGCCCGACAATCGCGGCAGGCCGCAGCTCTGCGCGAAGGCGCGGACGCGAACGATGGCGTTGTGGCCCCAGAAGGTGGCTTCGGTGCCCGACCACCATTGCAGCCCGGCGGACGCGGCCGGGCCGTAAGCGGCCGCGGCGAACTGGTGCCAGCGCGCGAAGAAGGTGCGCGCCTTGATGATCGTCGGGATCGTCTGGATCAGGCCGACGCTCGGCCGCCTTTCCATCGCGCTGGCAAGCAGCGCCATCGCCGGGCCGCTCATCAGGCTGTCGGCGTCGAGCACGATCATGCTTTCATAGGCGCCACCGAAACGGCGCACCCAATCGGCGATATTGCCGGGCTTGCGGGCCACATTTTCCAGCCGGCGGCGATAATAGACGCGCACCGGGCTGGCCGCGCGGGTGGCATGCAGCGCCGCCAGCTCGGCCGCTTCCATGTCGGCGCGCGAATCGCTGAGCACGAAGATGTCGAACAGATCCTGCGCGCCGATCGCGGTGAGCGAGGCGCTCATTTCCGCGATCCGCCCGAAAACCGCTTCGGTATCCTCGTTATAGATCGGCATCAGCACCGCGGTGCGCCGCCGGGGCAGGCGCATGCGTGCGAACCAGCGCGACAGGCCGGGGCCGTTGCGCAGTAGCACGACGAAGCCGGCCAGCGCGCTCAGAAAACCGAAGGTGATCCAGCCATAGAGGCTGAGGAACAGGATGGTGAGCAGCCCGTCGATCGGATCGAAACCGTCCGCCGCGAACGGGCGGATCATCTCCTGCGTGGCGGCGATGCCGACCAGAAGGCTGCCGAGGACGAGGAAAAGCCGCCGTTCGCTGACGCCATCGACGCGGATCGGCGTGGGCAGCGGCTGCATCTGATCCAGCGTTGTCGCTGGCGCGAGCGACTGTTCAGGCATGGCGAGCGGCGTTTCGCGGGGCAGCAGCGGCTCCGTGAAGGCGGGGGTGACCGTTCCTGTCACCGGCAGATCGTCAAGCTTTTGCAGTTTCACGTTCAGCGAACCCATTTGATGCGGCGGCGATCTGGCGTCGCAGGCCGGTTTCGTTTCGGCATCGCTTTAAGCATCTGAAGCGATGGCACTATTGCCCCCAAATGTTCAGCGCAGCAGGTAGAGGAGAGTTTCACTCAACGCATCGCGCCCGCGCTTCAGATAAGCGCGCAAATCACTCGCCCCGGCGTCGGGCTGGGCGACATCGACGATGAGCCGCCAGCGTTCGTCCACGCCAACCACGGGATAGGCATAGGTTGCGATGACCTTGCCGCCGGTGGCGGACACCACGGCTTCGACCCCGCTGTCGCGGTCCAGGCCGGCAAGGGCGGTGCCGACGAAATCGGCGACGAGGCGCCGCGCGCCGGGAATCGGATCATGCCCCGGCCGGCCGGCGACCCCGGTCCAGCAATCCACCGCGCGGGCAAGCGCGGGCGGCGCGGGATCGGTTCCGCTCCAGCTCAGCCGGTAGGCGATGTCGATCCTGTCGCCCTTCCGCGTCGGGCGCGCCGGCGTCCAGAAGGCGACGATATTGTCCTCGATCTCGCGCGTGGTGGGGATTTCGTAGAGCATCACCCGGCCCTCGCCCCAATCGCCTTGCGGCTCGACCCAGAGATTGGGGCGCTTTTCATAATAAGCGCTGTCATCCTGATAATGGGCGAAGGAGCGGTCGCGCTGGAGCAGGCCGAAGCCCTTGGGCGCGCGATCGGCAAAGCTGCTCGTCGCCGGGTGCGGCGGGTTGACCAGCGGGCGCCAGATCCGTTCCCCGGTGCCGGTAAGGATGGCCAGGCCGTCCGAATCATGGATTTCGGGACGCCAGTCGATCCCCTGGGCACGATTGCCCTCGCCATACCAGAACATGCTGGTCAGCGGTGCGATGCCGAGCCGTTCGACGTCGCGACGCAGGTGGAGCGTGGCGGTGATGTCCTGCACCGGCCCAACATCGGTCTTGCGGCTGACGAAGCGGTAGGCGCCGGTAACGCTCGGCCCTTCGAGCAGCGCGTAGATCGTCATCGCGTCGGCGGGGCCCGGCTCCAGCCAGAAGCGGGTGAAGACGGGAAACTCCTCGCGCCCGTCAATCCCGGTGTCGATCGCCAGCCCGCGCGCCGACAGGCCATATTGGTGGAGCGCGCCGGCCGAGCGGAAATAGGAAGCGCCCTGATAAGCCAGCCAATCGCCCCGGCCGCCGGCATTCATCAGCCGGAAGCCGGCGAAGCCTGCCGCCATCGGAAAACGCCGGCCGGCGGCATCGGGGGCGACATCATACATGTCCGGGTCGAAGCCGATCGGGAAGGCGCGCCCGTTTTCGACGCGGGCAATCTCGATCGGGCTGTTGGCGAAGCGGTGGATCGGGAAGAAACGCGTCTCGCGTTCGCCATCGCCGCGCCACAGGGCGTGATCGGCGCGGAAATGGATGCGGTTCACCTCGTCATAATCGATCGCGGCGGCGGCAGCGACCGGCTGGGGCGCATGCCAGGCCGCGCCGGCGAGGTCCGCCGCCAGCTGCCGCAGCCAATCCCACGAAAAGGGCGTGCCTCCGCGCGGGGCGGCGGCCCATGCCGCAGGCGAGAGGATCAGGGGGGCGGACGCGATACCGGCCAAAGCATGGCGCCGCGTCAGGCCGGCGCGGCCGGCGCCGGTGTTCATGATGGGCATTCGTCGTGAGCGATCCGTTTTCTGCTTTGCGCCACAAGACGCAGGGCAGGCCGAAAAGTTCAATCGGCCGCGTTCAACCGTCCGCCGATGTAATGCGCGCGCGCGCGTGAACAATATGCAGGCGATCGGCTGGACGCCGAAACGGGGCGCTTCACGCGATACCATGGCAAAATGCAGGGGCGCGTAATTGGTGCGCGCGCAGCGCGGCGGAGGATCAGGTCTGGCAAGAAAGGGCGCTATCGCGCCGGCGAAGCGGACCTTCTGGAAGGTCCGGCTGGAGCGGGTGAAGGGATTATAACAAGATACTACAAATAAACAACATTTTTTGCTACAATGACCCACACAGAACCTACACAGGCACGGAAGATCAACCACTTACGCTGCCAATCTGCACAGTTTCTGCACAGTGGGAAGCGGAGAAATGAGTTTCATCCTCGACAAGGAGCAGATCAAGCCCGGCCTTATCATCTTCCGGCGTGCCGATGTCGGGCACGACAACTATTACTGCCGGATCAGAATCCAGAACGAAGACCGCTATAAGACAATTTCGCTGCGCACGGCGGATCGGCAGACGGCGCGGGACCGCGCGATGGACGAGTATGCCGATATCCGCTTTCGGGTGAAACACGATGTTCCCGTGTTCAACCGCCCCTTCTCGCAGGTTGCGGAGGAATATGCCGACGCCCAACAGCGCCGCGCCAACGCGGGCGAGGTCAGCCAAGCCCGCTGCAAAAATATAAGAAGCAAGATCGACGGCCCTCTCAAGGCCTATGTCGGCAGCACACAGATTCATCTGGTTACGCAAGACCGCTGGTCAGAATATCCGCTGTGGCGACGGGAAAACGGCGAAGGCCGTCGCAAGAGCGTCATCAGCGATTCCACTATCCGCATCGAGATGACCATTTTCGCAGCCATCATGAACTTTGCGATCAGCAAGCGGTATGTTCCCGCTCATCATCGCTTCGAGGGCATGCCAAAACTGAAATCAAATCGCCGTGACGAGTTCACGCTTGAGGAATACCGCAAGCTGCACACCAAAGGCCGCAAGTGGATGAAGGAGGCGACCACGCCGCAAGGCGTCTGGTATCGCCAAGTCTGCTACAATTTCATTCTCATTATGTGCAACACGGGGATGCGCCCGCCAGAAGCGAAGAACCTGCGCTGGCGGGACATCACCACCGCAAAAGACAAAGACGGACAGGAAATTCTTGTCCTCTACGTTCAGGGCAAGGGCAAAACCCGCAAGCTGATTGCCCCGATCAGTGTCGCAAAATACCTCGACCGCGTCCGCGAGCTTTCCAAGGCAACCAAGCCTGACGATCATGTCTTTACGATTATCAACGGCAAACCGGCAAAATGGCTCTATCGAGATACCGTCGAAGAGTTATTGAAATACACCGACCTTCGGGAAGGACCGAGCGGCATTCCCCGCACAACCTATTGCTTCCGCCATACCTACGCCACGCTCCGGCTGTCCGCCGGGGTGGATGTCTATATCCTCGCCCAGCAAATGGGCACCTCCGTCAAAATGATTGAACAGCACTACGGGCATGTGAACACCATCAAGCATGCCGACCGCGTGCTCATGGGCATCGGCGGATGGGATGCGATGCATGCCGAAATGAACGCCGAAATCGACGAGTTGGAAGCCAAGGCCAAAGAGGTGCAGTCCATCAAAGCCAAGCAGACGGACAAGCCGAACCGCTCCAAACGCTAGCGCGCATCGCACCAGCCATCGAGTTCGATGGCCGATGCAACGGAGCTATGCGTTTCTGCCGGAGGTCACGACGCGCCGCTGGCGCTTCCCGGTCGTAGAGCCCGGCCAAGCGGGCACGGGAAAATGGCGCGCCGAGCTTCAAGCGCCCCCGTGTTCGCGTCTTTCCGCGAAGCCGTTGCCTCAGCCGCTGGCGACCCAGAGGCAATGGATAGCGGGGCCTGCCCTCATGCAGGCCACCCTTACCCCAAAATCGCTATATCTCAGGATATGCCGCTGACCTTTTGAACTGCCACTCACCCTTTGCAGGCATTGGCTTTGTTATCGGCTCCGTCCTGAATTCCCCTTGTCTTGTTTGCATCCCCATCGGGCAGCGTCATGCCCCCTGCCATGCGCGGGCGCTCATGGCGTCAACAGGAAGCCTCGGCTCCCCCGTCCGCAGGCGTCCGGTCCCCCAATTTTCCTGTGTGACGCCGCGCCATCGCGCTTGGCTCTCCGTGGGCACGCCCGAAAGGGAAATGCAAACCAAGGAGAAAAAACATGACGAAAAAATCCGAAACCAAAGCGCCCGCACTGATTGCGTGGCAAGTCAGAGAAGCCAAAGGCGGCAAAGCCTACTGGACGCGCATCGGGGCTGCGTGGCCGCACCAGAGCGGCGACGGCCATACCCTGCAACTCGACCTCTATCCGCTGGACGGTCGTATTGTTCTGCTCCCCCCGAAAGCCGACGAAGCGGCGGAAGGCGGTGCAGCATGACCCGCAGCCAGCGTCTCTCCCGTGGGCTTAACAGCATCTTTGACCACGTCAGCTTTATACTCGACAACTACGATAGCATCACCGGCGACGCCCGCCGCGACCTCCAAGAGGTGCTCTACATCGTCGGTGCGGCTCAAGACGAAGCTGCCCAACTTCCCATCGCAGAGGGAGGTCCAGCATGAGCCGCCTCTGCAAACGCTATACGGAGCATCACGAAACCGTCTGGAACGGCGTGACCATATCCATCAGCTACGAACCGCGCTGGCTCAGCCTTGCCGATGACTACGGCCTCGACACGGCCCACCTCGAAATCGAGGCTATCGCGCCGGAGCGCGCGCCGCTTCCCATCACGGAAACCGGCTACCGCTCGCACTTCACGACAGCCAGCACCGTCGCCGCCATGGGCGGGCCGGTGGCCCTTGTACGCACATGGCTGGACGAAGAAGCCGCGAATCCGGCGTGGCGGCAGCACGAGGCCACCGCCCGTCAGCTCACCCTCTTTTGAGGGTGAGCTGACGCTGGCAAACGAGACGGCGCTATTTAGGCCACGTGGACAAAGGGTAGCCACAGCAATGCTGATGCGAGGCTGACGAAGCCGAGATAGGAGCTTTTGCTTTTGTCGTAGCGGGTGGCGAC
>NZ_FZOS01000030.1 GCF_900188165.1 Edaphosphingomonas laterariae | reverse complement strand
TCGCCACCCGCTACGACAAAAGCAAAAGCTCCTATCTCGGCTTCGTCAGCCTCGCATCAGCATTGCTGTGGCTACCCTTTGTCCACGTGGCCTAGTCATCAGCACGGCAGCCGTGTGACGTGTTTTCATCTGATCCCCCCGAGGCTTAAGGCTTATGGAAGCACCGGCCTCATGGGCCGCGTGCCATTATCCCGGCCAAGGCATCACAGCACGCCACGCCGAACAAGGCCGCGCGGCATGGCCGATGGGGCCATTTTTCTCAGGGAAGGACTCTGCAGCCGATGCGCGCGGCTATTTGGTCCCGATCGCCTGCCATGGCTTTCGAAGCACCGTCGCGAAGTCGTCACGATGGATTCCACCCCCGAAAATGATGTATTGCGCAATCGTGCACAGCGGGGGGGCGGCCATGCAAAGTCGGGGCGCGCGCAATACCGGACGCAATGTCATCATCTGCCTGATCCTCGTCATCGCCAGCGCGATCGCGATCGTCACGGGCATCTACGACATGATCGCTATGGGCCATGAAACGGGGAGCACCGCCGCCCGGATCGGCTTCGGCGCGGTCATCTTCTTCCTCAGCCTGATCTTGGGCCTCAACTTCCTCTGGGGTTATCGCATCATCGCCCGGCTGGAGGCGGGTGAAACGAAGTTCGCCGGCTGGACGGTATCGCCCGCCGACTATGATCGGTTTCGCGAAATCGACGGCAATTTCGTCAGCAAAGGCAGTCGCGAGAACGACTATCGCCCCCTGCGGACCTCCCCGCCCGGCGGCGTGCAGGTGCTTTTCTCGCAGGATGGCGTGCTGATCGGCGATCGTTATTTCGGGTTGGCGAGCACGGGGCTCAACCATTTCAGCGATGTCGCGATGATCCGTTCGACCACGCCGATGATCGAATTCGGGATGGTCACCACGACGGGTAGCAGCACCAACACGGTACGGTTCCGGCGGATCCACAGCACGTTGCGCGTGCCCGTATCATCGGATGCGACGCATGCCGCCGAAAGGGTGCTCGGCCATTATCAGGCGGTGCAGCGTCACGAAGTGATCGTCCGCCCCGGCTTCTGGAAATCGCGAATCCGGTTCGGGCTGATCGGCACCGGCCTGGCGTCGGCCTGCGCCGCAATCGGTTTCCTGCTGCGCGAACGGAATGACGAACTTTACAATATTCCGCTGTTCATGGCCGTTGCCGGAACGATCGTCGCGATCGCCGGGCTGTTCCTTGCAGGCATGAGCCGATCGTTCGATCCTGCCCGCCGCCGACGCTGACCGCCCGGCCGCGCTTGCCGGCCGGGCGATCCCGCGCCGTTCCGCGGATCAGCCTTGCAGCGGGCGCGATCCGTTCGCCCGGGTCGGCCGGATCGTGCCGAGATCGCGGCCATGGCGGGAAAGATCGCCGACGATGTCGTTGCCCATCGTGCGTTCGACGATCCGCCAGCGGCCATCGCGCTTTTCCAGCCGGTCGAGATAATCGCCGCCGATCACCGGCTCGAGCGGGCCGTCCGGCGCCTGCTGGAACACCATCACATAGGAACTCACCCGCGCCCGCCCTTCGCCTTCGGGCACGATCATCACGTTGGACAGCATGTGCCGCGTGCGGGGCGTGCCATCGGCATAAGTGAGCACCCAGGAACGGAACACTTCCGCCACCGCCTTCGCATCGCGATCGGCCATCACCGCGCCGCCGCTGTGGATCAGCGCATCGCCCAGCAATTCGCCCACCGCGTCGAAATCGCCCGCGTCAAGCGCGAAGGGGTAGCTGAACAGGACATTCTGAATGGCAAAATAGTCGTCGGCTTCCATCATCCTCTCCCGGCCTGTTTGCGGCTTTCACCGATCCTTTTAGAGTGGCACCGGGAGAGGCCAAGAGATGAACCGCGACAAAGACGAACTTGAAGACTTTTCCCGGCTGGTGCGCACGCTTTACGCGTCATTGGTGGCCGATCAGCCATGGTATGGCTTCCTCACCGAATTTCGCGACCAGCTCGGCGCGCAATTCGCCACCCTGATCGTGTCGCGCGCATCCAGCGTGGCGCCCAGCCTGATGGTCACGCCGCTCGGCAACCCGCAGGGGATCGAGGATTATTGCGACCATCTGTTCCGCATCGATCCGTTCACCGATCTTCCCGAAGGCAAGGTGGTGTCGCAGTTCGAGCATCTGTCCGAGCGCGGTTTCAAGCAATCGGCTTTCTATCGCGACTATCTGCAATATGAGGACACGTCGCACATCCTGGGGTTCGACCTCAGGACCGGCGGCTTCGTCACCGCGATCCGCGTGACGCGCACCAGCGACGGGCAACCATATGGCGCAACCGAACGCGCCCGGTGCGAACGGATCATCCCCCATATCCGCCAGGCGATGGATATCTACCAGCGGCTCGAAACCTCACGCTCCGAACATGCCGTCTATTCGGGCGCGGTGGAACAATTCGCGCTGGGCGCGGTGATCCTCGACGAACATAACAACATCATCCGCTGCAACCCGATTGCCGAAGCGATCCTGGACGAAGCCGACGGCATTGCCCGCACCGGCCGCCGCGTCAGCCTGGGCAATGCCACCAGCGACGCCGATTTCCGCAATTTCCTGCGGGATGCGCGGGGCCCAGCGGGCAGCGCGCACGTATTCCGGGTGGAACGGCCGTCGGGGCGGCGCGACATCGGCATCGTCGCCCGGCCGATCGAGACACCCGATTATCTCCACGCCGCCAGCGCGCCCGCGCTCGCCCTCTATCTCGGCGATCCCGAACGGCAGATGCAGGTCAACGCCGATGCCCTGCGCGACCTGTTCAACCTGACGCCGACCGAGGCCGCGATTTCCGCCTGTGTGGCCAACGGCCTGTCGGTCCACGAATCCGCCGAACGGCTGGGGATCGCCAGCAACACGGTGCGCGCGCATCTCCGCTCGATCTTCGCCAAGACCGGCGTGGCGCGGCAATCGCAGCTCGTCCACCTCGTCCACACCAGCCTGCCCGAACTCGCGGCGCGGCGCTGAACCCGCCGTGCCGGCCGGCATCAGCGGGCGGCTGACCATTTCAGCGGCAGGCTCGCCAGCATGATTGTGGCACCCGGCAGCGTCTCGATCTCGGCGCCGGGCGCGATCCGCAGGTCCGGCATGGCCGGCAGCAATTCTTCCAGCATCACGCGCAGCTGGGTGCGGGCCAGGAACGCGCCGGGGCACAGGTGCGGCCCCGCGCCAAAGCCCCAATGTTTCACCCGCCGCTTGCCTGCCCGGCCGAAATCGACACGCAGCGGATCGGGGAAGGCTCGCGCGTCGAGCCCCGATATCGGCGTCGATGCCAGCACCGGATCGCCTGCCTTGAACGCCACGCCATGATATTCGAAGTCCCGGGCCGCCATCCGCCCGATGTGGGAAATGCCGAACCGGCGCAGCATCTCCTCCAGCGCCACCGGGATCGCGTCCGGCCGATCGACCAGATAGGCGCGATGCTCCGGGCTTTCGGCCATGAAGCGCATGATGTGCGTCATCTGCGACGTCACCGTATCCAGCCCGCCGGCGAACAGCATCATCGTGATCGAGTGCATCTCCTCGAACGTCAGCGCGCGGCCGTCGATCGTCGATCGCACCATCGCCTGGAACATGCCGCCGGGATTGGCGTCAGCATCGGCCAGCTGCTCGGCCAGCCATTCGCGGATGAAGCCGTCGGCGGCGGTGAAGCCGCGCACCGTTTCCTCCAGTGTGCGGCCGCGAAAGATGTCGCGCACCCAAAGGATGCAATCGTCACGCCGGGCGAGATCGCAGCCCATCATCAGCAGGAATATCTCCACCGGCAGCCGCGTCGCGAATTCGCCGACAAATTCGCACCGGCCCGCGGCGAACCCGGCCAGCAGGCTCCGGGTGTGGCGCCGGCTATCCTCCTCCAGCGTGGCCAGCGCGCGCGGCGAAAACAGGTTCTGCGCGAAGATCCGGCGATAGCCGGTATGTTCGGGCGGATCGAAGCTGTTGGGGATCAGCTTCATCGGATTTTCGATCTTGGGAATGGCGAGCGACGTGGCCGTGAACAGATCGTGCCGGCTGAACACCTCCGCGATCAGGTCGCCGCGCGTGACCACCCAGTAACCGCCAAGATCGGGTGAAAAGAAGATGTCCGGCCGGTCGTTCATCGCCGCGATCGTGCCCCACGGGTCGCGGCGCAGCGCATCGTCGTTACGGAAGTCGAAGCGGATGACGCGTTCGGGCGGCACATGGGCCGGAACGGTGGCGGCATGGATAGTCATCGGGCCTCTCTCCTGCCGTCGATCGGCATTGTCCCCGGATTGATGGCCCCGCCCCGCCCGTCCCGGCAATCGGCAGCAGCTTTGCCGGCCGGATAATCTTTGCCGGATCGGCCGGAAACATTGGCCATGCCCTGCCCGCAATGCTTTGATGTTGGCAGAAAGGCCCACATGTCCGTCGAACCCAAGATCCTTGCCGCCTGCCGCTCCGCCATCGGCGACGTGAAACTGCTCGAATGGCACTGGCCGTCGCCGATGGACGTGACGGCGACCGAAGAACGGCTGATGATCGAAATGTCGCTGCCGCCCCACGCGTCGGACGGGCGCGCCTGCTTTCCCGATATCGAGCCGGATCAATATAGCTTCATGGGCAACATCTTCCTGCGGCCGGCCGGGGTGCGGCTGCGGGTGAAGAGCGCGGGCGGGCAGGTCCGCGTGATCCGCTGCGCCGTCGAACCCGCCGTTTATGCCCGCATCGCCGGCACGCGGCTGGACTGGACCGCCGATGCGCTGAAAACCTGCCTCAACCTGCGCGGCGGCGTGCTGCAACCGCTGCTGCGCCGGCTGGTCCATGAACTGGAAGCCCCCGGCGCCGCCAGCACCACCTTCGTCGAGGCGTGCGTCACCGCGCTCATCATCGAAACCGCCCGCATCGTCCATCTGCAAAGCGATACGACCGCGCACGGCCGGCTGGCCGCCTGGCAATATCGCAAGGTCACCGAACGGCTGGCGGAAGACGGGCCCCTGCCCAGCGTGTCCGAACTGGCCGCGCTGTGCGGCGTCGGCAACCGGCATTTCCTGCGCCTGTTCCGCAGCCTGACCGGCGAAACCGCAAGCGCCTTCATCGATCGCGCACGGATCGACCGCGCCCGCCGGCTGCTGACGGAAAGCGAGCTTTCACTGAAGGAGATCGCCGCGCGTCTGGGCTTTGCCCACCCGAGCAATTTCTCCACCGCCTTCCGCCGCGCGACCAACCTGTCGCCAACCCAGTTCCGCCAGATCTCCCGCCGTCAGACTTCTTCGTCCTGATCGGACAGGATCTCCTCCCCTGCATCTGGCGGCGGCCGGGGTCATACGGCCGCGCCCGTTGCGAGCTTGTCAGAACCGCAGGCGCACGCCGGCGACGGCCTTGAACATGTTGCTGTCGCCGAAATCGGCCACCGCCGAATTGACCGAAATCTCGCTGTAGAGCGTGATCAGGTCGTTCCAGCCATAGCTGCCGCCGAGGCCCAGTTCGGTCCACAAGCGATCGTCGCGGCGCGCGATCCGTGTCCCCGAAACCTTCACGGCGGTGCCGTCCATCCATTCATAGCTCAGGTTGACGACGCCATAGAGGTGGCTGCGCTGCGCCTGTGCGCCCTCCATCCAGGTCGCCTGATGGTCCAGCGAGAGCCCCCAGCGCGTCGTGAGGCTTGCGCCCGCATCGCTCGCCACCATCGCCTTGGCCGGGTCAGCAAAGCGATCGAAGCCGACATGGGCATAGCTAACCTGCGCCTGCGGGGTCAGCGTCAGCCCGCCCCCGACAGCCGAACGCTTGCCGACCTCGAGGCTGAAGGCCTGTCCCTCGCCCTTGTTGCCATCGACAAGCCGGCCAAGCGTGCCCGAGCTCAGATTACTGTCGAACCAGCTCAGCTGTGCCTGCCCGTCGGCGTAGAAGCCGCGCGGTCCGTGCCAGGTAAGCGTCGCGCCAAAGCCGTAGCCGCTGGTGTCGATCGCCCCGTTGCCGAAGATCGATGAGACATGGGCCTTCGCCTCGCCATAATAAGCCGTCAGCCCGCCGACGAGGGCCGCACCGTCACCGCGTTCGGCGATGATGGTGTCGACGCCCATCTGCATCTTCCAGCTGTTGATGTTGCTGTCCGTTCCGCTGGTCGACATCGCCGCTTCCGGCCGATGACGCGCGCTATCCATCCGGCCCCAGATGCCCTGCCCGGCAACCGTGCCGCCGGCCCAGCTGCGGTTGCCGACGCGCTGCTGCAGCGTGGGCAGGCCATTCAGCGTCTGGAGCGTCTGCGCATAGCTTTCATAGACCGGCACGCCGGGCTGATAGAGCGGCTGGGGCACCTCTGGCACCTCTGGCACCTCTGGCACCTCTGGCACTTCGGGAACCTCGGGTTCCTCCGGTTCCACGGGGTTGAGCAATGCCGAGCGCAGATACCAGTCGCCATCGCCGGCATCGGTGATGCCATTCTTCTGGAGACGATAGCCATAAGCGCCGGCGATCACCGCCTGATCGCCCTGGAAGACGTAATCGCCCCGCAGCTGGAACACACCGTTGGACGCGCCCGCAATATCGACGATCTTGATACCATCGACCGTCTGGCCGCCCAGCCCGTCGCGATTGGCGACGGTTACGAACGTGGTGCCCGATGTCGCTCCGTTCACGACAAGGCGATCGGTGGCCGATGCATCGTCACCCAAGGCCGCTTCGATAGCGAGCGTGCCACCATTGCCGACATGGTCGCCAGCAATGGTGAGCGTGCCGATCGCATCCTGCCCCGGCGCGATGATACCACCCGCATGATGCGTGACGGAACCGACCCGGCCCGTGCCCGCAAGCGTCGCTCCGGTCATCAGGTCCACCGTGCCGCCAAACAAGCCGGTGACGATCGTCTGCCCCGCCATCAGTTGGGCGCTGCCAGCATATCCGGCGCTATCGCCCGTCAGCAGCAAGGTGCCGGCGCCTTCCTTCACGAGTACCCCCGAACCGGAAAGCACGCCGTTCAGGCGCAGGTTCGTATCCGCATCGACCGCCAGCGCACCGGTGCCCGCAAAGGCCATGGCACGCTCGCTGGTGATATCGGCCGTCGTGTGCAACGTGCCACCATTGAAGGTGAGGCCGCTCGCGGCCGCCCCAAGATTGGTGTCGCGCGCGATCCGCAGCGTGCCTTCGTCGATGGTGGTGCCACCGGCATAGCTGTTGTCGGCGGTCAGCACGAGCGTGCCGGCGTCGGTCTTCACCAGTTCTGCGGCACCGGCGAGTTCGGCCGCGATCGTCACGGTCATGCCCGCGCCCGCCGCGCTTCCATCGCCAACCCGGATCACCGCCTGCTGCCCCGCCAGATGAAGGGCGTCGCCCTCGACGCGATAGCCATCGCTGGCGAACTGCATTCCCGACGCACCCACCGCGCCCAGGCTGCCGTCGATCGTCACCGTGCCGGCGCTACCGGCGAACACCGCGAAGGCGTTGTCGGCAAAGGCCGCGTTGATGTCACCGGTCGCGTCGGTCCAGTTATTGTTGCCCGCACCGTTCTGCCACACGCCATTGCCGCCGCTTACGACGCCGTCGAACTTCGGCCCGGCATCGCCGTCCCAGAAGTTGAGCGACAGGCCGGCCGCGTTGACGAGGTTGATCTGCCCCGCAACCGACGTCTGCACCGCAACGCTGCTGCCCGCCGGCAAGCTGCCGAGAGCGAGGCCATTGTCGGTAAGGGTGCCACCATAGTTGACCACCCGGTAGATGCCGGCATCGAAGCTGCCGCCGGCCGGAACCGAAACGTCGATGGTGCCGTCGAGGACGAGATCGCCGCCGACATTGATCAGATCGTTGAGCGCCCCGCCCGCCACATTGGCCTGACCGAACTGCATGTCGATCCGCGATCCCGCCGCGAGCGAAAGCCCGCCGTCGATCGTCAGCGTGCCGACACCCTGGCCGGGCGCCAGCGTACCGCCATCGGCAATCGCGACATCGCCGCCGATCACGCCGAAGCCGCCCAGCGTCGCGCCGCCGGCCACCGACACCAGCCCCGTCGCCGCCGACTGATCGCCATTGACGATCAGCGTGCCAGCGTCGACCAGCGTACCGCCTGTATAGCTGTTGCCCCCCGTCAGGATCAGCGTGCCGGCATCGGCCTTCACCAGCTGCGACACACCCGTCAGCCGCGATGCGATCGTCGCGGTCACGCCTGCGCCCGCCACCGTGCCGTCACCGACGCGGATCACCGCCTGCTGCCCCACAAGCTGAAGGGCGCCACCCTCGATACGATAGCCGTCGGTGACGAACTGCATGCCCGAGGCGCTGACATTGCCGGCGCCGTTGTCGACCGTGACAATACCCGCAGTGCCTTCGAAGATCGCAAAGCTGCCCTGCGCATAATCGGCATTGATCTGGCCGTTCAGGTCAGTCCAGTCGTTCAGGCCACCACCGACGCGCCACACGCCATTGCCGCCATTGATCGCTCCATCATTCTTCGGCCCGGCATCGCCGTCCCAGAAGTTCAGCGACAGGCCGGCCGCGTTGACGAGGTTGATCTGCCCCGCAACCGACGTCTGCACCGCAACGCTGCTGCCCGCCGGCAAATTACCGAGAGCGAGGCCATTGTCGGTAAGGGTGCCACCATAGTTGACCACCCGGTAGATCCCGGCATCGAAGCTGCCGCCGGCCGGAACCGAAACGTCGATGGTGCCGTCGAGGACGAGATCGCCGCCGACATTGATCAGATCGTTGAGCGCCCCGCCCGCCACATTGGCCTGACCGAACTGCATGTCGATCCGCGATCCCGCCGCGAGCGAAAGCCCGCCGTCGATCGTCAGCGTGCCGACACCCTGGCCGGGTGCCAGCGTACCGCCATCGGTAATCGCGACATCGCCGCCGATCACGCCGAAGCCGCCCAGCGTCGCGCCGCCGGCCACCGACACCAGCCCCGTCGCCGCCGACTGATCGCCATTGACGATCAGCGTGCCAGCGTCGACCAGCGTACCGCCCGTATAGCTGTTGCCCCCCGTCAGGATCAGCGTGCCGGCGCCCGCCTTGCGCACCGAACCGCCGCCGGAAATCAGGCCGGCAAAGCCCACATCGTCGGACCGATTGAAGACCAGCGCCCCGTTGTTCGCGACATCACCGGCGATGCTGCCCGTGGTTCCACCGTTGCCGAGGTGCAGCGCGCCATCGCTGATCGTGGTCAGGCCGGCATAGCTGTGATCGGCCGTGAAGGTCAGGCTGCCGGCGCCGCGTTTGACGAACGCGCCGGTGCCGCTGATCGCGTCCGCATGGACGATATCGTCCGATCGATCGAAGGCGAACGTGCCGTTGTTGACGACATCGCCAAGGATCGCGCCCGTGGTTCCGCCATCGCCGATCTGCAACGTGCCGGCCGCAATGGTCGTGCCGCCAGTATAGCTGTTGGCCGCCGTGAGGATCAGCGTACCGCGATCGGCCTTTACGAGGCCGTCGACACCCTGCAATTCGGCCGCGATGGTGGCCGTCATGCCGTCACCGCCCGTTGTGCCATCACCCACCCGAATAATCGGGCTCGCGTCGGCGAGCAAGATGGCGTCGCCCGTGACGACATAGCCATCGGTCGCGAATTGCATGCCCGCAACTTCGACGGCGCCAAGGCTGTTGTCCACCGTGACCGTACCGGCAGCCGCCGCGAACACGGCGAAGCTGCGATTGCTGTAGGCCGCGTTGAGCGCAGCGTCAGGATCCTGCGTCCAGTTGTCGCCGGCAGGCAGATTTTGCCACAGGCCCGCGCCGCCATCGAGCTGGCCATCATTCTTTCCGCCGGGCACCGCGTCCCAGTAACGGAAGACATAGCCCACCGTGTTGACGAGATTGACCTGCTTGTCGATCGAGGTCTGCACCACGACGCTGCTGCCCGCGGGCATCGCCCCGAGATCCAGCCCGTTATTGGTGAGGCTGCCCGCATAGTTGATGATGCGATACAGGCCGGGGCCAAAATCGCCGCCGGGCGCGACCGTCACGTCGATCGTGCCGTCGAGGACGAGATCCCCACCGACATTGACCAGATCGTTGAGCGGTCCGCCGACGACATCCGCCACGCCAAATTCATAATCGAGGTGCGAACCCGCGGCGAGCGAGAGGTTGCCATTGACGGTGAGCGTGCCCGGGCTGTTGCCCGGTGCAAGCGTGCCGCCATTCTGGACGAGGACGTTGCCGCCGATGATGCCGCTGCCGCCCAGCGTCGCGCCGCCGGCAACGATGGTGTCGCCGGTCGCCGCCGACTGATCACCGCTGATGCGCAGCGTGCCCGCATCGACCAGCGTCTGCCCGGCATAGCTGTTATTGCCCGTCAGCGTGACGATGCCGGTGCCAATCTGGCGAACGACGCCGGTGCCGGAGATGACACCGCCGAAGCCGACATCGTCGGAACGGTTGAATATGAGCCCGCCATCATTGGCGACATCGCCGACGATCCAGCCCGAGACGCCGCCATTGCCAAGTTCGAGCACGCCGCCATTGATCGTCGTGCCGCCGGTGAAGCTGTTTTCCGCGGTCAGCGTCAGCCTGGACGCCGCACCGTCATGGACGAGCGCGCCCGAGCCCGAAATCAGGCCGGCAAAGATGATGTCGTCGGACCGGTTGAACGCCAGCGTGCCATTATTGGCCACGTCGCCCAGGATCGCGCCGGTGGTGCCACCGTCGCCAAGCTGAAGCGTTCCGGCGCTGATGCTGGTGCCGCCCGTATAAGCCTGGTTTGCGGTCAGGATGGTGGTGCCGGCCCCCGCCTGCTCGACCGTGCCACTTCCCGAAATCAGACCCGCGAAGGTGACCTCGTCGGATCGGTTGAAGATCAGCGCGCCATCATTGGCGACAGCGTCGGTGATACCCCCCGTCGTGCCCCCGTTACCGAGTTGCAGGGCACCGGCCGTGATGATCGTGCCGCCGCTATGGCTGCTGTCGCCGGTCAGGATGGTCCTGCCCGATCCCACCTGATTGAGCACGCCCGCGCCCGAGATCGCGGCTGCAAAGACATGGCCGGTATCGACATGATTGAAATTGACCCGGCTGCTCGCGACGGTGGTGACGAACGAGGCATCGAGCGTACCCGCAGCGGCCGCCGCCAGCCCTTCGGCCCCGCCGATATTGAGCGCTGCATCGCGCGGCCCCATGGTAAGCGTGCCCCCGCCTACCTTGACTAGGCCGCCATCGGCGATGGTGATCGTGCCCCGTGTGCCGTTGGCCGCGGAATTGGCAATGCCCAGCGCGCCCGCCGTCTCGAAACGCGAGCCGGCGCCCTTTACCGTCAGGTCGAAGGTCGGGTTGTTGATGGAGCCGCCATGGTGGCCGATGATCGACGAGTCCGCCGTCAGCACGCCGCCATCTGCAATCACCATCGTGCCCCTGCGCCCGTAATAAGCACCCGTGACATTCCATTCCGATCCGATGCCAGAGATCGTGACAAACGCTTGAGCATTAGTCGGGAACTGACCGCCGGCAAGGACGCTCGGTCCCGTCGAGGCCATTTTGCCACCATCCAATATGTTGATGTTGGCGGTCCCGAGGCGGCCGAGCACGGTGGTGCCGCTGTTCGTCAACCGCGATCCGGCACCGATGACATTCAGCGTGCCGCTACCGTTGTTCGTGGTCCCGGCATCCAGATTGACCAGGCTGGCGAAACCGCCATTGCTGACCGTGAACCTGCCGTCGCCATTGGTTGCCGTGCCGATCGTGGCTGTGCCCGGCCCGACGATCAGTCGCGACCCCGCACCATCGACAACCATTTCGCCACCGCCCCGAACGATAAGCCCGGACGTAGCGGTGATTTCGCCACCCGACTGGAGTACCAGCTTGCCTGCCCCGACCGTGGTCGCGCCAGTATAATTGTGGCTTCCGGTCAACGTCAGCGTGCCACCCCCGTTCTGGCTGAGCGAGCCGCCGCCGGAGATCGATCCGGCATAGGCAAGGTCGTTCGCCCGATTGAAGATCAGCGCGCCATCATTGGCGATGTTACCGGTCACGCTGCCGCTTGTGCCGCCATTGCCGATCTGGAGCGTGCCGGCGGCAATCGTCGTGCCGCCATTATAAGCGTTATCGCCGGTCAAAATGGTCGTGCCCGTGCCGATCTGGGCGAGCGCGCCCGTACCCGAAATCGCGCCATCGAGCGTAAGACTGTCGGTGCGATTGATGGCGAGCGTGCCATTATTGGCGATGTCGCCGACAATGCTTCCGGTGGTGCCGCCGGCGCCCAGTTGCAGCGTGCCGGCGGTGATGCTGGTGCCTCCGTCATAAAGGCTGGCGCCGGTAAGGGTCAGCGTTCCCGCACCGTCCTTGGTGAGACGGCCCGTCCCATCGATCACGCCGGTCAGGCTGAAGGTCGTGCCACCGCCAACGCGCACGGTGCCGGCTCCGCCGAGTGTGACCGCCCGGCCAGAGGTGAGATCGGCCGTCGTGTGGAGTGTGCCGTTATCGAGGCTCAGCGCCCCCGCAGCATCGCCAAGATTGGCGTCCGCCGAAATGCGGACGGTTCCGCCATTGATCGCGGTGCCGCCGGTATAGCCGTTGGTACCGGTCAGAATCAGCGTGCCGGCGTCACTTTTCACCAGTTGCGTCGCGCCGTTCAGCACGGCATCGATAGTCGCGCTGATGCTGGCGCCGGCAACCGTTCCATCGCCGACGCGGATGGTCGATTGCGGACCGACCAGCAGGATCGGCCCACCATTGACCTGATAGCCGCTCGTCGCGAACTGCATGCCCGCCGCGCTTACCGCGCCAAGGCCATTGTCGACGGTAACGATGCCCGCCGCACCGCCAAACACGGCAAAGGCCCCATCGCTGAACGGCGCGTTGATCGCGCCGGTCGCTTCGGTCCAGTTGTCGTTGCCGGTTCCGTTCTGCCAGATACCGTTGCCGCCATTGATCAGGCCGTCGAATTTCGGGCCGGCCGCACCGTCCCAGAAGCGCAGTTCAAGGCCTGTCGTGTTGACGAGATTCACCTGTCCCGCGACCGAGGTCTGCACGAATGCCGTGCTGCCAGCGGGCAAGGCGCCGATCGACAAGCCATTGTCGGTCAGCGTGCCCGAATAGTTGATCGCGCGATAAATGCCCGGCCCGAACGTGCCCCCCGCCGATGGGGTGACGTTGATCGTGCCGTCGAGCACGAGATCGCCACCGACCTCGATCAGGTCGTTGAGCGCACCGCCGGCGACATCGGCCTGGCCGAATTCGAAATTGAGGAGCGAACCCGAGGCGAGCGAAAGATTGCCATTGATCGTGAG
Organism: Edaphosphingomonas laterariae; assembly: GCF_900188165.1. Classification (GTDB taxonomy): domain Bacteria; phylum Pseudomonadota; class Alphaproteobacteria; order Sphingomonadales; family Sphingomonadaceae; genus Sphingomonas_E; species Sphingomonas_E laterariae. The sequence continues at coordinate 29,802 of NZ_FZOS01000030.1, read as the reverse complement.
CGTACCCCGGCTGTTACCCGGTGCGAGCGTGCCGCCATTGGCCACGACGACATCGCCGCCGATCGTGCCCGAACCACCCAGCGTGCCGCCATTGTGAATGGTCGTGAGGCCCGTCGCCGCCGATTGATCGCCGTTGACGATAAGGTGCCCGGCGAAGACATCGGTCGCGCCGATATAGCTGTTGCCGCCGGTCAGGATCGTCGTGCCGATGCCGATCTGGCGCAGCATGCCGCTGCCCGAAATCGTGCCGGCATAGCTGTAACTATCCGCCCGGTTGAAGCCGAGCGTTGCGGTGTTGATGATGTTGCTGACCACCGATCCGGTGGTGCCGCCATTACCCAGCACCAGCATGCCGCCATTGATGACGGTATTGCCGGTATAACTGTTGTTGCCGGTCAGCACCCAGGTTCCGGCGTCATTCTTGGCGAGAATGGTGGCGCCTGTACCGGCATTGCCGATCGATCCGGCAAGCGTGTTGTTGCCGGTATTGGTGCCGCCCAGCGCGATGGTGCGCGCCTGATTGTTCCCGGCCAGCGTCACCGGCCCGGTATCGGTGAAAACGATCGCACCAGTGCCGGAGGATTCGAGGAAGGTCGTCCCCGCCGCGAGCGTGAACAGTCGGTTGGTCACATCCCCGGCGCCGGTGTAGCGCAGGGTCGATCCGTTCCCGATCACCAGGTTGGCGGCGGCCGCCGAAGACGCGCCAAGGCTGCTCGCCAGTCCACCATCGGCCAGCTTGTCGACGCCCAGCGCGCCACCGCTGATCGTCGTGATCCCGGTATAGCTGCTGCCCGGATTAGTGAGGATCCAGGTCCCCGTGCCCGTCTTGGTGAGCGACGTCCGCCCGGTACCATTGTCGCCGAGCTGGAGACCAAGCATGTTGGCACCCGTGTTGGTGCCGGTCAGCGTCAGCGTCTGGGCGGTGTTCGCCGCGCTGAACGTCACGGCCGCTCCACTGGTGAAACGAATCGCGCCTGCGCCCGATGCGTCGAGCGTGTTGCCGCCCGATGCGCCCAGCATGAACTGGCGGTCGGTGCTGCCGCCAAGCCCCGTGTAACGCAGCGTGCCGCCACTGATGATCAGGTTGCCAGCCCCGGCGCCGGATGCACCGATCGAACTTGCCGCACCGCCATCGGCCAGGCACGCCACCGCCAGCACGCCGCCGGTGATCGTGGTGCTGCCGGTATAATCGCTGCCGCAGCCACTGACATTTTGGGTATAGGTGCCGCCCTTGACGACGGATCCCGTACCCCGGATCGCGCCAGCATAATCCACCGCCCCCGTGCCGGGGGCGAACAACGTCATCGTCCCGTCGCCAAGCAGCACGTCGCCGCCATCCGCACCGCCGCCGGACAGTGCGCGGACGCTGGTGTCATAGCCATTGAGATCAAGCGCCGCGCCCGCGGCATTGGCAAGCGACACGTTGTTGGTGCCGAGCGAGTTGCCCGAGCCGAGGCGTAACGTGCCAGCGGTGATCGACGTGGCACCGTAATTGTTGTTGCCGGACAGCACCAGCGTGCCGTCACCCGTCTTGTTCAGTAGCCCGCCACCGGTAACGACACCCGTGAATTCAAGTGTTGTCGCCGCGTTCGCAACGGCGATCGTGCCGCTGCCGGCAAGCGTGAAGCCACGATCGGTGACCACGCTCGCACCGGTATAACCCAGCACACCGCCACCAAAGACGAGGTTGGAGGAGGCCGCACCCGATGCGCCAATGCCGCTGGCGACATCGCCATTGGCCATGCAGTCGACATTCAGAATGCCGTTGATGGTCGTCACGCCGGTATAGTCGTTGGCGCACCCGCTCAGCGCTTGCGTGAAGCTGCCCGCACCGCGTGTGAAGCCGCCGGTGCCAGTGATCCGGCCCGAGAATATGATGCTGCCATTGGCGGAGGTAAGCGTGTTGCCACCAAGGTCGACCGTGCCGCCACCGATCAGGCCGGCAACCGTGACGTTAAATCCCCCCAGTTCCAGCCGCCCGCCGCTGTTCACCGTCATGCCGGCCGTAGCACCAAAGGCTGCCGCCGATCCGGCACGCAGCGTGCCCTCGTTCACCACGGTCGCCCCGACATAAGTATTGGCGCCGGTCAGGACGAGAATGCCGTCGCCATCCTTGGTCAGCCCACCCGGTCCGGCCGCAACGCCACCAATCGTCAATGTCGTACCGGCGGACGAAACGTCGATCCGACCACCACCGGCACCCAGCGTGAAACCCCGGTCGATACCAACCGTACCGCCAGTATAACGCAGGCGCCCGCCATCGCCGATGACAAGGTTGGCGGAATCGCCAGTTGCAGCGCCGATGCCGCTGGCGATTCCGCCATCGGCCAGCGTCCCGACCGATAGCGTGCTGGCATTGCCGAGATAGGATCCGGTGACCGAGGTCACGCCGACATAGTTGTTGGCGCTGTTCGACAGGACGAGCGTGCCCGCCCCGATCTTGCTCAACCCGGCATCGTCCGGGCTCGTCACCAGGCCCGAAAATTCGATGGTGCGACCAGCATCGACCCGGATCTGGGGCGCCCCCGCACCACCGTTCACCAAGGTGAAGCCGCGATCGGTGCTGGCGTCGCCGCCGCCAATCCAGGCCAGGGTGCCGCCTTCGAGCACAAGATTGGCCGCGTCCGCCGAAGCCGCGCCGATGCTGCTGGCCAGCCCGCCATTGGCAAGGCTGGCGATCTGCAACTGGCCACCGCTCAGCGTGGTGACACCGGTGTAGCTGTTCGCGCCCGTCAGCGTGGCAAGGCCGCTGCCCGCCTTGGCGAAGCCGATGGCGCCACCATTGTCGACGATGGCGGAAGTGATCGTGAAATTGCCCGCGCCATTCTGCTGCAGGCCAAGCGTGCCCCCGCCGGCCGCGCCGGTCAGCGAACCGCCGGCGATCATCTGGTTGTTGGTGCCCACGGTGGCGGCAACGATGATGGTGCCGTCGATACCCAGCGTCTCGCCGGCCCCAATCGTGACCAGGTTCGGATTGGGTGCTGTATCGGCGACCGTGTAGCGCAAACCGCCAAGCTGGACGCTGCCCGCCACCGCACCGAAGAAGCTGTCGGCGTTGCCGTCATCGTCCGTCACGAAATCGCCGCTGATCCACGTCGCCGCATCGTCCTTGGTGACATAATCCGCCGCCGTGAACGCGGTGATGACCCCGCCGACGACCTTGGCATAATCGGTGCCGTTGACCGTTGCCCAGCCGCCGAGCGTGGCATTGCTGGTGGTGATGCTGCCGTTCACCGGCAACGCGAAATCGATCAGGCCGCCGGTCCGTGCAATGGCCCCGAGATTGACCGTCAGGCTGCCCCCCGTGCCGGACGTGGCGCGGATTCGATTGCTCCCCGCAGCAATGGTGAGCCCATTGATCGACTGGCTGTTGGCCTCGCCCGCCGCACCGATCAGGTTGAGCGAGCCACCCGCCAGGGTGAGCGATCCGGCACCGGACAGAATGTCGGTGACGGGGCCGCCGGCGGCCGAGAAATCCAGGCTAATCGTGCCACCATTGATCGTGGTGCCACCGGTAAAGCTGTTCGCACCCGCGAGCGTGAGCACGCTGGTGCCGCGCTTCAGCAGGCTGCCGGCCCCCGTGATGCTGCCCGCATAGCGCGTGCTGGCCGCACCGCTGACCGTAAGGTTTGCGCCATCGATGTCGAGGGTACCGCCGGTGCCGGCGATCGACGCGAAGCCGGCATCGAAACCGCCGAGGTCGAGCGTCCCGCCATTGATGGTTGCGGCGTTGCCCGTGCCAAAGGCTTGCACATTGCCCGCTACGATCGCCCCGCTATTGACCGTGATGCCGCCGACGAACGTGTTGGCGCCGGTCAACAACCACGCGCCGGCACCGTTGCCGGCCAGCGTTCCTGAACCGGAAATCACACCGGACAATGTGTTGGTGCCGTTGAAAGTCCCGCCAAGGCTCAGAATGTCGGCGGCCCCGCCCGGCGAGAATGCGACATCGCCGCCAAGCGCCAGCGCCCCGGTGCCGTCGTTCGCGAGCACCGCACCGCCTTCGGCCACGAAATCTCGGTCGCTGGCATCCCCCGCACCGACATAGGAAAGCTGGCCATTGACGAGGATGATCCCGCCATTGCTGCCCGTGCCGAGGGCGCTGGCCACACCGCTATTCTTCAGTGTCGCCGCACGAACGGTGACGTCCTGGATCCTGACCGCCCCGCCGAAGGTGTTGACGCCACCGACGGTGACGGTGCGGCCCAGCCCACCGCCGTAGAAATTGACGCCGACACCGGCGTTGGTGCTGCTGATCGTGCCGAGCAGCTCAATATCGGCGGTATCGGCACTGAACCCGATATAGCGCGGGCCGGTGGACGAATTGGTGTGATTGTTCAGGATATCGCCGGTCAGCCGCAGCGTCCCGGTGCCCTGATTGGTGATCGTCGAGGTCTGGCTGAACCACGACCCCAATCGCCAGTTGCGGTTCGAACTGTCGCCATCGCCATGATAGATGGCATTCGTCGACCCCGTCGCAGTGACGTTGAGCGCGATCGTACCGCTTGTCGCATCCGCAGCAGCGCCCAGTGCACTCGCCAGGCCGAGATCGGCGATCGAGGAAAAGCGCACATTGCCGTTCATCGATGTGGCACCGGCATAGTCATTGGCGTCGTTGCTCAGCGCCACACCGCTCGTTGCATAGAGCCCCCCCGCGCCGGTGTAGCGGGCCGAGCCGACCCCGACACCGTTGACCGTCGACTGGCCGCCCTGCAGCGTGACGACCCGGTTGGCATTAAGCGCACCGGTGCTCGTCAGGCTCGTTCCACTGGCCATGGTGATGGCGTTGCCCGCAGCACCCAGCGCCGCATCATTGTTGATAACAAGCCCGCCACCCGCAACATTGACCGTTCCGGTGAAGCTGTTGACACCGTTGAGGTTGAGTACGCCTACGCCGGATTTCGTTAGCCCGGCCGTGCCCGCGACGATCGAATTGATCGTGGCCACTACACCGGCATTCGACGTGATGGTCGGCGTCGCGCCACCAAGCGTCAGCGTGCTTCCTGTCAGGGCATAATTGGTGGTGTTGAACGTGATGTCATTAACGGTGATCGGCGTCGTCAGCGTCACCGTTCCGCCACTGGCACCACCGAAAATGGCATCATCAAGGGCGGCATTGTTCCACGGCGCATAAGGGCCGCTCACACCATCGCCGCTGGGGCTCCAGCCGGAAGCGGTCGTATTCCAGCTTCCGGCTCCGCCAGTGCCCACCGCCGTGCCATTGGGATCCCAATGACGATCGGCCGCGCGCGCGGCCATCGGCGCGCCGACGAGCGCCATCGCCGAAATCGAAGCCCCCCACAGCATGGAAAGCGACGCCGAACGACGCTTGTGGACGGTGCCGACGATTGCCGATGTCATGGATATACCCCGATCTACGCGCGAAAACGGCGCACGAATCCTGCACGGCGCGCAGGACTGCCGTTCACATTCCCTGATTGTCCTGAACCGCCCGGGCCGCCCGGGCATCGCAATGCGTTACGTCTTCATCGCCCGCCCCCCAGGCAACCCCGCTACCTTCAACAGAAAAGGCCGGAGGTTTTGCGTCTTGCCGTCACCGACAGTTTGCCCTTTGCTGAGTCGAACCAACGTCCGCCGCGCTGCGCAGCAAGCGCAACGGACCAACCCTATGGCAATGGCCTAGCACAAGCATCCGCACCCGGCTTTCCAAGGCGTCCCATAAGATAGTGCAAATCGTCTCACTCGAATGACTTGCGGCCGGATTCAGTAATTGTCTCAAAGTCAAAGGTCTGACATAGGTCAAAGCGAGAGGGGGGGCATCATGCCGCGTAGCGTTCGCCTTTCGACCGACCAGATCGAACCCAATTTGCGGGACGAATTCTGGCGCGATATTTCACGTCCACTTTTCGAAGTGGAGCTTCTGAACGGCGAGGACGACGCCCTGCGGGGTGCGTTCAGTTCGCGCCCGGTTGCGGGGCTCACCGTCGCCACGACGCGTTTCAACGCCCAGCGTTATCGTCGCGATCGCCGAACGATCGTCGAAAGCGGCCTCGACACCTATCTGGTCCAGGTGCTTGTTGCCGGCACGCTGCGCGGCGATTGCGAAGGCCGCACAATCACGGCGGCGACGGGCGACATCTGCATCTTCGATCTCGCGCGGCCCTATGTCACGCATGCCGATGCCGGGGCCCGTGTTGCCATATCGGTTCCGCGCGTACGGATCGATCAGGCCGTCGGACGGCGCAATCTGCACGGCCTCGTCCTCGCGGCCACCGATCCGATGGCGCGGTTGCTGCGCGGGTTCATCGTGGATCTTCACGAAGTCGGCGGCGATCTTGACGGCGATGACGCGCGAGCGGCGGAAACGGCCATGATCGAAGTGCTGGCCGCCGTCGTCTCCCGCCGCAGGCTCGATCTGCCCGACGCCCAAGGCCCACTGGCGCAGCGATTGCGGGAGCGGATCGAGGCCTATCTCGACACCCAGCTCACCAACCCGGACCTGTGCGTCGAGCTGATCTTGCAGGAGTTCCAGGTCTCGCGCGCGCATCTTTACCGCATGTTCGCCGATGACGGAGGCGTGGCGTCCGTGATCCGCAATCGCCGGTTGGATACCGCCTTCCATCGCCTTCGCACGGCGGACGCGGCCGGCACGTCGATCAGCGAGATCGCGTTCGAACTTGGCTTTTCGAGCAGCGCCCAGTTCACCCGCGCCTTCCGCGCCCGGTTCGATCTTTCGCCAAGCGACGCGAAACAGGGCTCCGCCGGCGGTTCGGCCGAACCTGGTTCAGTCCATGGCCTGCAAGCCCATCTTGCCAATCAGGTGGAGCGCTGGCGCGAACATCCCTGACGTTCATGTCGCGCAGCTTCCATCCCATCGCCGCACCGTTCGCATGAGGCGATCGAACGGCGCGGCGTTTTCGGATCAGCGCGAAGAAAACGGTATTGGTCAGCCGGCTTTCTGCAACTGGCCTGGCCGCCGGTCCATCGTCACATGCACGCCGTTGACCCGCTTGTGGAATTCGCCGGCGCGGGCGCGCGGATTGTAGAATTGCTTGTACCAGATCCGCTCCTTGTGGAACGGCCCATCGTCAGGAACCTGCAGGATCGACAGGGCCGGCTGCTTGTGGGTCCACAGCTCGAAATCCTGCGCGAACGCGCTTAGCGCCACATCCTGATAGGAGCGCGCCATGGCGACATCGGCGTCGCCCGGCTGCTGATCGCCGGTGCGCACCATCAGCGCGAACCACACCCGCACCTCGCCATCTTCGACCGGCGTGTTGCAGATCATCATCAGCGAGGGATGCTGCCCTTCCATCCGCGACAGCAGGATGCCCGGCCCGGTATACCAGGTATCGGTTTCCAGCAGGCCGGAATCGGCGACCAGCGTGCGATGTTCGGCGCCGAAACGCTGCTTCAGCACATGATCGCGAAACTCGTTCTCGAAATAGACGATGTCGCGGCTGCCGTGGACGGGCACGAAATGCGCGAAGTCCGTCATATTGTCGACGATCTCCTGCGGGTGGATCGGCAAGGTACCGAGATGGTCGATCCGCCAGCGCACCCAGCCCGGCCTGTCCCATTCGTCGAACGACGGCAGGTCATAATCGGGCGCCCCGCCCTCCATGTCGTGCCACATCCAGATGCAGCCCGCGCGTTCCACCACCGGGAAGGTGCGGATGCAGGCGGCCTTGGGGATGCCGTGGGTGGAATAGGGAATGTCGTCGCACTTGCCGTCCGGCCCGAAGCGCCAACCATGGCCGGGGCAGCGAATGGATTCGCCTTCGATCTGCGCGCCATCCTGCACGATGTAGGATGTGGTGTTGCGCGCGATATGCACCTTCATGTGCGGGCAATAAGCGTCGACCAGATAAACGCGGCCGCTGGCCCCACGATAGACCACGAACTCGCGGCCGAAATAGTGGAGCGCGACGGGCTTGTCGGCCACTTCGCTGCTTTCCGCGATCATGAACCAGCCACGCGGGAAGGTCAGTTCGCCCAGGCCATATTCGGCAGTACCGGCCATTTCACTCTCCTGTGCCAGATTGTCGGGCGGGGTGCCGTCGCGCCTCCCCCGCTTCGTTGGGGTGGTTCAGACGAAGGTGTCGCTATTGGCGTTGCCGAGCATGACGCCGCCGACATTGCGGCCCACCTTCAGCGGGTTGTTCGCCACATGCGTGCGGCCGGTGTGGATATCGACGAAGGTGCGCGCCAGCGGGCTGGTGCGATAAACGCCCTGCGCCCCGCACGAATAGAATAGCCGCGTGATCAGCTGGGCGCAGCGATCGAGCACCTGCGCCGACTGGAAACGGAACAGCAGCCGTTGATCGAGCGCCGGCACCTCACCGGCCCGCGCCCCCGCCATCAACGCCGCGAAATTGCGGTTGAGCGTGAGCTTCATCTCGTCGATCGCGGCGGCGGTTTCGGCGACGATCACCTGCGCGTCGGGGTCGTCCGCCGTGCGCGAGAAATCATTGCTGCTGACGCGGCCCGCCGCATAGTCGCGGAACTGGTCCAGCGCGCCTTGCAGCGCCCCGATCGCCGAGGAGGAGACGGCGCGGACGAAGATCTGGCCAAAAGGCAGCTTGAACAAGGGCGCGTCGTTGAGCTTCAGGCCCGGGCTGGTTGCCGCGAAACCGTCCTTGGAACGGTGCGAGCGATAGGCCGGCACGAACGCGTCCTCCACCACGACGTCCTGGCTGCCGGTGCCGCGCAGGCCCAGCGTATCCCAGATACGATCGACGGTGAAATCCGCGCGCGGGACGAGGAAGGTGCGGTAATCCGGCGCGCCACCTTCGGGATCGGGCACAAGCCCGCCGAGGAACACCCAGGCGCAATGATCGACGCCCGAGGAAAAGCCCCAGCGGCCACTGATCCGGTAGCCGCCATCCACCGGCACCACCTTGGCGCGCGGCATATAGGACGAAGCGATCAGCGTGCTGCTGTCTTCGGCCCACACATCGGCCTGCGCCTGCGGATCGAACAGCGCGAGCTGCCAGTTATGCACCGCGACCACGCCGAGCACCCAGGCCGAGGACATGCAGCCTTCGGCGAGCTTCATCTGGGCGGCGTAGAAGGCTTCGGGGTCCATCTCGAACCCGCCCCACCGCGCCGGCTGGAGGATCCTGAAGAAACCCGCTTCCTGAAAGTCGCGAATGGTTTCGTCAGGCACCTTGCCCTCCGCCTCGCACTGTGCGGCGCGTGCCCGCAACGTGGGCACCATCGCCCCGGCACGGGCGAGCAATTCGGCGGTTTCTTGCGAAGATAGGGCGCTGGAACCGTGCATCATTTGTCTCCCGTCAGGCCGCATTGGCGAGCGTTGCTGGATCGGCGGCGGCGAAGCCGACACTGAAGTCGTGACCCCAGAGGCTGACCGACGTGCTTTCGAAAAGCGTGTGCCGGTCCCAATCGACGGTCCGGCCGCCATAGCCATATTCGAGCGCGAAGCCGCCCGGCGTGGCCATGTAGAAGCTGGTCATATGATCGTTGGTGTGCTTGCCGAGCGTGGCCATCAGCGGCACGCCGGCGCGCAGCATCCGATCATAAGCACGGCCCACTTCGTCCATGCTTTCCACCTCGACCATCAGGTGGACGCAGCCCGCCGGCACCTCGCCCTCGAACAAAGCAAGGCTGTGGTGGCGGCCATTGTCGCAATGGAGGAAATGGATGCGCTGCGCGGGGCCGGCCGGCCCCATCGGGCGGTGGACCAAGATGTCGGCCAGGCCGAAGCCCATCACGTCGGCAAGGAAGGCTGCCGTTCGATCAAAATCCGGCGCGGGCAGCACGACGTGGCCGAAGCCAAGTTCATCGGTGATGAAACGCGGCACCCCCTGCGGCGACTGAAAACCGGCGAAATCGGTAACGAAACCCAGCGCCAGTTCGTGCTGGTTGCCGGAAGGATCCTGAAAACGGACGAGATCCTGGACATGGCGGAAAGCGCATTCCGCCGCCGTGCCACGGGTGAAGGCGACGCCAGCGGCATTCAGCTTGTCGAGCGCGGCGCGGAATTGTGCCTGATCGGCGATTTCCCAGCCGCTCGCCGCGTAGCGATCGACCGCGCCTGGGCGGATGAAGATGCGGCCCGCGCGGGCATCCATCTTCAGGGCCACGCCGCCATCGCCGGCAATCGCCATCATGCCGAGCACATCTTCGCCGAAACGCGCCCATGCTTCGGGCGCAACGGCGTCGACCACCGCATATGAAAGCGCCTTGATCCTCACCCTCGCCTCCCGGTCTGTCCTTACCGGGTGAGGATAGACGGTGGGTGGATCGCTTCATTGATCCAGATCAAATTAGCGCGAAATGCGATTCCCAATCCAGATCATAAAACGAATATCGGCACCATGAATGCCTCATGATGCCGATATGCGTAAAACAATACGCAAAGCAACAAACCGATGCGCCGGATCAGCCCTCGGCGAGTTGCTCGATCCGATCGCGATCGCACAGCCGCAAGGTCTGGCGGCCGGTGAACTGGATGACGCGCGCGGCCTTGAGATTGCTGAGTTCACGGCTCACCGTCTCGATACGCAGGCCGAGATAATCGCCCATGTCCGCGCGGGAGACGGGAATGCGGATATCGTCCGCCGCCGTCCCCTCGGCCCGCCCGCGCCGGGCCAGCATCAGCAGAAAGGACGCGATCCGTTCGGTCGCGGTCTTGCGGCCGAGGAGGACGAGTTGCTCGCGCGCCGCCGCCAGTTCCTGCGCGGCAAGGGCATAAAGCCGCCGCTCAAGCGCCGGTTGCCCCGCCGCGAAGCTGTCGAAGCGCGGGCGCGGAAAGCGGCACAGGGTGGACGGCACCACCGCCTGCACGGTGAAGGCATGTTCCTTTTCCAGCGTCAGGCCCAGGAAGTCGCCGGGGAACAGGAAGCCCGCAATCTGCCGTCGGCCATCGGGCAGGAAACGCGACAGACGAAGCAGGCCGGCGGTCAGCGTATAGACGCTGGTCGCGGCATCGCCTTCGAACGCAACCGTTTCGCCCGCATCATAGGCGACGGTCGGCCCACCTTCCTTGAAACAGCGCAACGACGCATCGTCGAGCGCGCCGCACACCGCGATGTCGCGCACCGGGCACGTCCCGCACGGATGGGTGGGCGGCAGATCCGCTAAGGCCTGATCGGCTACGGCCAATGCCAATGACGCCATGGTTCGTCGTCCCCCGAAAAATTCGCCCCGTCATGATCCAGATCAATGCGCCGGGCGGTGGAGCCATGGGACAAGGCCTATTGGCTGCGGCCGCGCCGCGTAAGCCGCAATTCTACGTAGTCGGCCGCGTCCGCGAGCCTAGGGATATCCCGTATATCGCCGCGCCGCCCATTTGGCCCACAGCGTTGAAATCGCGCACGTCGCGGCCGCGCGGCCGCAGCGCGGAGACAGCATCGCACGGACAGGCGGGAACAGGACGACAATGGAAAGCTTGCTGCTCAAGACAGGGGGGTGGTTCGCCATCGCGCTGCTAGCCTTCGTCGGCATCATGCTGGCGAACGATTCCGGCTTCGCCGTCCACATGACGATCGTCGCGCTCGCCGCGCTGACGGCGATGTGGGTGGGCATGAGCCGCACCGATTATGCCGCGCTCGCGCGTGGCGTGCTGAAAGTGCCGGCGGATGAAGGCGTCTATGATGACGATCCGGTCCGCTGGGGCATATTGGCAACGATCGGCTGGGGCATGGTCGGCTTTCTGGTCGGCCTGTTCATCGCGCTCCAGCTCGCCTTTCCCGCGCTCAACCTCGGGTCCGAATTCACCAGCTTCGGCCGGCTGCGCCCGCTGCATACGTCGGGCGTGATCTTCGCCTTCGGCGGCAACGTGCTGATCGCGACGAGCTATTATGTCGTCCAGCGCACCTGCCGGGCGCGGCTCGCTTTCCCGACGCTCGCCCGTTTCGTCTTCTGGGGATACCAGCTGTTCATCGTGCTGGCGGCGACGGGCTATGTGCTCGGCATCACCGAAAGCCGCGAATATGCGGAACCCGAATGGTATGTCGATCTGTGGCTCACGATCGTCTGGGTCGCCTATTTCGTCGTGTTCGTCGGCACGATCCTGAAGCGCCGCGAACCGCATATCTACGTGGCGAACTGGTTCTACCTCAGCTTCATCATCACCATCGCGATGCTGCACATCGTGAACAATCTGGCGATCCCCGTCAGCCTGTTCGGATCGAAAAGCTATTCCGCCTTTGCCGGCGTGCAGGATGCGTTGACCCAGTGGTGGTACGGCCACAACGCCGTCGCCTTCTTCCTGACCACGCCCTTCCTGGCGATGATGTATTACTTCGTGCCCAAGCAGGCGGAACGGCCGGTCTACAGCTATCGCCTGTCGATCATCCACTTCTGGTCGCTGATCTTCCTCTACATCTGGGCAGGGCCGCACCACCTGCACTACACCGCGCTGCCCGATTGGGCGCAGACGCTGGGCATGGTGTTTTCGGTGGTCCTGTGGATGCCGAGCTGGGGCGGCATGATCAACGGCCTGATGACGCTGAACGGCGCATGGGACAAGATCCGCACCGATCCGATCATCCGCATGATGGTGATGGCGATGGCCTTTTACGGCATGGCCACCTTCGAAGGGCCGATGCTGTCGATCAAGGCGGTCAACTCGCTCAGCCACTATACCGAATGGACCATCGGCCACGTCCACGCCGGCGCGCTCGGCTGGAACGGGATGATCAGCTTCGCGGCGATCTACTTCCTCGTGCCGCGTCTCTGGGGGCGTGAACGGCTCTATTCGCTGCGCATGGTCAACTGGCACTTCTGGCTCGCGACGCTGGGCATCGTGCTCTACGCCGCCGCGATGTGGGTGGCCGGCATCACCCAGGGCCTGATGTGGCGCGAATATGGGTCGGACGGCTATCTGGTCTACGCCTTCTCCGAAGTCGTCGCCGCCATGTTCCCTTATTACGTGCTCCGCGCGGTGGGCGGCGCCCTCTACCTCGCCGGTGCCGTGGTGATGGTGTGGAACGTGTGGGCAACCATCGCGGGCCGCCAGCGCGACGAACAGCCGATGAGCATGCCGGCTTATGATCCCGCGCGGGATCGCCCGCTCGCCGCCCCTGCCCCCCAAGCCGCCCCGCAGCCCGCCGAGTAAGGAAGCACGACATGGCGACCAAATTTTTCGACCACAAGCGGATCGAACGCAATGTCACGCTGCTCGGCGCGCTGTCGCTGGTGGTGGTGGCGATCGGCGGGATCGTGGAAATCGCGCCCCTCTTCTGGATCGACAACACGATCGAGAAGGTGGAGGGGATGCGGCCCTATACCCCGCTGGAACAGGCCGGCCGTAACATCTACATCCGCGAGGGCTGCTATTCCTGCCACAGCCAGATGGTGCGCCCGTTCCGCGACGAAGTGGAACGCTACGGCCATTACAGCCTGGCGGCCGAAAGCATGTACGATCACCCCTTCCAATGGGGATCGAAGCGCACCGGCCCCGATCTCGCGCGCGTCGGCGGGCGCTATTCGGATGAATGGCATGTCCAGCACCTCAAGGAGCCGCGCTCCGTGGTGCCGGAATCGATCATGCCCGGCTACGCCTTCCTCGCCCAACGCGAATTGAAGGCGGACGGCATGGAAAAGCACCTCCGCGCGCTCTCGCGCGTCGGCGTGCCCTATGACGACAAGGCGATCGCGGCCGCTGCCGACGATCTGCGCCACCAGGCCAATCCCGATCACGATTCCGATGGCTTCGCGGAACGCTACCCCAAGGCGCAGGTCCGCGATTTCGACGGCAACCCGGCCAAGGTGACCGAGATGGACGCGCTCGTCGCCTATCTCCAGATGCTGGGCACCTTGGTCGATTTCGAGGCCGCCGCCCCGCAGGAGCAGCGCCGATGAGCTACGACGCGCTGCGCCATCTGGCCGACAGCTGGGGGCTGGTCTTCCTCGCCGCCATCTTTGTCACCTGCATCGGATGGACCTTCCGCAAGGGCGCCGCCGCGCATCATGACCGCGCCGCCCGCATGATCTTCGACGAGGACGTGGACAATGGCTGAAAAACGCGTCGATCAGGCGACGGGCACCGAAACCGTCGGCCATGAATGGGATGGCATCGAGGAACTCGACACGCCAATGCCGCGCTGGTGGTTGTGGACGCTCTACGCCACGATCGTCTGGGGCGTCGTCTACACCATCGCTTATCCGGCCTGGCCGATGCTGAGCGATGCCACCAGCGGCATGCTCGGCTGGTCGAGCCGCGGCCAGTTGCAGCAGGAACTCGACGCGCAGGCGCAACGCCGCGCACCGATTACGCAGGCGCTGGCGAACACGCCGATCGAGCAGGTATCCGCCAATCCGCAGCTGATGCAGGCGGCCGTCGAAGGCGGGCGGGCAGCGTTCAAGGTGCATTGCGTGCAGTGCCATGGTTCCGGCGCGGCGGGATCGAAGGGCTACCCCAACCTCAATGACGACGAATGGCTGTGGGGCGGCGATCTCAAGACCATCGAATATACGATCGCCCACGGCATCCGAAATCCCGACCATGAAGCGACCCGCTTCTCGCAGATGCCCGCCTTCGGGCGCGACGGCATCCTGCAAGCGGCCCAGATCGCCGATGTCACCGCTTATGTGCGCACGCTTTCCGGCGCGCAGAAGCCCGATGCGGCGGCGCGGCGCGGCGGGCAGCTGTTCGCGGAAAATTGCGCGGTCTGCCATGGGGCCGAAGGCAAGGGCGATCGCACGGTCGGCGCGCCCGATCTGACCGACGCGATCTGGCTCTATGGCGGCGATCCCGCCAGCATCACCGCGACGATCGCCAACAGCCGCTATGGCGTGATGCCGCGCTGGAACGAAAAGCTCGATCCCGCGACGATCAGGATGCTGGCCGCTTATGTGCATTCGCTGGGCGGTGGCGAGGCGATGCCGGTCGACCAGACGGCGCAGGCGGCCGTGCCGGCGGACGGAGCGAAGGCCGATGTCCATCCCTGAAGAACCCCGCCCCGCGCTCTACGAAAAGCGCAAGGCCGTCTACCCGAAGGCGGTGGACGGCCCCTTCCGCCGTTTCAAATGGGCGGTGATGGTGGTGGCGCTCGCCATCTATTACATCACCCCCTGGCTGCGCTGGGATCGCGGCGCCTACGCCCCCGATCAGGCGGTGCTGGTCGATCTCGCCAATCGCCGCTTCTACATGTTCGCGATCGAGATCTGGCCGCACGAATTCTATTATGTCGCGGGGCTGCTCGTGATGGCGGGGATCGGCCTGTTCCTCGTCACATCCGCCGTCGGCCGGGCCTGGTGCGGCTATGCCTGCCCGCAGACGGTGTGGACCGATCTCTATCAGCATGTCGAACGCTTCATCGACGGCGATCGCAACGCGCAGGTCCGCCTTGCCAAGGCGCCGTGGGGGCCAGCCAAGATCGCCCGCCGCCTCGCCAAATGGAGCGTCTGGCTGCTGATCGCCGTCGCCACCGGCGGCGCCTGGATCTTCTATTTCGCCGACGCGCCGACGCTGGCGCGCGACTTTCTGGCGGGCGATGCCGCGCCGGTCGCTTATGCCACCGTCGGCGTGCTGACGCTCACCACCTTCGTACTCGGCGGTTTCATGCGCGAACAGGTGTGCATCTATATGTGCCCCTGGCCCCGCATCCAGACGGCGATGCTCGACGAAAAGTCGCTGATCGTCACCTATAAGGACTGGCGTGGCGAACCGCGCAGCCGGGGCATCAAGAAGGCCGACGACACGCACCTGCCGACGGGCGACTGCATCGATTGCCTGCAATGCGTGGCCGTGTGCCCCACCGGCATCGACATTCGCGAAGGCCCGCAGATCGGCTGCATCACCTGCGCATTGTGCATCGACGCCTGCGACAAGGTGATGGCGCAGATCGATCGCCCGCGCGGCCTGATCGACTATTGCACGATCGAGGATGCCGAGCGCGAGAAGAAGGGCGCCGCGCCCCGCCCTCTGCTCAAGACGCTGCTGCGCCCACGCACGATCATCTATTTCGTCGTGTGGGCAGGCATCGGCATCGCCATGCTGTTCATGCTCGGCGCCCGCGATCGCATCGGCATCAGCGCGCTGCAGGATCGCAACCCGGTCTATGTGCGGCTTGCCGACGGCACGATCCGCAACAACTACACCATCAAGATCCGCAACATGGAAGCGCGGCCCCGCACCGTCGAAATCGGCCTCGCCGGCCTGCCCGGCGCGGTGCTGTGGTCGGAAGGCGGCACACGGGAAACCGCACGGCAAACCGTGCGCGTGGCCGCCGATGCCGACAGCGTGGCCAAGGTCCGCATCTTCGTCGCGGCGGGCACCGAGGGCGAACAGCGCACGCCGATCCATTTCACCGTCCGCGCGCTCGATGCGGATGGCGGCACCAGCAGCGATGACGCGCAGTTCGAAAGACCGGAGGCGACACCATGAATCCCAGCCCAAGGCCGTTCACCGGCCGCCATATGGCGACGATCCTGATCGCCTTTTTCGGTGTCGTCATCGCAGTCAATCTGGTGATGGCGCGCTTTGCCGTCGGCACCTTCGGCGGCACCGTCGTCGACAACAGCTATGTCGCCAGCCAGAAGTTCAACGGCTGGCTGGAACAGGCCCGCGCGCAGGAGGCGCTGGGGTGGGAAGCGCGCATCGGGCTGGACGAGACGCGCCATGCGCTGATCGAAATTGCCCATGACGGCAAGCCGCTGGCGGGCGTGGCCGCGAGCGGCATCGCCGCCCACCCGCTCGGCCGCGAACCGAGCATCGCGATGGATTTCGTCGCCACCGCGCCGGGCCGGCTGCGCGCCAGCCGGCCGCTGCCCGCCGGCCGCTGGCAGCTTCAGCTGACGATCGCGCAGGGTGGCCACGAAATCCGTCGTGTCGAGACGGTGCAATGAACGCGCCGGGCCCCTCCCCCACCGCATCCACGGCATTTGCCGAGACGCTGATTTCCGTGCCGTCGCTGCGCTGCGCGGGCTGCATCGCCAAGCTGGAGGACGGGCTGGCGCAAGCGCCCGGCATCGCCGCCGCGCGCGTCAACTTCACGGCAAAGCGCGTGGCGATCGCGCACGCGCCCGACATGGCCGTGCCCGATCTGCTGGACATGATCGGCAGCCTCGGCTTCGAAGCCCAGCCGCTCGCCGAAGCCGCCGAGACCAAGGATAGCGAAAGCCGTCAGCTTGTCCGCGCGATGGCCGTGGCGGGCTTCGCGTCGATGAACGTGATGCTGCTTTCGGTTTCGGTCTGGTCGGGGGCGGACGGCGCAACACGCGATCTGTTCCACTGGCTGTCAGCGCTGATCGCGCTGCCCACCGTCGCTTATTCGGGCCGCCCCTTCTTCAAGTCCGCCTGGGCCGCACTGCGCCACGGCCGCACCAATATGGACGTGCCGATCGCGATCGGCGTCGCGCTGGTCAGCGCCTTGAGCCTGTTCGAAACCATCGTCGGCGGCCCGCATGCCTATTTCGATGGCGCGGTGATGCTGCTTTTCTTCCTGCTCGTCGGCCGCGTGCTGGACAGCGTGATGCGCGATCGCGCGCGCGACGGCGTGACGGCGCTTCTCAAGCATACAGCGCCCGGCGCGCTGGTGCTCAAGCCCGATGGCAGCACCGCATGGCGCGACGCGCAGAGCCTTGCGCCCAATATGCGGATGATCGTCGCCGCCGGTGAACGGCTGGCCGCCGATGGCGTGATCGAGAAAGGCGAAAGCCACTTCGACCGCGCATTGATGACCGGTGAAAGCGCCCCGCAGCGCGCGCTCCCCGGCGATGCCGTCCACGCCGGCACGCTCAATCTGGACGCGCCCGTCACCGTTCGCGTCACCGCCGCCGGACCGGACACCGCCATCGCCGATATCGCGCGGATGATGGAAAATGCGGGGCAGGCCCGTTCCCGCTACGTCCGCCTCGCCGATCGCGCGGCCCGGCTTTATGCGCCGGCGGTCCACACGCTCGCCGCGCTCAGCTTCGCCGGCTGGATGCTGGCCGGCGCGGGCTGGCATGATGCGTTGCTGATCGCGGTCGCGGTGCTGATCATCACCTGCCCCTGCGCGCTGGGCCTCGCCGTCCCCGCCGCGCAGATCGTCGTCGCCGGGGCGCTGATGCGCGCGGGCGTGCTGGTCAAGGACGGCTCCGCCCTCGAACGCCTTGCCGACGCCGATCGCGCGCTGTTCGACAAGACCGGCACATTGACCCTCGGCCGCCCCGAACCGGATAATCTGGCCGATCTTTCCACCGGCCAGCAATCGGTGCTGCTCGGCCTCGTCCGCGCCAGCCGCCACCCTTTGAGCCAGGCATTGCGCCGCGCGATCGAAGCAGAAGGCATCGCCGCCGCCGACATCCACGCCATCGCCGAAACACCCGGCACCGGGCTCAGCGGCGCATGGCAAGGCAAGGCCGTTCGACTGGGTCGCGCCGACGACGTGGATGGTGCGGGCAGCGCCATGGCCTGCCGGTTCGAGATTGCCGGCGAAACCGCGATCACGCTCCGCTTCCACGATCAGTTGCGCCCCGGCGCGGTGGCGCTTCCGGCCGAACTGGGCGCCCTGGGCATTTCCTCCTCCATTCTGTCCGGCGATCGCACGGCGGCGGTGGCGCCGGTTGCCCGTGCCCTCGGCCTGACCGCCCAGACCGCGATGCTGCCGGAGGACAAGCTCGCCTCCATCGCGCGGCTGTCGGCCGGCGGTGCGAAGGTGCTAATGGTCGGCGACGGCCTGAACGATGGCCCCGCGCTTGCCGCGGGCCACGTCTCGATGGCGCCGGCCTCGGCCAGTGACGCCGGGCAGAACGCGGCGGACGCCGTGTGGCTGGGCGACAGTATCGCGCCGGTGGCCACCGCGATCCGCGCCGCGCGCCGCACGATGCGCGTCGTCCGCCAGAATTTCGCGATTGCGATCGGCTACAATATGATCGCCGTGCCGATGGCGTTTCTCGGATATGTCACGCCGCTGGTGGCGGCGCTGGCGATGTCGGGTTCGTCGCTGATCGTCGTCGGCAATGCACTGCGCTTGCGAAAGGCTGCTCGATGAGTGGACTTGCCTTCCTGATCCCCGTTGCCCTGCTGCTCGGCCTTGGCGGGCTGGGCGCCTTCCTGTGGGCGCTGCGCGGCGGCCAGTTCGACGATCTCGACGGCGCTGCGCTGCGTATCCTGATCGAAGACGACAAAAAGAACGGGGCGGATCGCTAGATCCACCCCGCAGTCGGAGAGAGCGTTGGCGGCGGACGCTAGAGCCTGATGCCCAGCCCCACGCCGAAGACGAGCGGATCGAGGCTGACACGCACGCGCTGGGTGCCGGCGGCGGTGGTCCGCAACGTCGCTGTGGTGTCGATATCGAGATATTTGACGTCGAGGTTGACGAAGACCTTCTTCGTCAGGTCGACATCGACGCCGGCCTGCAGCGCCCAGCCGAAGCTGTCCTTCATCGACACGCGGGTTTCGCCCACCGCCGCTTCAAGCGCCGCTGAAGGCTTTTCCGAATAGAAGGCGGTGTAGTTGACGCCGATGCCGATATAGGGCCGCACCGGGCCATCGGGGATCGGGTGATATTGCGCGGTCAGCGTCGGCGGCAGCACCCAGGTCGACGCCAGCTTGCCGATGCCGCCGGTGGTGCCCGTGCGGCCCGAGGCGCTGTGCTTGGTGGTCGCCGCGATCAGTTCCAGGCCGATATGGTCGGTCGCCATCCAGGTGACGTCCACTTCGGGCATCACGCTGTTGTCCACCTTCACCTTCTCGCCCGGAAAGGCGGGAAGGATGCTGCCGGAGCTTTCATTGGGCGCGACGACGATGCCGCGCAGACGGAGATAGACGTCGCCCGCCTCGGCATGCGCGGGCGGCGCGATGGCGGCCGCGCTGCCGAGAACCAGGGCGATCAAATTTCGCATGGCTGTTAGTCCCTTCGTTTCAATGCCATTTGCCACCTGAACGTGGCCGCGATGCGCCACCCGGTCCTTGATCCAGGTCAAGCCGCGTCATTTGATGTGGATCAAGGGAATGGCGGCCGGGCAGGCCTAGCGTGCCGCCATGTGGACCTATCATCCCGAGCTGCTGGAAACCGCCGTGCCGCGCTACACCAGCTATCCCACCGCCGCCGAATTCCACGATGGGCCGGGCGCCGCCGACATGGGCGCCGCGCTGGACGCCGTGGCCGAAGGCACGCCCGTCTCGCTCTACGTGCATATCCCCTTTTGCGAACAGATCTGCTGGTATTGCGGCTGCAACACCGGCGCCGCCAACCGCGAAGCCCGGCTTGCCGCCTATCTCGATGCACTCGATGCCGAAATCGCACTGGTCGCCGAACGTCTGGGCGGCCGGGCGCGGGTAAGCCGGATCGCCTTTGGCGGCGGCAGCCCCAACGCGCTGGGGCCCCTCACCTTCCTCACGCTCGCCCATCGCATCCAGTCACTGTTCGATGCGCGCACCGCCGAGATTTCGGTGGAGATCGACCCGCGCGGCTTCACCCGCCAATGGGCAGGCATGCTGGGGGCGCTCGGCGTCGATCGCGTCAGCCTTGGCGTGCAGACCTTGTGCGAACCCGTCCAGCAGGCGATCGGCCGCGTCCAGCCGCCGGCGATGATCGCGCAGGCGATGGAATGGCTGCGCCTTGCCGGCGTCGGCTCGATCAATTTCGATCTGATGTATGGATTGCCCGGCCAGGAACTCAGCGATCTCGCCGCGACGCTGGACGAGGCCTGCGCCATGGCCCCCGATCGCATCGCACTGTTCGGCTATGCCCATGTCCCGCACCTGATCCCGCGCCAGCGCCGGATCGACGCGACGGCGCTGCCCGATCCGCGCGCGCGCTTCGCGCAGGCCGCCGCCGGCCACCGCCTGCTGGTCGATCGGGGCTATCGCGCGATCGGCTTCGATCATTTCGCCAAGCCCGGCGATCCGCTGGCGATGGCGGCCTATGGCGGCACGCTTCGCCGCAATTTCCAGGGCTTCACCGATGATGCCGCCGATATTCTGATCGGCCTCGGCGCCACCGCGATCAGCAGCTTTCCCGATCGCATCCTGCAAGCCGAAAAGAATAACGGCCGCTATCGCATGATCGTGGATGCCGGGCGCCTGCCGCAGACGCGCGGCCTGTTCCGCAATGCCGAGGATCGGCTGCGCGGCCGGGTGATCGAACAATTGCTCTGTCAGGGCAAGGCCGACCTGTCCAACCTGCCCGACATGCGCGTGCGGCTGGCGCCGTTCATCACCCGCAATCTGGTGCGGCTCGATGGCGCCAGCCTGCGCCTGATGCCCGAGGCGCTGCCTTATGCCCGCGCCATCGCCGCCTGCTTCGACGGTTATCGCCAGCCCGACGTGCGGCGGTTCAGCAATGCGATCTAGGCGGGGGCTCATCCTCGCCACGGCCGCGCTCACAATGCTGGTCGCGCCTGCCGGGGCGCGGCCGCAGGCGGGGCCGATGGTCAGCATCTGCTCCCAGGCGGGCATTCGCTGGATTGCGCTCCCCGCCGGCGGCGAAGATGATCGTTCGCCCGCCGCCGATTGCGACAAGGCCTGCCATTTCGGCTGCCCGCGCAAGAAACAACGGCGCGGGCATTGATTCAGCCGCCTCCCGGCGTCAGACGATGCCCTCCGCCTCGGCCGCCGCAAAGGCCAGCCGCAGCGCTTCCGAAAGGCTCCTCACCTTCAGCTTGACCATCAGGTTGGCGCGATGGATTTCCACGGTGCGCGGGCTGATCCCCAGATCGAAGGCGATCGTCTTGTTGGGCAGGCCTTCGACCAGTCCGTCGAGCACCTCGCGTTCGCGCGCGGTCAACACTTTCAGCCGCTGCGCCGCGTCCTGCGCCTGCACATGCTGCCGCACCGAACGATCGAGCCGCAGCCAGCCCTGTTCAAGCGCGCCGAGCAGCGCCGCCTTCTCGAACGGCTTTTCGATGAAATCGACCGCGCCGGCCTTCATCGCCCGCACCGCGATGCCGATATCGCCATGGCCGGTCATGATGATGACGGGCAGCATGATCCCGCGATCGACCAGCGCCTGCTGCACGGCCAGCCCGTCGCTGCCCGGCATGCGGATATCGAGCAGCACGCAGCCTGGCTCCAGATCGCGGGCGACCTTCAGGAAATCGTCGCCGCACGCGAATGCCTCAACCTGATGGCCCGAAGCGCGCAGCATGAAGCTCGCCGAACGGCGGATCGCTTCCTCGTCATCCACCAGATAAACGCGCTTGTCAGACATCGCCTGCCTCATCCCCGGTCGCCGCGATCAATGTGAAGTGGAAGGCGGTGCCGCCGAACTCGGACGGTTCGGCCCAGATCCTGCCGCCCTGCGCCTCGATGATCGTGCGGCAGATCGACAGGCCAAGGCCCATGCCATAATCCTTGGTGCTGAAGAAAGGCTCGAACAGCCGGCCCGCCACCTCGGGGTCCAGCCCCGTGCCGCTGTCGGCCACCATGACATGCACCATATTGCCGTCGTCGAGGCTAGAACAGATTTCCAGCCGGCACACCGCCGCGCCCTCCATCGCCTCGAATGCGTTGCGGATTAGGTTGAGCAGCACCTGCTGCACCTGGATGCGATCCACCAGCACGCGATCGCTGGCGGGGTCGAGCGCGATCCGCACCTCCACGCCGCGTTCGCCGGTGCCGACGAGCGCCAGCGCATTGGCCTCGGTCACCAGCTTGCGCAGGCTTTCGATGCGCTTCTCGCTCTCGCCCCGCGCGATGAAATCGCGCAGGCGCCGCACGATCTGGCCCGCGCGCACCGATTGCTCGGCCGCCGCCTCCAGCGCCTCGCGCACCATCGCGATGCTGTCCGCGTCCGGCGCCTCCAGCAGATCGCGCGCGCCCTCCATATAATTGGCGATCGCGGTCAACGGCTGGTTGAGTTCGTGGGCGAGCGCCGACGCCAGCGATCCCATCGCGCTCACCCGCGATACATGCGCCAGCTCGCCCTGCAGATCCTGCATTCGGCGTTCGGCCTGCTGCCGTTCGGTCAGGTCGCGGATGAAGCCGGTGAAGACGCGGCCGTCGGCGGTCTGCGCCTCGCCCACCGACAATTCGATCGGAAAGGTCGATCCGTCCCGCCGCCGCGCCGTGGTGACGCGGCCGATGCCGATGATGCGCCGTTCGCCCGTGTGGGCATAGCGATCGAGATAACCGTCATGCCGCTCGCGGTCGGGCGATGGCATCAGCACGCTCACATTCTCGCCGGCGATCTCCGCCTCGGCATAGCCGAACATCTCCTCGGCAGCGCTGCTGAACGTCAGGATCGTGCCGCGCGCATCGATCACCACCATCGCATCGGGCACGGTTGCAAGAATCGAGCGCAGATGCGCGTCGGTCGTCGGCTTCGATATCGTCACCCGCCCTTCCTAGCCGGAACCGGCGCATGTGCAATTGGCCGATTTGACCCGCTTGAATGCCGTGAACGCGCACCGGGCCGCCGCACCTCCGTAGGAACGCGTATATGCTTGCCCGCGCAGGGCGGACACAAGTTCGGCATGACGTGGAAAACCGTTCGCCTGGAGCTTGCCGGTACCCCCGATTTCCCCAACGGATCGGCGGCGCGCGCCTATCTGCTCCGGCTGCCGCTTAACGACGATGGCAGCGTCGACGAGGCGCGGCTGGCGGACCATCCCGGCTATGCGACAGTCCGCCGGCACTGGCCCAACCAGCCCGACAAATCCGGCTATCTGCTGCGCAAGCCGGCCGGCTGGGCCTTCTCCTTCGCCGTCTCGGCCGACGACGGCGCCCCCCAATTGCGCATCGCCGATCCGATCCGCCCCGGAACCACCGCGCTGATCGCGGAAGCCGACGGCATCACACTACCATTCCGCATCGTCGAGTGCGGGGCGTGATGCAGAAGCCTTCTTGGGAGGCTCTAACCCTCTCGTACCGACAGTTTCCGATTTTCAAATTCGTCGTTTTCATCAGAACTTAACCGTCACGTTCAGCCCATATGTCCGCGGGTCCAGGTAGAATGTGTTCGTGGGTAGGCCGATGTCGTCGGCGCTTAGGAAGAAATCGGTGACCGGCTGGGAATCGAATACGTTCTTCACATAGAACTGCATCGCAAAATCCCCGTCCTCTTTCCCAAGGGTGAGGGAGAGGTTGAGGTTGTCCCAGCTTTTAAGCTTGTCGAATGTCGTGTTGTAGACACGGGCGTAGCTTGATGACTGATAGTAATAATCGCCACGAAATGTGAGCGACCAGTCATCATTGTCGAAGAAAAGGCTATATTGGGCGCCAATGTTGAACGTCAGATTGGGCGAATTAGGCAGTTCGTTGCCTTCCAGATCCGCATCCCAGCCGCGCCCGCCATTCGGGGCTTCCGTGGTCGGAAGGTAGGTGAAGCCGAAGATTTGCCAAAAGGGAAACAGGCCGGCCGGCCCGTTGGGATCGAACGTCCCAAAGCCCGAGACGCCGGGGCAGAGCGCAGCCAAGCCATATTGCCCGAACGACGTATTGGCGAACGGCGAATTCAGGATCGTTTCGACATGTTCGGTGGGCGCGATGCAGTTGGAGGGCGCCTGCAGCCACGGCCGCAGGACCGTCCAGTCCTCATTGCCCTGGGTGCGATCCATGATGTCGATCGATTTCGCGCCCTTCTTCAGCCGGGTTTCGAGCAGGCCGAGATTGGCATCCATGCGAAAAGCCCGGCTGGGCCGCCACGCCCCTTCCAGTTCCAGGCCCCAGGTCTGCGCGCCGAAATTTTCGGTCTGCGTGATGCGATCGGTGACCTGCGAAACCTGATAATCCTTATAGTCGTAAAAGAAAGCCGTGGCGTTCAGCGACACCTTGCCGCCGGCCAGGCTGTTCTTGGTTCCGATCTCGAAAGCGTTGACATATTCCGGCTTGTAGCGATCGGGCAGCGGCAGATACTGCACGGTCCGCGGATCGAAATCGACCCGTGGCGGGTTGGCGCCGCCGGCCTTATAGCCGCGCGACGCGGACCCATAGATCAGCGTGTCATCGGTAAAACCCAGTTCCGGCTTCCAGTCGACCACGAGGCGGCCGGTGAACTTGCCCCATTCCTGCTCGATATCGGGTAGGGCCGGGTAGCCGCTATTGACCTGGCCGCCGACGAGAACACTGTCGAACAGCAGCAACTGGCTGGGGATCTGCGATTGATCCTTGTCATCATGCGTGTAGCGAAGACCCAGTGTGACCTTGACGTCATCCGCCGCCTGCCAATAGCCTTCGCCGAACAGCGACCAGGATTTGGTCCTCACCTTGTTGCGGCTCAGGAAGTAATTGTGCCCCTGATCGTCGAGCTGCCCGATGGGGTTGCGATCGATATAGATGCAGGCGGGCTCAACCTGACCCAGGGCGCAGGGTATCGTCCCGTGCACAGGCGGCGTGCCGCCTTCGGGGAAGATGTCTCGACTATAGAAAAACTCTGCAATCATGTTGAACATGTTGCTGATCGCGTAATAGTCGTCGGTCGTCTTGAAATCGAGATAATTGGCGCCAACGTTGAAGTTCAACGCGCTGTCCCAATCCGATTGCAGCCGCAACTCCTGCGTCCATTGGCGCGTATCGGTGCGGTTGATGTCGACGGCGAGGATGCGGTCCGATGGGCCGAGTTGCGGATCGTTGTAGATTCCGCCGGGGGTCCAGCCGTCATCGGCATAAGGAACAAGGAAGGCGTTCAGCAAGCCGCGCGAATCGTTGAACGCGGGGTTGGACGCGAAGCGATTATAGTCCTGCGATGAATACCAGCGATCGCGGCTATAGGCGGTCTGCGAGACCAGTGTCAGGCCATCGCTCACTTCGCCTTCGAAATTGAGCTGCACCACGTCGTTCTTGGCGCGAAAGACCGGATCCACCGCTGTTGCGACCTGGCGCGGATTCCGGGACTGGACGATCCCTTCATAGGGGTTGCCGGCGATGACGGGCACTTGCTGGTAAGCGAACGGATCCGTCGGATCGATGCCCAGGCTCAGCGATTGCAGCACGAAGAGCGATGTGACCGAATTGGGGTTGGGAATGCCGAAGGCCGCATCGTCATAGATGGAACCCGGAAGACACCCCTGGCTCATCCGGCCGCGCAGAAAATCGGGCACGGTGGCGCTGCGGACGGTCGTCGGGCCCGGGTCGGTGGTGCACAAGGCCTTGCCGGTGCGGGAACGATCATCGTCCTCTTCGAAATGTTCCCAGATGATGTTGGCTTTGAAGCTGTCGCTGGGTTCCCATTGCGCTGACAGTCGCGTCGACCAGAGATCCCGGCCGTTGACGCGGTTCTGGGTGAAGGTGTTGTAATCGAACCCGTCGCGCTTGGTCATCGCCCCGGCGGCGCGAATAGCGAAGGTGTCGGTGATCGGAATGTTGACCATCCCGTTCAGCCGCCGCGTTTCGTAATTGCCGATCTCGCCCTTGAACTCGGCGCTGAATTCATCATCCGGCAAGGCCGGAATGATGTTCACCACGCCGCCGGTGGCGTTGCGCCCATACAGCGTGCCCTGAGGCCCGCGCAGCACTTCCAGTCGCGCCATGTCGAAAAATTCCTGCTCGAACAGGCGGTTGCGGATCAGTGGCGTATTGTTGTAGCTGACCGCGACACCGGGATCGCTCGATGAATTGAGCGCCTTGGTGCCGATGCCGCGGATCGAGATATTGTACATGCTCGAAAAGCTTTTCGAGAAGCTCATGTTCGGCACGCCGCGCACGATATCGGGCCCGCCATCGATCTTGCGTTCCTGCAACGCGGTGTTGGAAAGGGCCGTGACTGCGATCGGCACGTTGAGGATGCTTTCCTCGCGCTTCTGCGCCGTGACGATGATATCGGCGGACGGCGCATCCGGCCCGTCCGCGCCGCCGAATGTCGCCGCCACCGGCGCCGCCGTCCGCTCGACGATGAACAAGCCCGTCCGGCCCACGCGAACCGAAAGGCCGGATCCGGCCAGCAACTGATCGAGCGCGGCGCGGGCGCTCATCCGGCCCTTGACCGGCGGGCTCGTCTTGCCACGCACCACCGCCGGATCGAACGTGATCTGTTGGCGCGACGCCCGCGCAAAAGCGTTGAGCGCATCGCCCAGCCCCTGCCCGGCAATGTCGAAGTCATAAAGCTGTTCGCTGGTCTGCGCCGCGACAGGTGGCGCGGCGGATATGGCAAGCGCCGACAATGCGGTTGCCGAAAACAGATAGATGCGCAGAATGCCCCGCGTCATGATTACCCCCTCCGTTTCGCAGCAACCCTGATTTCGACTTGCTGTCACGGAAGTAATACGCGCGACATTCCCATCATCGCACCGAACCATCCATTATTTTTATCTAATTATCATCAGGTTATTCTGAAAATTCGGCACACGCAAGCACGCCAGCCCCATCGCGGACGATGGCAGCCAGCGGGGGCTATCGCGGCCGGCAGCCGGGCCGTTCAGCCGCCTTTCTTCAGGATCACCGCCCCTTCCCCGCGTTCGACGCGCACCGGATAAAGCTCGCTCACGCCTTCCAGGAAGGCTTCGGTATCGCCCGCGTTGAACGTGCCGACGATGGCGAAATTGGCGATGCCGGGATCGGCCACGATCAGCTTGTCCTTCGCGTCTCGATTGATGCGCTCGACAGCCAGCGCCAAAGGCTCGCCATCGAAGCTCAGCTGGCCGCTCTCCCAATCACGCGATCGGGAAATATCGGCCTCGGCGACGCGGACCTGCCGCCCCTCCGTCGACGCGACCAGTTCGCGCCCCGGCACCAGCGCCGCGCCGCCATGGGCATTGCCGAGCAGGTTCACGGGCTTCCCGTCGCGCGGGCGCTCCATCACCTCGACCTTGCCTTCATACAGCACCACCCGCATCTGGCGCGGCAGCAGTTCCACGCTGAACGCGGTGCCCGTGGCGACGGTCAGCCGGTTCCGCGCGAGCACGCTCAACGGGCGCAGCGGATCATGCGCGACATCGAAGCGGGCCCGCCCGCTGACCAGCTCGATACGCCGGCTGTCATCCTCCATGCGCGCCTCGACGCGCGTGGCGGCATCCAGCGTCAGCCTTGTGCCATCCTCCATCATGACGACGCGGCGTTCACCGAGGCCGGTTTCGTACACGCGGGCGGGATCGTAGAAAAAATGGACCGCCAGCAGGAAAGCCAGCGCCAGACAGGCCGCCGCTGCGACCACGCCGCGCCAGTGCGCCCGCAACCCGCGCGACCAGCGGCGTTCGTTTGCGTCGCGCAGCGCCTCCACGGCCTCGGCCCGGAAACGGATCATCTCGGGCATGTCGCGGGCCGCATCCATCGCCTGCCAGACTTCGAACGCCTCCTCGAACGCCATCGCATTGGCGGGGTCGTCCGCAATCCACGCGTCGAATGCAGCGCGCTCGACCGCGCCCACCGGGGCGGCGCCAAGCCGCATGCACCACAAGGCGGCCTCGTCGTCGCGCGATGCGGCATTCTGGTGCGGCGGGATCAGGCTCATCGCCCCTCCCCCCGCGCACGCGCCATCAGGAAGGTGAGCGCGCGCGTCACATGTTTTTCCACCGCGCTCGCCGAAATGCCAAAGCTTTCCGCGATCAGGCGCTTGTCCATATTTTCAACGCGATACAGCACAAAGATCGTCCGTGTTCGTTCGGGCAGTTCACCAAGCCCGGCCATCAGGCGCGACAGGGCGTTGCGCCCTGCGGCCAGCTTCTCCGGGTCCAGCCAGTCCACCCCCTGGCCGTAAAGGGTATCAACCGCATCCTGATGGTCGGTGCGCACCTTCAGCCGCCGCGCGCGATCCCGCAAAAGGTTGGCAGCGACCTGAAAGACATAGCCGGCATGGAACCCGGTATCCGCCGCCGCCCCGCCAAACAGGCGTGTGAAGGTCTCCTGCGTCAGATCCTCCGCCTCGGCATGGTCATGCACGCGCTTCAGGAAATAGGACATCAGCGCCGGCCGCCAGCGGCGATAATGCTGTGTGAGCTCGGGTTCCCGCTCTGGCGACAGGGCACGCATCCTCTTCGGCAAAAGGCCGGTTCAGCCAGTAAGACGCACCAGCATGCGGATCACACAGCAGAATTTTGGGAAGGCGCGGAAATTTCACCTATGTCATGTTGACAAAGTGGATTCCCAAACAGTCTGATCTCTGATTCAAAGCTGCTCTTTGCGGGGAGCGGCAATGGCGCGTGGCGATCTGACGGACGAGGAATGGGCTGTGGTCGAGGGGCTTTTACCCTCGGAGCGGGGCCGCAAGTCGCGACCGGCCCATGACAATCGGCGCTATCTCAACGGCATGTTGCACGTCCTGCGGGTGGGCTGCCCCTGGCGCGATCTGCACGAGCGCTACGGCAAGTGGAACTCGGTCTATGTCCGGTTCCGGCGCTGGGCCGAACAAGGCGTCTGGGACGCGATGCTGGCGACGCTGGTCGAGTTCGGGCTGACCGACGACTGGCAGCACATGATCGACAGCACCACGGTTCGCGGCCATGTTTCGGCTGCGGGCGCTAAAGGGGGACTGATAAGGAGGCTTTTGGTCGATCACGCGGTGGCTTTACGTGCAAAGTCCACGCCCGCTGTGACAATCAAGGACGCCCTCTCGGCTTCATCCTGACCGGGGGTGAGGCATCGGACTATGGGGCGATTGAGGCGCTCATGGCTCTGCCGGTCGCCACGCCCAAAGCGCTGCTGGCCGACAAGGGCTATGATGGTGATGGCGTCCGCCAAAGCCTGCTGATGCGCGGTATCCTGCCGATCATCCCGCCCAAGTCCAATCGCCGCGAACCGATTGCCTGCGACTTTCGCCGATACCGGGACCGCAACCGCATCGAGCGCATGTTCGGCTTTCTCAAGCACCAGCGCCGTATCGCCACCCGCTACGACAAAACCGCTCTGTCCTTCGCCAGCTTCCTCAACCTCGCCGCCGTCCGCAGGTGGCTACCCGACTTTGTCAACGCGACCTAGCGCTACTTTGGCAGAAGTGTGATTTTTGGGATTCCCAAGGAGAGATTTCCCTGATTCATGGGGAGCCAGCTTGACGGAGGCTGGCGATGGACGAG
>NZ_FZOS01000052.1 GCF_900188165.1 Edaphosphingomonas laterariae | reverse complement strand
CTTGGCAGAAAGGCTTCAAGGTGGACGACTTTTACGCCGCCCGCAGCAGGGCTATCCCGCCGCTACCGTGGTCGAATATTGCTCCGCCGTTCTCAGCTGCCATCGAACGAAACCTGCCCGATGCGTTCAAAGCCCGCGATTTTGGCCGGGAACTGCGTGCCGCTTTCGACATGGACGAGCATGCCGCCATCCGCGCTGGTTTCAAATACACCCGGCGGCGGCGGCAATGCCGGCGATGCCGGCGGGGCCGATTGGGCCGCAAGGTTCAGCAGCAGCAAGGGGGCCAGGCAAAGCGACATCTTCCGCATCATCATCTCCGCGGTGAACAAAAGCGTGCGGCGATACGGGTCGCGCACCGCCACATGGGAAAGTCTAGCAGCCGTAACGACAAACGGAAATCCTTGGCCGCAGCGCGGATCGGCTTGCGTCATCACCGAAACTCGTGCGTTCTGCCGGCGTGACACAAATCAACGCCGACGCCCCAGCCCTTCCCCACTCCGCCGTCCTCATCGTCAACGCGAAGTCCCGCAAGGGGCGCAAGCTGTTCCGCCGCGCCGTGAAGGGGCTGCGGGCCGCCGGGCTCGACATCACCAGCGCCCACGCGGTGCGCAAACCGAAATTGCTGGCATCGGTTATCCGGGACGCGGTCCATTCCGGTGCGCCGATGGTGATCGTCGGCGGCGGCGATGGATCGCTTTCGTCCGCCGTCGATCATTTCGTCGGCCATGATTGCGTGTTCGCGCTATTGCCGCTGGGCACCGCCAACAGCTTCGCGCGATCGCTGGGCATCCCGCTCGATCTTGAAGGCGCGATCGCCGTCATCGCCACGGGGCAGCGGCAGCGGATCGATCTGGGCATGATCGACCGCGATTATTTCGCCAATTGCGCCGCGATCGGCCTGTCGCCGCTGATCGCCGAAAGCGTGCCCGACGGGTTCAAGGCCTGGGCCGGGCGTGTGGGCTATCTCAGCTGGGCGCTGCTGATGCTGTTCCGCTTCAAGCCATTCCGCCTGACCATCGAAGGGCCGCAGGGCACCGAAACCCTCGATGCGCTGGAAGTGCGCATCGCCAATGGCGGCTATCATGGCGGCACCGAACTGGTGGACGATGCCCGCGTCGACAGCGGCGAGATCGTCGTCCAGGCCGTCGTCGGCCGAACCCTGCCCTATCTTGCGTGGAGCTGGCTGACGAGCGTGCTCCGCCTGCCCGCGCGGCGCCACACGACGCGCGAATTCCACGGGCGCGAATTGCGCGTCATCACCGATCCGCCTTTGGCGATCTCGATCGATGGCGAGGTGCTGGCAAAAACGCCGGTCACGGCACGCGCAGCGGCCGGCGTGATCGATGTGGCGGCGCCGAACGCACCGCCACCTGCCTGAGCATCAATCCAGATTCGGCCGCAGCCAGCGTTCGGCGGTGTCGAGATCGACGCCGCGCCGCGCGGCATAATCCTCCAGCTGATCGCGACCGACGCGCGCCACGCCGAAATACTGGCTGTCGGGATGGCCGAAATAGAAGCCCGACACCGCCGCCGTGGGCAGCATCGCGAAGCTTTCGGTCAGCGTGATGCCGGTCGCGTCGCCTGCCTTCAGCAGATCGAACAGGATCGGCTTCTGGCTGTGATCCGGGCAGGCCGGATAGCCCGGCGCGGGGCGGATGCCGCGATATTGTTCGCGGATCAGCGCCTCGTTGGTGAGTTGCTCGCCCTCGGCATAGCCCCACAAGGTGGTGCGGACATGCTGGTGCAGGCGCTCGGCAAAGGCCTCGGCCAGCCGGTCGGCCAGCGCCTTCAGCAGGATATCGCGATAATCGTCATGGTCGGCCTTGAAGCGCGCCAGATGCTCCTCGATGCCGTGGCCGGCCGTCACCGCGAAGCCGCCGATCCAGTCGCCGGCGGGATCGATGAAATCGGCCAGGCACATGTTGGCGCGGCCTTCGCGCTTGGCGATCTGCTGGCGCAGGAACGGCAGGCGAACCTCGCCCTCCTCCGCCTCGATCACCACGTCATCACCTTCACGACGGCAGGGCCAGAGCGCGGCCACGCCCTTCGCGGTCAGCCATTTTTCCGCGATGATCTGATCGAGCATCGCGTTCGCATCGTTGAACAGGTTGCGCGCGCTTTCGCCGACCACGGCGTCGTCCAGGATCGCCGGATAATTACCGGCCAGTTCCCAGGCGCGGAAGAAGGGCGTCCAGTCGATATATTCCCGCAGATCAGCAAGCGACCAATCGGGAAAGACATGCACGCCCGGCTGCTTCGGCGCGCCCGGCTTTTGCGACAGATCGGTCGGGAAGGCGTTGGCGCGCGCATCGGCGATCGCGATCAGCTCGCTATGCCCCTTGCCTTCGCGCGCCTTGCGCACCGCTTCATAATCGGCGGCCGTCTTTTCGACAAAGGCGTCGCGCTGCGTATCGGACATCAGTGTGGAGGCCACGCCGACCGCGCGGCTGGCATCCAGCACATGCACCACCGGCCCTTCATAAGCGGGCGCGATGCGGAGCGCGGTGTGGACCTTCGATGTGGTCGCTCCGCCGATCAGCAACGGCATTTCCATGCCGGCACGCTGCATTTCGGCCGCCACCGTCACCATCTCGTCGAGCGAGGGGGTGATGAGGCCCGACAGGCCGATCATGTCGGCGTCATTCTCGTTGGCCGCCTTCAGGATCTCCATCCACGGCACCATCACGCCGAGGTCGATCACTTCATAACCGTTGCACTGGAGCACGACGCCGACGATGTTCTTGCCGATATCGTGGACGTCGCCCTTCACCGTCGCCATGACGACGCGGCCCTTGGCGCGCTGCCCCGCCTGCTTTTCGGCCTCGATGAAAGGCAGCAGATGGGCCACCGCCTTCTTCATCACGCGGGCGGATTTCACCACCTGCGGCAGGAACATCTTGCCCGATCCGAACAGATCGCCGACGACGTTCATGCCGTCCATCAACGGACCTTCGATCACCTCGATCGGGCGCGCGAACATCTGCCGCGCTTCCTCGGTATCGTCGACGACATGCGCGTCGATACCCTTCACCAGCGCATGTTCCAGCCGCTTGACGACCGGCCAGCCGCGCCATTCCTCGGCGGCCTTTTCGG
This sequence comes from Edaphosphingomonas laterariae, assembly GCF_900188165.1. Lineage (GTDB taxonomy): Bacteria > Pseudomonadota > Alphaproteobacteria > Sphingomonadales > Sphingomonadaceae > Sphingomonas_E > Sphingomonas_E laterariae. The sequence goes on along the minus strand of NZ_FZOS01000052.1, from coordinate 13,781 downwards.
CGGCGGCATCCTTGCCCTTGAACTTCTCCGCCAGCACGATCAGCTTTTCGGTCGCATCGGGGTGGCGATTGAGGATCACATCCTCGCACGCCTCGCGCAGTTCCGGGTCGATCGTATCATAAACGTCGAGCTGGCCGGCATTGACGATGCCCATGTCCATACCGGCGGGAATCGCGTGGTAGAGGAACACCGAGTGCATCGCCCGACGCACCGGTTCATTGCCCCGGAACGAGAAGCTGAGATTGGAAAGCCCGCCCGAAATGTGGACGTGCGGGCAGCGTTTCCTGATCTCGCGCGCGGCCTCGATGAAATCGACGCCGTAATTATTATGCTCCTCGATCCCCGTCGCCACCGCGAAGACATTGGGATCGAAGATGATGTCTTCCGGCGGAAAACCGATACCGGTGAGCAGCTTGTAGGCGCGCTCGCAAATCTCGATCTTGCGCGCCTGCGTGTCGGCCTGGCCCACTTCGTCGAACGCCATGACGACGACGGCGGCGCCATAGGCCATCACCTTGCGCGCATGGCTGAGGAACTCGGCCTCGCCTTCCTTCATGCTGATCGAATTGACGATCGGCTTGCCTGACACGCATTTCAGCCCGGCCTCGATCACGCTCCACTTGGAACTGTCGATCATGATCGGCACGCGCGCGATATCCGGCTCGGCCGCGATCAGCTTGAGGAAGGTGGTCATCGCCAGCTCGGCATCGAGCAGGCCTTCGTCCATGTTGACGTCGATGATCTGCGCGCCGTTTTCGACCTGCTGGCGCGCGACCTCCACCGCCTTCACATAATCGCCGGCCATGATGAGCTTCTTGAACGCCGCGGACCCCGTGACGTTGGTGCGCTCGCCGATGTTGACGAAGATGGCGCTGGCTGCGGGGGCGTCGGTGTTGGACATGATATTCGTTCGATTCCATTGGGTTCGCGCTTATCGAGAACCGGTTTCCGTGGGCCCGCTCCGCGCCGGGCGCGAAGCGGACGGAAGGCTGTTGATCAGGCCGCGAGCACCATCGGCTCCAGCCCGGCGAGCATCGTGCGGACCGGCGGGTTGGCGATGGCACGCGGGGTGGCGCCGTGCACCGCATGGCGCATCGCCGCGATATGGCCCGGCGTCGTGCCGCAGCAGCCGCCGACGACGTTGATCAGCCCGGTTTCGGCCCATCCGCGGATGAAGCCGCCCGTGGTGTCCGGTTCCTCGTCATACTGGCCGAGATCGTTGGGCAGGCCGGCGTTCGGATAGACCATCACCAGCGTGTCGGCGAGGCCGGACAGCGCCGCGACGTGCGGGCGCAGCTGCGGCGCGCCGAAGGAGCAATTGAGCCCGATCGTCATCGGCCGGGCGTGGCGCACGCTCGCCCAGAAGCTTTCGATCGAATGGCCGGAAAGGTTGCGGCCGGACATGTCGGTGACGGTGAAGCTGATCATCAGCGGCACTTCCTGCCCACGCGCCTCGCCTGCCTCGATCGCGGCCATGATGCCGGCCTTGGCGTTGAGCGTGTCGAAGATCGTTTCGATCAGGATGAAATCCACCCCGCCATCGAGCAGCGCGTCGATCTGCTCGCGATAGACGTTCTTCAGATCATCGAACTCGATCGCGCGATAGCCGGGATCGTTCACGTCGGGCGACAGCGACAGCGTCTTGTTCGTCGGCCCCAGCGCGCCCGCCACGAAACGCGGGCGCCCGTCTTTCGCCTCGGCAGCGCGCGCCGCATCGCGCGCGATCTGCGCGGCGGCGATGTTCATGTCGCGCACCAGATGCTCGGCGCCATAATCGGCCTGGCTGATCGTGTTGGCGTTGAAAGTGTTGGTCGACACCATATCCGATCCGGCGTCGAGATAGGCTTCGGTGATCTCGGCAATGACATGCGGCCGCGTCAGCGCCAGCAGGTCGTTATTGCCCTTCTGGTCGAAGCCCAGGTCCAGCCCGCCGCGATAATCCTCCTCGGTCAGCCGATAGCCCTGGATCATCGTCCCGAAAGCGCCATCGGTCAGCAGGATGCGCTTCGCGGCTTCAGCACGAAAACGTTCGGCGGCGTTGGATTTGATCATGTCAGTCATCCCGGGCAATGCCGCTCAGGCCGCGCGCTCGGCCGCCACCTGCTCGGGCCGCAGCCCGAGCAGGTGGCAGATCGCGTAGCTCAGTTCGGCGCGGTTGAGCGTGTAGAAATGGAAGTGGCGAACACCGCCGGCATAAAGCTTGCGGCACATCTCGGCCGCGATCGTCGCGGCGACAAGCTGGCGGGCGGCCGGGTGATCATCCAGCCCCTCGAACAGCCGATCCATCCACGGCGGGATCGCCGCGCCGCACATGCCGGCGAACTTGCGCGTCTGGGCGACATTGGAAACCGGCAGGATGCCCGGCACGATCTCCGCATCGATCCCGGCCTTTTCCACCGCGTCGCGGAAACGGAAAAAGGCTTCCGGCGAGAAAAAGAACTGGCTGATCGCCCGGTTGGCGCCAGCGTCGATCTTGCGCTTCAGATTATCGAGGTCCGCAACCAGATCGGCCGAATCCGGGTGGCATTCGGGGTAGGCCGCGACCGAAATCTCGAACGGCGCGACGCTTTTCAGCCCCGCCACCAGCGCAGCAGCATTTTCGAACCCGTCGGGATGCGCGACGAACTTCTCGCCCATGCGGGGCGGATCGCCACGCAGCGCGACGATGTGTCGCACGCCCGCCGCCCAATATTCGCGGGCGACCTCCAGAATCTCGTCCCGGCTCGCATCGACGCAGGTCAGGTGCGCGGCGGCGGGAATGCTCGTCTCCCGCGTGATGCGCGCGACCGTCGCGTGCGTGCGTTCCCGCGTGGAGCCGCCCGCGCCATAGGTGACCGACACGAAGCGCGGGTTGAGCGGCGCCAGCGTCTCGATCGCGTTCCACAGCGTTTCTTCCATCTTCTCCGTCTTGGGCGGGAAGAATTCGAAGCTCACCTGGCAGTCGCCGGCGAGGTCGGCGAACAGCGGCGCATCGAGCGCGCGGCGGGCCTCCTCCATCTGGGCGATCGAAACGCTCATGCTGCCATATCCTCATGTTCTTCGGCCGAGGCGCGACGCCCCAGCCACAATTTCACCGTCAGTTCGCCGCCGTCGAGGCGTTCCACCGCCGCAAGTTCGATGCCGGCGGCGGCAAACCAGCCCGCCATCTGCTCATCATCAAAGCCCAGGCGGACATGGGCATCGCGGCTGCGCAGTTCTTCTTTGTCATGGCGGTCGAAATCCACCACCAGCAGGCGCCCGCCCTGATCGAGCAACCTTGCCGCCTCGGCGATCGCGCCCGCCGGCTGGTGCGCATAATGGAGCACCTGATGCAGCACCACCGTATCGGCCGATCCGTTGGCGAGCGGCAGGGCATACATGTCCCCCTGCCGCAATTCGGCGCGATCGAGCCCGGCTTCGGCCAGCTTGGCGCGGGCCAGCCGCAGCATTTCCGGGCTGCGATCGACGCCGAGCGCACTTGCGGCATCGCGCCCCAGCAATTCGATCATCCGGCCGGTGCCGGTGCCGATATCCACCAGCCGCCCCACCGGCGACCGCGTCAACGCCACCCTTATGGCATCTTCGACCGCGCTTTCGGCAACATGGAGCGAACGGATGGCATCCCATTCATCGGCATGGGCCGCGAAATAATCCTCCGCCGCCGCCGCACGGTCCGCACGCACCGCCGCGAGACGCGCGATATCGGCCACGGCCCAATGGTCGCCCGGCTCGTCCGTCGTCCAGGCATCGACGGCCGCCAGTAACGGGCCTACGCGACGCTCGTCGCCGAGGGTCAGGAACACCCAGCTCCCTTCCTTGCGGCGATCGGCGAGACCGGCATCGGCCAATATCTTCACATGGCGCGAAACTCGGGGCTGGCTCTGCCCCAGCACCTGTGCCAGTTCGCCGACCGAAAGCTCCATCGCGCGCAACAGCGCGATGATCCGCAACCGCGTCGGATCAGCCAGTGCGCGGAACGTGTCGAGCATGCGCCTCATAGAGATTAAGGATATAAAGATATCTTTATATCCGTCAAGCAACTTGTCGCCCCGCCGGGGCTATGGCAGACGCGGAACGGGGGCGGATAATTTGTTGCAAGAGGCCGTTTCGATGCGTGTTTTCGCCACTTTTGCTGCCGCGGCGCTGCTTGCCGGCTGCGCCACCACGAAAGACGCAGCGGCGCCTGCAGCTGAGCGCGACCCGCTCGAAGGTTTCAACCGCGCCGTCTGGGGGCTCAACCAGGGCGTCGACAAGATCGCGCTGAAGCCGGTGTCCACCGTCTATCGCGCCGTTACCCCGCGTGCGGCGCGGCGCGGCATCCTGCACATCTTCGACAATCTGACCGAGCCATGGTCGTTCATCAACAACCTGCTTCAGGGCAAGCCCGATCGCGCGCTCAACAATCTGGGCCGCTTCGTCGTCAACACCACCATCGGCGTCGGCGGCCTGGCGGACCATGCGACCGATCTCGGCATCCGGCCCGCGCGGGAGGATTTCGGCCAGACCCTCGCCGTCTGGGGCGTCAAGAGCAGCAGCTATCTCGTGCTGCCCCTGCTCGGCCCCTCCACGATCCGCGACGGCGTCGGCACCGGCGTCAATTTCGTGATCGATCCGGTCAACTATTGCCTGCGCAAGTGCACCGACCTGTCTTATTGGGAACGCCAGATCCCGCGTGGAATCAACCTCGTCAGCCAGCGCGCGAATCTCACCGAAACGGGCGCCGACACGCTGCTCGACACGAGCCTCGATTCCTATGCAACGGCGCGTTCGGCCTTCTTCCAGCGCCGGGCGGCCGAAATCGCCGATCTGGACGATGCCGCCGGAACGGCCAGCGACGCCGACGTGGACGCCGCGATCCGCGAACTGGAATCGGAGGACGGCGAAGCCACTCTGCCGCCCGAAACCGGGGACGAGACGCCCGTTCCGCCCGAAACATCGCCAGATTCGACCGAGGACAAGACCGGATCACCCGATCCCATTTCCGGCGACCCCGCGACCGGCGAATTGCCGCAGCCGCAACAACCCGCGCCGGAGGCCGACTTTCCCGCGCCTGCCAATGCGCCGAAATGATGAGTCTACCGGAATAAGAGAGATTGCGCGGCCCCAAACAACCCATTAAAGGGGGCCTCGCTGGTTTCGGGGGAAACACGCCTGATCGTTCATTTGATTAAGCGGCGTCCACGCATCCATCAGCTATTGCTACCTGGAGGGTTTAGCCCATGAAGAAGATCGTTGTTCTCTCGCTCGCCGCCGTTGCTTCGCTCGGCCTCGCCGCCTGCTCGAAGGAAGAGGCTGCCGTTGCCAACGAGACCGAAGTTGTGAACGAAGTCGTCGACGCCAACGCGACCGTCGAGGAAGCCGTTGCCGACGTGAACGCGACCGCCGAGAACGCCGTGGCCGACATCAACGCGACCGTTGAGAACGCCACGAACGCTGTCGAGAACGCCACCAACGCGATGTAATGGCGTTCCGCGCGCCTTCGGGCGCGCGGTCGACATCGAAGATCAGGGGCTGTGGCCAATAGGCCGCGGCCCCTTTTCTTTTGCCGTTTCCGTGCCTGCCGCCGTGCGATATTATCGGCCCGGTCCGGCGGCTGGGGGAATGCGATGTCCAAGGCCTTGAGTTCGATCCTCGCGCTCGCGCTGTTCACGCCCCTCATCGCGTGCGGCGACGACACCCCGGCGGAAAACGCCTCTGCTGCGAACATCAGCGCGGGGCCCAACGAGCCCGAGATCGAGGAACTCCCATCGGACGGACTGAGCGCGCCGCACAACATGATCGCAGATCAGGAAAGCGCCAACGGCGCCCCCGCGCCCGAACCGCACTGAGGCGGGCGCAGGCCGAGCCGCGCGCCTGCCCGCAAGCTGCGCCCTTCCCGGACGCCCCACCCTCCCCACACACCTCGCAGAAATAACAAAAGGGCCGGGGATCGCTCCCCGGCCCTTCCGTTTGCCGTTCGGCTGGATGCGTGGACTTAGAAGTCCATGCCGCCCATGCCGCCCATGCCACCCATGCCGCCGGGCATCGCCGGAGCAGCCTTGTCCTCGGGCAGTTCCGAGATCGCGGCTTCGGTGGTGATCAGCAGGCCGGCGACCGAGGCCGCGTCCTGAAGCGCCGTGCGGACGACCTTGGTCGGATCGATGACGCCGGCAGCCACGAGGTTCTCGTAGGTGTCGGTCGCAGCGTTGAAGCCCTTGGTCTCGTCGTTCTCGCGGAGCAGGTTGCCCGAAACGACGGCACCGTCATGGCCGGCATTCTGCGCGATCTGGCGAACCGGGGCAGTGATCGCCTTGCGGACGATGTCGATGCCACGGGTCTGGTCTTCGTTCGCACCGGTCAGGCCGTCGAGCGACTTGGTCGCATAAAGAAGCGCCGTGCCGCCGCCGGGAACGATGCCTTCTTCAACCGCCGCGCGGGTGGCGTGCAGGGCATCGTCAACGCGATCCTTGCGCTCCTTCACCTCGACCTCGGTCGCACCGCCGACCTTGATGACGGCGACGCCGCCAGCCAGCTTCGCCAGACGCTCCTGGAGCTTCTCGCGGTCATAGTCGCTGGTGGTGACTTCGATCTGCTTGCGGATCGCTTCGACGCGGCCCTTGATCGCATCGGCATCACCGGCGCCATCGACGATGGTGGTGTTGTCCTTGTCGATCGTGACGCGCTTGGCGGTGCCGAGCATGCCGAGGGTGACGGTTTCGAGCTTGATGCCGAGATCTTCCGAGATCAGCTCACCCTGGGTGAGGATCGCGATGTCTTCGAGCATCGCCTTGCGGCGATCGCCGAAGCCCGGCGCCTTGACGGCGGCAACCTTCAGGCCGCCACGCAGCTTGTTGACGACGAGCGTGGCGAGCGCCTCGCCCTCGATGTCCTCGGCGATGATCAGGAGCGGACGGCCCGACTGCACAACCGCTTCCAGGATCGGAAGCATCGACTGCAGGTTCGACAGCTTCTTTTCGTGGATCAGGATGTACGGGTCGTTAAGCTCGACCTGCATCTTTTCCGGGTTGGTGATGAAGTAGGGCGACAGGTAGCCGCGATCGAACTGCATGCCTTCAACGACATCGAGTTCGAAATCGAGACCCTTGGCTTCCTCGACGGTGATGACGCCTTCCTTGCCGACCTTTTCCATCGCTTCCGCGATCTTCTGGCCGACTTCGGTGTCGCCATTGGCCGAAATGATGCCGACCTGCGCCACTTCCGACGAACCGGCGACCGGCTTCGAACGGCCCTTGAGGTCTTCGACGACCTTCGACACAGCGAGATCGATGCCGCGCTTCAGATCCATCGGGTTCATGCCGGCCGCGACCGACTTCATGCCTTCGCGCACGATCGCCTGGGCAAGCACGGTGGCCGTGGTGGTGCCGTCGCCGGCGACGTCGTTGGTCTTCGAGGCGACCTCGCGGACCATCTGGGCGCCCATGTTCTCGAACTTGTCCTTAAGTTCGATTTCCTTGGCGACCGAAACACCGTCCTTGGTGATGCGCGGCGCGCCGAACGACTTGTCGATGACGACGTTGCGGCCCTTCGGGCCCAGCGTCACCTTGACCGCATCGGCGAGGATGTCGACGCCGCGCAGAATGCGCTCACGGGCGTCACGCGAAAACTTGACGTCTTTCGCTGCCATTTTCCTGTTTCCCTATTCTGAGGATTGCGCGCGAACCTCACCGGCCCGCGCAGACAAATATGGTGGTGGGATCAGCTCAGCCGATGATGCCGAGGATGTCCGATTCCTTCATGATCAGCAGATCTTCGCCGTTCACGCGGACTTCGGTGCCCGACCACTTGCCGAACAGCACGCGATCGCCGGCCTTGACGTCCAGCGGCGTCACCTTGCCATCTTCCGCCTTCGCGCCGGAACCCGCGGCGACGATCTCACCTTCCTGCGGCTTTTCCTTGGCGGTGTCGGGGATGATGATGCCGCCGGCCGTCTTTTCTTCGGCCTCGACGCGACGGACAAGCACGCGATCGTGCAGCGGACGGAAACTCATTGCGCGTCACCCTTTCAGGTCTTGCGTCCCGCGAAGCCCGCCTCCCTGAGGCCCGGCCAGCCGCGGTTCGCGGTGGTAAGGAATGATCTGTTAGCACTTACGCATGGCGAGTGCCAGCCGGCATATGGGGGAGCGGTTTTCAGCGTCAAGCACCCTGCCCGCGAAAATTTCCAGCGCCGTGCCGCGAAGCGTGGCGGGGCTGCGGCAATCGCCCCCTTTCAAGCGGGCGCCGAACGCGATAGCCCCTGTCCATTGCAATTTGGGGACGACGATGCGTTTGCTGCGCGGCTTCTGGAAGATCCTTGTCGGCGTGAAGGACGCTCTCGTCCTGCTTTTCATGCTGATCTTCTTCGGCGGGCTCTATGCCCTGCTCTCGGTGACGCCCAAGCCGATCGCGGAATCGACCGGCGCGCTCGTCCTCGACCTTGATGGCACGCTGGTGGAACAGCCGGCGCAGACCGACACGCTCGGCGCGATTGCCGGCGGCGGACCCGCGACCCGCGAATATCGCCTGCGCGACATGGTGCGCGCGTTGGAAGCCGCCGCCAAGGATAGCGGGATCAAGGCGGTCGTGCTCGACCTCGACAGCTTTGCGGGCGGTGGCCAGGCGACACTCGCCGCTGCCGCCAAGGCGCTGGACACGGTGCGCGCCGCGAACAAGCCGGTGCTCGCTTATGCGACCGGCTATACCGACGACAGCTACCAGCTCGCCGCCCATGCCAGCGAGGTCTGGCTGAACCCCTTCGGCGCGGTGTTGCTGACCGGGCCCGGCGGATCGAACCTTTATTACAAGGGCCTGCTGGACAAGATCGGCGTCGAAACCAAGGTCTATCGCGTCGGCGAATTCAAGTCGGCGATCGAACCCTATACGCGCACCGAACAATCGCCGGAGGCGCGTGCCGCCAATCAGGCGCTTGCCGATTCGCTGTGGGCGACCTGGCAGGCCGATGTGCTGCGTGCCCGGCCGCGCGCGCGGCTTGCATCCTATCTGGCGCAACCCGAACAGGCGATCGCCACTGCAGGCGGCGACATCGCAAAGGCCGCGCTCGATGCCGGGCTGGTCGACAAGATCGGCGATCGCGTCGCTTTCGGCCGGCGCGTCGCCCAGCTGGCCGGTGATGCGAGCGATGGCGAGGCGGGCGATTACCGCGCCGTCCCGTTCGACGGCTGGCTGGCCGCCAATGCCGAGCCGTCGGGCGGGCAGATCGGCGTACTGACGATCGCGGGCGAGATCGTCGATGGCGATGCCGCACCCGGCCGCGCCGGTGGCGACACCATCGCCGGGCTGCTGCTGGACGAACTGGCCAAGGATCGCATCAAGGCGCTCGTCGTGCGCGTCGATTCGCCCGGCGGCTCGGTGACGGGATCGGAACGCATCCGCGACGCGATCCTGGAAGCGAAGCGCAAGAAGCTGCCGATCGTCGTTTCGATGGGCACCTATGCCGCGTCGGGCGGCTATTGGGTGTCGACACCCGGCGACATCATCTTCGCCGAACCGTCCACCGTCACCGGATCGATCGGCGTGTTCGGCCTGCTTCCCAATTTTTCGGGCGCGCTGGCCAAGATCGGCGTGTCGGTGGATGGCGTGAAGACGACGCCTCTGTCGGGCGAGCCCGATCTGCTGCGCGGCACCTCCCCCGAATTCGACCGGCTGATGCAGGCGGGCATCGACGACATCTATCGCCGCTTCACCGGCCTCGTCGCCCAGTCGCGCAAATTGCCCGTCACGCGCGTCGACGAAATCGGCCAGGGCCGCGTATGGGCGGGCAGCACCGCCGTCGGCCTGCGCCTCGTCGACAAGACCGGCGGGCTGGAGGACGCGATCGCCGAAGCCGCACGCCGCGCCAAGATCGATCCCAAGAGCGCCCGGCCGCTGTTCATCGAACGCAGCCCCAGCCTGGTCAGCCAGATCCTGTCCGGCCTGTTCCAGAGCGAGGAGCAGCCCGCCGCGCGCGACGTGTTCACCCGCATCGCCCGGCAGCCCGAACAGCGGATGCTGCGCGCCTTCCACGATCTGAAGGTGATCGCCGACGGCCCGGTCATCCAGGTGCGATGCCTGGAATGCCCTGTCGCGGACACCCGCGCACCGCCGCGCCGGGCGGACCTTGTGGATCTGCTGCTCGCGCGGATCGGCCTCTGATGGGCGCCGTCCGCCTCCGCGCCGCCACCTTGGACGATGCCGAGGCGATCGCGGCGATCTACGCCCCTTATGTGGCTGAAACGGCGATCAGCTTCGAGGAGGAGGCCCCCGGCGCCGACGAGATGCGCCGACGGATCGCGGCGGTGACGACGCACTTCGCGTGGTTCGTGGCCGAACAGGACGGCCAGATATCGGGCTATGCCTATGCCGATCTGTTCCGCACCCGCCCCGCCTATCGCTGGGCTGCGGAAACCACCGTCTATGTGGCGCAGGGCCAGCATGGCCTGGGCATTGGGCGGACGCTCTATGCGGCGTTGCTCGAAAGCCTGCGCGCGCAAGGCTATGTCACCGCGATCGGGGCCGTCACGCTCCCCAACCCCGCCAGCGCGGCGCTCCACGAAGCGATGGGCTTCACCCTTGCCGGCACCTATCGCGGCATCGGTTTCAAACATGGCAGCTGGCACGATGTGGGCATCTGGCAGTGCGATCTGGCGGCACGCCCCGCCCGGCCGGAACAACCAACCCTGCCGGCCTGACCCAGGCGCGCGGGTTCAGCGCACCCAAGAAGCCAATCGAAGCGCCGCGCCCTAGCCCCGATAGGTCGGCAGCCCCAGCCCGCGCGCGATCGCCACCGCCCGCAGCGCGAATCCGGCCACGGCGCCGACGCCGGCCGCCACCGGCAATGCCACCCCCAGCAAGGTCAGGCCGACGAACAACCCGGCCGCCAGCGCGGCGGCGGTGACATAGATTTCCGGGCGAAGCAGGATCGAAGGCTCGCCGGCCAGCACATCGCGGATGATGCCGCCGCAGCAGCCCGTCACCACCCCCATCATCGCGGCCTGCAGCGGCGGAACACCGAAAGCCAGCGCCTTGGACGCACCATAGACGGCATAGGCCGCCAGCCCCACCGCGTCGAACCAGTCGAGCGCGCGGGGCCGCCACCAGCGCACCGGCGTCAGCCACACTGCCAAGGCCATCAACAGGCAGGCGGCGAGCGCGCGATTGTCCTGCATCCAGAACACGGGCGCGCCGATCAGCAGGTCGCGCAACGTGCCGCCCCCCGTGCCCGTCGCCACCGCGAAGAAGGCGAACGTCACCAAGGTCTGCTGCGCGCGCGCCGCGGCAAGCGCGCCGGAAGCCGCGAACACCGCGATTCCGGCCAGATCCAGCCATTCCGGGGTCTGGGCGAGAATGGGGGCATCAATCGGCATCACAACTCCCGCGCGGATCGTCGTTCCGCCTTCACCACAAAAGAAAGGGGCCGCCAACCCATTGGTCAACGGCCCCTTCCCCGATTTCCTGCCGCTGGATCAGTAGCGATAATGATCCGGCTTGAAGGGGCCTTCGGTGCTGACGCCGATATAGGCCGCCTGCTTGGGGGTCAGCTTGGAAAGCTTCACGCCCAGCTTCTCGAGGTGGAGCGCGGCCACCTTCTCGTCGAGATGCTTCGGCAGCACGTACACATCGTTCTTATATTCGGTCGACTTGGTCCACAGCTCGATCTGCGCGAGCACCTGGTTGGTGAAGCTCGACGACATCACGAAGCTCGGGTGGCCGGTGGCGCAGCCCAGGTTCACCAGGCGGCCCTTGGCGAGAACGATGATCTTCTTGCCGTCGGCGAACTGCACTTCGTCCACCTGCGGCTTGATCTCGGTCCACTTCATATTCGACAGGCCGGCGATCTCGATCTCGCTGTCGAAGTGGCCGATGTTGCACACGATCGCCATGTTCTTCATCGCGCGCATGTGATCGACGGTGATCACCGCTTCGTTGCCGGTGGCGGTGACGAAGATGTCGGCGCGGCTGGCCGCTTCTTCCATCGTCACGACTTCATAGCCTTCCATCGCCGCCTGCAGCGCGCAGATCGGATCGATTTCGGTGACGAGCACGCGGGCGCCGCCATTGCGGAGCGACGCGGCCGAACCCTTGCCGACATCGCCGAAACCGGCGACGCAGGCGACCTTGCCGGCCAGCATCACGTCGGTCGCGCGGCGGATCGCATCGACCAGCGATTCCTTGCAGCCATAGAGATTGTCGAACTTCGACTTGGTGACGCTGTCGTTGACGTTGATCGCCGGGAAGGGAAGCTTGCCCTTCTTGGCGAGCTCATAAAGACGGTGGACGCCGGTCGTCGTCTCTTCCGACACGCCCTTGATCGCCTTCACCGTCTCGGTCAGGTAGCCCGGACGCTCGGCCAGAAAACGCTTCAGCGTCGCGACGAAGATTTCCTCTTCCTCGTTACCCGGCGTGAACAGGGCCTCGCCCGCTTCGACACGCGCGCCCCACAGCGCGAACATGGTGGCGTCGCCACCGTCGTCGAGGATCATGTTGGCGGTCGTATCACCCCAGTCGAAGATGCGGATCACATAATCCCAATATTCTTCCAGCGTCTCGCCCTTGACCGCGAAGACCGGGATGTTGCGCGCGGCGATGGCGGCGGCGGCGTGATCCTGGGTCGAGAAGATGTTGCACGACGCCCAGCGCACTTCGGCGCCGAGATCGACCAGCGTCTCGATCAGCACGGCGGTCTGGATCGTCATGTGCAGCGAACCGGTGATCCGCGCACCCTTCAGCGGCTGCGACGCGCCGAATTCCTGGCGGAGCGCCATGAGGCCGGGCATCTCGGTCTCGGCAATCTCGATTTCCTTGCGGCCGAAGGCGGCAAGCGAGATGTCATGGACCAGATAGTCGGTGAAGCTTTCGGCAGGCAGGGTCGCCACGTCGGTTCTCCTTGGGGACACGGAAAAGCGCCGCGCAAAAACAGCACGCGGCGCCTGTTACCGCGCGTTTAGCCGGGCGGCCGCCCCAAGGCAATTCCAAATATAAAGATTCCTTTATGTCCGCATTGCGGCCGTCCCTGTTACGGAGCGTTTCAGCGTGCCGCGACCGCCAGCGCCGCCGCACGGCACGCCCCCCCCGGCAAGGGCGGGGTCAGGTTGTTGCGATCGGCCACCGCGACGAGGCCCGGCACCGAGCCGCCGGTCGCGGCCGCCTCTCGTGCCAGCGCCGAAACCTGCCCGCAATTTTCCTGCACCGCCGGCACCGTGGCATATTGGCTGGCCAGCGCGTCATGGAAACTGTCAAGCCGGGCGCCCGCTTTTTCCGCGCCGAACACCGTCCAGAACCGCGCCTTCAGCCGCTGGTTCGTCGCGGAAATCGCCCCGCGATTGGCCGCCCGATACATGTCGTAATCGGCCTGCGCGCTCAGCCCCGCAGCGACGCAACGGCGCGAAACCTCCGTCAGCAGCGTATCGAGGTCGCGCACCTTGGCGGCGAAAATGTCTTCGCGATTCCAGCAGGACGCCGCCTGCGCCGGCGCAACGGGCAGCATCGCCAGCAAGAGCGACACAGAAAGCAGGCAACGCATGATCCGACCCTCGCAAACCCACCCGGAGGCGAGGATTGCAGCAGGCGGTGATCGGCATGTGAAGAAACGCGGTTAAGCAGCCGTCAGCCCCTTTTGCCGATCAGGCGGCTTACCGATCAGACACTAGGCTGTAGTGACATTTTAGGGATTCACGTTGGACTGGATTTCTGATTCAACGCTGACTTTTGGAGGTTGGCGTGGAAGGGGAAGTTCTGCGGGACGATCAGTGGGAGCGATTGCGAGAGTTTGTTCCGGGCGGCCGCAAGGGTAAGCGCGGCCCGCGCAGTGATGGCAGACTGTTTCTCGA
>NZ_FZOS01000046.1 GCF_900188165.1 Edaphosphingomonas laterariae | reverse complement strand
CCGCGCTTACCCTTGCGGCCGCCCGGAACAAACTCTCGCAATCGCTCCCACTGATCGTCCCGCAGCACTTCCCCTTCCACGCCAACCTCCAAAAGCCAGCGTTGAATCAGAAATCCAGTCCAACGTGAATCCCTAAAATGTCACTACAGCCTAAGCTCTTTGTTTGCCGCGCTTTCCGAGTCAGCAGGTGATTCCACCTGCTTGGAAAGCGCTGTAGAACAGGCCGGCGTCACGGCGGAAACCGGTGGCGGCCGATCAGTCGGTCGCCACCGTCGCTACAGGGTCACTTTCTCCACCCATTCCGGGTAGAAACTCGGCCCCCGGCCCGACCAGCCTGCCGCCGTCGCGGCGGATTCGCTCAGCGATTGCAGCAGGATCCGCCGTCGTTCCGGGTGGAGGTGGGGCAGCGCCGCCGCGCCGCAGAAGGCCGCGGGGAGCCAGGGCCGCACGTCCGGCCCGAGCAGGCGTTCGTAGAGGAAGCGATAGGCGCCGAAGCCGGGCAGCCGATCCTGCCCGAGATCGAAGGCCGAAATGATCAGGAGCGGCGTGAAAAAGGGCTCGACGGCGTCGAGGCCGCTATCGTCGGGGATCAGCGCCCGGATAGGATCGAGCCGTTCATAGACGCGGATCTGGGCGCGGATGCTCGCCGCCTCGACCATGTCGCGCGACCAGCGCTCCATCGCATTTTCGCGATCGAGGCCGATATCGAGCGATCGTCGGATATAACGCTGGGTGCCTGCGGGAAAGCTCGCGAATTCCTTCATCTCGGCCAGCGCCATCGCGCCATCCGCCGGTCTCGCCTGGGTGCCCATAAGACCATCCCCCCTCGAACCTGAAGCCTAGGAGATACGGATCTTGCGCCCGGATGGTTTCCGGGCGCTTAACCCGATCTGCCCGCATCGCGATGGGAGCATGTTTTTTGTTGCGGCGCAACAACGCGGACCGCGCGCTGCGCCGAAACGACTGAAAGCGGAGTCGATCAGTTCTCCGTGGCGGCTTCGCCGGCATCGGCGATATCGCGATAATAAGGCTCCACCGGCCCGCTCGCCTTCACCGTCATCGGGTTGCCGAACCGATCGCGCGAATTGCCGACGGCCATCCGCACCCAGCCTTCGGAAACGCAATATTCCTCGACATTGGTCTTTTCGGTGCCCTTGAACCGGATACCGACGCCGCGCTGGAGCGCATCGGCATCGAAATAGGGGCTCTTGGGGTTGGTCGACAGACGATCGGGGGGCGTATCGGACATATTGCGCGCCTTTGCTGCGTAAACGGGGGTTCACCGCGCCATAGCCGGGGCCGACGCCGCTTTTCAATCCGCAGCCGACATGCTTGATGCGTCCCACGACAATTCAGAACGATAAGGGGGTCTTTCGATCATGCGCGCTCTTTCCATCTGCCTGCTCGCGCTCGCGCCCGTCCCCGCCATGGCCGCGATCGCGCCGGGCGATACGGTGATTCACGCCGGCACCTTGCTCGACCGGCCGGGCCAGGCGCCGCGCCGCAACGCGACGATCGTCGTCCGCGCCGGCAAGGTGGTGGAAGTGACCGACGGCTTCGCCCCTGCCCCGGCCGGCAGCGACCTTATCGACCTCAAGGACCGTTTCGTCCTGCCCGGCCTGATCGACTCGCACGTCCACCTCGAATCCGATCGCGCCGGCAATGAAGGGCTGTTGGCGAGCTTCACCGAAGGCGCGCCGCTCCACACGCTCGAAGCCGCGTGGAATGCACGCAAGACGCTCGACGCCGGTTTCACCACGGTGCGCAATCTCGGCGATTCCGATGGCGCCACGCTGGCGCTGCGCGATGCCATCGCGCGTGGCTGGGCCGTGGGGCCCCGGATCGTGGATGCGGGCCAGTCCATTTCCACGACATCGGGCCATATGGACGGCCGGCTCGGCCTCAACGACGATCAGCGGCACCATATGGGGGCGCCCGAAAATCTGTGTGACGGTGCCGAAACCTGCCGCCAGGCGGTGCGCGCCCAGATCGGCCGTGGCGCCGACGTGATCAAGATCGCCACCACGGGCGGCGTCAACAGCCGGATCGGCGCCGGTCTCGGCAAGCAGATGTTCGACGATGAGGCGCGGGCGATTGTCGAGACCGCGCATCTCTACGGCAAGAAGGTGGCGGTCCACGCCCATGGCGCCGACGGCATCGCGCTGGCGCTGGAGGCGGGCGCGGATTCGATCGAGCATGGCACGCTGCTCGCCGATCACGAGATCGCGCTCTTGAAGAAGACCGGCGCTTATTATGTGCCGACGCTTTCGACGGTGAACGGCTATATCGAGCGGCTGGCGGCCAATCCCGGCGCCTATCCGCCCGATGTGCGCGCCAAGATCGAATGGCGGATTTCGATCACCGGAAAGTCGCTGGAAAAGGCGGTGCCGGCCGGCGTGAAGATCGCGTTCGGCACCGATGCCGGCGTGTCCAAGCACGGCCGCAACGCCGACGAGTTCGAACTGATGGTAAAGCACGGCATGACCCCGATGACCGCGATCGTCGCAGCGACCACCAATGCCGCCGACCTGCTGGGCCTGAAGGATCAGATCGGATCGATCGAGCCGGGCAAGGCCGCCGATCTGATCGCGGTGGCGGGCGATCCGCTTGCCGACGTGACGGTGCTGAAGCGCGTCGGCTTCGTGATGAAAAGCGGCGATGTGGTGAAACGGGATTAAGCCCCGGCAACGGGAATGCGGGCGGGTTGCGCCGCTGCCACTCAACTTGTCGAAGGCAGGGCGCAGTCCACCGCAAAAGCTTACCGATGTTAACTTTCTGGTCTTTCCGCGCCGCACAAAGACCGCCTAGCAAGGCGACAGGGACGCGGGGATCACGATGAAGCGCAACACTTTCTGGGCCGGTTTGGCCGCGATGCTGCTGGCATCGATGACGCTGACGGCGACGCCGGCGGCGGCCCAGAGCCAATATTGGCAGTGTGCGCCCTTCGCCCGCATGTTCTCCGGCATCCAGCTATTCGGCCGCGCGGCCGACTGGTGGGCGCAGGCCGCCGGCAAATATCAGCGCGGCCAGACGCCCAAGGTCGGCTCCGTCCTGTCCTTCCGCTCCTTCCGCGCCATGCCCGCCGGCCATGTCGCGACGGTGAGCCAGGTCGTCGACGCGCGCACCGTCAAGCTGACCCACGCCAACTGGTCGCTGATCAACGGCCGGCGTGGCCAGGTCGAACATGACGTGACCGCGATCGACGTCTCGGAAGCCGGCGACTGGAGCAAGGTCCGCGTGTGGTGGGGCCCGACCAAGAGCCTCGGCATGACCGCCTACCCGACCAATGGCTTCATCTACGCCGCCGCCGACGCTGCCAAGGCCCTCGTCGCCACCGGCGCATCGCTCGCCGACTGACAGCCCTCAAGGCAGGCGCATCGTTCGTTCCAGGAAAGAACGAATGCGTGCCCGATAGGCAGTGTCCGATAATTGGCATATCTCTGCGTGATCGCCTTGCGGAGTCAGCCATAATTCGCGGTGGCCGTTAACGGCCGCAAAGAGCGCACGGCTTTCGGCGGGTGGCGTCGATCGATCCAACTCGCCGCCGATGACGAGCACGGGCCCGCGATACCCCCCGACAGCATCCAACGGCGACAATCGATCAGGCCAAACGCCAAAGCGCAGCGGGGCCTGAAAGCTCAGGAACGGTTCAAGCAGATAGGCCGGAGCAGTCGTCAAGCGGCTTGCGATGCGATTTCGGATCGCAAGCCGGATATCGGGATAGACGGCTTGAAGAATCAAGGCATCGGCGGGCAGGGGGCCACCCTCGCCAATCAGGGCAGCCGCGCCGCCAAGCGAAATGCCAATCACGGCGACCGGCGCATCATTCTGACGGCGCTTGAGCCACTCGAATGCGGCACGCGCATCGCGCGCCTCCGTGAAGCCGAAGGTTCGCGACGCGAGGCTCGATTGCCCGTGCCCTCGAAAATCGATCGCGAGCGTCGCATAGCCCAGACTGTGGAGCCAGGCGGCGTTGGTTGCCAGCGCGTCGCGCGATGCGTCCACACCGTGAAGCAACAGGACTGCCGGCGAAGTATCGTTGCGGCCGGGCGCAAACGTGGCTGCAATTCTGATTCCGTCCGAGGTGAAGAGGGCGATATCTTCCGAAGGATGCCTCGCTGGCGCGACGTTGGTATTGTGCCCCTGCACCATGATTGACCCGGCAAACCAGCTCACAGCCAATCCCGCTACAAGCGTGGCAACGAAGGCCATGGCCAGATTGCCCGGCACGGCGAGACGCCTCGCGCGCGCTAGCAATCAGCCAGCCGCCGCGCGCAGGCGCGCCAAAGCGCGGTCGCGGCCGATGAGGGGGAGCAGCGCCGCCATGTCGGGGCCGTGATCGCGGCCGGTGAGCGCGTGGCGGAGCGGCAGGAACAGCGCCTTGCCCTTGCGGCCGGTCTGATCCTTGAGCAGCGTCGTCAGCGATCGCCAGGGATCGGAACCCCAGTCGATATGTTCTGCCACGCTGGCGGCTTCGGCCAGGAAGGCGCGGTCCTCGTCGGTTTGCGGCGGCACCGCCACCGGGCCTTCCACCACGCTCCACCAGTCCGCCGCCTCGGTTATGGTGGCGAGGTTGGGGCGGATGGCGTGCCATGCGGTCGCGTCCATGCCCGCGGGCAGGCGATCGGCGACATCCTGATAATGCAGGCGATGGATGACGCGGGCGTTAAGCGCGGTCAGTTCGTCCATGTCGAAGCGCGCGGGCGCGCGGCCGAAGCGATCGAAGCTGAAGGCGTGAAGCAGTTCGGCCGCCTCGGCCACCGGCTCCACCGGATCGCTGGTGCCGATCCGCGCGAGCAGCGCGAGCAGCGCCAGCGGCTCGATCCCCATGTCCCGGAAGGAATCGCAGCCGAGCGCGCCGAGCCGCTTGGACAGCTTGCCCTCGCTGCCGACCAGCAGCGCTTCATGGGCGAAGGCGGGCGGCGTGGCGCCGAGCGCGGCGAACATCTGCAATTGCAGCCCGGTATTGGTGACATGATCCTCGCCGCGCACGACATGGCTGACGCCCATGTCGATATCGTCGATCACGCTGGGCAGCATGTAGAGCCAGCTGCCATCGGCGCGGCGGACGACGGGATCGGACAGCAGGGCGGGATCGAAACGCTGCGGCCCTCGGATCAGATCATCCCATTCGATCGGTGCGTCATGGTCGAGCCGGAAGCGCCAATGCGGCGTGCGCCCTTCCGCCTCGAACGCCGCGCGTTCGGCATCGGTGAGCGCCAGCGCCGCGCGATCGTAAACCGGCGGCAAACCGCGCCCCGCCAGGATCTTGCGCTTGAGGTCCAGCTCCTGCTGGGTTTCATAGGCCGGATAGACGCGGCCCGCCGCGCGCAGCCGCTCGAACGCGGCTTCATAGAGCGCGAAGCGGTGCGATTGCCGCTCCTCGCCATCGGGAACGAGGCCGAGCCAGCCGAGATCGGCGCGGATCGCATCGACAAAGGCCTCGGTCGACCGTTCGGCATCGGTATCGTCGAGCCGGAGGAGGAAACGGCCGCCCTGCTGGCGCGCGAACATCCAGTTGTGGAGCGCGGTGCGGATATTGCCGACATGCAGGCGCCCGGTGGGCGAAGGGGCGAAACGGGTGATGATCATCAGATGGACCGGAAAGCGTTGGTGATCGGATAGCGGCGGTCGCGCCCGAAATTGCGGGTGCCGAGCTTGACCCCCGGCGGCGCCTGCCGGCGCTTATATTCGGCGATGTAGAGCAGCCGTTCGATGCGGGCGACGGTATCGCGATCGAAACCGCGCGCGACGAGATCGGCGACGCCCAGTTCCTCTTCGACCAGCCCGTGCAGGATCGGATCGAGCACGTCATAAGGCGGCAGCGAATCCGAATCCTTCTGGTTGTCACGCAGCTCCGCCGTCGGTGGCTTGGTGATCACATTTTGCGGCATCACCGGCCCGTCGGGGCCGAGGCCGAGCGCAGGCGCGTTGGCATTGCGCCATTCGGACAGCGCGAACACCGTGGTCTTATACGCGTCCTTGAGCACCGAATAGCCGCCCGCCATGTCGCCATAGATCGTGGCATAGCCGACCGACATCTCGCTCTTGTTGCCGGTGGTGAGCAGCATGTGGCCGAACTTGTTGCTGAGCGCCATCAGCGTCACGCCGCGAATGCGCGACTGGAGATTTTCCTCGGTCAGATCGCGATGCCGGCCGGCAAAGGCATTGGCGAGCATGGCATCGAAGGCGAGCATCGCCGGTTCGATCGCGATCGTATCGAGCTTCACGCCCAGCATCCGCGCGCATTCGGCGGCATCGGACAGGCTTTCGTCGCCGGTGAAGCGCGACGGCATCATCACGCACCAGACGCGATCCGGCCCCAGCGCGTCGACGGCGACGGCGGCCGAAAGCGCGCTGTCGATCCCGCCCGACAGGCCGAGCACGACGCCGGGGAAACGGTTGCGGTTCACATAGTCGCGCAGGCCGATCATCATCGCATGGTAGAGATCGGCAGGCGCGGTATCGAGCGCGTGCAGATCGCCCGGCAGGCAGGCCCAGCCCGCATCCTGCCGCTCCCAGACCGTCAGCGTCTCGGCGCTTTCCCAGTCGGGCAGCTGTACGGCGACCTGGCCGTCGGCATTGACGATGAAGGACGAGCCGTCGAACACCAGTTCGTCCTGCCCGCCGACGCGGTTGAGATAGGCAAGCGGCAGGCCGGTTTCGGCGACGCGCTTGCGGACAAGGGTGAGGCGCAGATCATCCTTGTCGAGTTCATAGGGGCTGCCATTGGGCGACAGCAGCAGCTCCGCGCCTGCCGCCTTCAACTGTTCGACGACCTTGGGGAACCAGATATCCTCGCAGATCGGCACGCCGATGCGGACACCGCGAAAGTGGATCGGTTCGGGCGGGGGGCCCGGCTGGAACAGGCGCTTTTCGTCGAAGGTGCCGTAATTGGGCAGTTCATGCTTGCGGATCATCGCCGCGACCGCGCCGCCATCCAGCAGCGCCATCGCATTGTAGAGGCCGTCTTCAAGCTGGATGACAGTGCCGACCAGCATCGCCGGCCCGCCATCGGCGGTGGCGGCGGCCATGCGCTGCAGCTGATCATGCGCGCGCGCGATCAGCGCGGGCTTCAGCACCAGATCCTCGGGCGGGTAGCCGATCAGCTGCAATTCGGGGAACAGGATCAGATCCGCTTGCGGCCAGCGTTCGCGAACCGCCAGCATGGCATCGGCATTGGCGACAAGATCGCCCATGCCCTGATTGAGCTGGGCGAGCAGGATGGAAAGGCGCGTCATCATAAGCCCTCGCTTTAGGACCGGATCGGCGGAACGGCCAGTGCCGCCGTGCCGTTCCTATGCACGCCCCCTTCCCCCCGGCGCAGGACGGGACTAAGAGGCGCGCAATCACGGCAGCGAGGACGAAGATGAAACTACTAGCCGGCAATTCCAACCTGCCGCTGGCGCGAGCAATCGCGGCATATCTCGAAATTCCCCTGACCGAAGCGAGCGTGCGCCGCTTCGCCGACGAGGAAGTGTTCGTCGAGATCCACGAAAATGTTCGCGGCGAGGACGTGTTCGTCATCCAGTCGACCGGCTATCCGGCGAACGACAACCTGATGGAATTGCTGATCTGCATCGATGCGCTGAAGCGCGCGTCGGCCAAGCGGATCACCGCCGTCGTCCCTTATTTCGGCTATGCCCGTCAGGACCGGAAGCCCGGCCCGCGCACGCCGATTTCGGCCAAGCTGGTCGCCAACCTGCTGACCACCGCTGGCGCGAATCGCGTGCTGTCGGTCGATCTGCACGCCGGCCAGATCCAGGGCTTCTTCGATATCCCGACCGACAACCTCTATGCCGCGCCGGTGATGTCGGCCGACATTCAGGCGCGCTTCGCGGGCAAGAATCTGATGGTGGTTTCGCCCGACGTGGGCGGCGTGGTGCGCGCCCGCGCGCTGGCCAAGCGCCTCGAAAACGCGCCGCTGGCGATCGTCGACAAGCGCCGTGAGCGCGCCGGCGAGTCGGAAGTGATGAACATCATCGGCGACGTCGCCGGCCGCTTCTGCATCCTCGTCGACGATATCGTCGATTCGGCGGGCACGCTGTGCAACGCGGCGGCCGCGCTGAAGGAAGCCGGCGCGGAAGATGTGGTGGCCTATGTCACCCATGGCGTGCTTTCGGGCGGGGCTGTCGCCCGCGTCGAAGGCTCGCAGCTGCGCGAACTGGTCATCACCGATTCGATCGGCGCGCCCGATGCGGTGGCCGCGGCCGAAAAGATCCGCCACCTCACCATCGCACCGCTGCTCGCCGAAGCGATCAAGCGCATCGCGGACGAAAGCTCGGTCTCGTCGCTCTTCGATTGAGATCGGCCCGATCACGGGTTCAGGCGCCGCTCCGGTCAAGGCCGGGGCGGCGCTTTTCGATCCGGGGCTGAGCGGTCAGGCGATGCGGATGCCGTCGCCGGGGCGCAGCGCGGGCAGCAACGCCAGCAAATCCGCCTTGGCAATGGCGACGCAGCCTTCGGTCGGCTTCGCATCGTTCCAGCAATGGAGGAAGATCGCGCTGCCCAGCCCCGGCTCCGGCGGCGCATCATTGTGGCCGAGCGTGACGATCACATCGTAAAGTTCATCGTCGCGCCACAACCGCTCGGCCGAAAAGGGCCAGGGATGGCGGACGGCGCGGTTGTAGCAGGGGTCGGCCACATCGTCCGACCAGCCATCATCGGCGCGGATCCAGCGCCAGGGCAAGATCATGCCCGGCGGCGGCGCGGCCCGGCCGGGGCGGAACAGCACCGTGCGGATCGGCCAGCCGCCCAATGGCGTCATGCCATCGCCTTCGCGCTTGTCGGCATGCGCGCAGGCGCCCGAACGGCCAATCGCGCAGGCGATCCGGCGATCGCCGAAGCTCAGTATCCGCGCGGCGGTATCGACCGCGATCAAAGCTGGTGCCCGGTGCGATCGCGCTTGGTGTCGAGATAAGCGCGGTTATGCGGATTGGCTTCCATCTTGTGCGCCACCCGTTCGACCACGGTGACGCCGGCGGCTTCCAGCCCGGCCACCTTGGCGGGATTGTTGGTCAGCAGGCGAACCTTGTCCTGCCCCAGCAGGGTCAGCATCCGCGCCGCCACGCCGAAATCGCGGGCGTCGATGTCGAAGCCCAGCCGCACATTGGCGTCCACCGTATCATAGCCCTGATCCTGCAGCGCATAGGCGCGCAGCTTGTTGACCAGGCCGATGCCCCGCCCTTCCTGACGCAGATAGAGCAGGATGCCCCAGGCCGAATCCGCGATCTCGTGGAGCGCGGCGTGGAGCTGCGGGCCGCAATCGCATTTGAGCGAACCGAGCACGTCGCCGGTCAGGCATTCGCTGTGGAGGCGGACGAGCGGCGGCGTGCCATCGGGGCTGCCGATGACGAGCGCGACATGTTCGGCGGCGTCGTCGGCATTGCGGAAGGCGACGATCTCGCTGTGTTCCGCCGCCTCGACCGGCAGACGCGCGCGCGCCGCGATGACCAGCCGGGCCGGCGCGTCCTGTTCGGCGATCGCGTCGGCCGAAACGGTCACGTCGCCCGCGCCGTCATCGAGCACGAAGAACGCGGGCAACAGCCCGGCGAGCCGCGCAAGGCGCAGCGCCGCGGCGGCAGCCTGCGGGGCGAAGGTGGGGACGGCGCGATAGGGCCCCTTCAACGGCGTGGCGAGATCGAGCGCGGGATCGGCGAGCGACACCGCCGCCGGCAGATCGAGCCAGGGCGCGCGCTCGATACGCACGGCGGTGCCCGGCGTCGCGGCATCGCGCTGGTTGGCGAGCTTGAGCGTCGCGGCCCGCCCGCTCGACAGCAGGACATCGGCCTTGCCGGCGGCATCGAAGGCCGCGAGCCGCGTGTCGTCCGCCGTTTCGATCGCCAGCACCGCGATCGTGCCGTCCGCGCCCGCGATGCGGACGGGCCAGCCCCGGCGCAGCGCATCGAGCGCGTGGGCCGCGGCGCGCAGGTCGCTCAAAATGCGAACTCCGTGACGAGCGGGATGTGATCGGACGGCTTCAGCCAGCTGCGGCAGCCTTCCAGCACGCGATGCGCGGTCGCCTGCTTCGCCACGGCGGGGCTCGCCCACATATGATCGAGCCGGCGGCCGCGATCATTGGCGGTCCAGTCCTTCGAACGATAGCTCCACCAGGTGTAGAGCCGCTGCGGCGGCGGCACGAAGTGGCGGCCGAGATCGACCCAGTCATGGCTCTGCTGAAGCCGAGTGAGCGCGGCCACTTCGATCGGCGTGTGGCTGACGACGTCGAGGAGTTGCTTGTGGCTCCAGACGTCGCATTCGAGCGGCGCGATGTTGAAATCGCCGACGATCACCGTCGGTTCGGCCAGCACTTCCGACCAGCGCGTCATCCGCTCGACGAAATCGAGCTTCTGGCCGAATTTGGGGTTGAGCGTGCGGTCGGGAATGTCGCCGCCGGCCGGGATATAGACGTTTTCCAGCCGGATGCCGTTGGGCAGGCGCACGCCGATATGGCGCGCCTCGCCATTATCCTGCCAGTCGTGGCGGAGATCCTCGTCGAGCGGCAGCTTGCTCAGGATGGCGACGCCGTGGTGCATCGGCTGGCCGTTCAGCACCTGATGGACATAGCCCAGCTTGCGAAAGGGATCGCCGGGAAAGATCGTGTCGACGACCTTGGTTTCCTGCAAACACAGGATGTCGGGCTGTTCCTCGGTCAGGAAGCGCGTGACGATATCCATCCGCGCGCGCACCGAGTTGATGTTCCACGAAGCGATCTTGAGCGTATCGGCCATGGGGGCGATGTAGCGAGCGCGAGGGCGCAACGCCAGCCGGCGACCATCTTCATGGCCGCAAACCGCTATGCACTCCGCCCAAAGGTGATAGCTTCGCCGTGTTATCAGCGATTTGGGGAACGATCGTATGAAGCACAGCCCCGCTATTCTTGGCCTTGCCGCCTTCGTGACGACATCGGTCACCAGCCTTCCCGCCCGGGCCGAGACGCCGGGCGACGTGCGCGATCTGGTGGGGGCCAGGGCGGCCGGCGGCGAAACCCAGCTCGAGGCGCGGGGCTACACCTTCGTCCATGTGACGAAGGGGGAAGACCGGACATGGGCCAATTGGTGGAACCGCAGCAGCAAGCAATGCCTCACGGTCGTCACACTCGACGGGCGCTATGCTTCGATCACCAAGTCCCCGGCGCCCGATTGCGGGCAGAAGAGTGGCGGCAACAGCGATGGAACGGCGGCGGCCGTGGCGGTGGGCGCCGCCGCGCTGATCGGCGTGCTCGCGCTGTCGCACAAGTCGCACAACCATGACGACAACAAGCATTATGCCGACAGCCAGTCGGAAGCCGATTATGAGCGCGGCTATCGCGATGGACTCTACCATCAGGATTATCACAATTATTCGCGCAGCGACCCTTATTCCACCGGCTATGCGGCGGGTGTCCAGCAGCGCAATAACGAGACGTCCTACCGGCCCAACAGCTCGCGCGGGGGCTATGGCGAATATGTGAACCTGTCCGACATCGTCTATCAGGATTGGGGCTGGGCGCAGGGCGAACTGCCGCGCCGCGGCTTCCGCCAGGTCGATCGCGGCTCCAATCCCGACGGCGGGCACACGGCCTATTACTGGAACGGCAACACCCGCCAGTGCGTGGCGATCGCGACGCGCAGCAGCAAGGTGACGGACGTCACCACGGTCAAGAACCACAACTGCAACTGACGCGGCCGCAACTGACGGGGGCCCAGAAAAGGTATGGCCCCTGCTCCGGGGGCGTGGAGCAGGGGCCGACCTTGCGTTCGTCACGCGAAGGCGGGACGTGGATCAATGCGGCACGGGCAACAGGGGGAAATCCCGTGCGGCTCTCCACGACCGCTTGATGGTGTTTACGCGCCTGAAGCTGTCGCCTCGATGAATGGAATTGTCAGCTTCGGGCCTAGCCGCGCGGGCCGCGCGGGCGCGGATCATTCCATTGGAACGCCTTGTCGCTAACCGCGACGTTGAAGGCCTGATTCGACAGCTGAATCGTCGACCGATTATTTTGCGCGTCGATCACCGTCCAGCCGCGCAGCATCAGCCCCGCCGGGGCGGCGGCCGATCGCGAGAAGACGATGGTGATCGTGCCGAATTCAGGCCGCTTGGGATCGCGCGCCTGCACGGTGAGCAGCTTGGGATCGCCGCTCGGCACCACCTTGGCAAAGCGGCTGAGATCCTTGGACGGGTTGAGCAGCACCGACAGCGGCGAATCGCCGATCGGCCAGCGCGAAACCTGCTTCACCTGATAATCGATCATGGTGAGCGCCTTGCCGTCACCGACGACGAGCAGCGGCACCCCCTTCTGATATTGGAAGCGGATACGGCCCGGCCGTTTCAGGGTGAGCGTACCGGTCAGCGTCTTTCCGTTCCGGTCGGTCTGCGCGAACGACGCGGTCATCGTGTTGACCGACTTCAGATGGGCGGAAACCTGCCCCAGCGGATCCGTCGCCTGGGCCACGGCCGGCGCCGCCAGCGGGTTCGCGCCGATCAGGGCAGCCGTTGCGAGCGGCGCAGCGGCCAGCGCGAACAGGAACGGGCGGATCATGCGTTTCTCCGGATAATTCATTGGGCAAGCGTTACGGCCGGGGGATTGAACGGCCTGTGAACCGGACGGTTGCGTGAGCGTGCCGCCCGGCCCCCATGCCGCGATCCTAGCCCAGCCGTCGCCCGAAATCGGGCAGGTCGCCGATATCGAGCAGCACTTCGCGCCGGCCGACATGATCGGGCTGCGAGATGACGCCGTCCTTTTCCATCCGCTCGATCAGGCGGGCGGCGGAATTGTAACCGACGCGCAGCTGGCGCTGGAGCCAGCTGGTCGAAGCCTTGCGGTTTTCGACGACGAGCTGGACGGCGCGGCGATAATCCTTGGTCTCGGGGTCGTCGGGGCCGGTGGGCGCGCCTTCGAGCTCATAGGATTCCAGCGGCTCCTCGGTCACCGCGTTGATATATTCGGGCGTGCCCTGCGCCTTCCAGTGATCGGCCACGGCGCGCACCTCATCGTCGGAAACGAAGGGCCCGTGGACGCGCGCGATCTGCTTGCCGCCGGGCATGAACAGCATGTCGCCCTTGCCGAGCAGCTGTTCGGCACCCTGTTCGCCAAGGATGGTGCGCGAATCGATCTTGGAGGTGACCTGGAAGCTGATCCGCGTCGGCAGGTTGGCCTTGATCACGCCGGTGATGACGTCGACCGAGGGGCGCTGCGTCGCCATGATCAGGTGGATGCCGGCCGCGCGCGCCTTCTGCGCGAGCCGCTGGATCAGGAATTCGACCTCCTTGCCGGCGGTCATCATCAAATCGGCCAGTTCGTCGACGATGACGACGATCTGGGGGAGGATCTCATATTCGAGATTCTCCTCCTCATAGATCGGCTGGCCGGTCTCGGCGTCATAGCCGGTCTGCACGCGGCGGGTGAGCGGCTTGTTCTTCGCCTTGGCGGCGCGCACCAGTTCGTTGAAACTGGCCAGGCTGCGGACGCCAACCGACGCCATCATGCGATAGCGGTCCTCCATCTGCTCGACCGCCCATTTAAGCGCGCGCACCGCCTTTTGCGGTTCGGTGACGACCGGGGAGAGCAGATGGGGAATATCGTCATAGACGCTGAGTTCCAGCATCTTGGGGTCGATCATGATCATCCGGCACTGATCGGGCGTCAGCCGGTAGAGCAAAGAGACGATCATGCAGTTGAGCCCGACCGACTTGCCCGAGCCGGTGGTGCCGGCGACGAGCAGATGGGGCATCGGCGCCAGATCGTGGATCACCGGATCGCCAGCGATATTCTTGCCCAGCACCAGCGGCAGCGCGCCGCCCTGCTGTTCGAATGCGGCGCTGTCGATCAGTTCGCGCAGCACCACCGCCTCGCGCACCTTGTTGGGCAGTTCGATGCCGATCACCGTGCGGCCGGGGATGGTGGCGACGCGGGCCGACAAGGCGGACATGTTGCGGGCGATATCGTCGGCCAGCTGGATGACGCGGCTCGCCTTGATGCCGGCGGCGGGCTCCAGTTCGTACATGGTGACGACGGGGCCGGGGCGCACCTCGACGATGCGGCCCTTGACGTGGAAATCGTCGAGCACGGTTTCGAGCAGGCGGGCGTTGCGCTCCAGCCCCGCCCGGTCGATCGCCGGCCCGGCCGATGCCGGCGGTTCGGCAAGCAGCGACAGCGGCGGCAGGACATAGGTGTCGCCCAGCGGCAATTGCTGCTGGTTGGTGCCCTTGCGCACCTCCTTGGGCTGCGGGCGGCGTTCCGGCTCCTTGATCGTCGGGCCGGGCAGATCCTCGTCCTCGTCCGCCTGCTCGATCCGCGCGCGGGGCGGCGGGGCGGCTTCGCGGATCCTGGCCGGCGGACTTGGGCGCAAGGCCGCGCGGGCGGGCAACGCATCGTCGCCCTCATCCCCGTCACCGCGTTCGCGGCGGCGGAACAGCCAGCTCCGTTCGCCGGCTTCGAGGCCAAGGCCCCAGATCCAGATGGCGATGCCGCCGGCGCCGAACAGCAGGATGCAGCCGACGCGCAGGCCGCCGACCCACATCGGATCCTGCACGAGGCCGATCAGCGAATCGAGCCCGCGCGCCAGCATCAGCCCGGCCGCGCCGCCCCAGCCGGCCGGCAAGCCCGCGACGGAGCCGCCGCGCAACAGCGACAGGGCGATGCCGAGCAGCAGCAGCCCGACCACGCAGAGGCCGAGCGAGCGTTTCCACTTGCCGACGGTGGCGCCGCGCCACAAGCGCAGCCCGGCGATGATGCCGATCGGCAGCAGCAGCGCGGCCGGCGGCCCGAACAGGCTGAGCAGCAGATCGGCGACCCAGGCGCCCGGCGCGCCGAGGATATTGCCCACCTCGCCACCGGCGGCGGTGTTGAGCGCGGCGTCGGTCGGCTGGTAGCTGGCCAGCGCGAAGGCGAGCATCAGCATCAGCCCGAGCAGGCCCAATGCCGTCCCCATCGTTCCGCTGCGCCGGACGACGCGGCGCGCCGTATCCCGCCACACAGGTTGTTCCATCGCCATGCCGTTCGCTTGATGCCCCCGCCCGCCAGAAACGCTGGCGTGCCTGAAATGTTCTGATGCCGGACAATGCGCCCGCCGGGGAGTCCCGGTCAAGCATAGCCGCCGCAACTCATCGAGAGCGGTGGCGCATGTCATCGACACGGGCTAACAGGCGAACATGGAAAGCGCGGATTTCAACGGCGATGTCATCATCCTTGGCGGAGGGCTGGTCGGGCTGACGCTCGCGATCGCGCTCGACGCGCACGGCCTGCGATCGGTGGTGATCGATCCGGCCAATCCCGAGGCGACGCTGGCGGCGGGCTTTGACGGCCGCGCCTCGGCCGTGGCGAGCGCGCCATGGCGGATGCTGCAGGCGATCGGCGTCGGCGCCCGGCTGGAAGGCAAGGGCTGCCCGATCGAAACGATCCGGGTGACCGACGGGCTGACCCCGCGCGCCCTGATGTTCGAACCCGGCGAGGAGGACGGCGCCGTCGGCATCATGTTCGAAAACCGCCTGTTGCGCGTCGCGCTGCGCGAAACCGCGCTGGCGGCGAAGAACATCACCTTGCTGATGCCGGCGCGGCCGGCCGAGGTGACGCGCGACGCGGCCGCCGCGCGGGTGACGCTGGCCGATGGCCGGACGGTGCGGGCGCCGCTGCTGATCGGCGCCGAAGGCCGCCGGTCCCCGACGCGCGAGGCCGCCGGCATCCGCATCGCGCACTGGCGCTACAACCATGCCGCGATCATCGGATCGGTGACGCACGAGCGCCCGCACGGCGGCGTGGCGCATGAAATCTTCTATCCGCAAGGCCCGTTCGCGATCCTGCCGCTGCCCGACGATGCCGAAGGTCGCCATCGTTCGGCGATCGTGTGGACCGTCGAGGAAAGTGCGGCGCCCGCGATGCTCGGCCTGGGGCCACGCGCCTTCGCGGCCGAGGCGAAGAACAAGATGGGCGGCCTGCTCGGCGAGCTCGAACTCTGCTCGCCCTTGTCGAGCTACCCGCTCGGTTTCCACCACGCCGCCTCGATCACTGGCGAGCGGCTGGCGCTGGTGGGCGATGCCGCCCATGGCATCCATCCGATCGCGGGTCAGGGCCTCAATCTCGGTTTCCGCGATGTCGCGGCCTTCACCGAAGTGCTCGTCGAAGGCGCGCGGCTCGGCATGGATCTGGGCGATGCGCAATTGCTCGCCCGCTATGAACGCTGGCGCGCGCTCGATACCTTCATGGTCGCGGCGTCGACCGACGCGCTCACCCGGTTGTTCGGCGTTCCCGGCCGCACCGCTTCCGCCGTCCGCCGCTTCGGCCTCAACGCGGTCGAGCGGATCGCGCCGCTGAAGCGCCGCTTCATGGCCGAGGCGCGCGGTGAAACCGGCAAGCTGCCCAAGCTGTTGCAGGGCATGCGCGTCTGATCGCGCGGCCGCCCCTGTTCTAGCGCGTCGCGACCCGCTATTGCGCGGGCGACACCCTTTGGAAAATCCCGCATGTCCGCTTCCCCCACCGGCCCACGCCTGTCGGTAATCGTGCCCGTCAAGGACGAGGAGGCCGCGATCGGCCCGTTCGTGGCGCGGGTCGGCCGCGTCCTCGATGGCCTCACCGAACCGGATGGCGCGCCGCTGGCGTGGGAAATCCTGTTCGTCGATGATGGCAGCGGCGATGGCACGCTGGCGGCGATCATGCAGGCGCATCAGGCCGACCGGCGGATCAAGGCGCTGTCGCTGTCGCGCAATTTCGGCAAGGAAGCGGCGCTTTCGGCCGGGCTCGACAATGCCCATGGCGATGCCGTCGTGCCGATCGACGTCGATCTGCAGGATCCGCCCGAGGTGATCGGCGACATGCTGGACAAGTGGCGGGACGGCCATGAGGTCGTCTATGGCGTTCGCCGCGACCGGCAGACGGATTCGCTGCCCAAGCGGATGACCGCCGATCTTTATTATCGCGCGCATAACTGGCTGTCGTCGGACAAGATTCCCGAACATGCCGGCGATTTCCGCCTGCTCGACCGCAAGGTGGTCGAAGTGATCAAGGTGATGCCCGAGCGCAACCGCTTCATGAAAGGCCTGTTCGCCTGGTCGGGCTTCCGTCAGGCGGCGGTGGAATATGACCGGGCCGAACGCGCGGTGGGGACCACCAAGTTCAATTACTGGAAGCTGTGGACGCTGGCGATCGACGGCATCACCTCCGCGTCGACCGTGCCGCTGCGCGTGTGGAGCTATCTCGGCGCGCTCGTCGCTTTGTTCGCGCTGATCTATGCGGGCTTCGTCTTCGTGCGCACCGTGCTCTACGGCGCCGATGTGGCGGGCTATCCATCGCTGATGATCGCGACGCTGTTTCTGGGCGGCGTGCAGCTGCTTTCGCTGGGCGTGCTGGGCGAATATGTCGGGCGCATCCTGGTCGAGGTGAAGCATCGGCCGATCTATGTGATCCGCCAGCGGATCGGGGACGAAGCCTGATGGACCGCGCAATCTATGACCGCATGGCCGAAATCGACGGCGCGCACTGGTGGTTCGTCGCGCGGCGGCGGATCATCGCCGAACTGATCGAGACGCAGGCGAAGCCCAAGCCCGGCGCGCGCATTCTGGAAGTGGGCTGCGGCACCGGATCGAACATTCCGCTGTTGCAGCGTTACGGCACGGTCGACGCGATCGAACCCGACGATCAGGCGCGGGCGCTGACCACACAGCGGACCGGCGTGGCGGTCAAGGGCGGCCTGCTGCCCGACGGCGTGGCGCTGGACGACGGCGCTTATGACCTGATCGTGCTGCTCGACGTGCTGGAACATATTCCCGGCGATCGCGCGGCGCTGGCGTCGCTCACCGCCAAGCTGGCGCCGGGCGGCAAGATTCTCGTCACCGTGCCGGCCTCACCCTGGATGTGGAGCGCGCATGACGTCGCCCACCATCACCAGCGCCGCTACACCATGGCGGCGGTGAAGCGCGTGTTCGCCGATAGCGGGCTCAAGGTGCGCCATGCCACCCACTTCAACACGCTGCTCTTCCCGTTGATCGCCGCGGCGCGGCTGGCCGGCAAGATCAGCGGACGCGAAGGCGGGGATGACACCATGCCGCCACGACCGCTCAACCGCCTGCTCGGCGGGCTGTTCGCGGCCGAACGCCATTGGATCGGCCGCCACAGCCTGCCCTTCGGCGTGTCGATCGGGCTGGTCGCCGAACCGGCAAACTAAGAGCTTAGGGCATCCGCGCGGGCGCAGTCGGATCGGAAACGGCTCTAGGCGCTGAGCCGGCCGGAAGGCAGGCGTTTCGGCTTGATGCCGAGCAGCAGCACCGCGCTCCATTCGCGCCGCGTCGCCCAGTGGTGCAGCAGGATCGGCGCGATCAGCCCCATGCTGGCGCTGGCGAAGAACAGCAGCGGCACCTCGCGCACGCCGATCAGCAGCAATGCCTCGCGCGTGCCGGCGAGGAAGAATATGTGCCAGAGATAGATCGTATAGGAATAGCGCCCGATCGTTTCGAGCCACGTGATGCGCGGCGATAGCGCCAGCAGGGCGACGCAGGCGGCGCTGCCGCAGATGAAGGCGGGAATGCCGTCGCGGGCAAGCTTGTCGGTCAGGCCGAGCAGGCCCGCTTGCTGCCATATCATGATCGCCCCGGCGATGGCGAGCGCCGCGAATCCGCGTTCGGGGCGCAGGCTGTCGATCGAACATTGCGACAAGAGCAGGCCGAACAGGAAGAAGGGCAGCAGATAGAGCGCCTGTTCGAGCGAGAAGGGCGCGGCGACCTGGGTCGTGGCGGACAGCAGGGCGGTCGCCGCGACAAGAACGGCGAGCATCATGGTCGAAGGGCGCGCGAACACATCGGCGATCGCGATGAAGGCGAACACCCAGAGCAGCGCCTGCAGGAACCAGAAATGTTCATAAGCGTGCGTCAGCGCATAGCCGAGCGTCACGCTTTCTTCCCCCATCAGCGAGCGGATCGACCAGGTGAGGATCGTCAGCACGATGAGCGGGATCGCCAGCCGCCGCAGCTTCTTGACCGCAAAGGGTTCGAGATGGGCCCGGTCAACCCGCAGGCGGCCGTAAAGCAGGCCCGACAGGATGGTGAAAACCGGCATGCGAATGAGCGCGAAACTGTCGGTCGCATAATGCCACGCCGAATCCGCCGGCAGCTCCAGCCCGCGCGCCGGCGAATTGCCGACGACATGATAAATGACGAGCAGCAGGCAGGCGAGCCCGCGCACAGTATCGAGATTGGCCGGCAACGCGGCCGCGATCGATGGGGAAGGAAGGGCCAGGCCGATAGACCGATCCGGCGATGGCATAATCAATGGCTCCCGCGCAGCGGCCCCCCCGCTCGCCTGAACCCCGTTCACCCCGATGGTCCAGCCGGAAGGCTCAACGCACGAGGCGGCACATAGTGGCCTTTTCGCAGGTGCAAAAAAAGATGTCAGAGACGGAACGACATTCCAGCGCGGTCAGCACCGTCATTGCAATCTTCGCAACGGCCCGGGTGCGCTGGATGCATGGGCCGCTCGGGGGTGATGCAGGCCCGCTTTCGGGGATTCTCCCGATTGCGGCATGGACGATCGCAGATGATGGTTTGTTGCGCCGCCGGATCGTCTGCCGGTGCGGCTGAGGGAGGTCGGTATGCGAATGGCGATGCTGATGATGCTTGGTTTCTGCCTGGCGGCCCCGGCCATGGCACAGGACGCGGCGCCCGCGCCGGCGCCCGCTCCACAGGGTGATGCCCGCACCGTGGCGACGCAAACCTGCATGGCCGAAGCCGAAAAGCGCAAGATCGAGCTTGGCGCCACGGCGATCACGCTGCGCGAAGTGAACGACACCGACAAGAAGAGCGACGATGTCGCCGGGGTCGAGGCATCGGTGAACGTCGTCAAGACGGACTCCAAGGGCAAGACCAAGACCAGCAAGAAGAAATTCGAATGTGCCACGCGCGAAGGCGTCGTCACCAAATTCGAATGGAAGTGATCGACGCCGGATCGAGCGCAAAGCGGCCATCATGGCACCGCGCCGTGCGGCTTTGCGTATTGTAACCGCTTCGGCCGCGCATTAATCCGGCGCCTCATTTCATGGAGGCACGGGAAGATGCGGCGGCTGGAAAACAAGGTGGCGATCGTGACGGGCGGCGCCCGGGGCATTGGCGAAGGCATCGTCCGTCGCTTTGTCGAGGAAGGCGCGCGCGTCGTGATCGCCGATCTGCTCGAGGCCGAAGGCCGGGCGCTGGCCGCCGAACTGGGTGACGTCACCGCGTTCGAAACGCTCAACGTCACCTCGCGCGCCGATTGGGACCGGGTGATCGCGGCCACCGAAGCGCGCTTCGGCAAGGTAGATTGCCTGGTCAACAATGCCGGCATCCTGATCTTCAAGGCGCTCGACGATCTGACCGAGGAGGAGATGCGCCGGATCATCGAGGTCAACCTGCTCGGCACGATGATCGGCACGCAGGCGATCGTCCCAGCCATCGAACGCGCCGGGGGCGGCACGATCATCAACATGAGCTCGGCGGACGGCATCTCGGCCGCCAACGGCCTGTCGCCTTATTGCGCGTCCAAATTCGGCGTGCGTGGCTTCAGCCAGTCGGTCGCTCTGGAACTCGGCCCCCGCGGCATCCGCGTCAACACCATCCATCCAGGCGGCATCTATACGCCGCTGGCCAACCAGGCGGGTGTCACGCGCGAGATGTTCGACATGGGCTTCAAGATCTATCCGGCCCAGCGCGCCGGCGATCCCGCCGACATCGGCGCGGCCGCCGCGTTCCTCGCGTCCGATGATGCGCGCTATTGCATCGGCACCGAATTGTCGGTCGATGGCGGCCTCAACGCCGGCCATTATTACATGGCGGTGCCGGGCGCGCCGAAGCTCGGCTGACCGGAACGGGCCGGGATGCGGTGCATCCCGGCTCCCGCACGGCCGCCATCCGCTGGCCATGCGACAGATCGAAATTCCGGGAAAAAGGCCGCGCCTGCGGGCGCCTGTCCAATGGGGCAATGGAGCGGGTAACGGGGATCGAACCCGTATCACAAGCTTGGAAGGCTAGTGCTCTACCATTGAGCTATACCCGCAATTTCAACCACTTATCGGCTGAAAGCTCCGAAAGTTTACAATTTCGAAGCTTGTGATACGGCTCCTGCCCATTGTTTTCTCCGTCGTCAACCGAGGATTTATCGCCGAAACGCGGAGGGGCCGGACCGTTTGCTTAGGCTCCCTGGACGCAGAAAGCTGACGGTCGGGACCGCGACATTGCCTACGTTGCCTGATGCCCACCCGCAGGCGATGATCAGCGCTACGATAATCAGGGAGGCTTCCGGCATGAGAAGTATGTTTGGGATGCTCGTTGCTGTCGCAGCGGTCGGTTGCGATTCTCCCGAAACCGCAGGGCAGCGTTTCGACAAAGTAGTTTATCGTGTGCGCGAAGCAGAGAGGTCGTGCAGCATCGAACGGGAACGGGCTTCCGTGAGCCTCACCGCTAATGATCGGATTGAAACCAGACTGAGCATTCATCTGGGATGTCCCGGTACAAAGCTTTCGAAGTGCCTCACCACCTACAAAGCTCAACACAAGCTCAGCGATTACGACTTTCCGCTCAGGCCAAGCATAGGTGGATGTGGTGGAATGGAGTAGTTGCGTCGCTTGATGCAAACTAATGGAAGTTCCCTCTTAGCTGCTGCAGGTCCGTTCGAGCTTCCAAACGACTAATGCAAAGAAGCTCGCTGCAATTAGAACGAACTGAACCGCACCGGGTTTGCCGGAGGCTCCGGGGTTTAAGTTACGCGGCCATGGGTGTGTCGTCGAGCATGGCGTAGTATTGCTCTTCGGCTTCAG
>NZ_FZOS01000043.1 GCF_900188165.1 Edaphosphingomonas laterariae | reverse complement strand
ATCTCTTCCGGGCGATGCTTCTTGCTCGGCATTCCTTGTCTCCTTCGTAATCCAAAATATCATCAATTTTGGACCACTCAGAAGGGGGCAGATCACTCGGTCGAAATCTTGGTGTAAGGGCACTTGTGCTTCTCACCCAGGAAACCCGCCCCTTCGAGGCTTCAGCGGTCGCCTAGTCGCAAATCGCTCTGAAACCCGGCAACTACAAATTTTTCCCTCCATTTTGATGCAACCTGCGCCTCGGCGCGTTTACGACGCGCGGGAGCATCAAAGGAGAACGATGATGAAGAAAGCTCAAATCGCCACAGCTGCCCTTGTACTCGCGGCCACCATGCCTGCCCTCGCCCAAGGGAACCCACAGGGCATGGATCACAGCAAAATGAACCATGGCCAGATGAATCACTCGGCAATGGCCGAAATGATGCAGCCGACACAGGCCAACCCTTATCCACCGGCGGAAATGAAGATGCATCGTGCCATGATGGGCGCTGTTGGTAGCGATGCGACTGAAACCTGGGTGCGTAAGATGATCGAACATCATCGCGGCGCGGTTGAGATGTCGCAGATCGTGCTACGCGACGCTCGCGACGCCAAAATCCGCGAGATGGCGACCAAGAGTTCGGCGGAGCAACGTCAAGAAATCAACGAGTTGCAGGCCTGGCTGCGCGAGCATGGCAAGCGCCCTCAATGAGAATGGTGATCACTGGAAGGCGTGAACGTTGAAGAAGCAAATGATCGCGGCGCTCGCCGCCATGTTCGTGGCAACCGCGGCGAGCGCCGCTACGCCGATTCTCGTCCACCGCGATCCCGGCTGCGGCTGTTGTGAAAAATGGGCCGAGCAGGTCCGCACGCAGTTCAAGCGGCCCGTCACCATCATCGACGACCGCTCTCGCGCGGCCTTCCAGCAGGCGCGGGGCGTCCCGCAACAGCTATCCTCCTGCCATACTGCGGTGGTCGACGGTCTGGTCTTCGAAGGCCATGTGCCGATCGCCGACATGAGGCGGCTCCTCGCGCAGCGTCCCCGCGGCGTGAGCGGCCTCGCAGTTTCAGGCATGCCTATCGGCTCGCCTGGCATGGAAGTGCCTGGTCAGCGAGCGCAGCCTTACGTCGTAATCGCATTCGGACCCTCAGGTCGGCGCGTCTTCGCTCGCCACTAAGGATAGTCTCCACTTGGTTCCGCGATTGGTTTTCGCTAAATAGAATAGTCTTGAAACGCCTGTTTGCCTCTTTGCTCCTCGTCGGAGCTCTTCTTGGCCTCTTCGGGGCGCAGCTCGCCTATGCGCACGGCGTGCCTGTGATTACGGGCGCACCCCAAGCGGTGGCGATGGACGCCGATTGCATGGCGATGATGGCCAAGCAACAGCCCGCGCCGAAGGGAACTCCATGTAAAGGGCTTACGCTGGATTGCATCGGGGCGATGGGATGCGTCGTGCCCATCGTGCTGGGGAATGCCGTGCCGACGCCTGCGTCGCCATGGTTTCACGACCAGACCATGTTCTGGACCACCGTCAGCGTCCTGCATGGGCACGAGTACGCGCCCGAGCCGGAGCCACCCACCCTCCTTGGCTGATTGAACAATCGCGCCCGTCAGGCGCGCGGCTTCTTGTCGCGTCCAGACGCCCCGCGATTCCTCTCCATTCAGTCAAAGGATATTCGTGATGATCAGGAATTTAATTTCGGCCGCCATGCTGGCGGTAAGTCTCGCCGCGCCCGCATGGGCTGCCGACCAGAACAGTGCGCCGCAAGGGCACTGGGAATGGAAGTCCGTGCCGCAATACGGGCCGAGGGCAACTGGTCCGGCGCAGAAGCGGGTCTGGGTGGCCGACAGCGCCCAGATGGCGAACTGCGACTGCGACATGATGAAGATGAGCGCGGCCGATTGCATGAAATCCATGCATGATCACCGCATGTCGCCCTCGGCCGGCTGAACCACGGATCCCGGCCGATAAGATAGAACAGTGGCCAGGCGCGTCGCGCCGGCGCGGGCACGATCCCGCGTCGGCGCACGTTGGTTCTCACTACCTCTCATGACGGCCCGGGACCTCCGCAATGGGAGTCCTCCATGCGCATCTTCTTCGCCATCCCTGTGCTCGCGCTAACCACGAATTCCGCGCTCGCCGGGCCGCTGCGCTTCGAAGAAGCGCTCGCGCGTGCGGAGGCGCAAGCCCCTTCGCTGCGCGCCAAGGCGCTGGAGGCTGACGCCCGGCGCTCCGCTTTGCCTGCCGCTGGTCAGCTGCCCGATCCCAAGCTCGGGCTCGGCATCGACAATTTTCCTGTGTCTGGCCCACCGGCGGGAAGCTTTGCCGAGGACAGCATGACGATGGCGCGCGTGGGCCTCTCACAGGAGGTTCCCAATGCCGCGAAGCGCCATGCCCGCACGACACGGGCAGAGACCGATCTCATGGCAGCTGAAGCCACGCTGCTGTCGGAGGCCCGCCGGGTCAAGGTTGCAACGGCGCTGGCCTGGATCGATCTCGCCTACGCGGAGCGCCGGCTCGACGCGCTCGATCGGATTCTTTCTCGGCTCGCCCCCCTTCCCTCGGCCGCGAAAGCAGGCGTCAGCTCGGGCGCAGCGCGTCCAGCGCAGACACTGCAAGTTCAACAGTCCCTTGCGGCGCTGGAAGACCGCAGAAGTGAGCTCGTGGCCGCAGTAGCGCGCCAGCGCGCTAGCCTCGCACGCTGGACGGGCGAGCCGGCGCCCGAGACCGCCGGCGACGTTCCCGCTCTCACCATCGATGGCGCAGCCCTTCGGGCAAGCATCAGTGCTCATCCCGATCTCGGGGCGGCCCATGCTCGGGTGGCCCAGGCCGACGCCGACGTTGCCATTGCGCGGGCCGACAAACGCCCCGACTGGGGGTTCGACGTCGCCTATCAACGCAGGGCGGAACGCTATGGCGACATGGTCTCGGCCGGCGTGACCATCAGCTTGCCCCTCTTTGCCGGCAGGCGCCAGGATCCGATGATCGCCGCCAGCGCGGCAACCGCGGCTGCCGCCCTCGCCAACCAGGAGGACATGCGGCGAGCCATCCTCGCGGACCTCGAGGCCGGACTTGCCGACCATGACATGCACCACGAACAATGGGTCCGCGCACGCGATACGCTGCTACCGCTCGCGCGCAACCGAGCCGAGCTCGAGACCGCGAGCTACGCGTCGGGTCGCGCTGGGCTGCTCGACGTGATCGAGGCCCAGACCATGCTCGCCGACAGCGAGCTTCAATTGCTCGACAGGGAGGCTGAAGTCGCGCGCGACGCCGTGCGGCTCGTCCTCACCTTTGGGGGAAACAGCCAATGACATTCGACACGATCTCGCGTGCGCAGCTGGCGATTGCCGCGGCCGTGCTTGCTATTGCGGCCGGCGGGCTCGGCTATGGCCTTGCGAGCTGGCGCCATGAGGATCCACCGGCGGCAACGCCAGGGGAGCGCAAGATTCTCTACTGGTACGATCCGATGGTCCCGAGCCAGCATTTCGACAAGCCGGGCAAGTCGCCGTTCATGGATATGGAGCTTGTCCCCAAATATGCCGACGAGGCGGCGAGCGGCGAGGCGGGCGTATCGATCGACCCCGCGCGGGCGCAATCGCTTGGTCTGCGTATCGCGGAAGCGCGCACGGGCACGCTTGGCTCCGCCCTCACGGCAACCGGTACGATCGAGTTCAACGAGCGTGACGTTGCCATCGTCCAGGCACGGACCGGGGGCTTCGTCCAGCGTGTCTACGCGCTCGCGCCAGGCGACGTAATCGGCAAGGGCGCACCGCTCGCCGATATCCTCGTGCCCGAATGGGCGGGCGCGCAAACGGAATATCTGGCGGTACGGCGGATCGGCGATGCGGGCCTCAGCCGCGCTGCCCGGCAGCGTCTTCTACTCCTTGGTATGCCATCGGGAACGGTCGCGGCCGTCGAGCGAAGCGGGCGACCGCATACTGTCACGACGATCTCGACACCGACCGGCGGCACCATCAAGACGCTGGGCGTCAGGGCCGGGATGACGGTGACGAGCGGTCAGACGCTCGCGGAGATAAACGGGCTTGGCACGGTATGGCTGAATGCTGCCGTCCCGGAGGCCATGGCGGGCAAACTCCGCCCGGGAGAAGGCGTGACCGCGACACTCGCTGCCTATCCGGGCAAGCGCTTCACCGGCCGTGTCGCCGCGATCCTTCCGAGCGTCGCCGCCGAAAGCCGAACCCTTACGGTCCGCATCGAGCTTCCCAATCGAGGCGGGCGCCTACGGCCCGGCATGTTCGCCTCGGTCGATATCGGGGGCACAGCGCGCACAGCGTTGCTCGTCCCCTCGGAGGCCGTCATCCGCACCGGCAAGCGCACGCTCGTCATGCTGGCCCTGCCGCAAGGGCGGTATCGGCCTGCCGAAGTGCAGACGGGCGCGGAGGCAGGAGGCCAGACTGAAATCCTTGCCGGTCTCGCCGCAGGAGAGAAGATCGTCGCCTCCGGCCAGTTCCTGATCGATTCCGAAGCAAGTCTTTCGGGCATTGAGGCCCGTCCGATCGCAGCGACACCCTCCGCGCCGCAGGCCGAAACGTCGCGGCAGGGCGTCTATCGCACGAACGGGCGGATCGAGAGCCTCGCGGGCGATCGGATCACCCTCAGCCACGAGCCGGTCCCTGCTCTCAAGTGGCCGGCCATGACGATGACGTTCAGGCTGAGCGCCCCCGCGCTGGCGCGCGGCTTCAAGAAGGGCGACCGCGTTGTCTTCAGCTTCGACCAGGCTGCGGAAGGTCCCGTCGTTCGCACGCTGACCCGCGAGGCGGCGCGATGATCGGTCGGCTTATTGACTGGTCAGCCAACAACCGCCTGTTCGTGGTGCTGGGTGCGCTGGCGCTCGTCGTTGGCGGACTGCTCGCCCTGCGCAGCACGCCGATCGACGCGCTGCCCGACCTCTCCGACACCCAGGTCATTATCCGCACGACCTATCCGGGCCAGGCGCCGCAGATCGTCGAAAACCAGATCACCTACCCCCTCGCAACGACAATGCTCTCGGTGCCGGGAGCAAAGACCGTGCGCGGCTATTCCTTTTTCGGGGACAGTTTCGTCTATGTCATCTTCGAGGATGGAACCGACCTCTACTGGGCGCGCTCGCGCGTGCTTGAATATCTCAATCAGGTGCAGGGGCGCCTGCCCGACACCGCGCGAAGCGCCATCGGCCCCGACGCGACCGGCGTTGGCTGGGTTTATCAATATGCGCTGGTCGACCGAACCGGCGGACACGATTTGGCCCAGCTGCGATCGCTGCAGGACTGGTTCCTGCGCTATGAGCTCAAGAGCCTGCCGGGCGTCGCCGAGGTCGCCAGCATCGGCGGCATGGTCAAGCAATATCAGGTCGTGCTCGACCCGGTGAAGCTCGCCGGCTTCGGCGTCACCCATGCCCAGACCGTTACGGCGATTGAGCAAGCTAATCAGGAAACTGGCGGCTCGGTCCTCGAGCTCGGCGAGGCCGAATATATGGTGCGCGCCTCAGGCTATCTGCAGACACTCGACGATTTCCGCGCCATCCCGCTGCGCACTGCGGCGGGCGGCGTGCCGGTGACGCTCGGGGACGTTGCCACCATTCAGCTCGGGCCTGAAATGCGGCGGGGGATCGCCGAACTCGATGGCGATGGCGAGGTGGCCGGCGGCGTCGTTATCCTGCGCTCGGGTTCGGATGCGCGCGCCACCATCCAGGCGGTCCAGGACAAGCTCGAGGTCCTGAAGAAGAGCCTCCCCCGCGGCGTCGCGATCGTGCCGACCTACGACCGTTCGCACCTCATCGATGCGGCGATCGAAAATCTTACGCACAAGCTCGTCGAGGAGTTCGTTGTCGTCGCAATCGTCTGCGCCCTCTTCCTCTGGCACGTGCGCTCGGCCCTCGTTGCCATTGTTACGCTGCCGCTCGGCATCCTGGCCGCGTTCATTGTGATGCACCTGCAGGGCGTCAACGCCAACATCATGTCACTCGGCGGCATTGCGATCGCGATCGGCGCGATGGTCGACGCGGCGATCGTGATGATCGAGAACGCCCACAAGCGGATAGAGCAATGGGAGCATGCCCACCCCGGCGAGGAGCTGGAAGGGCCGGCGCGGTGGACCGTGGTCACCGACGCGGCGCGCGAAGTGGGGCCGGCGCTCTTCTTCTCGCTCCTTATCATCACCTTGTCTTTCGTCCCGGTCTTCACGCTCGAAGCGCAGGAGGGGCGTCTCTTCGCGCCGCTGGCCTTCACCAAGACTTACACCATGGCAGCCGCCGCGATCCTCTCGGTGACGCTCGTACCGGTGCTGATGGGCTGGCTCATCAGAGGCAAGATACCGTCCGAGCAGGCGAATCCGGTCAACCGTGCGCTGACGAGTGCCTATCGCCCGGCCATCGACTGGGTCCTGAAACGGCCCAAGGCAACCCTCGTCCTGGCGGGGCTGGTCTTCCTTACGACCGCCTGGCCCTTGTCGCGGCTTGGCGGCGAATTCCTGCCGGCGATGAACGAGGGCGATCTTCTCTACATGCCCTCGGCGCTGCCGGGGCTCTCTGCCGCCAAGGCCTCGGAGCTGCTCCAGCAGACCGATCGCATGATCAAGTCGGTGCCTGAGGTCCAGAGCGTGTTCGGGAAAGCGGGGCGCGCGGAGAGCGCGACCGACCCCGCCCCGCTCGAGATGTTCGAGACGACGATCCGCTTCAAGCCGCGCGAGCAATGGCGGCCCGGCATGACTCCGGAGAAGCTGGTCGAGGAGCTCGACCGC
The DNA here is from genome assembly GCF_900188165.1 of Edaphosphingomonas laterariae. Lineage (GTDB taxonomy): Bacteria > Pseudomonadota > Alphaproteobacteria > Sphingomonadales > Sphingomonadaceae > Sphingomonas_E > Sphingomonas_E laterariae. The sequence goes on along the minus strand of NZ_FZOS01000043.1, from coordinate 16,190 downwards.
ACCGTGAAAGTACCCGGCCTCGCCAACATCTGGGTGCCGCCCATCCGCAACCGGATCGACATGCTGGCGACCGGCATCAAGAGCCCGATCGGGGTCAAGGTCTCTGGGTCGGATCTTGCCGCCATCGACCATATCGCGCGCGAGGTGGAACGGGTCGCGAAGGGAGTGCCCGGAGTGAGCTCCGCACTCGCCGAGCGGCTGACAGGCGGGCGTTATGTCGATGTGCAGATCGATCGGATCGCCGCCGCGCGATATGGCCTCAACATCTCCGATGTCCAGGCGATCGTCGCGGGCGCGATCGGCGGCGAGAATGTCGGCCAAACCGTCGAGGGGCTGGCGCGCTATCCCATCAATGTCCGCTACCCGCGCGAGTTGCGCGACAGTCCGGACGCACTGCGCGCTCTTCCGGTGCTCACGCCATCGGGCCAGCAGATCACGCTGGGCAGCGTCGCGCAGATCGCGATCAGCGACGGACCGCCGATGCTGAAGACCGAGAACGGACGGCCATCGACCTGGGTCTATGTCGACGTCCGGGGACGCGATCTCGCCTCGGTGGTGGATGATCTGCAGACTGCGGTGGCCCGCGAGGTCAAGCTCTCGTCGGGTGTCAGCCTCGCCTATTCGGGCCAGTTCGAATATCTCGCGCGCGCGATCGACCGGCTGAAGATCGTCGTGCCGGCGACGCTCGCGATCATCTTCCTGCTGCTGTACCTCATCTTCCGGCGGCTCGACGAGGCAGTGCTCATCATGGGCACACTCCCCTTCGCGCTCACCGGCGGTTTCTGGATCCTCTACCTGCTCGGCTATCACCAGTCGGTCGCGACCGGCGTCGGGTTCATTGCGCTTGCCGGCGTCGCCGCCGAGTTCGGCGTCGTGATGCTGATCTATCTCAGGGATGCCCTCGAGGCGCGGGGCGAGAGGCCGTCGCACGAAGATATTGCAGAAGCGGTGCGCGAAGGCGCGCTGCTCAGGGTCCGGCCCAAGGCGATGACCGTCGCCGTCATTATCGCGGGGCTTTTGCCGATCCTCGTCGGCTCCGGCGCCGGCTCGGAAGTCATGAGCCGGATTGCCGCACCCATGGTCGGCGGCATGCTGACCGCGCCGCTTCTCTCGATGTTCGTCATCCCCGCCGCCTATCTGCTTCTGAGGCAGCGGTCTTCTCAACCCTCGATCCCAATGAAGCACCACGAAAGGAACCTGCAATGAAAGTTCACGCTCTGTCCGTCCTGGCCCTGACCGCTGCCCTTGCTGCATGTGGCTCGAAGACCGAGACCAATGAGGCGGCAGCGACGAATACGGCGGCACCGGCGGCTACCGAAACCAACGCGATGGCGGGCGACATGGGCAATATGGCGATGTCCCCTACAGCAAAGATGGCCAAGGGCACCGGCAAAGTGACGGCCGTCGACAAGGCCGCCGGAACGATCACGCTCGACCATGGCCCGATCGCCGAGGCCAACTGGCCGGCTATGACGATGGCATTCAAGGCCGCGCCGGCGCTCATCGACAGCGTGAAAGTGGGCGATGAGGTGAATTTCGAGCTGAAGCTCGACGGCAATGCCGGCGAGGTGACCGCGATCACAAAGCAGTAGTCGATTCCAGACCTGCTCCGGGCGGGTCGCCGGAATGCCGGCGGCCCGCCATGGCCAACGATCGTCAGGTGCAGCAGGAGGCGTCCGGCCCGGCGAGTTGGATCGGCGGGCACGGCACGGTCCCGTAGGAGCAGAATACGCAGCAATCGCCGGTCTTCGGCCGCAAGACCGCTCCGCAACCGGTGCAATCATAGAAAAACTGGCAGGCGTTCGTCGGCATCGTCTCCGTCTTCGTCGTGCCGCACAGCGGACAGGTGAGGACCGATTGAGGAACGAAAACGCGCTCAGACATAGGAATAGCCAAGCCAGAACAACGTCACGCCCAGCAGCAAGCCGATGAAAAGGACCGCGCGCACAGCAGGCGGTGTGCAGACGCCCTCGGATGCGCAGGTCATCGCCACGCGCTGCTGCCGCCAGAGCATGATCGCGCCGCCGATCAGGAAGAGCGCGCTCAAGCACAGCAGGAGCATCCGATACGGGCTGGCCGCCAAGGCAATGCCGCCGAGCCATCCGGCACCCAAGCCGGCGGTGGTGAGCAATATGGGCAGCGCGCAGCAGGATGCCACGGCGAAGGCGGCCGCGATTCCGCCGACCGTGAGAACAGCAGCGCCCTCCGCTCCCAAAGAACGGCGCAGTTCAGGCGGTTCGGACATGATGGGCGACTCCTTGTGATCAACGGAATCGCATCCTACCGTCTGTAGCCGCTACAGACTCAACCCCCAATTTTGAGCAGAAGATGACGACATCGGAGATTATCGCAATCGGGGAACTGTCGCGGCGCACACGCTGCAACATTGAGACGATCCGCTATTATGAGCGGATCGGGCTCCTGCCCGAGGCGGCGCGGCGGGGCCGGTATCGGAGCTTCGGCCCCGCGGACGTGGCGCGGCTGCATTTCGTTCGGCGCGCGCGGGAACTGGGCTTCACGCTGGACGAGGTTCGCACGCTGCTCGGCATTGCGACCGCCAATGACATCTCATGTGACGATGCCCGCGAAATCGCGACCTTGCATCTGACGCAGGTTCGCGCGCGGATCGCGGATCTGAAGCGCATGGAGCGGGTCCTTGCCGACACCGTGCGGGCCTGCAGTTCCGGCGATCATGTCGGGTGCCCACTGATCAATACATTGTCTGCGGCTCGCTAAATTCCGCCTGGGCGACGCCTTCTGTACGCCGAACTCCATACTCTTCGGTTCCGGCCCCCGCGTGGAGGTCATGAGCGGCATCGCTGCGACCATGATCGACAGCCTGAAAGTCGGCGATCAGGTGAATTTCGAGCTGAAGCTCGACGGCAATGCCGGCGAGGTCACCAGCATCAGCAACAAGTAATTCGATGAGGGCTTCGGGAGGCACTGTGGAAGCGCCTCCCGATGAGTTCCGACAGTTGGGACAGGCAAATGTTTCGTCAGATCCATGATCGATGGCGAGGGCAAGTTAGCCCCTCGCCATCACTTCACGGCCTCAGCAGACATCGCTCCCGTCGACCCAAACGCGGACCGGTCCCTGCAACGGCGCGCGCGGACCATATTGCGGCCGCATCCGCCACACGTAGCGACCGGTCTTGCCGGTATAGGCCGGATCGCATTCCGGTCCGCCTTTGCCAGTCCACTGGTCGCGTTGGTCGCCAACCTTCTTGCAGACCCTCGCACTCAACGGTGCACGCGGACCAGGAGCTTGGGGTTGCCACTCGCATTTGACGGTGGCCGGTTTCTCGACATCAGCCTGTGCCAATGCCGGAACCGGGGCGGCGACGAGCACTGTGAATGCGGCCGCGGCGGCGGTGAATATCAAGGTCTTCATGATTTCTCTCCTCGGACTGAAGGTGCCGTGGGCAAACTGGCTCCGAGGGGCTGGGCAGCCTATGGCCGTCCAGCGCTTGGGAGGGTTCGCCTGGCGAGTTGTCAGGCCAAGGTGTCGGGTGGATGCTGTTCCGGCGGAGCCGACCGTCCGTGTAGCGCCGGATAAGATGGAAAGACGACAAGAACATCCGCGCTCACTATTTCAGCCGCTAGGGGTCCCCGGCTCTCGAGCGCATATAAAGGGAGACACCCCATGCCTGCCAGGCAAGCGAGCGTCATCCGCTGACAGGGGAGTGGTTTCTCGCCATCGTCCTGCGTCATCCCGACACAGTCCATGGGCATCGTTGCTGCCGCGTTCGCGCTTATGGCGGTTGCCACAGCGGGATCTGCGGCAACTGTGGCTATCTGTCCAAACAGGCCGAGAAGGACGCCTAAGATCAGCGCAAATTTGTGCGCTCGTCTCATGTCCGCATTCTCTGCCTGATGCTGAATTGAGTCAAGTTTCCCAAGACCATAATTGGGCCGAGACTCAGCCAACGACGTAAGCTCACGTCATACAGAGCCAAGATCATGCGCGACGCAGCTACCCCTTACCAATTCCAGCTTTGTTGCCCTTGCTGGCTGCCCCGATGGAACCTCGAGCTTCATTGCGCGCGCCGTCGGATCACGCTCATGAACGACCAAGCATGCCGGGGTGTTGGGCGCGCTGCCGCGCCCGTTGATACCACTTGACCCTCTAGCTACTACAGGGTGCAAGTTGCGAACAATTCTTATCAGAGACTCGCAAATGTATCCTCGCTCGCCTGCCGCCATTTCCGTCGTTCTTCCCCTCAGATGGCGCCGGACAGCGCATCTCATTGCGCTGGCGTTCGCAACCCTAATGATGATCTCGCTCCCAGGACGAGCCTTGGCGAGCGATGCGGACGTTCAGACCAGCTGGCGGCTGCTCGATTATATCGGGGTGGATTACGCCGGGGCTGTCGCGGACGGGAAAGTGACAAGCTCGGCCGAATATGGCGAGATGACCGAGTTCGCGGCACAGGTCGAGACACGACTCAAGGCCCTGCCAGAAAAGCCGGCGAAGGAAGACCTTCTCCGCCGATCGGCCACACTGCGAAGCGCGATCGCCGCGAAATCAGCACCCGCGGTCGTCGCCGAGCAATCGCATCTTCTCGCCTCGGCACTCCTGGCGGCCTATCCGGTGCCGCTCGCACCGGGCACTCCCCCCGATCTAAACCGGGCCGCTAAGCTGTACGCCGAAAATTGCGCGAGCTGTCATGGCATGAACGGCGACGGGCGCGGGCGCGATGCGGCCAAGCTCGACCCGCCACCCATCGCCTTCACCGACAAGGAACGTGCCGACCAGCGCAGCCTCTTCGGTCTCTACCAGGTCATCAGCCAGGGTCTGGACGGCACCGCCATGCAGAGCTTCGAGGCGCTACCGGAAGCGGACCGCTGGGCCCTGGCATTCTATGCCGGCCATTTCGCCTATCCTGACGCTGCCGCCAGCGAAGGCGAGCGTCTTTGGCGGGAGCGCGCCGATATGCGTTCAAAATATCCCAATCTGGCGGCTCTGGTCGGGACGACGCCGGCCGCCTTGGCCCGCGACCTCGGCCCCAAAAACGCTGCGATGCTCACGGCCTTTCTGCGCCGACATCCGGATGCCGTCACCGCTCGTCCCGACGGCTCGCTTGCGCTTACGCGTGAACGCCTGGCCGAAAGCTTGACCGCCTATCGGGCCGGCGATCGCAAAGCCGCAGCCGAATTGGCTCTTTCGGCCTATCTCGACGGCTTCGAGCCGGTTGAGCCGGTGTTGTCCGCACGCGACGCTGCGCTCATGGCGCGGATCGAGACAGGGATGGCGCAGCTTCGTGCGGCCATCGGGCAAGGGCGCCCTACGGCCGAGGTGGAAGCGGCGAACCGTTCACTGGCCAACCTGTTTGCTGAGGCCGAGGCCGCGCTGGCGCCGGAACGGGCAAGTGGAGCATCCAGCTTCCTGGGGGCGTTCGGCGTATTGTTGCGCGAGGGGCTCGAAGCGCTTCTGATCGTGGTTGCGATGATCGCCTTTCTGAAGAAAACTGATCGACCGGACGTCCTCGGCTATGTTCACGGCGGATGGGCGGTAGCCCTCGCAGCCGGTGTCGCGACCTGGTTCGCGGCAACCTACTTCATCACCGTGAGCGGCGCATCGCGGGAACTTACCGAGGGCTTCGGTTCCCTCTTCGCTGCAATAATCCTGCTCAGCGTCGGTATCTGGATGCATGGTAAGAGCAATGCCGAGGCATGGCAACGCTATGTGAAGGCGAAGGTCAGCGCCGCCCTTTCCCGCCGCTCGGGCTGGTTCTTGTTCCTGCTATCGTTCGTCGTCGTCTACCGGGAAGTCTTCGAAACGATCCTGTTCTATGCGGCTCTCTGGGCCGAGGGAAATGGCGCAGCGATGCTCGCGGGCGCAGGCGCCGCAGCGGGTCTGCTTGCGCTCGTCGCGTGGATAATGTTGCGTTACAGCGCTCGCCTGCCGATCACCCAGTTCTTCTCCTGGAGCTCGGTCCTGATCGCGATCCTGGCCGTCGTGCTCGCCGGCAAGGGTATCGCCGGTTTGCAGGAGGCCGGTATCCTCGGCGTGAGGCCGCTGGTGGACGTGCCACGTATCGAGATTCTGGGTCTCTTTCCGACCAGGGAGAGCGTGCTCGCGCAGGTCACCGCCATCGTAGTGCTTGCCGCCGGCTTCTGGTTCAGCGGTCGCAGTTCGGCGGCGGCCGCATCGCAAGCATCACCCGCCAAATAGCCGAGCGGCGATCAACACAGCGGCGACCGAATAGCAGGTGAGCGTAGCCAGCGCGGTCGTCGCCATCCCGAAGGCGCGGGCGCCAGCGCCCCTGGAATAACAGCGATAGAAACTCACGCGGCCGATGGCGAAAAGCACAGGCGAGGCAATCAACAGTCCCAGCCATCGGCCCTCCGCGATCGAACCAAGGAGCAAATGGGCACCGACGCCCAAGAATGACTGCTCGAGCGTATTTTGCAGGAATGCGACCTTGATCGCGAGCGCCGGGCTGGGCGCGCTCTTGGCGGCCCCGCCAATATCGGCCTCCGAACGATAGCGTCCGCTCGAAACAAGCCGCACCGCCACCAGCACGAGCAGGAAATGGATGCTGCTGGTTTGGATTGCGAAGGCGAGACGCTCGGCAAGCGCTTCCGGAAAGGACATAACCTCTGGAAGAAGCAGCACGCTCCCGGTCGAAACCGCCGCGCAAGGCAGGAGCGCCAGCGCCGACCGTTTCCGGATTTGCCGCTGTTCTTCCGCCAAATCCATCGTTCTCGCCTCAGTCAGGCCGACTCGCCACGATAAGGCCGATGGTGCCGGTAACCGTGTCGAAGCGTGCGACGTCGCGCACCTTGCGAAAGCCCGCAGCTTTGACCAATTCGGGCAGGATCCCATCCGCATTGGGCTGGGTATCGGCGACACCGTCGAGCCGCTGAATAGTCAGGCGGAACAGCACCCGCATCAACCCTTTTTGCCGGCCATAATCGGCAATAACAATCCGTCCGCCGGGTCGCACTGCCGCAAACATTGCGCTCAGGCCGGCCCGCTTCTCCGTCATCGGCACTTGGTGGAACATCAGGCTCGACACGATCGCATCGGCCCCTCTGACGCCGAGATCGCGGGCGAAGCCCTGCTCCCACTCAACGTTCAGGACCGCAACATCCGCCTTTGCGCGCGCAATGGTCAGCGCCTCTTCATCGGGATCGATACCGATCACGCGCACAGCGGGCTGGGAAGCCTTGAGCATGACAGCGAAGCTGCCAGTGCCGCAGCCGACGTCGAGAATTGTCTCGCCCGGCCGGGCTGCCAATTCCTCGAGCATTGCCCGGCGCCAGAGCGTCTCGCGCGTCCAAAGCCGGATCGCGCGGTCGTAGTCCGCAGTGCTGTCCTTTCCGAGCGGCGGGGTGTAAGCACGCGCGTTCACTGCACGACCCGCCTGCCATGCTCCGTCAGCTCCTTGCGGGCATCGCGGATGATGTCATAGGCGGAGTGCAAGAAGAGCAGCGCGATAACTCCCGCGACGAGCAGATCGGGCCATGCCTGCCCGGTCCACGCCACCAACGCCGCCGCCGCGATGACCGCGACATTGGCCAGTGCATCATTGCGCGAGAACAGCCAGATTGCCCGCGAGGTGGCATCGCCCTGATCGCGGAAACGGGCGAGGACCAGCGCGGCAGACACATTGACGGTGAGCGCAATAATGCCAAGCGCGCCCATCAGATCGGCCTCGGGCGGCACGGCGTTGAATATGCGCCAAAGCGCCGATGCGATCACGCCGAGCCCAAGAGTGGCGAGGAACAGGCCCTGAATGAGTGCGGTCCGGCTCCTGGCCACGGCAGACCAGCCAAGCGCGACAAGGCCCACCAAGGTGATGGATCCGTCGCCGATGAAGTCCAGCGAATCCGCCTTGAGAGCTTGGGAGCCTGCGACAAAGCCGCCCACAAGCTCGCAGATTCCAAATCCCAGATTGAGGATTACGACGATCCACAAGGCACGCTTGTAGCCGGGATCTGTTCCGGCGCGGGCGGTGTCCGTTTCGCATCCACAGTCGCTCATCGATTGTCTCCGCAGCGAGTCGCAGCGGAATTCTGCACCCTCTAGTAGCTACAGGGTCAATGCCCGCGCTGAGCGGACGGACCGAGGGCCTCGATAATCCGGCATTCGGATATCGCACCCTGGCTGCACTGGCCGATCAACTCGTCGAGCTCCCGGCGTAGCGCGCGAAGATCGGCGATCTTCTGGTCGATGTGCGCGAGATGGGCGCGGGCGACGGTATCGACGGCGGCGCATGACCGGTTACGATCGTCAGACAAGGTGAGCAGCTCGCGCACCTGGTCGAGGGTGAAACCGAGATCGCGTGCCCTGCGAATAAAGGAAAGCCGCGCCAGGTGAGCGGCACCATAGTCGCGATAATTCGCCGAGGTTCGGCCCGGCTCTGGAAGCAGGCCGATTTTTTCATAGAAGCGGATAGTCTCGACCTTCGTCGAGGTCGTTCGGGCCAGCTCACCTATCTGCATCAGAAATCCTCTTGACCCTATAGTTGCTACAGGGTGCATATAGCGAGCCGTTCTAAGAATACGAGAGCCCGACCAATGGCATGTTCCAGCTGTGCCGCCGACAAAGGCGGCCCCACAAACAGCCCCGCCTGGCGGCGCGCGTTGTGGATCGCGCTGGCCGTCAATGGGCTCATGTTTGCCGCCGAACTGGCCGCCGGCATCATGGGAGGATCGAGAGCACTCCAAGCCGATGCCCTCGATTTTCTTGGTGATGCCGCCAACTATGCGATCAGCCTTGGCGTAGCGGGCCTTGCTCTTGCCTGGCGCGCTCGCGCAGCTTTCGTCAAGGGCGCGACTATCTTCGCATTCGGCCTCTATGTGCTGCTAAACGCGATCTGGGCACTCTCACATGGCACCGTTCCCCATGCCGAGGTGATGGGCGCGGTCGGTTTTGTCGCTCTGCTCGCCAATGGCGGTGTCGCGCTCATCTTGTATCGCTTCCGTGAGGGCGACGCGAACATGCGCTCGGTATGGATTTGCTCGCGAAACGACGCGATCGGCAACATTGCGGTGATGCTGGCCGCTTTGGGCGTGTTCGGCACCGGCTCGGCGCTGCCCGATATAATCGTGGCGGGAATTATGGCGGCGCTCGGGCTGTGGGGTGGTGCGCAGATCTTGCAGCAGTCCATCACCGAGCTAAGGGTTTCAAAGGGGCCAAGCCGGACCGAACTCCTTACTGCGCGTGCGGCCAGCAAGGGGTGAAGGCGAGAATGGTCCGGCTGCTCATCGTCCTCGCCTGCTTGGCCTTCATTCTGTCCCTCGGGACCGGATCCGTTGCCCACGCCGTGGCGTCGATCGACTGCTCCGCGACTTCTCCAACCATCGCGGCTGAAGATGGTGCCGAAGAGGGAAGATCGCTGCCGGCAGATCCAAAGAAGGCCTGCCACCACAACCATTGTGGCTGTCATGGGCACCATCTTGCCGCCCTTCCTGCGACCCGCGATCTCCCAATCGCTCGGGCCAGCCCGCCAGACATGTTCATTCATACGGCGAAGGCACTCACGGCTGCGCCACGCAGCGCAGAGCTGAGACCCCCAAAAGCCTGATGATAGCCGCTGGGGCGCCACCGATTATCGCGCCCCTCAGCCATCACAGGAGTTCCAAGACATGAATCGACTGTTAGCGGCCCTTGTGGTCGCAGCGCCGTACGCTTTCAGCGCCCAGGCGCAGACGCCGCCTTCCGCAGAAACACAACCGCCCTTGACGTTGTCGCGCGCACTCGACCTTGCAGGCGCGTCAGCGCCAGCGCTTGAGGCAGCATCGGCGGGCCTTCGAGCGGCTGAAGCGGCTCGAACCATCGCCGGCCTCAGGCCAAACCCCACGATCAATATCGAGGCGGAGAATGTCGCGGGGACTGGGCCCTATTCGGGGACCCAGAGCATGGAGGCAACGACCTCTCTCCAACTGCCAATCGAACTCGGCGGCAAACGATCCGCGCGCGTAGCAGTCGCAGATGCCCAGCGCGATCGTGCGGGAATTGAGCGCGCTATTGCTCAGGCGGATCTCCGATTCGCGGTAACGCGCGCCTATGCAGAGGCCGCTGCCTCGGAACGTCGCCTCGTCAACGCCCGCGAGCAGTTCAGGATTGCGAACGAGGGTCTTCGTGCCGCCGATGTCCGTGTCCGCGCCGGACGCGCGTCACCGCTTGAAGTTCAGCGCGCCGATGTCACGCGGATCAATGCCGCGGCCGCCCTGGAGCGCTCGGAACGGTCTGCCGAGGTCGCCCGCTTCACGCTCAGCCAGCGGATAGGCCAAACCATCCTGGCGCCACTCGACGGCTCCTGGTTCAATAGCGTCGACAGCCGATATGGACCGCTGCGGCCCCCTGATGCTGCCGGTACACTCTCGCTGGCTGCGGCCAATGCCGACCTTGCCACGGCAACCGCCCAAATGCGCCTTGCACGCGCGCAGCGCGTCCCAGATCTCACGCTGGGTGCAGGCGCTCGCCGTCTCGAGGAGACGAATGACACCGCAGCGGTCTTCAGCCTGTCGGTGCCGCTTCCTTTCTTCAACAGCGGCAAGGCAGCGCTCGAGCAAGCGGGTGCAGAGCAACTGCGCGCCGAAGCACAAAAGCGGGTGACGGCACAGGACGTTGCGCAAGCAATCGCCGAGGCACAGGCGGATGCCGCTAACGCTGCAACGAGCGCCGCGACCGCGACCGGGCCTGCCCTTGAGGCTGCCGAGGAGGCAGCGCGCATCGCCCGGATTGGCTATAGGGAGGGGAAGTTCAGCCAGCTCGATCTGCTCGATGCGGAGCGCGTCCTATCCGAGACGCGCGCAACCGCCATCGATGCGCTGCTCGCCTATCACAACGCACAAGCGCAGCTGGAGCGGCTGACCGCCCGCGCGCCCGATCAGGGAGACAATCGATGAACTTCACGCAGCGGGCCATCGCGCCCCTCGTGCTCGCACTGGTCGTGGCCGGATGCGGTAGCCAGCCCGCCGAGCAGGAGAAGGCGGAAAAGGAAGAAGGCCACGCGGGCGAAGAGGGTCTGATCCGACTCACGCCCCAGCAGGTCGCCGCGGCGCGAATTGAGGTCGCGCTTCCCTCCCGCGGCGGCACGGGCGCGATCACGCTGCCTGCAACCGTCGAAGGCGATCCCCAGGGTATGCAAGTCGTTTCCGCTGCCATCGGCGGGAAAGTCGTCGCGCTGACCCGGAATCTCGGACAAGACGTGCGACGCGGCGAAACGCTCGCCATCGTCGAAAGCCGTGAGGCCGCCTCGCTCAAGGCCGAGGTGGAAGCTGCGCGTGCCCGTCTGGCGCTCGCACAATCCAACTTGAGACGCGAGCAACGCCTGTTTGCCGAACGCGTGTCGCCCGAACAGGATCTGATCGCCGCACGTACGGCAGCAACGGAGGCCAACATCGCTCTGCGCTTGGCCCAGCAGCAGGTCTCTGCAGCGGGGGGTGGCGGCGGCGGTCTCAACCGTCTCGGCATCGGATCACCCATTAGCGGCCAAGTCATCGCACGAAGCGTGACCCTGGGGCAGACCGTGGCAGCCGATGCCGAACTTTATCGGGTCGCCAATCTCTCCCAAGTCTCGGTCAACCTGTCGCTGTCGCCGGCCGATGCCGGCCGTGTGCGACCGGGTTCAACCGTCGAGATCACGGCGCCTGGGCGCCGAACGACTGCGCGTGTGAGCTTTGTCTCGCCAATCCTCGACGAAGGCACCCGCTTCGTGCCTGTCATAGCCCTCATCGACAACCGGGCGGGCCAGTGGCGGATCGGCGAGCCGGTGACGGCGGCAATCTCGGTGGCAAGCAGCTCCTCGGGCATTATGGTGCCCGCCGGCGCCGTGCAGACGGTCGAAGGAAAACCATCGGTTTTTGTTCGTGTTCCGCAGGGCTTCAAGGCAATTCCAGTAGCCCTCGGGCAACCCAGCGGCAACGCCGTGACGATCCTGTCAGGTCTTTCGGGCCGCGAGCAGATCGCCGTCGCCAACAGCTTCACTCTCAAGGCCGAGCTCGGAAAGAGCGAAGCGGTCGACGAGGATTAGGCCATGATCGAGCGCATTGTGACCTTTTCGGTCGAGCGGCGCTGGTTTGTGCTGCTCGTGACCTTCATCGGCGTGATCATCGGGGGTTGGGCACTCTCCCGCCTGCCGATCGATGCCGTCCCCGATATCACCAACAACCAGGTGCAGGTGAATGTCCGGGCACCTGCCCTCTCGCCCGAGCTCGTCGAAAAACAGGTGGCGTTCCCGATCGAGACAGCGCTCGCCGGCGTGCCCGGCCTTGAATACACGAGATCGCTGAGTCGAAACGGTTTCGCACAAGTGACGGCGGTCTTTTCCGATTCCACGGACATATATTTCGCACGGGCCCAGGTGGCAGAACGGCTGCGCAGCGCCGAGGAGAGCCTCCCCGAGGGGGTCACGCCGGAAATGGGGCCGATCGCCACGGGTCTCGGTGACGTGCTGATGTGGACGGTCCATCTCGCACATCGCAAGGAGGATCGCCACGCGCCCGGTGAGCCCGGCATCCAACCCGACGGCAGCTACATAACGCCCGAGGGCGAGCGGCTTGTCAGCCAGGCCGATCAGGCAACCTATCTGCGGACCGTCCAGGACTGGATCGTCTCACCGCTCCTGAAGAACACGCCAGGATTGGCCGGGATCGACTCAATCGGCGGCTATGTGAAACAGTACCAGGTTGTCCCAGACCTACAGCGCTTGGCAGCCTTGGACCTCAGCCTCAGCGACCTCGCGACTGCGCTCGAAGAGAATAACAGCTCGGTCGGCGCAGGTGTGATCAACCGCAACGGCGAGGGACTGGCCGTTCGTTCCGACGGCCGTCTGCTCAATGCCGACGAACTCGGCCGAACCGTCATCGCCACCAAGGAAGGGATACCGATCCTCCTGAATCAGGTCGCGACCGTTCGTTCCGGGCAGGCTCTGCGGATGGGTTCCGCGTCCGAAAATGGCAGGGAAGTGGTGGTCGGCACCGCCGTCATGCGCATCGGTGAAAACAGCCGGACGGTGGCCTCAAGCGTCAACGCCCGGCTTCAGGAGATCAATGCCTCCTTGCCGAACGACGTCGTCGTACAGCCGGTTCTCGATCGAACGGCCTTGGTGAATTCAACGATCAAGACGGTCGTGAAAAACCTCACAGAGGGTGCACTCCTCGTCATTGTCGTCCTCTTCGTCCTGCTTGGAAACTTTCGTGCGGCATTGATCGCGGCACTCGTCATTCCCATCACGATGCTGCTCACCAGCTTCGGGATGCTGCGAGGCGGTGTTTCGGCCAACCTCATGAGCCTCGGAGCGCTCGACTTCGGCCTCATCGTCGATGGCGCGGTGATCATCGTCGAAAACACCCTTCGACGGATCGCTGAACGCCAACATCACAAGGGGCGCACCCTTGATATTGAGGAACGGCTCTCGACGGTCGCCGCCTCTGCTCGAGAAATGATCCGGCCTTCGGTCTATGGCCAGGCGATCATCATCCTGGTCTATGTGCCGCTGCTGACGCTGAGCGGGGTCGAGGGAAAAACCTTCACGCCGATGGCGCTGACTGTGATCCTAGCCCTCGTCTTCGCCTTCATCCTCTCGCTCACGTTCGTGCCTGCCATGCTCGGTATCTGGCTTTCAAAGCCTGTCGAGGAAAAGGAAGGGCGTGTCATGAGCTGGCTCAAGACCCGCTACGAGCCGGGTCTTAACGCAGCCATGCGGCGGCCCAGTCGCACGCTGGGAATCGGCATCGCCGCGTTTGTCGTGGCGATCGGCAGCTTCGCGACGCTTGGACAGGAATTCCTGCCACAACTCGACGAAGGCGACGTGCTGATCCAAGCCTTTCGCGTGCCCGGTACTTCGGTTGACCAGAGCCAAGCAATGCAGCTCGAGATCGAGAGAGCAATAGCCCGCGAGCCGGAGGTGCGGTTCGTATTTTCAAGGACCGGTACTGCCGAACTTGCCTCGGACCCGATGCCAACGAACGTTTCGGACACGTTCGTGATCCTGAAGCCCCGCAGCGACTGGCCCGATCCGCACCTTGCGAAGTCCGAATTGGTTGAACGTCTTGAGCAGCGGCTCTCGCAGCTTCCCGGCAATGCCTACGAGATCACTCAGCCGATCCAGATGCGGTTCAACGAGCTGATCGCAGGCGTCCGCAGTGACCTTGCGGTGAAAGTGTTCGGTGACGACTTCGAACAGATGGGAGAAACGGCCAACCGCATCGCCGCCGTGCTGCGGAAAGTCGAGGGAGCGACCGATGTCCGCGTCGAACAAACCGAGGGGCTTCCCATGCTAGACGTCACGCCCAATCGCGACGCGATGGCGCGGTTCGGCATCACCGCGCGAGCGCTTCAAGACACGCTCGCAGCGGCCGTTGGTGGGCGCGACGCAGGTATGATCTTTGAGGGCGACCGGCGTTTTGCCGTGACGATCCGATTGGGAGAAGAGGCACGCGCCAATCTCGAGACCTTGGGCCAAGTGCCGGTGCCGACGCCGACGGGAGCCTTTGTTCCGCTCGGCAGCGTTGCGACCATCGCGGTTGTTGATGGTCCCAATCAGATCAGCCGCGACAATGGCAAGCGACGCATTGTGGTCCAAGCGAATGTGCGCGGCCGGGATGTTGCGAGCGTGGTGACCGACGCGCAGGAGAAAATCGCAAGCGATGTTCGACTGCCGGCAGGCACCTATCTCGAATGGGGCGGTCAGTTCGAAAATTTGGCCTCAGCGCGCGATCGGCTTCTGCTCGTGATCCCTGCCTGTTTCGCGCTGATCCTGCTACTGCTCTATGGCGCGCTTGGCAGCGTTAGAGAGGCGGCGATCGTCTTTACCGGCGTACCACTTGCACTGGTGGGCGGGGTATTGGCGCTCGCGCTGCGCGGCATGCCCTTCTCCATCTCGGCTGCCGTCGGCTTCATCGCTCTTTCCGGCATCGCGGTGCTGAACGGCCTGGTGATGGTGACATCGATTCAGGATCTGATGGCGCGCGGTATGGCTCGGGCGCGAGCCGCGCACGAAGGGGCGCTCGCCCGCCTCCGGCCCGTGGTGATGACCGCGCTCGTCGCATCGCTGGGTTTTGTGCCTATGGCGCTCGCGACAGGGCCTGGCGCGGAGGTGCAGAAGCCGCTCGCCACGGTGGTGATCGGCGGACTGCTTTCCGCAACGCTTCTCACACTGTTCGTGTTACCGACGCTCTATGCCAGGTTTGGACGCCGAGAGACGCCGACACCGTCGGCGAAGGACGCACTGGCTGCTGAAGCCGCGCGTCAATAACGAAGAGGGGTGCCGCTCGCCGGCGGCACCCCCTCGTAGTACGCCTCACTTGAGCTTGGCTGCTAGCCGGCCAACCGCGCCGGACTCGGCGGCGAGGTTGCGGTTGTACGCGAGCGGCATGCGCGGACTTTTCCAGCGCAGCGCATCCATGATGCCTGCCAAATCCTCGCCGGCGGCGAACAGGTCCTGGTTGAGCCCGACCCGCGTCGAATGCGCGCTCACGCCTTTTAGCAACCGGGCAAGATCGTCGGCGGTCAGATCCGGCAGAGCACCGCGATCATAAGCGCGCCGGATGATAACGCGGTAGATCGGCCCGATGGAGGCCGGATGGAGCGCGCCCTCGCCCACATCGTATTCAACGCGAGCTGGCACCGCCGGTTTCGGCAGCGTCTTGCGCAGATCCCAGGTCTCGCGCCCTGAAATCGTCTCGATCCGCCTGCCCTTCACCGCCGGTCGGGCCTTGTACCGCCGCACCTGTACGCGCCGGAATAGCGGCCCTCGTTCGATGTGAGCGGCCTTACACCATGCGCGGATCGCGCGCACGCTGCGCGGGCTCAGATAGGCGGTAGCCCCCTCGCCGTCCGGGTCGCCCTTGCTCCGCGGAATTTCGAGCAACCGTGCCTCGGGATCGATCGCTTCGATGATGTGCTCGATCCCGATCGCGACGAGCTCGGACGCACGCAGACCCGTGTCATAGGCCGTCGATAGCAATGCCCGATCACGCAGGCCGGGGAGATCGTCGGCGCAGCTTTCCAGCAGTGCCCGGATATTGAGGCCACGGGCCTGGTCGCGCTCGACGTCCTTGACCGGCCCCTTGAAGCGTAGCGGCCGCGCCTGTTTCTGCGCGGTGCCCACGCGACGTCGGATGGCGGCAAGGCGGATGAGAACGGCGGAGCAATATTCGACCACGGTAGCGGCGGGATAGCCCTGCTGCGGGCGGCGTAAAAGTCGTCCACCTTGAAGCCTTTCTGCCAA
>NZ_FZOS01000027.1 GCF_900188165.1 Edaphosphingomonas laterariae | reverse complement strand
TGCGGCCGCGCTCGTTGGCGCGGGGTGGAGCAGCCCGGTAGCTCGTCAGGCTCATAACCTGAAGGTCACAGGTTCAAATCCTGTCCCCGCAACCATCTTTACTTGCTCGGGCAACAAGTGAAGATTAGATCCAGCCCCCGCAACCATCTTTACTTGCGAAGACCCCGCCCCCGAGGCGGGGTTTTTCGTTTGCGTAGAAATCGTAAGGATTCCAGCAAGATCGCCTTGAACGTCGATCTCCACCTTGCCCTCAACAGGCGTCAGCACGATCTGATCTACCAACGAGCGAATGGTGTCCGCTGCCTCTACCCGCTTGCCCTCTTCTTCATCCTGAAGCGACTCGTAGAGCTGCTGGATGCGCTTGCGGTATTGCAGCGCCATGCTCGGGTGCAGCAGGGGCGGCGGCTCGTCAGCTTCGGCCAGGAACAGTTCCAGTTCCTTCTTCCGCTTTTCCAAGCTCACCATCTTCGCATTGAGAGCGTCTGCAGCGCCGCCTTTAAGGATCAGGTTGAGAAGGGTTTCGAGTTCCCGATCAATCTTCGCGATCTCGGCTTCCGCTGAGGCAATACCGACGCGGCCTTCCATTCGTAGGCGGTTCATCTCTTGCGTGAACACCTCGCAGAAATGGGCAAACAGCTCGGGGTCAACGAGTCTGGTGCGCAGCGCATTCAGCACGCGCGATTCCAACTCGTCGCGACGGATATTGACGCGGTTGTCGCAGGTGCCCTTGTTTCGAGCTGTAGAGCATCCGATCAGCGTTGCCGAGATCGCGGAGTACCCGCCACCACAGCATGAACATTTGGTGAGGCCCGAGAAGAGGTATTTGGGGCGCCGCCGATGATTGACGGTGCGGACATCTGTGCTTCCGTTGTCGTCGCGGGTGAGCTTGTTCTTCTCCTGCCGTGCCTTCACGGCATTCCAGAGATCGTCGTCGAGTATCCGGAGCTCTGGCGTCTCCTGGATGACCCATTCCGATTCCGGGTTGGGGCGCGCCTGCCGCTTTCCGGTGTTCGGGTCCTTTACGAAGCGCTGCCGGTTCCAGACGATCTTGCCGACATACATCTCATTATTGAGGATGCCGTTGCCACGCTTCGGGTTACCGTTGATCGTGCTGAAACCCCAGTCGCCGCCCGAAGGGGACGGAATGCCGTCCTTGTTCAGTGCAAAGGCGATGGTCTTGGCCGACTTGCCGGCGGCGTAGTCGTGGAAGATGCGGCGAACGACGGCGGCCTGGTTTTCGTTGATGGTGCGGTCGCCGCGAATGGGTTCGCCATTGGCGTCCAGCTTCTTGACCACATCGTAACCATAGGAATTGCCGCCACCCGATTTGCCAGCCTCGACACGGCCGCGCTGGCCGCGGCGGGTCTTGTCGGCAAGATCCTTGAGAAAGAGGGCATTCATTGTGCCCTTGAGGCCGACATGCAGATGGCTGACCTCGCCCTCCGACAGGGTGAACATCTTCACATCCGCATAGGACATGCGTTTGAAGATTCCGGCGATGTCTTCCTGATCACGCGAGAGGCGATCCATTGCCTCTGAGAGGATCACGTCGAAACGACCGGCCATGGCGTCGGTCATCAGAGCCTGGATACCCGGACGGATCAGCGAAGCGCCAGAGATTGCGTGGTCGGTATATTCTTCGACGACGTGCCAGCCTTGCTTTTCGGCGTGGAGGCGGCACATGCGAAGTTGGTCGGCGATGGAAGCGTCGCGTTGATTGTCGGAAGAATAACGGGCGTAGATCGCGACTTTCAAAACATGGCTCCTATCCGCATCAGGAGGTGCGCTTCCTCCTTTGCCTGGATAACGTCACTTCCTCTGCAAAGCATTCCCGTGCCGCCTGCTTTGCCAGAATGCCGACCAGACGCAGAAGGCGAGGGTCGGGAATGCCGCGCGGCGTAAACGTCAACTCCGGCTCGTCCAGCAGCAAAGATTCGAGCAGCGCTTCGCGCTCGGCTCCTGTAATCTTTGCTGTGTTTTGTGGGGCTCGCAAGGTCATAACTGACAGCATTCGTCCCATGCTCGGCATAAGCAATGGAATTTACAGGCGAACATTCGGCGGCGATCAGTATGCCGACGCGTGTCATGGCGTGCGGGGGCGTAGTCTGGCGAGCCGTGGCATAGTGAAATGACCTGTCGGAATCGATCGCTGTCGCCGTCATCTTTCGCCTCGATACTACCCCATCGGAAGCTGTTGCTTGTGGATGCGACTTTATCGTATTGTATTTAGAGATACAAGATGCCATCTTCCGACCAAGGAGAATCGCCATGGCCAACACTGCCGAACGCAAGGAATATCCGATCTCAATGCGTCTGCCCGAGGCCGATGTTGCCATGATCGATCGTGCTGCCAGCCTGCGCGGCCGCTCGCGCACCGATTTCGTGCGCGACGCCGCTGTGCGCGCGGCCGAGGAGGTCGTCATGGAGCAGGGCCTGATCCGGATGAGCCCGGAAGGCTTTGCCCAGTTCATGGATGTGCTGTCGCGTCCGGTTGCTCCTGTTCCGGAGATGGTTGAAGTGCTTAAGCGGCCTGCGCCGTGGGAGCCCGGCTACGCAGCGAAACAGTAATCCCTTGCTGCTTTCAGGACCCGAGCTGCTTTCCGCCGCCCACGATGTTTCCCAGTTTTCCTGTGGCAAGCCGACGCTCGACCACTGGCTGAAGACCCGCGCGCTCTCCAATCAGCAGAAGGGCTTTACCGCCGTTCTCGTCGTGCATGAGGCAGGGCGTGTGGTGGGATATTACGGCCTTGCACCAACAGCCGTTGTGCCATCGGTGCTACCGCGCTCCATCCGGACGGGACAGCCGCCTAATCCAATTCCCTGCATGCTGCTTGGTCAGCTCGCGACCGATATCGGCTCGGCCGGGTTGGGTATCGGGACTGGCCTTGTGAAGCACGCCCTCCAACGGTGCGTTCAGGCCGCATCGCTGATCGGTGGGCGGGCATTGATGGTCAACGCCGTCGACGGGGAGGCTGCCGAATTCTGGCAGCGCCGAGGATTTGAGCCTACCAGAGATGATGAACTGGTCCTGTTTCGCTCGATCAGCGATATTGCTGCGTCGCTCCGTGAGGCTGGAAGGTGAATAGCCCCATGTTTGGTGGACGTCTTCCTTGCTAAATTGAGGCAAGGACCTGCGCCGGACATTCAAGACGGTGACCGGCAAGGCGAGGATCTCGAAGGAAATCCGCGACCGCCTCCAGAACCACGCGTTGCAGGATGCCAGCTGCGAGAAGCATGACTGCTAGGCACTACATGGTGGAAAAGCGCGCCGACATGACGAAAAGGGAAAAGTTCGTCTCCGCCACGCTTGCCAAGAAGTGCCGGAAGGGCATGCAATAGCCCGGCGTTCGACGGCACTCAGATCCTGTCTGAAAACCGATCATAAGCATCGATCCGCCGAACCGGGGGATCGACCTCATACCGATAGATTTCCGTTCTCAAGAACCGTAGTTCGGCCTCGCACTGAGCCTCGGGAACGTCAATATACCAGGCGCGCGGCTGCGGGCCGGGATCGCCGTTCCAGCGGTACCCCCGCGCTTTAAGGACATCCTTGAGGTCAAAGGGCGCGTTCTCCGCCCAGATTCGCCAAGAAACGGTACGAGCGCCGTCCAGGAGACGGCTGAGACCTGTAGCGCCAGATCGGGGCAGCCACATCGCCAACAACTCGACCGTAGCAAGACAGTCGTGCATCGCGCGGTGGCGGTCGTAGAAGAAGCCGGCGGCCTGAGCGAGATAGGCGAGTTTCGTGCCCTCGAACCCCTCTGCTGCCCAATCGATCTGGCTGAGCGAGCATGCCCACGGCTTCGTCGAGAACACGTCGTTGAATCGTTCGAGGAAGCGGCGGTCGAACGCCGCATTGTGCGCGATGACGAGCGAAGCCGGCGCTGCGAATGAGGCTACCGCTGCGGGATCAACAATCTGGCCGGCCACCATCTCGTTGGTGATGCCCGTGATCCCGGTGATTTCCGGGGCGATAGGCTTGCTCGGCTGACGCAGCCCTTGGAAGCTGTCGCCCACGCTGAAAATGGTGCCATCCAAGCCGTAGTTGAATGGTGTCATGGCGAGTTCGATGATCTCGTCGCGCTGAGGGTCGAGCCCCGTGGTCTCCACATCGACCACCAGGCCGAGGCGCAGCGGCGTGCCTGGCGGAGGAACGATGCGAGGGCGCGGTTTGAGACGCCGGATGACCCGGTAGTCTCCCGTGGCCTCCAGCGCCTGCGCCAGGGTCTCCAGATGGTCAGAAGATGTCATCGTCTGAAGCTTCGTTTACTGCCATCGGCTCCCCTCCAGCGGTATCGGCCGGAGCGAGTCGAATGTCGGCGGCTCGACCTTCTTCGTGGAACCACAAATCGACCACGGCGGTATCGTCGCTGCGCGGCCGCGGTGATGCCTCCCGCACCCTGAATGTCGTCGGGAGATTGACCGATGTTCCGAACACCAGCGCGTGCTGCCGAGGCAATGACGGCAAACGCTTCAAGACCGAATCCGAGATGAACGGCGTCATCTGCCGAATCTGAGAAAGATCGTCGGGGTTCTGGATGCGGTGAACCAGGAAATTGGAGCACTGGCTGAGAACCGTCTTGGACAGTTCACTCGGGCGTTGCGATGCCAAGAGCACGAACATGCCGTACTTGCGCCCTTCCTTGGCGATGCGCTCGAATATCTTGGTTGCGTCGATGGAAAACCGGGAGGGCGTTGAGGCAACGTACCTGTGAGCCTCTTCGAGGAGCAGATGTATCGGGAAACGGTTTCTTGGTTCCGCATGGCGAAGGAACCGAAAAAGCATGCGTGCGATGACCGCACTGACCAACTCAACGATTTCATCTTCGACGGAGTTCAGATCAATGATAATGACTTGATTGCGTTTGGTGAACGCTTCGCCAACAACCCTTCCCAGACCGACGATGTTGGTCAAGAATTCCAGATCGCTTACAGCCGCACCAACGTCAGCTCCTTCGTGACGTAAAAAGGCATATTCGGTCCTCTCCTGGAGAGATCTGAGCCGCGTGACCATGGAAGAGCAGTAATCTCGGATTTGGCGGTTGCCGTGAGCCTCCTCATAAAGGATCGCGAAATCCAGACATTCGTGCAGCTCATCGAAAGAGAACGGCGTCCGATCGTAGGCTGGTAAGGGAGCATCTTCCCGGAGCTTCTTCCTTACTTCATCCAGAAATGCCGATTGGTTGTTGCCAGAAAAATTTCCGTATTGAAAATTCGGATTGAAGCGGTTCAACAACGCCATATTCAGATCGTTCGTCGGATACTTCTGAAGAAGAGAAACGACGCGCTGAAACTTCGACACTGGGGAGTCGCCATCCGCACCTCGAAAGCACTCGATGATGCAAGTGGCGACAAAGTGCTCGCGCAGAGCCAGAGCGTCTGGCGTGTTGGCATGAAAGAGACTTGTCAGACCTAACGCCGTCCGAAGGACCGGCAGTTGCGTTCGCTCGCTCGCCTGCAAAAGCAGTTCCCACTCTGCCATTTCCAGGAACCAATGCGGCATCCGAAAGCCAGCGGTCGTCCCATCAAGGATTACGCGATGGACGCCGATGCCGCCGTCTTTTGCCAAAGGAGAAAGCGCCTCGTGATACTCGCCATTCACGTCGAAGACGATAAACGTCGCTCCGCGAGCGTGATGTTCGTCCGGTTTGCTGAAAAGGGACTGCAAGACCGAGGCGACCGTGCAGGATTTACCGCTGCCGGTATTGCCCAGGACCGCGACATGACCGCCGAAGAACTCGTTCAGACGAACTTTGACGTCGTAGTCCTCGAACACCACCGACTTGCCGATCGGTAGAACCCGATAGCGCGTGGCCCCTTCGGGTTGGCAGGCGCCGCCATCCGGGCCGACTGACGGCTCGACGGCGGCCTCGGTCTCAAAGATGCGATCGAGCTCGCCATCCAGCGCATACAGTGCGTCCGCATACAGAGACGGGAAAACCGACACACCGAAGCGGAACGCGCCGCCGCGCATCGGCAACATGCCGACGGGCACCACGTCCAGATATTTCGAGGAGCCGGCCCGGTCGAAATCGCCCCGCTCGGAAGGCGTGCTCGCGTCGCGCTCACGCAGGCCGACAACCTCGACCACGACATATTCCGACTGCGACGGAATCATCAGGAATGATCCCAGTCGCGCCACATAATGCACGTCGTCGAAGCCGACGACCGTGAAGTTGTCGGTGCCGACATGCATCTCGACAACAAAGCGGTCGGCCGCAACCGAGACCACCTTGCCGATCGCCCGCTTGCGATCGTCGTGGCTCATGCCTCGCCATCCTTTGTCTCGTCGCCCCTTTTCGGCGCCAGCTCCGACAACACCTTGCGGACGGCGTCATCAATCCTGTCGCTGGGGCGCTGGGGCATGAAATGCTCGACGATCATGTCGAAGTAGTGCGCCCTCGTCCCGTCGGAAGGGCCATTGCCTCCAATGATCCAAATGCGCGGATCGCGCAGCGCCCGCAGCTTGGCGATCTCTCCCTCCGTGTCAGGCGCCGCAAAGATCACCAAGCGGAAGGTCGGGATCGTCAGAGCCTGATAGATGATGTTGTTCAGGTGCTCGTCGCCGAAGGCGTAGCCGGCCGTGATGAGAACGCTCTGCTCGCGCACGATCCGGGACTGAAATTCCCGGAACAGGTCTGCGTAGGGCGAGCCGAGCGAAGAGTTCTGCTTCGCCGGCGTCGGATAGATCAGCATCTGGTTCGTGGATTCCGGTGGCCAGACTTCCTTGATCGGGAAGAGACCATGATCGTCCTCGGTCCAAGTGACCGAACCATGCAATTTGCAGAGATAGACGAAGGCGTCCACGGCGGTCCACTTGCGGCTGGCGACGTCGAGCTGCTCGGCCAGAGCATAGCGGAAGATCGCCGGGTTGAAGCGGCGTTCCACGACGCCGGAAAAACCGTTGGCATAGGGAATGCCCAGGCGATCCATCGCCAATTCGCTGAAATGATCGTAGTTGGTCGTGAACACCCAGGGCCGGGGCAAGGACCGATCGCGTAGGACCAGTTTCTTGTAGAAACGCTCGTAGAGGTCGCGCACGGTCGTGTCGCCCTCCGTGGCGAAGGCCCCTTGGGTGACACGGGTCCATAGGAAGTCCTGGACCTTCTTGATGATGCCGTCGAGAACAGCGCGATAGGGGTGAAGATCGGGATTCTCGCTCTGGCGCAGCACGAACCGTTGCGCGAACAGCACCTCCATCAAGCGTTCCAGGTTACGGCTGTAATCCTTCGCCAGGTCGACTCCGAGCGCGTCGAGATAGTCGAGTTCGTCTTTGGTCAGCCGCCACGGTGCCGGTACAGCGCCGGCTGTTGGCGGATCGCTGTAGAATCCCGCCGCGCGTGCCTCGATGGTTTCGCCGCAAAACTCCTTGGCCAGCGGCGCCATGGTCGCAATGCCGAGTTCCTTTTTGTCCTTCATCAGGGAAGAACATCCGGCGCCGAGCAGAAATGCGATGTTCTTGGCGTTCACGGCCTCGGAAATCGCCTTGCGGGCGCTCTCGATCCCCTTGTTCCAGTCCAGTTCAGATGGCTCGGCATCGCCGTCCCGCAGAAACTGGAATTTTCGCTCTTCTTCGACTTCGCTCATATACCCCCGGTCCTCCCAGTTTCTTACTTGGCTGCTCTGTTCGCGCGCGCGGCTATATCAGCGCACTGCGCCATGAGCGCTTCGAACGGCTCCTCGTCGTCGAAGAGCAGTCCATCCTCAACCATGCGGGCATAGTCATCCTCCAACGCCTTCGCGCCATCGCCGACCGGCACGAGTTGCAAGCCGCCGCTGACAGCCGCTGCATAGTCGATCGGCGTGTGGTCGGCGGCCTTCTCTGCGAAGAACATCGACTTGTGCCGAGCGACAGCGTTGGCCAGGTCGCGATCGGCAAAAGCGGCTTCCGCGAAGCCGGCTTCGTCCAGTCGGACAACATCGTGCCAATGTCGCGCGAAGCGGTCGCCGCGCAGCCGCTCCTGGAGGCAGAAGACGTGGATGGCGGTCGCCTTCTCCCAGAACGTCCGCTCCGCGTGCATGACGCGCGGCCGCGCCGTCGGGAAGAGCAGCCCCTCGATCAGGCCGGCCGCGTCGCAGACGACGTCGCGCAAGCTCGCGGGTTCGCCCGTCGAGCGCGCGCCGAACTCCAGCATGACGCTTGGAGCCACATAGCCGGACCCGGCTGCGGTCGCCTCATAGTCGATGAAGAGCTTCTCATCCTCGACGCGGACGGCCGCCGCCAGACCTTCGACGGCCAGTGCGGTCTCGATCACAGGCTGCACGGTTTCCGCGACCCATGCCGGTAACCGCCGACGGACCTCGCTGGACCAGCGCTTTTCCTCGCTTCGTGTCTTCGGCAGACCCTCGCCATTGTCCCCAACCAGATCGGGCGCAATCGCCCGAATGTCGTAGGTCAGATCCACGTCCTCCGAAAACCGGCGAATGACCTGATAGGCTTTCGACAACGACGTGCCACCCTTGAACACCAGATGCTCGCCGAGCGGTGCCGCGTAGAGCGTCGCCAGCGCCCACACCACCCACACATCCTTTTCGAGAAGATGGGTGGGACGACCCGAACGGTCGGCGACGACGCTCAACGCGTCACGCCGATCCTCGGCCGAAAGCTGGAGGAAAACGTCAGCCATAGGCCGCCTTTCCGACGCTCTGCGCGAGCCATGTCGGAAGCTGCGGCGCGGCGGCGACCAGTTCGCCGAACACGCCGGGCGGCATCTTCCGCTTCAAGGTCGTGAGCGCGGCCTCCGCCTTTTCGGGGCCGAGCCAGGCCAGCGCCCGCACGGCCTCGCCTGCGGGGCGGTTGGCCAGGGCCAGTTGCCAGCGCGGCGCGTGCCGCAATTCGACGACCTGCTTGCCGAGGTGTATCTTTCGGCTGCGTCCGGAGGTCAGATAGACCGAGCGGACGGGCACCTGCGTCGTCAAGCCAAGCGCGTTCGCCGCGGCGGCTCCGTTCGAGACGATGATCTCCCCTTTTTGGGTCGCGAGGGCCTCGACAGCCTGCTCGACCGAAGGTGCGCGCGTGCCAAACCGACTGGCGATGGGGCGCAGATAGACGCCACGACCGGCGCGGATGAGCTGCCCGCGCTCGGACAGACGCGACAATGCCTGATCCACGGCCGCCCGGTTTCCGAGGTGGAGCAGGCCCTTGGCGGACACGGGCATCCCTTCGGGAAGTCCCGTCGCATGTGCCAGAATCTGTTCGGTCAGCCGTGTCATCGTCTTTCTCCTGTTGGAAATATACGCGGGTTTCTGACAGTTTTCAAGGAAGCGCAGGGGAACATACCGAATAGGGGGAAAGCCTTCCCCTGCGGCCGAGCCTTGGTCTCTACCTACCCC
Organism: Edaphosphingomonas laterariae; assembly: GCF_900188165.1. Taxonomy (GTDB): domain Bacteria; phylum Pseudomonadota; class Alphaproteobacteria; order Sphingomonadales; family Sphingomonadaceae; genus Sphingomonas_E; species Sphingomonas_E laterariae. The sequence continues at coordinate 36,619 of NZ_FZOS01000027.1, read as the reverse complement.
TTCTGCGGGGAGATCCCCGCAACGCCCCCTTCAGAGTGAGAGTGCGGACGGATTTTCCGTGACGGGTTAAGAGCTGGAGGAGAGGCTTCCGGCACCCGTCGCGGAGATCATCCCGATGGCCAGACAGGGTCGTAACCTCGCGGAAGGTGGCGCGCGCAGCAACCTTTACGACGACATCACCAACAAGATCATCGCCGAGCTGGAGCAAGGGCGGTTGCCATGGGTCCAGCCCTGGGGTGCGTCGCCTGATACCGCCCCGCTGGGCCTGCCGAGAAATGCTTCAACCGGCCGGTCCTATTCCGGCATCAATATTCTCATCCTCTGGGGGGCTGTCATCCAGCATGGTTTCCCCGCTCAGGCGTGGCTGACGTTCCGCCAGGCGCTTTCGCTTGGCGGCAATGTCAGGAAGGGCGAACGTGGCACGACTGTCGTTTATGCCGACCGTTTCACCCCCGAGGACGAGAAGCGCCGTGCCCGCGAAACGGGTGAGGATGCGCATGCCATTCCGTTCCTGAAGCGGTTCACGGTCTTTAACGCCGCGCAATGCGATGGCCTACCCGATGAGATCACGGCAGTCGCGCCGCCACCGCCGCCGGGCCTTATCGAACCTCAGGTCGAGGCGTTGATCCGGGCCACCGGCATCGACTTCCGTATTGGCGGCAATCGCGCCTTCTATATGCCGTCGCTCGACTATGTGCAGGTGCCGCCTCCGCAAGCCTATTTCGAGCCGATCAACTGGCACAGGACGGCCCTGCATGAACTGGGGCACGCCAGCGGCCATCACAGCCGCCTCAACCGCGATCTGACCGGCTCGTTCGGTTCGAAGAAATACGCCTTCGAGGAGATGATTGCCGAACAGACCGCAGCTTTCAGTTGCGCCGCGCTCGGGATCCTGCCGACCGTCCGCCATGCCGATTACATCGGATCGTGGCTGGAGGTCATGCGCGAGGATTCCCGCGCCATTGTCCGCGCGGCCTCGCAGGCCAGCAAGGCGGCGGACTGGCTGCTGTCGCATCTGCTTGCCGAAGACACCGGGGAGTCGGATGCGAGCGAAACCGACCGGAGGGCGGCGGCATGATCCTCCTGACAGGCGCACAGCACGACCGCCTGCTGGCCAATGGTCGCCAGCGCGATCAAGATCACATCCCCGGTCGTGAAGTTCTTCAATCCCATCGGTGAAGGCGTCTGGCTCGCTACCGAGCTGGATGAGGATGGCGACATCATGTTCGGCCTGGCGGATCTCGGCCATCCCGAACTGGGTTCGTGGAGCCTTGGCGAGATGCAGTCAGTCCGGCTGCCATTCGGCATGGGCATCGAGTGCGATCTGCTGTTCACCGGCGATTTCCCGATCTCGGTCTGGGCCGAGGCCGCCCGTGAGACCGGCAGCATCCGCGCCGCCGAGCGTTTGCTCTACGGCGTCGGCGCGAGCTTTTCCCGCACATCCGCCGATACAGAAAACCGGAGTGCCTGATTTCCGGGTTTCAGGTTCTGCGGCTGGCGTCGCTCTCTTCAGAGGAAGAGGGCGGCGCTTCGCTTCGTGACGGGCTGATAGCCGGAGAGAGAGGCTCACCGGCGTCCGTCATGGAGTAACTGACATGGCCACTGCCGTTCAGAAGATCACCCTGTCGTCCTCGCGCGACATTCCCTTCAACAAGCTGGTGCTCAGCCAGTCCAACGTCCGGCGCGTCAAGGCCGGCATCTCGGTCGAGGAACTGGCCGAGTCCATCGCCCGCCGCGGCCTGATCCAGTCCCTGCATGTCCGTCCGGTGGTGGATGCCGGGGGCAAGGAAACCGGCATGTTCGAGGTGCCCGCCGGCGGTCGCCGGTTCCGGGCGCTGGAACTGCTGGTCAAGCAGAAGCGCCTCGCCAAAAGTGCGCCGGTCCCGTGCGTGGTGTCGGAGGCCAGCGCCGATGTGCTGATCGACGAGGTATCGCTCGCCGAGAATATCGAGCGCGCTCCGCTGCATCCGCTCGATCAGTTCCGCGCTTTCCAGGCCATGCGCGAAAAGGGCATGACCGAGGAAGCCATCGCCGCCGCCTTCTTTGTGGATGCCAAGGTGGTGAAGCAGCGCCTGCGTCTGGTTTCCGTCTCACCGGCATTGCTCGACGTCTATGCCGAGGACGGCATGACGCTGGAACAACTCATGGCCTTCAGCGTCAGTTCTGACCATGCCCGTCAGGAGCAGGTCTGGGAAGCGATCAGGGATGGCTGGCAGAAGGAACCCTACCACATCCGACGCCTGCTGACCGAAACCACAGTCCGCGCCGCCGACAAACGGGCGGTGTTCGTTGGTATCGATGCCTATGAAGAGGCTGGCGGCTGCGTGCTGCGTGATCTCTTTCAGCAGGACGATGGTGGCTGGCTGCAAGATCCGGTGCTGCTCGACCGGTTGGTGGGCGAAAAACTGAAGGCCGAGGGCGAAGCCATCGCCGCCGAGGGCTGGAAATGGATCGAGGTCGCCATCACCTTCCCCTATGGTCACGACCATGGCCTACGCCAGATTGTCGGCACCACGGTCGATCTGAGCGAAGAGGAACGCGCCACCCGCGAAGCATTGCGCGACGAGTATGACCGGCTTGAAGTCGAATATGGCGAGGCGGACGAGCTGCCTGACGAGATCGACGCCCGCTTGGGTGAGATCGAACTGGCTCTGGAAACCTTCGAGCGCCGTCCGATGACCTTCGAGCCGGACCAGATCAGCATGGCGGGTGTCTTCATCAGCATCGACGCCGATGGCGCATTGCTGATCGAGCGCGGCTATGTTCGCGCCGAAGATGAAACGCCTGCGGAACCGGAAGCTGAAATCGTTGACCCGGAAACCGGCGAGGTGATCCAGCGGTCAGAACCGGAGGTAAGCCGCATGGGTGCAGTTATCACGCTGGGCGGCCAGGCGGTCGAAACTGAGGAGGAAGACGAGGCCGACATCATCAAGCCGCTGCCCGATCGCCTGGTCAGCGAGCTGACCGCGCATCGCACGCTGGCGCTGCGGGATGCGGTGGCAGTAAACCCGCATGTCGCTATGACGGCACTGCTGCACAGGCTGGCCATGGATTGCTTCATGCCGCATTCCAGCAAGGGATGCCTCGAAGCCCAGGTCCGGGAGGTTCATCTGCCCGCACAGGCCGAGGATCTGCGCGACAGCGCGTCGGCCAAGGCTATCGCTGACCGCCACGAACGCTGGTGCGATCATGTCCCGGCAGACGATGCCGCCCTCTGGGATTGGCTGACCGATCTGGACGATGGGTCGCGCATGGAGTTACTCGCCCATTGCGTCAGCTTCGGTGTCAATGCGCTCTATGAGAAGCCGAACCCTTACAGTGGCACGGGCGTCAGCCAGCACGGGCTGGACATCCGCCTGTCGCAGGCTGACCGGCTGGCCCGTTCGACCGGCCTCGACATGGTGGCCGTGGGCTGGCGGCCGACGGTCGGCAATTATCTCGGCCGCGTGACCAAGCCGCGTATCCTTGAAGCTGTACGTGAAGGGGCCGGAGACCGGGCCGCCGAGTTGATCGGACATCTCAAGAAGGGCGACATGGCCAAGGAAGCCGAACGCCTGCTGGCGGAAACCGGCTGGCTGCCTGAGCCGCTGCGCATGGCGGACGAGGGTATCGAAGTCGACCCGGCATCGGGCATTGCGGCGGAAGCCGACAATCTGCCCGATTTCCTCTCCGGCGATGGCGAGGACGACCCCGCTGACGATGAGGAAGAACAGCATATGGTCGCTGCTGAATAGCACTCATGCGGGGCGGCTTCGGTCGCCCCGTTCTAACCGCTCCGTTTCCGTAACTCGCCCGATCCTCGTGATCGGGCTTTTTCTTTGGAGAGCCGCCATGGCTGCCAGCATCGACGTTGATGAAATATTTGCTCAGGATCGGGAAAACCGTCCGCTGGAGCGTACACTGCCTTGGGAGGAAAGCCGCGACGGCATGACCGTTGTTGTGGAGCCAAAGCCCCATTGGGCCGAAGATATGCGCGTTTTCCGGCTCGATGCCCGTGAATACTGCCGCTATGCCGAATGGACTGCCCATGGCGGCCGTGCGCGCTTCTATGGTCACATCGATACATCGGGCGACGATCTGATGATGAAAGCCCGCGCGATGGTTGCCCGCGAAATTGCCGATGGGCTTTGGAGCTGAAGACCCGATCGCAGGGTCTCTGGCCGTGAGGATGGGATGTCTGCACCGGACGGGCCCAATCCGGCTTCACCATGCAATCCGCCATCCCGATCAGGACAAGCGGCAGCCATCTCTGGCCTGAAGGAACACGATCCTGATGCCAGCATGGTGGCAAGGCTGACGCGGCAGAGCATCTGCGACGGGTATCCGGCATCCTGTCAGATGCGAAAAACGGCTCTGTTGCAAAGATTGGCGGCAGTCAGAGGTAGGCTGTCGCTCTGCGCCGATCAGGCGGCTGCTGCGAAATGGTGGTTGAGCATGCCCATGGCCTCCGTCAGCGCCGAGGGCCCAATGCCAAAAGCTCTCTCCACAAGGCGCACCTCGCCCCTGATGCCGGGCTGCAGGCACCAGGGGCGAGCCTGTCCTTTGCGCAGGGCTCGCATGACTTCGAATCCCTTGATCGTGGCATAGGCCGTGGGGATCGATTTGAAACCGCGCACCGGCTTGATCAGTATCTTGAGCTTTCCGTGATCGGCCTCGATCACGTTATTGAGATACTTCACCTGCCGGTGGGCCGTCTCCCGGTCCAGCTTTCCTTCGCGCTTCAATTCGGTGATCGCTGCACCATAGCTCGGCGCTTTGTCGGTATTGAGCGTGGCAGGCTTTTCCCAGTGCTTCAGGCCTCGCAGGGCCTTGCCCAGGAACCGCTTCGCTGCCTTGGCGCTGCGGGTCGGCGACAGGTAGAAATCGATCGTGTCGCCCCGCTTGTCGACTGCCCGGTACAGGTAGGTCCACTTGCCCCGCACCTTGACGTAGGTTTCATCCAGGCGCCAGCTCGGATCAAAGCCACGCCGCCAGAACCAGCGCAGCCGCTTCTCCATCTCCGGGGCGTAGCACTGGACCCAGCGATAGATCGTCGTATGGTCGACCGAAATGCCGCGTTCCGCCAGCATTTCCTCAAGGTCGCGATAGCTGATCGGATAGCGACAATACCAGCGCACCGCCCACAGGATCACATCACCCTGGAAATGGCGCCACTTGAAATCCGTCATCGTTCCGTCCGTCCAATCTCCGCCAAGCATGCTCAAGCTTCACGATTTTTGCAACAGAGCCCTATCTTCGGCCTTCACACGCACGAAAGGCGGCGAAGCTCCGCCGTTAATCCGTCCGCCGGAGATCTCGCCCAGGCAGGCTGAAGGCCGAGCAAGCCTGACAGGCCCGAAAAGCCCGGCACGGGCGTCGGCGGCGATGACGGCGGCGGCATTATCCAGGGTTGATGATGGAAGTGGAGGATATCGACAACCTCTCGCGCAACCAAGACATCGCGGTCGGACTGCAAGTGATCTTGAAGCCACGGGCCCGTCCCACCCCGACATGGACCTCGATGCCCGAACGGACGTTAGATTTCGAGTTCTAGGCGTTCTGCGATGAAGGTTGGATCCCAGCCGGGATTGAAAGTGTCGACGTGGGTGAATCCGAGCCGCTCGTATAGGCCACGCAGGTTCGGGTGGCAGTCGAGCCGCAGCTTGGCGCACCCCTGCGTTCGCGCGGCATGGCGGCAAGCCTCGATCAGCGCGGAGCTGACACCCCGGCCCGCATGTGTCCGTCGCACCGCGAGCTTGTGCAGATATGCGGCCTCCCCCTTGAGGGCGTCGGGCCAGAACTCGGGATCCTCGGCCGACAAGGTGCAACAGCCGACGATGCCGTCGCTGCAACTCGCGACTAGGAGCTCGGATCTCAGGACGAAGGTCTCCGCGAATGTCCGGTCGATCCGCGCGACGTCCCAGGCGGGCGTTCCCTTGGCGGACATCCACGCCGCAGCGTCGTGCATCAGCCGCACAACCTCGTCGATATCACCCGAGCAGGCGACCCGAACGTTCGGAGGCTCCTCGCTGTCCATTCGCTCCCCTGGCGCGGTATGAACCGCCGCCTCATAGTGCAGTTTGATCCTGACGAGCCCAGCATGTCTGCGCCCACCTTCGCGGAACCTGACCAGGGTCCGCTAGCGGGCGGCCGGAAGGTGAATGCTAGGCATGATCTAACCCTCGGTCTCTGGCGTCGCGACTGCGAAATTTCGCGAGGGTTTCCGAGAAGGTGATTGCGCTTCGCAGATCTCCAGGCGCGTGGGTGCGGACGTAGTCAGCGCCATTGCCGATCGCGTGAAGTTCCGCCGCAAGGCTCGCTGGACCCAGATCCTTTACAGGAAGGCCAACGGTGGCGCCCAAGAAGGATTTCCGCGACACCGAGACCAATAGCGGAAGCCCCAACGCCGACTTCAGCTTTTGAAGGTTCGACAGCACGTGCAGCGATGTTTCCGGTGCGGGGCTCAAGAAAAATCCCATCCCCGGATCGAGGATGAGCCGGTCGGCAGCGACCCCGCTCCGTCGCAAGGCGGAAACCCGCGCCTCGAAGAACCGCACAATCTCGTCGAGCGCGTCTTCGGGTCGAAGGTGACCGGTGCGGGTGGCGATGCCATCCCGCTGCGCTGAGTGCATAACCACCAGCCTGCAGTCCGCCTCAGCAATATCGGGATAGAGCGCAGGGTCAGGAAATCCTTGGATATCGTTCAGGTAGCCCACGCCGCGCTTGAGCGCATAGCGCTGGGTTTCCGGTTGGAAGCTGTCGATTGAAACACGGTGCATCTGATCGGACAGGGCGTCTAAGAGCGGCGCAATACGTCTGATCTCATCGGCCGGCGATACAGGCCTCGCGTCCGGATGGCTGGCGGCCGGTCCGACATCCACGACGTCTGATCCGACTCGCAGCATTTCGATCGCCGCGGTGACAGCGCCGGCGGGGTCTAGCCGCCGGCTCTCATCGAAGAAGGAGTCCTCGGTGAGATTCAGAATGCCGAACACCGTCACCCTGCTGCGTAACATCGTTGCTGCTCCATAACATCAAACATCGACCCACGGCGTAACGCGCTTGCTGCTTGGATGCCCGAGGCATAGACTGTACAAAAAAACAGTCATAACAAGCCATGAAAACCGCCACTGCGCCGTTACCACCGCTGCGTTCGGTCAAGGTTCTGGACCAGTTGCGTGAGCGCATACGCTACTTGCATTACAGCTTACGAACCGAACAGGCTTATGTCCACTGGGTTCGTGCCTTCATCCGTTTCCACGGTGTGCGTCACCCGGCAACCTTGGGCAGCAGCGAAGTCGAGGCATTTCTGTCCTGGCTGGCGAACGAGCGCAAGGTTTCGGTCTCCACGCATCGTCAGGCATTGGCGGCCTTGCTGTTCTTCTACGGCAAGGTGCTGTGCACGGATCTGCCCTGGCTTCAGGAGATCGGAAGACCTCGGCCGTCGCGGCGCTTGCCGGTGGTGCTGACCCCGGATGAAGTGGTTCGCATCCTCGGTTTTCTGGAAGGCGAGCATCGTTTGTTCGCCCAGCTTCTGTATGGAACGGGCATGCGGATCAGTGAGGGTTTGCAACTGCGGGTCAAGGATCTGGATTTCGATCACGGCACGATCATCGTGCGGGAGGGCAAGGGCTCCAAGGATCGGGCCTTGATGTTACCCGAGAGCTTGGCACCCAGCCTGCGCGAGCAGCTGTCGCGTGCACGGGCATGGTGGCTGAAGGACCAGGCCGAGGGCCGCAGCGGCGTTGCGCTTCCCGACGCCCTTGAGCGGAAGTATCCGCGCGCCGGGCATTCCTGGCCGTGGTTCTGGGTTTTTGCGCAGCACACGCATTCGACCGATCCACGGAGCGGTGTCGTGCGTCGCCATCACATGTATGACCAGACCTTTCAGCGCGCCTTCAAAGGCTCTGTTGCAAAGATTGGCGGCAGTCAGAGGTAGGCTGTCGCTCTGCGCCGATCAGGCGGCTGCTGCGAAATGGTGGTTGAGCATGCCCATGGCCTCCGTCAGCGCCGAGGGCCCAATGCCAAAAGCTCTCTCCACAAGGCGCACCTCGCCCCTGATGCCGGGCTGCAGGCACCAGGGGCGAGCCTGTCCTTTGCGCAGGGCTCGCATGACTTCGAATCCCTTGATCGTGGCATAGGCCGTGGGGATCGATTTGAAACCGCGCACCGGCTTGATCAGTATCTTGAGCTTTCCGTGATCGGCCTCGATCACGTTATTGAGATACTTCACCTGCCGGTGGGCCGTCTCCCGGTCCAGCTTTCCTTCGCGCTTCAATTCGGTGATCGCTGCACCATAGCTCGGCGCTTTGTCGGTATTGAGCGTGGCAGGCTTTTCCCAGTGCTTCAGGCCTCGCAGGGCCTTGCCCAGGAACCGCTTCGCTGCCTTGGCGCTGCGGGTCGGCGACAGGTAGAAATCGATCGTGTCGCCCCGCTTGTCGACTGCCCGGTACAGGTAGGTCCACTTGCCCCGCACCTTGACGTAGGTTTCATCCAGGCGCCAGCTCGGATCAAAGCCACGCCGCCAGAACCAGCGCAGCCGCTTCTCCATCTCCGGGGCGTAGCACTGGACCCAGCGATAGATCGTCGTATGGTCGACCGAAATGCCGCGTTCCGCCAGCATTTCCTCAAGGTCGCGATAGCTGATCGGATAGCGACAATACCAGCGCACCGCCCACAGGATCACATCACCCTGGAAATGGCGCCACTTGAAATCCGTCATCGTTCCGTCCGTCCAATCTCCGCCAAGCATGCTCAAGCTTCACGATTTTTGCAACAGAGCCCGAAAAACCACCCCCGCTTCCATTCGCAAACCTTGGTCCGATCCGTCTCTTTGACATTCAACCCCAAAGGGGTCGGCTTACGCGCGCGTGCCGCCCTCGGGGATTCGGGAAAAGTCCGAACGCCCTCGGGTGATTGCAGATCCGGTCAGACACTTCGGGCGCCTGTCGCGCGGGGGATGGTCCCCCGCCTCCCAAAGACAGGAGCCGGAACCCATGTCCTATGCAGATGCCACCGCCTTCGCCGCCAGCCTTGCCGCCACGCTGATGGTTTCGATCGTTGTGTTCCAGGCCGGAGACGGCACCCACGCCGCGTGCCCTGCCGCCGAGTTCGACGGCGACGACGACATGGTGAAGCTGGAGCTGGACCCGTGGGAATAAGGCGCGAAAGCGCCTCATCCCCGACGGCCCGAGCGCGGCAGCCCGCGCTTCGGGCCTTCAGCGCCTCGCGATGGTTCCCATCGCCGGCAGCGGAACCGGGAACGAGCCCGGTCAGAGAGGAAGAGTGCGGGCCGTTCGGCCGTGACGGGTTGAGGGTCGGAGAGAGAGGCTCACCGGCGCCCGTCATGGAGTGATCCCGATGACCTTTGCCCGTTCCGAAACCTTCCGTTCCATCGGCCAGATTCTGGCTGCCGATGTTCTGCCCGCGCTTTATCGGTCGCAAAAGCTGCCGCTGCGTATCTCATGCCTTGGCGTGGCCAGTTATGACGCCAGTGACGCGGCGAACGGTTTTGACCGCGTGATCCCGCTTGGCGAATGCCCGTCACCGGAAGAGGCCATCCAGGCCGCAGCCTTGCGCCTGTCGCGCGGTGATATTCGCACGGGGCCGGACAGCTTTCCGTATTTTCAGCCGCGCATCATGCTCATTCAGGACCGAGATCAGCGCCTGGTCCTCGCCGGTGAAATCCGCGCCGGCATTATCCTCTGGCAACAGCCAGTCGCATCCGATGCCGAGGCACGCAGGATCGTGACCGAGGCCAGCCGCCTGCGCAGTATGGCATTCCGGGCCTCGGACCCCGGTGATGCGAGACGGCTGCGTTACCGCGCCGCTGCGCTGGAGGCCCGATTGGTCGATCCCTTCTGGCGCGAAACCTCGGCCGATCTACTCCGCCTGCCACAGGCCGCCTGAGCTTCACCCATTTCATCCCATTCGGCTCGGCCATACGCCGAGCCATGTCATGTCCGGAGACCGTCATGGCCGACTATTACATGCACTTTTCCTGCCTGCTCGACGTAGGCACCCCCGCAAACGCCGCCCGCGCGCTCGATCTCTACAACGCTCTGGCAGATGACAATGCCGCTGAGGATCCGCCCTCGGATGGCTTCCTGCTCTCCATCCAGCCAGAGCATGGCGGTACGCAACTCTGGATGCGCGATGATGTCACGGGTGACCCTGAGCATGTCATCCAATTCGTCAAACGCTGCGCTGCCGAATTTGGCCTGAGCGGATTGTGGGGTTTCCAGTACGCAAATAGCTGCTCGAAACCGCGCATCGACGGATTTGGTGGTGGGGCGCATGTCCTTGATCTCGCCACCGGCGAGACAGTGGACTGGATCTATACCGATGGCTGGCTTTCCTCGGTTCTGGAAGGGAGAGCCCCCTATGCCTGAGGTCATCGAAACCACCGTCTATCGCCTCAACGAATTGTCTGATGCGGCAAAGGACAAGGCCCGTGCTTGGTATCGTGAGGGCGGCTTCGACTATGACTGGTACGATGCCGTCTATGAGGATTTCCAGCGCATCGCGGAAATCCTCGGGTTGAACCTCAAGACCCGCACCGTCCGATTGATGGGCGGCGGCACCCGGCAGGAACCCTGCATCTGGTTCCGCGGCTTCTGTTCACAAGGTGACGGTGCGTGCTTTGAATCGTGGTATTCCTACCGGAAACATGCTCCGCGCCTTATCCGGGAGCACGCACCGCAGGACACCGAATTGCATCGTATCGCCGATGCCCTTCAGGCGGTCCAGCGCCGCAACTTCTATCAGCTTCGCGCCGATGCCAGCCATCGCGGCCATTATTATCACGAATACTGCATGTCGATCACGGTCGAGCGCGACAGCCCGACCTGGCAGGACATGACCGCTGATGCCGAGGAGGCGGTCATCGAGGCGCTGCGCGATCTGGCCCGCTGGCTCTACCGCCAGCTTGAGCGCGAGTATGATTATCTGTCCTCGGACGAGGCTGTCGATGAAACCATTGCCGCCAATGAATACACCTTCACCGCAGCTGGTCGCCGCTTCGGATGATCCCGAGAAGACACTGACAAGCGCCCCACCGTCCGGTCGGGGCGCTTTTTTTATGCTGCGCTTTGAGAGTCAGAGGCGGGCCGGAAGGGGTTAAGTCCGGGCGGTCGAGAGAGAGCGCTGTTCGGACTCTTCCATTTCTGCTCTCCTGAGGTTTCCGACATGAACATGGTGTTTCCCGTGGCCGATCCGGTCACACCACTGGCGGCTGCGCCCGCGATTCTGGCTGCGGCTAATCTTTTGCTTCCGTCTCTCGAACGCGGTGAACGCATCGATGCCGCCACCTTGCGCTGTGCTATGGAAACGGCCTTCGGCGCGTCCGACGCTACTGGCGTCTGGGACTGGAAGCTGGCCTATGAGGCGTGCGAAGTCGCTACCGTCCTTTTCTTACGCAAATACGGAAAGGCGCTTTTCCGTAAAGCCGCGTCTCCGGCGGCACGCATTTCCGTGCTGGCAAAGATCGCGGCGCTGTTGCCCACGCAGACCCGGCGTTCCGAGGAAAGCCAAAACCTCCAGCAATTTTCGACGCCGATCCCGCTCGGCCTTACCGCTCTGACGGCTGCCGCGATTACGCCCGATGACAGGGTGCTGGAACCATCGGCGGGCACCGGCCTTCTGGCGATCCTGGCGCAGACCATCGGTGGCTCGCTGATCCTCAACGAACTGGCCGAGACCCGCGCCGATCTGCTTGCCCAGATCTTTCCGGCTTTTGCCGTCACCCGCTTCGACGCCGCCCAGATCGATGATCATCTGGCTCCGGATGCTGTCCCGTCCGTGGTGCTGATGAACCCGCCATTCTCGGTCATGGCCAATGTCAGCGGGCGTGTCGCGGATGCGGCCTATCGCCATGTTGCCGCGGCACTGGCCCGTCTTGCTCCCGGCGGGCGGTTGGTGACGATCACCGGCGCTGGCTTTGGCCCCGAAGCTCCGGCATGGCGGGACGCCTTCATCCGCTTGCAGGCCCGTGGCCGCGTGGTGTTCAGCGCTGCCGTCGATGGCGCGGTCTATGCAAAGCACGGCACCACGATCGACACGCGGCTGACCGTGATCGACAAACTGCCCGCCGACGATCCCGCCAGTTTGCCGGCTTCGCCGGGGATCGCGCCTGATGTTGCCACGCTGATCAGATGGATCGAGGAACAGGTTCCGCCGCGCCTGCCAGTGTCATTGCCGAAGATCGTGGTTTCCGCTTCGGCCACCGCGCCGAAGACCGTGCGGGGCTATCTCGCACGCTCGGCGGTTACGCGATCTGTCGCTGCTTCGGCCAATGATCCTGATGGCGTCGAACTCGCCTATGAGACCGTGGACTGGACGCCACCGGAAGGCGCTCGCCTGTCCGACGCGATCTATGAGGAATATGCGCTGCAATCGCTGCGTATCGCTGGTGCACAGCCGCATCCGACCAAGCTGGTGCAATCCGCCGCCATGGCCTCGGTCGCACCGCCCAAGCCGTCCTACCGGCCCATGCTGCCGCCCGACATCTGCGCGCGTCTGTCGGACGCCCAGCTTGAAACGGTGATCTATGCAGGTGAAGCCCACGCCGATCATCTCGCCGACGCCTGGACCGTGGACGAGCATTTCGACAATGTGAGTGCCGCGCCCGAGGATGCTGCCGGATCGATCCGCTTTCGCCGGGGCTTCATGCTCGGGGATGGAACCGGCGCTGGCAAGGGTCGCCAGTCCGCCGCCATCATTCTCGACAACTGGCTTCGCGGTCGGCGCAAGGCGATCTGGATCTCCAAATCCGACAAGCTGATCGAGGACGCGCAACGCGACTGGTCGGCGCTCGGCATGGAACGGCTGCTGGTCACGCCTCTGTCACGCTTCCCGCAGGGCAAGCCGATCACGCTGTCGGAAGGCATCCTTTTTACCACCTATGCCACGCTACGCTCCGACGACCGGGGCGAGAAGGTTTCCCGCGTCAAGCAGATCGTCGAATGGTTGGGGTCCGATTTCGATGGAGCCATTATCTTCGACGAGAGCCATTCCATGCAGAATGCCGGTGGCGGAAAAGGTGAACGCGGTGATGTCGCCGCCTCGCAGCAGGGACGTGCGGGCCTGCGGCTTCAGCACGCGCTGCCCGACGCCCGCGTCGTCTATGTCTCGGCGACTGGCGCCACCACCGTCCATAATCTCGCCTATGCTCAGCGCCTCGGCCTCTGGGGCGGTGAGGACTTTCCGTTCCAGACCCGCGCCGAGTTCGTCGAGGCGATCGAATCCGGTGGCGTTGCGGCCATGGAGGTCCTGGCCCGCGACCTGCGATCTCTCGGCCTCTATACCGCCCGCTCACTCTCCTATGATGGCGTCGAATATGAACTGATCGAGCATCAGCTCACGGACGAACAGCGGCACATTTACGACTCATATGCTGCCGCCTTCGCTGTCATTCATGGAAACCTGGACGCGGCGATGGAAGCCGCCAACATCACCGGCAGCGATGGGACGCTGAACCGGCAGGCCAAATCCGCCGCCCGTTCGGCCTTTGAAAGCACCAAGCAGCGCTTCTTTGGCCATCTGCTGACCTCCATGAAAACCCCGACCCTGATCCGGTCCATCGAGGCCGATCTGGAAGCGGGCCATGCCGCCGTCATCCAGATCGTCTCGACTGGCGAAGCCCTGATGGAACGGCGGCTGTCCGAGATCCCGACCGAGGAATGGAACGATATTTCCGTCGATGTCACGCCGAGGGAGTATGTCGGCTCGTATTTGCAGCATTCCTTCCCGGTGCAGCTCTATGAACCCTTCACCGATGGCGAGGGCAACCTGTCGTCACGCCCCGTCTTCCGCGATGGTCAGCCGGTGGAATGCCGCGAAGCCGTGGCGCGGCGCGACGAGATGCTGGAGCAGCTGGGTTCGCTTCCGCCTGTCCCCGGAGCGCTCGACCAGATCGTGCAGCGCTTCGGCACGGATATGGTGGCCGAGGTCACAGGCCGCTCACGCCGGATCGTGCGCAAGGGTGACGGGGTATCGGCACGTCTTGCGGTCGAGAACCGTGCGCCTTCTGCCAACCTTGCCGAGACCTCGGCCTTCATGGATGACCAGAAGCGCGTTCTGGTCTTCTCTGATGCCGGTGGCACGGGGCGCAGCTATCACGCCGAACTCTCTGCGAAAAACCAGCGGCTGCGCGTGCATTACCTGCTGGAACCTGGCTGGAAGGCCGATGCCGCCATTCAGGGGCTGGGCCGCACCAATCGCACCAATCAGGCGCAGCCGCCGCTGTTCAGACCCATCGCCACGGATGTCAAAGCCGAGAAGCGCTTTCTCTCGACCATCGCCCGCCGCCTCGACACGCTGGGCGCGATCACACGCGGCCAGCGCCAGACCGGCGGTCAGGGGCTGTTCCGTCCCGAAGATAATCTGGAATCCGCCTATGCTCGCGATGCGTTGCGCCAGCTCTATCTGCTGATTGTGCGCGGCAAGGTCGAGGGATGCTCGCTCGAACGGTTTGAATCCGCAACCGGCCTGAAGCTGATGGACAGCAATGGTGTGAAGGACGAACTGCCGCCGATCACCACCTTCCTCAACCGCCTGCTAGCATTGACCATCGAATTGCAGGGCATCCTGTTCGCCGCCTTCGAGCAGCTTCTGCAGGCGCGTATCGACGGGGCGATTGCATCCGGCACCTATGATATGGGGCTGGAAACGCTGAAGGCCGAAAGTTTCATCGTCACCGACCGGCAAGTGATCCACACCCATCCGGGCACCGGCGCGGAAACCCGGCTCCTGACGCTCACCGAGCGCAAACGCAATCAGCCGGTCACGCTCGATGCGGCCGTCGCTGAACTGGATGATCCGCGTGCCAAACTGCTCATCAACGAGCGATCCGGTCGTGCCGCCGTGCAGATCCCGACCACCAGCGTCATGCTGGATGATGGCGAGATCGAACGGCGCGTGCGGCTGATCCGGCCCATGGAGGCGATGAACATTCCGGTTCGGGCGATGGGCGAGACCCACTGGATCGAGGCCGACCGTGCCGACTTCACCGTGGCCTGGAAGGCAGAACTGGCCGAGGTGCCGGAGTTTACCGACAGCATTCTGCATATGGTGACTGGGCTGCTTCTGCCGATCTGGAAACGGCTGCCGCAGGACTCCTCCCGCGTCTATCGGCTGCAGACCGACGAGGGCGAACGCATCATCGGTCGCCGGGTATCGCCGGCATGGGCTGCCAATGCCTCGACCAGTGGCGTTACCAGCAGCCTGACACCCGATGCCGCCTATGCCGCGCTGATCGAAGGTCGCACGATCCTTGATCTCGCCGAGGGGCTGCAACTGCGCCGCGTCCGGGTCATGGGCGCCAACCGGATCGAACTGACCGGCTTTACTGACGCGATGCGCGACCGGTTGCGGGCCTATGGCCTCTTCAGCGAGATCATCTCGTGGAAACTGCGCTTCTTCGTGCCTGTCGATGCAACGGGACCGGAGATCACCGGTAAACTGCTTGACCGCTTCCCGGTTGAGCGCATCGGTGAGCGGGAGGCCGCATAATGGCGCGTCTCAACGCTTCCGAACTGGCACACCGCCTCGGCCGACAGGCCGAGGCGGTGTGCCGTCACTATCTGTCGAATGGTCGCAAACAGGGCAATTACTGGCAGGTTGGCGATGTCCGAAACACGGCTGGCCGCTCCATGTTCGTCCGGCTGCACGACAGCGTGAAAGGCATTGCCGGTAAATGGCAGGACTCGGCCACGGGTGAATATGGCGATCTGCTCGATGTCATCCGGGATTCGCTCGGTCTGATCGACTTCGCCGACGTTGCCGAAGAGGCCCGGCGCTTCCTCAGCCTGCCGCATCCTGAACCACAGCCGCCACCCCGTCAGTCCCGTCCGCCAGCACCATCGGGATCATCGGAGGCCGCACGCCGACTCTGGCGCATGACACAGCCGCTGATCGGCAGCACCGCAGAAGCGTATTTACGCGGACGCGGCATTACGGATTTACGCCAGACCGCAAATCTGCGCTTTCATCCCAACTGCTACTGGCGGCCCGAGGACGATGGCCCGACGCAAGCCTGGCCCGCCATGATCGCCGCCGTCACCGACCTCGATGGCAGGATTACCGGCGCACACCGCACATGGCTGGCCCCTGACGGTTCCGGCAAGGCACCCGTCGATCCACCGAGGAAGGCAATGGGCGACCTGCTCGGACATGCAGTTCGTTACGGGGATGCGCAGGATGTCATGGCAGCGGGGGAAGGTATCGAAACCATCCTGTCGTTGCGTCAGGCTCTGCCCACCATGCCAATGGTTTCCGCACTCTCGGCCGGGCATCTCGCTGCCATCCTGTTCCCGCAGCAACTGCGCAGGCTCTATATCGTCCGCGACAACGATCCGGCAGGTGACAGCGCCCGCGATAGCCTGGTGGACCGGGCGCACGAGGTCGGGATCGAGACCATCACGCTCTCGCCCATGATGGGGGACTTCAACGAAGATCTCACAACTCACGGGCTGGATGCCGTTCGGGCAGAGATCCGGGTGCAAATCGCTCCCGAGGACGTCAGCCGCTTCATGGCTTCAATAGAATAGCCGGCACGAGACCGTGATCGGGGCGTACCGATCCTGTCATGCGCATAGGCTGCATCCTGTCATCAGCAGAGGACCGCGCCTTGGCCTTCCGAGAGGGCGATCGGCCCACAAACGCTCCGGTCAGGCAATGGCGGCGCCCGACTGATTTCCGTCGGCGGCCCGCCACCCCACGCGACAGGTCGCGTGGGGACCCCGTCTCCCCCGCCTTTACAGCGCGAAACAAATCAGCCGGGCTTTGCCATCAAGGCCCTCGCCAGAGGCTCGGACTGCCAGGCCGGAGCGCCCGTGGGCTTTCGTCGCCATGAAGGCCGCGACGGCCGCGGTCCAACTGACGGAAGCATCCCATGTACGCGCACGACGATTTCGAACCCGATCACAGCACGTCCCCGACCGGCCATGCCATCGAAGAACTCGAACTCTACGGCTACCGTCCCTCCGAAGATGAGGCCGATCCCCGGATCACACCCGAAGATCACGTTATCCAAGGCGCAGTCTCCGAGATCTTCGACGCCCTAATTTCCACCATGGCCGACACCAGCCTCGATTTCGACCTCGACGAGATCCTCTGGTCCACCGTCAACACCTTCCACCGCGCCGTCGAGCGGATCGAGACCAAACTCGACGATAACGAGCAGGCACAGAAGCGCCTTCAGCGCGAACAGGATGGCAGCGAGGTCAAATCCGTCCAGCTCGAAACCCTGATCGGCGCGGGCCAAAGTCTGATCGAGCGCCGCGACAGCATGGAAACCTTCCGCGATGCCGCCGCCGACATCTATCTGCGCACCACCGGTACGCCCTGGTCGCAACGCTCCGGCTCACGGGTCAACCATCGCCAGATGACCTCGGCCATGATCGACAGCCGCGACTTCATCGCCGCAAAACGCCGGGCCGACAACGAGGTGCTGCTGCCCGCCGGACCGAAGATCGCCTTCTCGGGCGGTGACACCACCGATCACCGGACGATCTGGGCCAAGCTCGATCAGATTCACGCCAAGCACCCGGACATGGTGCTGATGCACGGTGGATCGCCCAAGGGCGCGGAACGTATCGCGGCAACCTGGGCCAATAGCCGCAAGGTCGCACAGGTCGCGTTCAAACCCGACTGGGCGAAACATGCCAAGGCAGCACCGTTCAAGCGCAACGACCAGATGCTCTCCACGATGCCGATCGGGGTCATCATCTTCCCCGGCACTGGCATTCAGGACAACCTGGCCGATAAGGCTCGGAAGATGGGCATCCCGGTCTATCGCTTCGGAACCGGCAGCGCGTGAGCGCTGCCGGTTCGGCATAACGCCATTGCGCACTACTGCAAGAGCGCCAGGTCCTCCCAGCGAATCCGGAGGTAACGGCCTGAGCGCTTTGGCAATTGCTTGCGGCTGACCATTCGCCCGGAGACCTGGAACTCTGCATTTATTTTGACCACGAGCAACTTGTTGAAATGCCTCGATGTATCCACCATCACTACGTCCTTGGTCTTGAAAGGTGTGATGGTTTTGATTTCGACATGATCGTTTTCGAGCCTGCCGTCCGAACCCTGCGCGTAGGTCTTGTTCAACTTAATGCCGTAGGTGATGGCCCCGAACAATTCGCCGATATCGCCATACACGGACAAATGCAGGCCAGTCTCCAGATGGTAGCTCTCAGCGAGTGAGATCAGGTCCTCAAAATACGGGATCATTGATCGGATGGCGTTTGGATACTTCGCTCCCCACTCCTTGTGACGAAGCTGCTCATCGATGTCTGACCAGCTTACCCATTCGCCATCGTCGTAAAATGCTCGATCTGACCAATCGATTTCTGCCATAGACTTTAACCCGCAGCCTTCCACCCAACAATATAACCACCGTAGAGGTAGAGCCGATACTGGTCTACCAGACGCATAAGGTTTCTCATTCAACCTGCTAGTTTTCGGACAGGCCTGGCCTCGAAAGCCATCGCTTCTCGCGCGGTGAGAGGAATGCTGCTATGCTGTGATTGCGCCATGGTGGTGGTGGTGGAAGGCGCAGCCGTCCGACCTTTTGCACGGAGTCACCACCATGATCGTTCTCGGAATTATTGTTTCCATTGCAGCCATCGGGACCATGTGCTGGCTGCTGTTCAATCTCGCCGTTTTTGCCCTGCCGTTCTTTATCGGCCTGAACGCAGGCATATGGGCCTATGGCACGGGCGCTGACTGGCTTGGCGGCATCCTCATCGGTCTTATCGCTGCGGGTCTGACAGTGGCGGTCGGTCAGGGCCTGCTCATGCTGGTTCGTCCGATCTGGGCACGGCTGCTGATCGCTTTGACCTTCGTTGCCCCGGCGGGCGTGGCAGGGTTTTACGCTACGCTCGGGATCGTCAAACACATGATGCCGTCCGAGACGTGGCAGATCATCTTTTCGGTAGTCGGTGCGGTCGCGGTGGGCGTGACGGCGTTCCTGCGCGTTGCAGGCATGGCGGCAACCGGCCCTGCGGACGGGAACCTTGCACGCACCTGAACTGGAGTGACCCGTAGAGGCAGGACCAGAAGCGGATACGGATCATCTGCCGTCTTCGTCAGGAGGCGGGTGGGTAGATAGCGTGTGGATCCCAGGGCAGCGTGAGGCACAGGCACGGTCCATAGGAGCGCAGGACGGTCAGTGCCAGCATTCGAGGACTGACCGAAAACCGGTTGGGGCAATGCCGATAGCACAGGCCGGAGAAAAGGATGTGCACGACCTGAAACGCGGGGGACCAGACAAGCCGGTGCGCCGGTCTGGTCATCCTGATGGAGCCTCGAGGTTGCCACCGTCCCCGTTCACCCCCGTGTCTCGACCGCTCCAAACGGCCTCTTCAATGGCCTGATCTGGCCGAAGAACAGCGCGATGCGCTTCGACCGCTTTAGCGCAACAGCGTCGTCACAACTTTCTTCCCCTGCCGGCAAAGCCGCCATTCCGCGCGGAACAAGAAAGTTCCTCCTGTGCTGTCCAGCCCCTTTGGGGTGCGCCAGCGTTCGTCTCCGGCCGGTCGATCGCCATAGAGGCCGCAATGGTGCGGGCTCGGAAACGGAAAGCGGAGACTTAAAATGGCAACCATCGGCACCTTCAAGAAGACCGGCTCGAACGAATTCACCGGCGAAATCGTCACCCTCAGCGTCCAGGCCAAGGGCGTGCGCATCATCCCCGACCTGCGCGCCACCGGCGAGAATGCCCCCAGCCACCGCGTTCTGGTCGGTCGCGCTGAAATCGGCGCCGCCTGGTCCAAGCGCTCCAACGAGGGCCGCGACTATCTGGGCCTCAAGCTGGACGATCCAAGCTTCAACGCTCCGATCTACGCCAACCTCTTCGACGAAGAAGACGGCGAAACCTTCTCCCTCATCTGGTCCCGCCCCAACGGTCGCCGCGGCGACTGAGGCGCGGAACAAAGGCTCCGACCGCAAGGTCGGGGCCTTTCCCGTGCCCGCGGGAAAGCCGCCAGGCCCGGTGACCTGACCGGGCTGGAACTGCTCAGCCGGTCAGGATCGGGATCATGGTTTTCACATGGGCGTCGATCCGTTCCAGCACGGGCGGGGGGACCACCTCGCGTTCCGGCAGTGTCCACCATTTCGCATCGATGCGTTTCACCGTCTCGACAACGGCCTTGAGCACGGCAGGCTCGGGAAGCCTTGCCCGATTGGCAAACGTCTTCCAGCGGGCCGGGGCCAGGCCCTTGAAGGCCCGCTCGCCGCCCAGAGACAGCGCCAGCCCATCTGCCGGAATATAGGGAATGGTCGAAAGCATGTCGTAGATCGGTGCAAGAGCGGGCGTGTCGCCGTCGCCCGAATAGATCAGTGACCAGTTCTTGAGGTGCATGTCGCCATTGCCCATGACCACCGAGAAGGTCAGCCGCCGGACAAACTCCAGCGCGGCGAACGGCGAGATTGCCACATTCAGCACAGAGGCGATGTCGTGGGAGGCGGCGCCATCATATTTGCGCGCCGGGTACAGGCCGAAAACCTGCGCGAAATCCTCGATATGGATGCGCTCCCCGTCTGCCCCGCGATCAAAACGCCGCACGAGCAGGACCAGCCCCTCGGCAAGTGTTTCAAACTCTTCGGGAATGCCCTCGAACTGGTCTCGGCTGACCAGTTCCCGCTCAGGCACATTCATACCGATGGCTTCGGCAAGCGCGAGGTTCGCGAACTCGTTCTCGGACACGCCCGGAAAGGCGGTCGAGGGGAATTTCGCAATATATTGGCCCTCGTCATCCCCGAGCGGCAAGGTCAGCCCGCCGCCTTTGCCGGTGTTCTTCATCACCGAGAGCTTCATCTGCACGCCTGCCAGCGAGAAGCGAGCCTTGGGCCGTCCTTGGGGTGGCGCCACCCCGATGCCGGGTTGGCCGTCACTGGGCAGCACCCGAACGGCCCCCGGCAAATCCGCACCAAGGGTGGCCAGGAGATCGAAATCATTCCCCGGCCGCACATTGCCCGCATGGTGTTTTTCCATCGCCTCGCGCAGCCGGTCTTCGGGCAGCAGGTTGGCAAAGAAGGGCGGCAGGCTGCCTGCGACAGGTCGCGGATCCTTGCGCAGGCCCCCTGATGCCGCGCGCAGCGACAGGCTCAGAACCGGAATGCCGCCGGTCGCGCGATAGGCTGGATCAAGGCTGAAGGCGTTGAAATCACCCGGCGTCCTGACGATCGTGCCAACCTTCGCACTGTTCAGGAACACGTCCAGCGCGGTGATGGTCTCAGCGGTACGGACGGCTGTCATCGTCGCTCTCCGGTTGCGGGCTGAAGGCCGGATGATCATCCTCGGCCTCGGGGCGCAGAAGCGCCTCGATGGCGGGCACCATCGCCTGCGGGACCAGCATCATTTCCAGCCCAAGCGCCCTGGCAATGTTGATCAATGTCGTGGTGCGCGCAGCCGCCGCCCCCGTCTCGATGTCGCGGTAGCGCGGCCGCGATATACCGGCGAGATCAGCGACTTGCTCCTGGGTCAACCCCGCTGCAAGACGCGCGCGGCGAAAATGGTCGCCGATCAGCCTCAGTGTTTCTTCTTCCGCCTTCATGTGACGCCTTTACAGATCATTTTTGCGGCACTGATCTGGATGGGTATCATATCCAGCGCAGAACGCAAAGAAAATGATCTCCAAACATATCACGATCATTCCTCTTGGAGCGTTTGGGGATCATCTTGTGCTGGTCGGCGCTACGGCCAGCACAAGTGCTGCAATTGCGGCATACAGGCGAATCAGTCGGGCTGCATGCTCAGCCGTGCAGATAACGCCCTGGCCAGATTCGACGATTTCGTATGGCGTATCGGGCGAAGGCGACTAAAATAGCCGTAGTTCTGGAATGCGCGCCGGTCGCGATGGGAGGTGATCATGCATGATCACCGCTCGACAGTCGCGGGCCGCACGCGCGTTGCTGGGTTGGACGCAGGAGACGCTCGCTGACAAGGCCCGAATATCGCTGACTGCCCTGAAACGCCTTGAGTCCGAGAACCGGCTCGAGGTGTATGAGACAACGCGGGATCAGGTGCGCCGGGCGCTTGAAGCAGCAGGGATTGTTCTCCTGTCCACGGATCGCGGGCAAGGAGTATTGCTGGTTCATGACCAAGACGAGAAGATATACCGACAGATCCGTGACGCCTGACCGGCGCCGGCGACATCATCAATCCGCTGCGGCGGCCTATGCTCTGTGGCGACCCGCGACATGACATCTCCGGTTCCTCCCTTCGACGATATTGCACCTGTTAGCGACGAGCTGACCAAATATGATCGCGCGCATATCAAGCTCTATATGCGGCTGCTCGATGCCGCCGGTAATGGGGCGGAATGGACCGAAGCCGTCAATGTGCTGTTCGGAATTGACCCTGTTCGGGAACCTGAACGCGCCCGGCAGGTCCATGACAGCCATCTGGCACGGGCGCGCTGGATGACACAGAGCGGCTATCGTCAGCTGCTGCGTAATCCGACAGATCGGACCTGACCTCGCCGCCGTCGCACCAGTGATGCCTTCAGAGCATCACCCCATGTCTTTGTCCCGGCTTCCATCTCGGTAGAGGCGCCGCAATTCTTTCACGCTCCACCTGTGCAGTTTCAACCAGGAGCGGAGCAATGAAGCCGGATACATCCCGCTGGCGAGACCAGAACCAGTATGAATTCTACGATGCGCTGCCCGTTGAGGGTGTCGCCTGGGAATGCCTGCGGCGTAACGCCTCCTACCAGGCCAGTTTCGATGATCTTGTAGCGCAAGGCGCCGGGCATCTTCCCTTTGCGGATGATGTCCAACATCGCTGGGGGTTGCGATTTCCCGGCAGACCCCGGCTTTTCCGCGCTCGACCAACCGGTCATCTGGTCGCCTGTTGCCAATCCGGACATGCTGATGCTCGGGGCAGCGCCCGATTTTCTTCCGCCTTCTCCGTCCGCCTTATCGGTAGATCTTGCTGATGCCATCTGCGGACCAGAGGGGACATATGGTGTCTGCGACGCCAGAGACGGCGTTCAATATCTGATCCTCGCCGACACCGATGCCAATTCGCAGCCGGCGATCATTCTGCCACTTGACGAAAATCTGCCGGATCGGCTCGAAGCCATTCTCAGGCTCTGGCACATGCTGGCCGGGAAACCCGCGCGCCGCGACCCCAGGATGACGCCGTATCAGCGCCGGCGGTTTCGCCTGATGATGCAAGCTGCCGACGGAAACGCCAACCACGCGACCTATCGTGAGATTGCCATCGCCATCTACGGAGAGGCGCGCGTTCGCGCTGAGCCGTGGAAGACATCGGCTTTGCGAGCCTCTGTCATCGCCCTTGTCCGATCTGCCGCCGCGCTGATCGACGGCGGTTATCAGGACCTTTTGCGCCATCGTCGCAAACCCTGACACTGACGTCTGATCGAGGGTGAGGATTCTACCCCTTCGATCTTCCTCATCCCCCATGCCGCCGCGCCTTCGCCACCGTGCGCATGTCATGCCGTTGATCGTCAGCGGCATCCTGCACAACCACGGAGGCCACCCCATGCGACCTGATCTCGCCGCCTTGCCGCCACGCTATCTGCGCACCAAGGAAGCCGCCGATTTCCTCAGTCTGTCCGCGCGCACGCTGGAAAAGCACAGAACCTACGGAACGGGACCTGCCTATCACAAGCTCGGCGGCCGCGTTGTCTATTCGGTCGAGGATCTCGCAGCCTGGGTTGCGCGCGGATCGGTTACCTCCACGTCGGACCCACGCGGACAAGTTCTCCCGGCGAAACCTATGCCGCCGACCGCATTCACCTCGCCCAAGCGCATCACGCGCTGAACACGGCGGTCAGCCCCTGATGGCAGCGCAGCACCCATCCGCCTCGGAACGCGGGCAACTCGATCTGTTTCGGGCGCTTCCCGGGGAATTCGCACCACGAGACGCGCAGGATCTCATGGCCTATCCTTTCTTTTCCCTTTCCAAATCGCACCGTATCCGCCCGATTGACTTTGCCTTGGGCAACGTCTCGATCCGTGTCGAAGCTGTTCCCGATCACGGTATGGCGACGATCTGGGACGCCGATATACTGATCTGGGCGGCCAGCCAGATCGTGGAAGCGCGGGACGCCGGTCTGCGCACGTCGCGCCTGATGGCGGCAACGCCCTATGAAATCCTGACATTCACAGGGCGCGGAACCTCCCTGAGGGACTATCAGCGCCTGAAGGCGGCGCTGGACCGGCTGCAATCGACCACGGTTGCAACCTCGATCCGCCAGCGCGCGAATGGACGGCGACATCGCTTTTCGTGGATCAACGAATGGCACGAGCGGACCGATGCCAATGGCCGTCCGGACGGCATCGAGATGATCGTGCCCGACTGGTTCTACAGTGCGGTTCTGGATGACGCCCTGATCCTCACCATCGACCGGGCCTATTTCAATCTGACCGGCGGGTTGGATCGCTGGCTCTATCGCCTGGTGCGCAAGCATGGTGGGCGACAGAAAAACGGTTGGCGGTTCGACTTCCGTCACCTGCACCAGAAATCGGGCAGTCTGTCGCCGTTCAAGCGCTTCGCCTTCGAGCTGCGCGACATTATCCGCCGCCAGCCACTGCCCGGCTACACCCTGTTCGCCGAGGTCGAAACCGGCGGCCGGATGCTGCTCGCTTTCGAGCCTGTCCCGGCCTGTGGAAAACCTGTGGATAGTCTCGTGCTATCGGGAACCCGGACTATCGTGCCATCAGGAACCGGAGGCTCGTGCTATCGGGAACCCAAACACCTCCTATCCTTCGGTAACAAAAGCGATAATCGCGCCCTTAACTTAGAGTCTAACACAGAATCTAACTTTGAAGAGCGGCAGCGCGATGTGGAAAAGCTCATCGCGAAGGCTGGTGCGGCCCTCAGATCGGGTGCCCATAAAGGCAAGCTGACACCCCCAAAGCAAGGAGCGCCCGCGTCAACAAGCACGCCTGAACTTCCTCTCGGCAAACCGGGAGGACGGCGATGATTGTCGCGCTCCTCAATCAGAAAGGCGGCGTGGGCAAGACGACGCTGGCGCTGCATCTCGCCGGAGCCTGGGCCGCGGAAGGCAAGCGCGTCATCCTGATCGATGCCGACCCGCAAGGCTCCGCACTCGACTGGTCGGAGCGGCGCAGCGATGAAGGGCTGCCAAGGCTGTTCACCGTCATCGGACTTACCCGCGATACCCTGCACAGGGAGGCGCCGGAACTGGCGCGTGACGCGGATCATGTCGTCATTGATGGTCCGCCCCGTGTCGCTGGTCTGATGCGCTCTGCGTTGCTTGCAGCCGATCTGGCGCTGATCCCGGTGCAGCCATCGCCCTTCGACGGCTGGGCCTCGGCCGAGATGCTGGCGCTTCTGAGCGAAGCACGCATCTATCGTCCCGAGCTTGCCGCCCGTTTTCTGCTGAACCGATGCGGTGCGCGCACCATCATCGCCCGTGAAACGGCCCAAACACTAGCGGACCACGATCCACCCTTGCTGGCCACGACCATTGGCCAGCGCGTCGCCTTCGCTGAAGCCGCACAAACCGGGCGACTGGTCTCAGAGACCGATGGCGGCGAACGGGCTGCACTGGAGGTCACAGCGCTGGTGGCCGAGATCGATAGCCTCGGGCTCGGGAGGATTGTGCGATGACACGTCCACCCGCCAAATCCGGCTTCGCATCGCGTCCGGGCAATCCCGATAGCTGGGTCAGGGCCGCCGATGCGCCGGTAACAGGAAAGATGGCTGCCGAGGCGTTTACCGCCCGCCTGACCATCGACATCACGCCCGAGCTACGCGGGCGCATCAAGGTCGCTGCCTTCCGGCGCGGCGTCACGGTCGCCGTGATGTTGCGCGAGCTGCTGGTCCGCGAGTTTCCACCCACCGAAGGAGATCAGCCATGACCGGCAAGACCGCGTGTGCAGTGCATGAACATCCGCGGCCGGGCGGACCAGCTCCGTTCACCACATTGGTCGAACTGACCTTCCAGAAGAAGAAGGTCGAGCGCTGGATCAGGTTCGGTCACAAGAGCTTTGAGCAGATCATCGACCGCCGCTGCAGTCTGATCGGTTTTGCGCCCGAAAGCATCTTTGCCTTCGTCCGCTGGGCCTCCAACGATTACGGCACCATCGTCTCGCGGCTCGACATCCTGCGCGCCGTTGGTCGCGGCGAACCGTACCAGACCGTGCCCTTCGTTCGTCCTGGCTGCGAGATCCTGCTGCGTATTGATGGCTGGCGACAAGTCCAGCGGGTGCTGGCCCTGATTGATGCCGTGGACGCGCTTGGCATCGATCCGGCGGATGTTGCGCCGGACCATTGGCGGCACGTCCACAACCGCTTGAGTGCCGGTCAGGAACCCAACCCCTACACCCCGGAACGCCATGCCGCGTGGCTCAACCGCCGGAGGATCTGGACATGAGCCGCCGTCATATCCTCGCCGTGTCCATGCTGGCCGTCGGCACGCTTGTCGCCACGGCGGTTGCCGATCTGCCAACCCGGCTGATCTGGAACGCGACTGCCAGCGCGCCCATCGGCTTCTACACGGTTGCTCCCGCCGATACGCTCGAAATTCCAGAACTCGTCGTCATCATGCTGCCCGAACCGCTGGAGCGGTTCATGGTCGAGCGCGGCTATATCGGACGCGGCGTGCCGCTGCTGAAGCGTGTCCTCGGCCTGCCGGGACAGCGCGTCTGCCGCAACGGTGCGACCATTACCGTCGATCATGTCGAAATGGGGGACGCGCTGGAGCGCGACCGCATGGGCCGCGATCTGCCGGTCTGGCAGAGCTGCCGCATCATCGGCGACGGTGAACTCTTCCTCATGAATTGGGACGTCCGGGACAGCCTCGACGGCCGTTACTTCGGACCTGTTCCCGCCAGTTCCGTCATCGGCCGGGCGCTCCCGCTCTGGACCGATGAGGAAGGCGATGGCCGCTACGAATGGCGGGCGGCCACGCATTGAACCCACGCCAAATCCACAAACACAGGAGACATACCATGCCACAGATCGGTCAATTTGCGCGTGACGCATCCGGCTTCGCCGGTCAGCTCGTCACGCTCACCATGAAGCGCGATCTCGTTATCGTGCCCGCCGAACATTCCGATGCGGAGAATGCGCCGGACTATCGCGTCCATTTCATTGAACATGACGGGCCGGAGGTCGGTGCTGCATGGAAACGCACCGGCGAAAAGGCTGGCGAATATCTCTCGGTGCTGCTCGACGATCCCGCCTTACCGCAGCCGATCCGCGCCAATCTGTTTCGCGACGACGATGCAGGCTCGTCATGGTCGCTGCACTGGAGCCGCCCGCAGCCCCGCGAAGATCGGGACTGAGATCATGCGATCCCGCGCCCTTCTTATCTTCACGGCCCTTCTGTCGGCTGGCAGCGGCTCGATGCCGGCCATGGCGCAGGTCACGCCGCAACCCGCGCCTGTTACCGCGCATCCCCATGCTGCTTTCATTGCAGAGGCGTCACAGCGTTTCAGCATTCCAGAGCACTGGATTCGGGCCGTGCTGGGTGTGGAAAGCGCGGGCGATGTGCGCGCCATTTCATCGGCGGGCGCGATGGGACTGATGCAGGTCATGCCCGATACCTGGGCGGGCCTGCGCAGCCGCCATGGCCTCGGGCGCGATCCTTACGATCCGCGTGACAACATCCTCGCAGGTACGGCGTATCTGCGGGAGATGTGGGACCGCTATGGCAATGTCGCGGCCATGCTTGCCGCCTACAATGCCGGTCCCGGTCGCTATGACGAGCATCTGGCGACAGGTCGCACTTTGCCCGCAGAAACACGCGCCTATGTCGCCACGCTCGCACCTGTTCTCGGCAGGGCGACTGCGCCTGATGTGCCGACGATCGTGCCGCCGCCGCCACCGGATTGGCGCGAAGCCCCGCTCTTCGTTGCGCAATCCGGCGGCATTTCAGCGGCGGTTAATCAGCCATCGAGCGACATCCACGCAACCGCTTCTCTGCGCGATCCCGCCGTTCAGGAGCCGCAGGACAGCGGCATATTCGTGGCCCTTGCGAGCGATGGCGACAAGCCATGAGCATGGCGTTTACGCGCTCGTTCGGTCCATTTCCGGTGTGCAGTCAGGCTTGGGTGCGCCTGGCAGCATTCCCGGCAGGAAGGGCAAAAAGGGAAGGAAAGGCGGAGGGCAAGATAAAGGAAACCGGCACCCTGTCGGGGCGGTTTCTGGGCAAGCCCTTGTCTGCACACTGTTTTGGGGCGCGGCGCACGGCACCCTGCTTTTGGGTCTCGCGTGCCGCGATATGGCGCAAAGCCTTGGTTTTGTTGGGTTTTGACCGGCACTATAGCCTAATATCTGCCGTTTCCGTGTCTAAACGGCAGGGAATGGGCTCATGAGCGCCGACGACGAGAATCGCTTTCGCCCCAGGCCGGGCCGGATCAAATTCGACGTGCCGAAAGCGGGCAAAGCCAAGAGCTTTCTGACGCAGGCGAAGAAGCTGGCGCGTCAGCTTAGCAACAGCCCTAGTAGATCATCGTCATTCGCATCACGGACGTCCTCGTCGTCCTCATCGGGTTCGGCCGGAAAGAGCGGGAAGGCATCGCGCGCTGGCAAAGGTCCGGGCGTCAAGCGTGGCCGTGGCGCGGCCTATGTCCGCGCCCGAACCCTGTCGGGCGGGTGGCGTCACAGCGCAGCCGGAGTGCGTCGCGTCGTCGTCAAAACCCGATACGTTCAGAGCGCGGGGAGGAATGGCAAAGGTGCTGCCCATCTGCGCTACATCCAGCGCGACGGAACATCGCGTGATGGCCAACGTGGCCAGCTCTATTCGGCGACCGAGGACCGCGCTGATGGAGATGCCTTCCTTGATCGCGGCAAGGATGATCGCCACCAGTTCCGCTTCATCGTCTCGCCCGAGGATGCCGCCGATCTTTCCGATCTCACCGACCACACCCGCGATCTGATGAGCCGCATCGAGGCCGACCTTGGCACGAAACTCGATTGGGTGGCTGTCAATCACCACAATACCGGCCATCCCCATGTCCATGTCATTGTTCGGGGGAAGGACGATCTGGGCGAGAACCTGGTTATCAATGGTGACTATCTCGCCAATGGTATTCGTGAGCGGGCGAGCGAACTGACCACGCTGGAACTCGGCCCCGTGACCGAGATCGAGCAGAGCCGCAAGCTGTCTGCCGAAATCGATCAGGACCGCTTCACGCGCATCGACCGCGCCATGACCGAGGAAGCCGACGAAAGGTTCCTCGATCTGCGCCACGAACCGGCAGATGCACGCCGCCAGTTCAACCGCACACTTCGCCTGCGCCGTCTCGCCAAGCTGGAAAAGATGGGGCTGGCTAGGGAACATGCACCCGGCGTCTGGGAGCTTGGCGCGAAGATGGAACCGGCGCTGCGTGAACTCGGTGAGCGCGGTGACATCATCCGCAACATGCACAAGGCGCTGAAGGCCGATGGGCAGGAACGTGATCCGATGACCTTCCAGCTTCACGATGCCGCACCCGCGGCGCCCATCACCGGCCGCGTCGTGGACAAATATCTCACCGACGAGATGGGCGAGAACCTGACGCTCGTGGTGGACGGCATCGACGGGCGAACACACCATCTTCCCGGCATTGATCCGGCCCGCGTTGAAGATGCCCGGATCGGCAGCATCGTGGAAGTCGGTCCCGCCGATACAGCGCAACGTCCCTCTGATCGCACCATCGCTGCGATCTCGGAAAATGGTATCTACCGACCGAGCTGCCACCTCGAACAGGCGAAGTTCGAGGGACGTGTGCCGGGTGGCGATTATGAGGGCTATGTCGATGCCCATGTCCGGCGATTGGAGTCGCTACGCCGGGCCGGGATTGCCGAGCGGATCGACGCCGACCAGTGGCGCATCCCCGAAGACTTCGAGAGCCGCGCCACCGCCTATGATGCCGGTCGCAACCGGCAGGCCAGCATCCGTGTCGTCTCGACCTTCGATCTGGAAAAACAGATCGGCGCCGATGGCGCGACCTGGCTGGACCGGCGATTGGTCACACCGGACGCCTCGGACCTTACCCCGGCAGGGTTCGGCCAGCAGGTGCGCGAGGCTATGGACCAGCGGCGTGAACACCATATCGCACAGGGCGATGCCACGCGGCAGCAGAATGGACGCATCCTCTATCGGCGCAACCTGCTCGCCAATCTGCGAGAAAGGGAAGTGGCCCGCGTCGGTGCGGAAATGGCCAGCAGCAAAGGCTTGCCGTTCCGGGCGGCTGCCGATGGCGAAAATATCAGCGGCAAGTTCACCGGGATCGCACATCTATCGAGCGGCAAGTTCGCCATTGTCGAAAAGAGCCACGAGTTCACTCTTGTCCCATGGCGGCCAGTGATCGACCGCCAGCTCGGCCGCGAGGTTGCGGGCATCGTGCAGGGTGGATCGGTATCGTGGCAAATGGGGCGAACACGAGGGCTCGGGATTTGAGCCTTTGCCGATCTGGCACCTCGCAAATTGTTCTGTCGACATCGGCATCTGAAAGGGCCTGTCCGATGTGCCGCCGATAGTATCCGGCAACACGGCACCCCTGCTTTTCCTGTTGCCGCTTTCGAAAACGTCTATTCTTTGATCGGCTCCGACTCTCTTGCCGATTGGAGCCTGTATGCGTGGTGGCCGAATACTCTGGGGCCAGATCATTGTTGTATTCACCATTGTCCTGGTGATGGTCTGGACTTCGACGCAATGGGTGGCCTTCCGCCTTGGCTTTCAGCCCCAGCTCGGCAATCCGTGGTTCGATGTTGCGGGATGGCCGGTCTATTATCCTCCGGCCTTCTTCTGGTGGTGGTTTTCCTATGACGCCTATGCGCCCGGTATTTTCACCGAAGGCGCGTTCATCGCCACGTCCGGGGCGTTGTTCGCTATCGCCGCCGCTTTTTTCATGTCGATCATCCGGGCGCGCGAGGCGCGCAACGTCGCCACCTACGGATCGGCCAGATGGGCCGAGGACAAGGAAATCCATGCTGCCGGACTGCTCGGTCCCGATGGCGTGGTCCTTGGCAGGCACAGCAAGGACTATCTCCGGCACGACGGCCCCGAGCATGTCCTTTGTTTCGCGCCCACCCGATCAGGCAAAGGCGTCGGTCTCGTTGTGCCGACGCTGCTGACCTGGCCGGGAAGTTGCATCGTGCACGACATCAAGGGTGAGAACTGGAATCTGACGGCCGGCTTCCGGTCCCATCACGGCCGCGTCCTGCTGTTCGATCCGACCAATGTGCATTCCGCAGCTTACAACCCACTGCTGGAAGTCCGTCAGGGGGAGTGGGAAGTCCGCGATGTCCAGAACATCGCGGATATTCTGGTCGATCCCGAGGGCAGTCTCGACAAGCGCAACCATTGGGAAAAGACCAGCCATTCGCTACTGGTCGGCGCCATCCTGCATGTTCTCTATGCCGAGAAGGACAAGACGCTGGCGGGGGTCGCGAGCTTTCTGTCCGATCCGCGCCGTCCGGTCGAGGCGACCTTGCGCGCCATGATGGACACGCCGCATCTGGGCGAAGCCGGTGTGCATCCCGTCATCGCCTCATCGGCACGCGAGCTGTTGAACAAATCCGAGAACGAACGCTCCGGCGTGCTGTCCACGGCGATGTCCTTTCTCGGTCTCTACCGAGATCCGGTCGTGGCCCGCGTGACGGCCCGCTGCGACTGGCGCATTGCTGATCTGGTCGGAGCAAAAGAACCGGTCAACCTCTACCTCGTCGTACCGCCCTCGGACATCAACCGGACCAAGCCGCTGATCCGTCTGATCCTCAATCAGGTCGGGCGGCGGCTGACCGAGGAACTGGAAACCACCGGAAAACGCCATCGTCTCCTGTTGATGCTGGACGAGTTCCCCGCGCTCGGGCGGCTTGATTTCTTTGAATCGGCGCTCGCCTTCATGGCCGGCTACGGCCTCAAAGCGTTCCTGATCGCGCAGTCGCTCAACCAGATCGAGCGGGCCTATGGACAGAACAACGCCATTCTCGACAACTGCCATGTGCGTGTCGCCTTTGCCGCAAACGATGAACGCACCGCCAAGCGGATCAGTGATGCGCTCGGCACGGCCACGGAAATGCGCGATTCCACCAACTATGCGGGCCATCGCCTCGCGCCCTGGCTCGGGCATCTCATGGTTTCGCGGCAGGAAACAGCGCGGCCGCTCCTGACACCGGGCGAGATCATGCAGCTTCCGCCAACCGACGAGATCGTCATGGTAGCGGGTGTGCCGCCCATCCGCGCCGCCAAGGCGCGCTACTATGCCGATGCGCGGCTTCAGGAACGGGTGCTGCCGCCGCCCGATCTGCACAAGCAGTCGGTGAAGATGGAAACATCGGCACCAGACGACTGGACGAGCCGTGTTGTTGCGGCCGCGGCCGGCCACGGACCCGCGTCGAACAGGTCCGACGACGATCCTGCCAATGCCGGTATCCGTCTTGAGCCGGAGCTTCCCGAACATGAGGAAATCATCCCGCCACCACCGCCGCCATCGCAGGAGTTCGATTTTCTCGATGATGAGCCCGACGTCGATGCCGCCAAAGCCCGTGCCATGCGTCAGCGGATGCGCATGGTCGCGCGGCAGGCGTCACTCGACCCAAATGACGGCATCGAGCTTTGAGAAGGAAGACAGGCATGACGAGTCGCACCCGCATGAATGTCTACTTCTCCCCGGATCTGCTGAAGCAGGTCGAGGGTCTGGCGCTGCGTCGCAATGTTTCAAAATCCGCAGTGATCGAGGCTGCGGTAGCATCCTTCCTGTCCGGTGACACGACCGAACGGCTGGAAGCCGCAATGTCGCGACGCCTGGATAAGCTTGGCCGCCAGTTCGATATGCTGGACGAAGATGTCGCCATCCTCGGCGAGACGCTTTCGCTGTTCGTACAATTCTGGCTCACCATGACGCCGCCGCTGTCAGATAGCGCGAAACAGTCGGCACGCATCAAGGGCAACGAGCGCTTCGAAGGCTTCATGCAGACGCTGGGCAAGCGCCTGGCTTCCGGCGACAGATTCCTGAAAGAGTTGTCGCGGGATATCGATTCGCTTCACGATCTTTCGTCACAAGGCCAGTCCGAAGCGGATGGAAACCAGCTCTGAACTTTCGATCCATCCTATTTACCGCCCTGCGCCGCCGATGCCCGCACACGCGTAAACATCTGTTGAAACGGCCCTAAATCAGGTTCTTTTAATCGACCCCAATCCGGGGTCCGTCTTTTGCGCGTCCCGCCATGAACGGGGCCGCCATGACCGCATCACATCAGAAACCCGAGACGATTGCGCGTGGTGCGCGGATGCTGCGCACCGCGCTCGGTACATCGATTGCCCGGTTTCTGGAAGATCCAGCTGTGGTCGAGGTGATGCTGAATCCCGATGGCCGCATCTGGGTGGATCGGCTCTCCGAAGGGCTGGCCGATACGGGGGAGAGGCTGTCGGCTGCCGATGGCGAGCGGATCGTCAGGCTGGTCGCCCATCATGTCGGCGCCGAGGTTCATGCCCGCAATCCGCGTGTGTCGGCTGAACTGCCCGAGACCGGAGAGCGCTTCGAAGGGTTGCTGCCGCCTGTCGTCACGGCGCCGACCTTTGCCATCCGCAAGCCTGCCGTCGCGGTGTTCACGCTCGACGACT
Source organism: Edaphosphingomonas laterariae (assembly GCF_900188165.1). Classification (GTDB taxonomy): domain Bacteria; phylum Pseudomonadota; class Alphaproteobacteria; order Sphingomonadales; family Sphingomonadaceae; genus Sphingomonas_E; species Sphingomonas_E laterariae. Next base: position 3,092 of record NZ_FZOS01000027.1, on the reverse strand, counting down.
ATGTAAACGCCGGGATCATGACCAGTGCTCAGGCCGAGGTGCTGCGCCTGAACGTCGCCACGCGCGCCAATATCCTTGTCGCGGGCGGCACCTCGACCGGAAAAACCACGCTGACCAACGCGCTGCTGGCAGAAGTCGCCAAGACTTCGGACCGCGTCGTGATCATTGAAGACACGCGCGAACTGCAATGCGCCGCGCCCAATCTGGTCGCGATGCGCACCAAAGATGGCGTGGCGACGCTCTCCGATCTGGTGCGTTCGTCGCTACGCCTGCGCCCGGATCGCATCCCGGTCGGCGAGGTGCGCGGGTCCGAAGCTCTCGACCTCCTTAAAGCCTGGGGCACCGGCCATCCGGGCGGGATCGGCACCATCCATGCCGGTTCCGGCATTGGCGCGCTGCGACGCCTCGAACAGCTCATCCAGGAAGCCGTCATCACCGTCCCGCGCGCCCTGATTGCCGAGACAATCGACCTCGTCGCCGTTCTTGCCGGACGCGGCTCTTCCCGCCGGCTGGTCGAACTCGCCCGCGTCGATGGGCTGGGGCCGGACGGCGATTACGCCATCACGCATCCCATCACTTTGGCAACCACCCCGAAAGGAAACCCTTCATGATCCGCACGATTTCACGCGGCTGCCGCATCATGGCAACCGCCGCTGCCACTGTTTCCATCAGTCTGATGCTGGCGCCTGCCGCACACGCCTCCGGCTCCTCCATGCCCTGGGAGGCCCCGCTTCAGTCGATCCTCCAGTCGATCGAGGGTCCTGTCGCCAAGATCATCGCCGTCATCGTCATCATCGCCACCGGCCTGGCGCTGGCCTTCGGTGATACCTCCGGCGGCTTCCGCCGCCTGATCCAGATCGTCTTCGGCCTGTCCATCGCCTTCGCCGCGTCGAGCTTCTTCCTGTCGTTCTTCTCGTTCGGCGGCGGGGCGCTCATCTGATGGCGGGTGGCCTCGAACAGCTCGACGCGGTGCCGGGCTTCTCCATCCCGGTTCACCGGGCGCTGACCGAGCATATCCTGCTCGGCGGCGCACCGCGTTCGATTGCCATCGTCAACGGCACGCTGGCCGGCGCCGTCGGCCTCGGCCTTCGTCTCTGGCTGGTTGGCATCGCCATCTGGGCGGTCGGTCATTTCCTCGCGGTATGGGCTGCCAAACGCGATCCGCTTTTTGTCGAGGTGGGCCGCAGGCACCTGCGCATACCCGGTCATCTGTCAGTGTGAGGGCGCGGCCATGATGAACCTCACCGAATATCGCCGTACCGCTACCCGCCTCGCGGATTTCCTGCCCTGGGCCGCGCTGGTTGGCTCGGGCGTCGTGCTGAACAAGGACGGCAGTTTCCAGAGGACTGCGAAGTTTCGCGGGCCGGATCTGGATTCCGCTGTTGCCGCCGAACTGGTCGCGGTCGCCGGGCGTATCAACAACGCCGTGCGCCGCCTCGGCTCCGGCTGGTCGATCTTTGTTGAGGCACAACGAAGCGAAGCCGCGACCTATCCCGGCAGCCAATTTCCTGATCCGGCCTCCGCTCTTCTCGATGCCGAGCGCAAAGCTGCCTTCGAGGAAGCGGGCACGCATTTCGTGTCAGGCTACTTCCTGACCTTCCTCTGGCTGCCACCCGCCGAAGATGCGGCTCGCGCCGAGACCTGGCTCTACGAGGGCCGTGAGCAATCCGGCGTCAATCCATGGGAGCTGATGCGCGGCTTCATCGACCGCACCGACCGCGTGCTGGCGCTGCTCGACGGCTTCATGCCCGAATGCCACTGGATCGATGACGCGGGCACGCTGACCTATCTCCATTCCACGATTTCCACGAACCGCCATCGTGTTCGCGTGCCCGAAGTGCCCATGCACCTCGATGCGCTGCTGGCCGATCAGCCGCTGACTGGCGGGTTGGAACCGCGCCTTGGTGACAAGCATCTGCGCGTCCTGACCATTATCGGCTTTCCGACAGCGACCACGCCCGGCCTGCTCGACGAGATGAACCGGCTCGCGTTCCCGTATCGCTGGTCCACCCGCGCCATCCTGATGGACAAGACGGACGCGACGAAACTCCTCACCAAAATCCGCCGTCAATGGTTCGCCAAGAGAAAATCCATCGCCGCGATCCTCAAGGAGGTGATGACCAACGAGCAATCGGCGCTGGTGGACACCGATGCGTCCAACAAGGCGCTCGATGCCGACATGGCCTTGCAGGAACTGGGCGCTGACGTCGCCAGCATGGCCTATGTCACAGCAACCGTCACCGTCTGGGACGCCGACCCCCGTATCGCCGACGAGAAGCTGCGTCTGGTCGAGAAGATCATTCAGGGCCGTGACTTCACGGCCATGCCGGAAACTGTCAATGCCGTCGATGCCTGGCTAGGCTCGATCCCCGGACATGCCTACGCCAATGTCCGGCAGCCGCCGATCTCGACGCTCAACCTCGCCCACATGATCCCTCTATCGGCCGTGTGGGCGGGGCCGGAACGGAACGAACATCTCGGAGCGCCCCCCTTGCTGTACGGCAAGACCGAAGGTTCGACTCCGTTCCGGCTTTCCCTTCATGTCGGCGACGTGGGCCATACCCTCGTCGTCGGCCCGACCGGCGCGGGCAAGTCCGTGCTGCTGGCGCTGATGGCGCTGCAATTTCGCCGCTATGATCGCAGCCAGATTTTCGCTTTCGATTTCGGGGGATCGATCCGGGCATCCGCGCTCGCCATGGGTGGCGACTGGCATGATCTCGGCGGTGGATTGACCGAGGGATCGGAGGTTTCCGTTTCCCTGCAACCGCTGGCGCGGATCGATGATGCCTATGAACGGTCATGGGCCGCTGACTGGATCGCCGCGATCCTGATGCGTGAAGGCATGATCATCACGCCGGAGGTGAAGGAGCACATCTGGACGGCGCTGACATCGCTGGCATCCGCCCCGGCGGGGGAACGGACCATCACCGGCCTTGCCGTGCTGCTGCAATCCAACGATCTGAAACAGGCGTTGCGCCCTTACTGCATTGGCGGCGCTGACCGGCCCCCGCCGAGTGGCCCGCTGGGATTGTTAGTGCATTGAAGCCTCCATCGCCAGTGTCGGCCGTAGGTGGAGCGAAGCGGAACCGGAG
>NZ_FZOS01000017.1 GCF_900188165.1 Edaphosphingomonas laterariae | reverse complement strand
TTCGGGCTACGCCCTCACGCCACTCCCCCCGGCATGTAACACCGTGGCCTGGTTTTACGCCGCCGAATGGCCGACTTTTGCTCCGCCGTTGACAGCCGGCGCAGCGGCGCGGTGGCATGGGCATAAGTGGCGGCGACAGCGGCGTGCCAGGGCACGACGCCCGCTTCATAGGGGGCATAGGACGCACCCGCGCCCGCGCGCCGGATCGCCAGCATGAACGCGGCGTGCCGGGGATCGGCGGGATCGAGCGTCCGTTCGAACTGGGTGAGCGTCGCCATCGCCGGCCATGCGAGCCCCAGCGCGGCGGCCGTCTGGCGCAGCCGCGCGATGGCGCGGTCGTCGGGCGGCGGCATGACGCGGAACAGGCCGACCTGATGGGCCAGCAGCAGATCGGCGACGGCCAGATTGGTCGCCAGCGACAGCGCCGCGTTCTGATCCTCCGATTGAAGCCGGGGACGGAAATAGAGCTGGAAGCCGTCATCGTCCGCCAGTTCGACCTCCTGTTCCGGCGGATCGACGCGCGCCGCGCCACGCCGCGCTTCGGCGGCCTGCACGCGGCGCGCGAATTCGGTGAAGTCGGCGGGTAGGTCGTCCGGTCGCACATTGTCATAAGCGAGCTTGGCGCGGCTGCGGATCACCGCACGCTCGATGCCGTCGATCCGGGCCGTGCCATCGGGGCCCAAGCGGGTGGTGAAGATCACCGCTGGCCGGTCGCCGCCGGCGAGCAGGCTGGCCGCGCCCTCGCTCAGCACCGGTGGATAGAGGTTGGCCTTGCCGTCGGGGAGGTAGAGGGTTGCGCCACGGCGCCAGGCTTCCGTGTCGATCGGGCCGCCATCATCGACGAACCAGGCGACGTCGGCGATCGCATAATGCAGCAGCAGATCGGCGCCGCTGCGCGCGATGGTGAAGGCCTGATCGAGATCGGTCGACGTGGCGGGGTCGAGCGTCACGAAGGGCCGATCGGTGCGATCGACATGCGCGGTGGGCTTTCGTTGCGCGGCCGCGTCGGCGGCGGCCAGCACTTCGGGCGGGAAGCCCGTGGGCACGCCATGGCGTTCACGCAGCGCCGCCAGCCCGGCGGCGAGCGAGTTGCGGGGGTCGACGATCGTTTTCATCGCAGCCTTGGTACACCGCGTGGCCGATTGCCGGAAGGATGGGCGGCGTGGCGGCTATGGACGATCGCCGCTTTAGGCCATAAGCGGGCGCTGAGGGCGCGAACGGCAGGGCATATTGCCCCCTGCCCGCCATCGACAGGACGCCGATTTGCCGCCAGCCCAAGCCCTATCGCAGCGCGAACAGAATAAGCGAAGGATCCGTGGCAATATCCTGAAGGCGGCGCGCGCCAAGTTCGAACGCGCCGGCATCGCCGATACGACGATGGATGAAATCGCCGAGGCGGCGTCCGTCTCGCGCGCCACGCTCTACAATTATTTCCCCAGCCGGACGGAAATCGTCGCGGCGCTGGTGGAGCGGATGGACAATGATTTCGTCGCGCTCATCGGCCGCTATCGCGATGTGCCGGGCTCGACCGCCGATCGCATCCTTGGCGCCTTCACCGAAAGCGCGCGGATCCTGGAGGCGGACGCCGAAGTATCGCGCCTGCTTGTCGGCATTTCCTGGCAAAGCTGGGGCGGCGCGATCAGCGTCGGGCGGATGGCGCACCTCGCCAATGCCTTTGCCGGGCTGATGGCGGACGAATCGGGGATTCGCGATGATGTCCGCCGCGATGTCGACCCGCATCTGCTGGCCGAGATGCTGGTCAGCATCTATGTCGGCATCATCCACAAATGGTATATCGCGGATGATTATCCGCTCGAACGGAGCCTGGCCGCCGCCGGCCGGCTGATCGCGGAAACCGTTACCCGACGCTGAGGCGAGGCGAGGCGGGGCGGGGCGGGGCGGGGCGCTGGTGCGTTTCGACGAGGGGGCGTTTCGCCGCCCTCAAAAAAAGATAGACACATGTCTAAGAATCTGGGTAGGAAAGCATGGTTGATCATGTGCCGCCCGGACGAGGCGAGGCCGTGGGTCAACACGCGATCACGGAGAGGAACGAGCTGATGCCGATACCCAAGGACGTGCGTGTCATCGACACGATGCTGGGAATTCCGACGCGCGCCGACCGCGCCGACTGGTATTCCTGGTTCAAGCCGCTGCTGCGCGACGCCGAAAGCCGCCAGGCCTTCGAAATGCCCGCCCAGTACATGTTCAAGGGCGTGCCCAAGATCGACGAGTGCGACGATTATATCGCCTGGACGGTCGAGCAGATGGACCGCTTCAACATCGAAAAGGCGCTGGTCGGCTTTGGCGAGCAGCCGCACGAGATCGAAGCGAAGGAGCGTTTCCCCGATCGCTTCTTCTTCGACGCGCCGGTCGATCCGAACGGCGGGATGGATGAAGTCCGCCGCATCAAGCGCCTTCACCGCGATTACGGGATCAGCGCGATCAGCGTCTTCCCGTCGGGCACCTTCCCGCAGGTGCCGATCAACCACAAATATATGTTCCCGCTCTACGCCACGGCGGCCGAGCTCGACATTCCGGTGCTGCTCAATGTCGGCATCCCCGGCCCGCGTATCCCGATGGAGAACCAGAGGGTCGAGCATCTCGACGAAATCTGCTGGTTCTTCCCCGACCTGAAGATCGTCATGCGCCACGGTGCCGAACCGTGGGAGGCGCTGGCCGTCAAGCTGATGCTGAAATGGCCGAACCTCTATTATTCGACCAGCGCCTTCGCGCCGAAGCATTATCCGAAGGCGATCATCGACTATGCCAACACCCGTGGCGCGGATAAGATCATCTACGCCGGCTACTTCCCGATGGGGCTGAGCCTCGACCGTATTTTCAGCGAGCTCGAAAACGTCCCCTTCAAGGACGAGGTGTGGCCCAAATTCCTGCGCGACAACGCCCGTCGCGTGTTCAAGCTCGATTGAGGAGGTAAATATGGGACATAATCACGGAGCGACCGACGCGCGCACCGCGCCCGTCGCCGCCTTCGCCATCCTCGACCGGATGACGAAGGACGAACTGAAGGAATGGCGTCTGGCGCCCGTCGCCGACAATCCGAGCGCGGCCGAGCGCGGCGCGGAACGCCTGCCCTATCCCTATGGCTGGTTCGTCGCCTGCTATTCGGACGAGCTGCCCGCGGGCGAGGCCCGGCCGATGCGCTTCTTCGGCAAGGAACTGGCCGCATGGCGCGGCGAGGACGGCAAGGCCCGCGTGATCGACGCTTATTGCCGCCACCTTGGCGCGCATATGGGCCATGGCGGCAAGGTGCATGGCAACCAGCTGGAATGCCCGTTCCACGCCTGGCGCTATGACGAGACCGGCGTCGTCAACGAAATCCCCTATGGCAAGGTGATCCCGCCGCAGGCCAAGCGTCCGTGCGGCGGCTGGCCGACGGCGGAAGCCAATGGCTTCGTCTGGATCTGGTACCACCCCGAAGGCAAGGCGCCGATGTGGGAGGTCGAGACCTTCGCCGAAGTGGGCGACGCCGACTGGACGGCCTATGATCGCTACGAATGGCTGGTCCATTCGCCGCTGCAGTTCATGGCGGAGAACGCGGCCGACACCGCGCACTTCAAATATGTCCACGGCACGGCGACCTATCCGGATGCCACGCTGTCGTTCGACGGCCATCTGCGTAACGGCCTGGTGCTCGCCAAGATGGGCACGCCGCAGGGCGAGATCGACGGCAAGATCGCCAATGGCAATTTCGGCCCCGGCCAGGGCTGGACGCGGTTCAGCGGCATTTCGGAAACCTTGCTGATGTCGGGCGTGACCCCGGTCGACAAGGATCTGGTGCGCGTGCGCTTCGCCTTCACCCAGCCCAAGGCGCAGGCCGAAGGGCCGATGGCGGGTCTCGCCCGCGCGCTGATCCGCGACATCATCAAGCAGTTCGATCAGGACAAGGTGATCTGGGATCGCCAGCGTTTCGTCGAACGCGCGCTGATCTGCGACGGTGACGGCCCGATCGGCGATTTCCGGCGCTGGTATTACCAGTTCTACGCCGAATGGAAGGATGGCAAGCCGCCGGTGGCGGCCGAGGCCGCCTGAATACGGGCGCATTGCGCCTGACAGGAAAGAGGGGGTGGAGCGCGACTGGCGTTCCACCCCTTTTTTTATTCGCTTCACCTTATCCATCACTGATTCCAGTGAATCTTGACGCCCCATTTTCCGAATCTTTACCGCAATCGGGGAATGACAGGTCGCAGAGGCTGATCTAGTCTTTGTGTCAATCGCGCTCCATTCGCGCGGAACCAGGGGGCTGGGGTGACAATAGGATTTGGTGTCCGCGCGCTTTCGGGCGCGCTTGGGCTGTCGTCGATACTTTATTCTTTTCCGTTATTTGCGCAGGCCTTGCCGGTCCCATCCCAGATCAGGCCGCCGACACGCGAAGAGATCGAACGGCCCGTCGCGCCCCCCGCCACCACCGCGCCGCGCCTCAAGGTGGAAGGCGATATCGAACGCGCCGCCTGTCCGCTGGCCGATCCGGCTTATGCGAACATCAAGGTGACGATCACCGATGCGGTGTTCAACAATCTGAAGGGCGCCACGGCCGAGGAACTGCGCCCGGCCTATGCCGATTATCTCGGCAAGGAACAGCCCGTCGCGGCGATTTGCGAAATCCGCGATGCCGCCGCCACGCTGCTGCGCCGCAAGGGCTATCTCGCCGCCGTGCAGGTGCCGACGCAGAAGATCGAAAACGGCACGGTTCGCTTCGAGGTGCTCTATGCGCGGGTCACGGCGATCCGCGTGCGCGGCGATGCCGGCCGCACCGAAAATCTGATCGCCTCCTATCTCAACCGGCTGACGCGCGACGAAATCTTCGATCGCAACAATGCCGAACGCTATCTGCTGCTGGCGCGCGATCTGCCGGGGCATGACGTGCGTCTGGCGCTGCGCCCCGCCGGCACCGGCCCGGGCGAGCTGATCGGCGAGGTCACGGTGCTGACCACGCCGATCGAGGTCGATTTCAACGTCCAGAACTATGCCGCGCACGACACCGGGCGCTGGGGCGGGCAGGTGCGCGCCCAGTTAAACGGGCTGACCGGCATGGGCGATCGCACGATCATCTCGCTCTACAGCACCGCCCAGTTCGACGAGCAGCAGATCCTGCAGCTTGGCCATGATTTCCGGGTCGGCGGCGAAGGGCTCACCATCGGCGGCCGCTTCACTTATGCGTGGACCAACCCCGATCTCGGGGTGTCGACGGGTGCCGCCGATCTCGAGGCGCGGACGCTGTTCGCCAATGTCGAGGCGAGCTATCCCTTCATCCGCACGCAGGCGCTGAACCTGCGTGGCGCGGCGGGCTTCGATTTCGTCAACCAGAAGGTCGATTTCATCGGCCCGCTCAATCGCGACAAGCTGCGCGTGGCCTATCTGCGGCTCGATGCCGATGCGATGGACATGGCCTATCTGCGTGCGCCCGACTGGCGGCTGGCCGGATCGTTCGAGCTGCGCCGCGGCCTCGCCATCTTCGATGCGAGCGACGCCTGCAACGGCATCGTCTGCCCGGGCGGGCAGACCCCGCCAAGCCGGCTCGACGGCGATCCCACCTCGACGCTGGTCCGTTTCAGCGGCCTGCTCGAATATGCCTATTCGCCGATGTTCTCGGTCGCGGTGATGCCGCGTGCGCAATATGCCTTCGATCCGCTGTTCAGCTTCGAGGAATATTCCGCCGGCACCTACACGATCGGCCGGGGCTATGATCCCGGCGCGATCATCGGCGACAGCGGCGCCGGCTTCCAGGTCGAGGCGCGGACCGGGCGCTTTTCGCCCTTCACCGATGCCGACATCGCCTTCCAGCCCTTCGCCTTCGTTGATGCCGCCTGGGTGTGGAACAAGAACCTGCCCGGCGATCCGCAGAAGCTGACCTCGGTCGGCGGCGGCGTCCGCGCGAGCCTCGCCAACCGGCTGCGGCTCGACATGGCGCTCGCCGTGCCCACCCGCAACACGCGCTTCGCCGACCAGAAAGGCGACGTTCGCTTCCTCGTCTCGCTGACGACCCGTCTGTTCCCGTGGGGAGACCGTTGATGCCCGCATATCCGAATGCGAAGTCGCGGATGACGCCCGCGCACCTGATGTTGACGTCGGCCGCGGCGCTCGCGGCCGGGCTGGCGCTGGGCGGCACGCCCGCTTTCGCGCAGGCGTTCCAGGGCACGCCGACCGTGCAGTCCGGCAACGTCACGATCGATCGCAACGCGCCCGGCCTCGATATCATCACGGTCGGATCGCAGCAGTCCGTCGTCAACTGGACGCCCACCGACACGGCTGTCGGCGGCGGTGCGATCAGCTTCCTGCCGGCGGGCACGACCGTTCAGTTCCAGAATAATTCGGCGGTCACCGATTATACGATCCTCAACCGCATCCTCCCCACCGATCCCACCCGCGCGGTGCAGTTCGACGGTCAGGTGACGAGCCAGCTGACCGACGCCCTCGGCGCGACGGCGCAGGGCGGCAGCGTCTGGTTCTACAGCCCCGGCGGCATCATCGCGGGGGCCGGCGCCGTGTTCGACGTCGGCAGCCTGCTGCTCACCACCAGCGATCCGGTGGTCGACGGATCGGGCAATTTCATCACGGGCGGTGCCTTCAGCCTCGCCCAGGCGGCGGCCGGCAGCGGCATCGATATTCGCGCGGGCGCGCAGATCAACGCCACGCCCGAAGGCAGCTATGTGGCGGTGGTGGCGCCCACGATCACCCAGTCGGGCGCTGTCACGGTCAACGGCTCGGCCGCCTATGTCGCGGCCGAAGCGGCGCAGATCACCATCCTCAACGGCCTGTTCGACATCAACGTCACCGTCGGATCGACCGCTGATGGCACGCCGCTGGAGCATGTTGGCTCCACGACCGGCCCGGCGAGCACGGGATCGGGCGACAACCACCGCATCTACATGGTGTCGATCCCCAAGAACGACGCCGTGACGATGATGATCGGCGGCGATCTTGGCTTCGATGTCGCCGGCGCGGCCGATGTTGTGAACAATGTCGTCGTGCTTTCGGCGGGCCGCAATGTTGCGGATACCAGCTTCGTCGGCGCCGCCGCGCCGTTCGATGCGAGCATTCACGTCTCCGGCGCCAATGTCACATCGGCGATGACGGGCAGGGCAACGACCGATCTGTTCGTCGCGTCGACGACGGCCTCCAGCCAGTTCGCGTCCGACGTGACCATCCAGGGCGGCGCGCGCGCGCATATCGGCTCGCGGGTCAGCGGCGACACGATGACGATCGGCGGCAACGCGACGGTGATCGCGGACAATTTCGGCGACAGTTCTACGCCCGTTGACGTCACAGGCGGCGAGGCGCTGATCTATACCGAGACGGGCGCGACGCTGAGCATTTTGGGCAACGCTACCATTACGTCCAATGCCGCCGGCGGCGGCAATCCGACCGGCACGGGTTCGACGGGCAGCGGCACGGGTGGCAAGGCGCAGTTGAGTTCCAACGGCGGCGCGATCAGCGTCGGTGGGGATCTGATGCTGTCGGCCGACGGTAGCGCAGGCAGCCTCGATTCCGCTGGCGTGGACGGTGGCAACGGCACGGGCGGAGAGGTGTTCGTCACGTCGGACCAGGCCGGATCGCTCGACGTCGCCGGCTCGGTATCGATGTCGGCTGCAGGCTATGGCGGCGCCAACCGCGGCGGTGGTGACGGCATTTCGGGCACCGGTACGGGTGGCCTTGCCAACCTCACGGCGGTCACCGGCACGATCGACATTCAGGGTGACGTCAACTCATCCGTGCTGGGCAGTGGCGGCTTTGTCCTCGAAGGGACGACCGGGGGCGCTGGCCAGGGTGGTGAAACCAATGTCGGCGCGGGTACGGGCTCGCTCACGATCGGCGGCGACGTTTCGGTTTCGGCGGACGGATCGGGCGGTTCGGCCAGCAGCTTCGGCAATGGCGGTTCGGGCACGGGCGGCTTGGCGCGGATCAACATCTATCAGCCGGGCGGCTCTGTCTCGATCAACGGGCCGGTTTCGGTGACCGCAGACGGCAGTGGTGCCGATAGCTTCAGTGGTAGCGGCGGCACGGGCGTGGGCGGCACGGCCGAAATCGTCGCGATCGGTGGGACGATGACGCTGTTGAGCGACATCTATGTCGATACCGACGGGTTTGGCGGCAGCGGCGTGACAGCGGGCAACGGCACAGCCGGCCGCAGCACGATCCTGGCGCGCGAAGGTGCGATCGTCGGCGGCACGACGGGCACCGAGGTGATCGAGGTTGAGGCCGAAGGCTTCGGAGGCGATGGCTTTGGCGGTGGTGCGGGCGGCATCGGCACCGGTGGCATTGCCGAGGTCGTGGCGGTCAATGGCGCGTCTGCCAGCACGGTGACGCTCAACATCGTCGATCTGGAGGCCGGCGGCACTGGTGGCACTGGCGCCATCGGCCAATCGCCCGGCAGCGCCGGCGGGGCTGGCGGGGCTGGCATAGGCGGCTCGGCCAGCGTGCTGGGCGCCGCCGGTAACGGTACGCTAAATGTGATGCAGGCCATCGCCGATGCGACAGGTCTGGGTGGCGCTGGCGGCACCGGCGGGGACGACAGTTCGGGCACGGGTGGTGCCGGCGGCGCTGGCGGCACCGGCACCGGCGGCAATATCAACATCGGCACATCCAGCGGCACGGCCACCCCGGTCACCGCCGGATCGGCCAGTTTCGGTTCGATCATCGCCGTGGCGAACAGCCAGGGCGGCGCGGGCGGCGCCGGCGGAGACGGCCTGACGGTCGGGGCGGGCGGACGCGGCGGCGATGCGCTGGTCGATCCCGCCTTGACGGGCGCCGTACTGCTGGTGCGTGGTTCGCCGGTTACAGTGACCGATGTCGCGCTGACGGCGAACGGGATCGGTGGCGACGGCGGCAATGGCGGCACGATCGGTGCGGGCGGCGATGCCGAGGGCGGCAATGTCGCCATCGTCGTTACCGAACGTTTCCAGGGCACGGAGCCGGGCACGCTGATGGCTGGTTCGGTGACCGGCATCAGCCTCGCCACCGGCGGGGCGGGCAGCACCACGGGGCAGGCGCGGTTTGGCGTGGCCAATGTCGAGATTCGATCGAGCACGGCCACGATCGACTCACTGGGGATGACGGTCGGCGGCGACGTTGCCGGGCCGATGGCGGCCCTGCCCAGCAGCCTCACTGCCACCAATGGTACGCTGACGGTCAACACCGATCTTTCGCTGGCGACCCCCGGCGATCTCGCCGTCGTCACCGACAATGGCACGATCCAGGCCGATACGGTGACGGTCTCCGCCGGTGGCGCGATCGTCGATCGGGTGGATCCGGCGGGTGCCGCGCCGGTGGCGCCGGGGCAGGTGCGGGCCAATCTGGTTTCGCTGACGGCCGGCGGTGCCATCGACACGGCGGCCGGCTTCGCCAGCACCGGCAGCCTGAGCTTTTTCTCGACCGATGGGGTTCGGTTGGGCGATCTGGCCAGCGACGGGGCGGTCTTCGTCACCGCCACCGGTGATATCATGGTCGGCAATGTCGACAGCGGCGACGTTGTCGAGCTTTTGTCGGATGCGGGCGCGGTCAGCGCGGGCAACATCACCGCGCTCAGCGATGTCGAACTCACGTCGGCGGCGGCATCCGTCACGGCGCGCAACATCGTTTCCGGGGATTCGGTCACCACCGTCGCCGGCACCAGCGTCACGCTGGGCGATCTCAGCGCCGGCCTCGTCAACCCGTCCACCGATCCGCTGGCGCGCTATCGCGTCGGCATCGATGCCGGCACCGCGCTCAGCGTCGGCGCGATCGATGCGGTGAGCGATATCGGCCTCGTCGCGCGGGCCGGTACGCTGGATGCCGGCGTCGTCACCACCGATGGCAGCCTGCTGCTGCTCGGCACGCAGGGCGTTTCGTTCGCGGGTGCCTCCACCGGCACGGCATCGAACGATGCGGTCTATATCGCGGACGCCAGCATGGCCGATCTGTTCGGCCCCGATTTCGATCCGGCCCCGATATTCGCGCAGCAGCCGGTGCGTCTGGCCGGCCCGATCACCATCACCGGCGATGTCGATACTGGCAAATTCGCGGCGGCGACCACGGGCGCATTTTCGGCGCAGGGCCTGTCGGTAACGGGGCTCGCCTTCGTCGATGCCGGGCAGACCGTCGATATCGGCCCGTTGGTCGTTCCCGGCGATCTCGATCTTGTCGGTGAGGCGGGCATCGCCACCGGCGACATTCAGGTTGGCGGCGATGTCACGCTGATTTCCACGGCCGGCGGCGTATCGTTCGGCGATGTCACCACGCCCGGCTATTTCGATGTCGAGGCCGTGGGCACGGTATCGGGCGGGTCCGTCACCGCGTTTGAAGTGGGTGTCACCACCGATGGCGATATCGCGCTCGGCGATCTCACCAGCAGCATCACCGGCGCCGACAGCCCCGATACGCCGTTCGGCGTCGGGCTGATCGCGGGTGGTGGCATCACCGCCGGCGACATATCGTCGCAGACCTCGGTCGGCCTCGCCGCGCGGGGCGGCAGCATCGCTGTCGGCACGGTCACCGCGCCCGAAGGCCTGTTGCTGGCGCTCGCCGCCACTGGCGCATCGTTCGGGGGCATCAGCACGGCGAACGAAGGCACCGTCTATATCGCCGACGCCAGCATGTTCGACCTGCTGGTCGCACCCGGCTTCGATCCCACGCCCGTGCTCGATGCCGCGCCGGTGCGGATGGCAGGGGCCATCGCGATCGGTGGGCCGGTTTCGACCGGACATCTTGTCGCGGCCGGGCAGAGCTTTGTCGCGCAGGCTGGGGTTGACGCGCTGAGCGACGTCATGGTCGATGTTTCGGGACTGGCGAACTTCGCCGGGCCCGTTACGGCACCACTGATCGATGTCACCTCCGGCGATATCGCGATCGGCGCAGGCGGCGGACTGGGCGGCATCGGCACGACCAGCCTGAGGCTCAGCTCGGTCAATTCGGCGGGCGCCACGATCGGCGGCAGCGGCACGGTTTCGGGCTATCTGCTCGACGCCGGCGAAGCGCAGCGGCTGCGGGCGGACAATATCCTGTTCAACGGTGTGGCGGCAGCCAACCCGGCAACGCCCGCGATCACGATCCGCGACCTCACCTTCACCGGCGCCGATGGCGGTAGTGCCGCGCAGCTCCTGTCCGCGACAGGCGGCCTTGGCATCGCCACATCGGGCGTGATCCGCGTCACCGGCAATGCCCGCTTCGTCAACATGGGCGCGAACAACAGCCTGCGCCTTCAGGGGCAGCGCGTCGAAGTCGTCACCGACACCGGCAGCATCGGGCTGTTCGGCAGCGGAACCACGCTGTCGGGCCTGCTCGATATCAGCGGCGCGAACATTCATGTCGCGTCGGCCGATCTGATTTCGCAGCTTGCCGCCAATCCCCGCTTCCAGGGCCGCGACCAGCAGCTTCTGCGGCCGAGCGCCGCCGAGCGGCCGGAGGGCTATCTGCAAGCGGGGCAGATGCGGCTGACGTTCAGCGACACCCTGCTCATCCAGAATAGCGGCAATTTCGTTGATTTCGGCGGGTTCAGCACCGGCAATCTGCTGGTGACGGCGGTGCCGGCCTCATCGGGATCGGGCAGCGCGGACATGGTGATCTTTGGCCGGGTGCAGCAGCCCAACGGCTTCCTGGCCGACTTCACGGTGCGCGACGCGATCACGATCGAAGGCAGCACCAATTTTTCCGCCACGTCGGCGGTCAACACCTGCCAGCTCGCCGCGTCGGTTTGCGAAGCACCCAATATCGTGCCCGACGACAATCCCGTCGTCGCCTCGATCGCGACCGACGTGATCGCGGTGGCGGATCAGGATCCCGTGCCCGAATCGATCGTCCCCGAGGAACTGGAGGAAGCGGCCGAGAAGGTCGCCAGCCGCAGCCCGATCGCCCGGCCGGTGATGCTGGTCGATACCCGGCCGATGGATGCCGATCCGACGATCGAGGAACCCGTGAGCAGCGGCGGCAACCCCAGCCTGATCGGCGCCGCGCAAACCAGCACCCCCAATTCCGGAGGCGGCGAATGAGCCGTTCGTTTGTGAAATCCCTGGCCCTCACCGCTGCCACCGTCGCGCTGGCCGCGCCCGCGCTGGCGTTCGATCGGCCGCTTTCCGTGGAAGACAGCTTCCGCATCGGCTCCACGGGCGTGCTCTGCACCGCGCAGAATGCACCGGCCGACGCCAATTTGCAGACGATGTTCGATCGCGGATACCGCATCGTCTGCCGTGACGCCGCCAGCGCCGTCGGTGCGCTCTATGCCCTGCGCGCCGATGGCGGCGATCCGCTCGCGCGGCTGGCCGCCAGGCGCGCCGCGACGGTGGAATGCGCGCCCGCGACCGACGCGACGATCGATGGGATCGGCGCGGTTGCGGTCAGCGCGTGCAAGGACAAGGCGGCCGGCGTCGATCGCCGGCTCTACGCCGTCACGCGCGGCAAGACGACCTATGTCGCCGAAGGGCTGGGCGGGTATGATTCGGCGCTTCGCCTCGGCCTCGCCGCGATCGTCACCGACCGGCCGGTTGCCGGCGAAGTGCAGGTGGCGACCACCTCGGCCGGCGATCCCGCCGCCTTCGCGCGCGTGCAGGCGGGCACGCTCGATCCCGATAGCGCGCTCGCCGAAGCCTATGTCCGCAACAATAGCGGCAGCTATGCCGAATCGTCCGAATTCTTCGAAACGCTCGCCCAGCGCCAGGGTGCGGCGGCGGCGCGCAACGGGGAGTATCTGGTCAATCAGGCGCTCCAGCAGTCGAACCTCGGCAATTTCGCCGCGGCCGACGCGCTGTTCACGCAGGCCGAGCGCGCGATCGGCGCGCGCGACGGTGTCACCCAGCGGATGCTGCGCAACTTCCGCGCCATCCACCTGCTCAACCAGAAGAAGCCGGAAGCCGCGCTGGTCGAACTCGACCGCAAGGTCGTCGCGATGGCGCGTGGCAGCGAAGACAATGCGATCGCCGATGGCGTCATCAGCCCCAATCTCGCCGATCAGATCAATCGCGAGAATGTCGCGCTGGAACGGCTGGGCGGTATCGACAGCCGCCTGAGCCCGTTCGAGCGAGCCGAACTGCTCGACGGTCAGGCCCTGCAACTGCGCGGCGTGGCGCTGCGCGTCGAAGGCCGCAATGCCGAGGCGCGCAAGGCGCTCGACGATTCGGTGCGGGCGATTGCCTCGGTCCGCAACGGTCGCGTCACCTCGACGGCGTGGCTCCGTTCGGAAACCCAGCAGGAACTGGCGCTGATCGCCGAGGCCGAGGGCAATTACGGCGCGGCCGAATCCTATCTTACGGAAGCGGTGCGGATCTTCGAGGTCGAACATCCGCAATCGCCCGCGCTGCTGGCGGCCAAGGCGCGGCTTGCCGCGTTCCTCGGCCGGCGTGGGCAGACCGACCGCGCGCTCGCCCTTTATGGCGAGGTGGTGACGGAAAGCGCATCCATGCCGGGATCGGCGGCGACGATGCGCGATCTGTTGCAGCCCTATTTCGCGCTGCTGATCGATCGTGCGGCCAGCGATCCCCAGGCGGCGGCGCAGATGTTCGACGCCAGCCAGATCCTCCAGCGCCCCGGCGTCGCGCAGACGCAAGCCGTGCTTGCCCGCGAGCTTTCCGAAGGCAATGACGAGGCGTCGGCGCTGTTCCGCCTGTCGGTGACCCGCACGCGGGAAATCGCGCGGACGCGGACCGAAATCGCCCGTCTCGCCGCCAAGCCCGATGCCACGGCGGACGATCAGCAGGCGCTGGCCGATGCGCGCGATGCGCTGGCCGGGCTGGAACGCGAACAGACGGCGCTTCAATCGAAGCTCAGCGAATATCCCCGTTATCGCGTGCTCCAGCCGCAGGCGCTGCCGCTGGCCGAACTGCAGACGCTGCTCCGGCCGGGGGAAGCCTATTACAAGCTCAACCTCGTCGGGCAGGACGCTTATGCCCTCTATGCCACCGCTACTACGGTCCGCGCCTTTCGGGTGCCGGCCACCACGGCGGCGCTGGAGGCCGATGTCGCCAGGCTGCGCGACAGCATCGTCCGGCTGGAGGATGGCGCGCCCGTCACCTATCCGTTCGATGCGGCGCTGGCGCGCAAGCTGTTCGTGACGCTCTTCGGCCCGGTGGAAGGCGATCTCGCGGCGGCGAAGCATCTGATCTTCGAACCCGACGGCCCCATGCTGCAACTGCCGCCCAATCTGCTCATCGCCGAACAGGCGGGGGTCGATGCCTATAAGAAGCGCATCGCCCGGCCCAATGCCGACGAGTTCGATTTCCGGGGCATCGCCTGGCTTGGCCGCAATCGCGACGTGTCGATCGCGGTGTCGCCCCGCTCCTTTGCCGATGTCCGCGCGATCGCGCCGTCGGCGGGCAGCAAGGGCTATCTCGGCCTGGGCGAAAATGCCCGCCCGTCGCTCAGCCCCACGGCGGTTGCCGAATGGAAGCAGACCGAAAGCGGCGATTGCGGCTGGCCGCTGGCGACCTGGGAGAACCCGATCTCGCCGGCGGAACTGACGCTCGCGGGCGGCATCGTCGGCCAGTCGCGCTCTACCGTGCTTACCGGCGCGGCCTTTTCGGATACCGCGCTCGTCGGCCGGCAGGATCTGTCCGATTACCGGATCGTCCATTTCGCCACCCATGGCCTCGTCACCGCGCCGCGGCCGGAATGCCCGGCACGCCCGGCGCTCCTCACCTCCTTCGGCAGTGGTGGGTCGGATGGCCTGCTCAGCTTCAAGGAGATTTACGATCTCCGGCTTGATGCCGACGTGGTGATCCTGTCGGCCTGCGACACGGCGGGCATGGCGACCGTCGCGGCCACGCGCGAGGCGGGTATCACCACGGGCGGCAATTTCGCGCTCGACGGGCTGGTGCGCGCCTTCGTCGGGGCTGGCGCGCGTTCGGTGGTGGCCAGCCACTGGCCCGTGCCGGACGATTATGATGCGACCAAGCGGCTGATATCCGGCATGTTCCGCGCAGATGCCGGCAGTTCGATGGCCAGCGCGCTGCGCGCCGCGCAGCAGGGGTTGATGGACGATGTGAACACGTCGCACCCTTATTATTGGTCGGCTTTCACCATCGTCGGCGATGGCAGCCGCCCGCTCCTCAAACCCTGACCAATATGTCACGCCCCGCCCCCTTTTGGGGCGGGGGTGGCGGTGGGCTTGGGAATAAGGCTCGCGGCGCGGCGTTTCACGGCCTAAGAAGCGTCGGATGGAGAGGCCGGGGTCGCAGACAGCGACGCAACAGCAGGATGACATCGCCGATCTGGCGAAGGGCGGGCGCACGAATTTCTTCGGCTTCCTGCTCCGCCTTGTCGCGCGCATCCCCTTCTTGTTCATCGCCGGCCGGCTGTACGGACCGACCGAGCTTGGCCGTTTCGCGCTGGCGATCCTCGTTCTCGAATTCGCCGCCCAGCTCGCGACCCTCGGTCTGAAGCGCGGCCTGGCGCAGCAATTGTCGAAGAATGAACGGCCGCACGTCCATATCGTCTGGGATGGCCTGCTGATCGCGGGATGCGGTTCGGCGGTCGCGGCCGCGATCCTGGCATCGCTGCCGCAGCTGATGTTCCCGAACAGCGAGATCAACGGCCTCGAAGAACTGATGCCGCTGATCATCTTCGCCATCGCCTGGTCGGATGTGTCACTGGCCGCACTCGCTTATCGCCACGATGTCGCGGCCACGGTGCGCGCGCGCGCGGTGATCGAGCCGTGGACGATCAGCATCGCGGCCTTCGGCTTCTATTTCTATTCGCAGCGCGACGGCCTGATCCTCGCTTACGCCCTGTCGATGACGGCGGCGCTGGCGGCTTCGCTTATCCCCTTCATCCGCGCTTATGGCCTGCCGCATGGCTGGCGCCCCCAGCCGCGCCCGCTGTTCGCGATCGCGCGGCGCAACATGCCGCTGGCGGCGGCGGACGCGATCGAATGGGGCACGCGCAATGTCGATCGCTTCATCCTCGGCCTGTTCTTCCCGCCGGCGGTGGTCGGCATCTATTGGGTCGCGCAGCAGATCGTCACGCTGCCGCAAAAGCTGAAGACCAGCTTCGATCCGATTCTGGGGCCCGTCATCACCCAGAATCTGGAGGCCGGGAACAAGGCGGCGGTGGCGGCGCAGGTGCGCCAGGTCGGCTTCTGGATCATCGCCGCGCAGGCCGGCATCGCGCTTGCCCTTTCGATTCCGGGCGAAGCGGTGATGGGCCTTGCCGGCCCCGAATTCGTCGGCGGCACCGGCGCGCTCGCGATCCTGCTGTTCGCCGAAGTCGTGGCGGCGACGGCGGTCGTGTCCGAATCGGCGCTGATCTACATCGCCCGCCATCGCAACCTGATGATCTCGCTCGTCACGATCGGCCTGCAGATCGGGCTGAGCTTCGCCTTCGTCCTCGGCGCGCGTGCGCTCGGCTGGCCGATGGCGGTGCAGGCGGCCGGCCCGGCGCTGGCATTGCCAGTGGCGCTCGGCTTCGCGTCGATCGCCAAGGCGCGCTTGCTGTCGCGCCTGCTCGACGCGCCGGTTTCGGGCTGGCGCTGGGCGCTCGTCTGGGCGTCGGCGGCGGCGGTCGCGGTCGGCGTCGTCGCGGTTCAGCTGCCGGAATGGCTGGAACTGGTGCTCGGCCTGCCGATGATCCTGTTGAGCTACGGCCTCGTCATCTGGACGAAGGGCTTCACCGCCGAGGATCGCGTGCTGTTCAAGCTGAAGAAGAACGAGCCCGCGCCCGCAGGCGTGGGCGCGTCGTCACCACTCGGCGCGGAGCGGGCGGGCAAGTAGCGCGTCGATCATCTGCTCGGCGGTCGCTTCACCTTCGAGCAGTGCGCAGACCGCCTGGGCGATCGGCATGTCGACGCCCGCCGCCGCCGCCGCCGCGCGCAGCACCGGCGCGGTGAAGGCACCCTCGGCCACGGTGCGGCGATCGGCGAGCAGATCGGCCGCCGCGCGGCCCTGGCCTAGGCCCACGCCCAGCGAAAAATTGCGCGAGCTGGTCGAACTGCAGGTCAGCACCAGATCGCCCAGCCCCGAAAGACCGGCCAGCGTTTCGGCATGGGCGCCGCGCGCCAGACCGAAGCGGGTCATTTCCGCAAAGCCCCGGCTGATCATCGACGCCCGGGCATTCTGGCCGAGCCCGCGCCCCTCGACGACGCCGCAGGCGATCGCCAGCACATTCTTCACCGCGCCGCCGATTTCCGCGCCGACGACATCGGTTGCCAGATAGGGGCGGAAGGCAGGGCGCGCGATCAGGGCGGCCAGCTTACGGCCGATGCCGGCATCGGCGCAGGCCAGCGTGATCGCGGTGGGCAGGCCCTTGGCCACCTCATGCGCGAAGGTTGGGCCGGACAGCACCGCGATCGTGGCGCTGGGGCAGGTTTCGTGCGCCACTTCGTGCATCAGCTGCATCGTGCCCGCCTCGATCCCCTTGCAGCACAGGATCAGCTGGCGTTGGCGGGCGTCGAGGCCGGACAGCACGCTGCGCATATGCTGCGACGGGGTGACGACGAGCAGCGGATCGGCCTCGGCCACCCATGCCAGATCGTCGCTTGCGCGGATCGACGGCGCCAACGGCACGCCCGGCAGGAAGAGGTGGTTTTCATGCGCCTCGTTGATCGAGGCGACCACTTCGAGCTCGCGCGCCCACAACCGGACCTCGCGGCCATCGGCGGCGGCCACCTGGGCCAGCGCCGTTCCCCATGCCCCGGCGCCCAAAACTCCGATCATGCCTTCACCCCCGCGCCACGCGCCTTTTCCGCATTGGGATCGAGCGGCCAGCGCGCCCGTGCCGGTGCGTCGAGATCGTCGAACAGCCCCGCCTTGTAACGTTCCGCGCCCGCCCAGGCGATCATCGCCGCATTGTCGGTGCACAGCCATTGCGGCGGCGCCACGAAACGCAGGCCATGGTCGGCGGCGAGTGCCTCCAGCGCGCCGCGCACCGCCTTGTTCGCCGCCACGCCGCCGGCCACGACCAGCGCGGATGCCTCGACGTTGGCCAGCTGCCGCCGCGTCCGATCGATCAGACAGTCGACCACCGCCTGCTGGAAGGATGCGGCAATGTCCTCCGCCTTGTAGAGGCCCGAATCGCGGGCGCGCAGCACCGCCGATTTCAGCCCCGCGAAGGAGAAATGGGGCTCGCCCGATCCGACCAGCGGGCGGGGCAGCGGCACCGCCTTGGGATCGCCGGCCAGCGCCGCTTTCTCCACCGCCGGCCCGCCCGGAAAGCCGAGGCCGAGCAGCTTGGCCGTCTTGTCGAACGCCTCGCCGGCGGCATCGTCGATCGTCGTCGCCAGCCGGCGATACTGGCCCACGCCTTCGACCAGCAGCAGCTGGCAATGGCCGCCCGAAACCAGCAGCAGCAGATAGGGGAAAGCCAGATCGGGATCGGCCAGCCGTGGCGAAAGCGCATGGCCTTCCAGATGGTTGACCGCGATCAGCGGCTTGCCGGCGGCCAGCGCCAGCGCCTTGCCGGTGACAAGGCCCACCATCACGCCGCCGATCAGGCCGGGGCCGGCGGTGGCGGCGATGGCGTCGACATCGGCGAGGCTGACGCCGGCTTCGGCCAGGGCCGCCTCGACCAGCGGGGTCAGCGCCTCGACATGCGCGCGCGCCGCGATTTCGGGCACCACGCCGCCGAAGGGGCGATGATCGGCTTCCTGCCCCGCCAGCTGGTGCGCGCGGATCGCGCGATCGGCGGTGACGAGCGCGGCGGCAGTTTCGTCGCAGGAGGATTCGAGGCCGAGGATGAGAGTCATGCCGCTTCCCTGCCACCGCCTGGCGCGTTAGGGCAACCGTCATGCGCTTTCCCCTTCGCCTCGGCACCCGTGGTTCGCCCCTCGCTCTCACCCAGGCCCGCATGGTCCTTGCCGCCTTGCGGGCGGCGCATGGCTGGGCCGAAGACGCGATCGAGATCGTGACGGTGAAGACCAGCGGCGATCGCATTCAGGATCGCGCGCTCGCCGAAGTGGGCGGCAAGGCCTTGTGGACGAAGGAACTCGATCGCGCGCTTGTCGACGGCGATATCGATTTCGCGGTTCATTCGATGAAGGATGTCGAAACCATCCGCCCGCCTGAAATCACAATCGCCGCCATGCTGCCGCGCGCCGACGTGCGCGATCGGCTGATCGGCGCGGACAGCCTGGCCGAGCTGCCTGAAAAGGCGGTGGTCGGCACCTCCTCGCCGCGCCGCGCGGCGCAGGTGCGGCGCGAACGGCCCGATGCCACGATCACGCTGTTTCGGGGCAATGTCGCCACCCGGCTCGGCAAGCTGGCGGCGGGCGATGCCGATGCCACATTGCTGGCGGCCGCCGGGCTCGAACGGCTGGACCAGCCCGACATCGGCGCACCCATCCCGCTCGATGAGATGCTGCCGGCACCCGCGCAGGGCGCGGTGGGCATCGAAACGCTGACCGACAATGCGGAGCTTCGCGCCGCGCTGGCGCCTGTCGATCACGCGCCGACCAGCGCCTGCGTCCGTGTCGAACGGGCCTTCCTGCTTGCGCTGCACGCCGATTGCCGCTCGCCCGTCGCGGCGCTCGCTTTGGTGGAAGGCGACGGATTGTGGCTGCGCGCCGAAATCCTGAACGAAGACGGCTCCGAATGCGTCGCCGGCGAAACCATGGTCTCCGGCGACCAGGGGGCTGCCGCGCTGGCTTATGACCTGCTCGCCCGCGCCAGCCCCGCCTTGCGGAGCCTGTTCGGGGCGTGAGGCCCCTGCTCATCCTCCGGCCCGAGCCGGCCGCGTCGGAAACGGCGGCGCGGGCCGCCGCGTTCGGCCTTGCCAGCTGTGTCGCGCCGCTGTTCACGGTGGCCGCCATCCCGTGGTCTGCGGACGATCCGGCGGCTTATGATGTGCTGATGCTCACCTCGGTCAACGCGCTCCGCCATGGCGGGGCGCAGCTCGCCGCTTATCATGGCCTGCCGGTCTTCGCGGTGGGCGAGGCGACGGCGACGGCCGCGCGCGCGGCGGGGTTCACCCGCATCACGGCGGGCGATCGCGACATTCATGTGCTGCTGGCGATGATCGCGGCGGCCGGGCACGCCCATGTGCTGCACCTGGCCGGGCGCGAACATCGCGAGGTCGATCATCCCGCGCTGCGGATCGTGCGCAAGATCGTCTATGCGGCCGATCCGGTCGATGGCCTGCCCGGTGCCGCGCGTGAGGCGCTGGCCGGCGGCGCGGTGGCGATGCTCCATTCGCCACGCGCGGCAGCCCGTTTCGCGGCGCTGGCGCCGGATCGCGGGCGCACCCGGATCGCCGCGATCAGCCCCGCTGCGGCCCGTGCCGCGGGCGAAGGGTGGGCGCAAGTGGCGGTGGCCGAACGGCCGGATGATGCCGCGCTACTGGCGGCGGCGGCCGGGCTGTGCGATCAAGCGGGCTGACTGGCGGACAGGAACGGGCGAACGGCATGGACGATGTGGTCGGCGATTTCGAAGGGCAGGAGCAGGCATCCGGGCCGCGTTCCGGCGGTGCCAGGCGCGCAATGCTGCTGGGCGTGGTCGCGTTTGTCGCCGGTGCCGGGGCCACGGCCTATGCCGTGCATTCCTGGCGCCCGGCGGCCGATTTCCTGACGAAGCAGACGCCGATCCTCGCCGCGCCGGTGCAGCCGCAGCCGGCCGTCCCGCAAGCGCAGGCGGGTGGGCCGGACGCGTCGCTTCCGGCGGTGGATCCGATGGCCGAAGCGGCGATCGACCGCCGCGTGTCGGAGATCGAGGCGCGGCTCGGCCGGATCGACGCGCGCGCCAGCGCCGCCGTCGGCAATGCCGATCGGGCCGAAGGTCTGCTCGTCGCCTTTGCGGCCCGCCGCGCGCTCGATCGCGGCGTCCAGCTCGGTTATATCGAAGGCCTGCTGCGCGATCGCTTCGGCGCGACGCAGCCGCAGGCGGTCGCCACGATCATCGCGGCGGCGCGCCAGCCCGTCACGCTCGACGATCTTCGCGCCGGGCTGGGCGATCTTGCGCCGACATTGCAATCCCAATCGCCCGACGAAAGCTGGTGGGACGGTTTCCGGCGCGAAATTTCCGGCATGATCGTCATCCGCAAGTCCGACACGCCTTCGCCGGCACCCGCCGATCGCCTGGCGCGGGCCCGGCGCGCGCTGGATGGCGGCCGGGTGGGCGAGGCGCTAGCCGAGGTGTCGCGCATGCCCGGCCGCGATGGCGCGCAGGAATGGATGGCGGCGGCGCGGCGCTATGCCGGCGCGCGGGGCGCGCTCGACAAGATCGAAACGGCGGCCCTGCTCAGCCCACGGCCGGCAGCCCCGCCGGTCGTTCCCGAACCCGCGCTGGAGCCGCAGGGCGACATCAAGGCGGATAGCACCGCTGTATAGCATATTTGGAAACGATGATTTTCGATCATTCGCGTTTATAGTTCAACGATCCGCGCCTATCTCCTCGTCAAGCAGAGGCCGCCTTTCCGGCGCGCCGATGGAGACGGACCATGATCGAACTTCGGCCTTTTTCCAGCCTGGGTGGCGCCAATCACGGCTGGCTCGACGCGCATCACCATTTTTCCTTCGCCGGCTATCATGATGCCGATCGCATGGGCTGGGGCAATCTGCGCGTCTGGAACGACGATGTGATCGCGCCGAAGACGGGCTTTCCGCCGCACCCCCATTCGGACATGGAAATCATCACCTATGTCCGTGAAGGGGCGATCACCCATAAGGACAATCTGGGCAATCATGGCCGCACCGAAGCGGGTGATGTGCAGGTGATGTCCGCCGGCACCGGGATCGCGCACAGCGAATATAATATGGAAGATGTCGATACCCGCATCTTCCAGATCTGGCTGCTGCCGACCAGCCGGGGCGAAAGCCCGAGCTGGGGGGCGCGCCCCTTTCCCAAGGGCGAGCGGGCGGGCCGGTTCGTCGCGCTGGCCAGCGGCTATGACGAGGATGGCGATGCCTTGTCGATCCGCACCAATGCCCGCGTGCTGGGTGCGACGCTCAAGGCGGGGGAAAGCACCAGCTACGATATCGGTGCCGACCGGCGTGGCTATCTGGTGCCGGCCAAGGGCCGCGTGACGGTGAACGAGGTCACGGTCGACGCCCGCGACGGGGCGGCGATCCGCGACGTGGATAGGATCACCGTAACCGCGCTCGAGGATGCGGAGGTCGTGTTGGTCGACGCGGCCTGACTTCTGTGAGCCGGGCCCTCGATATGGATCGGTGTGCCGTCGGTTCGTTCGCCCGCCGCCTCGACGAGGACGGAGGGCTGCGAGCCGGCGGCATTCCTGATCGTAACGATCCCGTCGAACCGGGAGTGTAGCCGGCGGCAGCGGCGAAGATCGTCCCGATGACGCGTGTTGCCGGCGCTTTTTCTCCCCTGTCCGAACGCGGCGGTCTTGCGCCCGCCGCCGCGCTTCCTGAAGGATGATTGCGCATATGCCTGCCGAATGGACCTTTTTTGCCTTTGCGGTGCCCGCCGTCATCCTGGTCGGGCTGGCCAAGGGGGGCTTTGCCGGCCTTGGCGCGCTGGGCATGCCGCTGCTCGCGCTCGCCATGCCGCCGGTGCAGGCGGCCGCCATCCTGTTGCCGATCCTGATCGTGCAGGATGCCGTCGGCGTCTGGGCGTTCCGCAAGACATGGGATGGCCATGTGCTCGCCGTCACGCTGCCCGGTGCGGCCATCGGCATCTTCCTGGGCTGGCTGCTGGCCGCGCGCGTTTCGGCGGATGCGGTGCTGGCGGCGGTTGGCGGCATCTCCATCCTGTTCGGCGGTTATCGCCTGTGGGTCGATCGGCGCGGGGCGATCACCGCTTCGTCGCAATCACCCGGCTGGGTCGGCACGTTGTTCGGCACGGTATCCGGCTTCACCAGCCAGATCGCCCATGCCGGCGCCCCGCCTTTTCAGATGTGGGTGATGCCGCGCCGCCTGCCGCGCGATATCTTCATCGGCACCAACGCGATCTTCTTCGCGGCGGTCAACTGGATCAAGGTTCCGGCCTATGCCGCGCTCGGCCAGTTCACCGCGCCGAATCTGTGGGCGACCGCGACCTTGCTGCCGGTGGCGATCGTCTCCACCTTCGCGGGCGTCGCGTTGGTCCGTCGCGTTTCGGCCGAACGCTTTTACGGGCTGGTCTATGTGCTGATGATCGTGGTCGGCATCAAATTGCTGTGGGACGCCCTGATCTAATCGCCTTCAACCGCGCCCTCGGGTGTCCAGCCGGGCGGCGCCAGCTCGAACCCGGCAAAGTCGAAGCCGGGGGAAACCACGCAGGACACCAGCGCCCAGCCGCGATCGGCATAAGCGGCCTGCCAGCGCCCGGGCGGGATCACATATTGCGGAATCTCCCCCGCCGGCAGATTGCCGCCGAGCAGGATTTCATGGCGGCCTTCGGGATCGCCCTTGCCAGCGGTGGCAAGGCGGATCGGCGCGCCCGCATGCCACAGCCAGATTTCGGTCGCATCCACGCGGTGCCAGTGCGAATGCTGGCCGGCTTCCAGCAGGAACAGGATCGCGGTGCCGCTCGCCCGCGCGCCCTCCACAGCCTCCGCCCGCCAGGTTTCGCGATACCAGCCACCTTCGGGATGGGGCGCAAGGCCCAGCTGCGCGATCAGCGCCCGTGCGGTGGCTTCGTCGTTCACGCCACCGGCTTCGGCAGGAACCAGCGGGCGATCACCGCGCCCGCCACGATCAGGCCGGCCAGATCGGCGATGGCGAGATAGATGAAATAGCCCCAGCCATAATGGTTGAAGATCGGCTGGCCGATATGGAGGTAGAGCACGGCCGCCCCGGCAAACAGCGCGATCAGCTTCAGCCGTTCGGCAAAGCTGGTCACCCGCGTGGCAATGCTCCACAGCGCCAGGCCGATCAGCATCGCGGTCAGGATCGAAAGCACCAGCCCGGCGATCAGCGATCCCGAATCGAAGGCGGGGAAGCCCGCGACATTGTAATGCACCGTGGCGATCGGCCCGCGCCCGTAGAGCACCGTGCCCTGCGCGGTATCGGGCCAGGGCACGACATAGGTGCCCGTGCTTGCCAGATTTTGCGCCAGCGCCGCCTGCACCGCCGCATTTTCCGCCTCGCCGGCGGTCGTATAGGCCAGCCGCGACAGCGGCGTGCCCCAGAAGATGAAGCCGACTATGAATTGCGCAACGCCACCTGCGATCGCGCCCAGCACCAGCCTGATCATGCGCATCCCTCCCGCAAGGATATGGATGCGAAACAAGCTAGCGGCTTTCCTGTTCCCCCGCCAATCAGCCCATCAGCTTGCGGGTGAAGCCGATCAGGCCGGTCTGGCGCCGGCGCTTCAGCCGTTCGGCGGTCAAAATCGTGCGGACCTGTTCGAAACAGCGGTCCACATCGTCATTGACCAGCACATAATCATAGCCGTCCCAATGGCTGATTTCGGACGTGGCCTGTTCCATGCGGCGGGCGACGACATCTTCGCTGTCGGTGCCGCGCCCGGCCAGCCGACGGCGCAGTTCGTCCAGCGATGGCGGCAGGATGAACACGCGCACCGTATCCCCGCCGGCCTGCTGGTGCAGCTGCTGCGCGCCCTGCCAATCGATGTCGAACAGGACGTCGCGGCCCGATTCCAGCGCGGCATGCACCGGCGCCTTGGGCGTGCCGTAACGGTTGTCGAAGACATGCGCCCATTCCAGGAACTCGCCGTCGGCGGTCATCTGGCGGAATTTTTCCAGGTCGACGAAATGATAATCCACGCCATCCTGTTCACCCGGGCGCATCGGCCGCGTGGTCGCGGAAACCGACATGGTGATCCCGGAATCGGCGGCGAGCAGCTTGCGCGCGATCGTCGATTTGCCCGCGCCGGACGGCGAGGACAGGACGAAAAGGACACCGCGGCGGGCAAGATTGGCGTAGGGCATGGCTGCCTTTGCATCCGCGCGGGGGATCAGGTCAACAATCGCGCGCATCGCCGCGCGCGCCATGCGCCTTCTGGGCAACGGGCAGCATGATCGGGACGGATTAGGCGATGGCGCCTAGATGACGAAAATGACACCGGTTTCGCTCGACAACGCGGCGGGGCGGGGCGAAGCTCGCCGTCATGCTCACGGGTCTCGCGCGTGCCGCCGCCCGGACAGGAGGGAGATGGGATGACTGAGGCCGACGTGAAGCTGCGCAACGCGCTGCTCGGCGCCTGGGAACTGGTGTTGTGGACCAACCGGCGCCCCGACGACGTGATCGAACATCCCTTTGGCGATCACCCGCGCGGCGTGATCATCTATGCGCCCGATGGACATATGTCGGTGCATATGTTGCGGCCCGGCATCGCCCCCTTCGGCACGCCGCCCGCCGCCACCCCGCCTGAACGGGTGATCGACGCCTATCATGGCTATGTCGGCTATTTCGGCCGTTTCACGGTCGATGCCGCCCACAGCATCGTCACCCATCATATCGATGGCGCCTGGTATCCCGACATCCAGGGCGATCAGGTCCGCCATTGCCGGCTGGATGGCGACCGGCTGTTTCTCGAAGCGGAAACGCCGACCGGCTGGGTGACGATCGAATGGCGCCGCGCACCGGCGCGCTGAGCGTGCGCCATGCGGCGATCGCGGCGGGCATCGCCGTCGCGACGGTCGTCGTGCTGCTCGCCATGGGGCGGCCGCCGATCTGCACCTGCGGGACGGTGGAATTGTGGCATGGCGCGATCGACGCGGGCAACAGCCAGCACATCGCCGACTGGTACACGCCCAGCCACATCATCCACGGCTTCCTCTTTTACGCGCTCGGCTGGCTGCTGTTGCGGCGGCGGCCGGTGGGTGAACGGCTGATCCTGGCGGTAGCGATCGAATCGGCGTGGGAGATCCTCGAAAACACGCCGCTCGTCATCGATCGCTATCGCGAAGCGACGATCGCGCTTGGCTATGCCGGGGACAGCGTGCTCAACTCCGCCGCCGATATCGGCTGGATGGCGCTGGGCTTCTTGCTCGCGCGGCGCCTGCCGGTGCTGGCGACGATCGCGATCGCCATCGGCTTCGAACTGCTCACCCTGTGGGTGATCCGCGACAACCTGACGCTCAATGTGCTGATGCTGCTCTGGCCGGTCGAAGCGATCCGCAGCTGGCAGGCGGGCGGCTGATCAAGCCCCGCGATCGCGCTGGACCGGCGGGCCGCATCGTCGCAAAATGGCGTCAGCATAGATGGGGGGCGGGGCAGTGCAGGGCGAGTTGATCACGGATGAGCGCGGCCCGCGCCGGTCCGAACGGGTGCGGACATCGCTTTCGGGCGGCTTTCGCGAACGCGGCGCGCAAGGCGGCACGGTCGAGGTGCTCGATCTGTCACCGGAAGGGTTTCGTTGCCGCTGGCACTGGACGCTGCAGCCCGATCAGGCCGTATGGCTGCGCCTGCCCGGCTTGGAGGCGCTGCCGGCCCGCGTCGTCTGGTCGGATGATTTCATGGTCGGCGCGGCCTTCGATCAGCCGCTCCACCCCGCCATATTCGAACGAATCACCGCGCGAGGATGAACCTGCCGGGCCGTTTCGGCCCGGCCCGGTCGCGCGGGCGGCAAGACATGCGATGCCGGCGGGTCAGACCCGCATCGGCATCAGCACATAGAGCGCGGGCGCCTTGTCATTCTCGCGAATCAGCGTCGGCGCGGCAGCATCGGCCAGATGCACTTCGACGCTGTCGCCTTCGATCTGGCCCAGAATGTCCATCAGATAACGGGCATTGAAGCCGATATCGAAGCCGTCCGACACATATTCGCCGGGCACTTCTTCGGCCGCCGCGCCATTTTCCGGGCTGGTGACCGAAAGCACGATCTTGTCGCGTTCGAGCGTCATCTTGACGGCGCGCGTCTTCTCGCTGGCGATCGTCGCGACGCGGTCGACACCCTGCATGAAGCTCTTGGGATCGAGCTTGAGCAGCTTGTCGTTCGCGGTCGGGATGACGCGCGAATAATCCGGGAAGGTGCCGTCGATCAGCTTGGAGGTCAGGATCGCGGTGCCGAGGCCGAAGCGGATCTTGGTCGGCGACAGCGAAAGTTCGACGGTGCCGTCCACCTCGTCGAGCAGCTTGCGCAGCTCCGCCACGCATTTGCGCGGGATGATCACGTCGGGCATGCCGGCCGCGCCATCGGGCCGCGCCACCGTCACGCGGGCGAGGCGATGGCCGTCGGTGGCGGCCGCCTTCAGCACCGGCTGCGCTTCATCCGAAACATGCAGGAAGATGCCGTTCAGATAATAACGCGTCTCTTCGGTCGAGATCGCGAAGCGCGTCTTGTCGATGATCTGGCGCAGCGTCGCCGCGGGCAGCTCGAACTGGGTCGGCAGCTCGCCTTCGGCGATCACCGGAAAGTCGTCGCGCGGCAGCGTCGGCAGGTTGAAGTTGGATCGGCCCGCGACGATCTTCATCTTGCCGTCGCCGGCGGACAGTTCGACCTGCGAACCTTCGGGCAGCTTGCGCGCGATTTCGAACAGCGTGTGCGCCGAAACCGTCGTCGCGCCGGCCACGTCGACCGCCGCTTCGATCGTTTCGACGACCTGAAGATCAAGGTCCGTCGCCATCAGGCGCAGGCCGCCTTCGGCCGCCGCCTCGATCAGCACGTTCGAAAGGATGGGAATGGTATTGCGCCGTTCCACCACCGATTGGACGTGGCTCAGGCTCTTCAACAGCGTCGCCCGCTCGATTGTAGCCTTCATACCTTCCCCGGATTCCCCGCAGCCTAAACGGACTAGCGTTATAGCGCGGCTGTTGGTGCCCGCCAGAGGGGGGCGCATAAAAAAGGAAGCCGGGGCATGCTACCCCGGCTTCCTCCATCGCTTTGCCGCCTTGTCGGCGGCCGCAACCGCTTAGAAGCGGTAGCCGAAGCCCATGACCGCCTGGTTGCGGGTCACGCCGCCTTCATAGTTCGAATAACGGTATTCGGCCTTGGCATAGCCCTTCGCGCCGATGCCGTATTCGAAGCCGATGCCGCCGCGGACGCCGTTGCCGTTCGAACCGTCGCCGTCGACGTCGATGCGGGCGTTGGTGTAGCCGACCTTGACGTAGAGGAGGACGGGGCCGACCACGTCGCCGACGCGCGCGCCGACATAGATGTCACGGTCGGATTCGAGCTTCGCGCCGCCGATCGTCTTCTTGGTGGTGGAATCGGTCAGTTCCGCTTCGACGCCGAAGATGCCGCCGGCTTCCTCGAAGTCATAGCCGACGCCGACGCCATAGAGCACGCCGTCCGGGTTGCTGGCGCCGGGCACGCCGACATTGTCATAGCCCACGATGGCTTCGACGCGTGGGCCGGTGAAGGCGGCGTCGTCCTGCGCGAAGGCGGGCGTGGCAAAGGCGGTCGCGGCAAGCGCAACGGCAACAAAACGCTTCATGTAAAACTCCTGATGAACGGGCCGCGAGTGCTTTTGTCTCTCATCCCCGAACGGGGGCGGCTTGCGGCGGCCCTCTAGTCGGCGGGCGGGGGGCGATCCAGCGGAAAATCGGCGATGTTGCGATATGGCAACATGTCAAATGGCTAAATTGCGTTCATTTTGGGCGGGTGTTGCGCAGGCAAGATGCGAATATGCAACATATGAAAAGGGCGGCGACGGAGGTCCGTCGCCGCCCCTGTCGGGCGTGCCCGTTTCCGATCAGGCGATCAGAAGCGGAAGCCGAAGCCGGCCAGCGCCTGGTGGCGCTCGATGCCCTGCTCGTAGTTCGAATAGCGATATTCCGCCTTCACGAACGAGTTCGGGCCGACCGCATATTCGGCGCCGGCGCCGAGGCGGATGCCGTCGAGGTTGTTGCCGTCGGTCAGGCGCACGGTGCCGTCGTCGATCGACGCCTTGTAGCGGGCGTTGGTGTAGCCGGCCTTGGCGTAGAGCAGCGTCGAGCCGCCCACGACGAAGCCCGCGCGGCCGCCGACATAGATGTCACGACCGGCCTTGGCGCAGACGCGCGGATCGGCGGCCGTTTCGGCGCCAACGCACTGCTTCACGTCGGAATCGGTCAGTTCGGTTTCGACACCGAACACGGTGTTGCCGCGCTGGAAGTCATAGCCGGCGCCGATGCCGTACAGCACGCCATCATCATGGCCGCCATTGGCCTGGGTCCGGTCCCAGCCGATCACGCCTTCCACGCGCGGGCCGCTGAACGGGGCGGCATCCTGCGCCAGCGCCGGCGTCGCGGCGACGGCCGAAGCGAGGAGGAGGGCGGTTGCAACTTTACGCATAAAAAGCTCCATCAGGTACATGCCCCGAACAAGGGGCTGCCCGCCTTAGAGACCCCGCCACCTGTCGCCCGGATGAACAATATGCAGCCAGATTCCGAGTGTTGCCTTAATGTTACAGTCCCCGGTTTGGCGGTATGACCAGCCCGGTCGTGCCGGCCATCGCCGGTTGCACCTATATCGCGCGCCACGGCGAAACGGTGTTCAACGCCGCCCGCCGGATGCAGGGCGAGGAGTTGCACACGCCGCTCACCCGCATGCGTCGCGCAGGCCGACGCGATGGGCCGGGCGCTGCGCGACCGGCTGGGGGTCGGTCCGGCGCTCGCCCTGTGGGCCTCCGATACCGGCCGTGCGCTGCAGACGCTGGCGATCATCTGCGACCATCTCGAACTCGATTGGCACGCGGCGCGCACCGATCCGCGCCTGCGCGAAATGGGCATGGGCGGTTGGGGCGGCCTTTATTATGATGCCATCAGGGCGGAGGGCGGCCGCCTGATCGATCCGGTGAGCGGGCTGTTCGTGCGGCGGGCGCCGGGCGGGGAATGGTATGATGATGTGGCGGGGCGATTGCGGGGGTGGATCGGCGAACGTGCGGGCGATGTGGGGGATCGACTGGTGATCATGCACGGCCTTTCGGGCCGGGTGCTGCGCGGGCTGCTGACCGGCGCGGCAGTCGATTCGGCCTGTCGCGCGCCGGTGGCGGCGGGGCAGCCGCAGGGATCGATCGCGATGATCGCAGGAGGGCGCGAAACGGTGATTCACGAAGGCGCCGGGCAGGCGCCGGCATGATGCGCCTGATCGTCGGAATCGCGCTGGCGTTGACGTCGACGCTGACGGGCGCGCCGGCCATGGCGCGCGAGCCGCTTGGCCTGTTCGGCGGCTGGGCGGCGTTCAAGGATGCGCGCCCGCTGCGCTGCTACGCCATTTCGGAAGCGATCGACGCGCGGGCCGGGCCGGGCTGGCGCCCGTTCGCCTCGGTGGCCAACTGGCCGGGGCGGGAGGTGCGCGGTCAGGTTCATATCCGGCTGGGCACGGTGAAGCAGAAAGGGGCGCCCGTCACGCTGACGGTGGATGGCCGGCGCTTCACGCTCGTTGCCGGCGGCGCCGATGCCTGGGCGCCCGATGCGCGCGCCGATGCGGCGATCATCGCGGCGATGCGCGGGGCCGAAGGCATGCGCGTCGAAACCCGGCGCGAGGACGGTAAGCGCCACATCGATCACTATAATCTGCGCGGGGCAGCCACCGCGATCGACGCGGCCGCGCTCGCCTGCGCGGGGATCGGCTAGCGACGCGCGGGCCGATCACTGGCAAAATCCGCCGACTTTGACTATGTGGCGCCCCATGAACGCTCCCATGCAGATTCCCGGCGGCATCGATCCGGTGCCCGTGCCGCGCGCCGCCGTGCCGCGCGCCGACGGCCGTGTCGACCTGATCGGCCTGACCCGCGACCAGCTTCGCGCGCTGCTGGCCGATGCCGGGCTGGAACCCAAGCAGGCCAAGCTGCGCGCCAAGCAGCTGTGGCACTGGATCTATAATCGGGGCGCGACCGGGTTCACGGCGATGACCGACATCGCCAAGACGATGCACCCCTGGCTGGAAGAACGCTTCGTCATCGGCCGGCCGGAAGTGGTGACCGCGCAGGTTTCGACCGACGGCACCCGCAAATGGCTGCTCCGGTCCGACGACGGCCAGGATTATGAGATGGTGTTCATCCCCGATGCCGATCGGGGGACGTTGTGCGTGTCGAGCCAGGTCGGCTGCACGCTCAATTGCCGTTTCTGCCACACCGGCACGATGAAGCTGGTGCGCAACCTCACCGCCGGCGAAATCGTCGGCCAGGTGATGCTCGCGCGCGATGCGCTCGGCGAATGGCCGAGCCAGCCGGAAGGCCGCATGCTCACCAACATCGTGATGATGGGCATGGGCGAGCCGCTCTATAATTTCGATAATGTCCGTGATGCGCTGACGCTGGTGATGGACGGCGACGGGCTCGCTTTGTCCAAGCGGCGGATCACGCTCTCCACCTCCGGCGTGGTGCCGATGATGGAGAAGGCCGGCAAGGAGATCGGCGTCAATCTTGCGGTCTCGCTCCACGCGGTGACCAAGGAGATTCGCGACGAGATCGTGCCGATCAACCGCAAATATGGCATCGAAGATCTGCTGTCGGCCTGTGCGGCCTATCCCGGCGCCAACAATGCGCGCCGCATCACGTTCGAATATGTGATGCTGAAGGACAAGAATGACAGCGACGAGGATGCGCGCGAGCTCGTCCGCCTGATCCGCAAATATAAGCTGCCGGCCAAGGTGAACCTGATCCCGTTCAACCCGTGGCCGGGCGTGCCCTATGAATGTTCGACCGACGAACGCATCCAGCGTTTTTCGGACATCATCTTCAAGGCCGGCATTTCCGCGCCGGTCCGCCAGCCGCGCGGACGCGACATCATGGCCGCCTGCGGCCAGCTCAAATCGGCATCCGAAAAGATCAGCCGGGCGGAGCTGGATCGGCGTGCGGAGGAAAAGCAGGCCGCGCTCGGTTGACCATGCGGCGCGGGCCGGATGGTTAACGCCCCTTTCGCGTCGACGCCGGGGGCGTTATCATGCATAAAGCCTGCCAATTCGGCAGGCCTAACGCTTTGCCAACCATTTCCATGCGATCGGACGCTGCATGAACGACACGGCAACCCTCGAACGGCCATCCGCCTTTCCCGAGGCGGAAGGCGTGTCGCGCGGGCTGTCGATCGTCTCGATCGCCAAGGCCTATGACAAGCGGCAGGTGCTGACCGACGTTTCGCTCGAAGTCGCGCGGGGCGAGGTCGTCGGCCTGCTGGGCCCCAACGGCGCGGGCAAGACGACCTGTTTCTATTCGGTGATGGGGCTGGTGAAGCCCGATGCCGGCCGCATCCTGCTCGACGGGCAGGATATCACCCGGCTGCCCATGTATCGCCGCGCGATTCTCGGGCTTGGCTATCTGCCGCAGGAAACCTCGATCTTCCGTGGCCTGACCGTCGAACAGAATATTCTCGCCGTGTTGGAAATGGTCGAGCCGGACAAGGATGTGCGCGCGCAGCGGCTGGAAACGCTGCTCGGCGAATTCCACATCGAACGGCTCCGCACCTCGCCCGCCATGGCGCTGTCGGGTGGCGAACGGCGCCGTGCGGAAATCGCCCGCGCGCTGGCCGCCGATCCGTCGATCATGCTGCTGGACGAGCCGTTCGCGGGCATCGATCCGCTGTCGATCGCCGATATTCGCGATCTCGTGAAGGATCTGAAGCGGCGCGACATCGGCGTGCTGATTACCGATCATAATGTACGCGAAACGCTCGATATCGTCGATCGCGCCTGCATCATCTACGACGGCCGGGTGCTGTTTTCGGGCAGCCCCGAGGCGCTGGTCGCCGATGCCAATGTGCGCCGGCTCTATCTGGGTGAGGGCTTCGCCCTTTGAGATGATGCGTGAGCGAGCGACCCTGCTGATCCGCGAGCGGCGCTGATGGCGCTGGGGCCTCGCCTCGACCTGCGGCAGAGCCAATCGCTCGTCATGACGCCGCAGCTTCAGCAGGCGATCAAGCTGCTGGCTTTGTCGAATCTGGAAATCGAAGCCTTCATCACCGAGGAGCTGGAGAAGAACCCGCTCCTCGAAGCCGGCGCCGGCGAAGGCGAACGCCCCGAAAGCGGCAGTGACGGGCCCGAAGGCGCCGCCGATTTCGCCGAGGATTTCGAAGGCGGTGACGGGCCGGACGAACCCGCCACGGCCGATCGGCTGATGGAAACGGGCGATGCCGGCGCCGATGCCCCGCTCGACGTCGATTATGATGCCGAGGTGTTCCAGCATGACAGCATCGCCGATGCCCCGCGCGGGCTCGATGGCGGGCTGGGCCTCGATCTGGCGGCATCGGGTGGCGGCTATTCAGAGGACGGGCCCGATTTTTCCGGCATGGCCGGCGAACTCTCGCTCCACGATCATCTGCTCGCCCAGGCCGGCAGCTGCCTGTCGGGCGGCGATCTCGCCATTGCCGCGATGATCGTCGATCTGATCGACGAGGCCGGCTATTTCACCGCATCGCTGCTTGAATTGTCGCAACGGCTCGGCGTGCCGCTGTTCCAGGTCGAGCGCGTTCTCGGCGTCGTCCACAGCTTCGATCCCACCGGCGTCGGCGCGCGCACGCTGGCCGAATGCATCGCGCTGCAGGCGCGCGAGGCCGATCGCTACGATCCCGCCATGGCCCGGCTGATCGACAATCTCGATCTGCTCGCCCGGGGCGCGCTGCCCCAGCTGCGTCGCATCTGCGGTGTCGATGAAGAGGATATGGCGGACATGATCCGCGAATTGCGCGGCTATGATCCGAAGCCGGGCCTGCGTTTCGGCGGTACGCGGATCGAGGCGGTGACGCCCGATCTGTTCATCGCCCGCACCCGCGCCGGCTGGGCGATCGAGCTCAATGCGGCGACGCTGCCGCGCGTGCTCGTCAACCGCAATTATTATGTCGAACTCGCCTCGGGCCCGCAGGACAAGGCCGGCAAGGCCTGGCTCGCCGATTGCTTGGCCAGCGCGAACTGGCTGGTCAAGGCGCTCGATCAGCGCCAGCGCACGATCCTGAAGGTCGCCACCGAACTGGTGAAGCAGCAGGAAGCCTTCTTCACACGCGGTGTCGAACATCTCCGCCCGCTCACGCTGAAGGCCGTCGCCGATGCGATCGGCATGCACGAATCGACCGTCAGCCGGGTGACATCGAACAAATATCTGTCGTGCGAGCGCGGGCTGTTCGAGCTCAAATATTTCTTCACCAGCGCCATCCAGGCCGCCGATGGCGGTGATGCGGTGTCGGCCGAAGCGGTGAAAAGCCACATCGCCAAGCTGATTGCGGGCGAGGGCGACGATATCCTGTCCGACGACAAGCTGGTCGAGCTGTTGAAGGCGCGCGGATTCGATATCGCGCGGCGCACCGTCGCCAAATATCGCGAGGCGCTTGGCCTTGGCTCCTCGGTCCAGCGGCGGCGCCAGCGCGCGCTCTCCCAGCACGCCGCCTGATCGCGCGCATTAACAGCCCCGAAACGACCTCTCGGTTAACAGGGGGGCAGGTTATGGGCGCGGCACGCGCCGGGATTCGCCCCGGGGAGGCGACGATCGAGATGGCGGACATGAGTGAAGCGCGTGGATTGTGGGACCGAATCGGCGAACTGCTGTTCGCCAACGAGCTCGAGCCGACCGTATCGAACTTCGATATCTGCCGCCGCTATGTGCTCGGCATCGACGAGGCGCTGGTCGCCAGCGTCGATCAGGCGATCGCGCGGCACGGCGGCCTGACGCGGACGGCGGTGGCGAGCCTCGTCGCGCTCCACAGCCGCGCAATCGCGACCGACGAGATCATCCGCTTCGCCCAGCAGGCCCGCGCCAAGGCGGACGAGGCCGCCACCGTGATCGGTGAGGCGCAGGGCGTTACCCGCCGCTTCGCCGATGCGCTGGAAGCGGGCGCCACCACGCTCGCCACCGGCGCGGGGGCCGAAGTGGTGATCGCCGATCTGCTGGCGGAAACGCGGCTGATGACCGAGCGCGCCTGGACCGCCGAGGATCGGATTCGCAAGGCGTCCGAGGAGATTCACGACCTGCGCACCCGGCTGGCCGAGGCATCGGTGACGGCGAACAGCGATCCGCTGACCGGGCTGCCCAACCGCCGCGCGCTCGAAGCCCGTCTCAGGCTCGCTTATGATGCCGCCAAGGAACAGAGCCGCACCTTTTCGCTGGCGATCTGCGACATCGATCATTTCAAGCGGATCAACGACACCCACGGCCACCCGATCGGCGATCAGGTGATCAAGCTCATCGCTTCCTCGCTGTCCAAGGTCGGTTCCGACAGCCTGTTCGTCGCGCGTTATGGCGGCGAGGAGTTCGTCGTCGTGTTCGACGATGCCGAACCGGAAGAGGCGATGAGCCGGCTCGACATGATTCGCGCCGACGTTGCCGCGCGCCAGGTGACGGTGCGGCGCACCGGCGAAACCGTCGGTCGCGTCACCTTTTCGTCGGGAATCGCCGGCATGCGCGGCCGGCGCGATACGTCGGCCATGCTCAAGGCCGCCGACGAGGCGCTCTATCGCGCCAAGAGCGAGGGCCGCAACCGGATCTGCGTCGCCTGATCGGTCGGCGGGATTCCCGTCCGCCGGTTTAGGCGATACGAGGCGGCATGGCCGTCACCCGCCTCGTGCTCACCGATTTTCGTTCCTATCCGCAGGCCGTGCTCGGCTGCGGGGCGGGGCTTGTCGTGCTCACCGGCGAAAATGGCGCCGGCAAGACCAACATCCTCGAAGCGGTGTCGCTGCTCAGCCCCGGCCGGGGTCTGCGCGGCGCGCCGCTCTCCGAAATGGCGCGCAGCGACGGGCCGGGCGGCTTCGCGGTCGCCGCACGGCTGGACGAAGATGTCGAGATCGGCACCGGCGCGCTCGCCTCGGCGCCCGAACGGCGGCAGGTGCGGATCAACGGCGCGGCGGCATCGGCCAATGCCTTGTCCGAATGGCTGGCGGTGCTGTGGCTCACGCCCGCGATGGATCGGCTCTTCGTCGACAGTGCTGGCGGCCGCCGTCGTTTCCTCGATCGGCTGGTGCTCGCGCTGGAGCCTGCCCATGCCGTCCACGCCACCCGCTATGAAGCGGCGATGCGCGCGCGCAACCGGCTGCTCGGCGAAGTAGGCGGCGGCGATCCCGCCTGGCTCGCCTCGCTGGAGGCCGCGATGGCCGAACATGGCGCCGCGCTCGCCGATGCGCGCGCGCGGACGGTGACAGCGCTGGCCCGGCGGCTGGCCGACCAGCCCGAAGGCATTTTCGCCCGCGCGGGGCTTGCGCTGGAAGGATGGCAGGCGGCGGGCGAGGCGGCGTTCCGCGCGGAACTGGCCGCCGGGCGCGGACGCGACATCGCGGCCGGCCGCACGCTGGCAGGGCCGCATCGCAGCGATCTGGCCGTCACCCATCTCGGCAAGGGCCAGCCCGCCGCGCGCGCTTCGACCGGCGAACAGAAGGCGCTGTTGCTGGGCATCGTCCTCGCCCATGCCGATCTCGTCGCCGATCATATCGGCCGCCGCCCGATCCTGCTGCTCGACGAGGTGGCCGCGCATCTCGATCCGCTGCGTCGCGCCGCGCTGTTCGATCGGCTGGCGGCGGCGGGCGGGCAGGTGTGGATGACGGGGACCGAGCCCGCCTTGTTCGCGTCCGCGCCGGCGGGCACGCAGCGTTTCACCATCAGCCACGGCGCGATCCTCGACGGCTGATCGCGCTTTGCGCCTGGCCGCCAAGCCTCTTTCCGATTCCGATCATGCGGCTACACTGTTCGCGATCAAGACGAATGGGGAAGGGGATGGGAATGCTGCGTCGGCTGTGCCTGGGGATATTGGGTGTCGCGATGGCCGGCCCTGCGCTGGCGGCGGACCCGGCCAATCTCTATCCCGCCGTCGTCATCGACAAGGCGACATTGAGCTACACCGATGATGGCCGGGGCGGCATTGCCCGCTGCCGGGCGATCGTCAGCACCGAATCCGAACGGCGCGACTGGCGCGCCTGCGACGAACTGCGCAATCGCGGCATCCCGCGCGACGTCATTCCGGCCCGGCCGGTCGCAGGGCCGGCGCTCGTCACCCCGGCCGACTATCCCGAACTGGCGGTGAAGCGCGGCGAATCCGGCACAGCCGAAGCGATCGTCGAGGTCGACGAAACCGGCAAGCCCAGTGCCTGCTGGATTTCCTATTCCAGCGGCTCGCCCCGGCTCGATCAGCAGAGCTGCCAGCTGCTCCTCACCCGCGCCCGCTATTCACCGGCCACCTACAAGGGCCAGCCCGTCCGCGCGATCGGCGTGCGCGACGTCGTGTGGCCCAAGCGCTGAGAGAGGGACGTGATGGCGATCTCGTTCATGCTGGCCATGTTGGCCGGCGCTAATGGAACGAGCCCGCTGCCAACGGATTCGGCGGTGGTGGGGGATGCCTATCCCGCCGCCGTCGTCGGCGGGGCGACGCTGGCTTACCGGACGGGCGCTCAAGGCGGCATCGACGAATGCCGCGCAATCATAAGTGGCGGATCGGACGCAGGGGATCGGGCGGCTTGCGAAGCCCTGATGGAGCAGGGGGTGCCCAAGGGGGTCGAGCCGGCGGTCGCGATCGGCAACAGGGCCCTGTGGGTTACGACCAAGGACTATCCCCCGAAGTTGATGTCCAAGGGGGCAGAGGGCGTCACCCAAATGGTCTACGAGATCGACGATCAGGGGGCGATCGCCGGCTGTGTCGTCGTCGCTTCCAGTGGTTGGGAGCTGCTGGATTCGGTGGCCTGTGGGGCATTGGCGAAGCGTGGTCGCTACAAGCCGGCGCGCTTCAACGGGCAGGCGGTTTCGTCGATCGGCTTCCTGCGTGTGAATTGGCCCTCGCCTTTGAAGCGGCCGACCAGTCCTCGTTAATCCGCGGACCAGCCCGGCGCCCATTTCGCTTTAGTTTGGCGCGCCGATTTCCTATATGCTCGGCATGGCTACCGATCCCGAGAACACCCCTTCCCAGAACAGCTATGGCGCCGAGGCGATCAAGGTCCTGAAGGGCCTCGATGCGGTGCGCAAGCGGCCCGGCATGTATATCGGCGACACCGATGACGGTTCGGGCCTGCACCACATGGTGTTCGAGGTGTCGGACAACGCCATCGACGAGGCGCTGGCCGGCCATTGCGACAAGATCCTGATCACGCTGAACCCCGACGGCTCGGTCTCGGTCGAGGATAATGGCCGCGGCATCCCGACCGGTATCCACCCGGAAGAAGGCGTGTCGGCGGCCGAGGTCATCATGACCCAGCTGCACGCTGGCGGTAAGTTCGACAACACGTCGGATTCCAACGCCTACAAGGTTTCGGGCGGTCTCCACGGCGTCGGCGTGTCGGTGGTCAACGCGCTGTCCGATTTCCTCGATCTCACGATCTGGCGGGACGGCGAGGAGCATTATATGCGCTTCGAACGCGGCGATGCCGTCGCGCCGCTGAAGGTGGTCGGCCCCGCCGATGGCAAGAAAGGCACGCGCGTCACCTTTCTGCCGTCGACCGATACATTCAAGAACGTCACCGAGTTCGATTTCGACAAGCTCGAGCACCGCTATCGCGAGCTCGCTTTCCTCAATTCGGGCGTGCGCCTGTTCCTGATCGACGGCCGCCATGCCGAAAAGAAGGAGATCGAACTGTTCTACGAAGGGGGCATCGCCGCCTTCGTGAAGTGGCTCGATCGCGCCAAGACGCCGCTGATGCCCGATCCGATCGCGATTTCCGGCCAGCGCGACGATGTCGGCATCGATGTCGCGCTCGAATGGAATGACAGCTATTACGAGCAGGTTCTCTGCTTCACCAACAACATCCCGCAGCGCGACGGCGGCACCCATCTGGCCGCCTTCCGCGCGGCGCTTACCCGCACGCTGAACAATTATGCCGAAAAGTCCGGCATGCTGAAGAAAGAGAAGGTCACGCTCACCGGCGACGACATGCGCGAGGGTTTGACCGCGATCGTCTCGGTCAAGCTGCCGGATCCGAAATTCTCGTCCCAGACCAAGGACAAGTTGGTTTCGTCCGAGGTGCGCCAGCCGCTTGAGGCGCTGATGGCGGACAAGCTCGCTGAATATCTTGATGAAAATCCGGCGCAGTCACGCGCGATCATCCAGAAGGTGATCGATGCCGCCGCCGCGCGCGAAGCTGCCCGCAAGGCGCGCGAACTCACCCGGCGCAAGGGGGTGATGGACATCGCCTCGCTGCCCGGCAAGCTCGCCGACTGCCAGGAGCGCGATCCCGCCAAGTCCGAACTGTTCCTGGTCGAAGGCGACTCGGCCGGCGGCTCGGCCAAGCAGGGCCGCGATCGCCATTATCAGGCGATCCTGCCGCTGAAGGGCAAGATCCTGAACGTCGAGCGCGCGCGGTTCGATCGCATGCTCTCGTCCAAGGAAATCGGCACGCTGATCCAGGCGCTCGGCACCGGCATCGGCCGCGACGATTTCAATATCGAGAAGCTGCGCTACCACAAGATCGTCATCATGACGGACGCCGACGTGGACGGCGCGCATATCCGCACGCTGCTGCTCACCTTCTTCTACCGGCAGATGCCCGAAATCATCGAGAAGGGGCATCTCTTCATCGCCCAGCCGCCGCTCTACAAGGTCGCGAAGGGGCGTTCGGAAGTCTATCTGAAGGACAATGCGGCGCTCGACCAATATCTCGTCGATGCGGGCGTTGGCACGATGGTCCTCGAAACCGCCGGCGGCGCGCGTTCGGGCGATGATCTGCGCGGCTTGCTCGATCATGCGCGGCGCATGCGCACCCTGATGGGCTATGTGCCGCGTCGCTACGATCCCGCGATCGTCGAGGCGCTGGCGCTTACCGGCGCGCTCGATCCCGCCGGTTCGGCCGAGGCGCATGAGGCGGCGGCGCAGCGCGTTGCCAGCTGGCTGGGCCGCGGCGATCCGGAAGCGAGCTGGACGGGCACCGCCACCTCCGACGGCGGCTATCATCTCGTCCGCCTGTGGCGCGGGGTCAGCGATCATCACATCGTCGACGGCGCCTTCGTCACCTCGCAGGAAGCCCGTAAGCTCCATGCGCTCGCCTCCGAACAGGCCGAAGCCTATGCCACCACCGCGCGCATCGTCGCGGCCAAGGTGGCGGAAAAGGCAGCGGATGGCGACGATGCCGACGAACCCGTCGCCGATATGCGCGGCAAGCCGGTAACGCGTCCGTCCGAACTGCTCGACGCGATCTTCGCCGCCGGCCGCAAGGGCCTGTCGATCAGCCGCTACAAGGGGCTGGGCGAAATGAACGCCGAACAGCTGTGGGAAACCACGCTCGATCCCACGGTGCGCTCGATGCTGCAGGTGGAAGTTTCGCAGGCCGACGTCGCGGACGAAATCTTCACCCGCCTGATGGGTGATATCGTCGAACCGCGCCGTGAATTCATTCAGGAAAACGCGCTCTCGGTCGCCAATCTCGACGTGTAAGGCGGGCGCGGGCCAGCGGGCCCGCCTCGTCCCGGGTCAGCCGCCGGCGAGCGCTGCCTCGTCCGGCTGCTGGTCGTAGAAATCGACCCGCATCTTCAGCGGCCCCATCGGTTCCACCTGATGGGGTTGTTCGGGCAGGATCAGGCCCGGTGCGCGCGGGTCGAGAATGCGTTCGGACGGCGGATCGAGATAGGTCAGCCGCAATTCGCCTTCGAGCACGCGGATCACGCCCCACACGCCGGCCTTGGTGCTGTGCCGGGCGCGCAGCGCGGCGGGCAGCGACGTTTCGTCGAACAGCGGCGTCGACCGATAGGGCTGGATCGTCATGTCAGGCGGCCTCCGCCCGGG
This sequence comes from Edaphosphingomonas laterariae, assembly GCF_900188165.1. GTDB lineage: Bacteria > Pseudomonadota > Alphaproteobacteria > Sphingomonadales > Sphingomonadaceae > Sphingomonas_E > Sphingomonas_E laterariae. The sequence goes on along the minus strand of NZ_FZOS01000017.1, from coordinate 43,970 downwards.
CCGGCGGCAGCCGGAAGAACAATGCCAGCTTCAGGCTTTCGGCGATGCGGTTGGCCTTGTCCTGCAACGCGGCGGCGGCATCGGGCGCCATCATCTCGGCGGTCGTCTGCCGCCAGATCGCCAGCCAGCGATCGAACAATTCGGGCGTGATGCGGTCGTGATGGCGGCGATGGGCGGCGACGGGATTGCCCTTATATCGGCCGCTGGTCAGCACCACCGACGACCAGAAGGCGGTGAGCGTCTCAAGATGCTCGGGCCAGTCATCGATGGCCTGGTTGAAGATCGGGCCGAGCTCATCATCGGCGCGAATGCGGGCGTAGAATTGATCGACCAGCCGGCCGAGCGCCGCGTCGTCGATCGTCATCAGTCTGTCCACGTCTGGCCTCCCTTCTGGGTGCGTCGCCAATGTAGGGCATCGGCGTTAAACATGCAAATGTGCAGCATGTTTTATCGGCCCGCCATATCGGCCTTGCGCGCCGGCGGTGGCTGGCCGATGGATCGGGCATGTTCACCCGGATCGACCTTTGGGTCGGCAAGACGCTGTTCGTGCCGCCGATCATCAAATTCTGCCAGATCACCCGGCAGAGCCAGCATGCGGTGTCGCGCCTGTTCTGGTTCGCGGCGATGCTGAGCGGCCTCTATTGGGCCACCAGCGCGGTCGACTATCTGATCTTCGGCCTTGGCAGCTTCGCGATGATGTTCACCGCCTCGCTGCGCGCCGATCACCCGACGCGCAGCGCGCTCTGGTTCCGCATGTTCGCTTTGGTCAGCCTCGTCCTCCGCATCGCGATGATCTTCGGTGGCGAGGCCTATGACGGGATCGAGTTCTGGTTCTTCGTGCTCATCGCCGAATATGCGTCGACGATTCGCACGATCCCGCCGCGCGAGACCGAGCAGGCATCCCGGCAAGCGGCCGGCTACGAACCCCGCTGATCCGCAGGCTTCCGCCGAAAAATCGCCTTCGCGCCACATGCTTGGGCTTGCGCGGGGGATTCGCATGAGCGTAGCTTGGCCCAGACCCGGCGGGGGCCGGGCAGGAGAGAGGGGCGGACGATTGGCTCCGGCCGATTGCCCGGTGGGTCGATGGGCACAGAATATTGGTGGTATGCGGCAATCGGCTGCAACATCGCCGCCTACATCTTCTACTATCTGGGCATCCGGCGGCAGCTGGTGCGGCCCAATCGGTCATCCTGGCTGATCTGGAGCGCCGCGACCGCGATCGAGGCGATGACCTATCAGGCGGTCAACCACGGCGCCGCGCAGAACATCATCTTCACGATTTCGGCGCTCGCCTGCATCGTCGTCACGCTTGCCGTGTGGCGGCAATCCGACTGGCAACCGCCCACCCGCACCGAAAGCCTGTGCATGGGCCTCAGCCTGGCGGCGCTGGTGATCTGGGGCGTTTTCCAGTCGGCCTTCTGGGCGCATATGCTGGTCGTCGCGGCGATCCCGATCAGCTTCATCCCCACCTGGATCAGCGCGATCCGCGACCGCGATCATGAACGATCGCCCGCCTGGGGCCTGTGGACGATCGGCGATCTCGCGACGCTATTCGTCATCATCGCGGGCCTGCAGGATGAGCGCGCGGAGATTCCCTATATCTTCGTCGAACTGGTCTGCCATGCCAGCATGTGGTTCATCGTCGGGCTGGCGACGATTAACCCGTGGCGCTCCTTCGGCTTCGCGCGCGGCAATTTCCTGGTGCGCGAGGTGGATCGCGCCCAGCCCCTGATCTTCGCGATCGGGGAAAATCATCTCGGCAAGGCGGTGTTCGCTGGCATCCCCTTCGCGGCGGGCGATCGCATCGTCGAATTCCGGGGGCCGCGCATCCACAAGTCGCAATTGCCGATGCTGGTCGAAGGGCAGGCCGATCGCTTCGTCCAGATCGATGCGGACCATTATATGGGCCCGTCGGGCGGCGTGGACGATCTGATCAACCATAGCTGCGATCCCAATGCGGGCCTGCGCTTTTGCGAACATGGCATCTTCCTCCACGCGATCCGCGATATCGCGCCGGGCGAGGAGATCGCGTGGGATTATTCGACCACGCTCTATGAAAGCCGCTGGCAGATGGCCTGCCGCTGCCGCACCCATGCCTGCCGGGGCACGATCGGCGATTTCGCCGAGCTGGCGGAGGATGTTCGCGAATATTATCGCGGGCTCGGGCTGGTCGCGCCCTATCTGCAATGACGCGTCAGGCGGCTTCGGCCGCCTCGCGCATGGCCGGCGGCGCATCCGCCGCGCGCAGCGTGATGGTGGCGGTCGCGCCCTGATCCACGCCGGGGCTGACCAACGTCAACGTGCCCTGCATCGCGTTGATCGAATTGGCGCACCAATGCAGCCCCAGCCCGCCCGATTTCTGCTTCCGGCTGGAAAAGCCACGGCGGAACAGCTGCTGGCCGCGGCTGTGGTCGAACCCTTCGCCATCGTCGCTGATGCGGATTTCGACGACATCGCCGTCGGGCCGGGCGAAGCGATCGACCGCGACACTGATATGGCCGGGATCGCGGCCCGCGCTGGCGATCGCTTCGATCGCATTGGCGAAGAGATTGCCGATCACCTGGCTCAGCAACAGCCGGTTGGCATCGGCGAACTGGGTTTCGGCGGGGCAGGTGAAATCGATCGCGCCCGACCCGGCATAGCGGGCCAGCGCCGCATTCTGCTCGATCACCGCCAGCACATCGCAGGGGCCGGTGTCGATCCGCTCATGCGCGATCGTCTGCTGGTGGCCGATGATTTCCAGCACATTGTTCAGGCAATCACGTGCGCTGACCATGTCGTCGCGACGCTTGTCGGTCTGTTCGCGGTGCAGTTCGAGCGCGGCGAGCAGGAAGGCGGCGAGCTTCTGGCGACGGGCGGCCGGTATGTCGTCCTGCGCCAGTTCGGCGAGCGCGCGGGCCACGTCCTTGGGCGCGATCACCGGCTGGGTGGCAAGCCCCTGCGACACGATCACGCTGATCGGGTTCAGGCCGTTGCGCACATTGTGCATCACGCCGATCGCACTTTCGCTCTGGCCGAGCTTGAACGACTGGATTTCCACCTGTTCGCGCAGATCCTTGAGCTGGGCGAGCATGGCGTTGAAGCTGCGCACGAGCGATCCGATCTCGTCGCCGCGCTCGGGATTGCCGAGCGGGCGGAGGTGCCCCGATGCCGACACGTCCTGCATATGATGCTCGACCTTGGCGAGCGGGCTGATGACGAGCCGCGTGATCGTCTGGCGCAGCACGAACAGGACGAGGATCAGCAGGCTCGCGGTGCCGAGCACGATCAGCATCAGCATACGGTTGCCGAGCAGCGTGAAATCGCGCTGCACGACGAAATTGGCGTTGGCGATATGGATGCGGTTCAGCCCGTCGATGTCGACGGCGATGTCCAGCGTGCGCGGGCGTTCGCGCACCGCGGTTTCCTGGTGCGCGCGGCCCAGGCCGAATCGCGCGTCGAGCTGGATCAGGTGGCTCAGCTGGTCCGACGTGATCTGCCGCGCCATGACGACGAAACCGGGGCTGGTGCCGGTGCCGTCGCTCATCAGCACCTTGGCGATGCCGACGGCGACGATGCGATCGCCCAGCCGCGCGTAGAAATGGGCGGATTCGCGCTCGGCGGCCAGATCGCGCACTGCGCGGGACGTGATCAGCGCGTTGAACGGCGATATGCGCGCGGCATCGTCGGCCTGCGCGGCAAGGTCCACATAGCGGGTCTGGTGGATATGGCCGTCATTGCCGACATAGGCCATGCCGTTGATGTCGAGATTGGTGAAGGCCAGCACCGAGAACACGGTTTCGACGAAGCGGGCATCGCCTTGCCCGTTCATATATTTATAGCTGTCGTCCCAGACGCCATAATCCTTGACCGCGATTTCCACCTTGGACGCATATTCGTCCAGCGCGGCACGGGTGCGCTCGATATGCCCCTGAACGGCGGTGGCTTCCAGGCGGTTGAAGCTGGGCGTGATGACCGCGATCAGCAGCGCCAGCACACCGGCGAAGCCGACGATGCCGACGATCGTCAGGATCGCGGTCAGCTTGATGCCGAGCGAGGCCCGGCGCGCGAGGTTGAAGAAGGTCATGGCCGTACGATCCCCCCGGCCGATCGCGCGGCGGCGTCGGCCGGCAGCGCCTGCCCGGCAAGATCGGCGGTCGCGTCGGCATCGATCGGACGGCCGAAATAATAGCCCTGGAGATGCGAACATCCGGCGAGCCGGAGCGCCTGATTCTGGGTTTCGGTCTCGACGCCCTCGGCCACCACGCCCAGCCCCAGCGATCGCGCCAGATGCGTCACCGAATTGACGATCGCGGCCGATTCGACCTCGCGGCCAAGGCCGTCGATGAACGACTTGTCGATCTTCAGGCAATCCAGCGCGAAGTTGCGGATGTTGAACAGGCTCGAATAGCCGGTGCCGAAATCGTCCAGCGCGACACGGAAGCCGAGCGCGCGAAGCTGCTGCAAGGTTTCGGCGGCGCGCAGATCGTCGTCGAAGATCGCGGTTTCGGTGATCTCGATCTGCACGCGATGCGGCGGCAGCCCCGATGCGGCGACGCGGGCCGCAAGCGTTTCCACGAAATCCTGCCGGCGGAACTGGCGCGGCGAAAAGTTGATCGACACATATTGGTGCGGCCAGCGCAGGCATTCGCTCAGCGCCTCGGCCGTCACCCAATCGCCCAGCTCGTGGATCAGGTTGCTTTCCTCCGCGATCGGGATGAACACCGAAGGCGAAATCGGGCCATGTTCGGCGCTCGTCCAGCGCAGCAGCGCCTCGAAGCCGACGATGTCGAGCCGCTCGCGCGCCACGATCGGCTGATAGACGACCTCAAGCTCGCGGCGCGCGATCGCCTCGCGCAGACCCGCTTCGATCGTCTGCCGAAAGCGGACGCTTTCATCCATGCTCTCGTCGAACAGCCGCACCTGGCTGCGCCCGGCGCGCTTGGCATCGTAGAGCGCCATGTCCGCTAGCCGCATATGATCGATCTTGTCGGTCTCGCCCGCCGGATTGGCGACGACGAGGCCCATGGACGCGCTGACCTGCACGGCATGGCCGAGGATCATATAGGTGGTCGAACAGCTCGCCACGATCCGCTCGCACCGGGCCAGCGCGTCCATCTTGTCGCCGGTTTCGAACAGGATGCCGAATTCGTCGCCGCCCAGCCGGGCGACGATGCCGTCGCCCATTTCGGCGGCAAGGCGCTGACACACTTCGCGAATCAGCTCGTCGCCGGCGGCGTGGCCCAGCGTGTCGTTGACATTCTTGAAGCGGTCGAGATCGAGCATGCCCACCGCGAAGGCCGGGCGCTGGCCCTGCATCCGTTCGGAAAGTTCGCGCAGGAAGGCCAGGCGATTGGGCGCGCCGGTCAGTGAATCATGGCTCGCCATGTGCACGGCGCGCGCCTCGTTGGCGGCCAGCGCCAGCGTCTTTTCCTCCAGCTGGACGATCTTGTCGGCCAGTTCCGTCCGCGTCCGGGCGAGATCGGCGTCGACCTGCCAGCGCTGGCACAAGGCGCGCGCGGTCTGCTGGACCTCGTTCACTTCGAACGGCTTGGTGATGTAGAAGATCTTGTCGGCCGGCCCCGCCGCCCGCGCGATGTCGATCGGGCTGTAATCCGAATAGCCGGTCACGATCACCAGATTGATTTCGGGGTCGAGCGCGCGGATCCGCCGGGCGGTTTCCTTGCCGTCGATGCCGGGCGGCATGCGAATGTCGATGAAAGCGACGCGGAAGGGATCGCCGTCGCGCAGCGCTTCCTGCACCATCGCCACTGCGTCGCGCCCCTGCGTCGCATGGGTCAGGCAGAAATCGTCATCGGCCGCATCGGCCGGCGATGGGCGATCGGCAAATAATTCCGATGCCATCGCCGCCAGCGCGTTGCTTGCCGGCGCGGGCTGCGATCCAACCAGCGTGCGCCGGTAGGAATCGTGCATGGCCGGTTCGTCGTCTACGATCAGGATGCGCACAACCACCCCACAATCTGGTCGATTCACGGGGTAGTGAAAGAAGGCTAATATTTGGTTTCCACGCGCCTGAAACTTGGCCCGCCGCCCGCTGCAAGGGTCGCGTATGTGCAGCGGGCGGCGGGTTGGCGGGCGCTGGGCCCGCCGCTTCCCGTCGCTGTGGCGGACGACGGAAAAGGGGTAAGCAAGGCTACGCGTACTGGCGTTACCGCTGGCGCGGCGGCGCAAACAATCGGCTCCAGTCCATATCCCGATCGGGCGTCTGGCGTGCCACCGGATCACCGCTGGCCCGATCGCCGAACATGCCGGCGAACGGCGCCGGCTTTCGCCGGGTGGGCCGTTTGGCCGGAGCGTTGGGGTCGGGCTTCGTGGACACCGGACAAGCCTTCCTGGGAACGCACTGGAATGATTGCGGGATAGGGGAGCCGCCGCCTTCCGTCCGCGCGGGTTCGACCAGCATGCGGGCCACGGCGACGGATCAGGGGCCGCGTCGACGAAACCGCCAACGCCCGCGACGAAAGCGCGCGGCGGCGGCTTGCCTGTCGAAGCAATGAGCGTGGGAGATTCCCCCCGGCGCGAAATGCCTCTATGCAAAGCCGCATGGCCCTATTCAGCCTCGGATCGAAGCCCTTTTTCGACGACAAGAACCGCGCCTTCTGGATGCTCCAGTCGGCCGGCTGGGCGGGATATCTCATCCTGCGCTCGCTGGGCGGCCTCGCCAATGGCATGGGCCTGCTGTTCCTCGTCCCCACCGCGCTCAACACCGCGACCGGCTATTCACTCACCTTGTTGATGGCGTCGATTTTCCGGCGCCTGATCAACCAGAAGCCGATCATCACCTGGGGCTGTTCGATCATCGTCGTGCTGATCGCGTCCGCCGCCTTCTCGACGATCGAGGTGTGGGCGCACGCCACCTTCTATCGCCCGGGCGAGATGCCGACGGGGGTCCAGTTCCTCGGCGCGATCCTGCTCGATTTCGCGCTGCTCGCCGCGTGGTCGGCGCTTTATTACGGTATCAACTTCTATCTTCTGCTCGAACAGCAGGCGGATCAGCTCCAGCGGCTCGAAACGCAGGCGGCGTCGGCGCAGCTGGCGATGCTGCGTTACCAGCTCAACCCGCATTTCCTGTTCAACACGCTCAATTCGATCTCGACGCTGGTGCTGCTCAAGCAGACGGAGCGGGCCAATGCGATGTTGTCGCGCCTCTCCTCCTTTTTGCGCTATACGCTGGTCAACGAACCCACCGGTCAGGTTACCTTGGCGCAGGAGGTTGAGACGCTGAAGCTCTATCTCGAGATCGAGAAGATGCGGTTCGAGGATCGGCTGCGGCCGCACTTCGATATCGATCCGGCGGCGTCGCGCGCGCGTCTGCCGTCGCTGCTGCTCCAGCCGCTTGTCGAAAATTCGATCAAATATGCCGTCACGCCCAAGGAGGAAGGGGCAGAAATCGCGGTTGAAGCGCGACTTGCCGGTGATCGGGTGCAGATCACCGTGTCCGACACCGGGCCCGGCTTGCACGACACGGTGAACCGCCCCACATATTCGACGGGTGTCGGCCTGACGAATATCCGCGAAAGGCTGGCGCAAGCCTATGGCGCCGACCACCGTTTCGAGATCCAGGGGGAACGGGGGGCCGGGTTCGGCGTCATGATCGAAATACCGTTTACGACGGAAGAGCCCAAGGAAGCCGCATGACCATTCGCACCATCCTCGTTGATGACGAGCCGCTTGCCATCCAGGGCCTGCAGCTCCGGCTGGAACCGCATGAGGATGTCGAAATCATCGAAACCTGCAACAATGGCAGGGAGGCGATTCGCGCCATCAAGACGCACAAGCCCGATCTCGTCTTTCTCGACATCCAGATGCCTGGCTTTGACGGATTCTCCGTGGTCCAGGGGCTGATGGAGGTCGAGCCGCCGCTGTTCGTCTTCGTCACCGCTTATTCGGATCATGCGCTGCGCGCCTTCGAGGCCGATGCGGTCGATTATCTGATGAAGCCGGTCGAGACCGAACGGCTCGCCGACACGCTCGATCGCGTCCGCCAGCGCCTCGCCGAAAAGCGCAGCATCGAGGAAGCCGGCCGGCTGAAGGAAGCGCTGGCCGAACATGCGCCCGAAGCCGCCGAGGCCCTGCCCGACGCGCCCGATGCGCCGTCCGCCAACCGTTTCGAAAAGCTGATCAACATCAAGGATCGCGGCCAGATCTTCCGCGTCGATGTCGATACGATCGAACGGATCGACGCGGCTGGCGACTATATGTGCATCTATACCGGCGATAACACGCTGATCCTGCGCGAAACGATGAAGGATCTGGAAAAGCGCCTCGATCCGCGCCGGTTCCAGCGCGTCCACCGCTCGACGATCGTCAATCTCGATCTCGTCAAGCAGGTGAAGCCGCACACCAATGGCGAATGCTTCCTCGTGCTCGATTCGGGCGCGCAGGTGAAGGTCAGTCGTTCCTACCGCGACGTGGTGGCCCGCTTCGTCCACTGACGGCGCGGTTTTCATCGCAAGCGGCGGGATGACGGGCGGGCGCTTCGCCGGCAGGGGATGCGGCCGAAAGGGGTGCGGATTGTCCGGCCCACAAGGAGCGCCCGATGCCCAGCTATGCCGAAAAGGCCCGCCTGTTCGCCGATCTTCATGTGCGTGGGCGCCCGCTCGTGCTGTTCAACGTCTGGGATGCGGGTAGCGCCCACGCCGTCGCCGAAGCCGGGGCGCCGGCGCTGGCGACGGGCAGCTGGTCGGTAGCGGAGGCGCAGGGTTTCCGCGATGGCGAGGCGATGCCGCTCGATCTGGTGCTCGCCAATTTCGCCCGCATCGCCGCCGCGGTCGATCTGCCCGTCAGCCTCGATTTCGAACGTGGCTATGGCGCATCGCCGGGCGAGATCGCCGAATCGGCGGCGCGCGCCGTCGATGCGGGGGCCATCGGCTTCAACATCGAAGACGGGCTGGCCGGCGGCGGGCTTGCCCCGGTCGAGGATCAGGTCGCCCGCATCGCGGCGGTGCGCCGCGCGGCGCCCGATGCCTTCGTCAACGCCCGCGCCGATATCTTCCTGCAGGCACCGGCGGCGGACCATGATGCCGCCAAGCTCGATATCGCGATCGCGCGGGCCCGCGCTTATGCCGATGCCGGCGCCGCCGGCTTCTTCGTCCCCGGCCTGATCGACGAGGCCCTGATCGCGCGGATGTGCGAAGCGACCGCGCTTCCCGTCAACATCATGATGATGCCCGGCGCGCCGCCAATCGCGCGGCAGGCCGAACTCGGCGTCGCGCGGATCAGCCACGGCCCCGGCCCCTGGCGGCTGGCGATGAAGGCGGTGGGCGATGCCGCCCGCGCGCTCTACGGCTGATCTCAGGCCGTCGCGGCGACGAAGCTGAGCGCCAGCCCGTTCATGCAATAACGCTTGCCGGTCGGCGGCGGGCCATCGTTGAAAACATGGCCCAGATGCCCGCCGCAGCGCCGGCAATGCACTTCGGTGCGGGCATAGCCGAGCTTGCGGTCGGTGGCGGTGCCGACCGCGCTGGGCAGCGGTTTCCAGAAGCTCGGCCAGCCGGTGCCGCTGTCAAATTTGGTGCGCGACGAAAACAGCGGCAGCCCGCAGCCCCGGCAGGTGAAGGTGCCCGCGCGCTTTTCCTTCAACAGCGCGCTCGATCCCGGCGCCTCGGTCGCTTCCTGGCGCAGCACCGCATAGGCTTGGGGGCCGAGCTTCTTGCGCCACGCGGCGTCGCTCAGCACATAATCGAACCGGCCGGTGGCGGTGCCCGCCGGCGCGCGATTGGCGATGCCCACCATGGCGATCACCAGCATCGTGCCACCCGCGCCCATAAACTGCCGCCTGTCGACCGCCATGGTCCTCTCCCAGCAAAACCGTATCGCAGATACGCGAAAGTGGCGTGCCGGGTTTCAGCTGGCGGGTTTCAGGCACCGAGTTTCAGGCGGGGCGTTTGCGGCCGAACCAGCCGCGCCGGACGACGCCCGATTTCAGCACGCTGACCCGGAACCGGCGCGCGGCAAGGCGGATGATGATCGCAATCCATATGCCCTGCCACAGGATCGCCAGCAGATGCGGCCAGATGTACGGCGATTGGGCGGCCCGCGCCATCATCGCGAAGGGCGAGCTCCACGGGAATATCATCGCCACAACCGCCAACGGTGTCAGCGTCGCGCCCACCGCGCTCGATGCCAGCGCCACCACACCCAGCTGGCCCATCGTCACCGGCATCGACAGCGTCTGGACCTCGCGCACGCTGGCCGCCTGCCCGCCAATGCCAAGGAACAGCGCGCCCAGCAGCAGATAGCAGGCGATGAAATAGACCGTGCCCAGCGCCACGAAGGCCGGCCAGCCGAGCGCCGGCGCGGGCAGCGCCGGGCCGCCGGCTGGGAAGAACCAGGCCAGCGCCAGCATCGCCGTTGCCCCCCAGACGAAGATTCCGGTCAGCGACATCGCCAGCATCGCGCCCAGCTTGCCAAGGAAGATCGCGTCCACCGGCACCGCAGCCGCCAGCACCTCGATCACCTTGTTCGATTTCTCCTCGATCAGGTTGGACAGCAGCATGCCGGCCAGGATCATCACCAGCATCATCAGGACAAGCTGGCCCATCCGCGCGGTCAGCGCGCGATTGGCGGTTTCGCTGCCCGCCGCCTTGTCCACGGTGCGGACCGAGAAGGCGACCGCGGGAACGGCCTCGCCCCCGGCATGGGCCAAGGCGCGCGTCCGCCGTGCGGTATCGTAGATCAGCCCCAGCCGCTCCTGATGCTCCGCCACCGGCCCTTGCGGCCCGATCAGCTCGGGCGCGATCAGCCCGCCGCGCGCCACGGCGACCAGCGCGCGCTTGCGATCGGCCAGCAGCGCCTGCGCCTGCGCCGCACCGTCGTTTTCCGGCGCCACGATGCGCAGTTCGGGCAAAGCGGTTTCGCCCAGTCGGGCGGCCAGCTGGGTGCGGGCGGCGATCAGCGCCTTGCCGTCGGCCGTATCCGCGATGATCGCGATGCGCGGTCGGGCGATCTCCGCATCGGTTTTGGCGCCGACCGCGCCGAACATCAGCGCGGCCAGGATCGGCAGCAGCGGCCCCAGCAGGAACAGCAGGAAGGTCTTGGAAAAGACGCTCGCCACATAATCGCGGCGCGCGATCACCCAGGCGGCGCGGATCACGTCGATCATGCCACGGCCTCCAATTGGGGCTGGTCCATCTCGCGCGCGGCCGCCTCACCGGCGATCGCCACGAAGGCGTCGTGCAGCCCGGGGCGCTCGATCGCCAGATTTTCGATTCCCGCCCCGCCGTCGATCAGTGCCTTCAGGATCGGCTCGATCCCGGTTTCGGGCAGCTCGAACTGCCACAATCGTCCTTCGCGCGTCCGCGCGGCCGGCAGCGCCGCGCACCACGGCCCGTCCTCCGCCCGCGTCACCAGCCGCACGCGCGGGCGCAGCCGATTACGGGCCTCCTCCACCGCGCCTTCGAAGCGCACCTGCCCGCCGGCGATGATCGCCACGCGTTCGCACAGCCGTTCGGCATGGGCGATGACATGGGTGGAAAACAGCACCGTCACGCCGGCATCCGCCTGTTCGCGGATCAACCCTTCCAGCCTTTGCTGGTTGAGCGCGTCGAGACCGGAAAAGGGCTCGTCGAGCACGATCAGCTGCGGGCGATGGACCAGCGTGCCGAGCAGCTGCACGGTCTGCGCCATGCCCTTGGAAAGCGTGCGGATCGTCTTGTGGCGGGCGTCGCCCAACCCATGCGCGGCAAGCATCGCATCGGCCCGCACCCGGCCTTCCTTCAGCGGCAGACCGCGCAGCGCGCCCATGAAGGCGATCGCCTCGCGCGCCTGCATGCCGGGATAAAGGCCGCGCTCCTCGGGCAGATAACCCACGCGCCGCGCCGCGCGGATCGGCCGGTCCTCGCCCAGCAAGGTGCGGTGGCCGCCATCGGGATCGATGATCCCCAGCAGCATCCGCAAGGTCGTCGTCTTGCCCGCGCCATTGGGGCCGAGTACGCCGAAGATCGAACCCGCCGGCACCGCAAGGTCGACCCCGTCGACCGCGCGGAACCCGCCGAATTCCTTCACCAGCCCGTGCGCTTCGATCGCGTTCGTCACGTCCACCCGCTTCGTTTAGACTGTCATCCGTGCCCGACCCATCGCATCATATCGACAACAAGACGTTGACGGCAGCACTGAAGGCCGAAGCCCGCCGGCTCGGCTTCGTCGCCTGCGGCGTCGCGCCCGCCGATGCCACGCCGCAGGCGGCCGCGCGGCTGGCCGAATGGCTGGCCAGCGGCGCGCATGGCGACATGCTGTGGATGGAAGACCGCGCCGAACAGCGCGGATCGCCCGCCGCGCTGTGGCCGGAGGTGCGATCGGTGGTGATGCTGGGGATGAGCTATGCGCCCGCCGAAGACCCGCTGCGCCTCGCCGATGCCGCCGGCGTCGCGCGGATCTCCACCTATGCGCAGGGGCAGGATTATCACGATATCGTCAAGAAGGCGCTGAAGGCGCTGGCGCGCTGGCTGGTCGATCAGGCGGGCTGCGACCTCAAGGTCTTCGTCGATACCGCGCCGGTGATGGAAAAACCGCTGGCGGAAGCCGCCGGGCTCGGCTGGCAGGGCAAGCACACCAATCTTGTCAGCCGCGATCATGGCAGCTGGCTGTTTCTGGGCGCGATCATGACGACGCTCGCGCTCGAACCCGATGGCCGGCACCGGGGCAGCTGCGGTTCGTGCGATGCCTGCCAGACGGCGTGTCCCACGGCGGCTTTCCCCGCGCCCTATCGCATCGATGCGCGGCGCTGCATCTCCTACCTGACGATCGAGAATAAGGGGCCGATCCCGCGCGAATTCCGCGTGGCGATGGGCAATCGCATCTATGGCTGTGACGATTGCCTGGCGGTGTGCCCGTGGAACAAGTTTGCCTCCGCGGCCGCCGCCAACCAAGCCTTCGCCGCGCGCGCCGAACTGGCGGTGCCGGGGATCGCCGATCTGCTCGGGCTCGATGATGCCGGCTTCCGCCAGGTCTTCGCCGGATCGCCGATCAAGCGCATCGGCCGCGATCGCATGGTCCGCAACGCGCTGATCGCGGCGGGCAATGATGGCGGTGCTGCATTGCGGGCGCCGATTGCGGCGCTGCTCGACGATCCCGCGCCGATCGTGCGGGGCGCCGCCGCCTGGGCACTGGCCCGGATCGATCATCCCGCCTTCCTCGCCGAACGCGATCGGCGGCTGGCGGAGGAAGGGGATGCGTCGGTGCGGGATGAGTGGGGGGCTTAGCGTCGGGCTCTTTGGGGCTGCGGGGTGGCCGCCAGCGCCAGCCACGGCGGGCCGACTTTAGCGCGCTTCGACCCGGCGGCTGAGCGCGGCGATGCAGGACGCGCGGTCGAAATCGTCGCCGGCGGGCGTACGCGCGTCGAGATGGCGGACGACGGGTTCCTGCCCGCTGGCCGGCGGATAGAGATAAGCGTCGAGCACGCAGATCGGCCCGGCATATTGCAGCTTGCGCGCGGTTCCTTCGCGGACGTCGAGATCGGGCACGCCGAACAGGATCTGGAGCGCGCGGGCATCCTTGCCGACGACGCGATCAAGCCCCGTGGGTGGCGGCGCATGGACCGCGGGTGCGGGCGGCGGCGCCGTCGTCGTACAACCGGCGAGCAGGCCGGCACCAAGCAGCAGGATGCGTTTCAACCACGGCTCCCATGAAAGCGATGTGTTGCGAGCGCCGCGCCCAGAACGGGCGCGAGCAGATTGACGAAGGGGATCATGAACAGGCCGGTGGCGACAAGCCCGGTCAACGCGCGTCCGCCACGGGTGAGCTTGAGCCGCGCCTTGCGGGCGGCTTCGTCGAGATGGCGGACGGCGACCATCTCGTCGAGATCGCGGCCGAGCGCGAACGCATTGACGATCAAAAACAGCGCCACCGGGCCGAAGGCGGTGAGCAGCAGGAGCACGTAGAAGGGCAGAGCGAGGAGGTTGTAGCCGATCAGCCGCCCGGCCGAAGCCAGGCCCAGCCGCACCGAACGGCCGATGCCGGGCGGGCGGGCCGACGCGGCTTCGGCGGGATAATGGCGGGCTTCGACCGCATCGACGACATCGTCGGAAAACAGGCCGAGCACGCCGATGCTGATCGCCGGGAACAGGAGCCACAGCCCGACAAGGGTGAGCAACGTCGCCGCGATGCCGCCTTCGGCCGATCCGATCACGCAGGTATAGCCCGGCACCAGCGCGCACGGATCGCGCCCGGTGAACGCCCAGCGCAGCGCGAGGCCAAGGGCGATGAAGATCGCCAGCGTCAGCGCGACCGACTTGGCGAGCACGGAGAGGATGCGGCGATCGGACAATTGGCCGATCGAGAGCGAGAGCGCGCGGACCATGCGCTTATCTATCCGCGTGATGCCCGGTTGCGCCATCCCCCCCAACCAGTCTAGGCGCGCGCTTTGATCCGCTGCCCGAAGGGAGTGCCCGCATGTCCGAACCCACCCTCGACATCATCGCCATCGGCAACGCCATCGTCGACGTCATCGCGCAGGCCGACGATGCCTTCCTTGCCGCCGAAGGCGTGGCGAAGGGTTCGATGCGGCTGATCGATACGGAGATCGCGACCAGCCTTTATGGCCGGATGGCGCCGGGGATCGAGGCGAGCGGCGGATCGGCGGCGAACACGGTGGCGGGCGCGGCCGCGCTGGGCGCGCGCTGCGCCTTCATCGGCCAGGTCGCGACCGACCAGCTGGGCGAGGTGTTCGCCCATGATATCCGTGCGCTGGGCGTCGGTTTCGACACGCCGGCCCGTGAAGCCGAACCGCCGACCGCGCGTTGCCTGATCCTGGTGACGCCCGATGGCCAGCGGACGATGAACACCTATCTCGGCGCGTCGCAATATCTGCCCGCCGCCGCGCTCGATCCGGCGCGGATCGCATCGGCGGCGATCCTCTATCTCGAAGGCTATTTGTGGGATCCGGCCGAGCCGCGCGCCGCGATGCGCGCCGCCATCGCGATCGCCCGGGGCGCCGGTCGCAAGGTGGCGTTCACGCTATCCGACGCCTTCTGCATCGAGCGGCATCGCGACGATTTCAACGCGCTGATCGCCGATGGCGACATCGACATCCTGTTCGCCAACGAGGCCGAGATCCTGTCGCTGAACCAGACCGAGGATTTCGAGGCGGCGATCGCGGCGACGGCGGCCCGGGTGCCGACGCTGGTCGTCACCCGATCCGAAAAGGGCGCGATCGCGATCAAGGATGGCGCGCGCGTGGCGGTGCCGGCCGAACCGATCGACGCGATCGTCGACACCACCGGCGCGGGCGATCTGTTCGCGGCGGGCTTCCTGGCGGGCCAGGCGCAGGGCCGTTCGGTGGCGGACAGCCTGACCATGGGCGCAGTCGCCGCGGCAGAGGTGATTTCGCATTATGGCGCGCGGCCCGTGGCCGACATCAAGGCGCTGGTCGCCGCCAAGCTGGGCTGAACCTGAAGGCGGCAGGCGGCCGCCAGATGGCCGGCGGGCCTATTCGAGCCGGGATGTGTGCCGGGGGATTATGGCCACCCCGGCCCATCTTTCAACGCCCGCGCGTCAGCGGGCGGGGCTGATCGGGTGTGCGTGGCGATCAGCGACCGGCCAGTGCGTCGGCGATCGAAACATAGCCGAGCACGCCCATGAACAGCAGCACCTCCGCCAGCACGACATAGTTGAACCAGTTGTCGACCAAACCCGTCATCGCGACCTCCTGAACCAAGCCGGAGGCTGGATAGACCGGCCCGCGAATGGCCGCCTTGATCTGGGTCAAATCCGATCCCGGCCGCGCGCCGATGCCAGCCTTCGCCGGCATGATGATCGGGGTGGGGAGGGACGGCCAAGCCGCGTCGGCTTTTAGGCAGCGGCGCGCTAGGTACGAAGGTCCGCTATGTCGGGGAAAGCGGACATTAGGAAACTCATGGCAGAACGGCGTGGCGGAGGCTCATCATGCAATCAGTTACGTCGGAGTGGCTATGCGAGCGAGGCGGCCTTCACGATGCTCGCGTGCTCGATGTGCGAGCAGTGGGGTCAAATCTCGAAATTGCGTTCGATGATGAATGGGTGAACGAGCGAGGCATCGGTCAACCTGAAGGGCAAGCAGCACCCGGCACCTTAGTTGTAGAGGGATTTCCTACCACAGAAGATGCGCCGAGTGCCGCGACCGGCGGCTGGATAAGCGAAGTGGCACTAAGGGGTGACCAACTCGACCTCATGTTCTGCGACCGTCCGCCTCTTAGCGTCCGCGTAGATGCAGTGTGGTGGCGTCGGGCCGTCTAGGCACCAGAAGCTAATGTCCGCAATGTCGGCGTGTCCTGACTGTCAGGATTTCGGGCGGAAGCCATTGATAGCGGCCGCGACATGACTCTGCGCACGCGGCCTAGTCCGTCCAGAATGTCCGTGCGGCGGGCAAATATGTTCGGCTGATCGGAACTGCGGTGTCATCGGCCAGCCGGGCGATGGTCCGTCCGGGCGTTCGTTCCAGCGCGCGAACGCCGTCTTTGGCCACCCACCAGCTGCGATGCACGCGCAGGCCCAGCCGGGGATCGATGATCGCCGCCGCGTCCGCCAGCCGCATCAGGACCAGCGCCGAGCCGTGGCGGGTGTGGACGCGCACATAATGGTCCTCGGCTTCGAGCGCGAGGATGTCGCGGCGCAAGGCGGCGGGAAGCTTCGCCATGAACTCCGCCGGATATGCGGCGGCGGCTGGCTGTTCGACGGAGCCGAGGGCCGCCACCACCGGGGCGGCCGGAGACGGCGGGTCGTTGGGAGACAGGATGCGGGCGATCAGCAGCTGGACCAGCGCCACATAAGGGAACAGGCCGAGCAGTTGAACGGGGCTGAACGTTCTGCCGGGCCGGACCACGCCCATGGCCCAGGCCACAAAGAAGGTCATCGGCACGGCGGATGCGGCGGCGATGGCGATGATCCGGGCTGCGCTTCTTCTGTTCGGCGAGGCGGAGGGGAGCACGCGTTCCGCGACGGCGGCAGCGCCGAAACCGACGAGCGCGATGACCATCCAGAAAGGATATCGCACCGCCGGGCCGAGCGTGGCTTGCGATCCGAACGGACCCGTCACGCCCAGCAACGCGCCGAACGCGACGGCGCTGAGCGGCGCCCGCCACTTCCCCATGATCCGCCATTCGCGCATCGCCAGCTGCATCGGCCTGCCAGTCACGAAATTGTGAAAGCTATTCACGACTTTCCCCGTTGTCGACCGGCATCACCACCAGCCAACCCGCCTTCGTGAAATGTTGGCATGGAGAAGCAGGGCAATGAAACGGATTATCGTCGGCATCGCATTGGCGTGCGCATCTGTTCCGGCGGCGGCAAGCGAGGCGGTGACCATGCAGTTCGCGTGCAGCGCGCCGGACATGGCGGCCGCGAAGCCGGTTCAGCCCGGCGATCTGGCGGGTCTGTGGGACGCGCTTATGGATGTGGGCGGCATTCCCAGCTTCGGCCTGCTCTCGCTGGGCATGATGGGCCCCGAATTGGGAGGATCGCTGGCGTTGACGCCCGGCGTCGTGGTGGTGCGCAGCCTGAAGGTCGATGGCCGGATGGTGGCGATGGTGGTCGCGTCGAACGAAGGCGATGTCCGCTTCAACGGCGCGCTTGCCGGCGATGGGAAGCGGATGTGCGGCATCGTCGATTATCATGGCGGCCAGAAGGTCGAGATGATCATGCAGAAAAGGCCGGAACGGCGGAGTGCGACACAAGGCGGCCGCGCGGGGTAAGGGGGTGAAAGCCGGGCCGCCATGGCGCGGCCTGCCTTGCGGTGCGTGGGCTTGCCTCCCCGATCGCGCTTTGGTGCGCCTGAGGCAAGGTTGGCGGTGGATGGCGGCGCGGGGTTGGGCTATCCCCTTGGCCCATGGCTTCCAACCACCTCTATCTCGTCGACGGCTCGGGCTACATCTTCCGCGCCTATCATCAGCTTCCGCCGCTGACCAACCGCTACGGCCTGAACGTCGGGGCCGTCTATGGCTATACGGCGATGCTGTGGAAGCTGGCCGATGCGCTCGACAAGGCGGACGGGCCGACGCATCTGGCGGTGGTGTTCGACAAGGGATCGCACACCTTCCGCAACGACCTCTATGACAAATACAAGGCGCAGCGGCCGCCGGCGCCGGAAGATCTGGTGCCGCAATTCCCGCTGTTCCGCGATGCGACGCGCGCCTTTTCGCTGCCCTGCATCGAGGAGGCCGGGTTCGAGGCCGACGACATCATCGCCACCTATACGATGAAGGCGATCGCAGCCGGCTGGGACGTGACCATCGTTTCGTCCGACAAGGATCTGATGCAGCTCATCCGCCCCGGCGTCGACATGCTCGACACGATGAAGAATGAGCGGCGCGGCGCCGATTATGTGATGGGCAAGTTCGGCGTGCCGCCCGAGAAGCTGGGCGATGTGCTGGCGCTGATGGGCGACAGCGTGGACAATGTGCCCGGCGTCCCCGGCATCGGCCCCAAGACGGCGAGCAAGCTGATCCTGGAATATGGCGACCTGGAAAGCGTGCTGGCCGCCGCGCCGGCGATGAAGCCGTCCAAGATGCGCGAGAATCTGATCGCCAATACCGAGATGGCCCGCCTGTCGCGCGTGCTGGTGGACCTGCATCGCGAGGTGCCGGTGCCGCATGCGCTGGATGAGCTGCGGCTGGACGGCATTCCGCCCGAGCCGCTGCGCGCCTTTCTGGAAGATCAGGGTTTCAAGACGCTGCTGTCGCGGCTGGCGGCGCATGCGCCGGGCAAGGACAAGGCCGATCCGGTGGCCGGTGCTGCGGCGGGATCGGCGACGCCGGCGGCCGAAGTGGCGCTGCCCGATTTCGTGCCGCTGCCGCCGATCGATCGCGACGCTTATGAAACCGTGACGACGCTGGAGCGGCTGGATGCGTGGATCGCCGAATCCTATGCCAGCGGGATCATCGCGATCGACACCGAAACCGATGCGCTGGACAGCATTTCGGCCAATCTGGCCGGTATCTGTCTGGCGACCGCGCCGGGCCGGGCCTGTTACATTCCCGTCGGCCATCGCAGCGACGACGGCATGTTCGCCGAGGCGCCGGTGCAGATCCCGCTGGCCGATCTGGTCGCGCGGATGCGGCCGTTGCTGGCCGATGCCGCCGTGCTGAAGATCGGCCACAACATCAAATATGACCTGAACGTGCTGAAGCGCGTCGGCCTGGATGTCGCGCCGATCGACGACACGATGGTGATGAGCTTCGACCTCGATGCCGGGCAGTCGCTGGCCGGGCACGGCATGGACGAGGTGGCGCAGGCCGTGCTCGATCATAGCTGCATCCCGTTCAAGGAGGTTGCCGGCACCGGCAAGAAGGCGATCAGCTTCGCGCAGGTGCCGCTGGATCAGGCGACGCGCTATGCCGGCGAGGATGCCGATGTGACCTGGCGGCTGTGGACGCGTTTCCAGCCCCGGCTGGCGCGCGAGGCGGCGACGCGGGTCTATGAACTGGTCGATCGGCCGCTGATCCCGGTGGTGGCCGGCATGGAGCGTGCGGGCATCAAGGTGGATCGCGAGCATCTGTCGCGCCTGTCCGGCCGCTTCGCGCAGGAGATCGCGCGGCTGGAGGAGGAGATTCACGGCGAGGCGGGCCAGCCCTTCACCATCGGATCGCCGCAGCAGCTGGGCGCCATCTTGTTCGACAAGATGGGGCTGAAGGGCGGCAAGAAAGGCAAATCCGGCGCCTATTCCACCGACGTCACCGTGCTCGAAAAGCTGAAGGCGGATGGGGTGAAGATCGCGGGGCTGGTGCTCGACTGGCGCCAGCTCGCCAAGCTGAAATCCACCTATACCGATGCGCTGCAGGCGCAGATCAACCGCGATACCGGCCGTGTCCACACCAGCTACAGCCTGACCGGCGCGCAGACCGGGCGCTTGTCGTCCACCGATCCCAACCTGCAGAATATCCCGATCCGCAGCGAGGCCGGGCGCCAGATCCGCGACGCGTTCGTCGCCGAGCCGGGCAATGTGATCCTGGCGGCGGACTATAGCCAGATCGAGCTGCGGCTCGCCGCGCACATGGCCGACGTGCCCGCGCTGCGCGAAGCGTTCCGCCGGGGCGAGGATATTCACGCGGCGACCGCGCAGGAGCTGTTCGGCGAGGTCAATCGCGATACGCGCGGCCGTGCCAAGACGATCAACTTCGCCATCCTCTACGGCATTTCGCGCTGGGGGCTGGCATCGCGGCTGGAGATCGAGCCGGACGAGGCGCAGGCGATGATCTCCCGCTATTTCGAGCGGTTTCCGGGGATTTCGGCCTATATCAACGAGACGCTGGAGAAAGCGCGGGCGACCGGTTTCACCGAGACGCTGTTCGGGCGCAAGACCTGGTTCCCGCAGATCAAGGCCGGCGTGCAGCATATCCGCCAGGGTGCCGAGCGCGCGGCGATCAACGCGCCGATCCAGGGCAGCTGCGCCGATATAATCAAGCGCGCGATGGTGCGGATGACGCCGGCGCTGGAAGCGGCCGGGCTCGATCGCGTGCGGATGCTGCTGCAGGTGCATGACGAACTGGTGTTCGAACTGCCCGAAGCCGATGTCGAAGCGGCGACGCCGATCATTCGTGCGGTGATGGCCGGGGCGGCGGAACCATTGGTCAGCCTGTCCGTACCTTTGGGGGTGGAAATCGGCACCGGGCCAAGCTGGGGCGCGGCGCACTGAAGCCGGCAGGCCTGTTGGCTGATGGGAATGTCGGCTGACAGAAATATCGGCTGACAGGGAAGATCGATCACGCCGATCGAAGATTCTCCATGGCGGCGGTGCCACGATTTGCCATCTTGATCGTTATACAAACGAATCGATAGTCAGTTGGACCCGCCGACAGGAGGAATATTCATGGCGAAGACGCCCAAGGCCAAACTCGCGACGCCGACCGATCTGGCAAGCAACAAGGTGAGCAGCGTGGCGGACGCGCTGAACGCGATCCTTGCCGATAGCTACGCGCTCTACCTCAAGACCAAGAATTTCCACTGGCACGTTTCGGGCCCGCATTTTCGCGATTATCACCTGATGCTCGACGATCAGGCGACCCAGATCCTGGGCACGACCGACCAGATCGCCGAACGCGTGCGCAAGACCGGCAACACCACGCTGCGGTCGATCGGCCACATCGCGCGGCTGCAGTCGATCAAGGACAATGACGCCGATTTCGTGAGCGCGGGCGACATGCTGCGCGAACTGCGCGACGATAATCTGAAGCTGGTGGAGAAGTTCCGCGAGGCCAAGGACATCGTGGACGCGGCCAAGGACAATGCGACCAGCGGCATCCTGGACGAATGGACCGACCTGGCCGAGGAACGCGCCTGGTTCCTGTTCGAGGCCAGCCAGGGCGCCTGAGCGGCCCCGACCCGGCAAACAAAAAAAGGGGTGGCCCGCCGGGCCACCCCTTTTTTGTGGGATCAATGCAGCTTGGCGATCTTGATGCCGTCCTGCTTGGCGCGGTCCTTCACCGATTCCTCGCTGCGGGTGAGGGCCTTGGCGATCGCGCGCAGCGCCATGCCCTTTTCGGCGAGGCGGCGGAGCTTGGCGAGTTCGTCGCCGGTCCAGGGCTGCTTGTGACGGACGAATTCGGCCATGATCTACTCCTTTGCGGCGGCCCTCCTATCGCGATGCGGGCGAGCCGGATAGTCAGGACGGCGATGACCGCGCTGCCGCCCGCCCTTGCCGACTGGTTCGCCGCCCGTGGCTGGCAGCCGCGGCGGCACCAGCTGGAGATGCTGGCGGCCGCGCGCGCCGGGCAGGACGCGCTGCTGGTGGCGCCGACCGGCGCGGGCAAGACGCTGGCGGGTTTCCTGCCGAGCCTGGCCGATCTGGTGGAGCATCCCGCGCAAGGGCTCCACACGCTTTATGTTTCGCCGTTGAAGGCGCTGGCCGTCGATGTGCAGCGCAACCTGTTGACCCCGATCGCCGAGATGGGGCTGCCGATCAGCGTGGAAACGCGGACCGGCGACACCCCGTCGGACCGCAAGGCGCGGCAGCGGGCGCGGCCGCCGCATATGCTGCTGACCACGCCGGAATCGCTAAGCCTGCTGATTTCCTATCCCGACAGCGCCGGTCTGTTCGCAACGCTGAAGACGATCGTGATCGACGAGGTGCACGCCTTCGCCAACGGCAAGCGCGGCGATCTGCTGGCGCTGGCGATCAGCCGGCTGCGCACGCTGGCGCCGGATCTGCGCGTCGTTGGCCTGTCCGCCACGGTGGCCGATGCCGATGCCTATCGCGGCTGGCTTTCGCCCGATGGCGATCTGGACGCGATCGCGCTGGTGCGGGGCGAGCCGGGCGCGGATCCCGATATCGCCATCCTGCTGCCCGAAGGGCGCGTGCCGTGGTCCGGCCATTCGGGGCGCTATGCCGCAGGGCAGGTGATGGCGGAGATCGAGGCCCACCGCACGACGATCATCTTCTGCAACACGCGTAGTTTGGCCGAGCTGATCTTCCAGGATCTGTGGAAGGCCAATGATGCCGGGCTGCCGATCGGCATCCATCACGGATCGCTCAGCCGCGAGGCGCGCCGCAAGGTGGAGGAGGCGATGGCCGCCGGCCGGCTGCGCGCGCTGGTGGCGACGGCGAGCCTCGACCTCGGCGTCGACTGGGGCGATGTCGATCTTGTCATCCAGATGGGCGCGCCCAAGGGGTCGTCGCGGCTGTTGCAGCGAATCGGCCGGGCCAATCACCGGCTGGACGAACCGTCCAGCGCCTTGCTCGTCCCCGGCAACCGTTTCGAATATCTGGAGGCGCGCGCCGCGCTCGACGCGGTGGAGGAAGGCGCGCTCGATGCCGAAACCTTCCGGCCGGGCGCGCTCGACGTGCTGGCCCAGCATATCATGGCGGTGGCCTGTGCCGGCCCCTTCGACGCCGATGCCCTGCTGGCCGAAATACGGCAGGCGGCGCCCTACGCGATGCTCGACGCCGGGATCTTCGATCAGGTGCTGCGCTTCATCGAAAATGGCGGCTATGCGCTGAAGGCCTATGACCGTTTCCGCCGGCTGGTGCAGGGGCCGGACGGCCTGTGGCGGGTGAGCCATCCCAGCTTCGTCGCGCAGCACCGGCTGAACGCGGGCATCATCGTCGATGCGCCGATGCTCGACGTGCGGTTCCGCAATCACCGCAAGCTCGGCACGGTGGAGGAGGGGTTCGCCGCATCATTGTCGCCGGGCGACACCTTCTTCTTCGCGGGGCTGAGCCTGGAGGTTGAGAAGGTCGAGCAGACCGACCTGATCGTGCGCGCCACTTCGCGATCGGCGCGCATCCCCACCTATATGGGCGCGCGCATGCCGATATCGACCAACCTGGCCGATCGGGTGCGCGGCTATCTGGCCGATCCCATGCAATGGCCGCGCTTCCCCAATGAGGTGCGCGAATGGCTGGACGTGCAGGCGCGGCGATCGGTGCTGCCCGGCGCGGGGCAATTGCTGGTCGAAACCTTCCCGCACGAAGGCCGGCACTTCATGGTCGCCTACAGCTTCGAAGGGTGGAACGCGCACCAGTCGCTCGGCATGCTGCTGACCCGGCGGATGGAGACGCTGGGGCTGATGCCGATCGGCTTCGTCGCCAATGATTATGCGCTGGCTACCTATTCGCTGAAACCGGTGACCGATCCGGCGGCGCTGTTCGCGCCCGATATCCTGACCGACGAATTCGTCGAATGGGTGCAGCAATCGGCGCTGCTGAAGCGCGCGTTCCGCGAAGTGGCGGTGATAGGAGGGCTGGTCGAGCGGCAGCATCCCGGCAAGCGCAAATCGGGCCGGCAGGTCACCTTCTCGACCGACCTGATCTATGATGTGCTGCACCGTTACGAGCCCGATCATCTGCTGCTGCGCGCGGCCTGGGCCGATGCGCGGGCGCGGATGACCGATGTCGGCCGGCTGGGCGATCTGCTCGATCGCGCGGCCGGCACGATGCTGCACGTCACGCTCGACCGGGTTTCGCCGCTGGCCGTGCCGGTGCTGGTGATGATCGGGCGCGAACATGTGGCGCAGGGGCTGACCGACGACGCGCTGCTGATCGAGGCGGAAGCATTGGCGGCGGAGGCGATGCGGGTCGACTGAGGGGGCGCGTTGAACCATCCGCAGTTTCTTTGCCCGGCCCGAAGCGACACCCGATCTGGCCGAAATGCCCAAGTGGCGAAAAGTAATGGCAAGTATCGCCAGTTTGATTGACACTTGGTACGCCCCTTCTAAGGATGTCGAGTGCAAGATATTGCGCTTAAAGGGGTGAATCGGGGGATGGCTGACAATATGGGGCGTGCCGGCGCGGGGGTGCTGGTGGCTGGGTCGCGGCGTCGTGCGGGCGCGGCGGGGCGATCCGTGCCCGCCAATATCATGTCGGCCAATATGGCGTGGCGGCCGATGGCCGGCCGTGCCTTCTCGATCGCCCCGGCCTTCGGCCTGCCGATGCTGCTGGCGGCTTGCGGCGGTGGCGGCGGCGGCGGCGGATCGCGCCCCGAAACTACGCCGACCCCGCCGCCCGCGCCGGCGGTGACGCCCGACAGCGCCACCATCGCCCCGGGTGCTGCGGCGGCAACCGGCAATGTGCTGGCCAATGACACGCCGGCCGCCGGACAGGCAGGCGCGCCCACGGTTTCGGCCGTCGCTGTGCAGGGCGGCGCGGCCGGCACGGTCGGCCAGCCGATCGTCACCGATTTCGGCACGCTGACGCTCAACAGCAATGGCAGCTACAGCTATGCCGCGCTCGACAATGCCGCGGTCAAGGCGCTCGCCGCCGGGCAGACGCATACCGACATATTCAGCTACACCGTCACCAACAGCAGCGGATCGCAGACGGGTCGGCTCAACCTCACCATCACCGGCGTCAACGACGCGCCGGTGGCTGTGGCCGATAGCGCGGCCGTTGCACCGGGCACGATGGCGGCGACCGGCAATGTGCTGACCAACGACAGCGACGTGGACGCCGGCACGACGCTGGCGATCACGCAGGTCAACGGTGCAGCCGCCAATGTCGGGCAAGTGATTGTGGGCACTTATGGCAGCCTGAAGCTCAATGCTGATGGCAGCTACAGCTACACGCTCGACAATGGCGATGTGGATACCCAGCGCCTCGCCGCCGGGCAGAGCGCCACGGAAAGCTTCACCTATCGGGTGAGCGACGGCGCGGGTGGGACGACGCAGGCGACGCTCACCCTCACAGTGACGGGCACGAACGACGCACCGGTGGCGACCGTGGATATGGCTGCCGTCACCGAGGACGCGGCGGGCAATGTCGTATCGGGCAATGTGCTGGCGAACGACAGCGATGCGGACGCGGGGACGACGCTGGCCATCACGCAGGTCAACGGTGCGACCGCCAACGTCGGGCAAGTGATTGTGGGTACCTATGGCAGCCTGAAGCTCAATGCCGATGGCAGCTACAGCTACACGCTCGACAATGGTGACGTCGACACGCAGGCTTTGGCGGCGGGGCAGCGTGGCGAGGACGTGTTTTCCTATCTCGTTGGCGACGGGGCGGGCGGCACGACGACGGGCCAGATCACCGTCACCGTCAACGGCCATTCCGGCGTTGTCGACGATGTTGTCACGATCGATGCTGCTGCGGCGTCGGGGGCGAGCTTCAACCTATTCGCCAATGATGACGGATCAGGTTTCCAGCTCCAGCTCCTTCAGCGGCCGGACGGCTCCGGCACGGGCGGCGCGGGGCAGCTGACATTGTCGTCGAGTATCGGCACCCTGACTGTCGAGGCTGATGGCGCCGCCGTTTATGGCTTCCATCGCGGATCGTCCGATATCGGTGCGGGCCAGAGTTTCACCGACTACTTCAAATATTCGGGGCAGGACGCTTCGGGGCAGAGCGACACCGCCACCATCCGCGTCACGATCTCCAGAGCGGCCGAGCGGACCATCGACGGGACGGCAGGGGCCGACCGGCTTGTCGCGGAAATCGCGGATACCGTCCTTAACGGCGGAAGCGGGAACGACGTGCTTGTGGGGGGGCATGGCCGCGACGTCCTGAACGGTGGCGCGGGCGATGACAGGCTGACGGGCTGGATCAACGACCAGCTGGCCGGCGCCAACGCAGCGAACCGGGACCAGTTCATCGGTGGCGCCGGAGACGACGTGATCGTCGGCGGCCATGGTAGCCTTGCAGACGTGGCTATCTATTCGGGTAAGCGTTCAGATTACAGCATTCAGGTAAGCGGTGACGAAATCATTGTCCGCGATCTTAATGTTGCGGATGGGGATGACGGCATCGACAGGTTGACTGGTATCGAGCTTCTGCAATTTTCGGATCAGATCGCCGATCAGTCCCCTTCCAGGGCCTATTTCGGGGTCGTGAACGACGGCGTCCGCGATTCGGCCGTCAATCTGTCCGGCTCCCGGACCTTTGCGATCGGACCGGTATCGGGCGGGAATGTTTTCTACAATGACACCGCGACCGCGGAGTTGTTGACCTTTGACGGAGCCACTGCGCCGTCATGGCTGCGTTTCGACACGGCCAGCCAGCGTGTCGTGGGCACCGCGCCTGTAGGCTTTGAGGGAACTATTGATCTTGTCATTCGCCCGGTTGGGCCGGATGCCACCGGCGCGTTCGATACGACGCGGCTCTATTTTTACACACCGCGCGCAGGCGACGTCGTTGGCAGCAATGGCGTGGCCGAACGCTTTGTCGGCAGTGCTGGCGCGGACCGGGTGTTCAACATGGGGCGCGACGACGTCGCGGTCGCCTCGGCCGGTGCCGATGTCTATGAGGGCAGCCCGGACGAGGTTTATGCCGGGGCGTGGCCGCTGATCGACTATTCCGCATCCGATGCGGGCATCTTCCTGGATCTCGGTCTGGGCGTGGCGCAGGGCGGCTATGCCGAGGGGGATATCATCCTGAACGTCGGTTCGATCATCGGCACGTCTTTTGCTGATCAGATCATCGCCGGTCCGGCAACCGAGGTCATCGACCCCGGCGCTGGCGATGATATCGTCATCGTCGCCAACACGACCTCATTGCCGCTCTGGAGTTCCATTTACGGTGTGTATGTTTGGGGCGGTGAGGGTGCCGACACCATCCAGGGGAACTCGTCAGTCAATCTCATCGTGGATTATAGCCGATCGGCCGCCGGCATCACGCTGACCGTCGGCGCCCGGGCGAGCGGCGGCGATGCCGAGGGCGACTTGCTGACCAATGTCGACAGGATCATCGGCACGAGGTTCGACGACCTCATCCGTCTTGAACCCGTCGCATCATTCTTTTCCGGGGGATCGGTAGAGGGCGGTGACGGAAACGACCGGATCGAGGGCAATGACGGAAGCAGCTACCGACTGGACGGCGGCAGCGGCAATGATCAGATTTTCGGTTTCGATGGGGATGACGGGCTGACCGGTGGTGGTGGCGCCGACATGCTGGATGGCGGCGCCGGTATCGATACCGCATACTATCAGGGTGCCGGGGGCATTCAGATCGACCTCACCCTGGGTACTGCGCATGGCGGCGATGCCGAGGGCGACACGCTGGTCGGCATCGAGAATATTCATACCGAAATTTATGCGGACGACGTGCTGATCGGGAACGCCGGTGACAACGTCCTCTCCAGCCAGGGCGGCAACGACAGGCTTTACGGCATGGCGGGGGATGACACGCTTGAAATCTATTTTGGCGTTACGAACGCGCTGATCGATGGCGGTGACGGTATCGACACGTTCAGGGCGGGAGAGTTCACGACTGTCGATCTCGCGGCGGGCACCGCCACCAAGCTGTCCGGCGGCACCGCCACGCTGATTTCGATCGAGAATGTCGAAGTTAGCGCGGACGGGGCAACCGTTTATGGCACCGATGGCGCCAATGTGTTGCGCAGCGGCACCTCTGGCGACACGTTCCTTTATGGGCGTGGTGGCGATGACCGCCTGGAAGGCAGCTTTGGCAATGATGTGCTGGAAGGTGGCAGCGGTGCAGACAGGATCGACGGTGGGCCTGGCGGGATAGAGGGCGGCCCGCGCGGGATCGACACGGCATCCTATGCGGGCAGCACAAGTGCGGTTCAGGTCGACCTGCGCACCGGGCTCGGCAGCGGCGGCGACGCCGCCGGCGATACGTTGTTCAACATCGAGAATCTCGATGGTGGCAGTGCCGGCGACGTGCTGGTCGGCAGTGACGAGGTGAATATGCTGCGCGGCAATGGCGGCAACGACATCCTGCTGGCAATTGGCGGGGGCGATCAGCTGGCGGGCGGCAATGGCGACGACCTGCTGATCGGCGGAACGCAAAGCGGCGGCGCCGGAAACGACGTTCTGGTCATGCTCGACGGAGATGGCCCGAGCAGCGCAGGTGGAACGGGGGCTGACACC
The DNA here is from genome assembly GCF_900188165.1 of Edaphosphingomonas laterariae. Classification (GTDB taxonomy): domain Bacteria; phylum Pseudomonadota; class Alphaproteobacteria; order Sphingomonadales; family Sphingomonadaceae; genus Sphingomonas_E; species Sphingomonas_E laterariae. The sequence goes on along the minus strand of NZ_FZOS01000017.1, from coordinate 15,740 downwards.
TTCCTGTTCGACACGGCGGTTGGCCGGGGCGCGCCGGGTTACAATTTCGCGACCAGGATCCAGGATTTCACGCAGGCCGAAGGCGATCGGATCGATCTGTCCGACCTGCGCGATGGCGGGGGCGCGGTGCTGGGTCTGCAGGATATTCTGGATAACAGCGCGGTTGCGGGCGGCAATCTCGTGATCGATCTGTCGAGCTTCACGGCGGGCGGGCAGGCGGTGATCGGCAGCATCACGCTGGCCGGCATCAATGATGCCGGCGCGTTGGGCGCGGCCGATTTCATCTTCAGCGGCGGGGTCGACTGGCAGGCACAGCTGCCGGCCGGCCTGTCGCTGACCTGACGGCCGGGGACCGGGCGCACTTCCGAACGATGCCGTCATGCCTGTTCTGACCATGCCCATGCTGACGCGGCTGCGTGCCGCGGGGGGCGCCGTGCGCGCGCGGCTGGCCGCGACGCGGCTTGGCGCGCGTTATCTCCGTCTGGTGGACGAAGTGGCCGTGGATATGGCGGAGGTGTCGCCGCCGCCGCGCGCATGGGGCCAGCCGGTGCTGGCGGAGGCCGGGGGCACGCGGCTCGGCTATCTCGAAAGCTGCCTGCTCCACCTGTGCCGCTATCACGATATCGGCACCGGCCGCGCCGCCGTGATGGCGGACACGTCGGGTGACAGGTGCGATCTCGACATCGCCGCTTTTCTTGCCAAAGCGGAGGATCTTGGGCTGGTGGCGCGCGCCTGCGCGGTGCCGCTGGAACGGCTGGGCAGTGCGCCGCTGCCGGCGGTGGTGATGCTGGACGGACAGCGCGCCGCTTTGCTGCTGGCGCGGACGCGCGGCGGCTTCGAGATGATCGATCCCGACCATGGCGACCAGCCCGTCGAGATCGGCTTCGCGCAACTTGCCGCCGGCTATCAGGGCCACGCGATCCTCGTCGCGCGGGCGCCGCGCCGCAATGTCGGCGTCGAGCGGGACGAGGCGGGTGCGAGCGACCATTGGTTCTGGGGCGCGATCGCGCGGAACCGGGCGCTTTACGGCCAGATCGTGCTCGCGGCGTTCGTATCGAACATCCTTGGCCTGCTCGCCGCGATCTTCAGCATGGTCGTCTACGACCGGATCATCCCCAATGCCGCGACCGAATCGCTGATCGCGCTGACCACCGGCGTGGTGGTGGCGCTGGGCTTCGATTTCGTCATCCGCATGCTGCGCGCCGCCTTCATCGACCGCGCCGGCGAGCGCGCCGACCTGATCATGGGCCGCCGCATCTTCGACCAGTTGCTCAACCTGCAGATGAAGGCGCGCAAGGGATCGACCGGCGCGATGGCGAGCCGGCTGCGCGAGTTCGAGAGCCTGCGCGACTTCTTCACATCGGCATCGCTGGTCGCGCTCGTCGACCTGCCGTTCGTGCTGCTGTTCCTGTTCGTGATCTATTGGGTGGCGGGGCCGCTGGTGCTGGTGCCACTGGTGCTGATCCCCGCCGTGGTGATCAGCGGCGCGCTTTTGCAGCCGTTCATGGCGCGGCTGGCGACGACGATGCACGCGGAGGGGATGACCAAGCAGGGCGTGCTGGTGGAGGCGGTGTCCGGCATCGAGGCGATCAAGGTGACGGGCGCGGCGAGCCTGATGCGCGAACGCTGGGAGGAAAGCCTGCGCCACCAGTCGGCGGTCGGCCTGAAGACCCGACTGTTCGGCCAGCTTGCCTTCAACATCGCCGGCTCCGCGCAGCAGATGGCGCAGATCCTGACGGTGTTCTTCGGCGTGTTCCTGATCGGCGACAATGCGCTGTCGATGGGCGGGCTGATCGCGGCGGTGCTGCTCGGCGGACGGGCGATGGCGCCGCTCGGCCAGCTTGCCCAGATCCTGGCGCGGTTCAACCATGCGGTGACCGCTTATCGTTCGATCGACGCGCTGATGCGCGCACCGACCGACAAGGCCGCGACGCGCACCTATCTCAGCCGTCCGCGGATCAAGGGCGACATCCAGTTCAGCGGCGTCCGGTTCCGCTACCCCGACCAAAGCGAGCCCGCGCTCGACGGGGTGAGCTTCGCGATCAAGCCGGGCGAGAAGGTGGCGATCCTCGGCAAGGTCGGATCGGGCAAGACCACCGTCGCCAAGCTGCTGCTCGGCCTTTACGAGCCCGACGAGGGCGCGATCCGGCTGGACCAGACCGACTTGCGCCAGATCGATCCGCTCGACCTGCGCGGCAATATCGGGCCGGTGTTGCAGGACGTCTGGCTGTTCAGCGGATCGGTACGGCGCAATATCGCGATCGGCGCCACGCGGCCCAACGATGCGGAAATCCTGCGTGCGGCCGAGGCGGCTGGCGTGCATGATTTCGTCCGCGAAATGCCCGGCGGCTATGATGTCGTGCTGCGCGAGCGCGGCGAGGGACTGTCGGGCGGGCAACGGCAGGCGATCACGATCGCGCGCGCGCTGGTCGGCGATCCCGGCATTCTGGTGATGGACGAGCCGACCAGCATGATGGACCCGGCGAGCGAGCAGCGGCTGATCGCCCGCCTGAAGGACGAACTGGCCGAAAAGACGCTGATCGTCATCACCCATCGCACCAGCCTGCTTGCGCTGGTCGACCGGGTGATCGTGATGGACCGGGGCCGGATCGTCGCGGACGGGCCCAAGGCGATCCTTGAACGCCGCGCGGCCAAGGCCACCGAACCCGAGATGACGAGCTGGCAATGACGTTCGCGGTGCATGATTTCGACATTCGCGAAGATCGCGGATCGCGCCGGCTGCTCCACGTCATCGTGGCGTTGCTGGCGGTGACCTTGCTGTGGGCGGCGCTGGCCAAGGTGGACAAGGTGACGCGCGGCGACGGCAAGATCATCCCGTCGGTGCAGGTGCAGACGATCCAGAGCCTGGAAGGCGGCATCCTGCAGCGCATCCTCGTCCGCGAAGGCCAGGTGGTCGCGCGCGGGCAGGCCCTGATGGAGATCGACCCGACCTTGCTGCGCTCGGACCTCAACCGGGGCGAGCAGAAGCGGGCGGCACTGCGCGCGCGCATCGCGCGGCTGACGGCGGAGGCGGAAGGCGGCGAACTGGTGCTGCCCGACGATCTGCCGGCGGATGCCGAGGCACTGGTGGCGACCGAGGCGGCACTTTATGGCGAGCGGCTGGCCAAGCGCGAGGCGGATCGCGGCGTGCTCGACAGCCAGCTGCGCCAGCGCGCGCAGGAACTGGGCGAGGCGCAGGCGCAGCTGACCGCCGCCGAGGAATCGCTGGCGCTGCTTGGCCGGCAGATCGCACTGATCGAGCCGCTGGTGAAGAAACGCTACGAACCGCAGACCACGCTGATCGAACTGGAGCGCCAGCGCGCCGACCAATCGGGCCGTCGCAATCAGGCGCGGCTCGCCATTCCGCGCTTGCAGGCGGCGATTGCCGAGATCCGCAGCCAGACGGCGGCCAAGACGGCGAGCGACCGGACCGAGGCGCTGGCGGAACTCAACGCCGCCACCGCCGAGCTGGGCGAACTGGCGAGCGAACTGCCCGCCGCACAGGACCGGGTGAAACGGACGATGATCCGGTCGCCGGTGCGCGGCATCGTCAATCGCGTGCTGCTGACCACGTTGGGCGGGGTCGCCAAGCCCGGGGACGCGCTGATCCAGGTCGTCCCGCTTGATGATACGCTGCTGGTCGAAGCGTTGATCCGCCCGGAGGATATTGCCTTCCTGCGGCCGGGGCAGGCGGCGCGGGTGCGGCTGACGGCTTATAATTTCACGCGTTATGGTAGCCTGGACGCGCAGCTGGTGAATATCGGCGCCGACGCCATCGAAATGCCCAAGACCGGCGAGCTGCGCTACCGCGTACAGGTGCGCACGCGCGGCGCGCTGAGGGACGCGGACGGCAAGGCGCTGCCGGTGATCCCCGGCATGGTGGCCGAGGTCGACATATTGAACGGCAAGCGATCGGTGCTGAGCTATCTGATCGAACCGGTGATCCGCGTGAAATCCAAGGCGTTCCGCGAATGAGACGGGGCAGGGCGCTGCTGGCGGCAGCGTGGTTTCCGATCATAAGCGTGGGCGGCGCGGCGGCGATCGCCCAGCCGCCGGCCGATGCGCGCGATATCGAAGCCTTCGCCCGCGAGGTCGACCTGCTGACCGCGCCGTTCGAGGTGGCGGCCTTTGCCACCGCGTCGACGCCTGTCGCGATCGAGGGCGAGACGGCGACGGCCAAGCTGGCGGCGGATCCGCTGATGGTGAAGGTGGCCGATGCCGTGCGATCGCATCCCGAGGCGCAGGCGGGCGTCGAGCGCGGCAAGCAATCGGGCTTTGCGGTGCGCGCGGCGGCGGCGGACCTGTATCCCAAGCTCGACGCCGGGGTGGACCTGCTCGGTAACTGGACCAACCGTACACCGATTGGCGGGAGCCAGCAGAAGATCCGTAGCCAATCGCTCTATCGCCCCGACGCCTATCTCGCCGCCGAGCAATTGCTGTTCGACGCGGGCGCCAGTTTCGCGCGGATCGCGGCGGCGCGCCATCGCATGGATGCCAGCCGCGCCGAGGCGGAGACGACCGCCACCAATGTCGCGGTGCGGGCCATCGGCGCTTATTGGGATGTGCTGCGCCTGCGCGAGGCGGTGAAGCTGGCCGACGCCAATGTCGCCGCGCATGCGATCCTGCTCGAACGCGTGCGGGTGCGGGTGGAAGGCGGGGCGGCATCCGAGGGCGATCGCCTGCGTGCGGAGGCGCGGACGAACAGCGCGCGATCGCGGGCTTTTTTGGCCGAAGGCGCGCTTGCCCGGGCGGAGGCGGAATATCGATTGGTGTTCGGTATCGCGCCGGGCGCGCTCGTCTGGCCGACGGTGACGCCCGAACTGGTGGGCGACGCAGATATGGTGGTCAATCGCGCGCTGGCGATCAACCCGGCGTTCCACGCCCAGCAGGCGGCGGTCGCCGCCGCGCGCAAGGATGCCGATGCGGCCGAGGCGGGCTTCTGGCCGACCATATCGCTGGCCGCCAATGCGCGCCGCTATGACGTGCTCGACCGTGACGATCGCTTATATGATGCGGGCGCGCAGCTGGTGTTCCGGTATCGGCTGTTCGCCGGGGGGCGGACATCGGCGGAGGCGGGCGCCGCCCAGTCGCGGCTGCGCCAGGCCGAGCTGGAACAGGATCTGGAGCGGCGCGAACTGGAAAGCGGAGTCCGCGCGGCGATGGCCGACGTCACCACCCGTGCGCGCGAATTCGATGCGTCGCGCCTTGCCGCCGAAACCAGCCAGCAGACTTATGCTGTCTATGTCGAGCAATATGGCATTGGCCGCCGCACGCTGGACGACCTGCTCGACGCGTTGAACGAGGCGTTTGAAGCGTCCGGGCAGTTGCTGCAGGCGCGTGTCGACATGGATGTCAGCCGCTATGCGCTGGTGGCGCGGACCGGCGATCTGCTTGGCCTCGTCGCTACCCTGCCGTCCGATCCCATGGTCCGGCCGGCGGGCTGACGGGTGGCGCCTGGCTGGACGCCCGGTCTTTTCACAGGCGTTATGATCGGGTTAGGGTTACGCCGGGGGTAACGTGGCATGGCGGATTGGCAATCGGACGATCGGGCAAGGCGATGTTCGCGCTAGCATTGCTGCTGGCTGGGCCGGCGGCGATGCCGGCGGGCATGGACGCGGCGCAGACCGCTTATGTCGGCTGCCTGGCCGCCGAATCGGATGCGGCGTTGCGCGAACGCGTGCCGGTCGATCGCTTTGCCGAAGGGGCCGAACGGATTTGCGAGGCGGAAACCATGGCGTTTCGCGCGGCGGCGATGCCGTTGCTGCTGGCGCAGGCCGGCACGGTGGACGAGGAGACCGCGCGGCAGGACGCGGACGCGCGCTTCGCGGCGATGGATGCGGCGCATCGGGCGCGGTTGGTGACGGCCTATCAGGGCAAGCTGCGCGCACGCCGGGGCGTGCGACCGGTTCAATGATGTGACGCGTTCTCGATCAAGGCCGCCATTGCCGCGCGCTGGCCGCTGATATCGGCGAGCGAATAGCCGTCGAGCACGCCGATGAAGGCGCGCGTCGCCTGGTTGAGCGCGCCGGGCAGGCCGCAGGCGGTGGCGATCAGGCAATCGGTGCAATCGACGAGGTTGAAGCCTTCCTCGGTGTCGCGCACGACCGCCCCGATATTGATCTCGCCAGCGGGCCGCGCCAACCGCAGGCCGCCATTGCGGCCGCGCACGGTGACGATGTGGCCGGCGCGGCCGAGTTCGTTGGCGACCTTCATCAGATGGTTTTGCGAGATGCGATAGGCGCCCGCGATCTCGCCGATCGAGCAGAGCCGGTCGGGCCGTGCGGCGAGGTAGAGCAGCATGCGCAGCGCGTAATCGGTGTGGCGGGTGAGTTTCACGGCGGCATAATATGCTTTTTGCTTGCATCTTTCCAGCGCTGTGAATAGATGCAGATCAGAAGCATGTTTTATCCGCTTCCGAAGTAGGGAGATTTCCATGGCGAGCAAGCTGAGCCCCGTCACCGTTGCGATCGTGAAGTCCACTGCACCCGCGCTGCAGCAGCACGGGGTGGAGATCACCACGCGGATGTATGAGCGGCTGTTCGTCGACCCCGCGATCAAGGCGATGTTCGATCAGGCCGCGCAGGAATCGGGCGAGCAGCCCAAGCGGCTGGCCGGCGCAATCCTGGCGTTCGCCCAGAATGTCGACAAGCTGGAGGCGTTGACCGGCGCCGTCGATCGCATGGCGCGCCGCCATGTCGAAACCGGCGTGAAGGCGGAGCATTATCCGGTCGTCGCTGCCGCGCTGCTGCCGGCGATCCGCGACGTGCTGGGCGCCGAGGTGGCGACCGACGAGGTCCTGGCCGCCTGGGCCGAAGCCTATGGCATGCTGGCCGACATCCTGATCGGCCGCGAAGCCGGCATGTACGCCGAAGCCGCGTAACACCCGCCTGTAACACGGTGTGGCCCACGCCCGCATATTGGGGCGTGGGCCATGCCGTTGGCCGGCCGATCAGGCCGGCGATCAGGCGGCCGGGGCTTCCCTGCCCTGTTGCACCGCATCGATCGCGGCATCGCCGAAGATGGCGCGCGCGACATTGGTGAGATCGGGATTGCGGCGCAGTTCGTGGCCGCCATCGACCGCGAAGCTCTGCCCCGTTACCCAGCCCGATTCAGGGCCGGCGAGGAAGCGGACGCCGCGCGCAATATCGTCCGGCATGCCCGCGCGGCCCAGCGGCATCTGATCGATGAACGGCTGGATCACATCGGGATTGTCGAACATCGGGCCGGTGGCATCGCTCTTCGTCATGCCCGGCCGGATCGCGTTGATGCGGACATTGGCGCTGCCCAGTTCATCGGCGGCGGTGCGCAGGAACTGTTCGAGCCCGCCCTTGGCGGTGCAATAGGCGCCGAGCCAGGGGAAGGGCATGATCGCGGCCGTCGACGAGATCAGCACGATCGTGCCGCCGTCCTTCATCCGCGGAACGCCGTAGCGCACCGCAAGGAAGGCGGTGATGATGTTGTAATCCAGCTCCGCCCGGAACGAATCCGCATCATGCATCAACAGCGGCTTGAAGCCGCCGCCGCCGACGGTGGGGACGAGGATGTCGAGCCGGCCGCTCATCGCGACGGCCTTGTCCAGCCCCGCCTCGACATCGGCCTGCTGACCGGCATCGCCGGCATGCAGCGCGATGCGGGCGCCGGGAACCTCGTCGATCAGCCGCGCGCGCGTGGCTTCAAGCGCGTCGATCCGCCGGCCCATCAGCAGCACTTCGGCGCCGTCCTGCAGCAGCAGTTTGGCCGAAGCCGAGCCGATGCCGCCGCTGCCACCGGTGACGAAAGCGGTCTTGCCGCTCAACAGCTTGGTCATGGCGCGTCCCTCCTTACTGGGCCGACAGGCCACCATCGATGACGAGGCCGTGGCCGAGCACGAAGCCCGATGCCGGCGAGGCGAGCCACAGGATCGCTTCGGCGATGTCCTGCGATTCGCCGGCACGGCCGATCGGGTGGGCGGCGGCGACGGCGGCTTCGGCTTCGGCCGAGGTGCCGACATTATCGACCAGGATCGCGGTTTTCACCCCGCCCGGGCAGACCGCGTTGATGCGGATGCCTTCGCGGCCATATTGCAGCGCGGCCGCGCGGGTGAGGCCGAGCACGGCATGCTTGCTGGCGGTATAGGCCGGCTTGTTGACGACGCCGGAAACCGACGCGAACGAGCCGACATTGATGATGGCGCCGCCGCCGGCCTTCTGCATCGCCGCGATTTCCGCCTTCATGCACAGGAACACGCCGCGCGTGTTGATGGCGTGGATGCGATCGAAATCCTCCAGCTTCCACTGCGCGGCAGGCGCGACTTCGGGATCGACGCCGGCATTGTTCACCGCGATGTCGAGCTGGCCATAGGTGCTGACGGCATGATCGACGATCGCCGCGACATCGGCTTCCTGCGAAACATCGCAGCGCACGAAGCTCGCCTTGCCGCCCTTGGCCGCGATCAGCGCGACGGTTTCCTCGCCGCCCTTGGCCGACACGTCGCCAACCACGACGCTGGCCCCGGCCGCCGCCAGCGCTTCGGCCGTGGCGCGGCCGATGCCGCCGCCGGCGCCCGTGACGAGCGCGACCTTGCCGGTGAAATCATGTGCCATGCAAACCTCTCCCGATATTATCGGGCCATGGTTAGCGGGCGCTGCAAGCGGCCACCACCGCCACTTGGACGGGGCCGTTCGCAGAAGGGCCATTAAGTGTCGGGGGTAGGGAAAAGGTGCGGGCGGCGCCGATACGCCGCCCGCCGGAAAGGAGGATCAGCCCGCCGCGCGGAGCGCCTTGCGATCGAGTTTGCCCATATGGTTGCGGGGCAGTTCGGCCATCACGCGGATATCCGTCGGCACCTTGTGCTGGGCGAGCTTGCCGGCCATCGCGGCCTTCAGCCCGTCGGCATCGATCGTCATGCCCGGCTTGGGCGCGACGGCGAGGACGACGCGTTCGCCCATCCGGTCATCGGGCAGGCCGAAGGCGGCCGCATCGGCGACCTGCGGTTCGGCCAGCGCGGCGAACTCCACTTCGGAGCAGGCGATATTTTCGCCGCCCGAAATGATGATGTCCTTCTTGCGATCGACGACGAAGAGATAATTCTCGTTATCGAGATAGCCGACATCGCCGGTGGCGACCCAGCCGTCGCTGAACACGCGGGCGGTTTCGTCCGGCCGGTTCCAGTAGCCGCGCGCCACCATCGGCGCGCGGATGACGATTTCACCCGCTTCGCCGGCCGGCAGGTCGCGGCCCTCATCGTCGACGATGCGGACCTGGGCGACCGGCACGACGCTGCCCGACGTGCCCGGCCGCTGGACGAGATCGGCGGTCGACGCGGCGCAGACGGTGCCCGCCGTTTCGGTCTGGCCGAAGCCGACGCCGAAGCCGGCATAAGGGAACATCGCGCGGATATCGGCGAAGAGCGGCGGCGGCAGCGCCTGCCCGCCGATGCCGAGCGCCATCAGCGACGACAGGTCATGCTTCCCTTCATGGACGCGGACGAGATCCCACAGCATGGCGGGTGAGCCCGACATGCCGGTGACGCGTTCGCGCTGGATGAGATCGAGCGCGTCGATCCCGCTCCACTTTTGCATGATGACGACCTTGCCGCCGACCAGCAGGTTGTTGAGGAAATCCGACGCGCAGCCCGAGATGTGGAAGAGCGGGAAGGCGTTGAGCACGGTCGGCTGGATCGCCGACAAGGCCTTGATCACCTCCGGGTCCATCCCCGCCATCGCCTTGGCGCCGACGAAGGCGCGCGAGAAGATCGTCGTCGCGATCCCCTGCGTCAGGCTGCGATGGGTGAGGCAGGCGCCCTTGGGCATGCCCGAGGTGCCGGTGGTGAACATGATCACCGCGTCGGCATCGGGATCGATCGCGACGGGCGTGAAGCCGCGATCTTCGGGCAGCGGACCGGCATCGACATCGAACAGCCGGTCGGCGCCGAGCCCCGCATCGCGCAGTGCCGCGGCGCGCGGCGTATCGGCGATCACCAGCTGGCATTCGGCATCGTCGATCGCGGCGGCCATTTCCGGCCCGGTTCCCCGGCTGTTGACCAGCACGGCGACGCCGCCGAGCCCGGTGATGGCGACGAACGCCGCCATCCAGTCCGGCCGGTTGCGCATCGCGATGGCGACATGCGTGCCGGCGGTATCGCCCAGCCGATCCTGCAGCAAGGCCGCCATCGCGCCGACCCGCGCGAAGAAGGCGTCAAAGTTCAGCCGCTCTTCGCCATAGACGACGAAATCGCGATCACCATGCTGGCGGGCGGCGGCGTAAAGCTCCGCCAAGGTCTTCGGGCCGTGGCGGAAGCCGCGCATGGCGACGCCGCGGACGATGATGTCCTCGATTTCGTGCGGCGCCCCCGGCGCGGTCAGCGCCACGATCAACGGATCGGTCATGCTCTCTCCTATTATCTCGCCGCTTTGCCTTCCCGGGGCAGGCCCAGGCCGCGTTCGGCGATGATATTGCGCTGAATCTGGCTCGTGCCCGCCCAGATCGAATCGGAACGCGATTCTAGATACATCTTCTGCAGGCGATAGGCGTCACTGCCGGGCACGGCGATTTCGCCTGCCGGGCCAAGCACGTCCATTGCCAGTTCGCCCAGCCGCTGGTGCCAGCTGGTATAATAGAGCTTGTAGGTGAGCCCCGCGAGGCTGAGCCCCGAACCGCCGAGCATGCGCAGCGCCGTATAGCGCATGGTGCGCAGTTCGGCCTGCGCGCGGGCCAGCCGCTTGGCGATGCCGGGGTTGCGCGCGGCGCCATTTTCCTTCGCGACGCGGAGGATATGATCGAGCTCGTTGCGGAAGCCCATCTGCTGGCCGAGCGTGGAAACCCCGCGCTCGAACGTCAGCGTGCCCATCGCCACCTTCCAGCCTTCACCCGCCGCGCCGAGCACGTTGGCGGCAGCGGTTTCGGCACCGTCGAGGAACACCTCGTTGAAGCTGCTGCCGCCGCTCATCTGGCGGATCGGGCGGATATCGACACCCTTGGCATCGAGCGGGATGAGCAGCATCGACAGACCCTTGGAGCCGACGCTGCCCGGCTCGGTGCGGACCAGCGCCATGCCCCATTGCGAATATTGGGCGAAGGAGCTCCAGATCTTCTGACCTTCGAGCACCCAGACCTGGCCGCCGGGGCGATCCTCCAGCCGCGCGCGGGTCTGGACGTTGGCGAGGTCGGACCCGGCATTGGGTTCGGAAAAGAGCTGCGCCCAGATGATCTCGACCTCGGCGGTCGGCTTCAGGAAACGCTGGCGCTGTTCGTCATTGCCGAAGGCCATGATCGTCGGCGCGACCAGTTCGAGACCGACATGGCTGAGCCGGCCGGGCGCGCCCGAGCGGGCATATTCCTCGTGGAAGATCACCTGTTCGAACAGGTTCGCTTCGCGCCCGCCGAAGGCCTTGGGCCAGGACAATTGGTTCCAGCCGGCGCGGCCGAGATGGCGTTCCCACGGGAAACGCTGCTCGGCACCCTCGCTGATCCCCTGGATCTCGCGAATATGGGCGAATTCGCCGGACAGCTGCGCATCGAGCCAGGTGCGCACTTCAGCGCGGAAGGCTTCCTGCTCGGGAGTGAAATCAAGCCGCATCGTTGGTCTCCGCGCCGAGGCCGATCGCGTCGGCGATGATTTTGGTCTGGGCGTCGGCATCGCCGAACAGGCTGGCGGACGTGCGCCCGCGACGGAAATAGAGGTGGGCGTCGTGTTCCCAGGTGTAGCCGATGCCACCATGATAATGGATCATGTCGGCCGAGCATTTCACGATCGCGTCGCTCGCCATCAGCTTGGCTGTGGCGGCGGCCTCGGCGAACTCCTCAGGCCGCTGATCGGCGCAGGCTGCGGCATACCAGACCGCCGAGGTGGCGGCTTCGACCAGCAGGGCGAGATCGGCAAGCGCGTGCTTGACCGCCTGGAAGGCGCCGATCGGCTGGCCGAACTGGACGCGCTGCTTGGCATAATCGACGGTGATGTCGAGCGCGGCGGCGGCGGCGCCCATCTGTTCGGCCGCGAGCGTCGCATTCGCGAAGGCGAGCACATCGGCGAAACGGCCACCGGCCATCACGGCATCGGCCGGCACGGTGACATTGTCGAAGCCGAGCCGGGCGGCGGCGCGGGTGATATCGAGCCAGGGCAGCCGTTCGGCGCTGAGCCCGGCTTCGCCGCGCGGCACCGCGACGAAACGGATTTCGCCATCCAGCTTCGCGGCGACGATGATCAGCCCGGCATCATGCCCGTCGAGCACGAAGCCCGCGCTGCCATCGAGGCGATAGCCGTCGCCATCGGTGCGCAGCGTCGCTGCCACGTCGCCGGGGCGATAGCAGCCTTCGACGCCGGTGAGGGCGACGGTGGCGGTTAGTTCGCCGGCGGCGATCTGCGGCAGCCAGCGATCCTGCTGCGCGGGCGTGCCCGCCAGAACCAGCGCGCGTGCCGCAATCGCGGTGGAAAGCAGGGGCGAGGGCAGCAAGGCCCGGCCGGCGGCCGCCGCGACGATCGACAGTTCGACCTGGCCGAGGCCAAGGCCGCCCTGGGCTTCGGGAACGACGATCGCGCTCCAGCCCATTTCCACCATCTGCTGCCAAACGGCGGCGTCATAGCCGCGATCGCTGGCGCCAGCGGCGCGCACGGCGGCCGATCCGCCATTTTCCTCGACAAGACGGGTCGCCGCGTCGAGCAGCATCGTCTGTTCGTCGGTGAATATGAAGCTCATGCGCTCAACCTCATATCGGGCCACCTCATATCAGGGCAGGCGGCGCAGCGGCCGCGATCGGATGCCATGGCGGTTTCTCTCCTAGGATGCAGGCCCCCCCAGCCCTTCGAGGAAGGGCAGGGCGGCAATGGTGTCGCGATGATCGAGCAAGGCGGGATCGGGATCGCGGCCGGTGAACATGCGGTAGGCGAGCAGCGCCATCCATTCGGCGAGCGCGGCTTCCGACAGATCGAGCGGCTTCAGCGATTTGGTGCGCCAGGCGACATAGGCGACCAGCGGCATTTCGCCCGCGCCGAGCGCGGCATAGCCCAGCATCAGCCGGCGCGCGCGTTCGGCGGTGCGCGGCTCATTGGGTTCCGGCCAGCGATCGGTGACAAGGAAGGTCAGATAACGCTGATAATCGGAATGCGATTTGGCGAGGAATTCGGGGCTGTCTTCCGATAGCGGCACCCAGGCGCGCATCAGCCCGGGGTTGCGCATGTAGTTCGCTGTCTGGATGCGGTGATGGACGCGCAGTTTTTCCCACAGGCGATCAGGCGCGGCGGGATCGAGCAGGGCTTCGATGTCGAGGAAGCTGGCGATCATTTCGCCCGAAAGCTCGGCGGCGATGGCGCGCAGATCGACGAAATAGCGATAGAAGAGGCCGGAGGCGACCTGCGCCTCATCGGTGATGTCCGTCACCCGCGCCTTGCGATAGCCGACGCGGTTGAACACGACGCGCGCGGCTTCCTTGATCCGTTCGCGCGCGGCCTCGCCCCGCGAGGTGCGCGGAACACGCACCGTTCGCGCGATCTGCGCCACCTTGTTCTGCCGTGCCGACATGCTGCTTCGCCCCGCTGGAATACTGGCCTCAGCCCAACGCATGTGTCGGCAGCGCGCGGCTGTCGAGCATGGCGAGCGGGCAGGGGAAAGGCATGGACGCGGGGGATCCTGACGGTGAGTGAGTTGATAGTGACGTTACATTCACTTTTGCGACACGCAAAGCCCGAATCTGTCGGCAGGATGGCGCAAATGAATCGCGTCGTTGCGATTTTGCGTCATGGTGCGCCGCATTGGTTGCGCACGGGGCGGGCCGGCGTCAGGCTTGCCCCGACGGAGAGGATAAAGACGTGACAGACAAAATCGTTCGCATCGGCGGCGCATCGGCCTTCGCCATCGACAGCGCGTTATCGGTGCCGCAACTGCTGGCGGTGCCGGGGCTGGATTATCTGATTTTCGACTATCTGGCCGAAGGTTCGATGGGGATGATGGGCCGCGCCGCCCAGGCCAATCCGCAGGCCGGGTTCGGCAGCGATTTCCTGGACGTGCATGTCGGCCCCTTCCTGCCCGAAATCCTGGGCCGCAAGGTGCGCGTGATCGCCAATGCCGGGGGCGTCAATCCGCACGCACTGGCGGCGGCGGTGGCGGAAAAGGCGAAGGCGGCGGGCTTTGCGCCCAAGATCGGCGTGGTCGCGGGCGATGACCTGCGCGAACGGCTGGACGAAGTGCGCGCCGCCGCCCCGGCCGACATGTTTTCGGGCGCGCCCTTCCCCGACAAGGTGATCAGCGCCAACGCCTATCTGGGCGCATTCCCGATCGCCCGGCTGCTCGACGAGGGCGCCGATATCGTCATCACCGGCCGCGTCGTCGACAGCGCGGTGGTGCTGGGCGCGCTGATTCACGAATTCGGCTGGGGGCCGGACGATCTGGACCTGCTGGCCGCGGGGACGACGGCGGGCCACCTGCTCGAATGCGGGGCGCAGGTGACGGGCGGCACGTTCACCGACTGGCAGGACGTGCCCGACTGGGCGAATATCGGTTTCCCGGTGGGCGAATGCCATGCCGATGGCAGCATCGTCATCACCAAGCCCCAAGGCACGGGCGGGCTGGTCAGCGTCGGCACCGTTGCCGAACAGATGCTGTATGAAGTGAGCGACCCGCAGGCTTATTATGTGCCCGACGTGACGTGCGATTTTTCCACCGTGCGGCTGGAGCAGGTGGGGCCGGACCGGGTGCGCGTTTCAGGCGCAACCGGGCATCCGCCGACGGACAGCTACAAGGTGTGCGTCACCTACGACAATGGCTGGCGCGGCGTCGTCTATCAGCCGGTGATCGGCATCGACGCGGCGGCCAAGGCCGAGCGCCAGGCCAATGCGCTGTTCGAGCGCGGGCGGCGGATGCTGCGTGATCGCAACCTGCCCGATTATCGCGCGACGCATTATATCCCGATCGGCACCGAGGCCGAATATGGCGCGCGGGCCCGTGCCGTCCCGTCGCGCGAGGTGGTCGCCAAGATGATCGTCGAGCATGACGACAAGCTGCCGGTGGACCTGTTTCTGCGCGAACAGCATATGGCGATTTCGGCGATGTCGCAGGGCACGACGCTCAACCTCGCCATCTTCGCCATGCCGATGACGGGGCTGTTTTCCTTCCTGATCGACAAGCAGGAGGTGCAGCCCGAAATCTCGCTCGACGGCCGCGCGCTGCCGGCGGAAGGATCCAGCCGGGGCGGCTTCCGGCTGGCGTCGCTCGATCGGCCGGGCGGCCCCGAGGCGCGGCCCGAGGGCGACGAGACGGTGCCGCTGATCGATCTGGCCTGGGGCCGCAGCGGCGACAAGGGCGAACTGTTCAACGTCGCCGTGATCGCGCGCGAGGCGCGTTACCTGCCTTATATCCGCGCCGCGCTGACCGAGGCTGCCGTGGCGGACTGGTTCATCCACCTGTTCGAAGGGCAGGAGCCGCGCGTCGACCGCTATGACCTGCCCGGCTGCGCGGCGCTGAACTTCGTGCTCCACGGCGCGCTGCCTGGCGGCATCAACGCGTCGCCGCGGCTTGACCCAGTGGGCAAGACGATGGCGCAGCAGCTGATGGAGTTCCCGATCCCGGTCGATCCTGCCATCGCGGCGGCGGTGCGGCGCTAGCTTGCGCCGCCCGTCGCGCGGCAGTGCGGGCTAGAGCAGTTTCCGATCCTACAGCGTCGGCCCGGATGCTTTAGGCTGTAGTGACGATTTAATTATTTGATCCAGAGCATGATGCTGGCGAGTTTGACGAAGCCGAGGAAGTTGGCGGCGAGCTTGTCGTAACGGG
>NZ_FZOS01000029.1 GCF_900188165.1 Edaphosphingomonas laterariae | reverse complement strand
TCCGACACGCCGATCCGCTCGCCCAACGCTGCCTCCCAAAAGCAGCCTTGAATCAATCCAGAGTCACGCCGTCAAGCTTTGTCCACGACGCCTAGTGCGGCGGTGATGGCCATCCCGGCCGCCGCTCAGGAACAGCCCCCGGCACCGGCACCGGCACCGGCAGCCGAAAGGACGGCGCGCACCGCCGTCGATACCGGCGACACGATCGTCGTCACCGCGCGGCGGCGCACCGAACGCGCGCAGGACGTGCCGATCGCCCTGACCGCGCTGAACGACGAACAGGTGGCCGTTCCCGGCACCATGGGGCTGACGCAGGTGGCGCAGCTGGCGCCCAGCCTGCAGATCACCGCGACCAACGCACGGCAGACGAACATTAATATTCGCGGGCTCGGCGCGACCCCGGCCTTTGCCAGCCTGGGCGTGGAATATGGCGTCGGCATCTATGTCGATCAGGTCTATTACAGCCGCCCCACGCAGGCGGCGTTCGACCTGTATGATCTGGAACGGCTGGAGGTGCTGCGCGGCCCGCAGGGGACGTTGTTCGGCAAGAACACCACCGCCGGCGCGATCAACATCACGACGCGCGCGCCATCCTTCGATCCCGAGGTTCGTGGCGAACTGAGCATCGGCAATTACCAGCTGACCCAGTTGCGCGCGAGCGGAAGCGCGCCGATCACCGACACCCTGGCGGTGCGGGTGAGCGTGACCGACACGATCCGCGACAAGGGATTCAGCGTCAATGTTCGCGATGGATCGCGCAAGAATGATCTGCGCAGCTTTTCGGTGCGCGGGCAGTTGCTGTTCAAGCCGACCGACAATTTCTCGCTGCGGCTGATCGCCGACCATAGCGATCTGCAGCAGGATTGCTGCATCGGTTCGATGACGACGGTGCGCCAGACGCGGCTTGATGGATCGGCCGTGCCCAACGATTTCTACGCCCGCGCGGCACGCTTCGGCTACACGCCGCTGCCGATCGATCCGTTCGCCCGCAAGCTCGATCTCAACCGGCCACTCGGCCTGAAGGTCAAGACCGACGGTATTAGCGGCATTGCCGATCTCGATCTGGGCAGCGCCACGATCACGTCGGTCACGGCCTGGCGTTCGCTGTCCTACACGCCGGAGATCGACGCCGACACCATCGGCCTCGACATCTTCACCGATGCCGGCATCTACGAAAAGCAGGAGCAGTTCAGCCAGGAGCTGCGGATCGCGTCGAACGACGGCGATACGATCGATTATGTCGCCGGCCTCTATTATTTCTCGCAGCGGATCGACGACAAGATCTTCACGAAATACGGGCCGGACGCGGCCTTGTGGATCATCGGGCCGGCGATGGGCAGCACGCAGGCATCGGCCGGCGCGCAGGCCGCGCTCAACGGCCTGTTCGTCGACGGCACGGCGCGCGCCGATACCAAGAGCTATGCGGCGTTCGGCCAGCTCATCTGGCACATTGCCGAGGGTTTCGACCTGACCGGCGGCCTGCGTTACACCTATGAGAAGAAGGACGGTTTCTTCGAACAGGTGCAGCGTGGGCCGACGCTGACGCCGGGGCAGATCGCGATGGGCGCGCAGGCGATCCGCAACGCCTTCGGCCGCGATATTCCGCGCTATACGGCCAAGACCAGCGAGGACAATATTTCGGGCCTCTTGACCCTGTCCTACAAGTTCACGCCCGACGTGATGGCCTATGGCACCTATTCGCGCGGCTATAAGTCGGGTGGCCTCAACCTCAACGCGACGGGCGCGCCGCCCACCATCGCGCCCGAAAAGGTCGACAATTTCGAGGTCGGCATCAAATCCACGCTGCTTGACCGGCGGTTGACGCTGAACCTGTCGGCCTTCTCGACCGAGATCCATAATTATCAGAGCCAGCAGATCGACACCGCCGTCGCGCTGACCGCCTATATCGCCAATGTCGGCACCGTGCGTTCGCGCGGGCTGGAGGCGGACGCGACCTTGCGGCTGGTGCCCGGGCTCAGCCTGTTCGCGTCGGGCAGCTATATCGACGCGACCTACCGCAATTTCGAGAATGCGCCGTGCCCGATCGAATATTCGGTGCCGGTGTGCGATCTGAGCGGGCGTTCGCTGCCGGGCGTTTCCAAATATTCGGCGGCGGCGGGCGGCGAATATGCGGTCGGGCTGGACACGGATTCCGAAGCCTATTTCAACCTGAACTACAGCTATCGGTCCAAGTTCAACGCGACCTATAATCTGGCCGCCGATGCCGTGGTCGACGGCTATGGCCTGACCAACATCGCACTTGGCGTGCGATCGCCCGATGGCAATTGGGATGCGTCGATCTTCGCGCGCAACCTGTTCGACACCAAATATTTCAACACGATCGGGCCGGGCGCCTTCAATACCGGCCAGTATAGCGGCGGCACCGGCGATCCGCGCACTTATGGCATCACCCTGCGAACCAAAATCTGAAAACGCGCTGAAGCCGGCGAAAGAGGGCCGGCACGACGGGAGGATCGGCAATGAACCTGTTCAAGACGATGCTGGCGGCGACCGCGCTTGCCGGCATGGCAAGCCCCATGGCGATCGCGCCGGCGCAGGCGGCACCCGCCGCCCAGGCGGGCCGGCCCAACATCATCGTCGTCATCGTCGACGACATGGGCTTTTCCGATCTCGGCGCGTTCGGCAGCGAGATCCGCACCCCCAATCTCGACGCGCTGGCCACCAAGGGCGTGCGTTTCAGCAATTTCCACGCCACGCCGGTCTGCGCGCCGACGCGGGCGGAATTGCTGACCGGGGTGGACCATCACCAGACCGGGATCGGCAACTTTCCCGAACTGATTCAGGATAATCAGGCCGGCAGGCCGGGCTATGAGGGCTATCTGAACAACCGGGTGGTGACGATCGCCGAGCGTCTGCGCGACGCCGGCTACAAGACGATCCATTCGGGCAAATGGCATCTGGGCTATGACCCGGCGGCCAACCCGGCGGCGCGCGGGTTCGAACGGTCCTTCTCGATGCTCGGCGGCGGGCACAATCATTTCGGCACGGACAAGGATCGCAAGCGCCCCGATATGCCGAATGTCGGCCTCGTCTACACGCTCGACGGCAAGGCGGTGAGCATTCCCGATCAGTTTTATTCGACCGACTATTTTACCGATCGGCTGATCGATTTCCTGCCGGAAGCTGGCGATAAGCGGCCGTTCTTCGGCTATCTCGCGCTGACCGCGCCGCATTATCCGCTGCACGCGCTGCCGGAAGACATCAAGCGTTATGCCGGCAAATATGATGCCGGTTATGATGTGTTGCGCGAACAGCGGCTCGCCCGGCTGAAGTCGCTTAACTTGATTGCCCCCAATGTGGAGGCGCATGCGCCGACATCGCCGGATCGCTGGGCGGCGCTGCCCGATGACGTTAAGAAGGTCGAGGCACGCAAGATGGAAGTCTATGCGGCGATGGTCGATCGCGTGGACCAGAATATCGGCCGGCTGATGGCGGCGCTCAAGAAGCGCGGGCTCGACGAAAATACGGTGGTGATGTTCCTGTCGGACAATGGCCCGGAGGGCCACGAGCTCGACAAGTCGTTCATCATTCCCGAAGCGGGGAAGGCGATGCTCGCCAGCGCCGACAACCGGCTGGAATCGATCGGTTCGGCGCAGTCCTATGTGTGGTATGGGCCGAACTGGGCGGAGGCGGCGTCCGCGCCGTTCCGCAAATATAAGTCGTTCCCGACCGAGGGCGGCACGCGCGTGACGGCGTTCATCAGCTATCCCGCGCATCTGAGGGGCGGGATCGAAAGCAGCTATGTTTCGGTGCGCGACGTGGTGCCGACATTGCTGGATTATGCGGGCGTCCAAGCCGATCTTGCCCATTATAAGGGCAAGGATGTGATCGCCCCGCAGGGCATTTCCTTCGCCGCGCGGATTGCCCCCGGCGCGAAGGCCGAGGTTCTGCCGCCTGTGTTCGCCGCCGGCGAGATGTTCGGCCGCCGTTATGTGCGGCGCGGCAACTGGAAGGCGGTCCACATTCCGCCGCCCACCGGGTCGGGCCGCTGGCAACTGTTCGACATGGATAAGGATCCGGGTGAGGTCCATGATCTCAGCCGCGACAATCGCGAACTGCTCGCCGATCTGGTGAAGTCCTGGAACGTTTATGCGGCAGAGAAGGGCGTCGTGCCGCCGATCATTCCCGGCAACTGATCGCGGGATAGCGGGGCCGGCTTGATCACTGGCCCCGCGCGATACCGTTGGCTTTGACTGTATATGCATGATGGTGTATATGCACCATCATGCAATTCGATATGTTCCAGACCCTGGCCGATCCGACACGCCGCCGCGTGCTCGATGCGTTGAGCCACGGGGAGCGGCAGGTGAACGACCTCGTCGACGATGTGGGTATTCACCAATCGGGCGTATCCCGCCATCTGCGCATCCTGCACGAGGCCGGGTTCGTAGTCGTGCGGCCGGACGGGCAGCGGCGGCTCTATTCGCTGAAGCCCGATCCGTTCCGTGAACT
This sequence comes from Edaphosphingomonas laterariae, assembly GCF_900188165.1. Classification (GTDB taxonomy): domain Bacteria; phylum Pseudomonadota; class Alphaproteobacteria; order Sphingomonadales; family Sphingomonadaceae; genus Sphingomonas_E; species Sphingomonas_E laterariae. Next base: position 38,648 of record NZ_FZOS01000029.1, on the reverse strand, counting down.
GGATGACTGGCTGGCCAAATATCGCGGGCTTTGGGAGGCGCGGCTCGATCGCTTCGGTGCCGCGCTCGCCACCCGGCAGGCACAGAACGAAACGGATGAGGAGCCGGCAGTATGACCGACAGGATCGCGGCGAGCATCGTCATCGAGCGCACCTATAAGGCGACGGCCGAGGAGTTATGGGCGCTGTGGACGACCAGCGAGGGCTTTGCCTCCTGGTGGGGCCCGCAGGATTTTCGCGCCGACGTGCACAGGCTGGAAGCGCGGCTGGGCGGGGCGCTGCATTATGACATGGTGGCGGACACGCCCGAGATGGTGGCGGAGATGAAGGCGGTCGGCCAGCCGCCGAGCCACGAAACGCGCGGCACCTTCACCGAGTTCAGGCCCTATGAGCGGCTGGAACTGACCCACATCATCGATTTTCTGCCGGGCGTGGCGCCATATGACAGCACGATGCTGGTTGAGTTCTTTCCCCTGTCCGAAGGGCGGGTGCGGATGGTGGTGACGCTGAGCCCGATGCATGACGCCGCATTCACCGAAATGCAGCGTGAAGGCTTTACCAGCCAGTTGACCAAGCTGGACCGGCGTTATGGCTGGGAGGCGCCGGGCACGGCCGCCTGACACGTTCAGGCATGGCATTTTCAATGGCTTGCGACGAGCTGGCGGTTTATGCCAGGGGCATGAAACGCATCTTGCTTGCAGGCGTCATCGCCTTTGCCCTGACCGGCGCGGCACCGCGCGGGCCGGAGATTCACACCGAGGACGTTACCCGCTTCTATGCCGTATATGATGCGGCGGGCGGCACGCCGACGGCAACGCAGATCCAGCAGGACTATCTGGACAAGGGCACGGCGGGGCTGGCCGAGTTCGCGCGGCTACGCCGCTTCAGCGGTGAACGGATCGCGGCGGCGATTGCCGAGCGGCCGACGCTTTACGCCGATGCCCGGCGCTGCGCGGCGGTGTTGCCGGCGGTGAAGACGCGGCTGGCGCCGATGCTGGCCAAGCTGGGCACGCTCTATCCCGCGGCGATCTTTCCGCCGGTAACGGTGGCGGTGGGGCGTGGGCGGACAGCGGGCACGGCCAATGCATCGGGCGTGATGGTCGGGCTCGAATCACTGTGCGCCGTCGACTATTTCAACCCGGACATGGAGGAACGCTTCGTCCACCTGATCGGGCATGAATATGTGCACGTGCAGCAGCCCGGCGCGCAGGTGGAAGATCCCAACGAAACCGTGTTGCGCGCGGCGGTGATGGAAGGCGGGGCCGAGTTCATCGGCGAGCTGATGACCGGATCGGTGAGCTATATCAATCTGCACGAATGGGCCAGGGGCCGCGAGGCGGAGGTGGAGCGCGCGTTTGTTGCCGAACAGGATCAGACGGCACTGAAATCCCGCTGGATCTACAACGGCCGGGGCACCGCCGAATGGCCGGGTGATCTGGGCTATTGGGTGGGATATCGCATCGTTAAGGCTTATTATCAGCAGGCGCGCGACAAGCAGGCGGCGGTGCGCGACATCATCAAAATGCGCGATCCCAAGGCCTTTCTGGCGCAAAGCGGCTGGCGGCCGGGCATGCGGCTGGATTGACGGGTGCGGGGGAGGGCGGCGCGGGCCGCCCACTCCCCTTTGCGGTCAGGCGTCCGCCATTTCTTCCGGTAGCAATTCGGTGTCGATCGTCGCCTGCATGGCGGGCGAATAACGTGGGCCGGCCATGGCGCCGGGGGTGAAGATCGCATCGACCGCCGCGATGGTATCGGCGGAGAGCGCGACATGCGCGGCCGCGACGTCTTCTTCCAGATGGGCGATGCTGCGCGTGCCGGGGATCGGCACGATATCGTCCCCCTGCGCGAGCACCCAGCCAAGCGCGAGCTGGGCAGGCGTGATGCCCGAGCCGCGCGCTAAATCGCGGAAGCGGGCGAGCAGCGCGAGATTGCTGGAAAGCTGCGGTTCGACGAAGCGCGGCATGATCGCGCGGATATCATCCTCCTCATACCGATCATGCGCGATCGCGTCGGCAAGATAGCCGCGCGCGACGGGCGAAAAGGCGACGAAGCCTATGCCCAGTTCGCGGCAGGCATCGAGCACCGCCACTTCCGGGTTGCGGACGCAGGGCGAATATTCGCTCTGCACCGCCGCGATCGGGTGGACGGCATGGGCGCGTCGGATGGTGGCGGCGGATATTTCGGACAGGCCGAGCGCGCCGATCTTGCCGGCCTCCTTTGCGCGGGCGAGCGCCCCCACCGAATCCTCGATCGGAACCTGCGGATCGAGCCGGTGGAGATAATAGAGGTCGATATGATCGGTGCCGAGCCGGACGAGCGCCTGATCGAGCGTCTTCGCGATCGCTTCGGGGCGACCATTCAGCCCGCGTTCGCCGTCGAACACGTCCAGCACGCATTTGCTGGCGAGCGTGAACTCGTCCTTGCGGCGCATCACGCTCTTGCCGATCAGCCGTTCATTGCCGCCATAGCCGTAGAGCGCTGCGGTATCGAGGAAGGTGACGCCGAGATCGAGCGCGCGTTCGAGCAGGCGGATGCCATCGGCCTCGCTGGGCAGGCGGCCATAAGCATGGCTGAGGTTCATGCAGCCGAGCCCGATCGCCGAGACGGTGAAGGGGCCGATCCGTCGGGTGGGAAGCGTCATGCCGTGATCCTCGCCAATAACAGAACATCGCCGCCCCCCATGAAAGGGGACGGCGATGTTTGGCGCGGAAGCGGCGGTGGCCGCAAGTGACGATAAGGGACGCGATCAGGCCGCGAGGTCGAAATCGTCCAGCTTGGGCGTGGTCATCGCCTGGGTGAAGGCGTCGTAGCTCCACGGCCAGCTCGCGGGCACGCCTTCGGCATCGAGATACCAGCTGGAGCAGCCCGAGGCGAAGATCGTCTTCTTGGCGGCCGCGATGCGGCGCTCGTCATAATCGGCCATCGCGGCATGGCTTGCAGCGGCGCTGGCGATCTCGCCATCGGCGATCCTGGCGATAAGCTGGCTGATATAGCCCCACTGCTTTTCGGCGATGTCGATCAGCGAGAAATTGCCGACCGGGCCGGTCGGGCCGTTGAGCAGGAACATGTTGGGGAAATCGGGCACGGCGACGGCAAGATAGGCCGACGGACGCTTTGCCCACACGTCGTTGAGCGCGGCGCCGCCACGACCGATCATGTTGATCGGGCGGACGAAGCGATCGGCGTGGAAGCCGGTGGCGAGGATCAGCACGTCGAGTTCGTGCAGATTGCCCGCACGATCACGCACGCCGGCCGGCTCGATCCGCTCGATCCCGTCGGTCACGACATCGACTGTCGGCTGCTGGACCTTTTCGTAATAATCCCACGAGAAGATCAGGCGCTTGCACGCCGCGCGATAATTGGGGCGCAGCTTTTCGCGCAGCACCGGATCGGCGACCGAGGTTTCGAGATGGTTGGCGACCACCCATTCGATCTGGTGGATCGCTTCGGAATCCATGTCGTTGATCGCTTCGGAAAAGCGGCGGACATTGGCTTCATATTCGGGCGCGTAGCGGATCGCATCGACCAGCTTGGGATCGGCGCGGAAGGCGGCGCGCTGTTCGTCCGAATAAAATTCGTTCTCGACAGGCATGATCCACTGCGGTGAACGCTGGAAATGCACGGTTTTGGCGGCGACGCCGGCCAGCGCCGAGACGATCTGCACACCGGTGGAGCCATTGCCGATAATGCCGATGCGCTTGCCGGCGAGATCGATGCCGTCCTGCCAGCGCGCGCTGTGGAAGGCGGTGCCGGCGAAGCTGTCCAGCCCTTCGATGTCGGGCATCTTCGGGTGGTGGAGCACGCCGGTGGCCGCGATCAGGATATCGGCGTCGAGCTTGAGGCCCGCCTTGGTTTCGATCTTCCACTGGTTGGCCGCGTCATCCCAGCGGGCTTCCGACACTTCCTGGCCGAAGCGGGTGAGCGCCGTGACGCCATGATCGTCGGCGACCTTTTCGAAATAGAGCTGGATTTCGGGGCCGGGCGAAAGATGGCGGCTCCAATCGGGATTGGGCGCGAAGCTGTAGGTGTAAGCGTGCGCCGGCACGTCGCAATGGAGGCCCGCATAGCGGTTTTCGCGCCAGGTGCCGCCGACCCGATCGGCCTTTTCAAGCACGGTCACATCATGCCCCAGTTCCTTCAGCCGGATCGCGGCGAGAATCCCCGCCATGCCCGCACCGATCACCACCGCTTTCAATTTCCTGGCCATTGCGCACCAATCCTTCTTCGATTGGAACGATCATGGGCCAGATCGACGCGGCCCGCGTCGTCCAAATGGATGCGATCCAAATGGACGGGGCCAAATGGACGGGAGCCAAATGGAGGGGGCCAAAGGGACGGAGGCGAATGGAGCGCCCCCAAATGGAAGGTTCGCACGGGCCCATCTTGTCGACAGGCGCCGCCGCTGCCATGGAAGCCCGCCATGACCGCCAGCCATCTCCTCACGCTTTCTTGTCGCAACCAGCCCGGTATTGTCGCCGGGGTGTCGAAAATCCTGTTCGACCATGGCGGCGACATTCGCGAAGCCAACCAGTTCGACGATGCGGCCACCGATCGCTTCTTCATGCGGGTGGTGTTCACGCTGCCCGGCGATCCGGCGGCGCTGGAGCGTGAGTTCGCGGCGCTGGCCGATGGCTTCGGCATGGCGTGGCGATTGCGCGCGCAGGCCGAACGGCAGCGCGTGCTGATCCTTGTTTCCAAGTTCGATCATTGCCTTGTCGATCTGGTCTATCGCTGGCGGATCGGCGAACTGGCGATGGACATTGCCGGCGTGGTTTCCAACCATCCGCGCGAAACCTATCGCACGCTCGATCTGGACGGCATCCCCTTCCATCACCTGCCGGTAACGGCGGCGACCAAGGCGGAGCAGGAAGCGCAGCTCAAGACGATCGTCACCGAAAGCGGCGCGGACCTCGTGGTTCTGGCCCGTTACATGCAGATCCTGTCCGACGATCTGGCGGGTTGGCTTTCGGGCCGGTGCATCAACATCCACCACAGTTTCCTGCCGGGCTTCAAGGGCGCCAAGCCCTATCATCAGGCGCATGCGCGTGGCGTGAAGCTGATCGGGGCGACCGCGCATTATGTGACCGCGGACCTCGATGAAGGGCCGATCATCGAACAGGATGTCGAACGGGTGAGCCACGCGGACACACCCGAGGATCTGGTGCGCAAGGGCCGCGACATCGAGCGGCGCGTGCTTGCCCGCGCGGTGGGCTTCCACCTCGAAGGACGCGCGCTGCTGAACGGCGCGAACACGGTGGTGTTCCGCGACTGACCGGCCGGGGCGGCGTCGCGCACGGCGCCACGCTTAATATTGATGACGAATCCGTAACGATTTCGGCTTTGGGCAGATGTGAAATTTTGGCGGGATTCCACCGGTTTCTCCGCCCCGTCGTCCTATAATTCAGGGAGGACGCCCAATCGGATGTTAACCAGTGCGGCCTATCCGTCTGCGCATTGCAGGCCGGATCGCCCCCCCGCATGCCGGTGACATCTTTTACGGAATCGAGTTTCCCCGTGAACTATTTCAGCCTCGACGAGAATAATTACGCCGTGTTCCCCGAAATCGCCCGCGCCGTCGAGCGGGCCGCGCCGGATGCGCTGGATCGCTTTTACGCGAAGGTGCAGGAGACGCCGGAAACCGCGCGCTTCTTTTCGTCCACGGCGATGATCAACCACGCCAAGGGCAAGCAGCTCGATCATTGGCGCGACATGTTTTCCAGCCGCATGGACGAACGCTATGTGGCCAAGGCCGAAACGATCGGCAACGTCCACGCCCGGATCGGGCTGGAGCCGACCTGGTATATCGGCGGCTATGCGCTGGTGCTGGAAGCGATGATCGGCCGTCTGCTGACGGAATCGCTGCGCGCCCGGCTGGGCGGCAAGCAGATCGCGCGGGTGGTGAGCACGCTGGTGAAATGCGCGCTGGTCGACATGGATATCGCCTTGTCCGCCTATTTCCGTGCGGAGGAAGCTGCCCGGGTGGCGGTGATCGACAAGGTGGGGCAGGCGATGGACCGGCTGGCCCAGGGCGATTTCACCGCCGAGCTGGATGGCCTGCCAGCGAGCTATGCCAAGCTGGTCGACGATTTCAATTCGATGCGGCTGCGCATGCGCGACACGCTGATGCAGGTTTCCGATACCGCCGACAGCATCAATACGGGCGCATCGGAAATCAGCCAGGCGACCGACGATCTTTCGCGCCGGACCGAGCAGCAGGCCGCGTCGCTGGAGGAAACCGCCGCGGCGATGGACCAGATCACCCAGGCGGTGCGCGATACCGCGCAAGGGGCCGCGCTGGTCAATAATTCGGTGGGCGACGCGCAGGCCGATGCCAATGAAGGCGGCCGCGTGGTCCGCGAGGCGATCGAGGCGATGGACGGCATCGAGAAATCGGCGCAGGAAATCGCGCAGATCATCGGGGTGATCGACGGCATCGCATTCCAGACCAATTTGCTGGCGCTGAACGCGGGCGTGGAAGCGGCGCGCGCGGGGGATGCCGGCAAGGGCTTTGCCGTCGTCGCCAACGAAGTGCGTGCGCTGGCCCAGCGGTCGGCCGATGCCGCCAAGGACATCAAGGGCCTGATCGGGGCAAGTTCGAAGCAGGTGGAATCGGGGGTCCAGCTTGTCGGCCAGACTGGGCAGGTGCTCGATCGCATGCTGACCAAGATTTCGGAGATTGCGGGGCTGGCGAACCGCATCTCGACATCGGCCGAGGCGCAGGCGGCGAGCATGCAGCAGGTGAACAGCGCCGCCGCCGACATGGACAAGATGACGCAGCAGAACGCCGCGATGGTTGAGCAATCGGCCGCCGCCGCGCGCAATCTGGAGGCGGAAGCGGATCAGTTGATCACGCTGGTCCAGCATTTCCGGCTCGGCCAGCAGCGCATCGCGCGCGCCGCGCCTGCCCGGCCGGCCCAGCGTTCGGCGCCGCAGCCGGTGTCGCGTCCGGCGGTTGCCGGCAACCTTGCGCTCGCCATGGATCCGGCGGCGCAGGACGACTGGACCGATTTCTGATCCGCCGGGGGGAGACAGCGCAATGACACGCCAGCTCATCACCTTTCACGTCGGCAGCCAGTGCCTGGGCGTCGACATCATGGCGACGCGCGAAATTCGTGCCTGGTCGCCGACCACGCCGATTCCGCAGGTGCCCGCCTTCGTGCGCGGCATCGTCAATCTGCGCGGCATGGTGCTGCCGGTGATCGACCTTTCGGCGCGGTTGGGCTGGGGCGATACCGAACCCGGCGCCCGGCACGTCATCATGGTGCTGCAGATCGGCGATCGGCAATATGGCCTGATCGTCGATGCGGTGAACGATATCGCGACGATCGACGGCGCGGCGGTCCAGCCGCCGCCCGGCATCAGCGGCGACGGGCAGGACGAGCTGCTGGAGGGCATCGTTTCGGTCGATGGCGAGATGGTGCTGATCCTCGATCTCGAACGGCTGGCGCATAATTTCGGCGTGCCGGAAGAGGTGGCGATCGCCGCCTGAGCCTGTTGGGTCCGGCCCGTGCGTTTCGGGCTGGACTTCATAGTGAATCATGTTCATTTTATGAATCCGAAGGCGAGCGCATAGACTTCGCCCGAAGGTTCGGAGGATGACCATGGCCGGCAAGATCATCATCACCTGCGCGGTGACGGGATCGATCCATACCCCCAGCATGTCGCCGCATCTGCCGGTGACGGCTGCCGAGATTGCCGAGGCGGCACTGGCGGCGGCGGAGGCCGGCGCGGCGATCGTCCACCTCCACGCCCGCAACCCGGAAGACGGCCGGCCGGATCAAACGCCGGAGGCGTTCGAGCCGTTCCTGCGCGTCATCAAGCAGCGATCGGACGTGGTGGTGAACCTGACCACCGGCGGCTCGCCCTTCATGCCGATTGACGAACGCATTCGCCCGGCGACGGTGTGGCGGCCCGAAATCGCCTCGCTCAACATGGGGTCGATGAACTTCGGCCTGTTCCCGATGCTGAACCGCTACAAGGCGTTCAAGCATGACTGGGAACCGCAGATGCTAGAAAACAGCCGCGACCTGGTTTTCCGCAATTCGTTCAAGGACATCGAATATGCGCTGCGCACGCTGAACGAGACGGGCGCGCGTTACGAGTTCGAATGTTACGACACCAGCCACCTCTACAACCTGCATTATTTCTACACGCAGGGATTGGTGAAGGCGCCCTTGTTCATCCAGACCTGCTTCGGCCTGCTGGGCGGCATCGGATCGCATCCCGATGATGTGATGCATATGAAGCGGACCGCCGACCGGCTGTTCGGCGCGGATTATCGCTGGTCGGTGCTGGGGGCGGGGCGCAGCCAGATGCCGATCGCGGCGATGGCGGCATCGATGGGCGGCAATGTCCGCGTCGGGCTGGAGGACAATCTGTGGGGCGGGCCGGGGCGGCTGGCGGAATCCAACGCCGAACAGGTGACGACCGTCAGAAAGATATTGGAGGGGCTTGGCCTGGAGATCGCGACGCCCGATGAAGCGCGGCAGATACTGGCTTTGAAGGGTGGAGATCATGTCGGCTTCTGAACGGGCTGCGGGTGCGCGGTCCTGGCTATTCATTCCGGGCGACAGCGAGAAGAAGCTCGCCAAGGGCATCGGCACCGCCGCCGACATATTGCTGATCGATCTGGAAGACGCGGTGGCGGAAAGCGCCAAGCCCGCCGCGCGGGCGACCGTGGCGGAGTTTCTCCGCGCCCATCGCGATCAGCGCGATCGGCTGTGGGTGCGGATCAATCCGTTGCAGAGCGGCCTTGCGCTGCACGATCTGGCGGCGATCGTCGCGGCGGGGCCGGGCGGCGTGATGCTGCCCAAGCCGCGCGGGCGCGCGGATGTGGAACTGCTCGACCATTATCTGACCGCGCTGGAAGTGGCCGCCGGGGAGGCGCCGGGCACCATCGCGGTGATCATCGTCGCGACGGAGACGCCGCAAGGCATGCTGGCGACCGGCAGCTATGAAGGCGTGCCCCGGCTGGCGGCGATGACCTGGGGGGCGGAGGATATCGCCACCGCGATCGGTGCGATCGCCAATCGCGACGCGAATGGCGCCTACGAATTTCCCTATCAGCTTGCCCGCACTTTGTGCCTTGTCGGCGCGGCGGCGGCGGGCGTGCCGGCGATCGAGACGATCCATGGCGATTTCCGCGACGAAGCGGGGCTGGAACAGGTGGCCAATGATGTGCGCCGCGCCGGCTTCCGGGGGATGCTCGCCATCCATCCGGCGCAGGTGGAGATCATCAACCGCGCCTTCACGCCCAGCGATGCGGAGGTCGCGGCCGCGCGCGAGATCGTCGATCTGTTTGCCGCCAATCCGGGCATCGGGACGATCGGCCACAAGGGCGAGATGCTGGACCTGCCCCATCTCAACCGCGCCAAGGCGGTGCTGGCGCGGGTGGGCGCTGCATGACCGAGACGCTGCGGGCCGAGGCGCTGGAACTGGGCCGCTTCATGCGGCCGGGCGACCATGTGGTCTGGGGCCAGGCCTGCGGCGAACCGGCGACGCTGATCGAGGCGCTGATTGCCCAGCGTGCCGATCTGGGCGGCGTATCGGCCTTTGCCGGGTCGAGCTTTTCCGGGCTGCTGACGCCGGACATCACCGATCATATCGCGCTTTCCAGCATGGGGGCGATCGGATCGCTGCGAACGCTGACCAAGGCCGGTGCGCTGGCGGTGGTGCCCTGTCATGTCGGCCAGATTGCCGGCATGATCGAAGCGGGGATCATCGGCTGCGACATTGCCTTCGTGCAGGTCAGCCCGGCGGATGCCGATGGCAATCATAGCTACGGCCTGATCAACGATTATGTGCAGGCGGCCGTCGCCAAAGCGCGGGTGGTGGTGGCGGAGGTCAACGACCAGATCCCGTTTACGCATTGCGATGCGCTGCTGCCGGCGGCACGGATCGACTATCGCATCGATGTGTCGCGCCCGCCCGTGGAGGTGAAGCCGGCGGCGATCGGCGAAGGCGATCTGGCGATCGCGCGGCATGCAGCCGCCTATATCGGGGACGGATCGGTCATCCAGGTCGGCATCGGTGCCGTGCCTGACGCGATCACCCAACTGATCCGCGACCGGCGCGATCTTGGCGTCCATTCGGGGATGATCGGCGACGGGCTGGTCGATCTGGTCGAAGCCGGCGTCGTCACCAATGCGCTGAAGCCGTTCGAGACCGGCGTGTCGGTGACGGGCGCGCTGATCGGGACGCGGCGGCTGTATGATTTTGCCGATCGCAACCCGGCGGTGGGGATGCGATCGTCGCGGCTGACCCATGCCGATGCGGTGCTGACCGCGATTCCGAAGCTCGTCACGATCAATTCAGCGGTCGAGGTGGACCTGACAGGCCAGGTGAACGCCGAACAGACCAATGGCGCCTATATCGGCGGGACGGGCGGGCAGGTCGATTATGTTCGCGCCGGCGCGCGTGCGCCGGGGGGACGTTCGATCATCGCGCTGCCGGCGACGGCGGCGGGCGGCAAGGCCAGCCGGATCGTGCCTGCGCTTTCCGGCCCCGTCACCACGGCGCGGAGCGAGGCGGACGTGATCGTCACCGAATATGGCGCGGCGGAACTGAAGGGGCGAAGCCTGGCGGAGCGCGCGCGGCGGCTGGTGGCGATCGCGCATCCCGATTTCCGAGAGACACTGGATCGCGCCGCGTTCGAGATTGCGAAAAGGGGATATTGATGAGCGACGCGGTGCTGTTCGACGCGCGGGACGATGGCATCGCCGTCATCACCATCAACCGGCCCGACAGCTTCAACGCGCTGGGCCGCGATGTGCGCGACGGGCTGTTCGCCGCCTGGGAGCGGTTCGAGCGCGATCCGGGCCTGCGTGTCGCGATCCTGACGGCGACGGGCGCCAAGGCCTTCTGCGCGGGTGGTGACCTGAAGGAGATGGCCGAGCTGAAATTGACGGTGCCGCCGCGCGGGATGTTCCCGATTCCGGGCGACACGATCGAAGTGACCAAGCCGACGATCGCGGCGGTGAATGGTGTCGCTTATGCCGGCGGCTGGCTGCTGGCGCAGGCATGCGATCTGTGCGTGGCGAGCACGGCGGCGCGTTTTGCCATCACGGAGGTGAAGGTGGGGCGTGGTTCGCCTTGGGCCGCGCCGCTGATCCACATGATCCCGCAGCGGATCATGATGGAAATCATCCTGACGGGAAAGCCGATCAGCGCCCAGCGCGCCTATGAGATCGGGCTGGTGAACCGGCTGGCCGAACCCGATGCGCTGCTCGACACCGCGATCGCGCTGGCGGCCGAGATCGTGGAAAACGCGCCTTTATCGGTGCTGGCCGGCAAGGAAACCGTTCACCTGGCGACGGAGATGGGGCGCACTGCGGCACTCCGCGCCGCCCGCCATGCCTGGGAACGCGCTTATCGTAGCGCCGATGCGCAGGAAGGCACGCGCGCCTTTGCCGAGAAGCGCAAGCCCGAATGGCGGGGCGAGTAAGCGGGCTTTATTCGCGTTCCGTCCTGATCCAGCGGGTTTCGCCGCCGCGCACGAGGCGGAGATAGATGGGCAATTTCCACAGCATGTAGAGCGGCAGCCGCAGGATCGTGCCCAGGCCCATATGCGCGCGGCCGTGAAGTGCCCAGGCGGCGAGAACAAGGAGCGCGTTGACGCCGAACAAGGCGGTGGCCGCGGCGAAGGGTGCGGACGGCATGCCGATCAGCGCAAGCAGGCCGAGCAGCAGCGCCGCGCCGAGATTGAGCGCCATCAACAAGGCGAGCGGCGGGGTGAGGAGGTGAAGGCCGGTCCACAGCAGTGCCGGGCGCCCCTTGCGCAACGCTTCGCCGATCAGCGGCAGCGCCTGCTTGCGCGCGACCGTCATGAAACCATTTTCCCAGCGGGTGCGCTGGGTGAGCGTGCCGCCTTCGGTGCTCGGCTGCGTCCAGGTAAGGGCCTGGGGGTCGAAGATCGGCGCGTGGCCTTCGCGCGTGAGATCGACGCCGAGCGCCAGATCCTCGACGATATTGTCGGTGGCGAGCGCCGCCCGGCCGAAGATTTCCCACGGAAAGGCCATGCCCGATCCGGTGAGCAGGGCCGGCGCGCCGATTGCCCGCGCACCGTTCTGGCGGATCAGGTTCTTCACCAGAAAGGCGAAGTTGGAAATCTGCACCATCGGCGCGGCATCGCGGCGCGGGCTGAACAGATAGGCGCTCTGCACCGGCCGGCCGGTGGCGACGGCAAGCGCGGCGATCCGTTCGAGCGCGCCGGGATCGGCCACGCAATCCGCATCGATGACGATCGCGGCGCGCGGGGGCTGCGCGCGCAGATGATCGCGCCCGAAGGCAAGAGCGAAGCCCTTGCCCCGGCGGCTGGCATCGTGGCGCGCGATCACCTCGGCCCCGGCGGCGCGGGCCACGGCGGCGGTGTCGTCCGTGCAATTGTCGGCGACGACGAGCATGCGGACACCGGGCGTCAGGACGGCCTTCAGCCGGCCAAGGATCGTGCCGATACCGGCGGCTTCGTCATGCGCGGGAATGACGAGCGCGATATCCTGCGGGGCGATCGGCGGGGCGGCCGGGCGGCGGAGGCCCGCCACCAGCCCGATCGCGGTTTCCACCGCGAAGACCGTGCCGACAAGCGCCACGGGCGCGAGGATGATCCAGCCGATGATGCTGAGGAGCGTGGATAAGGTCGCCATCGCCTTGTGGCATCGCACATGCGGCGCGGCGGATAAAGCGCCATGGTGCCACAGAATTCGTGGCTCGATTTCGACAGCCGCCACTTGCCGCAGAATGGCCACGGCTGGAAGGTTGCCGCCGAACATGGAGAGGATGGAATGAACGAAGAGCGGATCGACGTCGGCGGCGTCGCGATCAATGCGGTGACGGCCGGCGAAGGCCCGGTGGTGCTGATGATCCACGGCTTTCCGGGGCTTTCCTGGTCGTGGCGGCACCAGATGCAGCCGCTGGCCGATGCCGGGTTCAAGGCGGTGGCGATCGATTCGCTGGGCTATGGCAAGAGCGACCGGCCGGCCGAGCAGCATCTCTACGATTCCGATCATATGCAGCGTTACCTGCTGGCGATCCTCGATCATTTTGGCGCGAAGGACGCCTTCATCATCGGCCAGGATTTCGGCGCGCAATATGCGTGGAACCTGGCCGTCCGCGCGCCGGAACGGGTGCGCGCGCTGGTGACGACGATCCCCTATGACTACGATCTTGCCGGCCGCGCGATGCTGGGATCGGCACCGAGCCTGCCGGCGGGCAGCCCGCCGCAGCCGGTGATGGCATCGACCGATCATCCGCCGTCCTTGCGCTTTGCCGCGATGGCCGCGCAGCATTTCCTGCACTTCCATTATTTTCAGGAGGTTGGCCCGGCGGATCGTGAACTGGGCAACAAGCTCGCCGAATTCCTGAAGCGCGATTTTTACGCGCTGTCAGCCGACGGCAATCTGTGGAACTGGACCGAGGTGCCGACCGAAGGGGCGGGCTATCTGGATGCGCTGCCGCCCACGCCGCCCTTGCCCTGGCCCTGGCTGAGCGAGGCGGAATTCGACCGCTTCGTGGCGGGATATGACGACCCGGTGGTTGAAAAGCGCGCGATCGGCGGGCTCAATTCCTACCGCACGGCCGACGCCAATTGGGAGATCGGCCGCGCCTGGGCCGACCATGACGTCACCGTGCCGACGCTGTTCGTCTATGGTGCGAAGGATCCGTCCTTCGGCTTCTTCCCCGAATGGCGGGAGCGGATGGAACGGCGCGTGCCCGGACTGGTGGACGTGGTGGAGATCGCGGATGCGGGCCATTTCATCCAGCAGGAGCAGCCGGATGCGTTCAACCGCGTGCTCATCGATTTCCTGAAAAGCCGATGAGCTGGCACCTGCCCTGGACCGCGCATCTCGGCCTGCGCGGGCCGGATGCGCCGCTTTTCCGCCATTCCGCGCGGTCGGCGGACCCATTCGACCAGATCGACTTCATCGCCGATCTGGGCTTTGCCGGCGTGCAGGACAATTATGCCGCGCTGCGCCCCGCCGACGAGCAGGCGCGGGTGGCGGGCCATGCCGCGCGGCGCGGGCTGAAGCTGGCGAGCTTCGTTCACGATCCGCTGGGTTGGAACCTGCCGCGCTGGAGCGCCGACGATGCCGAGGGGCGCGCGGCGTTGATGAAGGAACTGGCGCATTCGCTGGCGACGGCGGAACGGATCGGCGGCGGCACGGTGATCTGCGTCGCGGGTTTCGATCGGGCGCGGACGCGCGAAGCGCAGCTTGCGGCGATGGTCGATAATCTCCGGCGCGCGGGCGATGCGGCCGGCCGGGCAGGGGTGGCATTGTGCGTGGAGATGACCAGCCCGTCCTGGTTGCCCGACATGCTCGTCACCCGGATCGCCGATGCCGAGGCGGTGGTGCGTCAGGCGGCGCACCCTGCGGTGCGGCTGATGTTCGATGCGGGCCACATCGCGATGAATGGCGATGATCCGCTAGCGGTGTTCGGGCGCGTCGCCGATCTGATCGGGGGCGTGCAGGTGGCCGATATGCCCGAGGGCGAAGGGCCGGGCCGGATCGATGTGGGCGGCGGGACGACCAATTGGGTGCCGCTGCTGCGCGCCATCCGCGCCGCCGGCTATGCCGGCCTGTTCGAGGTGGAGCATGAAGCCGAGGGTGAGGGTCGCGCGGGCGAGGCGCGGCTGATCGAACGGCTGCGCGCGGTGGATGCGGCGGTGGCGGGCGAATAGCCCGGCCGCGCCACGGCCGGTCGCCGCGCCGGCAACCCGCGCGGCGATCGAGGGTTTCATCCGGCGGGAGTGATGCGATGTCCGAACTGGTGCTCACCACATTCGATTGGGTTCCCGAAATGCCGCGCGGCTTCGTGCGCGATCTTCGCGTGCGTTGGGCGCTGGAGGAGGCCGGAATACCCTATCGCATCGCATCCGTGCCGTTCGAGACGCGCGGCGAGGCGCATTTCGCCCATCAGCCCTTCGGGCAGGTGCCATGGCTGGTCGACGGCGATCTTTCGATCTTCGAAAGCGGCGCGATTCTGCTGCATGTGGGCGAACGCAGCGCGGCGCTGATGCCCGCCGATCCGCAGGCGCGCAGCGGCGTGAGGCAATGGTTGTTCGCGGCGCTCAATTCGGTTGAGATGGCGGCGCTGCCATGGGCGATCCTCGCTTTTTCGGGTGAGCGCGGCAAATCCGCCGCCTGGGCGGTGATCGATGATTTCCTGAAGATCCGGCTGCAGCATATGGAGGCCGTGCTGGCAGGCCGGGATTGGCTGGTGGATCGCTTCTCCGTTGCGGATATCGCGATGGCCGATGTGCTGCGCCTCGTCGATCATTTCGATGGGCTGGCGGGCCGTCCCGCCTGCCGCGCTTATGTGGCGCGGGCGACGGCGCGGCCGGCCTTCATCAAGGCGCATGGTGACCAGATGGCCCATTTCGCGGCGGCCGACCGGGCGAGGGCGGCCGCCGACACGCCTTGACCTATGCCTTGGGCGTGCACGCGCCCGGTTTTGCGAAGCTGACGAGGATGAAGGCCAGCACGACCATGCCGAGCAGGCCGGCAAAGGCGAGATTATAGCTGCCGGTGACGTCGCGGATGCGGCCGATGGCGTAGAGCGACGCGATCGACAGCGGTTGCATGCCGATCGCCATCGCGCCGAGCGCGGCGCCGAAGCTGCGCGATCCGAAGCTGTTGGCGGTGAGCACCGTCCACACCGGATAGACGCCGCCGATCGCCACGCCGATCAGCGCGAAAGCGGCCAGCATCGCCCAATAGCCGGGCCACACGATGTAAAGGCCGAGCAGGATGATGTGGAACAGCGCGACGACCGCGAACACGCGGCGCACGTCGATATGATCGGCCAACCACCCCGCGATCAGCTTGCCGCAGACCGCCGATATGCCGCCGACCGAGATCAGCCAGGAGGCATCCACCGGACCGATGCCCTTGGTCTTGAAATAGGGCGCGTTCGTCTGGATCAGCGTCTGATCGCTGGCGAGGATCAGCCCGCAGCCGAACATGATCAGCCAGAAATTGCGTTCGCGCAGCAGCGCGGCGGTGGACCAGACCGGTTCGTTGAGCGCGGCCTGCGCCGAAGGGGCATCGGGCACGACTTCGCCCGCCGCGACGAGTTCGGCCTCGGTGGGGCGATCGCGCATGAACAGAAGGGCGAGCACGGCGATGATGACGGCCACGCCGACGCCGATCGCGGCGACGGCCGTGCGCCAGCCGAAATGTTCGATCGACGAGGCCGCGATCGGGGTCATCACCGCATTGCCCGCCGAAGTGGCGACCGCGATGATGCCGATGGCGAGCCCGCGACGGCGGCGGAACCAGCGCGCGGTGATCGAATTGGCGGCGATGGCGCCGGCCGCGATCATCCCGAAGGCGATGGGGCCGACGGTGGCGATCAGCATCAGCTGGAGCGAGCCGGCATTGGCGAGGAGCAGGAAGCCGCCGGCGAAGATCGCGGCGCCCACCGTCATCATCCAGCGCACGGGAAAGCGATCGATCATCCGCCCGACGAAGGGCGACCAGATCATCATGCCGATCAGCAGCGCCATGATGCCGAAATTGGCCTGCGCGTAGGACAGGCCGAATTCGCCCGTCAAAGTCGGCACCAGAAAACCGAAGGAATAGATGGTTGCCCCGACAGTCAGCATCGCGCTGGCAAAGCCGGCGATGACGACCAGCCAGCCGCGATAGGGCATCCTGCCTGACGGGCGGACGATCGACGCCTGCTCCATAATTCCGGCCCTCCCGATATGATTGCGGACATGATTTCCGCTTTTCTTCCGCATCCTACAGCAGATCTGGCGTTCGTCATCGCTTTTCGTTCTGGACAGCGGTTCATGGCCACGCGCATGGCTGGTGGCCGGAATTGCGGGAGGATGGCGATGGGCGTGGAGGAAAATGTCGCGGCGATGCGTCGCTTCTTCGACGCGATGAACGCGGGGGACGTGGCGACGATCGTCGACAGCTATGCCGATGACGGCCGCTGCGTGACGATGGGCGGCACGCTGATTTCCGGCAGCTTCGACAAGGCCCAGATCGCCATGGCGGCGGGCCGGATCTACGAGGCGTTTCCCGAAGGCGTGCGCTTCGTGATCCACGATATCACCGCGCAGGACGATCGCGTCGCCATCGAGGCGGAATCCTTCGCGCGGCATGTTTCGGGCCGCGATTATAATAATAAATATCATTTCCTTGCCCGGCTGCGCGATGGCCGGATCGTGGAATTCAAGGAATATTGCGATACCGAAATGATCACGGATGTGATCTGTGGTGGCGCGCGCCCCTGATCGCCCCTGGCAGCGTTGAAAGCTGCGCTTTGCGGGGATGAATCAAAATTGCGATAATTTTCGACGCTGAATCGAAAATTAGGGGTTGAGCGACTCGCTGACTTGCTGCATGGGCGTTCGCAAGCGCAGCATAGATTGCACTGCGCAACGCATTTTGTGCGTTCATGCATTGGTTTTGGTTGGAAAGGCTTAAAATGAACAAGTTTGTGCTGCGCAGTGCGCTCGCCCTTGCCCTGGCGGTTCCGGCCGCTGCGATGGCCCAGCCGGCGGACGCCGCCGCTGAAGCCACCGTCGTCAAGAAGGGCTATGCGCTCTATGACAACGCCGGCAAGAAGCTGGGCCGCGTCGAGCAGGTCCGCCAGTCGGACGGCGTCGTGACCTTCATCTACAACACCAAGATCTATCGCGTTCCGCTCGCGAGCATCAGCGTCGACGGCCGCACGGCCAAGACCTCGCTCGGCTGGGACGAGATCAAGGGCTGATAGCTTTCAGCTTTCGCGACGGCCGCGCCGGGCTTCATTGCCTGGGGCGGCCGTTTCGATTCCGGGTTCCGTAAATCGCCGGGGTTGATTTGCCGGGGCGGCGGAAGGCATGGGCAGGGCCATGACGATGACATCCGATCGCCGCGCCGCGCCGCTCCTGCCGGGTGAGGCGGGCCTGCGCCGCGCCGTCCTGATCGATCCGAGACCGGGCCGCGTGCTCGCTTATCTCGAGGATGATTTCCACCATTTCGAAATCGCCTTGTCGCATGACGGGCGTGCGATCACCGGTGTCGAGGCGACCACCATCCGCCATCCGTGGACGACGTGCGCGGGTGCCGGGCCGAAATTGATCGAACGGCTGACCGGCGTCGCGCTGGCCGATGTCGCCAGTTTCGATTCGCCTTATGCGCAGTGCACCCACCTCTACGATCTCGCGCTGTTCGCGGCGTCGAAGGCAGGGGGTGATCGGCCGCACCTGTTCCGCATGTTCGTCGAGGACTGGAAGAATGGCCTGCGCCGGGCGGTGATCGACCGCGACGGCGTGGTCCTGATCGACTGGCGGCTCGACCGGGAAACCGTGCTGCCGCCCCATGATCATGCCGGCCGCAGCCTGCGTGAACTGCGCCATTGGGCGGCGGAGCTGCCCGCCGATGAGCGCGAGGCGGCGCTGCTGTTGCGGCGCGCGGTGTTCATTTCCGTCGGGCGGACCTTCGACCCCGATTTGCAGGAAGATGTGCCCAATCCGCCGCCCGGTGCCTGCTTTGCGCACCAGCCCGAAAATTTCGACCCGGCGGCCCGTTTTCGCGGGTCGCGGCGGGATTTCACACACGCGGTGGAAGGGCCGCTGGCCGCGCGGGCGGCCGCCTGCGCCTGATCGGCCCGATCAGGCGGCGATCGCTTCGGCCAGCCAGGGCGGCAGCGATGCCGGGTCCAGGCTTTCCACCCGGCGCAGGGCGACCCCGAGCCCGAGATCGGGATAGGATGCGCGCAGATCGGCCGGTTCGCCATCGGCCAGCGGCACCGTCACGAGCCGGCGGTTGACCTTGGCGCGGTGGTGCATCCGCGCGGTATTTTCCTGCCCGACATAACAGCCCTTGGTGAAACTGACGCCATTCAGTTCGCGGGCATTGGTTTCGAGCCACAGGGTCTTGTCCTGCCCAAGTTCGGCGGCGCCTTCGGTGACGCCGAGCGAGAGCCGGTGGGCGCGCCAGGCGGGGCCGGCATCGCCTGCGCCGGCCGGCGCGATCCAGCGGCGGCCGAGCGCGGCCAGACGAGGATCGGCAACGCCTTCGCTGCCTTCGGCGGCCCAGTGGACGGCCAGCGCGGGATCGCGCGCGATCGTGATCGGCCGGCGCAGGCGATAGAGGCTGAGCCGGCGAACGAGCGCATCGGCCTGATCGGCCTCGCAATCGATCAGCAGGTCATCGCCATCCGCCCAGAGCAGGAAATCGAACAGGGCCTTGCCCTGCGGGGTGAGCAGGGCGGTCCATACCGGCAGCGGCCCGGCGGCATCGCTGGTGACGAGGCCCTGAAGGAACCCGCGCACATCTTCGCCCGAAAGGCGGATGACGGCGCGATCGGCAAGGGTGGTGGCGGCGAGAGTGGTGGCTTGCGACATGCGAAAGAGTTAGGGAGGCCGGCGACGAAAGGAAAGCACCATGCCCACGCACGATATGATCTTGAAGAACGGCACCGTCTGGACGCCGGGCGGCCCGATCACCGCCGATGTGGGCGTGAGTGGCGGCAGGATCGATCGGATCGGCAATGTCGGCGATGCGGGCGAGGTGGTGGATTGCACCGGGCTGACCGTGCTGCCGGGCGTGATCGACAGCCAGGTCCACTTCCGCGAGCCGGGGCTGGAGCCGAAGGAAGATCTGGAAAGCGGCAGCCGCGCCGCCGTGCTCGGTGGGGTGACGGCGGTGTTCGAAATGCCCAACACCAAGCCCAATACCGATACGCCCGAGGCGCTGGCCGACAAGCTGGCGCGCGCCGAAGGGCGGATGTGGTGCGACCATGCCTTCTATGTCGGCGCGACCGCCGAGAATGCGGAACATTGCGCGGAGCTGGAAAAGCTGCCCGGCGCGGCGGGGATCAAGATTTTCATGGGCGCGTCCACGGGGAGCCTGCTGGTCGCCGAGGACGAGCAACTGGAGCGCGTGCTGCGTTCGGGCAGCCGCCGTGTCGCCATCCATGCCGAGGACGAGGCGCGGATGAACGCGCGGCTGGGCGAACGGGTAGAAGGCGATCCTTCCTCGCACCCGGTGTGGCGCGACGACGAAAGCGCGCTGCTGGCGACGAAGCGGATCATCGCGCTGGCGCGCAAGACCGGGCGCCGTATCCACGTGCTCCACGTCACGACCCCGGCCGAGCTGGAATATCTGGCGGGCCACAAGGATATCGCGACCTGCGAGGTGACGCCCCAGCACCTGACGCTGGCGGGGGAGGATGCCTATCCCCGGCTTGGCACCTTTGCCCAGATGAACCCGCCGATCCGTTCGGGCGCGCACCGCGACGGGCTGTGGCAGTGGCTGAACCAGGGCGTGCCCGACGTGCTGGGATCGGACCATGCGCCGCATCTGCGCGAGGAAAAGGCCAAGCCTTATCCGGCGTCACCATCGGGCATGCCGGGCGTGCAGACGCTGTTGCCGTTGATGCTCGATCATGTGGCGCAGGGGCGGCTGAGCCTGCAGCGGCTGGTGGATCTCACCTCGGCCGGCCCGCAGCGCGTCTTCGGCCTCGTCACCAAGGGGCGGATCGCGGCCGGCTATGATGCCGATTTCTCGATCGTCGACCTGAAGGCGCGCTGGACGGTGGAGGAAAGCTGGCTGGCGTCCAAATGCGGCTGGTCGCCGTTCACCGGCATGCAACTGACCGGCAAGCCCGTGGGCACGATCATTCGCGGGCGCCGCGTGATGTGGGAAGGCACGCTGGCCAATGCCGCCGAAGGGCGCCCGGTGCGCTTCGAAGCGACTTACCGGCCGGCCTGACACTTCGGGCTGAGGTCGATCGCGCGGAGCGGGGCGCCGCCATCGATGAAGAAGGGCGCGCCGGGCGCCAGCGCCGCCCGCAACCGCCCTATCGCCACGTCGAACCGTTCGGGATGACGCCCATCGAATGCGCCGACGCGAAAGGCGAAGGCGAGGTCGAAAGGCGGTTCGCCAGCGGCGAGGGCGAAGTCCTCGATTGCGATGGAGCGGAAGGTGAGCTGGCCGGAGGCGATCTCCGGCCCGGATGCGGCGATGGCCTGCGCGATCGCGCGGGGGGAGCGATCGATGGCGAGGACGGTGCCGCCCCCGATCCGCCGGCAAAGATCGCGTGCCGCAGCGCCCGGGCCGCAGCCGATTTCCAGCACACGCAGGCCCGGCCTCAGCGGCAGCGCGGCGACCAGGGCCTGTAGGCGGGCGGAGAGGGGCGGCATCATGCGCCTCCGCCGCCCGCGCAGCCTTTAGAAGGGCAGGATCTTCGATTTTTCGGTGAAGTTCATATAGCCGACATTGGCGCCTAGCCGCCAGCCGACGCCCAGCCGGATCGGGATCAGCACCACATCGCCGCGCCGCATGTAGCTGGCGGTGAAGCCGCCGATCACATAGGCCTGCCCCTCGACCGCCGGGTAGCGCTGATAGAGCTCCTGACTGTCGTAGAGATTATAGACGAGGACGAACGTCTTGGAGCCGTTGGCGCCGATGTCGAAGCCGACCGACGGGCCGGTCCAGTAAACCGGGCGCTGGCCTTCGACCTTGTGGAACATCGTGCCCGATCCGTAGCGCACGCCGATCGCCAGGGCGCCGCCGGCCTCGCGCCCGACGATATAGCCGTTGGGCTCGCCCTGATCCTTGAGGATGCTCTCGATCATCTTGGCGAGGCCTTCGGCCCCCCGGCCGAACACCCCTTCGGCCGCCGAAAGCACGTCGTTTTCCTGATAGGTGCCATTGGCCTCCGCGCTGGTGGTGGCTGCGGTTGCCGGCGCGGGTTCGCCCGCCGGGGCAGGCGTGGGAGCGGGGGCAGGGGCGGGCGCCGTGACATCGGTGCCATATCCCGCCTCGCTTGCCGGAACAGGCGCGACATCGGCCTGGATCGCGGTGTTGGGATCGACCGTCCTGACCTGCGCCGCGGCCGGCACGGCGGCAAGCGCGGCCGTGCCCAATCCGAGCAGGCAAGTGGCAAGGAGCTTCGGCATTATTTCATCCCCCGGGGCAATATGTTCGCCAGAATAGCGCCGCTGCGCCTTGCCCGGCAATGAACGGGCGACGATCCGAGTCGATGGCGCGGCGACCCGAGTCGAAATTATGTGTGGGTAGTTTCAGCGACCCGGTTGATCACCCCCGATGTCCTCGCTATAGCCCGCGCTCACGGCCTTTCCCGGAGACGTGGGTGAGTGGCTGAAACCAGCGGTTTGCTAAACCGCCGTACGGGGTTAACCCGTACCGAGGGTTCGAATCCCTCCGTCTCCGCCATATCCCGTTCCCCCAACATCTCAGCTAATCTCAAAACCCAAGGAAATCCGCGGGTTTTCGTGATCCATTTTTCCGGCACGTCCCAGGCAAGCCCTGCCAATCCTGGTCGCGTTTTAGGAAAGCTTTTAGGATCGCGACATGCCCTTTCCTAAAAATGGAGGGACAGGTTGGCGAAGAGGACGAACAGACTGACTGCCCGCGGCGCCGCAACAATTCGGGCGCCTGGGATGCATGCAGATGGAGACGGGCTTTACCTGAAGGTCGGAGCCGGCGGAGCGCGATCTTGGGTGTTCATCTATCAATGGCTTGGAAAGCGCCGGGAAATGGGGCTCGGCTCATTAAGCCTGGTATCGCTGGCGGAAGCGCGTGAGGCAGCTTCAAAATCGCGAAAGATGGTCGCCGACGGGGTCAATCCCAAGGTGGAGAGGTCAGACAAATCCTTTGGGGAAGCTGCCACCTCGGTGATCGAGCGACTGAAACCCGGCTGGAAGAACGCCAAGCACACGCAGCAATGGACCAACACGCTCAAAACCCATGCGGCCGGGCTCTGGGATGAGCCGGTGGCGTCTATTTCCACAGAGGATGTCATCAAATGCCTTGATCCGATCTGGACCGCGCTACCTGAAACTGCGTCTCGCGTGCGCGGCCGCATTGAACGCGTGCTCGATGCGGCAAAGGTGCTTGGTTGGCGCGACGGTGAGAATCCGGCGCGGTGGCGAGGGCATCTGGAACTTCTGCTGCCGAAGCGACGCATATCGGCGCGCCGGCATCATCCGGCAATGCCCTATGATCAGGTGCCGGAATTCATGAGGCGCCTTCGGAATCGCCATGCTGTCGCGGCCCGAGCGCTTGAGTTCACTGTCCTGACCGCTGCCCGGACCAGCGAAACCCTGAAGATGCGGTGGCATGAGGTTGACCTGGATAATGCGCTCTGGGTCGTCCCACCCGAACGCATGAAGATGGGCATCCAGCACCGTGTCCCACTCTCGCCAGCGGCGCTGAAGATCCTCAAGCATGCCGCGTTCCTGGGGAATGAAGCGGACGGCTTCGTCTTTTTTGGCCGTAGCCCGGACAAGCCGCTTTCGAACATGGCGATGGAGATGCTGCTTCGGCGTCTGGATGAGGATGATTTCACCGTCCATGGGTTCCGGTCCTCGTTTCGGGACTGGGCGGGTGAGCTGACAAACCATGCACGGGAGATCGCTGAAGCGGCGCTGGCGCATGCAGTTGGCGATGAAGTCGAGCGTGCCTATCGTCGCGGGGACGCGCTCGCCAAGCGGCGGCAACTCATGATGGAATGGGATTGCTTCCTTGCCGGTGTGCCGGCCCTTCCGATGCCGGCGAACTCGAATGCGAGCGAACAGTTACCGGCTCAATCGGCGAAAGGCTGAATGGAGCCCTTGGGATTGGCGGTCCATTTCTCCACGGCGGATGTATGGCAACCCATTTGTCAATGGGCAGTCATCGTGTGCCGCTGGCCCGGCACTCCGAGTGGCTGGCGGGAAGCTGAGGTCGTGCAATCAAATCGCAGGCTCACTTGCCGTGACTCAATCGAAAGGTTGAACATAGCTCCTGGGATTGCCGATCCAATCTTCGATCGCAGATTGATGCCAGCCAACGCAATTGTGGTTGATCTTCACCTGGGCAGGGAAGGTGCCTTCATCGATTTTCCGGTAGATCGACGAGCGACTGAGACCCGTACGTGCGATGACTGCCGGCAGGCGCAGGATCCGCTCTCCCCGGTAGCGACTACATGATGCATCCTCAGGCATTTGTCGCTCCTCTTACAGGCAGCCTGCGGTCGCGCATGGCCTTGGCGAAGTGCCGATCTCCCTCAAGGAAGGTTTGCAGGATGACCGGTACGAGGTCGGTCATCGCCTCTCGCTGGCCGTAGGTTTCGGCATAGATCTCGGCATAAGCGAGCAAGGTGCGGTTGAGTTCGGGCGAGATCTGGATCGACAGCTTGACGGGCACTCTCTCGGGCAGTTTGGGCAGTTTGAGCATCTGCGGATCCTCACTCGGTCCAGGGTCGAAGAATCAGGTCCCGATGAACAAGCACGCGGACAGGCCAGCCTGGCCGGACCGTGATGGTCGGCTGGATGTCGAGGCTGCGGCGGACGATATCCTGGCCGGCCTGATTTCCGCTGGACTGTCCGGCTTCACGCAATGCGCGGACGATCTCGCTTTCGTTATCGCCGAAGCTAAGTTCGCTGCCGACGCCCAACAACGTGGAAAGGGCGACGCCTTTCAGAAGTGCGCCGCCATGCAGGTCGACGCGGTCGCTGATCCCCACTTGGCCCGAAGCATCAGTGGCGGGCATGTCGTCGAGACGGATGGAACTGCCGTTCGGAAACAGTATGCGCTGCCAGACCAGCAGCGCACGAGTCTGGTGGAATCGCAGCCCGTTCTCATAGCGGCCGATGAGCCGGGAGCCCTGCGGTATCAGAAGCGTGCGACCGGTCGCGCTGTCGACGATATTCTCGCTCACCTGAGCAATGACTATACCCGGCAGATCGGAGTTGAGTCCGGTCAAGAGGCTGGCGGCAATGATGGTTCCCGCGCTGATCGTCCACGGTGACGGGGACTCGCGCATGGCATATGGATTAATGCCGTCGATGGAGGGGCCCACCACGCTGGTGCCGGAAGTATCGCTTGACCGTGGCGCTGCAGCGCCATCCGGTTCCAGAGCCCCGGCAATCGCTGCCTGAACGCGGTCCGGCCCGGCGGATGCCCCGCGCAGCGTCATCATGATCCCCGAACCTTGGGCGGCAGCGCGGGCAGCTTCTCGTTTTCGGTACGCCTCGGCTACGGGATCGGCTTCGGCGGCTTGGCCGGGGCCAGATCCGCCGCTGACTGTTGCTTGCTGTCGGGCGAGAATTGGCCTGCCGAGGTCACCCGGCAATGGCGGGCCCAGCTTGGGAATGGCGTCATAGCTGGCCGGAATGTCGGCCAGTTTCTCGTCTGCACCGGTTGGTTCGGCCTGTCGCTCGGCCAGTTCTTCGCCGCTTGCACGAAGTGCAGGCGGGGTGAGCGCCATCCAGGTCGTCGCTCCCAATGCGGCGAAAGTCGTGGCGGACAGAGCGATCACCACATTGCGCCGGATGCGCACCGGTCGCGTTGGCGTGCCGCGCAATACCAGCGTTGCGGGGTCGAGTTTGGCAGGAGGCGGCGTATCCGGATCCGCCGGCTGTGTGTCACAACGGCCGGTCATGACTTCTGCCTTCCGGTGCGGGTGATGCGGACGATGGTCTGGCGCTTTTCGCCCAGCCTGAGCTCCGCTGTCTCGAACAGGCGGTCGACGACATAATAGGTGCCGCGCATCCGATAGTTCACCAGCTCGGCTTTGCCTTCCGCATTCAGCAGGAACAGCGGTGGCGCCGAGGATACGGCGATCGATGCCGGAAACTGGATGAAGGTCTGCCTGCCGTCGTCGAAGGCTCGCAGTGGCCGCCAGGATGGCTGATCGCCGCTGATTGAGTATCCAAAATCAAGGCGCATCGCGTCGAAAGTTTCGGCAGGCGGCGGGGGGCGCTTGGCGGGCGGTTCGGGCGCGCGGATTGTGAGCAGCGCGGATCGCGGGTAACTCCAGGAGACCGCCGCCATCGCGGCAGCCGAGCCGCTGTCGAGCTCGAGATGATAGGTCCGCCGATCGGTGGTGATGACCATGTTGGTCCTGAGATGACGCTCGATCGGTTTGACCAATATGTGGACCTGAGTCTCGGACCCGTCGCCACTCACCGTATCGCCGACCATCCAGCGAGCGGTGTCTCCGGCGGCGACCGAGATCAGCTTCTCGGCGGGCTCTAGCGCAATGTCGCTGATCCGTTCTGGGAGAGCGAACAGCCGATAGGTCGCGCCATCCGACCAGGCATAGACCTGTCGGGCATTGGTGAAGCGGGTGGCGAGAGGCTCGCGAAGCGCCTCCCGATTGGCGCTGAGCACTCGGCCAGCCGATACCGTGGTGGTGGCACATGCGGGCGAGGTGGCGGCAATGGCGAAGATGGTGATGCCGTGGGCAAGCAGGTTCATCCGATGTTCCTTTCAGGGTCCGATAAAATGGGGAGCTCGCCGC
This sequence comes from Edaphosphingomonas laterariae, assembly GCF_900188165.1. Taxonomy (GTDB): domain Bacteria; phylum Pseudomonadota; class Alphaproteobacteria; order Sphingomonadales; family Sphingomonadaceae; genus Sphingomonas_E; species Sphingomonas_E laterariae. The sequence goes on along the minus strand of NZ_FZOS01000029.1, from coordinate 12,403 downwards.
TGAGGCCCGGATCGAGCGGAGACCCATGTGGAATGTCGGACGGGATGCGCGGCGCCGGTGCTGGCGCCGTCGACCGTGGCTCTCGGCGGGGCGGTGGCTCGAGCTCCCGGCTCCAGTCGATGGCGTCGACATAGAGCCCGAGCGGGTTCTTGCGGATGGCATCGGCCGAGCGTGGCGGCCGCACAATCACCGTCAGCATTGCTGTCCAGCGGGATTCGGCCGTGAGGCTGCCGCGTTCATATTCGCTCTCGGTCCATTTGACCTGAAAGCTGCGGTCGGAGGCGCGCACGATGCTGGTGACCTGCACGGACACGGTACGGATCCCGACATCCGCGAAGGGATCGTCGGCGCGTGCGTGTTCCGAAAGTCGGATGGCCCCCTGCTTGGTCGTAAAATCATAGGCCGCCAGCCAGTTCTCGCGCATCAGCACCGGATCGAGCGACACGGAGCGGATGTTGCGGACGAAGGCCGCCAGATGCCACGCAATCTGCGGGTCGGTGGGCCGGTAGCTGCTATCGGCCGGACGAACGCTGCGCGCCTCGCCAAGTCGATCGACTTCGACCACATAGGGAATGACCCGGCTCTGGAGCGACAGCCAGATTTGAGATGCGGCGAGGCCGGATGACAGGAGCAGACCGCCAAGAGCCATGATCCGCCAGTTGCGGGCCTGAACGCGGGCCGAACCGATGCGTTCGTCCCAGAGTTGACCCGCGCGTTGATAGGGCGTGTCGGGTTCCGGGGTGGTTCCGTAGCGCTGCACGCTTCGCTTGAATGCCATGGCGTCAGTCCTTTTCAGAGATGTCAGGATGGGCACCGGCGCCGCCATGATCGCCGCTGCCCAACGTATGGATGGCCAGCTGCCGGCGGTGGCGGGCCGCCTGATCCGCGCGGAGCTCGTGGACCCAGGATGGCGGAGTCTCAGCGCCGGTCGTGGCCGCAGAGGCAGATGTCGGATTGAGCGCGGACCATGTCGCCGTTCGGCCCCTTTCGGCTGCTGCGCCGAAGCCGGCTGTGGCTTTTGCCTTCGATGCGACGCCGCCGGCGACGGCGCGCCCTATGCCTTTGAGGCCAGCGCCGGTGCTGGTCGATCCGGACCCTTCCTGGCCCAACGCGTAGGCCGTCGAGGCGGCAGCCCCCAAGGATGTACCGGCCCGCATGGCAGTCAGCGCACCACCGGCGAGGCCGCGCGCGGCGGCCATCGCAGCACTTCCGCTCATGGCGATCGCGCCCGCACCCGCGATGGTGGTACCGATCGCCGCACCGGCCCCGAGCTGGGGGGCGCCCGATACCAGTCCGGAAGCGATTGTCGGTCCAAATATTCCAAGTCCGAGCAAGGCCAGGCTCGCCAGCACAAGGCTCATGGCCTGGCCGATATCGGGCTCCTGGCCATCGAGCGCGGAGATGAAGTCCGCGAAAAATCCCGATCCGATGCCGACAATGACGGCGAGCACCAGCACCTTGATTCCCGACGAGACGACGTTGCCGAGGACGCGTTCGGCAAGGAAGCTGGTGCGGTTCCACAAGGCGAAGGGCACCAGGACGAAACCGGCAAGGCTTGTCAGCTTGAACTCGATGATGGTGACGAAGAGCTGGATGGCGAGGATGAAGAAAGCGAGCAGGACCAACGCCCAGGCCAGCATCAGGATGGAGATGGTCAGGAAATTGTCGAAGAAGGTCGTGAAGCCGAGCAGGTCCGCCACCTGATCGAGGAGCGGCCAGGCGGCTTCGAACCCGGTGGCGGCGAGCCGGCCCGGGCGCAGCAGATCATCGGCAGACATCCCGCTGCCGCCGGCGGTCAGGCCAAGGCCGGCGAAGGACCGGAAGATGATATCCGCGAGCGTCGGAAAATGGTTCAGGATGAGTGCGAACGCGCCGACATAGAGGATCTTTCGGATCAGGCGGAACAGGACTTCGTCGTCCGCGCCCATTGCCCAGAACAGGCCGGCCAGTGTGATATCGATGCCAATCAGCGTGGTGCCGAGGAAGGCAACGTCGCCGCCGAGGAGGCCGAAGCCACTGTCGATATAGTGGATGAAGACCGTCATGAACTGGTCGATGATGTCGAGGTCATGCACGTGGGCGGACCTTTCGAAGGATTTTGTCGCGGGGCCGCAGGCCGAGTGCGGATGCGGGGGGACTCGCGCGGGCCCCGCGACGAGGAGCGGCCGGCAGGCGGAATGCCGTCGGCGGCACCTCAGCCTATTGGGGTGTGTACGCCCGACCCGAGCCGAGGAACCGGCGCGTTACCGCCTGCGCATCCTGTTCGGCCTGGGCGCGTCTGGCCTGCTCGATGGATGTGCTCCGGAACTGGGTGGCGAGCATGGACTGAAGCTGAAGTTGCTGCTTGGCGGTCAGCGCCAGCAGCTGGTTGGTGGCCTGGGCCGCCTGAAGCGCACCTTCGGCCTCCTGGCTCGTGGCGATGATCTCGGCCATCGCCTCGCTGTCCTTGCGGACATTTTCGGCGATCGCTGCCTGCACCGCCATCGTTTGGCGGAATGTCGCCATGCTGGTATCCAGCCGCGCGCGGGCACCGGTCACGCGTTGGTCGAGCCTCAGTGCCGTGTCAAAAGCATCGGGGAACATTTCGCCAAACTGATCGTCGAGGCGGCTGACTTCGAAGGCCAGCCCACGCGCCTCAGCGATCAGCGTATCGATTTCGGCGAGGCGATCCCGCAGCGCCTGTAGCTGGGGGAAATCCACCCGCGACAGGTTTTTTCCCATATTGATGAGCATGGCTGCTTCATTCTGCAGCGACTGGATCTGCTGGTTGATCTGCTGGAGCGTGCGCGCGGCGGTCAGCACATTCTGCGCATAGTTGCTGGCATCGAAAACCGGGATCGCGGCTGCGGGCATGGCCGGGACATTAAGCCCGACGAGCAGTGATGCGATCAGCAACGACCGGACAAGATTTCGCCGGCCGGGCGTCGGAAGCGTGTGAGCACTCATCGGCGGTCTCCATCATCGGGGGCAGGCAGAAGGGCTTCGGCCCAGGGCAGGCCGGAGGCGGCGAGAAAGCGGGTTGCGAAATCTTCATCGCCGTGAATGGCGAGCAAGGCATCGATCGTCGCCTGTGCGGCTGGCCCCGACGCACCACACAGCGCGGCCGCTGCTGGCCCCAGCCCCAGTTCGAACAGCCGGTTCCCGAGTGCGGACTGAAGGTAGTAATGGCGCTTGGGCGTCGCCCGGCTGATCAGTTCGATCTGGCGGTGATTGAGCCCGAACCTCAGATAGGCATCACGGGACTGTGGCTCGTCCGCGCGAGGGTTGGGCAGCAGGATACGTTGCGGGCAGCTCTCGATAATGGCCGGTGCGATGCGGTTCTCGCAGATGTCGGCGAGACTCTGGGTCGCGAAGATGACGGCAACATTCTTCTTGCGCAGCGTCTTCAACCATTCGCGAATGCGGGCCGCGAACAGCGGCTGATCGAGAAACAGCCAGGCCTCGTCGAGGATCAGCAGCGTTGGAGATCCGTCAAACTGCTTCTCGAGCCGGTGGAACAGATAGGTGAGAACCGGAGCCACGATCGCCGGGCGCTGCATTAGGGCTTCGGTCTCGAAGCATTCGAGCGTGCCGATTTCCAATCCGTCCTCGGCGGCGTCGAGCAAATGGCCATAAGGCCCCGCCAGCGTGTAGCTGGCTAGCGCGGATCGCAACGGTGCCGATTGCAGGAGGAGGCTGAGGCCCGTCAGCGTGCGTTGTTCGACGGGCGCCGTCGCCAGACTGGTGAGCGCCGACCACAGACTTTCCTTGATATCCGGCGTGACCAGGATCGTCTCATGCTCGATCAGCGAGGTGATCCAGGTCATGGCCCAGACGCGCTCGTCCTCCTCATCGATGTGGCGCAGGGGCTGGAAGGCCAGGGCGGACGTCCCGTCGCCATGGTCACTGGCGCCAAGCGGATAATGGCGCCCACCCATCGCCAGCACCGCAGCGCGTGCCGACCAGCCCTTGTCGAAGATGAATATGCGAGCGTGGGGGTAGCGACGGAACTGGAAGGCGATGAAGGCGAGCAGCACCGATTTCCCGGCACCGGTGGGCCCCGCGATCAGCATATGGCCGACATCGCCGGCATGGGTGGAGAAGCGGAATGGCGTCGACCCGCCGGTGATCGCCTGGAAAAGCGGAGGGCCGGCCAGATGCGCGTTGTTCGCTGGCCCTGCCCAGACGGCCGAGAGCGGCATCAGATGGGCGAGGTTAAGGCTATGGACCAGCGGCTGGCGGACATTGGCATAGGCCTGGCCCGGCAAGGAAGAAAGCCAGGCTTCGACGGCATTGACGCTTTCCCGCACGGTGGTGAAGCCGAGACCGTTGATGATGCGTTCGGTCGCGCGCAGTTTGTCGGTAACCCCAGCGTGCGTTTCGTCGGCGACGGTGATCGTCGTCGTCAGATAGCCGAACGAGACGAGGCCTTCGCCCAATGACTGGAGCGCCTGATCGGCATCCGCGACCTTGTTGTCGGCATCGCTGTCGATGAGGGCGGCTGCCTGATTGTACATGATTTCACGGAGCAGCGCGGACAGCGACTTGCGCTTGTTGAACCATTGGCGCCGCAGCCGGGTCAGGGTCCGAGTTGCCTGCTCGCGATCGAGCGCGATGAACCGGGTGACCCAGCGATAGGCGAAGGCCTGATCGTTGAGCGCATCGAGGCGACCTGGCTGGCTCATATTGGGGAAGCCGAGCACGGTGAGTGTGCGAAGATGGCGGTCGCCCAGCATGGGCTCTAGCCCGCCGATCAGAGGTGTGTCGGCTAGGAGGCCATCGAGATAGAAAGGGATCTCGGGCGCGGCGATCTTATGTCCGCGCCCGGAAATTGTGCCGTGGAGATAAGTGAGCAGGTCGCCATCGTCGAGTGCCGACACCTCCGGCAGGATCGCGCTCAGAAGATCGAGCGTCCGATCGGTCTCCGTCCGGAATTGGTCGAGCTCCCGCCGCCAGTCGCGGCGGGGATGTTCTTCGATGCGCGGTTCGATCAGCATCTGCCCCGCTTGGGCGACGGCGTCTTCGGGGGGCAGATATTGCAGCGTCAGGCGGTAGCGGCTTTCGAAATGGCGGGCGGCGACCGTGAAGGAGGCGCGGCGTTCGGCGTCGATAAGCCGCGAGGCGATGTCCGGGAAATCGCTTGCCGGATAACCTTGGGCCTCGTGGCGATCGGCCTCAAAATAAAGTGCCCAGCCGCTGCCGAAGCGACGAAGCATGTTGTTGATCCGGGCCGAGATCGACACGAGTTCGGCGGGCGTGGCACTTTCCAGATCGGGACCGCGGAAGGCGAAGGTCCGCTGAAAGCTGCCATCCTTGTTGAGTATGATGCCGGGGGCCACGATCGCGGCCCATGGCAGATGATCCGCCAGCCGATCCGCCCTGCGTCGATATTCGTGCAGGGCTAGCATGACATCTGACCCTTTTGGCGGAGATGGCGGGCCAGCACTGCGGCGAAGTGCGGATCGCGCCGGGCGGCGAGCGTCGCGATCGAATGCCCGATCGCGCCGGCGAGAATGCCAATCAGCCATTGCTGGAAGCCGAGCCCGATCGCGGTCGCCAGCGTGCCGTTGAGGATGGCGAGGCTCCGGGGCGCGCCTGCAAGGAAGATTGGTTCGACCAGCGCGCGGTGGATGGGGGCCTCGAAACCGGGCATCGGTTGCTCGACCCCGCTCATGCGACCAACGCTCCGCCGCCAAAGCTGAAGAAGGAGAGGAAGAAGCTCGAGGCGGCAAAGGCGATCGAGAGCCCGAAGACGATCTGGATCAGCCGCCGGAAGCCGCCCGCCGATTCGCCGAAGGCCAGCGTAAGCCCGGTCACGATGATGATGATCACCGCGACGATCTTGGCGACGGGCCCCTGGACTGATTCCAGTACCTGCTGGAGCGGTTCCTCCCAGGGCATTCCGGACCCCGCAGCATAAGCCGGGCCTGTCATGAGGCAAGTCATCGCCGCAGCGGCGACAAGCGGTGCACGACGGATCGAGCAGGCATATTTCATGGCAGGTCTCCTTCGACGGACAGGGGGGAGAGGCGGTAATTGCCGGCGGCATCGAGCCCTTCGACGACGGTGATGGTTTCGACCCGGCGGGCCGGGCCGCGCCCGGCGATGAAGATGATGAGGTCGATCGCGTCGGCGATCAGGGCGCGTGGCACGGTGGTCACGCCTTCCTGGATCAAAAGTTCGAGGCGATGGAGTGCGGCAGCTGCGCTGTTGGCGTGGACAGTGGCGATGCCGCCGGGGTGGCCGGTGTTCCAGGCTTTGAGCATGTCGAGTGCCTCGGCGCCGCGAACTTCACCGATGATGATCCGGTCGGGTCTCAACCGCAGCGTCGAGCGGATGATGTCGCCCATCGATGCCACGCCGGGCTTGGTCCTGAGCGCGATCGTGTCAGGTGCCGCGCACTGGAGTTCGCGGGTGTCCTCGATCAGGATGACCCGTTCGTCGCGATGGGCCATCTCGACGAGGAGCGCGTTGGCTAGCGTCGTCTTGCCCGACGAGGTGCCGCCGGCGATCAGGATATTGCGGCGATCGACGACAGCGAGCGACACGGCCCGAGCCGCCTCGGCTGCCAGGATGCCATCGTCCACATAGTCCATCAGGCTATGGATCCGCGCGGCGGGCTTACGGATCGCGAAGCAGGGGGCGGCCGAGACCGGCGGCACCACCCCTTCAAAGCGCTCGCCGCCGCTGGTCGACGCGGACAGTTCGGCCGAGAGGATCGGGGCGCCGCCATGAACCTCGCGCCCAAGATGGGCCGCGACGAGGCGGATGATGCGTTCGACCTGCCGGCAGTCGAGCCGGATGCCGGTGTCCACACGGCCACCATCAAGCCGGTCGAGCCTGAGGGCGCCATCGGGATTGACCATGATCTCGATCACCATCGGATCGGCCAGCGCCGCGGTGATGGCCGGACCCATGGCGACCGCGAGCATCGCCTGGCTACGCGTGAACGTCACGGTATCAATCACCGGACTGCTCCGCCGGATCGCGATCAATCGGCCCGCCCGCAATCGACTGCCGGCCGGTGGCAAGCGCTTCGGCGACGCGCTGGACCAGGCGATCGAACCGATCGCGACCATAGGCCATAGCGACGGTGTCGCTTTCGGCGACGGGGATCAGGTTGGTGAGGATATAGCGGGCCAGCACCGCGAGCGATTCGATCGCGATCCGGTCATTGCGGTCTAGGCGGCTAAGCTGGCGGTTGATGCGGTCCAGCCGCCCACCAAACCAGATCTGGATGTCGTTGGCCCCCTTCCGGTCGAGCCAGTCTTCGAGCGCTGCTGCAAGAAGGGCCGATTTGGTGGCGCCGCCTTCGCGCACCATCGCCTCGAAACGATCGCTGAGCGGCTTCGGAACGAAGAGTTGGTAGCGGACCTGCGGGTGTCTCATGGTGCCTCACCGGTCGAGGAGGAGGTTATCGTGACCGCGACCTTCATCGAGCGCGAAGGCACGGGCGACGGCTCCGGTGCTGCCCGAACGGGCCAGGGTCGCGACATCGGCCGGCACATTGGGAACATCGTCGCCTTCGCGCAGCGGATCACTTTCTGCCTGTTCGATGGGTTGCGGTACGGCATCTATCGCCAGGCCTGGATGGCGTTCCTGCTGGAAGCCGCCGCCTTCGAGACCTTCGTCCTGGTTCAGCTTATGTTCGAGCGCTGCGGCAATATGCCGGGCAAAGCTGCCCCAATCATTGCCGCGCTGTGCCGGGCGATCGCGATAGGTGTCATCGGCCAGCAGGGGAGGGGGCAGAAGCCGCTCCTGGAAATTGCGGTCTTCATAATGGCGGAGCTTCTTAGCGCGGATGGGCGCGATGCCTGAGACGAGCACGAGCTGGTCGCTTGCCGGCAATTGCATCACTTCGCCCGGCGTCAGCAGCGGGCGTGCGGTTTCCTGCCGACTGACCATGACATGGGCGAGCCAGGGGGCCAGTCGATGGCCGGCATAATTGCGCATGGCGCGCTGTTCGGTTGCCGTCCCCAGTGCGTCCGACACGCGCCGGGCGGTGCGCTCGTCATTGGTCGCGAAGGCGATACGGACATGGCAATTGTCGAGGATGGAATTATTCTCGCCATAGGCCTTGGCGATCTGGTTCAGCGACTGGGCGATGAGGACGGTGCGGATGCCGTAGCCCGCCATGAAGGCAAGCGCAGTCTCGAAGAAATCGAGCCGCCCAAGGGCCGGGAATTCATCGAGCATCATCAGAAGTTTATGCCGGGCACCGGCATGGCGACCGGTTTCCAGCTCCTCGGTCAGCCGGCGGCCGATCTGGTTGAGGATCAGGCGGACCAACGGCTTGGTGCGCGAAATGTCCGATGGCGGGATGACGATATAAAGCGAGAGCGGACGTCCCGAGGCGACAATGTCCAGGATTCGCCAGTCGCAGCGCGACGTGACCTTGGCGACGGTCGGATCGCGATAGAGGCCGAGGAAGGACATGGCGGTCGAAAGGACGCCCGAACGCTCGTTCTCGCTCTTGTTGAGGAGCTCGCGCGCGGCCGATGCAACGACGGGATGGACCCTGGGCACTTCGGGTGTACCGATGTGGTTGGTCGTCATCATCGCGCGCAGCGTGTCGACGAAGCTGCGGGCCGGATCGGAGAGAAAGGTTGCCACGCGGGCGAGCGTCTTTTCTTCCTCGGCATAAAGGACGTGAAGGATCGCACCGACGAGTAAGCTGTGGCTGGTCTTTTCCCAATGATTGCGGCGTTCGAGCGCGCCTTCCGGATCGACGAGGATGTCGGCGATATTCTGGACATCGCGGACTTCATGTTCGCCGCGCCGGACTTCAATCAGCGGATTATAATGTGCCGATCGCGGATCCGTGGGGTTGAACAGCAGGCAGTGGGAGAAGAGCGCGCGCCAGCCCGCCGTCAGTTGCCAGTTCTCGCCCTTGATATCGTGGACGATCGTCGAGCCCATCCAGCTGAGGAGCGTCGGTATGACGAGGCCCACGCCCTTGCCCGAGCGGGTAGGAGCGAAGGCCATGACATGCTCCGGGCCGTCATGGCGCAGATAATTGCCCTCGTAGCGGCCGAGCATGATTCCGGTCTCGCCGAAGAGGCGGGCCCGCCGGATCTCCTGCGCGCTGGCCCAGCGGGCTGATCCGTAGGTGGTGACATGCCGGGCCTGGCGCGCCCGCCAGAGCGAGCCGGCAATGGCGGTCAGGCAGGCGAGGAAGCCACTGCCGCCGGCCAGGCTTCCGGCCTTGTCGAAGACATCCGGGGCATAAGCTTCATAACGGTACCACCAGGGAAAGATCGCCCAGGGATGATAGATCGGGAGGCCGCCCAGTTCGAACCAGGATGGTCCGAGCTCGGGCTGGTAACCGAGCATCGCTGCCGCCCATTGGGTAGATACCCAGATGCCGCCGATGACGGTCGCGATGACAACGAAAATCTGACCGTAAAGCAGCCTGGTTGGCGACATGGCGACCTCCCGTCCGGGCCCCATGCCCGGCAGGAGAAAGATCGCATCGAGGGGGTCGAAACGTCATGCGACGCTTGCCGTCACTCGCTATCGTTCACCGACTTTGGCGCGAACCCGTCAGTTCATTGCGGCTGGCTGTCGAGTTCCGGGAAAAGCGGCATAGGCATAGGCGTCACTACGCATCGATCGATACGACCGGCCCGCTCATGCGTCGGGCCAGGTTGTGGGCTATCGTTGAGACAGCCGCGAGCCGCCGATAACCGTCGGCTTCGGTGAGGTCGGACACCAATGGGGCGAGGCGCCGCTCCGCGCCACTTCAAGTTGAAGGGCGAGCGCCTGTTCATCTATTCGGATTATGTGCGAATGAGAACGTACTTGGAGCATCGAGTTAGCCGGCTCCGGCACCTTGACCGCACGGCGCTGTCCTAAAGGCCTGCCGCTACTCCAAGCTCGTCCAGCCGTTCGCGCGACACCTGTTCGACGATATCGCGCAGCCGGCGCACATCGGCGAGGATCGCCTTCAGCTCATCAAGGTCGATCTCGTAAGCAGTCGAGTAGCGTGCCTCGACATATGCTCGCTTCAATAGCTGGAAACGCCGGCGGTCTATCCGGCGCTCGCGCGGCCATGCCTCGATCAGCCGAGATTCATGGTCTTCCGCCAACGATCTCAAGAATTTGATGTTGTGCGAACGCGGAAAATAGAGAGTCCGCACCAGCAGAAAGCAGATATAGGCGCGTTCCGTCGTCTGATGGAGCAAGAAGGCCGCGTCATTGCTCTCGCTTTCATCAATGGCGAATTTTGAGAGCTTTAGCCCGCTCTCGATCTTACGCAGCCACTCGTCGAAGTAGGCTTTGGCCATCGCATAAGCGTCCGCCGGCGTCAGCGGCATTGGCGTGGCCAGCGGGTGGCAGGGCAGTTCGTACAGGACGATCCCCTCGCGGGCGATATCGACCCAGAAATATTCGCCGCGCTTCAGCGCTTGGTTCACCTCGTCTAGTGAATGGACGATGATGTTCACTGGGCGGGCGATGTCGGCATCCCGCAATATGCGGTCCTCGGCAACGTACCAATAGTGGGCAATATCAGTCAGATCCTCGTGATTGACCACGACCAGCAGGTCGAAATCGGACTGATAGCCATTTTCCGGCTCATCGACCCAATCGGAGCGGGCATAGGAACCGAACAGGATGATCTTGAGGATCTTGCCATTCCTGCGACTGGGCATGGTCGCCCGGCCGATCGCCTTGGCAAACTCCTCCATCAGCACGTTCTGGATCTGCTCCAGTTCGCGCTGCTGGAGCTCGGGCAGGTGATCGGCGTCGTTCTTCATTGCGGCGGAATCTTCGGCTACCGGCATTGGCTTGGCAAGCGTTGGTTGGCGGCAGAGGCTTTTAGCCTACATTCATCGCTCGTTCGGCATCACCGTTCTCCTACTGGGCGCGATCTACCGGCGGTGGTGAGCGGGTTCGACCCTCGATCGCCTCCGTGCCAAACCCGCTGCCGGGGCAGCCTTGTCCCGACATCGGCTCCACATGAGCGCGATCAATTCATCCGCGAGCGTTGCTCCGCACCGAGGAACCAATCTCCCCATGTTCAGTTTTGAGGCCCGCAATCAGCTTAGACGTCGGATTCTGGAGGGCGTAATGATCACTGTCTCTGATCTCCATCATCATCTGCGACGAGAAAGGGAAGAACGTGCCCTTGCGATGTCTTCATCCAATCCGGCAGAGCGCTCCTCGCATCTGGACCTGGCCGAAAGTCACTCGCGCCGGGCGGCCAGAGCCCGCTCCATCCTCGAAAGCCTGGGTATAATCCCCCAAGCCCAACTGGCGAGCTGACGGAACAATATTCCGCAGAGGCCACTCCCGCCGTTGTAAAACGGGTGCCCGATCGGTCTGACATCCCAAGAACAGACCGGAACGCCGTCTACGACGACTGGCATCTCTGGTCGCTTGTAGGAGGGGGGATCGAACGATGGAACCTGAAGCGCCCTCGGTTGCTGATCCAGGATGAAAAAATCCAAAATGCGCCCCATCTCAGATGCCGACGAAGCGGGTGTCGTCGTCGATCCCAAGGAGGCTGCCGAGAGCGTCGGGCTCATCTATGTCAGCGACGACCTGCCCGGTATCAGCCGCCACACACACGGCGCGAAGTTCCGGTATAGCGATCCCAGAGGCGAAGCCGTAACCAACAAGACGATACTTGAGCGTATCGTGAAGCTCGCGATACCGCCCGCATACACGGACGTGTGGATCTGCCAGAAGGCAAATGGCCATATCCAGGCAACCGGGCGTGATGCGAAGGGGCGCAAGCAGTATCGGTACCACGAGCGTTTCCGCAGCATTCGCGACAGCACGAAATACGAACATATGCTCGAATTCGCGGCCACGCTGCCAGCGATCCGCGCGAAGGTCGATGACGATATGAAGCGACGTGGGCTCCCGCGTGAAAAGGTACTCGCCACCATAGTGCATCTGCTCGAGACCACGATGATACGCGTCGGCAATGCTGACTATGCGAAGCAGAACAAGAGTTATGGCCTCACCACCCTCAAGGACCGCCACGTAGCAGTCGTGACCGGCCCCCGCCGAGTGGCCCGCTGGGATTGTTAGTGCATTGAAGCCTCCATCGCCAGTGTCGGCCGTAGGTGGAGCGAAGCGGAACCGGAGGGCGACACTGGCGATGGAACGGCCTCGGGCGCCGGTGGTCGATACCCGAGCGAGCTGTGCGGCCGGACGGTGTTGTAATGTCGGCGCCACGCCTCGATCAGGATCCGGGCCTCGGCGAGCGAGTAGAAGATTTCGCCGTTGAGCAGTTCATCGCGCAGCGACCCGTTGAAGCTTTCGCAATAGCCATTCTCCCACGGGCTACCCGGCGTGATGTAGAGCGTCTTCACGCCGATTGAGAACGGCGGAGCAATATTCGACCACGGTAGCGGCGGGATAGCCCTGCTGCGGGCGGCGTAAAAGTCGTCCACCTTGAAGCCTTTCTGCCAAG
>NZ_FZOS01000060.1 GCF_900188165.1 Edaphosphingomonas laterariae | reverse complement strand
TTCGGGCTACGCCCTCACGCCACTCCCCCCGGCATGTAACACCGTGGCCTGGTTTTACGCCGCCGAATGGCCGACTTTTGCTCCGCCGTTGACAGGAAGCGTGGCGGGATAACCCCGATGCCGTGGGCCGATCCGCAGCCCGCGCGGCTGCGGCCGTGCTCTCTGCTGGCGATCGTGAATTTGGCAGCATCGTCACGACCATCGCCAAGTCACTTGCCTGGGCCGCCCCTGAGCCTGTGCGGCGGATGCTGGAAAAAACCGACTTTCAGCTCAATGATTTACTCGCGGGACAGGCTGACATTTTCATCGTCGTTCCCTTGGATATGGTGGATGCCCAATCGGTGTTCCTGCGACTGATGATCAATATCGTGACGGGCGCGATCGTTCGCGAAAGTGGTCGTCGCAACCTCCCGAAGCCGCTGCTTCTCGTGCTCGATGAGTTCGTTCGCCTCGGCCGCATGGAGACGCTGCTGAACATCGCCACCGTTGGGGCTGGGGTTGGCATTGAGGCGCTGTTCGTGACCCAGGATCTGGGGCAGGTCGAGCAAGTCTATGGCAAGGGTGATGCCAACACCCTCTTGGGAGCCTGTGCGACGACCAGGGTTTTTGGGTTGGGACGGACTGAAACGGCGACTGCTGAACGCTTGGTCGCTGGGTTCGGGGATAAGACGGTAGAAATTCAAAGCGCTTCGCGAGAGGACGAACGAAAGGGCAGCCGGTCTGAACAGAAGACGAAGTTATTCACGGTGGCCGATTTGCTGGAAATGCCGCTGACCGATATGATCGCGATGTTTGCCGGTAAGCCGCCTCTCAGGCTTAAGCTGATCGTTTCGCACGATGATCGTGCCTACCGGGACAAGCTTGATAAGAACCCGACGCTTCGGGTTTGAACGGAGGGCTATCTCCTCGTTTTACTTTCCCGGAAAGCCTGCGGCCGTTAGGCCGCTCTGTGCTGGTATCGCCGGCACGAAACGACCCCTCCCCTCACTCCCCCACCGGGCTCTCGCCATATTTTCGCAGCACGTCGTTGAACGCCTCGGCCATCAGCGCCTGGAGGCTGCGGTTCTGGCGGCGGGCGAGCATGTGCATGGCGAGCGACATGTCGGGGGTGAAGAAGCCGGCGATCTGCTTGCGGCCCTCGCGGCTCGCCGGGCGGGGCGGGCTCCCCTCCCCGGCCCCGGCGGGCGCGGCCGGTTCGGCGGCGGGGATCGCGGCGGGCGCAACGGCGGCGCCGCGCAGGTTGGCGAAGCTGGGTTTGCGGCTCATCGGCGGCCCTTTCCGTTCCCGAACTTTGGTGTCGACATGTCGAGCTGTCGGCATGTCCACGTGTAGATGCTGCGCACTTCCTCGGCCGCCTTGCCGGCGGGTTCGAGTTCCATGACGGTGCGGCCCTCGGCGCTGGCGTGGCGATAGGCGGCGCGATCGGGCAGGATGATCGGGCAGGGCGGCGTGCCGAACCCCGTCACCAGCTCGCCCGCTTCCTGATAGATGCGCGGCGCGTTGGGCGCGCCGGCGGTGAAGACGACGAAGGCGGGCTTGCGCAGCAGCTGGACGAGCTTGGCCGAGGTCTGGATCGCGGCGAGGTCGAAGGCGCTCGGCCGGCAGGGGATGAGGACGAGGTCCGCCACCTCGACCGCCGCGCGCGCCGCGCTGTCGGCGTGCGGCGGGGTGTCGATCACGATCAGCTCGGCGCCCTGCGCCGCCGCCTGCGCGGCCTTGGCGGCGAGGCGCGGCGGCGGGCTGTCGATCACCTCGGGCGGCGCGTCCTGGCGCCAGGCGGCCCATTGGCTCGCCGTCGCCTGCGGATCGGTGTCGAAGATGAGCGAAACCGCGCCCGCATCCTGGGCGGCGGCGGCAAGGTGCAGCGCCAGCGTGGTCTTCCCCGCTCCGCCTTTCTGACTGATGATCGCGATGGTTGGCATGGCGCCCTATCTACATGTCGACAAAGCGACAATTCAACAGTCTTACGCGTCGTAATGTCGACATGTCTTCACCCCGACAGTTCGACATCAGAATTTCGACACCGGCACAGCAGCCCGACACCGGCGATCGAAAAGATGCCGGCTGCCGCTTGCTCCCGCCGGGGAGCATTGCGGCGGCGCAGCCGACGCTTCGGCGCTGGCCACAGGCGGGAAGCGTGGGTGGGGCGGTGGCCTCAGCATCGGGAGGGGCCGTCAGGCCGGGACTTGTTGGCCGACAAGGCCAACGCCATTGGCGCTTTTCCATTAGACTTGAGGAGCGGTTCAGGATGGTTTTGAGACTCGCGCTCTTTTGCCCGCTGCGCATCGCTGCAGGCGTCGCTGCGGGCATCGAGCGCGGCGCCGAGCCGGGCCAGCACGCGGCCGAGCGCGCCGCCCGTCGTGGCGCGGGCGAGATCCTCGCTGGATAGCCGTTCCAGCATCGCCGCCTGCTCCTCGGCGCGCTCGGCGGCGCGCTGGACGGCATCGTCGGGCAGCGGGGCGGGGCGCAGCCAGCGCGGCAGATGGCCGAGCAGGCGCGCCGGCAGCGTCGGGCGATAGGCGTTGGAGGTCTGTTCGTAGCGCGGCCCCGCCCCGTCGCCCGCGATCCGCCTGAACCGGCGCTGGCGGACGAGGAAGCCCGCCGCCTCGAGCGCGATCAGCGCGCGCGCCACGGTGGCGCGGCCGAGCGCGGTCGCCGCGGCGAGCCAGTCATAGCTTGGGAAGACGCGGCCGCGGTTGAGCCGGGCGAGCGTCACGATCTCCTCATAGACGCGGACCGCGCCGGCGGTGAGCGCGGCCATCGCCCGCTCGCTCGCCGAAAGGGCGCGCCCCTCGGCGCGCGCCGCGCGCTTCAGCCGGCGCCCGGCGTCGAGCGCGGTGCGCGCCAGGCGCAGCAGCCGGTCGGGCTCGCCCTTGGCGGGGACGGCGAAGAAGGCCTCCTCGAACGTGCCTTCCTCGATGCTGTCGCGGCGCACGGGGGCGCCGGTGCGGTGCGGCGCGCCGCTGCGCGCGGGGCGCGGCCGCCCGCCCGATCGCGCGCCTCCAGATCCTGCTGGCCCAGATCCTGCTGGCCCAAATCCCGTTGGCAACGCGCCGAGCGCGCGCGCCGTCGCCTCCCCCAAAGTGCACACCGTCATTTCCCGCCCTTCTTCAGGGCCGGACCAGAGACAAAAGAGTTCCGTGGCGCGGAAACGCGCATCCTTGATCCATGGCTGGATCCGGGGTATCGGGAGGGAGTGTTGGACTACTCCGGATCGACGTTTGGCGACGTCGCTCCACTCAACCTCGGGATGCCCGGCCTTAGCGCCGGGCTTTCCTTTATGTGGTCACGGCCATTTCCCTTTCACCGCCAGCGGCATGGCCAGCATCGCGCTTATTGTTGCAGGTGAAATCCAACTTCGGAAGCCAGTAAAGTTCGTGCTTTCGAGTAGGAAATGCCGAAAAAGTTCGTGCTTTCGAGTATTAAATGCCCAAAAGTTCGTGCTTTCGAGTAGAAATTGGCGTGCCAGTTCGTGCTTTCGAGTAGAAATTCACCGGCCACGCAGGGCGGCGGCGCGCGCGATTCACGCGTCTGATTCGGTCGGGTCCGCTTCGATCTGGCCCGATCCGGCCGGGCCGTCGGGCAGCGCCACGGGGCGGCGGGTGACGATCACCCGCGCCGGGCTCGCCCGGCGCCCGCGCCGGCCCGCGCCCGCGCCCTCACCCGCCGCCGGGGCCGGGGCGTCCTCGCCCGCCTCGCCCTCGATCAGCTCGATCCGGTAATCGGGGATGGCGTCGGCGGCGGCGATCTGGCGGAGCGCGGCGCGGAAATTGGCGAGCGGGTTCTGATAGCCGATCTGGAGGCGGAAGGTGGCGAGGTCGATTTCGAGCCGGGCGATGCCGTCGGGGCCTGCCTCGCAGGTCGATCGCGCCACCTCGTAGATCCGCCGCTCGATCGGGCCGAGCTGGAAATAGGTCGCGGCATAATCGAGCACATGGCCGTCGCGCAGGATCGCGCGGTAGAGCCAGTCGCACAGCCGCACCTTGACCGCCTTCAGCCGGCGCTCGTCGCTGCGCGTCCGCGCATAATGCAGCCGCGCCTCGGACAGCCAGGAGAAGAAGCCCTCCTCGCCCTCGCCGCCCGCCTCGATATTGGTCTTGATCTGCGTGCCCTGCAGCCGTTCGAGCGCCTCGGACAGCCGCGCATAGGAGCGCGCCGAATGGTTGCTGCCGGTCACCGAGAACAGGTCGTGCGCGGTGAACACGAAATCCTGCTCGACCCGCTCGCCCGCGTCGATCTTCGCCGCCATCAGGCTGGCGATGTAGAGCACGATTTCCTTGTCGTAGATCGTCGCGACGCCCTTGGCGCTGGGCCGCACCTCGATCGACACCGCGGCATGCTGGTAGGCGAGCGGCTTCATCCACGCGTTTTTCGACAGCGCGAAGAAGGGGAAGGCCATCAGCGATCGCTCGCCGCGCACCTCGCCGGTCAGCGGGCTGTCGAGCTGGAACAATTCGCCCTGCGGCGTCTTCGCCGGGGCGCGGGCCGGGCGGGCGGGGAAAGGGGCGGCGGGGCGGGGGGGGCGGCTCATCGCGTCAATTCCTACTCGAAAGCACGAACTTTTGGCATCCCGCCTTGCATATCGGGCGGATGGCCGGAGCTTTCCTGCAAAGTTCGTGCTTTCGAGTAGGAAATCCAACAGCCAGTTGGCATGTCGACAATCCTACATGTCGACTATCCGACAAACTGACCTGCAAACCAAAACTTCGCTCCGCCCCCTACGACTGCCAAGCGCCATAGGATCCTATGCGTTGCCGTTCCCGCACGAAGCCTTTATCGAACCCTCATATGTCTGAAGCTCCCGTTCGTCTTATCAAACCCCACCGCTTCGGCGACGCCAGAGGCTGGTTCACGGAAACCTATTCGGAACCGGTGTTCGCGCAATTCGGGATTGGCTGCCGGTTCGTGCAGGACAATCATTCGCTATCGGTGCCGCGTTTCACGCTGCGCGGGCTGCATTTCCAGACGCCGCCGCGCGGGCAGGACAAGCTGGTACGCTGCATTCGCGGGCGGATCTTCGACGTCGCGGTCGATGTGCGGCGCGAATCGCCGACCTTTGGCCGGTGGGTCGGCGCGGAGCTTTCGGCGGAGAATGGCCACCAGCTCTTCATCCCGATCGGCTTCGCCCACGGTTTCCTGACGCTCGAGCCCGATTGCGAGGTCACCTACAAATGTTCGGACACCTATGCGCCCGACCATGATGGCGGGATCCGCTGGAACGATCCCGCGATCGGCATCGCCTGGCCGCTCCCGGCGGGCGCGGTGCCCGAACTTTCGCCCAAGGACGCGGTGCAGCCGCTGCTCGCCGATTTCGACAGCCCCTTCGCTTATGACGGCCGCCCGCTCGCGCCGCTCGACTGAGGATATCCCATGCGCATCTTCATCACCGGCGGCGCCGGCTTCATCGGTTCGGCGCTGGTTCGCCACCTGGTCGAGAACAGCACGCATGAGGTGCTCAACTTCGACAAGCTGACCTATGCCGGCACCTTGTCGACCGTCGAACGCGTCGCGACGAGCAACCGTTACCGCTTCGTCCAGGGCGATATCTGCGATGCCGAAGCGGTGCGCGCGGCGATCGCCGAGTTCCAGCCGCAGGTGATCACCCACCTCGCCGCCGAAAGCCATGTCGACCGCTCGATCGACGGCCCCGGCGCCTTCATCCAGACCAATCTGGTCGGCACCTACACCATGCTGGCCGAGGCGCGTGCCTATTGGCTGGGGCTGGAGGGCGAAGCGAAGCAGGCCTTCCGCTTCCACCATATCTCGACCGACGAGGTCTATGGCTCGCTGGGCGAGGACGGGCTGTTCACCGAGGACACGCCTTATGATCCGCGCTCGCCATATTCGGCGTCCAAGGCAGGGTCGGACCATCTCGTCTCCGCCTGGGGCCATACGTTCGGGCTGCCGGTGCTGATCACCAACTGCTCGAACAATTACGGCCCCTATCATTTCCCCGAAAAGCTGATCCCGCTGATGATCGTCAAGGCGCTCGCCGGCGCCGATCTGCCGGTCTACGGCCAGGGCGATCAGGTGCGCGACTGGCTTTATGTCGAGGATCATGTCCGCGCGCTGCAGGCGGTGTTCGAACAGGGCACGCCCGGCCGCACCTACAATGTCGGCGGCAATAACGAGAAACAGAATATCGAGGTGGTGAAGGCGGTCTGCGCGATCCTCGACCGGCTGAGCCCGCGCGCCGATGGCCAGCCTTATGCCGCGCAGATCACCTATGTCGCCGATCGCCCCGGCCACGACAAACGCTATGCGATCGACGCCACCCGGATCCGGGACGAGCTTGGCTGGGAGCCGGAAGAGACGTTCGAGACCGGTATCGAGAAGACGGTGCGCTGGTATCTCGACAACAAGGACTGGTGGGAACCGATCCTGGCCGAGCGCCAGGCCGATCAGCGCCGCGGCCTGGCCGCCTGAGCGCGATGCGGCAGATCCTCGTCACCGGCGCGGACGGGCAGCTCGGCCGCGAGCTTCAGCGCCGCGCCTGGCCTGAGGGCTGGGAACTGGTCGCGCTCGATCGTTCCGCGCTCGACCTGTCCGATACCACCGCGATTGCCGCCATGGTCGCCTCGCGCCCGTGGGCGGCGGTGATCAACGCCGCCGCTTATACCGCGGTCGACAAGGCGGAAAGCGACGTGGTGACGGCCTGGGCGATCAACGCGCTGGCGCCCGCCGCCTTCGGCCAGGCCTGCGCGGCGGCGGGGATTCCGCTGGTCCAGGTATCGACCGACTATGTCTTCGCCGGCGACAAGGCGGGCGCGTGGGAGGTCGATGATCCGGTCGCGCCGCTCGGCGTCTATGGCGCGTCCAAGCTCGGCGGCGAGCTTGCCGTGCGCACCTCGGGCGCGCGCCACGCGATCGTCCGCACCGCCTGGGTGGTGAGCGCGCACGGGCATAATTTCATCAAGACGATGCTGCGCGTCGGCGCCGAGCGCGGCCATCTGCGCGTCGTCGACGATCAGCAGGGCAGCCCGACAAGCGCGGCCGACCTGGCCGACGCGCTGATCACGATCGCGTGCCGCCTTGCCGACGATGCCGACGATGCCGACGCGCCGACCGGCATCTTCCATTTCAGCAATGCCGGCGCGGTGAGCTGGGCGGGCTTCGCGGCCGAGATCTTCCGCCAGTCGGGCCTGCGCGGCGGGCCGACGGCGACGGTCGAACCGATCACCACGGCGGATTATCCGACGCCCGCGCGCCGGCCCGCCAATTCGCTGCTCAGCCATGATGCCATCGCCACGGCCTATGGCATCGCGCCGCGCCCCTGGCAGGCGGCGCTGGGCGACATCCTCGACGAACTGATCGGAACATCCGCATGAAGGGTATCATTCTCGCCGGCGGCTCGGGCACGCGGCTCCACCCGGCGACGCTGGCGGTGAACAAGCAGCTGCTGCCGGTCTATGACAAGCCGATGATCTATTATCCGCTGTCGGTGCTGATGCTCGCCGGCATCCGCGACATATTGATCATCTCCAGCCCCGAATATCTCGACAATTATCGCCGCCTGCTGGGCGACGGCACGGCCTTCGGCCTCGCCATCAGCTATGCCGAACAACCCCGGCCCGAGGGGCTGGCGCAGGCCTTCACGATCGGCGCGGAGTTCATCGGCGACGACAATGTCGCGCTTGTGCTCGGCGACAACATCTTCTTCGGCGCACACCTCACCGATCTGCTCGCCAATGCCGTCGCCCGCACCCATGGCGCGACGGTGTTCGCTTATCATGTCGAGGATCCCGAGCGTTATGGCGTGGTCGAGCTCGACGACAGCGGCCGCGCGCTCAGCCTTGAGGAAAAGCCCGCCCAGCCGAAATCGAACCATGCGGTGACCGGGCTCTATTTCTACGACAATCGCGTCGTCGAATATGCCCGCGGCCTCAAGCCTTCGGCGCGCGGCGAGCTCGAAATCACCGATCTCAACCGCCTCTACATGGAAGCCGGCGACCTCTATGTCGAACAGATGGGCCGCGGCTTTGCCTGGCTCGACACCGGCACGCATGACAGCCTGCTCGAAGCCGGCGAATTCGTCCGCACCCTCCAGCGCCGCCAGGGCGTGCAGATCGCCTGTCTCGAGGAAATCGCGTACCTGCAAGGCTTCATCACCGCCGACCAGGCCCGCGCCCGCGGCGAGATGTTCAGCAAAACGAGCTATGGCAAGGCGATCCTCGATGCGGTGACGGGCAGGCGCTAACCGGCGCCTGTTACGCGCTGCCTAGACGACGTGGCCAAATTCCAACGGTGAACGACGGTCAGGTTATCGGGAGGCGGACAGGATATTCAGATGACCGCTTTGTCGAAGGATTTCGGGCGCCGGGAGGTAAGCATACGCTGAGTACCGCGGCGAATTTGGATCAGGTGTGAATCGGCCTGCAATATTGACCCCGTTTTGGAGTGGGCCCCTGGAGCCGGACAGATAGGTGAAGTTGGATTGACCGGGTGGCCGGGCTTTTGGAGAAAAGCCCATGCCGAGACACCGATCGCA
>NZ_FZOS01000080.1 GCF_900188165.1 Edaphosphingomonas laterariae | reverse complement strand
CGCTACTTTGGCAGAAGTGTGATTTTTGGGATTCCCAAGGAGAGATTTCCCTGATTCATGGGGAGCCAGCTTGACGGAGGCTGGCGATGGACGAGGACTGGCAGGCGGATCTTGAGCGTTGGCTCGCGCCTTATCTGGAAGCTCTGGGGAACAAGACGCGACGCCGGATGTGCCCAGCCTATATCGCCGGTCTGATTGGCCCCGGTGATCGCAAGAGCATCCAGCCCATGGCAGCCCGCTCGGACGCGATCCCCTATGACCGGCTGCATCATTTCATCGGGGCCGGTCTGTGGGACAGCGCCCCGCTGGAAGCGACCTTGTGGAGCCAGGCGGATGAATTGGTTGGTGGCGATAGAGCCTGGCTGATCATCGACGACACCGCCTTGCCCAAGAAGGGCAAAGCCTCGGTTGGCGTCGCGCCGCAGTACGCCACGGCGCTTGGCAAGAATGCCAACTGTCAGACGCTGGTGTCGGTGACGCTGGCGTCGGGCGAAGTTCCGCTCATGCTGAGCTTGCGGCTGTTCCTGCCGGAAAGCTGGACGAGCGATACCGCGCGCATGGACAAGGCGGGCGTGCCTGCCCCTTTGCAGGAATATCGCACCAAGCTCGAGATCGCGATCGAGGAGATCGATCGCATCATCGCTGCCGGCGTGCGCTTCGGCTGTGTGCTGGCCGATGCCGGTTACGGGCTGTCGGCTCCGTTCCGGCAGGCGCTGAGTACACGCGGCCTCTGCTGGGCTGTCGGCATCCCCAGGCACCAGAAGGTCTATCCGGCCGACGTGCAACTGATCTTCCCGGTCGCAGGACGCGGTCGCCTTCGGGTGCGGCATGTGCCGGACGTCAAATCCATGGCTGCGCACGTCATGCTCGAAAGCGCGAAGTGGCGACAGGTCAGTTGGCGCAAGGGAACCAAGGGACGGCTGACGGCCCGCTTTGCCGCCATGCGCGTGCGCATTGCCGATGGTGCCCCGCAGCGGATCGGCTCTGCCGGGGCCCAGCACATGCCGGGTGAGGAAGCCTGGCTGGTGGGTGAGCATCGCTCGAATGGCGAGCGGAAATACTATCTTTCCAATCTGCCCGCCGACACCCCGATCAAGGCTCTCGCCGGCGCGATCAAGGCGCGCTGGATCTGCGAACAAGCCCATCAGCAACTCAAGGAAGAACTGGGCCTGGATCACTTCGAGGGCCGATCCTGGACCGGACTTCACCGCCATGCCTTGATGTCGATGATAGCTTACGCCTTCCTGCAATCCCGAAGGCTCGCTCAGGCGGGGCGGAAAAAAAAGAGTCCTCGGTCCGCCTCCCCAACCCACCTTGCCGGCAGTGCGCCAGGCCATCCTTGACCGCTTGTCTCGCTCACCGCCGCAGAATTGCCCTCACTGCGGATGCAGCCTCATCAGATACCCTGCCAAACTTCTGCCAAAGTAGTGCTA
>NZ_FZOS01000023.1 GCF_900188165.1 Edaphosphingomonas laterariae | reverse complement strand
GTGATCCTCCGGAGCTTCGTCGACGTGGAAACGGGAAAGTGCGGCATGAGGCGCATGCTTGTGCGGCCAGGGCAGGGGGCATGGCAAGGGGGAGGGCGGGGGGCTTCTTGCCTGGCGCTCGCCGAGGGCTTCGAAACCGCGCGGGCCTTCACCCTCATTCAAGGAGCTCCCTGCTGGGCGAGCTTGGGTGCACGGCGTCTCGATCAGATCCTGCTGCCGCAAGGTCTGACATCCTTGATCCTCGCCGTCGACAATGACGCTGAAGGTGAACTGGCGGCGGCACGCGCGGCGTTGCGATATGCTCGGCCCGGTCTTGAGATAACGCGGATGGCGCCGCGCGGCGTCAAAGACTGGGCGGAGGTATTGGAGGCGTCTATGGGATCATTGCGATGAAGGAGGCCCGCAGGACGCCTATCCGCTCCATCGCCGTGGACCGCGACGTGCGGTTCCTGCTGCATTTCACCCAAGCTGCGAATCTCACTGGGATCGTGAAGCATGGCTTATGGCCGCGCCGCGATCTGGCAGCAGCCGATCATTTGGCATATGCCAGCGATTACGGCCGATTGGATGGAAACGAAGACGCCGTCTCTGTTTCGATTTCGCGTGTGAACGGGCCGATGTTCGCGGCAAAGCGACGCAAAAGTGGTCATGTCGACTGGATCGTGCTTGTCCTTTCCGCAACCATCTTGTGGACGCATGATTGCCGATTCTGCTGGCGCAACGCGGCAAGGAACGAGGTCAAGAACCATAGGGGCTATTGCGGAGGCCCGTGGGCATTTGCGCAGATGTTCGCTGGCGGCGAAGAGGAGAGGCGAGATCTCGCACCTCATTTTTCCACCGACCCTGAAGCCGAAGTGCAAGTCCTTCAGCCGATCGAAGCCGACCACATTCATGGTGCCATCGTCGGTCAACCGGGACTGGCGGAACCCGTGAGAGCTATTCGGAACGGGCTGTCCGGCCGACTGCGGCAGGTTGAATTTCAGGATTTCGGTCTGGTCTGAGGATAGAAGCGACTGCGGCGGTGGTCGATCGCATCCTCGCTACTGCTCCGATTCGAAGTTGCGGTTTTCGCGGCAATGCCAGAGGCGCAGCATGAAGATCGTTCCGGCCGCGATCTCGTAGCGCATCTCGTAATTGCCGACGATGATCCGGCGGATCTCGCGCGGTTCATAGGCTTCCAGCTTCTCGCCGATCCTTGGATAATCGAGCAGCCGATCCGGTGCGTGGGCGAGTTGCTGGACCACGCGCGCCGCCGCTTCGGGTGCGACAGGGCCCAGATGCTCGTGCAGACGCACAAGGTCCGACGACGCCTTGCTGGTCCACTGGATCTTCATTTGACCGGCGAGGGTAGCGGCTTGTCCGTCCCAAGGCTGTCGGCCCATGCCGTGATCGCCTGGTGGTCGATCACCCGTCCGGCATCGACATCCTCCAGGGCTTCGAGCGTCATCCGGTGACGCTCCTCCTCCTGATCGACCCAGGCGGCGAGCGCTTGCTTCACCACCCAGCCGCGCGAGCGTTCGAGTCGCGAGGCCATTGCTTCAACCTTTTCCGCGAGCCCCAGGGGGACATGCGCGGTCAATACCTTCGTCTCGGTCGCCATGTTTATCACCTGTTATCAGTCCGATTAAAATATAATCATACTGACGAGAAAACGCAAGTTGGGGAGCCGCGGAGTCGAGAACCGGGCAAAGGCGCTGGAGGCCGCGCTCCGCTATTTGCCGTCCTTCAAGGCGTCCTTGACCCGCTGCCGCATTTCCGCAGCCTCCGCCACGTCATGCGGCCTTAGATCGAAGCCGTCGGGCAATTGCTAGCCGCGGCGATATTCGCTGGCGCGCATCGAATGGGACGAGGACAGGTGCCGCTGCAGGTTGCGTACACAAAGCGCCGAAAGAGTGTCGGAGCCGCGCGTTCCGCGCTCGAACAGCCAGTCCAGGGCGGCTTGATCTGAAGGTCGCTCGGCTGTCTCAGGCCAGGGAGCATTCCGAGTGAAGGTCCTCGCCGACGACAGATCGGGCGATCGCCGCCAGATGGGGGTGATGGGTGAAGAACAGCACCTGCGTCGATCGCGCGAGTTCCGCCAGCACCCTGAAACCTGCCTCGGAACGCTCATCGTCGAAATTGACGAACAAGTCGTCCGCGAGGAAGGGCAGGCGAACACCGGCCGCGATGGATTGCTCGACAGCTGCGAGGCGAAGCGCGAGAAAGAGCTGGTCCGTGGTTCCCTCGCTCATCGCCCCGACGTCCACCACGGTCCTGCCGTCGTCGCGTAACCCCAGGAGCCGTGAATTGGGTCCGTCGCTGTCGATCCGCAGCGCCGCATATCGCCCGATCGTCAGCCGGCGGAAGATCTCGCTTGCGCGCAGAAGCATGGGATCCTGATGGCGCTCGCGATATTGTTCAATCGCCCAGCGTAGCGTGACGGCTTCGGCTCGCTTCAGGATAAAATCTTCGGCAAGAACAGCGAGCTCGGCCCGGGCCTGCTCGGCATCCGAGGCTGCGTCGGCGGACGAGCCGCTTTGCGCCTCCAGACCGGCAAAGACTCTCCTGGCATCGCCGTGGGCGCTTGCCGCAGTGGCAACCTCATCGTTGAGCTGGGTCAGTTGCCCCGAGAGCGACTGGATTCGGACGGCCAGACCGTCAGCATCGACGTCTTCCAGGGACCCGACAAGCTCATCCAGTCCCTTGCCGTCGCCCGCCGCGACGATCGCGGCTTCTGCTTCGCTGACCGCGTGGCGCAGGGCGCGCGCTGCCCGCGAACACTCGATGGCCGCACCCAGGCCCTGCAGGTCGGTAGCGCCCGTCTCCTCCAGAAGCGTGGTCAGCGACGCCCAGGCCGCAGCATGCCGTGCGTCTTCGGCCGCCATCTCGGCGCTTCGGCCGGCAATGCTTTCCTCGAGTGCCTCCAGGACGCTTGCGGTCGAGCGCGCCGCCGAGAGCCGGGCCCGCATCCCTTCGAGCAGCGTCACTCCGCCGCCCGAGGCGGCTATCCCCAGACTTGCGGTTAAGGCCGCGACGCTTTCGTCATGTTCATGCGCGTCCCTCGCTATGCCGTCGATGCGTGTCTGCAGGTCTCGCTGCGCGGCAATCGCGGCTCTGAGCTCGTCCAGGACATCGAGCGCTGCCGGAGCGCTGGCTATGTCGAGATCGATGTCCGCTTCGACCAGCAGCACGCGCCAGGCCTCCATCCGCGTTGTCATACTCTCATCGACGCGCTTGCGGCGGCGCTGCAGGCCTTCCGCATCTTGCCCGATTTGTGCGAGTGCGGCCTCGTCGAGTCTGTGCTGCTCGGCGGCCGCCTCGCCGGCTTGCCGAATCCGTGTGGCGAAGGCCAGCAGCGGTAGGAGGTCTTCTCCCTTGGGCACGGACTCGTCTGCGAGGGCGGCGACCAGGCCGGCCCGCAATTCATTGCGCCGCGCAACGATCGCGCTGGCATCGTCGTGGGCATCGATTGCCTCCCGATGTGCTGCCTCGGCCGTTTCCCGCTCGGACATCCAACCGAGGAACCGGTTGGGCTCCAACGCCGGATAGCCCGCCTCCGCCAACTTTCGTGCCCAGCCCGTCAGCACGCTTTCGCGACGATCGCTTGCCGCCTGCGCGCGCGTGTCCGCCTGGTCAGCGGCCAGAAGGAGCCTGGTCCGGCGTTGACCCATGACCGTCAGACGGCTCGACTCGTCGGCGGCGGCGTAGCGGGCATCTCCGCGTTCATCTGCTCGAGCGACTGCCGTCTCATAAGCATCGACAGCTTCATCAGGGGAGGGGAGGGCCATGCCTTGCCGCATGTGCGCGCGCAGCGGTCGCCAGAACGCGTCGCGCTCGCTTCGAACGGCGGTGATCTCCTCGTCAGCTACCGCAGCGCCCGACGAGAGCTGCTCCATTTCGAGGGAGAGCGCCTCGGCCTCTTCGCGGGCGCGCGAAGCGGCGTCTCTTGCCCGCTGCAGATCGGTCTCGGCTTCGGAAAGGACGGATCGCACGTCTTCGATTTCGTGCCGTGCCAGTCTGGGAAGCGCGGCCAGGGCCGATGCGTCCCCGCTCCAGGGCGCGAGCCGAGCGAGCGCCACGTCCAGGCTGGCCGCGGCCCGGTCGGCTTTGCGTTGCGCCAGTTCGCAGCGCGCGTCCGCATCGGCCCCGAGGGTCCTGGCAAGGTCGATCGCCGTTACGATCGCGGTCAGATTTCCTGTTTGGGGGCGATCCGCAATCTTCCTCTCGATCGCGACACGCCTTTCAGCCAGGTCCTGCTCACTCTCTTCGATCTGCCGGAGCGCGGCGAGATCCTCGGCATGGCCGAGCGCGATTTCGCGCAGTCTGGAACTTACGATCCGTGTGGGGGGATCGGAGGCGAGCGCGCCGGCTTCGGCGCGGAGCCGGGCGACAAGACCTCCCGATGCGGATCGCTCCTCGCTCAGACGCGCTAAGTCCTGTTGACCCTTTGTCACCGCGCCCGACGAAGCGATCAGCGCGTCGATTTCGGCGTCGTGGGCGAGGACCGACGGATCAGGAGAAAGCGCATCGATCTGTGCCCGGGCTTCGTTCACCAGATTCTGAGCGGCGGCCCTTGCACGCGAAGCGGCCTCCATCTCGGCCATTGCCGCTTCGGCGGCGTGTTCGCGCTGCGGCCCGATATCAATCGTATCCATGTGGGCGGCAAGCGCCGCGAGATGGTCGCTGCGAAGACGGACGGCAGGCGCAATCCGGCGGATGCGCTCGAGGCGGCTGACCTCGGCAAGCACTGCGTCGCGCCGCCGCTGAACCTCTTCGAGCATCTGCTGGGCGTCCGCGACCGCGCCTTTGGCATCGAGCCAAGCCTTCGGCTTGAGGGCCTGGTCTCGGACTGCCCGGGTCTGCGCTTCGAAATCGCGTTGGGCCTGCGTGAAGCTCCGCCTCGCCGCGGCGCGTTGTCCCCAGATCGCATCGGCTTCGCTCTCGAGGCGAGCCAATTCGTCCGCAACACCCGTGAGCCCGGAGCCTGCGGCAAAGAGGGCTCGGCCCAGGTCGTTGCGGGCCTCGACCATGGCCCGCCCGCCCGCTCGCAGGCCATCCTGGTCGAGGCTGAAGGAGAGTGCGAATGTCTCGCGCGTCTGCCCCCGCAGCATGGCGAGCAGCATAGCTTCGTCGAGGAGACGATCCTCGGCATCGATCAGTGTCCCGGCCGTCCCCTTCTTGCGGCGACAAGCGAAGCTGTGCCCCTCGTCCTCGAGCACGGCCCCCACGCGCAGCAGGGCGTAGTCGTAGACGAAGTTGTAGGGAGACCGTGCCGGGAAACCGAACAACAGATCGGAGACCGCCGCAAGCGAGGTGGACTTTCCCGCTTCGTTGGCGCCGTACACCACGTGAAGATCGGGGTCGCCCTGGCGAAAGGAAAGCTCGCAATCCTCGAAACGACCATAACGCTCGAGTGACAGGGTGGCGAACCGCATCGCTCAGTCCCCCTTCGTCAAACGCGAGCGGAGCGCCTGGGCGGCGGTTCCGATGACCGCGTCCCACTTGCCGTCGCCGGCATAGCGGCGAAGGTCCGCTTCATCGGCATCGGGGAGCAGGCTCTGCGCCGCGAGCAGGAAGGGCGAAAGGTCCGCGGCCAGCAGCTCGTGCAGTTGAGGATCGGTAGCGGCTCGGTCGATCAAGGCAGCGAGATCGTCGCCGACAATCACCTCACTGGCGGTGGCGGGCTTCGTCACGAGCAGCTTCACTTTCTCGATGAAGAGATTGGGCGAGATCGAAGCGGCCACGGCGCGCGCGACGTCGCGCAGGTCCGCGGCGCTGTCGATGAGCGCGCCGGCGCTGTCGGTCTCGCCCGTCAGCACAAGCCGTGTGACGAGGGGCAATCCATCGCCGCCGCGCTGCCACGCTTCAAGAAGCGCGGAGCGCATGCGTTCCGCAATGCTGTCGGCCGGCACGTCGCTACAGTCGACATCGACCGCGAGCCAGCGGATCACATCCAGATTCAATCGATCGATGGAGGAAACCTGACCATCCTCCACGGTGACGATCACCGCGCCCTTGGGGCCCGTCTCGCGGATCGTGCGGCCCTGGATGTTGCCCGGGAAGACGACATGGGGCGCCTCGCACACGATCTCGTGTTGATGGACATGGCCGAGCGCCCAGTAATCGTATTGCTTGGCCTTGAGATCATCCAGGCTGCAGGGAGCATAATCGGCGTGGCCCTTCCGGCCTGCCAGCGCGGTGTGCAGCATCCCGATATTGAAGTGATGCTCTGCAGCGGCGGGATAGGACGGAACGAGATTGTCGGTGACAGCCGGTGTCGAGAAGCTCTGTCCGTGGACAGCGACCTGAAGCTCGGCAAGCAGATGGGTTTCCGGCCGCCGCGCGCTGAACAGGCGGACATTGGGCGGCCAGGGAATGCTGCGGGTGATGACGGAGGCGGCATCATGGTTGCCGGCGAGAAGGAAGACCGGGATTTCGGCCCGATCCAGGCGGCCCATGGCGCGGGCGAAATAGAGGCCGGTGCTCATGTCCTTCCACTCACCGTCGAAGAGGTCGCCAGCGATCACGACGAAATCGACATCTTCGTCGATGGCGCGTTGTACCAGATTGTCGAAAGCCGCGCGGGTGGCTCCTCTTATGTCGTCCTCGGGCAGACCTTCATATCTCGACAGGCCATGGAGCGGGCTGTCGAGATGAATGTCGGCGGCATGCAGGAAACGAAAATCGCTCAAAACTCTTCCCCCCTCGAAAGCGGCGATATTCTCTGGGTCACCGCGATCCTCCGTTTGTGTAGTGCCCCATGGGAGAACACCCCCAACATGGCCGCAGAGCTATTGGCCATGCGTTCCGCACAGTCGCATGTATTGTAATCAGGGTTCCTCCGCCAGTTTCCCGACTCTTGCGAGGAAGAAACGCTCCCCCTCATAGCTCAAGTGATTTCATCTCGGCTGGCCGGTGCCTGTCGCCACCGACACTCCGGGATAATCCCAATTGCACGACGATGCGTGGATGGCGGATTCAGGAGATGTCATGACCCGCATCACGATTATCGATGGGCATCCCGACCCAAACGGGACCCGGTACGTTCATGCGCTTGCGGATGCCTATGCGGCGGGCGGCGAGGCGGCAGGCCATGAAGTGCGCCGGATCGAGATTGCAGAACTTGATTTCCCTATCTTGCGATCGGCCGGGGAGTGGCGGGACAATGCGCCCGCCGCCGCCATTCACAAGGCCCAGACAGACATTCGCTGGGCGAATCATGTGGTCATCCTTTACCCACTATGGCTCGGAGACGTTCCTGCCCTCCTCAAGGGTTTTCTCGAACAGGTCATGCGCCCCGGTTTTGCGATCGAGGAGGGTTCGGTCGGAGCGGCGGCCAAGCTTCTCACCGGTCGATCCGCGCGGATCATCGTGACGATGGGAATGCCCGCGCCCATCTATCGGCTCTTCTTCCGCGCCCATAGCCTCAAGAGCCTCGATCGCAACCTTCTGCGGTTCGTCGGAATTCACCCGGTGCGCTACTCGATTATCGGGAGCGTGGAAGGGCGCGCGTCGTCCGGGGAAAAATGGCTCCGAGCCGTCGCCCGGCTTGGGAACGCTGCTCGCTAGCATTGTCGGGTGAGCAGTGTGGTCAAGGCCTGGGTTCGCGTACCATCAGTACATCGGTATTCACCGCCGACAGCAACGCCTCGGCCTGACTGCCGATCGTCGCATGGGCAAAGCCGCTGCGGCCATGGGTGCCGAGGACCAGAAGGTGCGACTTCGTGCGTTCAAACTGGCGCATGATGACGCTGCCTGTCTCCCCTTCATCGACAATGGCTTCGATGCGGGAAGCCAATGACGCGAGTTCCTTCTGGGCAAGGAACGCCTCCATGCCCTCCTGGGCTTCGGTTCGCACATATTCCTTTACATCATCCGATTTCAGCCAGGCTTCGTACGGGACATGGAAGGCATGGACGACGGTGATGTCAGCTGCGGGAAAGAGCTGCGCGGCAGACAGAAGAGCCGCGCGTGAACAGTCTGAAAAATCGGTCGCGACGACGATCTGTTCATAAGGTCCCGTCGCGCGGCGCCGCACGACCAGAACCGGGGCTTGCGCATTGCGGACAATATGGTCGACAGCCGTGCCCAGCAGATAATCGCCGATGCTGTTGTAGCGCGCGACGCCGGTCACGATCAGATCGCTGCCGCGTTCCGCCGCTATTTGCGCCAGCATCTTGGGGGCAGACCCGGACCGCACGATCAGATTGGCGTCCTGCGCCGTGAGCGGCAATTCCGCACGCAGGCGCTCGACCGTCTCGGGCCCAGACGGTGCGCCTTGCCGCTCCAGGACGTGCGCTATCGTCAGTTTGCCGCCATGATCGCGTGCGATCTGCACTGCCCGGTCAAGCGGCCGATCACATCGTGCGGAGAAGTCGCTCGCCAACAACGTTTCGAAAGTCGCGGTCATGGTCTTTCCTTGAAGGCATATGAGAGATTGTGCGCGGACAGCTTTGGGTGAGACACCCGCCAATACCATAAGATAATCTACCTGCTCGGCGACAGTCTGCGCGATCAGGCACTGGGCCACAGCATTTTTCCCGCGTGACCACGCGCGGCCGCGCATCCGATCCAAAGGGAAGGGGGTGTGAAGGGCTGAGCTACCAGAAGGGTAGCCGCTCTGGAGACCCCTAAATGACCAACCTTTCTGATGCCGCGACGGCGGCTGAACGCCGCGCGACCACCCTCCTTGTCGAACGGCTCCGGTCCGTTGATCGCATTACCCGCGCGGATCTCAATGCCGCGATGGTCGCCGGATTTGGCGGCACCGATGCCGATGGCCTATGGACGCAGCGCGACAGTTTCGAGATTTTGGAGCATGCGCTCGCCCACCACCTCCAGTTCGGTCCCTATCCGCTGCGCTCACTCGCCGATGTCGGTGCGGCCTGCGACCTGCTCGACCGGCTGCCCACCCAGACGGTGCGCAGCGAGGAGCAGATCGAATGGCAGCAATTTTCGACACCCGTTGATCTCGCCGCGCTTGCTGTCGTCCTGGCGGCTATCGAGCCCGGAGATGTCATTCTGGAGCCGAGTGCCGGTAATGGACTTCTCATCGCCCATTGCCGGGATCATGCCGGTCTCCAGCTCAACGAATATGCCGCGCCGCGCCGCGCGCGCCTGAGACATGCCTTTCCCGATGCGGTGATCACCGGCCATGACGGGGCGACGATTAATTCCACGCTCGCAGACGCGCCGCGCCCCAGCATCGTCCTGATGAACCCGCCTTTCTCGCGCTCCGTGGGTCTCGGCGCCGACAGTCATGCCGCCGTCCGCCATCTCCAGGCGGCCCTGCGACGCTTGCAACCCGGTGGCAGGCTCGTTGCGGTCATGCCCGATTGGTTCGGCCCCAATGCACGCATGCGCGATCTTTTCGAGACAACGCTGCGTGATGTCAGCGTCCGGACGTCGGTCCGGCTCGAGAAATGCTATCTGAAGCACGGGACGTCAATCGCGGTCCGGCTCTTCGTCATCGACAAGGTCGGGGGCGGCGCCGTTCAGGCGACCATCCAGCGCGGATCGATCCGCGAATTGCTGGGAGCCCTGACCGTTCCCGAACGCAGCGCGATCACGACCGCGTTACCGCCGACGCCAAAGCGCTCCTCCAGCCTGTCCCTGTTCCGTGCGGTCAAGAGCACGCGGGCGGCGCCGAGGCCTTATCATGCGCCGGTTCGCAACAATATCCTGCCTGTCGGCTACACCGCGCTCGATGCGCCCGCGCCCTTGCTCGATCAGGTCGGCGTCTATCTGCCCTACAGGCCCAGTCGGATCGTGTTCGAAGCGGCCGGCGAGCATCCGACCGCGCTCGTGGAATCGGTGGCGATGGGATCGATCGCCGCGCCAATCCCCGACTATGTGCCTCACCTCCCGGAACGCACCGTTTCCGAGCGCCTGCTTTCCGCCTCGCAGCTCGAAACAGTTGTCTATGCGGGTCACGCCTGGTCCCAGTTTCTGCCCGGCCGGTTCACGCCGAGCAAGGAAGGTGTTGGTCTCGACGAAGCCGAAGGCGGCCGAGTCTATCGCAAGGGTTACTTCCTGGGAGACGGCACCGGTGCGGGAAAGGGGCGTCAGGTCGCGGCCTGCATTCTCGACAATTGGCTGCAGGGCCGGCGCCGCAACATCTGGGTCTCGAAGAACGAAACGCTGCTTGAGGATGCCCGGCGCGACTGGACCGCGCTCGGTGGCCTCGCGGCCGACATCCAGCCCCTTTCCAACTGGAAGATCGACCAGCCAATCGCGCTCGAGCAGGGCGTCCTGTTCGTCACCTATCCCACACTTCGCTCGGCGCGCGGCGATCACAGTCGCCTCAAGCAGATCATCGATTGGGCCGGCGACGATTTCGAAGGCGTTATCGGCTACGATGAAGCGCACGAGATGGGCGGCGTCGCGGGCGGCGAGGGGGCTCTCGGCCCGAAGGAGGGCTCGCAACAAGGCATTTGCGGGGTTCTCCTTCAGAACAACCTCCCCGGAGCCCGTGTGCTCTACGCTTCGGCGACCGGCGCATCGGACGTCAACAACCTGGCCTATGCTGTCAGGCTCGGCCTCTGGGGCCCGGAAACCGCCTTCACCAATCGCGAGCAGTTTATCACCGGTATTCGCAAGGGCGGGATCGCGGCGATGGAGCTCGTGGCGCGCGACCTCAAGGCGCTAGGTCTCTATACTGCCCGTGCGCTGAGCTTCGTGGGTGTCGAGTATGAGATCCTGCGGCACGAACTGACGCCCGACCAGATCGCCATCTATGACAGCTATGCCGATGCCTGGGCGATCATTCATCGCAATATGGAACGCGCCCTTGAGTTGACATCGGTGGTCGACGGGTTGGCGAATGCGACGCTCAACAGTGGGGCCAAGGCCTCGGCGCGCTCGCGCTTCGAGTCCACGAAACAGCGATTCTTCGGTCAGCTGCTCCTTTCGATGAAGCTCCCGACGGTTATCGCTGCCATTCGCGCGCATGTCTCCGATGGCCAGTCCGTGGTGCTCCAGCTGGTGACGACGGCGGAATCCATTCTCAACCGGCGCCTTGGCGATCTCAATCCCGAGGAGCGCGCGGATCTCGAAATCGATCTCTCGCCGCGAGAATATATCATCGACTATCTCGAGCGTGCGTTCCCGACGCGGCAGATGCAGATCTTCAAAGACGACACCGGCACGCCGCGGTCACTGCCGATGACCGACGAGCACGGCAACCCCGTCTACAATCCGGAGGCCGAAGCGGCGCGGGCCGAGCTGATCGAAAAGCTCTGCGCGATGCCTCCCATCATGTCGGCGCTTGATGCGCTGCTCGAACATTTCGGGCACGAGACCGTCGCCGAAGTCACGGGCCGTACCAAGCGCCTGATCACCGCGAGCGATGGCAGGCAGAAACTGGAGAGCCGGTCGGCGCGCACGAGCCAGGCGGAGGCTGCCGCATTCCAGGCGGGGCGCAAGCGGATACTCGTCTTCTCCGATGCCGGCGGCACGGGGCGCAGCTATCATGCCTCGCTCGACGCGGCGAACCAGGAGCAGCGCGTCCATCTTCTTCTGGAACCCGGCTGGCGCGCGGATCGTGCGATCCAGGGGCTAGGACGGACGCACCGCACACATCAGGCGGCGACGCCGCTGTTCCGGCCGGTGACGACCGACTGCAAGGGCGAGTTGCGCTTCACCAGCACGATCGCGCGCCGCCTCGACAGCTTGGGGGCGCTCACGCGCGGCCAGCGCCAGACCGGCGGACAAGGACTGTTCGACCCCGCCGACAATCTCGAGAGCGAATATGCCTGCGCTGCTCTCCTGAGCTGGTTCGACCTGTTGGCGGCAGGCAAGCTTGCCAGCACCAGCCTCGACGAATTCCAGCACCGCACCGGTCTCGAGCTGGTCGACAAGGATGGCGTTCTCAAGGATGAAATGCCGCCTATACAGCGATGGCTCAACCGCATCCTCGCGCTACCGATCGCACTCCAGAACAGCATCTTCGACGAGTTCCTCGCCCTGATCGAGACCCGCGTCTCGGCGGCGCGCGATGCCGGGCGCCTCGATGTCGGGGTCGAAACGATCCTCGTCGATCGGGCGACACTCATTGATGATATCATATTGCGCACCGATCCGCTCACCGGCGCGACGTCGCACCTCCTCACCATCGAAATCGCGCGCCGCCGCAATCCGGTCACACTGGAGCGCATCCTGCGGATCGCCGATGGCGATGCCAGTGCCCGCTTCATGATCAATCGGAAGTCCGGCAAGTCCGCGCTCCGGACCCGGGCGCGGGCCCTGATGGAGGAGAAGGAAGGCACGCCGATCCCGCGTGTCGAGATGATGCGGCCGACGCGCAACGAATATATGCGCGAAGACGATCTTTATGAATCGTCCTGGGAGGAAGTGACACGCGAGACGTTCAGCACAACCTGGGCAGGCGAGGTGGAAGCGGCCCGCCAAGCCGTGGACAGCGAGACGATCCGGCTGGCCACCGGCCTGCTTCTGCCCATCTGGTCGGCGCTGCCGAGCGACCATCTTGCAGTCAACCGCATCGTCGATGGGGAAGGACGATCATGGTTGGGCCGCCTCGTCTTCGACGATCATGTTCCCCCACTCTTCGCCAGGCTCGGCATCGACCGCGCTGAGGCCCTACCGGCGGACGCTGTGGTCAAGGCGGTGACGGCAGGGCGGAGCATCGATGTCTCGCAACCGTTCCCCCTCACGATCAAGCGTTCGCTCGTCAACGGCTCGCCTCGCATCGAACTGGTCGGCTGTCCGCATGATCGCCTGCCGTGGCTCAAGTCGATCGGCTGCTTTACCGAAGTAATACAATATCGGACCCGTGTGTTCGTGCCGGTGCCATCGGCCGAGACAGTTTTGTCGGGCCTCTTCGAAGAGCCAAGTTGATGGCTCTTCGACGGTCCGGCGGCACGGCCTGTCAGTCGATCAAAGTCTTTGAGTTCTTCGGGTTTGACAGTGAACAACATCCCTCCTTTCTGACTGTCGTGCAGAGAGTTGAAAAGTAGGTTCATGAATGAAACGACCGAAGGTCAGGCCCCGCCGGCGTGAAGGGGTTCGATGTCCATACAGTGCCGCGCGCCCCGTCCCATGTTGCGATCGCTCGGTGCGCTGAAAAAATGTGCGCGGTTCACTGTGGTTGCCCAAAAGTTGGTCGAACCGGGGACTCGATTCTGCGATGGAATCTCCATGAGCAACAAATTCCCATTCGGGCCTGACAGCCCGTTGTATGAAGCCATGAAGCTGCAGCGCGAGCAGTCGGACCTTATCAAGCGGGCGATGGGCCCGAACTTTGCCCTGCCGAGCGCGATCAAGCCGCTGCCGAGCGTCTTCACGGCGCTGGACGCAGTCGAGAAGTCCGGTATCCTCAAGACCGCGGCGATGCTGAAGGGTACGCGCGTTAGCGACACGATAGCGGCAGCCGAGGCGCTGCGCATGAGTCGCGTCCCCGTGCTGAAGGACTTCGCCTCCACGAGCTGGTTGTTGCAGATCCAGAGGACCGCCATGGGGATTAACCGTGATCCCACCGGCATTCTGGCGGCACAAAAGCTGCTGATTGGCTCGACGATCGCGGACATGGTGAAGCTTGGCAGCATGTTCGAGGCGAACAGGGCGATAATCGGAAAGCTGATGGCTGGCTCGCAGGTCGGCGATCAGATCAAGGCGCTGAGCGAGCGCATGGCGCCCAGCCTTGGCATCCTGAAGGTCGCGGCGGAGCGAGCGCGCACGATCGACATGATGACCTTGCGCGCCACGGCCGAGGCTGTGGCGACGAGCAGCGCGGTCGTCATGGCCGAGCAGGTGATCGAGGCCCACCGCCTGATCGAAGCGATCGGCCACGCTGAAGATCCGGCACAGAGTGTCGACCTGCTGGCGGCATTCATGCAGCTGATAGGCGTGATCTTCTCGACGTTCGGCGATAACACACTGAAGGAGCTCCGCAATGTCGGTGCGATCGCGCTCATCGGCTTCATCATGACCGTCTATGGCATCTACAAG
Source organism: Edaphosphingomonas laterariae (assembly GCF_900188165.1). GTDB lineage: Bacteria > Pseudomonadota > Alphaproteobacteria > Sphingomonadales > Sphingomonadaceae > Sphingomonas_E > Sphingomonas_E laterariae. Next base: position 43,138 of record NZ_FZOS01000023.1, on the reverse strand, counting down.
GAGGTCGTCCCTGCAGACCTGACGCCAGCAGAGCAGAAGGTCCATGCCGAGATGAAAGTCCAAGTCGAGACCCTGCAGGAGAAGATCGACAAGATCATCGCCGCCAATCAGAAGGCAGACGAAGCCTATGTCGCGAACCTCCCCCGCGCAGAGCTGAAGCGTGACGCGCCGATCCGTCGCGAGCCGCAGGGCAAGGCGCAGATACTGATGCGCGGCGATGCCGGCACCTTGCTTGCCGTGAAGGATAGCCGCGGTAAGTGGCGGCTCGTGGTCTATCGCGATCCGCTCACCGACCAGCTCTCCGAAGGCTGGGTCTTCGCGCCGGCAGTCGAGCTGCTGAACATACCGGAACAGTAACCTTCAACGACTGAAGGGCCGCGCGCAGGCGCCGCCCGGCGCGCTCAGAAGGAGTCGATATTCTCGGCGATGATTAATCGGCATAAGCAAGGCTTATTACGCCGAGCTGCAACGGGCCAGCCAGAGCAACCGGATCGATGACCGGCTGGGTTGGTTCGCCGGTATCGTGCTGGAGGCGCATGGGCGAACGATCGAGAGTATCCGTTTCTTGATCGAGAAGACGTTGATCCGCATGACGGCCTAATGGCCGGACGGCTTCGCTGGGGGGCTGAGCGCGCGCGACTATCGGCACGATCCCGGATGCCGCTTCGGCGACCGCCACGCGCGATCTGGCAGGGCTGGTCGAACTGAGCGCATTAAAGCGGGTCGGCGAGCGGCGATTGCGCGTTATCATCTGGCGATCGTCACCAGCGCCCGCGAAGCTGTTGGATGGCACCTTAAGGTGCGCGTCGTGTGCTCAGAGGTCATTCAGTGTATTTATTGCGTTGCAGATGCCAGCGAGTCGGGGAAACTTCTCGGGACCGGAGAAGTTCATAGATCCGAGGCACAATTGAAACCTTAGGGGGTAATGTGCAACGCTTCATCCTGCACGAAAACTTGAAGAAATTCAGGGCCTGCCTGGGCGCAGACGTTGCCGACACCGAGCGCAGCTATCTGCTGCAGCAGATCCGTTCAATTCAACGCGAGCTTGCATTGCTCAACGCCGCCGCACTTGGCGTGCAGAGATATCCTATTGAATTTGGCGCGCTATCATCATGTGATCGGAGCCTTTTTCAACGCCTGACGGAGACCTCTACCCAGCCTACGATGATCATCGATCCGAGGGCTGGTATGCGAATCCTCGACGTCAACGATGCGCATACTGCCATCACCTATACCGAGCGCAGCAGAGTGGCCGGAGAAAGGCTCTTTGACGTCTTTCCGGATAATCCGGATCTTGAGGATGCAACCGGCGTCGCAGGCTTGTTTGATTCCATCCGCATCGCGGCACAGGGACGGCGCCAGCATGCCATGAAAGCACAGCGCTATGACCTGCGGGGTTCCGATGGCCGGTTTCTCGAGCGCTATTGGCAGACGGTGTCCGTTCCGATCCTGAATGACGAAGCGCAGCTGGTGTGCATTCTGCATCAAGCACGAGATGTCACCGAAACAGTCGGCACTGCGGGTTTCGTTGGTCATTGACACCCTCTAATGACGTCTCATCGGCGGTCAGCGCCGCTCTCACAGGAGAAGTCCGTCACATTCAGATTGTGAAGCATCGCGTAGCGGTGACGACGTTTACCTCGAGATCGGGGGGAGGGCGTGTCCAAAGCGGCGAGGATAGCTTCGCGAGTGGTGCGCCATTGGTATTCCGAAACTCGGGGCGGTTTCAGCCCACAGTGAGTTTCATGATTTCATGATGGGTAACTCGGCAAGGCTGTTTCTCAGGCGCAGCATGTCCCATGGCAGATGTTCGGCGATGGCAAGGCCAACCATATCCACTGCCGCGCCGATCTCTTTCAACAGGCGCACCACCTGGTCCAGCTGCATACGGCCTTGCTCTATTCCATCGAAGGCCCCCTCCGGCATGCCCGGCCTGTTGAACAGCAGCGGAGAAAAATGAGCCGGATCGAGGACATCGAGGTCGAAATGTACCGCAAGATGCGTGATTCCCTCGGTCTCGATCCAGTCGAGGATCGGCCGGCTGCTGTCAGCAAGGACGGCTGGCGGGATATGCCGGATGCCCAGTTCCTTCAGGATCAGGTCTTCATCCGCGTTCCATCCCTGCATGCCGGCGATCATCACACGCCGGGCGTCCAGCTTGCGGGGCACTTCTGCCGTGAAAGCCTCGTCGCCCCGGCCAAGCAGCAGGGCAAGCACATGGGCATGGGCGTGCGAAAACTCGGCAGCGCTCATCACGTCGGGATGGGCATCGAGCCAGAGAACGCCCAGCTTTTCACCATATCTGCGGCTTAGATACGCCATCGGCGCAAGATCGACCAGGCAGTCGCCGCCAAGCGTCACGATCCGATCGGGCGCATGCCGCTCGATGGCTTCGCGCGCCGCTCTTGCTTGAGACAAGAGGGCGGCGCACCACTTGATGCCACGGCTAACCGGCGGGGAGCTTCCGTCCGGTTCCGGAACCGCCACGGTTTCCTCGGGGCCGTCATGCGGCGGGGCAAGCCAGCGCAACAATTCGGAACCAAAGCTATAGGCGGGTTCATCGCCACCCTGCCATTGCGGCATGTTCAAACGGAGCGTCGTGGAGGTCACCGCAGATCATATTCTTTCGAGGCCGGAAGAGAAGACAATGTAGGTTGTCCGGCGGAAAAAAGCCACGCCCACGGGGCGCCCCGGGGTTCGAGAGGGAAGGGGGAGTGATGCTGGTGTCCGGGCTGATCCGGATGCCAGAAGGAGTTCCTCCGATGACCACGACCGTTAAGCTCTCGAAGCTTACGCTTTCTCCCATCAATGTCCGCAGGCGGCCCGACGACCTGCTGGAAATACCGCAGATGGCCGCCGATCTCGAAGCTCGCGGCGTACTCCAGAACCTGCTCGTCACGCCTGTGAAAAAGCCGCGCGGCACTTTCGAGGTCTTCGATGGCGGTCGCCGCCTGCGCGGTCTGCTCATGCTCGCCGAGCGCGGCACCATCGACCCTGAAACCTACGATGTTCCCGTCAAGGTTCTCGTCGGCGACGAGGCGACCCTGTCCGAGACCTCGACCGCGGCCAACTTCCATCAGCTCAAGATGACGCCTGCCGAGGAATGCCGCGCGTTCCAGTATTTCATCGGTCTCAATAATGATATCGACGGTGTCGCCAAGCGCTTCGGCCTCACCCGTCGGTTCGTCGAGGGCCGCCTGCGGCTCGCGACCCTGGCCGAGCCCATCTTCGAGGCGCTGAGCGAAGGCACCATCACGCTGGACGTCGCCAAGGCCTATGCCTCGACCGAAAACCAGGAGAAGCAGCTTCTCGTCTGGAACAGCTACGGCACCAGCTATGCCAATGCCGACACTATCCGCCGCGTCATCGCCAACGAAACGATGAAGTCGACCGATCCGGTCGCGATCCTGGTCGGCGAGGACCGCTATGCCGAGGCTGGCGGCAAGATCGACCGCGACCTTTTCAGCGACAGCGGCGACAAGTGGGTGAACCCCGAGATCGCGCAGCGGCTCGCCGCGGACATCATGGAAGCGGAAGCCAAGCGGATCGGCGAGGAACTCGGTCTCGCCTGGATCCGGCCGATTGCGTCGAACTACACGCATAGCGCGGCGACCGGCCTCTACCGGGTGATCCTGCCGCAGCCTGATTTCACCGAGGCGCAGCTGGCCCGCCTCGATGCGATTGCACAGCGGCAGGAAGCCATCGCCGAGGAGATGGATGACGAGACCATCGATGAGGATGCCTACAAGGCGCTCGACCAGGAATATGATGCCCTGTCCGAGGAAGAACACGCGCTCCACAACATCCCGCCGGTGCTGCCTGACGAGATCAAGCCGCTCGTCGGCGCGTTTCTCAAGCTGACGCCCAGAGGCGAGATGGTCCTCGACACCGAATATTATAGCGAGGAACCGGTCAGCATCGGCGGCGCTGATGAAAACGGCGAGGACGACCACGGCGATGGTGCCGGCGGTGGCGGTTCGACCGGCCCGGGCGGCAGCTACACGCCGCCTGCTCCGCCGCCCGAAGCGATCGCCCCGGGCGGCAAGCCGCTCAGCGCCCGGCTCTACGATGAGCTGGCGATGCAGCGGCGCGACGTGCTCGCAGCGACCCTGCTCAGCCATCCGGCCCTGGCGCTCGACTATGCGCTCTTCGTCATGATTGACGATCGCGCCAGCACGTTCAGCGCCTATGGCTCGACCATTCGCGCTCGCTCGCCGCAGGATCCGGTGAGTGGCGACCAGCCGACGACCCGCGCGCGGGGCTATCTCGCCGAAGCCCATGACGGGCTCGATGCGAGTTGGCTGGAGCACAAGTCCGAGGTCGACCGGTTCGAGGCGTTCCGGGCGCTCGACGACGACAGCAAGGCGGCCTGGCTCGCCTACATCGTGGCGATGTCGCTCGAAGCGAAGGCGAGCTACCGCGCCGAGCAGTGTCCGCTCCACAACCGGTTGGCGACGATCATGGATGTCGATGTCGCAAGCTGGTGGCGGCCGACATCCGAGAACTTCTTCGACCGCATCAGCAAGGGCTCGATCCTGACGCTGCTCGCCGATGTCGGCGGCGCGGCGCTGACCGCGCGCCACGCGACGATGAAGAAGTCGGAGATCTCGGAATCGTGCGCGAAGCTCTTCGCGGGCGAAGCGATCGTCGAGCCCGAGGTCCGGGACGCGGCGCTTGCCTGGGTGCCCGACGCCATGCGCTTCCTCGACAAGACCGAGGCGGACGATCTCGAACCCGCCGAAGGCGATCCTGAAGAGCAGGCGATCGTCGAGCCCGAGGATGCCGAAGAGGTTGGCGTGGCTGGCGTCGACGAGACAGTGTCCGGTGCCTGCGAAATCGAAGCGGAATCGCCCGATCAGGACGCTCTCGCGGCCTGACGCCGCTTTCTCCTGGATGCCTTGCCGCCGGCGCGTGGTCCCGTGCCGGCGGCCTTTTCCCCTTCCGCACGGAGAAGCGCCATGTCCCTTGCGAAACGCACGAGCCGCGATGTCGCCGCCGAAATCACCGACCTCATCATCCGCAAGCTCGAGGAGGGTGTTCCGCCCTGGTCGAGGCCCTGGCGGCTGAACGGGGCGGGCGGACGCCCGCTGCGTCATTGCGGCACGCCGTATCAGGGCATCAATACGCTTTATCTCTGGGCGCTCGGCGATGCCCAGGGTTATCGTTCGCGTTACTGGATGACCTGGCGCCAGGCGGAAACGCTAGGCGGGCACGTCCGCAAGGGTCAAACCGGCGCGCTTTCGGTTTATTATTCCTCGTTCAAGAAGCGTGAGGAGCACCCCGAAACCGGCAAGCAAGTGGAGCGGAGCATCCGGTTCCTGCGCCATTACATCGTGTTCAACGCCGATCAGATCGACGGTCTTCCAGCCTATTTCTACCCCTCTGACGAACCGGAGCAGCCTCTGATCCCGTCCGAGCGGCAGGCGGCGATCGACGCCTTCTTCACGGGAATCCCTGCCGACGTTCGCCATGGCGGAAACCAAGCCTACTTCACACCGACCTTCGATCATATCCAGCTGCCGAACCGAACGGCCTTCCGCAGCATGGATCACTATGCGTCCACGCGTTGCCACGAGACGGTTCACTGGTCGGGCCATTCCAGCCGACTCGCACGGACCTTCGGCAAGCGCTTCGGCGACAAGGCCTATGCGTTCGAAGAACTGGTCGCGGAGATCGGGGCGGGGCTCTGCTGTGCTGACCTTGGTCTGCCCAACGTCCTCCATGACAGTCATGCGAGCTATGTGGCGCATTGGCTCGGTATCCTCCGCGGCGACAAGACCGCGATCATCCACGCTGCCGCCAAGGCTGAACAGGCTTTCGCGTATCTCAAAAGCTTCGGCGCGGCGAGCAAGGCGCAGCCGGCAGCCGACCGGATGCACGTCCATCGGGGCCACCCCCACGCCGAGGTTCAGTATTTCAGGCCGGTATCACAAAGCACCGTTGCCACGACGGCATCAGCCGTCAACCGCCCCGATGCCAGCAGCTTTGCCGCGGCGCAGACGTTCGCAGCGGCAGAATAGCCGACGTACAGGCCCTCGCGATGGGCCAGAGTACGCCGCCACTCTTCAGCTTCATCATCGCTGATGCCGACACTCATATCCATCAGCGACGGATCCCAGTGCGGCGGAACCGTGCCATAACCGATGCCCTGGAGTTTATGCCGGGCGTCGAGCACCGGTTCTCCGGCCAGCGGCCGCGCGTTCAGCGGTTCGACAGCGGCGCAGACCGTACCGGGATTGGCGCGCTTCAACGCCTTTGCAACGCCCACGAAGGTGCAGCCCGTGCCGACCGCTGCAACCCATCCGTCGACCGGGCCACCGAACTGCGCCAGGATCTCCGGGCCTGTCGTGGTCTCGTGCGCTGCGATCCCCTCTGCAGCGTTGAACTGATCGACGTAGAAACCGTCACGCGCCCGGGCGATCGCGCAAGCCGCCTGTGCGGCAGCATTGACATCGGAACCCGTCACCTGGCCCGGGCTTCCATCCACCTGGGCGATGAGCACCACTTCGGCGCCGAGTCCTTCGAGCATCTTCGCTCGCGCCGGACTGTTGCCTGCCGACATCGTGACGACGAGGGGATGGCCGAGCGCGGCGCATGCCACCGCCAGTCCGGCGCCCATGTTTCCGCTCGTCATTTCCACGACCGGCATTCCCGGCTTCAGCCGGCCATCCTCTCTTGCGGCAAGCAGGATCGCCTTGGCGGCACGGTCCTTCACACTTCCCCCGGGCAGCAGGAACTCGGCCTTGGCGATGATGCGACCAGGACCCGTGTAGATGCGATCCAGTGCGATCAAAGGCGTGCCGCCGATTATCTCAATGGCCGACGCGGCGAGCATGACTTCTCCGACAATGACGGGTGCGGAAGGTCACATCCGCACGACATGAAAATACTGCGACTTTGATACGCGGGCGTTCGCCTGCTGACCAGCGCTCGCGGCCCGACGATCCTCAAACCGGAAACGGCCAGCGGCCGGTTTCCTTCCTCAAGAAAGGACTCATCATGGGATGGCTCTTCATGCCCTTTACGTCGATGGGCGGCCACAAGACCGCCAAATCCTATCTCGACGCGCAGCTTACCTACGAAAACACGCTCGAGGACGGCACGAAACGCGGCCTCAGGGTGCTCGCGTCCTCCTGTCCGGGAAATCGGACCTATTACGCCGCAGCCCAGGAAATCGTGGACGGCATTGCCGGCAACGTTTTCGCGGTAGTGTGCCTGGTGCGCTGGAATCCACGCTCGCGCGATGGCCACCAGTTCGGGTACAAGGATATGACCGAAAATATGGGGCCATGCGAGGCCGACTGCCCCGCGGCGATCCTCGATCTGCTGAGCCCGACCGAGCATGAATATGCGCTCGATTGGCGCGCACGTTGCCGGGCGAACCTTGCGCACCGCGCGCGCAAACTCGCGGACGGGGATCGCATCCGGCTTCCCGAGCCGGTGACCTTCACCGACGGTAATGTCGCGCAGGAGTTCGTCGTCTGCAAGCGCGGCCGGAGGCTCGTGCTTCGCGATCCGCAGAATGGCTGCTTCTACCGGATCAGTCGCCTCATGACGCGCGCCTGGGTGGTCGTACCGGTCACCAAGATCCACAAGACGCTGTTTGCATGAGCGTCAATCCTCGAGGAGAAAGGGATCAGGTCATGACGACGGCCATCGACAGGCGTTGTCTGTCTCCCAAACGCCAGTTGCTCTGCAGCCGCGAGAATGCCCTGCGCGTCGCCAGCCGGATTTTCGATCATTCGCAGGGTAAGGTAAGCATCCTGCGCACTACCGATCCGCTGCAGCCTTTCCGCATCTCTACCGACCCTGCGTCGTCGGGCCTGATCGTCCTCGAGATGGTCGCCTGAAGCCCTCTCCATTCATGTCTTCCGGAGCAAAGCCCATCCGCATGCTGACCGCCGCTGCAACGCAGCCAGGCCCATGATCCCGCCGCTCGCGACCCATGGCAAGAGGGAAGGGGGATGAATGACGGTGTTCTCCAAGCTGGAAGGATCCGCCATGGACACTAACTTTTACATTACCGCGCGGTCTTCGAAATTCCCCCTCGACTACGCACACAGCAGGGAGGACGCAGCCGCGCTGCTCGCGCGTCACCGCGATCGCCATCCCGACGCTGTTGTCGAGTCCACCAACGCCTATTTCGAACGCACGCGCGCCGAAACATTGGCGTCATTTCCTCTCAGCCGGATCACGCAGCGTTTCTACGACGCTATGCTGGGCGTTCTCCCGCCACAATATATCAAGGGCGTTGCGGGCTTCTTTCTCTCCGAAGCGGCGACCCAGAACATCCACGCCCAGTTCATCGTGCATGGCGGCTGCACCTACGGTGGTTACGCGGACCTGGCGCGCGAATCCCGCAAGATCTGGACCATTGCCGACGTCCTTGAACTCGAAAGCCGGGCCGGCGCGCGCACCTTGACGTTCGACTGGTTTCCTGGGGACTGAACTTCGTGTTCGACGCAATGGAAAAGATCAGCGCCCTTTGTCATAGACATCGAATGTATCGTTTTCTGTGTTTCCTATTCCTTGTCTCCGCATGCGACGTCCGGGGTGCTCCCGTCAATGAGCCGGGGTTTACCGCATCCGCTCGCGCGCTCGATGGCGACACGATTGCAGCCGATTTCCGTCTCCTTGGTGTCGATGCGTTCGAGCGCCGTCAGCTCTGTGAACGGGCGCGGTCGTGCTGGGAATGTGGCAAGGCGGCTCAGGATCATGCCGCGCGGATTCTGGGCGAAGCCGACGCCCAAATCCGGCTCACCAACCGCTCGAGCTATGGTCGGCCGGTGGCGACTGTGACCGTGAAAGGCCGCGATCTCGGAGAGACGCTGATCCGCGCGGGTCTCGCCATTCCCCAACCCCAATTCCTGAAAACCGATCCGGCGCGTGCGAAGCAATATACCGAAGCCTTTGCCGCCGCGCAGCGAAACAAGGCTGGCGCGTTCGCTGGCCAGTGGATCGAGCCGGCTCGGTGGCGGCGCGGCGACCGCCTCGCGTGTGAGCGGTGATCTCCAAGGCTGGAGCGGCGTACCGCGCGGTCCCGTCAGGCAGTGAGGCCGGGATCGGCCCACCAGGAACGGCCTTGCCTGAAGTTCTCGGTTGAGGCGACGACAGGGCCATCCGGTTCGTCAGCTACATAAGGCGAGACCAGCGGACGTGCCCTGATTTTCCGGCGGTGGATGCTGCCCGCGACGCGGCCGCGCGCTTCGAGCAGCTCTTCGAGCCACATCAGATCGTCGAGCATCTCGACGATGCCGCGGCCAGCGAGGCAGAAATAGATGCAGCGCTGGAAATCGTCGCCTGCCGGATTGCTCAGGATGGACGCGAGCTTGCGCTTGCCGCCCGTCTCACCCTCATGGACCCAGGACATCGCCTCGCGCAGTTCGCGCACCGAATAATAGGCATCCTCGACATGCATACCGATCGCCGCATTGGCCAGCATGCGGCGGGTGGGGCGGTTTTGATCGTCAAGCGCGGCATCGCGCAGCGTCACATCGAGATCGAACGGTTCAAAATAGCGGGCGGCCTGCTCGGTCATTAAAAATCTCCCTTGAATGGAACATAACATGAACAATTATCCGGTCAAGTCACGCTCGATCGCTGTCATGGTGGGACTGCCGCACCTTGCTGATGGGGTGCTCCTGCGGCGCGCCCGACAGCTTCAGCAGCCCGTCCTGATTTCCGCCAATGCCCTGTCGCGCTGGTCGACGAAGCGAGGTTGGCGCGAATGGGCCGGCTGGACGACGCGGCCACTCATGAATGCGCATGGTCTTCGCAGCCTCAGCCTCGACAGCGCGGGGTTCAGCGCAATGGTCACCTATGGGCGCTATCCCTGGACGGTCGATGATTATGTCGGCCTGGCCGCAGCCTATCCATTCCGCTGGTGGGCAAGCCTCGACTATTGCGTCGAGCAGGAAGTGGCCAGCGATCGCAACGAGGTGCTCGACCGCATGTCCCGTACCATCCGGGCCAACATCGAATGCCGGCTGCGCGCTGAAGATGCCGGGATCGATGCGACCTTCATGCCGGTCATTCAGGGACGTCATCCCGGTGATTATGAACGCTGTGCAGTGGCGCTCGCGCATATGATCGAGCGCGCCGGGCTTGTCGGTGTCGGCAGCATGTGCCGGCGCCCTGTCCATGGCGCGGATGGACTGATCGCCGTCGTTGATCGTCTCGACCAGGTGCTGCCAAGGCAGACCCGTCTGCATCTCTTCGGCGTCAAGGGCGCCGCCATCCCCTATCTCACCGCCTTCGCCCATCGTATCGCCTCGATCGACAGCCAGGCCTATGGGGTCAGCGCGCGCATCGCCGCGCGACGTTGTGGTCAAGCCAAGACCGACCGCTTGGTGGCGGACCATATGACGCAGTGGTTGCACAGACAGCATGCTCGCCTTGATCGGCCTTCGCGACAGTTGCCGGTGCAACCTGAGGTGCCGCCACCTCCCGAACCGGCAGACCCCTGGGAGCGGGTGATCGCACAGGCGCGCCGCGAGATACGCGATCTCATCGAAACCGGCGATCTCGACCATGACGAGATGACGGCCCTGTGGACCGAGCAATGGGCAGCGGACATCTACGGCGCAGCATCAGCGGACTGAAGGTGAGGAGAGGGGGAACGGAGGTGTGAGCGGCCGAACCGCTCGAGACCCGGAGACTCTCATGAATTATGATCTCGCCTTCCGCTACAGTCAGGCTCTCGATCCCAGCGCGCTGATCACGATCGGCACGGCGCTGCATGCGATCCACGCCGCCATCACCGATTGCCGCAACGCCGGCATCGATCTCGAACGTGATCCGGCGGTTATTCTGCTTGCGCGCCATCTGGGGACGGTGTGCGAAACGCGTGCACCGGACGCGGATCTGCGGCGCGACTGCATCGCGCGGATCGCCGAGCTGCGGAACCGGCCGGTTCTGAAGACGCTCGCCTATCGCGGCGTTGCCCATGACGAGCCCGCCAAGCGCCTGTTTCATTCGGAGGGGCGCGCCGCCATGCGCCGCCTGGCCGACGCCCTCGCGCTCGACGAGGGCAGTTTCGATATCCGGTCCAACAAGGGTGGTCCCGCCGTGTCAGGCGAAGTGACGCTGCACGGCGAGGATGTCTGGGTGCAACTCTCGCTCGGCCTCTCCGGTCCCGATCGGGAAGTGTGCTTTCGCAAGGTGCAGGGCCGCGACGATCATCTTGGAGACCGTAATTGTTGGGCGTCAATCCGCGAACTTGTCGACCCGGGCCGCTTCGCCGCACGAATCCGGCGGGAGCTTCGCTTGTCCACATCGCAGCCCGTTGTTCCCCGTCTCGTCGCCTGAACGAAGGCGATCATGCGCATTCTTTTCGTCCGCGTCAGGATCGGCGTCCAGGAGTCGGGCTATTCCTATCGCCTCTATATACCTTTCACGGAAAGTTCGTTCGAACGGCAAGCGTTGATCTCGGTGCATTCCGATTTCGGGCGCGGGCTTGCGCGCGCGTATGCCAGTTGTGGGTGTGATCGAGAAACTGTCGGAGCGGTACGCTGTCCCCTCCGACCATCGCCGCCACGTCTCCTGGGATTCGCATCGAAGGAGACCGATGATGTCAGAGCCGTTTGACCCCGCTGACACCGACGCATGGATTGCCCATGGTCGAAGCCCGGTACAAGCAGCGGCGCTCGCTGATGCCTGGCGCCGCTTCCCGGACCTTGCGAACGATTCCCCACTCGATCAGCGCATGGCACGTATGCGCGAGCGTGTCACGGCACTGCGGCCGGTGATGGAAGCGATGGCGCACATGGTCGAGGCGGAACGACAGGCCCGCAATTTCGCCTTCACCGCAAGACGAGTCGCCGAGGGACGGGGGGATGATCGCGATCGTGCCATTCTGCGCGCGCGCGATCTCCATGGCCATGACTGGGATCGATCGGTCCGCTATGCCGATGGCTGGTATGCCGCGCATGCGGGCTGGGATCCCGAATGCCGCAAGCCTGGCCCACTCGATGCGGGCGCCGAAGCCTATGATCACGGCTTTTGCGATGGTGGCGGCAACCGCGATGACCTCTTCGACACCGCGCGCCGCGCCTTGATGGTGGATCGCACACCAACGTCTTCGGCCATTTTGCCCGCGCGGCCTCGTCCCAGCGAATGGCTCAAGCCGACTGACGTGCCGCGGCCGGCACGCTGGCATCGTCGCCTCCTCCTGATCGGTGCGCCCGAAGCCGGACTGGTCGCCGCGCCGGCAAAAACGGCCCTGCTTCGTCCGGCTCTCGATTCCTGCTCGGGCTGCGGGGAGGCGACCATCGTCGTCATTTCCGGAGCCGGTTTTCACCCTCTCGATAGAGCCGATACGGCGCTGCCCCTCGGTGGTCCCGAAGCACTGGAGGTACTCGCGTCCGATCGCGCACTCCAGGCCTGCTTGCGGGCGCTGCTCGGTGATCGCGACTTTGATGACATCCTTGTCGCTGCCCAAGGGTATTATCTGGCTTTGCTCGATGCACATGCTGCAGCGCTTCCGCTTTGCCGGACAATGGAACGAACGCGGAACACCGCGCTCCAGCAACGGACGCACTTTCGTATCTGGCTCGACCGTGGGTTTCTCGCGGGCCAGACGGTCGGGGCAGGCCACATTCGTTGGGGCAAGGCCGTCAATGGCCTGACGGGCCGGCTCGGAGAATTTACGGCCCGTTATGCCGGCAAGCTTCCCCCGCGCGGCCACCGCATCGTCATCGAAACCGCCGACGGTAAGCCTGCCGCGGGCTTCGTCACGGCGCGAGGCGAGCCATTGGCATGGGAAACCGTCATCGCAAATCGCGCCCGTCTGCGCAGCACGATGGCAGCGCGCCTGCGGGCATTCGGCGGTGCAACGCGGCTGGCATGGCCAAGGCCAGCAAACACGTCAATCCAGGGAAGGAACGATGATGAAAATCCGAAAGGTGACTATTGGCGTCACGCTGTTGATGCATGACAGCGATGAGGATCGCCTCTCGACCATGAGCCTCGCCCGTATCGGCGAGGAAATGGACTTCGGTGACATGGTTGGCGCCTTCGCCATCACATCCGTCGACGATGTCCCACCCCATGCCCTGCAGGCTGAACTCACCGCGCTCGGCAACGACGGCACCTTCTTTGACGACAGGATGGAGCACGCAGATGACTGACGGATCGTCCATGACGAAAGCATGCACAGTCGCCGCAGTGCTGTGCGAGTTGCTCGAGACCCACATGCAGGCATGCGACGTGGGAGGGCGGCCGTCAGGGGATCACCACCATCATATCGTCTCGGCTGTGCATGGAACCCGTGCTGACGTGGAAATCCTCTCCAGCTGTGAAAATGAAGACGGTGTCGAGATCGGGTTGACGCTCAATGATGGCGCCACCTTCCGGATACAGGTTGAGAGCCTGTCCGCATCTCCTGGTCAGGAATAGCCCCATGACCGAGGACGAATTCGATCAACTCGTTGATGATGCGACGCATGCAGTCAACAATCTAATCCCGGATCTCTATCTCGACGGCATGGGCGACACTGCCCATAGCGGTGTGCTTTACGCGATCAATGATGCCCTCAGCACTATATTGCGGGACGTCATCGAACCCCGCTGATGACTTCGGCCTCGATCGGGGCTGACGATGTCGGCCGTGCGCCAAGGCATCTGGGCCTGTCACCCGCGATCATTCCAATGCCTCAAAGGGAGATCAGCATGTCTGCGCCAACCCATTTCGTTCACGTCTATGCCACCGTGCGCGTCAAACTGGGCGTGACCGCACATGACCAGTTTGCAGCAATGAAGGAGGCAGATCGCCTTCTCTTTGCCAACGGTTTCGGTGTTCGTCTGATTCCGAGTGCTACAGGAGTGCTTGAAGCGGACTACGCCGAAGAAGTGTCCGGCTATCTTGTCGACGAAGCGGGCGACCACGAATACGACCGGAGCCGGACCTATGCTGCCGATGGTGCACCCATTTCGTGAAATATGTCACGCTGCGAGGCCTGACACTATCGAATTTGGGTAATGCTCGTCAGGCTTTCGTCAGACTTGTCGGCGATGTTCGCATGCGCCGAGCAAGGGGTTCTGCCTTCTTGTCCGAAATCAATCCCACAGCTGGGCCGATCGCTACAGGGCGAAGGGAACAATTGACGCAAGGGCCGGACAAGGATCGAAATGCGCAACCTGCGACTGACATTCTGGGGCCTGGCCGCCTTGGTCACCATGTTGTGGCTTCTTGCGGACCTGTCCATATTCCGGTCGTCCGGCTTTTTCGCGATCCGCAGCGCGGCGGTGCAGTATAGCGGCGCGCTGGCGATCGCCTGCATGAGCGTCGCGATGATGCTCGCCATCCGCCCCCGCTGGCCCGAACATGGGCTGGGCGGACTGGACAAGATGTATCGTCTCCACAAATGGCTCGGCATCGCGGCACTGGTCACGGCCATCGCGCACTGGCTGTGGGCGAAGGGTCCGAAATGGGCCGTGGGGTGGGGCTGGCTCGAACGACCGTCGCGTGGCCCGCAACCGCCCGCAAGCAATCCTGTCGAGGCCCTGTTCGCCAGTCTCCGCCACACGGCGGAGGGTCTGGGCGAGTGGGCCTTTTATGCCGTGGTTGCGCTGATCGCCGTCGCGCTCATCCAGCGCATTCCCTACCGCTTCTTCTATCGAACGCATCGGCTTCTGGCGCTGGCCTATCTCGTGCTGGTCTTTCATGCCGTGATCCTGACGACGTTCAGCTACTGGCTGTCTCCGTACGGCCTCACGCTGGCGGCGCTGCTTGCTTGCGGCACCGGGGCGGCGATCCTCATTCTGTCGCGCCGCGCAGGCCGGGACCGGCAGGTGCCGGGCAGGATTGCCGCCATCCACCATTATCCGGGCGTGCGGGCGCTCGAGACCATCGTCGACATGGGGGAGGGGTGGCCCGGCCACCGACCCGGCCAGTTCGCCTTTGCCGTGTCGGACCCGGCCGAAGGGCCGCATCCCTATACCATCGCGTCCGCCTGGCGCGAGGATGAGCGGCGGATCACCTTCATCACCAAGGGACTGGGGGATCATACGCGGCGCCTGCCCGAAAAACTCCATGTCGGCCAGGAGATCAGGATCGAGGGGCCTTATGGATGCTTCACATTCGACGATGATAGCGCCCGTCAGATCTGGATCGGTGGCGGGATCGGTATCACGCCGTTCATCGCCCGCATGAAGTATCTGGCCCAGAGTCCCGAAGGCGCGCGCGCGGAGATTGATCTCTTCCACTGCACGGCCGAAGTCGACGAGGAGGCTCTGGGCAAGCTGCAAGCGGATGCGGCGGCTGCCCATATTCGCCTGCATGTTCTGGTCGATGCACGCGATGGCCGCCTCGATGGCGAGCGAATACGCGCCGCCGTGCCGGAATGGCGGGAGGCGAGCCTCTGGTTTTGCGGCCCCCTTGGATTTGGTGAAACGCTGCGCCGGGACTTTGCCGCGCTGGGCTTTCCGGTAGCGAAACGTTTCCATCAGGAGCTGTTCGCGATGCGCTAAGTCAAGGCGATGTATGCGAAAAAATCCGACTTGTCACCTCGACATCAGCAGGACCGATTTCTAAAGACCGCTCCCGTGACCATGATCCGCTCCTTCCTTGCCCGGCATCGCTGGCTGGCCATCTGGCTGGCCGGGGCCGCGCTCATGCTGAAGGTGCTGGTGCCGGCCGGGTTCATGCCGACCGTCTCTTCGGGTACGATATTGGTCCAGCTCTGCTCGGGCCAGGGTCCGCAAACGGTCATGATGGAGCTTCCGGGCAGGTCCGGCGATCATGATCCCGCGGATCACAAGCAGGCCGACATGCCTTGCGCTTTCTCGGGTCTGTCGTCGCCGGCGCTCGCCGCCGCCGACCCGATCCTGCTGGCGCTCGCCATTGCCTTCATCCTGGCGATGGGCTTTCTTGGCCTATCTTTCGCCCTGCCCGGTGCCTCGCCATTTCTGCGGCCTCCGCCAATAGGACCGCCAACAGCCGCCTGATCCCTTTCGCCGTTCGTTTTCAACGGCGCGCGGACCGCCGCGCGCCCGGATCAGGATCCATCCATGTCTGTCATTTCCAAAGCCGCGAGCGCGGCTGCAATATTCTATGGCCTGTCGGCCGCGAGTGCCTTTGCGCAGGATACACAGGTTCTTCCGTCCATCGGGATCGATTCCGAGGATCGCCCTGCCGGTCCCGTGTCGTCCGAGATCCTTTTGCGTGACAAGGTCGCACCCCTGCAATCGGGAACAAGCGATACGGCGGCGCTGATCGGCCGCCTGCCGGGGGGCAGCAGCTTCGGCGCCGGTGGCTTTTCCAGCCTGCCGGTGATCCGGGGCCTCGAAAGCCAGCGGCTGACCATATTGGTCGACGGCGTGCCGATCGACATCGCCTGCACGAATGCGATGAACCCGCCTTTGTCCTACACCGATCCGCAGACGATCGACGCGATCAGCGTCATCACGGGCGTGACGCCGGTCAGCATGGGCGGTGACAGCATCGGCGGCGCGATTTCGGTGGAAACCCTGACACCGCGCTTCGCCAAGGCGGGCAAACGATTGCTGACGGGCGAACTGTCCACCTTCTACCGCAGTAACGGCGACGGCTTCGGCGGCGCACTTTCGATCACGGCGGCAAGCGACCGGCTCAGCCTCAGCTATGCCGGTTCCTTCACCCAGTCCGACAATTACAAGGGCGGCGGCCGTGACGGCACCGTCCGTTCGACTGAATACAAGAAGACGGACCATGCGCTGAGCCTGGCCGCGCAGACCGATATCGGGCTGTTCGAACTGAAGGGCGGCTACCATTTCTCGCCGTACGAGGGCTTTCCCAACCAGTATATGGACATGACATCCAACAAGAGTTGGTATCTGAACGGTCACTGGAAGGGCGCCTTCGACTGGGGCGATCTGGACCTGCGCGCCTTCTATCGCGACACCGATCATCGGATGAACTTCCTGGCGGACAAGGGCGGCACCGCGACCGGCGGCATGCCCATGAACACCGAGGTTCATAGCGCCGGCTATACGCTCAAGGGCGACATTATGCTGTCCAATCGCGACACGCTGCGTCTCGGGAGCGAATTCCACCACCAATGGCTCAATGATTACTGGCCGGCGGTCGCGGGCCACATGATGATGGGGCCCAACACCTATATCAATGTGAACGGCGCGAAGCGCGACCGGCTTGGCACCTTTGCCGAATGGGAGGCGAAGTGGACGCCGCAGCTCACCACGCTGGTCGGCGTGCGCAACGATCAGGTCTGGATGAACACCGGCGAGGTCCAGCCCTATTCCACCTCGATGATGAATATGGCCGACGCGATGGCGGCCACCGCGTTCAACGCCGCGGATCGCAAACGGCATGACAGCAACTGGAGCGCCACGGCCCTTGTCCGCTATGCGCCGAGCGATCAGGCGACGCTCGAATTGGGCTATGCGCGCAAGAGCCGTTCACCGGGCGTCTATGAGCGCTACAGCTGGGGACGCGGTTCGATGTCGAGCCGGATGATCGGCTGGTTCGGTGATGGCAACGGCTATGTCGGCGATCCCACCCTGAAGCCCGAAAGGGCTGATACGATAAGTGCCGCGGTCAGTCTGAAAGGCGCCGGCGCCAATGGCTGGACGCTCAGGATCGCACCCTATTACACGCGCGTCCATGATTATATCGATGTCGTGAAGCTGGCCGATTTCACCAATATGATGGGCACGCCGACGGGGTTCGTGCAGCTTCGGTTCGCCAACCGCGAAGCCGAGCTATATGGCGTCGATGTCTCGGGTTCGCTTGCGCTGTGGCAGTCGTCATCGGCCGGCACGGCGAAACTGACCGCAACGGCAAGCTGGTTGCGCGGGCGCAATCTGGACGACGGCGGGTCGCTCTACCATCAGATGCCGTTCAACGCGACGTTTGCGCTGGAGCATCGGCTCGGGGGCTGGGAGAGCGCGGTCGAACTGACGGTCGTGGCGGACAAGAACCGGGTCGACGCCACGCGCAACGAACCCCGAACGGACGACTATGCGCTCGTCAATCTTCGGACCGGCTATGCCTGGGGCAATTACCGGCTGGGCCTGGATGTCCAGAACCTGTTCGACAAGGGCTATGATCTGCCGCTGGGCGGCATGTCGCTCGGCGATTACAAGGCGACCGGCGACTTGCGGCCGGTGCCTGGTCGTGGCCGCTCCTTCAACATCGGCCTGACTGCGAAATTCTGAGGCATGGCCGCCAGTCCAGCATACCGGCTGGCCCAGGCGAGCGATACGAGGGCTTTCGGGTTCCTCGTGTCGCTTGCCCTGCATGCGGGTGTTCTTGCGGCCTATGGCCTGTGGAGCCACAGTCCGCGTCTAATCCCCGAAAGGCGGGAGGAACCCCGCACGGTCACGATCATGACGCTGCCTTCGCTCGAAACCGAACAGCCGTCTGCCCGCCGGCCGAAAGCTGCCCCCAGACCGGCAAATCAGCTGACGCCCCCCAGTACAACGCCAGCGACACGCGCGCGGCAAGGGCCGCAGGCGTCGCCCGACCGGCCTGCCTCCGATCAGGCTGCCTTGACGCTACCTGTCGCACCGTCGCCCTTGCCTGCCCGCATGAACGTCGACATGCCGCATCCCCAACCTGCTTCGCCGCAGGCTGCGTCATCAACGCTCAGCACTGCGCGTGCGGCCTATCTTCGGCGGTTGTGGGAATGGATTGCCGCCAGACGCCCGGCGGGCCTTCATCTTGAGGGTGAGGCGCTGATTAATTTTTCCATCGGTGCTGACGGCGCCTTGCGCGAGATCTCGCTCGCGCAATCCAGCGGCAATGCGCAGCTTGACCGGCTCGCCCTTCGCACGGTTCGCCTGGCGGCGCCCTTTCCGCGCCCGCCTGAAAGTCTCGGCGTGGGAACGCTCGATTGCGTCCTGCCTTTCCATTTCAATTAGCGCCGGAAATCACATTGCGTCAGGAGCTGGTCAGCAAATGCGGTCATGGTCTTGTGCCGACCCTTGGCTGGAGGACCCATGACCCGCTTGCACGCTCACCCCGAACGACATGCGGTATCACGTATCGGCTGGCTCCGCGCGGCGGTCCTTGGCGCCAATGACGGTATCGTTTCCACAGGAAGCCTCATTGTCGGCGTCGCCGCTTCGGGAACGGACCGATCAGGCATCCTCGTTGCCGGCATCGCGGCGCTTGTCGCCGGCGCCATGTCGATGGCCGCCGGCGAATATGTCTCGGTCAGCTCGCAGGCCGATACCGAGAAGGCGGACCTCGCCCGCGAAACGGCGGAACTGACAACGCAGCCCGGGCTCGAGCGGCAGGAACTGGCGGACATCTATATGGCGCGCGGCCTGGACCCCGATCTTGCGCTCAAGGTTGCCGACCAGCTCATGGCGGACGATGCGCTTGGGGCGCATGCCCGCGATGAGCTGGGAATTTCCGACATATCCACGGCGCGGCCGTTGCAGGCGGCATTCACATCCGCCGCGACGTTCAGCGCCGGGGCGATCATGCCGCTGGCGGTGGTTGCCGCCGCGCCGGGACAGCAATTGATACCGCTCGTCGTCGCCGTTTCGCTTCTGTGCCTCGTGCTGCTCGGGGCGCTTGGCGCGAAGGCGGGCGGGGCCCCTGTCATGCGGTCGATCGTCCGCGTCACGTTCTGGGGCGCCCTGGCGATGGCGTTGACGGCAGGCGTGGGCAGCCTGTTCGGAGCGGCTGTCTGACGTGATCGCTGCCCCGCGTTCGTCAGCGCGCCGTCAGCAATCTCTCTTATGGCCAAAGGCCAAGGAGACAAATGATGCTCATGGCAAAAACGAGCTACAGTGATAGTTTCAGGGTTTGGGATGCCCCGCTCAGGCTTTTCCACTGGCTGCTGGTCGCGGCGATCACGATTGCCTTTTTGTCCTCGGAAGGAGACAGCGGAATCGCGGACTGGCACATGGCGGCAGGCTGGACCGCCGCTGTCCTGCTTGTCTTTCGTCTTGTCTGGGGGTTTATCGGCGGCGAGCATGCGCGTTTTGCCAATTTCGTGCGACCGTCACGCCTTCTGTCCCACGTCCGGGAACTTGTGACGGGTCATCCACAACGCACGATCGGGCACAATCCGCTGGGGGCGCTCGCTGTTCTGGCCATGCTCATTGCAACCGGCGCGGTGCTGTGGACCGGCATCCAGGTCGACGCGGGGCAGGCCGACGAGGATCTTCATGAGGCGATTGCCTATGGCCTGCTGGCGCTCATCGGCGTTCATGTCGCAGCGGTGGTCCTGATGTCCGTCTTCACCCGCGAAAATCTCGCGCGCGCCATGGTTACTGGCCGCAAGAGCGTCGCTCTGCACCCTGGCGCCCACGATGCCCGTCGGCCGGCCGTCGTCGCGGTGCTGCTGGCCGTCCTGGTGATCGGGATGACGGTGTTTGGCATCCTGCGCTACGATTCCGCGGCGTTCAGTGCGCAGTCGCACGGCGAGGCAAAGCAAGGGCATGAAATCGAAGGTGGAACAGCCGTTCAAGGCGAGGATAATGACCGGGATTGAGACGGCCTCTTTCGATCCCCGCGCGGGACTGGTCAGATTGCAGGGCGGGAATTGAGGCGGGATCGTGCTAGGAAAGCCGGCATAGATGCGCGTTCTTGTCATAGAGGATAATGACCGGCTGGCGAAGCTGGTTGCGGACGGCCTTCAGCGCCGGGGCTTTTCGTGCGACATCGCCACGACCCTGTCCGATGCGGACAGCGCACTGGGTGGCGCGGTCTATGACGCGATCATACTCGATCTCGGCCTGCCGGACGGCGATGGCGTCGCCTGGCTGGCGAACCGTCGCCAGTATCGGCAAATGCCGCCCGCGATCATCCAGACCGCGCGCGGCGCGCTGGAGGACCGGGTCACGGGGCTTGACGCCGGCGCCGACGATTATGTCGTCAAGCCTGTCGAGATCGATGAACTGGCCGCGCGCATTCGCGCGTTGCTCCGCCGCCCCGGCCCGCGCGCGCAACCTGTGCTGGAAGCGGGCTGCCTGCGGTTCGACACGGCGGCGCGCACGGCGCACTGCGGGGACTACGCCATCGATCTGTCCCGCAGGGAGGCCGACCTCCTGGAATTGCTGCTACGGCGGGCGGGAACCGTCGTCCGCCGCGAGACGATCGAGGATGCGCTCTACAATTTCAACGAGCCGGTGACGCCCAATGCCGTGGAAGCGGCGGTCTCCCGCTTGCGCCGGAAGCTGGACGAGGCTGGTGCCACTGGCGCGCTCCACACCATCCGCGGCGTCGGCTATATGCTGAAGGATGTCGCGGCGTGACCTATCGGCGCTCCGTGTCGCGCAAACTTGCGCGAGGGCTTGCTCTCGTCGGCCTTGTCGGCACCATCTTGTTGCTTGCAGCGGTCGTCTTTTTCTACAGCCTGACATTCGACGATCTGACGGCGCAGGACGCGCTGATCAAGGCCGTGCGCGAGATGCTGGAGCATGTCGCGCTTCCACTGGTCGTGCTGATGGTGCCCGTCGCCTTCGTCGTGCGGCGCGTGATCCGACAGGCTTTTGGCTCCCTTGAGGAAGCCGCAACCGCGATCGAGGCCGCGCGTGGGCACGAACGCGGCTTTCGCATAGACACGTCCCATCTGCCGGCCGAAGCCCTGCCGTTCACGGATGCCGTCAATGATCTGCTCGGCCGGCTTGACGACGCCGCCATGCGCCAGGAAGCCTTTGCCGCCGATGTCGCGCATGAACTGCGCACGCCGCTCGCGGTGCTGTCGCTCGAATTCGACCGGCTCGATCATGACGACGCCGCGCGCCTCAAGAACGATGTCGCCGGGATGCGCCGCCTGGTCGACCAGCTCATGCTGCTAGCCCAGGTTGATGCCACAGCTGCCGCACAATTCCCGCTGGAATCCGTGTCCCTTGTCGAGATTGCGCGCGATGTCGTCAGCCTTCTTGCCCCGGCCATCATCGCGGAAGGGAAAGCCATCACGCTCGATGTGGGCAGCGGGATCCCAATGGCGCGGGGCCGGCGTGAAGCAATCGCGGCCGCCTTGCGGAACCTTATCGAGAATGCTGTCCGGGTGACGCCGTTGGGAGGCACGGTGAATATACGGGTTGGCCCGGATCCGGTGATTGCGGTGGGCGATGGCGGAGAGGGCCTTTCACCCGAACGCCTTCGCGAACTTGTGCGGCGGCACAGCCGGGCGGACCATGCCAGCACCAACGGCGCCGGGCTTGGCCTGGCGATCGTCGACCGGATCATGGCGGCGCACGGCGGACGGCTGACCACCGATCCCGCCGTGCGGGAATTGTCCCTGCATTTCCCCAGCGCCTGAAGCGCCGAGCATTGCGACCCGTCAGGGTCTCGTCAGTTTCGCGCACTAGGCGAAGCCCATGTCGAAGCGGAATTATATCCTTGCCGGCTTTGCCGTCATCGCGCTGGCGCTTGGGATCTGGTGGCTTGCCGGGTCCGGCACGGCGCCTGAACCAGCCCCTTCATCCCCCGAAGCCGGGAAAGCGGCGCCGGGCGTTCTGCCCGTTGACCGCAGGCAGGCCGCGCAGCTTGGTATCCGCCTGGCGCCCGCCCTCACCGCGAGCGAAGCCCCCATCGCCGTCATTCCGGCGGTGATCCAGCCGCCCGCCAATGCGCGCGTGGCCGTGGCCGCGACCTTTCCCGGCGTGGTCATGCGGACGCTGGTGGTTGAAGGCGATACCGTCCGGCAGGGCCAGCCGCTCGCGGTTATTTCCAGCCGCGACGTGCTGACGATGGGGGCCGACCTGACGCGCGCCAATGCGCGGGCAGGGGTCGCGCGGTCGAACGCGGCCCGGCTCTCGCAGCTTGCCCGCGAAGGCATCATCGCCGGCGCGCGCGCTGATGAAGCCCATGCACTGGCGGCCGAAGCAGGCGCCGATGTCGCCGAAAAGGCGCGCATCCTCAAAATGGTCAATGGCGAGGGGAGGGGCGGCACCTATACGCTGACCGCGCCGATCGCCGGGCGCGTCACGACCGCCAACATCCAGACGGGCAATCCCGTGGACGGAACCACCGCGCCTTATGTGATCGACGCCGCCAACCGCTATGAGGTTGTCGGCCAGTTGCCCGAGCGGCTCGTCGGCGCGGTCCGGCCCGGCATGACCGTAGTGATCGAACCCGACATCGCCGGGCGCGTCACCGCCGTTGGCTCGACGATAGACCCCGCCACCCGTTCCGCCATGCTCAAGGCCGAGATTCCCGCCGGGCCGGGCATCGTCGCGGGGCGCACGACCAGCATGTCGCTGTCCGGCCCGGCGCCGGCCGGCGCCGTCAGCGTGCCTTCCGGCGCGACCGCCATGATCGGGGACAAGACTATCGTCTTCGTCGCCACCGGCGGCGGATATGCGATCCGCGACGTGAAGATAGGCGGTTCCGTTGGGGGACAGACCGTGCTGCTGTCCGGCGTCAGGCCGGGCGAGCAGGTGGTCGTTTCCGGCACGAGCGCGCTCAAGGCGCTCGCTTTGTCGCGATAGGTCCGGGCCATGTTGCGTTCGCTGGTCGCCGCCTCGCTCTCCTGGCGCCTGCTCGTCATCGCGCTGGCGCTGGCCGTTGCCGGGCTGGGCACCTGGGCCTTCATGACGCTTCCCGTCGATGCCTATCCGAACATCGCCCAGACGCAGGTGAAGATCATCCTCAAGGCGCCGGGCATGACGCCCGAGGAGGTGGAAAGCCGCGTCATCACACCGATCGAGATGGAAATGCTCGGCATTCCCGATCAGGCGATCCTGCGCTCCACCGCCAAATACGCCATCGCCGACATCACCATCGATTTTGTCGACGGCACCGACATCTATTGGGCGCGCCAGCAGGTGGCGGAGCGACTGTCGAATGTGATGCGCGATCTGCCCGCGTCGGTCAGCGGCGGCCTTGCGCCGATCTCTACGCCGCTTTCGGACATCTACATGTTCACGATCGAGGGGCCGCTCTCGCTACAGGAGAAGCGCGAACTGCTCGACTGGACCATCCGTCCGGCGCTGCGCACCGTTCCCGGCGTCGCTGACGTGAACGCGCTGGGCGGCTATGTGCGGACCTTCGAGGTCAGGCCCGATCCTGTTGCGCTTGCGGCGGCAGGCCTCTCCATCGCGGACATCGAGACGGCGATCGAAAGCGGCAACCGCAACGATGGCGCGGGACGCCTGAAAAGCGGCGAGGAATCTCTGATCGTGCGCGCGGTCGGCGCAATCCGGTCGGTCGAGGATCTCCAGCAACTCGTTGTCGTCAGCCGGAACGACCGCATCGTTCGGCTGGGCGATGTCGCGACGGTCGGCACCGGCAGTCTGACGCGCTATGGCGCGGTGAGCAAGAATGGGCGGGCCGAAGCCGTGCAGGGGCTGGTGATCGCACTGCGCGGGGCCGATGCGCGGCAGGTGGTCGATGGTGTCCGCGCCCGCCTCGCGGAAATCGAAAGCACATTGCCCGCCGGCACCCATGTCGATGTCTTTTACGATCGGTCCGACCTGATCGCGCGCGCCGTCGGCACGGTCGAGAAAGCCCTGCTCGAAGCGGCCGTCCTTGTCGTCGTGCTGCTCATTCTGTTCCTGGGCGACTGGCGCGCGGCGGCGATTGTCGCCGTCACCCTGCCGCTGGCGGCGCTCATCACCTTTCTGTTCATGCAGGGCATGGGCCTGTCCGCCAATCTCATGAGCCTTGGGGGCCTGGCTATCGCCATCGGCCTGCTGGTCGACGGGTCGATCGTGGTGGTGGAAAATATCGTCGAACGGCTCGGCCGGGCGCATGAGGAGGGAACCCCGCGCCTTAACCTCGTCTATCAGGCGGCAAGCGAAGTCATCGTGCCGGTCTCGGCCGGGATCGCCATCATTGCGCTGGTCTTCCTGCCGCTGCTGTCATTGCAGGGCCTCGAAGGCAAATTGTTCGCGCCGGTTGCGCTCACCATCGTCTTCGCGCTCGCCGGTTCGCTGCTGCTCGCGCTCACCCTGGTCCCCGTGCTTGCATCCTTTGGCCTTAAAAGCGGCCATCATGGCGAGCCGTGGCTGATGCGCCAGCTCGGCCCTCGCTACCGGGGGCTTCTCGACGGCGCCTTCGCGCGCAAGCGGCTGGTCTACGGGCTGTCGGCGGCGGGGCTCGTCCTCGCCGGCATCGCCTATGGCGCGGTCGGCAAGACCTTCATGCCGACGATGGATGAAGGGTCGATCATCGTCCAGCTCACCAAGCTGCCCTCCATCGATCTCGACCAGTCGGTCCAGGGCGACATGGCCGCGCAGCGCGCGCTGATGCGCGTGCCGGAAGTGCAGGACGTGATTGCGCGCGTCGGATCGGACGAAATCGGCCTCGATCCGATGAGCCCCAATGAAACCGACAACTTCGTCCGCCTGAAGCCGCGCTCCGAATGGCGCGGCGACAAGGATCTCATCGTCGAGGACATGCGCAAGGCGATGGCGGACCTGCCCGGCATCGAGCCGAGCTTCACCCAGCCGATCGAGATGCGCGTTTCCGAAATGCTGACCGGCGCGCGCGGCGATCTTGCCGTCAAGATCTTCGGGCCGGATCTGGCGACGCTGGGCGAACTTGCAGATCAGGTGCAGCAGATATTGTCGAACGTCGATGGCGCCTCCGAAGTGCTGACCGTCGCCAATGACCGCGTTGATTATCTCCAGCTCGACATCGACCGCGCCGCCGCCGGGCGCTTCGGGATGCCGGTCGACCGCATACAGGATGCGCTGCGCGCGCAGGTCGAAGGCGCCCATGTCGGTATCGTCGCCGATGGCCAGAAGCGCGTGCCGATCGTCATTCGCGGCGACGAGGCGCTGCGCGCCGATCCCGCCCGTTTTGCCGATCTGCAATTGCATACGCCGACCGGCATAGTCGCCCGGGTCAGCGACATGGCGCGGATCGAGCGGACCGAGGGGCCGGTCAAGCTCGACCATGAGAACGGGTCGCGCTTTGCGCTGGTGCAGGCGTTCGTCTCGGGGCGCGACCTGGTCGGCTATGTCGATGAAGCGAGAGGCGAGGTCGGCGCGAAGGTCAAACTGCCCGCCGGCTACAGCATCGTCTGGGGCGGGCAGTTCGAAAACCAGCAGCGCGCCTCGGCCCGGCTGGCGGTCGTGATCCCGATCGCGCTGCTCCTGATCTTCTTCGTTCTGCTGGCGACGCTGCGCTCGATGCGCGCCTCGGTGCTCATCCTTGTCAACATCCCCTTCGCCATGGTCGGCGGGATCGTCTCGCTCTGGGCTTCGGGAGAATATCTGTCGGTTCCCGCCTCGGTGGGCTTTATCGCCCTGCTCGGCATCGCGGTGCTCAACGGACTGGTCATGGTCACCTATTTCCGCCAGCTCCGCGCCGATGGGCGGAGCATGACCGAGACGGTGCGCCTCGGCGCCGAACGGCGCCTGCGTCCCGTCCTGATGACCGCCAGCATCACGGCCTTCGGCCTTGTGCCGCTGCTGTTCGCGACCGGCCCGGGATCGGAGATCCAGCGCCCCCTCGCCATCGTCGTGATCGGCGGCCTCATCACCTCCACCCTGCTGACGCTCATTCTGCTGCCGATCCTGTTCGAGCGTTTCGGCGAAAGCGCGGGAGAAACCGACAATGGCTGACATCCTGCTGACCTTCCATTGCGCCTCGCATGACGCCGATAGCGTGACTGACGCACTCCGCGCCGCCTGCGACGCGCCGATCCATATCGCCGAGCAGGCGGTGCGCGGCTGGGACTTCGGCGACGCCAGCACGGCGGAACGGGTGTCGGGCCTTCTGCGCCGCAACGCGCTGGAACTGATTGTCGATGAGGACGCTCTGGGGACACTGGTTGACGCGGTCACCCAATCGAAGCGGTCGCTGCCAGTGCGCTGGCACGTAGTCCCGGTGTCAGCCCGGGGGAGGATCGCATGAGATCGCCGATCATCCTCGGGGCGCTTGTCGCATTGCTCACACCCGCTGGGGCGCTTGCCCAGCGCGCCGATTTGCCGCCGAGCGAAAAGGTTGCCGAAGCGCTGGACAATCATCCGGCCGTGGCGGCCGCGCGGGCACGGGTGGACGCCGCCCGTGCCGACCGCGACATGCTGGCGAAGGGGACCCATGAGATTGCCGTTACCGGCAGCTATGTTCGCCGCAGCGTGGACAGGGAAGGCGGCTATGACGAGTTCGACGCCACGATCGCCCGACCGTTCCGCCTGCCGGGCAAGGCGGCGCTCGATCGCGAGGCGGGCGCCCTGGGCATAGAGGTCGCGGAAAACCGGATGGAGGATGCCCGGCATCAGACGGCTTTGCTGCTCTCCGGCTATTGGAACGACTGGCTGGTCGCCGGCGCGCTGTATCGCAACGACCTCGATACGGTGCGCTGGCTGGAAAAGGAGCTGTCCGCGCTGCGCCGGCGCGTGGCGCTGCGCGATGCGGCGGCGCTCGATGTTGATCAGGCCATGGCGGCAATGGCTCAGGCCCAGGCCCAGGCCGCGAACTCGCTCGCGGCGCGCGAACAGGCGCGTGTGGCGCTTGCCGCGAATTTTCCAGAAATACCGCTGCCCATCGAGCCGCCGGAAACGTCCGTCGCGATGGTTCCGGCCCAGAGACTTGCGGCGATGCGGGATCTGGTGATCGAACGCAGCCATGAAATCCGCGCCGCCGAGCGCGAGGCGCAGCGGCTGGCGGTCGTTGCGCAGCGTGTTCGCGCGGACCGGATTGCCGATCCGTCCTTCGGCGTCCGGCTGTTCAGTGAGCGGAGCGGCATGGAGCAGGGCGCGGGGGTGGTCATGTCGATGCCGCTGGGCGGCGGTCACAGACGCGCGGCGGCGGACCGGGCTTCCGCGGAAGGCAATGCCGCGCAGCTTGAGCATATGTCCGTCCAGCGGACCGTGAGGGCCATCGCGGATGCCGATCTGTCCAGCGCCACATTGCGGCTGGAGGCGTGGAAAAACACGGATCTGTCAGCGCAAAGCGCCGCTAGTGCGCTGGCCCGAACCGAACGTGGCTACCAGCTCGGCCAGATCGACCTTGCCGACCTGCTCTATGCCCGCCGTCAGGCGGGTGAAGCGCGCCGGTCCGAGATCATGGCGCGATCGGAAGCGGCCCGCGCCCTGCTCAAGCTGGAAATCGATTCGCATAGCCTGTGGGTGGTTCACGATGAGGATGGCGGTTGACGCCAGGTCACGCGCGGGCGCTCACCAGCCAGGCTTTCGCGCCCATGCGAACACCTTCATTATCGCAATTGCGCTCGAACAGTTCGACCAGGCTGCGGTGAACGGCTGCGCGTGTGTCGTCCCCGCTCGCCCGGACGAGATCGCCGACCTGCATGCCGTCGAGCACGAAGCGGGTGGCGCTCTCGGGATCGCTGCCGGGTCCGCCGACGCGCTGCTCGCCCGTCCAGGCGTCGAACGATATGTCACAGAAGCCGGCGCTTTGCAGAAGATCGGTGACATAATCCTGCTCGCCCAGCGCGAAGGGGCCGGGCTCGCGCGGCTGCGGCGTGGGCAGGTCGATATGCCGGCGGATCGCGGCCATGACATTGCGCTGCCACGGATTGTCGGCGATCGGCGCCCACACCGCGATGTCGAGCCGTCCACCGGCACGCAGCATCCGGCGCAGATTGGCGAATGCGGCATAGGGTTCGGGAAAGAGCATCGTGCCGAAGCGGGAATGCAGCCGGTCGAAGGGGGCTTCTTCGGGCATGGCCGTCGCGGCGTCGCCTTGTTCGAAGCGGATGTTGGCAAGACCGGCGCGCTGCGCCCGATCCGTTGCCGCCGCCACCAGTTCGGGCGATATGTCGAGGCCGAGCGCCAATCCCGTGTTGCCCGTCCTTTCGGCGATCCGCCTCGTCGTCCAGCCGCCGCCGCAGCCGATATCGACCACCTTCTCCCCGGCAACATAGGCTGCTCGCGCGAGCAGCGCTGCGCCGATCGGTTCGATCATGCTCTCGAAACGGTCGAGCTGGGCGAGCCAGCGTGTGCCCGCTTCCCCCGCCCAGTCGTGCGCGGCCGGTTCCTTGCTGTTCCCGTCAGCGTCATTCATTGCCCTTCTCCCACTGTGGCACCAATTGAAACGTGTTTGGAAGTCGGCGCATCGGGCAAGTCCCAGCCCCCACCGATCGCCTTGTACAACGCCACCAGTTGCACCGCCGTTGTGGCATGCGCGCGGGCACAGGCGGTTTCAGCTTCGTGCAGGAGGCGCTCGGCCGCAAGCAGTTCAATCCCCGCGATATCGCCGGCGGCAAAACGGGCCTCGGCGTGGCCGACACTTCGACGCGCAGCGTCCAGCGCCGTTTGACGCCGCGCGAGCGCATCGCGTCCGGCGTCATAGTCGCTCAAGGCGCGCTCCGCGTCGCCCAATGCGGCCAGGACGGCCTGTTCATAGCCCAGCGCGGCCTGCCGCTGAACGGCCTCCCGCGCGCGTATCTCCGCGCGCACGCGGCCGCCGTCGAACAAGCGCCAGGAAATGAGCGGCAGGATGGAGTAGCGGGTGCTGGAGGTGTCGAACCAGTCGCCCGTGCTAAGCGCCTGAAATCCGCCGCCCGCTGCGATAGAGAGCTTGGGAAACAGTTCGGTGGTCGCCACGCCGATATCGGCGGTGCTGGCGGCGAGGCGCCGTTCGGCAGCCAGAACATCGGGGCGACGCCGCAATATATCGGCCCGTTCCCCCACGGGCAGCGCCGGCAGTATGAGAGACGATGCAGTTGCATCGAGCAGCTTGAGTTCACGTTCCGGCGGTGAGCCGAGCAGGACACCAAGGCCGAGCACTGCCGCACGCTGCCGCGCCTCTATGCCCGGCAGCAGGGCGTTGGCGGCGGCCCAGCGTTCATGGGTTGCGTCCACGTCGGCACCGGCAACATCGCCGAGCGCCGCGCGACCGCGCATGAGTTCCAGCGTCTGGTGCAGCGTCGCCACCGTCGCCCGCTGCGCGCGTAATTCTTCTCTGGCGCCGGTCGCCTCGAACCATGCGCGTGCGACTTCGGCCGCGATCCGCATACGCACGCCCTGCGCCTCCGCTTCACTTGCCTGCAAGCGGGCGTTCGCGCCTTCCAGCGCCCGCCGGTTCGCGCCGAACAGGTCGAGTTCCCAGGCCGCGTCGAAGCCGGCATCGTAGATCGTCTGAGACGCATCGAGGCCGGGAATGGACCCAACGGGCAGCGGGCCGTTCTCGCTTTGCCGACGCTGGTTCACACTGGCGCCAGCAGAAACCGTGGGCAGTTGCCGGCCAGCGGCGCGGTCTCGCAGCGCGCGCGCCTCGTCGATCCGTGCGGTGGCTTGACGGATATCGAGATTTTGCGCCAGTGCGGTATCGACCAGCCTCTCCAGTTCGGGATCGCCCAGGGCCCTCCACCAGCGGTCCAGGTCCGTTGGCGCCGACGCTTCCCCAACCGGCCGGCTCCAGCCACTACCCGTGTCAACGGCAGGTGGCGCCCGGTAGTTGGGGCCGACCATACAGGCCGTCAACGAACTGCAGCCAGCTATCAATATTGCGTAGCGCGACCATCGCGGGGAACGTCCGCCCGTATCAGACAATGACGGCGCATGACTGTGGCGGGGCGATCTCATTGCAGGCGTCCTCGAACGAAGATGGTGGCCATGGTGAGCGACACCAGGGCGATCATCGCCAATGGCCAGAGGCTGGCAAATATGTCGCCCGGCGCCATGGCTTTGAGAAAGCTGCCCTCGACGATGACCAGGAAATGGGTGAGTGGAATCGCCTGCGCCAGCCATTGCAGCAGCATGGGCATGTTCTCGACCGGCGTGGCAAATCCCGACATCAGGACGGATGGCACGCCGATGGCGAAGGCGCCCAGGATGGCCTGTTGCTGGGTCGCGCTGATCGCCGAAATCATCAGACCGATGCCCACCACCGACAGGATGAACAGGACCAGGCTGACAAACAGCAGCGCGAACGACCCGTTGAACGGAATCCGGAACGGTCCCGCGGCCGCGGCCATCATCAGAAGTCCGAGCATGGTGCCGATGACCAGCGCCGGCAAGGATTTGGACAGGATGATTTCCGGCGTGGAGGTTGGTGAGACCAGCAACTGGTCGAAGGTTCCCAGTTCGCGTTCACGGGCGATCGACAGCGAGGTTATGAGCAGTGCGCTGAAGAACGCCAGGATGCCGGAGAGGCCCGGGACGATGAACCAGCGATACGTCAGATTGGGATTGAACCAGTTGCGTACCGCCACTGGCGTCGCAGGACCTGTGCCGGGGTTGGCCTCCGCGCCGACTTCGGCGGCGATGGCGGAGAGATAACTGGCGGTGATCTGTCCCGAATTGCTGCGCCGGCCGTCGATCAACAGCTGGATACGGCCGCTGTCTCCGGCAGCGATTGCGCGCGAAAAGTCCGGCTGGATGTCGAGCGCCGCGATCACCTTGCCCTGGTCGATCAGGCGTCCCAGTTCCTGACCGTCGGTCACGCGATAGACCTGGGTAATGAAGTCGGCCCGATCGAGCCGCGCGATCAGTTCATGCGACCAGCGGCCCGCATCCTGATTATGCACGGCAATATCGACGTTGCGCACTTCGAGCGTCGCGGCGAAGGCGAACACCAGCAGTTGCAGCAGCGGCGGCATGAACACCACCATGCGGCTGCGCGGATCGCGCAGGATGCTCAGCACTTCCTTGACGAACTGGGCTCGCAGCCGGGTGAAAGAGAGATAGCCATTGTGCCGCGTCATGGCTCGTCACTCCAGATTCTTGCGCGTGGCGCGCTTGGCCAGGAGGAAAAACAGGACGCCGATGGCGCCCATCGCCAGCAGGTTCGGCACGAAGACGGCCCAGATGTCGCCGGCCAGAAAGACGGTTTTTAGCGAAGAGACGAAATAGCGCGCCGGTATCGCCCAGGTGATGGCCCGGATCGGCGCGGGCATCGCGTCGATCTCATAGAGAAAGCCCGACAGCATGAAGGCCGGCAGAAAACCGGAGAACAAGGCGATCTGCGCGGCCAGGAACTGGTTGCGGGTGACAGACGAAATCAGCAGCCCTTGGCCCAGCGCCGGCACCATGAAGGTGGCCGAAAGCAGCAGGAGCGCCGCCAGCGATCCGCGCAGCGGCACGCCGAACACGAAGACCGCCAGCGCGGTCGCACCGAGCGTGGCCAGCATGCCGAGCGCAAAATAGGGCAGGAGCTTGCCGATCAGGATCTCCGCGACCGATGCGGGCGTGGAGAGCACCGCTTCCATCGTGCCGCGCTCCCATTCGCGCGCCACCACCAGCGCGGTCAGCATGGTGCCGATGATGGTCATGACGATGGCGATCGCGCCGGGCACCAGCGCGCGGCGGCTTTCCAGTTCGGCGTTGAACCAGTAGCGCGGCTCCATCGTGACGGCTGCGCGTGGCGTCTCGCCATCAAGCCCGCCCCGCCAGGTCTGCACCACGCCCTGCGCATAGTTGGTGACATAGTTGGCGGTATTGGGCTGCGAACCGTCGGCGATGATCTGCACCAGAGGCCGCGTGCCGCGATCGGCCAGGCGCTGCTCGAAATCCTGCGGGATCACCACAAATCCGCGCAAATCGCCCGAGACGACCTGGTCGGCGACTTCGCGCCGGTCATGGGCGAAGGTGACGTCCAGATAACGGGTGCCGGCGAAGGCGGCGGCCAGCGATTGCGCCGAAGCAGATTCGGATTCCTGCACGACGCCGATGCGCACCGCGCGCACATCGAGTGATACCGCATAGGAAAACAGCAGCAGCAGCACGACCGGAAGGGCGAAGGCGATCAGCAGCGTGGACGGGTCGCGCATCGCCTGCAGGCTTTCCTTGAACACCAGCGCCCAAAGGCGCTTCGGATCGAAGCGGCGCATGGCTTGAAGGTCCGTTCGCGATCCGCCCGCGCCGTTCATGCGGCAACTCCGCTGCGGGCTTCGTCAGCGCGGTCCTCGGCTTCGACCAGATGAATGAAGGCGTCTTCCATGGTCGGGTCCGGACGGAGATCGCTTACCGCGCTGCGTTTGAGGGCGTCCGGCGTGTCGAGCGCGATCAGCCGGGCGCGATAGAGCATCGCCACCCGGTCGCAATATTCCGCCTCGTCCATGAAATGGGTGGTGACCATCACCGTCACCCCCTTGCGGGCAAGGCCGTTGATATGGGTCCAGAATTCGCGGCGCGTGATGGGATCGACGCCCGAAGTCGGTTCATCCAGGAACAGCACGGGCGGGCGGTGCATCACCGCGCAGGCCAGCGCCAGACGTTGCCTGACCCCGAGCGGCAGGGACTCCGGCGCCGCCGACAGCCAGGGTTGCAGCCCGAAGATGTCGATCATCTCGTCGATCCGCGCCTGCCGCGCGGCGCCTTTCAGGCCATAGACGCCCGCGGAGAACTCCAGGTTCTGCCGCACGGACAGCAAACCATAGAGCGAGAATTTCTGCGCCATATAGCCAAGCTGGCCTTTGGCAGCACCGGTCGCCCGGCGCAGGTCCAGCCCCACCACCTGCGCTTCGCCGCTGGTGGGTTTGAGCAGGCCGCACAGCATCTTGAAGGTGGTCGATTTGCCGGCGCCGTTCGGCCCGAGCAGACCGAATATCTCGCCCTTGCGGACCTCGAAGCTCACCATGTCGGTGGCGGTGAAATCGCCGAAACGCTTGGTCAGATCGCGGCAGGAGACGGCAACGTCTGAAGCCAGTTCGACCGGCGGCATCCCTTCGGCAAGCGCCGATGTGCCGCCCGGACCGCCGCCCAGAAGATCAATGAAAGCATCCTCGAAGCGGGCAGGCACCGCTTTCAGTTGTGCGCCGACCCGATCGGCGAGCGCGCTAATTTGCTCGGTTCCCGCATCGGCGCGCAGCACCACGCGGACGCCGGCGCCCTGGATCACCCCGTCGCCGACACTGTCCAGGCTGAGCACTTCGGCTAGCACGGCCCGCCGCCGCTCGCCGACCTGTTCCAGCCGAAAGCTCCGGCTTGTAAGGCGCGCGGTCAGCTCTCCGGGCGGTCCGTCATAGGCGAGCCGCCCTTCGTTGAGCAGCAGCACGCTGTCGCAGCGTTCGGCTTCGTCGAGATAGGCGGTCGACCAGACTACGGCCATCCCTTCGTCGGTCAGCGCCTGCACCATGCGCCACAGATCCTGACGGCTGACCGGATCGACACCGACACCCGGTTCATCGAGCAGCAGGACAGCAGGCCGGGCCATCAATGCGCAGGCGAGACCCAGCTTCTGCTTCATGCCGCCGGAGAGCTTGCCCGCCAGGCGTCCGGTAAAGGGGGCAAGACGTGTGAAGTCGAGCAGTTGGGCGAACAGGTCGGCGTGTCCATCGGCGGCCATACCGCGCAACTGCGCATAGAGCCGCATATTCTCCATGACCGACAGGTCTTCGTAGAGGCCAAAGCGTTGCGGCATGTAGCCGGTCGCGACATGGATGGCGTCATTGTCGTCCACCACATCGAAGCCCGCTACCCTGGCGTGGCCGCTGTTCGGCACCAGCAGTCCTGTCAGGATACGCATCAAGGTGGTCTTGCCCGCGCCGTCCGGCCCGACCAGCCCGGTCAGTCGGCCATAGCTTATCTGCGCGCTGAGATCCTGTAACGCAGGCGCACTGCCGAAATGCTTGCTCAACCTGTCGATGACGACCGCGACATCGCCATTTTGCTCCTGTGGCGCGGTGGCGGGCGGCACGTCAGCGGCCTTTGGCGCGCGCGCCGGAGGTTTGTCCGACTACGACCTCGATCGTTACCGGCATGCCCTGACGCAGCGCGGCATCGGCATTGGTGACCACGATCCGCAGACGATAGACCAGATCCGTGCGCAGATCGGTCGTTTCTACCGTTTTGGGCGTGAACTCGGCGCGAGGCGAAATGAACCCGATCTGGCCTTGATAGAGTTTGTCGGAGGAATCGCTGCGAACGCGCACCCGCATTCCGGGCGCGATACGCCCCAGATCCGGTTCGCCGACATAAGCCCGCACATAAACCGGAGCATCAAGGCTGAGGCTATAGACCGGGCTTTGGCTGACAGCCATGCTGCCGGGTTCGCGCACCCGTGCGATGATCGTGCCGGTGCCGGGTGCAAGCAGAACCGTGTCGGCGAGCGCGGTGGCGGCTTGAGCCCGTGCTGCCTGTGCGGCGGCGAGGCGCGCTTGCCCCGCCGCGATGTCTTCCTTGCGGAAGCCTTCGGCGGCTTGCGAATGCGCGGCCCGGGCCGCCTTGACACTGGCGGCGGCCTGATCGCGCGCAGTGCGCGCGGCATCGACCGTCTTTTGACTGGCGGCTCCCGACGCGAGCAACTGGCTCTGCCGATCAAAATTACGCTCCGTGTCCCTGGCGACGGCCAGGGCCTGATTGAGGGCCTCCTGCGCCTGCGCAATCTCCTGCGGCCGCAGCCCGCGGCGCAGTTTGTCGAGGTCTGCCTGTGCGGCCGCTACGGCGGCGTCGGCGGCCGCGAGCGCTTCCTCGAACGGCTGCGCGTCGAGAGTCGCCATATGTGCGCCCGGCTCGACATGATCGCCTTCATCGAACAGCATCTGCGCGACGCGGCCGGACTGGCGGAAGGCCAATTGCACCTCCCGGATGTCGACATTGCCGTACAGATTGAGGGCGTCGCCGTCGCGGCTGCCCCGCTGCATCCACAGCCATCCA
This sequence comes from Edaphosphingomonas laterariae, assembly GCF_900188165.1. Taxonomy (GTDB): domain Bacteria; phylum Pseudomonadota; class Alphaproteobacteria; order Sphingomonadales; family Sphingomonadaceae; genus Sphingomonas_E; species Sphingomonas_E laterariae. The sequence goes on along the minus strand of NZ_FZOS01000023.1, from coordinate 7,726 downwards.
GCACCGATGATCACGATGACGGCCGCAATGATCAGGATCCGCTTTGTCGTGCCGGACAGGCGGATGTTCTTCATGATGATGCTCCGACGCCGCGCAGATAGATGGCGAACACGCCGGGCGCATCGCTGCGGATGCGGGTCACATCGTCCGCCAGCATGGATTGCATGACCAGGCCCTGGACCGTGCCGATGAACAGGGTGGCCGCGGCTTCCGGATCGAGGTCCGCATGCAGTTCGCCCCGTGCCTTTCCGGCGTCGAGCAGGGTATGCAGCCGTTCGCCATAATGGCGGATCAGGGTCTGGGCCATGCGCTTGGGAAGCGTCTCGCCCGGTCGCTGCAACTCCCCGAACAGCATTCGCGGTACACCCGGGTGATCAGACACGAAATCGATATGCGTCATGAAAACCGCTTCAAGCGCGGCAGCCGGAGAGGCGGCTTCCTCGACCGCCTTGTCCACGCGGCCGAGCAAGCGCTCGGTCACCCAGGACATGACCGCCTGCAGGATGGCGTCCTTGGTCGGGAAGTGGCGGAAGAGCGCGCCCTGGGTCAGACCCATCCGCTGGGCGATGGCCGTCGTGGTGATGTCGCTCGGGTTCTGTTCCGCGGCCAGGCCGACCACCGCCTCCACGGTCGCCGCCCGTCGCTCGTCAGCGGGAAGATGTCTGGACCGCCCGTTCATAGCTTGCGCCTTCAAAAGATAGTAATCTATTACTATCTATCTGTCATGAGCGTCTGGCGCAAGATGGTTCCGCCTGGATCGAGGCTGTCGGCCCATCCGCATGAGTGCATCATGGTCACTCAGACCATCGGCCATCTCCATAGTGGTATATGATTCTATACTTCTCGAAATGTAGATTGACCGCGCAGGCGCCTACTATTATTCGATGAGTTTGGAAGGATGGAATCGACCATGAAGGAGTTCAATCCGCAGGACTCGGCCGTCGAGGCGCTTGGCGCGCTGGCGCATGACACGCGCCTGTCTGTCTTTCGTATGTTGGTGAAGGCAGGGCCCGATGGACTGATCGCCGGCGCCATCGCGCAGGCCGCCAATGTGCCTCCGTCCACCATGTCGCATCATCTGGGTATTCTTGAACGGGCGGGACTCGTGGAGTCCGAGCGGGAAAGCCGGCTCATCCACTATCGCGCCGATTATGAGGGGATGCGCCGGCTGCTGGCCTTCCTGATGGAGGACTGCTGCCAGGGCGTCCCTGAAATGTGCGCCGATCTGTTCGGCGAGCTCGACTGCAAGGCCTGAGGTTACTCCCATGTCCGACACGATCGGCCCCGGCAAGACCTACAACGTGCTCTTCCTGTGCACCGGTAACAGCGCCCGCTCGATCTTGGGCGAAGCCATCATGAACAAGCTGGGGGAAGGGCGTTTCCGCGCCTGGAGCGCCGGCAGCCAGCCCAGGGGCGAAGTCCATCCGATGGCGCTCTCGGTTTTGAACGGGCTTGGGTTCGACACAGCGGGCATGCGTTCGAAAAGCTGGGACGAGTTCGCCGTGCCGGACGCGCCGCAATTCGATTTCATCTTCACCGTCTGCGATAACGCCGCAGGCGAAACATGTCCCGTGTGGATCGGCCATCCGATGACGGCGCACTGGGGCATCGAGGATCCGGCCGCCGTCGAAGGCGATGATCAGCGCGAGGCCTTCATGCAGGCCCTGCGCTACTTGCAGAACCGTATTTCGCTGTTCCTCGCGCTCCCGCTCGCCAGCCTCGACGAGATGGCGATGCGGCGCAAACTCAGGGAAATCGGCCAGAGCGAGGGCGCCAGCGTCAGGGCAGGAGCATGCGAATGACCCACCCGGAGACGCCTGTCGACATCGTCATCTACCACAATCCTGAATGCGGAACCTCGCGCAATGCGCTGGCCATGATCCGCAATGCCAGCATCGAACCGCATGTCATCGAGTACCTCAAGACTCCGCCTTCGCGTGCCTTGCTGGCAAGCCTCATCGTCCGCGCCAGCGTCACCCCGCGCGCCCTGCTGCGCGAGAAGGGCACGCCCTTTGCCGAACTGGGACTCGACAATCCGGATCTCACTGATGCGCAGTTGATCGATGCGATGATGGAACATCCGATCCTCATCAATCGGCCGCTGGTCGTCTCGCCGCTGGGCGTGAAGCTTTGCCGTCCGTCCGAGGAGGTCCTCGACCTCCTACCGGCTGACCAGCGCAGCGCCTTCGCCAAGGAAGACGGCGAACAGGTGATCGATGCCGCCGGCAGGCGTGTCACCGGTTGAACGAGGGATCAAGATGACCGCACAGCCCAGGCGTGAACGCCTGTCGTTTCTCGATCGGTATCTCACCTTGTGGATTTTCCTCGCCATGGCGCTCGGCGTGGGTCTGGGATCGACCTTCGAAGGATTGCCAAGGGCGATCGACAGCCTGTCCTGGGGGACCACCAACCTGCCCATCGCCATCGGCCTGATCCTGATGATGTATCCGCCGCTCGCGCGGGTGCGCTATGAGGAACTGCCGCGCGTGTTCGAAGACAAGCGGGTGCTGGCGATCTCGTTGATCCAGAACTGGATCATCGGCCCGGTGCTGATGTTTGCGCTCGCCGTCATCTTCCTCAGCGACAAGCCGGAATATATGACAGGCCTGATCCTTATCGGCCTCGCCCGTTGCATTGCCATGGTCATCGTCTGGAACCATCTCGCCAAGGGCGACAACCAGTATGTGGCTGCGCTGGTCGCGTTCAATTCAATCTTCCAGATCCTGTTCTTCAGCGTTTACGCCTGGTTCTTCCTCGCCTTTTTGCCGCCGCTGCTCGGGCTGGAGGGCAGCGTTATCAATGTCAGCTTCTGGACCATCGCCGAGGCGGTGCTGATCTATCTCGGCATTCCCTTTCTGGCTGGATTTCTCTCCCGCAAATGGCTGGTCAAGGCTAGGGGGAATGAATGGTATGAAACCTGCTTTCTGCCCAGGATCGGCCCGATCACGCTCGTCGCGCTGCTGTTCACCATCGTCGCCATGTTCAGCCTCAAGGGCAATGAGATCGTGACACTGCCGGGTGACATACTGCGGATCGCCATCCCGCTCACCATCTACTTCGTGGTTCAATTCAGCATCAGCTTCTTCATGGGCAAGCTGATCGAGAGCGACTATCCGCGCACGACGGCGGTGGCGTTCACGGCCGCGGGCAACAATTTCGAACTGGCGATTGCGGTCGCCATCGCCGCCTTTGGACTGGCTTCCCCGGTCGCCTTCGCTGCGGTGATCGGGCCGCTGGTCGAGGTTCCGGTGCTGATCCTGCTGGTCAACGCCGCCTTCTGGTTCGGGCGGCGCTGGTTCCCCGACAGCGTGCCGGCGGAGGTCCGGGCATGAACGAGACGAACCACAGCCGATTGCGGACGCTTGCCGATCCCGACCGTCTTCCAGCGCTCAAGCCTGACTATGTTCATCGGCGTCCAGCCCTGGGCCTGGGGGATCTCAATCCGCCGCCGCGCATCCTGCTGCTCTACGGATCCTTGCGCGAACGGTCCTATTCGCGGCTTGTGGTGGAAGAGGCGGCGCGTCTGCTCCAGTTCTTCGGCTGCGAAACGCGGATTTTCGATCCCTCCGATTTGCCGATGCCCGATCAGGTCCAGGATGACGATCATCCGGCGGTTCACGAACTGCGGGCGCATGCGCTCTGGTCCGAGGGCCAGGTCTGGTGCAGCCCGGAACGGCACGGCCAGATCACCGGGATCATGAAATCGCAGATCGATCACCTGCCGCTGGCTTTGAAGGGCATGCGCCCGACGCAGGGTCGCGCCCTTGCCGTCATGCAGGTCTCCGCAGGTTCACAATCGTTCAACAGCGTGAACAGCTTGCGCGTCCTCGGCCGCTGGATGCGGATGTTCACCATCCCCAACCAGTCGAGCGTCGCCAAAGCCTTCACCGAGTTCGACGAGGCCGGGCGGATGAAGCCGTCGAGCTATTACGACCGGATCGTCGACGTGATGGAGGAACTGGTGCGTTTCACTGTCCTGCTCCGCCCGCATGTCGATCAACTGGTCGATCGCTATTCGGAGCGGGTCGAAACGGATCGACCGGTCATTGCTCCGGCGGAAATCCTCGCCTCGATCGATGGGACTCTGGTTCCGCCACGACAGAAGGCATGATGCCCAATGGCCCCGCGCGTCTCGGTATCCAGAACGAACTGGCAGACATTTATGGCCGTTTGAGTGCCTTCGACTGACCGGGTCTGGACGAGGGCGTGACGGCTTGCTGCTATGCCGAGTCCGAAAGGAGCTGGATCGCCGGTGCCCAGGATGGGGCGTGGGCGGCTTTCTACATCAGCGGCGATGCGACGGATTATGGGAATGGTTCGAGGCTGAGCGCACTTTTCCGCAAAACGCCGCCGATGACGCCTGTTGTGCGCCGGCGGTGCCAATAGCGAAATCAGGCTGCCGCGGCCAACGGCGCGCAACAATATCTCATGGACGTGGATCGATGCCGGAGCCGTCCAGATGAGAGGGGAGTGGGAAGGAGTGATCGAGCCAAAGCTCTGCTCAAGCCCATTTGGATATCCCCATGTGCGATCTCACCTCAATCCCGGCCGAGGCCGGCTCCGCTCCCGCGCGCCTGCTCGATTATATTCGCGTCGATGCGCCGCAGCCCGTCGTCCTGGCCTATGGCATCGGTGTCGACAGCACCGCGCTTCTTCTCGAACTTGAAAGCCGGGGCACGCCGCCTGACCTCGTGATCACCGGGGATCCTGGCGTCGAGAAGCCGGAAACTTATGCCTATCAGAAGATGATCGCCGCCTGGATGGCGGCGCGAGGAATTCCCTATGTGACGGTGCGCTACACACCGCGCCGTTTCAAGCATTGGCCGCCCTATTTCGATCTGCTGTCCAACGTTCTGACGAACGCCACCTTGCCGAGCATTTCGCTGGGGCGCCATTCGTGCTCGCTCAAATGGAAGGTCGCCCCGCAGGACGCCTTTCTCAAGCAGTGGGAACCGGCCAAGGACGCCTGGGCGCGCGGCCAGAAGGTCGTTCGCCTTATCGGCTACGACGCATCGCCGGCTGACACGCGGCGCTATACCCATGCCTCGACCATCACGAGCGATCTTTTCGAATGCCGCTACCCACTGCGCGAATGGGGCTGGGATCGCGCGGCCTGCATCGCCCGGATCGAAGCCGCTCAGCTTCCCGTCCCGCCAAAATCGAGCTGCTTCATCTGCGGGGCGATGAAGCCGGACGAAGTTCGCGCCCTTCCGTCCTGGTGTCTGCGCCTCATCGTGCTGGTCGAGGCGAGAGCGGCCCCGCGTCTCAGGACCGTCGAAGGCCTGTGGCGCCGCTCGACGCGCACGCGGCCCGGGCGCATGACCGATTTCATCCGCGCCGAAGAGTTGCTGCCGGCCGCCGACATCGACGCGATCATCCACGACGCGCCTGCCGACCTCATCCGGTTCCAGGATGTGGCGGCCCATGTCCCGCTCCCCGACCGTCCGGCCATGGCGGAGTGGCTCGAGCAGTTCAACGCCGGCCTGAAGGAGGCAGCATGACCATCTCCGTTACAGAACAGATCGCCCGTTTGAACGACCGTTGCCGCCAGGGTTTCGATCCGACCGCTCGCCTTGTCGTGACCCGCGCCTGCCTCGCTCGTCTCGCAGGCGAAGAAGACGCGGTTCGTGAAATCATTGCCCAGGCTGAACTCCTCGCCGCCGTCCGCCGGTATGACTTTGGCCCCGGCGACGGCCCGGAACGAGACTTCGGCGCCTTTGATCTTCGGGGCGAACGCATCTTCTTCAAGATCGACTATTATGATCCCGCCCTCGAATTCGGATCGGAAGATCCAGCGGACGCATCGCTCACGCGGCGCGTGCTCACGATCATGCTCGCCGAGGATTATTGAGGGCTTCGATCGCGCCCTTCGGCGGTCCGGGAAAAGGGGAGGGGGACTGCAGGTGGAGAATTTCCACTTGTCGAGGAGCCCCAGATGTCCCTTCCCGCCACGATCAACAGCCAGGTCGATCCTGCCGCCGTCACCAGAGTCACCCGCCTCTTCAATAACACGCTTGGCGATATTCTCTCCGAGCTTATCCAAAACGCACGCCGGGCGGGTGCGAGCGCGGTCGACCTCAAGGTCATCGACGCCGATGGGACTGCGTTTCTCGCCATTGCCGACGATGGCGCCGGGATCGAGGATCCATCGGTCATTCTCGCCCTCGGTCGGTCGGGTTGGGGTGACGAGATCGCGCGGCGGGAGGATCCTGCCGGCATGGGCGTGTTCAGCCTTGCCGGTCGCGATGTCGAGATTCGCTCCTGCCCGCGCTCGACTGGCGAGGGCTGGTCGATCCGCATCGCTTCAGGCGATTGGGAGTCCGGCGCGCCCATCGCCGTTGCGCCCTGCACCCACCCGTTCGGAACCGAGATCCGGGTGCCGATTGACGCGCAATGGCTCAAGTCACTCGAGACTATTGCACAAAGCGCCGCGCGTTATTGCCCGCTTCCGGTTCGGCTCGACGGCCAGGATCTACTCCGCGAGGACTGGCTGAAGGGCGCAGAGACGATCATCGAGCAGGACGGCGTCCGCATCGGCATCTATCGCAACTATCTTCACCGGCATTTCAGCCCGAGCATCAACTTCCATGGCGTGACTGTCGCGTCGCTCCTTCCAACGGTCGCGGAAAAGGATCGCCACTGGGCGGCCAAGATCGACATCGTCGATGCTCCGGAATTGCAGCTCGTACTCCCAGCCCGCAAGGAGATGGTCGAGAATGGCGCGCTGCAGAGCCTGCGCGCGGCGATCCGCCTCGCCATCTACCGGCATATCCAGGCGCTCGGCAGTCATCGTCTGGCCTTCGCGGACTGGCGAGAGGCGGCCGATCTCGATGTTCAGCTTCCCGAGGCACGGGGTGAGCTTTTCTCATGGACGCCGGCGGTCGCCGACTACAACAGCGGGTCCGGGCACCAGCACCTGACCTCGACGGACGATCTCGTCCTGATCGATGATTTCGGGCCGCCGCTCGAGCAGTGCGCTGCATTCGCGCTCTCGAAGGACGGCCGCTATGAGGGACGGCTCGCCGAATCCGACGAGGCGATGGTGGGCTATGGCTGGTATGACCGGCTTCCCCGGATCACTGATCTCCGCTTCGAGATCGACAAGGGGGGCGAGACGCTTGTGCTCGGTGGGTCGGACCTTCCCGGTATCGACAGCGGCACGGTCGAGCGACTGGATCTCGTGCTGACGATTTCTGGCCCCGCCCCTGAAACGCTTCATATACCGGCGCCTGTCGCCATCGAATATGACGATGGCCTCTTCTGGAGCTTTGAGGAGGCTAATATTCTCCTGGCGGCACCCACGGCCGTCACGCCTGCCGAACTGGTCGATCTGCTCGACGGCGCCTGCTTTTGCGCCAGCGACGATCGCGAGGCTGATAGCTGGGATACGCAGCACGATCGTTTCCTGCTCGATGCGCAGGAAATGGCGACCCGTCTCCTTCTGGGCGATGAAGCGGCCCTGCTCGAGCGCCTGCGCGCCGTCCTCGCCTACCGGACCCAATGGTTCGTTCCGGAAGGCTCCCGGTTCGTCGCCGTTATCGGACGCGAGGCCATGGATCTACGGATTGAGCGGGTTTCGGCGAGCAGCTGATCTGCTGCCCGACGATTGGCGTCGGGGGTGGGGTTGATCAGGCCGGGACCAGGCGGGGGCTGTTCGGATCGATCCATGGATCGACCGGATCGTCCCGAGGCCGCGGACGCGGGCCTCGGCTATGGCGCTTGCGCG
>NZ_FZOS01000010.1 GCF_900188165.1 Edaphosphingomonas laterariae | reverse complement strand
ATCTCTTCCGGGCGATGCTTCTTGCTCGGCATTCCTTGTCTCCTTCGTAATCCAAAATATCATCAATTTTGGACCACTCAGAAGGGGGCAGATCAATCGGCAATGTCGGCTACACCGACGCCAAATTGTCCGAGGACCAGATCAGCAGCGTGGTCATCGCCACCGGGCGCAAGGGTGATCGCCTCGCCTTCGTGCCGAAGTGGAATGTCAGCGGCTCGGCGGAATATACCTTCCCGCTGTCGGACAATCTGGACGGCCTGGTGCGGATGGATGCGGCTTATACCAGCAACTCCTACAGCACGCTGTCGCCGCTCGACGTCTATCGCCGCAAGGTCGATGGCTTCGAACTGGTCAACGCCCGCATCGGCACGCAGGCATCGGATGGCGACTGGAGCGCCTATCTGTTCGTCAACAATGTGTTCGACGCGGCGGCGGTCAACAGCCGTTCGTCGAGCGCCAATACCGGCGGCAAGACGGTTACCTACAGCGCGCCGCCGCGCACGTTCGGCCTGACGCTGACCAAGCGGTTCCGCTGATCGGATGAGGCTTGCCGGCCGCTGCCGGCAAGCCTCCCCACGCCGCGCTGCTTTTCGCGAAAAGAGGGGGTGTTCCATGCTGACAATCAAGCAATCCGTGCGTCTGGGCCTTGCGCTGGGCGCGGCCGTGGTGGCCATTTCGGTCGGTTCGATCGCCCCGGCGCATGAAGCGCAGGGCTTGAAGGTGGAGGCGGTGAAGCCGCGCGCCGGCGCGAAGCCGGCCCCGGCGCGGCAGGCCGGCGAAGGCGCCGGGCCTTATGCCAAGATGGTGATCCGTGGCGTCACGGTGATCGACGGCACGGGCGCGCCGCCGCGCGGGCCGGTGGACATCGTCATTGAAAACAACGTCATCGCGCAGATCCTGCCGGCCGGCACGCCGGGCCTGGCGCTGAAGGCCGGGCGCGAGCCGCGCGACTTCGACTATGAGCTAGACGCGACGGGCATGTTCGTGCTGCCGGGCTTCGTGGACATGCACGTCCATGGTTCGACCGACGACAAGGCGCCGGACCTCAGCTATTCCTACAAGCTGTGGCTGGCCCATGGCGTCACCACCGTGCGCGGTGTCGATCTGGCGCCGCTCGAAACCTCGATCAGCGAACGCGCGCGATCGCAGCGCAACGAAATCGTCGCGCCGCGCATCTTCGCCTATCAGCGGCCCGGCCAGGGCAAGGGCTGGGGCGGCGCCCGCACCGACACGCCGGAAAAGGCGCGCGCCTGGGTGCAATGGGCGGCCAAGCAGGGCATCGACGGCATCAAGCTGATCAACAACGAGGATCAGCCGCCCGAAGTGATGGCCGCGATCATGGACGAGGCCAAGAAGCTGAAGCTGGGCACCGTCGCCCATCTTTCGCAGATCGGCGTGGGCCGGATGAATGCCGAACAGGCCGGCGCGGCGGGGCTGGGCACCGTCACCCATTTCTACGGCCATTTCGAATCCATGCTGAAGAACGGCCAGGTCCAGAACTGGCGGCACGATTATAATTATGCCGACGAGCAGGATCGTTTCGGTGACGTCGCCAACCTCTATGCCGAAAGCGTGGAGGAGGGATCGCCGATGTGGTGGGCCTATCTGGAAAAGCAGAAGGAAAACCACGTCACCTTCGATCCGACGATGACGATCTACGCGGCCGGCCGCGATCTGATGCATGCCCGCAACGCCGATTGGCATGACCAATATACCATGCCGCAGCTCTGGGAATTCTATCAGTCCTCGCGCGAAAATCACGGTTCCTATTTTTACGACTGGACCGTGGGCACCGAGATCAAGTGGCGCAATTTCTACCACAAGTTCATGCGCCTTTTGAACGATTACAAGAATATGGGTGGCCGCGTGGTGACGGGGTCGGACTCCGGCTTCATCTTCGAGCCCTATGGCTTCGGCTATGTGCAGGAACTGGAGATGCTGCAGGAAGCCGGGTTCAACCCGAGCCAGGTGGTGATGGCGGCGACGCTGAACGGCGCGCTGACGCTGTATGAGGCGAAGGGCCAGCCGGTGCCGCCGATCGGATCGGTGCGCGTCGGCAAGCTCGCCGATCTCGTCATCGTCAAGGAAAACCCGCTCCAGAACTTCAAGACGCTCTACGGCACGGGCGCGCTGCGCCTGAACGAACAGACGCAGAAACTGGAGCGCGTCGGCGGCGTCAGCTACACCGTCAAGGACGGCATCGTCTATGACGCCAAGAAGCTGCTGGCCGACGTGGCCGAGATGGTGAAGGCGGAGAAGCGCCGCATGGGCATGCCCGAGGAAGGGCTGCCGCATCCATGATTTACTGGGCGGCCGGTTTCGGCCGCCCCCTTTTATTTTGCGTCCCGCCGGATCATGCCGGCGGACAGGGGTTCCAAATCGGGGTTGTAGAATGAAAAAAATGATCCTTCGCCTGACGGCGCTGGCGCTGGCCACCACCGGGCTTGCCACGGTGGCGCCCGCGCATGACCCGGACGACTGGTTCGTCGGCGGCGCCACCGGCGCGGTCGCGGGGCAGAAGCCGCAATTCGTTCCCGCGCCGGCGCGCACGTCGGCCGAAAGCAAGGGGCCGTTCCGCAAGTTCGTGATCCGCGGCGCCACGCTGATCGACGGCACCGGCGCGCCGCCGCGCGGGCCGATGGACATCGTGGTCGAAGGCAATCGCATCACCGCCGTCACCCAGGCCGGCTGGCCGGGCCTGCCGCTGAAGACCGACCGCGAGCCGCGCGACTTCGACTATGAGATCGACGCGACCGGCATGTATGTGATGCCCGGCTTCGTCGACATGCACGTCCACACCCCGGCGAGCGACAAGGCGCCGGACGTCAGCTACGCCTATAAGCTGTGGCTGGCTCATGGCGTGACCACGGTGCGCGGCGTGCCGCTGGCCGATCCCGCCGTCGCCAGTTCCGAAAAGAACCGTTCGGCCGCCAACGAGATCGCGGCGCCGCGCATCTTCAACTATCAGACGCTGGGTGCCGGCTGGACGGGCGGCGCGATCGATTCCGCCGAAAAGGCACGCGCCTGGGTGCGCTGGGCCGCGAAGAACAACATCGACGGCATCAAGTTCTTCAACCGGCCGGAAGAAACGCCCGATATCATCGCCGCGGCGATCGACGAGGCGCACAAGAACAAGATGGGCACCGTCGCCCATCTCGCGCAGACCGGCGTCGCCAATTTCAACGGCCGCAATGCCGGTGACGCGCATCTCGATACCATCACCCATTATTATGGGCATATGGAATCGCTGCTGAACGGTTCGACCATCCAGAAATTCCCGCTCGATTACAATTATAACAACGAGCAGCACCGCTTCGGCGACATCGCCGAAATCTGGGACGAGGTGTATCCGGTAGGTTCGCCGCAATGGCAGGAATATCTGGAGCATCAGAAGGAAAACGGCGTCACCTTCAACCCGACGTTCAACATCTATGCGGCCTCGCGCGATCTGATGCGTGCCCGCAACGCCGATTGGCAGAACAAATATACGACGCCGCAGCTGTGGAGCTATTTCCAGTCCACCCGCGACAACCATGGTTCCTATTTCTATGACTGGACCACGGAGAATGAGTTCGCCTGGAACCGTTTCTACCGCAATTTCTTCGACCTGGTGAACGGGTACAAGAATATCGGCGGCAAGGTGACGGTCGGCACCGATTCCGGCTTCATCTTCAAGGTCTATGGCTTTGCCTATGTCGAGGAACTGGAGCTGTTCCGCGAGGCGGGCTTCTCGCCGCTGGAGATCCTGCGTTCGGCGACGATGTGGGGGGCCGAGGAAGCCTGGAAGCCCAAGGGTGTCCCGGCGCCGACCGGCGTCGTCCGGCCGGGCATGCTGGCGGACATGGTGATCGTGAAGGAAAACCCGCTCGCCAACCTCAAGACGCTCTATGGCACCGGCCATTCGCGCCTGAACCCGGAAACCAACAAGCAGGAAATGGTCGGCGGCGTCAGCTACACGATCAAGGACGGCGTGGTTTACGACGCCAAGGTGCTGCTGGCCGAAGTCGCCCAGATGGTCGCCGCCGAAAAGGCGCGGCTCAACCAGCCGGGCGCGCCTGCCCCCAACCCCGGCCAGTGAGTGGACGATCGGGGCCCGGCCGACGCGCCGGGCCCCGATTGCCGGCCCCGGATATGCTGGCCGGGGCGCGACGGACGGGATTCCACGGATGGGGCAGGCCATGCTGAGCGAGAGCGATCGCCGGATCCTGCGCGAAATCCAGAAGGATGGCAGGATCACCAATCAGGAACTGGCCAGCCGTTGCGGGCTTTCCGCATCGGCCTGCCTCGATCGCCTGCGCCGCCTGCGCGAACAGGGCTATATCACCGGCTTCATGGCGCTGCTCGATCCCGCGAAGCTCGATCGTTCGCTGATGATGTTCATCGAAGTGCTGCTCGATCGCACGACGCGCGAAACGATCAAGCAATTTGCCGCCGCGATCGTCACCCTGCCCGAAGTGCTCGAATGCCATATGGTCGCCGGTGGCTTCGACTATCTGATCAAGGTCCGCGTGCGCGACATGGCGGCCTATCGCAATTTCCTCGCCGAAACGCTCGTCCAGATGCCCGGCGTCCGCGAAACGCGGACCTATCCGGTGCTGGAAGAGGTGAAGAACGACATCGCGCTGCCGATCTGAGCGCCATCGCGCCTCCGCGGGGAACGCGATGGTGGCAGGGGGCGGATCGACGGATGGCATCCCTCCGGCGGTGATTTAGTTAGGCCTTGCGCACATGGCCGCGTCGCCACAGCCTTGGCTCCGCAAAGCGTGTCTCAATGCCGGCGAAGACTGGCATCTGCGCATTTCGGAGAGGGTGCCACATCATGGAACGTGGAAAGCGGATCGAACTGGCCCGGCGCATCATCGCAATGGCCGAGGCGAACGAGCTGGAATATTGCGACGAACCCGCGGTTGAGCTGGATATCGGCCGCTTCGTCGATCGTGCGCGGTTCGAGAAGGAGAAGGAAGTCTTCTTCCACAATCGCGCGCAATTGCTGGCGTACAGCGCCGACATCGCCGAGCCGGGCGATTATTATGCGACCGAGATCGCCGGCAAGCCGATCCTGCTGGTGCGTGGGCGCGACGGGGTGGCGCGGGCCTTTCTGAACGCCTGCCGCCACCGTGGCGTGCAACTGGCGGAGGGCTGCGGCAAGGCGGCGAGCTTCGTTTGCCCCTATCATGCCTGGACCTTCGCGCTGAACGGCGATCTGGTCGGCGTGCCGAGCCGCAAGGCGTTTGACGGGCTGCTCGAGGATCGCGGGCTTATCGAATTGCCCTGCGTCGAGACGATGGGCTTCCTGCTCGTCCACCCGCAGCCCGATGGCGCCATCGACGTCGACGAATTCTTCGGCCCGATCAAGGAGCATCTGGCCGGCTATCATTTCGAGAATCTGCACCTCGTGCGCGAATTCAGCACCAAGGCGCGGATCAACTGGAAACATGCCGTCGACGGCGGGGTCGAGGGCTATCACGTCCCCTTCCTTCACCCGGAAACGGTGGGGCCGATGACGATGCAGCAGTTCGTCCACCTTGATTTCGGGCTGCATCACACGCTGGTTTCGGTGATGCCGCAGATCATGGAGCTGAAGGACAAGCCCGAAGAGGAATGGCCGGAATATTGCCACTTCTCCGTATCGAACGCGATCTTCCCGAACAGCGTTGTGATCGCGGGCGAGGCGATGGCGATCTTCCAGCGCAGCGACCCGGCCGATCATCCGGGCGAATGCAACTACATCTTCCGGCTTTATGGCTGGGGCAAGAACCCGACCGAGGAGGAGCGCGCCCGCAACGAATATGTCGCCGACATGCTGATCAAGGTGGCGATGGACGAGGATATGAAGATTCAGTCCAATTCGCAGGTGATGATGGAGGCGGGCGCGGTGCCGTCGATCATCCTTGGCCGGCGCGAGCAGAATGTGCTGCGCATGCACCAGAATTACGATCGGCTGATCGGCCATGATGCGGCCGCGACGCTGGCGGCGGACCTGCCGCAGGCGGCGGAATAGATCAGAAGGGCAGCCTGACCGTCGCCTTGATGCGGCGGTCGGGCAGGCCATCGCTACGGCCGGGCTGTTCGGCCTGAATCCGGGCGCGCACGTCGCCGAACAGGCCGATTTCCGCTGGCGGCAGAAGAAGTTCGGGCGCAGCGACTTCGGGTAGCGTTTCGCGAGCGCGCGGCTCGGCGCGGCCGCATACGACGATTTCGCCGCTGTTGCGCGGGCGCCCGCAATCGGGCGAGCCGAACACGGCCTTCGACTGCTCGACCATCTCCTCGGCGGTCAGTTCGGCCGCCGCAGGCACGGGCGCGGCACATAGCAGGACAGCGAAGGATCGGCCGATCGCGCCTTTCATGGCGCGACCGTCACCGTGGATCATGGCCGAAATCAGGCCGGGAAGTGGCGCCCGATCAGCTCCTTGCGCGTGCGGGGTGCCGGGTCAGAAACGCGTCTCGTCATAGATGCGCGAAATGTCGCCGCCCCATTCGCCGTCATATTTGGCGAGCAGGCGTTCGGCCGGCGTCTTGCCCGATTCCACGATTTCGCGGACCGGATCGAGATAACCCTGTTCGCTGTCGCCCGCGCCGTTCAGCCGCGCGCGCGCGGACAGGCCGGCATCGGCGATGGCGAGGATTTCCTTGCCCAGTTGCTGGAAGGTGCGGCCGCGCGGCCCCCTTGCGTTGAGGCCGAGCTTGGGCACCTCCGCGCGGATGCGGTGATGATCCTCGATCGTCCAGTGCTTCACCGTGTCCCACGCCGCGTCGAGCGCCGTCTGATCGTAAAGCAGGCCGACCCAGAAAGCGGGCAGCGCGCAGATCCGGTTCCACGGCCCGCCATCGGCGCCGCGCATCTCGAGGAAGCTCTTCAGCCGCACTTCGGGGAAGGCGGTGGAAAGATGGTCGGTCCAGTCGCCCAGCCGCGGCTTTTCGCCCGGCAGCGCGGGCAGATCGCCCTTCAGGAAATCACGGAAGCTCTGCCCCGCCGCGTCGATATAGCCGCCGTTGCGGAAGACGAAATACATCGGCACGTCGAGCATGTAATCGGCATAGCGTTCGTAGCCGAAGCCATCTTCGAACACGAAGGGCAGCATGCCGGTGCGGTGCGGATCGGTATCCGTCCAGATGTGGCTGCGATAGCTGAGATAGCCGTTGGGCTTGCCTTCGGTGAAGGGCGAATTGGCGAAGATCGCGGTGGCCAGCGGCTGCAACGCCAGCGACACGCGGAACTTCTTCACCATGTCCGCCTCGCTGGAATAATCCAGGTTGGTCTGGATGGTGCAGGTACGCAGCATCATGTCCAGCCCCAGCGATCCGACGCGCGGCATATGGCGCAGCATGATGCCGTAGCGGCCCTTGGGCATGACCGGCAGTTCGGCGCGGGTCTTGTCCGGCCAGAAGCCGAGGCCGAGATAGCCGAGGCCGAGCCGATCGCCCACCGCCTTCACCTGTTCGAGATGGCGGCCGGTTTCGGCGCAGGTCTGGTGCAGGTTGTCGAGCGGGGCGCCCGACAGTTCGAGCTGGCCCGCCGGTTCCAGGCTGACGGCGCCGTCCGGGCCGGTGAGCGCGATGACGTTGTCGCCTTCGTAAACCGGTTCCCAGCCATATTTGGTGAGGCCGAGAAGCAGGGCGTGGATGCCGCCCGGTTCCTCATAGGAAGGCGCGCGGTGATCGTTCAGCCAATAGACGAACTTTTCATGCTCGGTGCCGATGCGCCAGCGTTCGCGGGGCTTTTCGCCCTTCTGGAAGATGGCGAGAAGGTCGTCGCGACCTTCGATCAGGGGATCATCCTGGCCCGATTCCGTGCGCGTGCTCATGTGGCGCCCATAGCGGGGGCGAGGCGGCTTAGCCAGCGATCAGTTGCACTTGGGAACGGACGACGTGAACAGCCGCCCGCCGCGTGCGTTGGCAGCGCGACGGGCGGCGCACGATCCTACCAGAGCCAGCTTTCCGGATTGGCGATCGGTTCGCGCCGTTGCGCGGCCAGAAGCGCGATCACCGTGCGGATGACGACCCAGACGGCAACGGCGAGCAGGCCGAACAGCCCGATCAGGATGAGCGACAGCACGGCCGATATCAGGCCGGCGATCACCGCGATCCAGAAGGTGCGGATGTGGAAGGTATAATGGCTGGCTTCCCAACTGCCGGCCGCTTCGCCGCGCCACACATAAGCGAGCACGATGCCGACCAGACTGGTGATGCCGATGAAGAAGCTGGCCAGATAAAGCAGGGCGACGATGGTCGGGTGATTGAGATCGAAGCCCGACGTGGTGTTGTTGTTCGTTCCGTTCATCCTGAACAAACCTCCCTGACAGGGATGAAGCGGGAAGGATGGCAGGACATCGCCATTTTTCAACGACTTTTCGAATCGGGACGGTGATCGCCCGATCAGGCGCCGTCGCCGCGCCAGTCCCCCGCCGTCGCCATCCAGATCGCGATCGCCGCCGCCGCCGCCGTTTCCGCGCGCAGGATGCGCGGGCCCAGGCCGATGCCGACGGCGCCGGCCGTGGCGCGGATCGCGGCGCGTTCTTCATCGGTGAAGCCGCCTTCGGGGCCGATCAGGATCGCCGCCGGCCCCGGCTTCGCCACCTGCGCAAAGGGCGTGCCGCCGGCTTCGTCGGCGAAATAGAGCGCCCGATCGGCCGGCCAGTCCTTCAACAGCGCGTCCAGCTTGAGGGGTTGGGCAAGTTCGGGCAGCGCCGTGCGGCCGCATTGTTCGGCCGCCTCGATCATGTGCGCGCGCAGCCGTTCGCCGTTCAGCCGATCGACGATCGTCCGCCGCGTCAGCACCGGCACCAGCCGCGCGACGCCGAGTTCGCACGCTTTTTCGGCCACCCAGTCGATCCGGCCCTTCTTGATCGGGGCGGCAAGCAGCCAGAGATCGGGCACCGCTTCACGCGGGGAAAGCTGTGCGGTGATCACCAAAGTCAGCCGTCGTTTCGCGGCATCGGCAACCTCGGCCAGCCATTCGCCGGTGCGATCGTCGAACAACCGCACCGGATCCCCCGGCTTCAGCCGCATGACATTGCCGAGATAATTGGCGGCGGCACCGTCGATCGGCACCGACAGGCCGGCGGCCAGCGGCATATCGACGAACAGGCGGGGCGTGCTGGCGGGCGGCCAGGCGGGTGTGGCAGGCATGGGCTATCGTCTCCGTGCGGCCTCCCTGCCGCCTTGCGGCGCCCAAGTCGAGATCGGTGCGCGTCGGATCAGCGGGTGCAGGGGTGCGCCTTGCTTGCCGGATCGCAGACGAGCACGGCGCGCAGCCAGCGCCGATCCGCCTCCGCTTCGGCCGGTGGCGCCGCATAACGCACCGCCATCTGCGCGACGTAGAAATTGCTCTCGCCACGAATGGCGCGGAAGATCACATCCTCGCGCTTGCCGGTGGCGGGGTTGCTGGGGCAGCGGAGCGCCATGAAGGCATTGGCATAGCCGTTGATGGTTTCGGCGCGGATCGGATCGCGCATCACGCCGGGGCAGGCGCGGGCGAAGCCGTCGCCGATGAAGGCGAGCAATTGTTCGGGCGTGCGCTGGACGCCGCCGGCGAAGGTTTGCAGCGTCGCCATCTTGGTCCACGCCTCCACCGTCTCGCCTTCCGGCACCAGTTCGACGATGTGCATCGGCCCCTGAACCTTGTCGAAGCCGATCTTGAAGCCCGGCGGCATATCATGCTGCATCGCCTCACCCGGTGACGGTGCCTGGGCGGAAACGGCGGCGGATGCGAACAATGCGATGGCGGCGGCGACTGTGCGGAACATGGCTTCCCCCTTCAATGCGCCGGATGAAGCCCGATTTTGGGCATGGCGGCAAGCGATGGCTTCGCCGCTGAGGCTTCAGCGCTGCGACAAAGCGAGCTTGACCCCGAAGCCGATGAACAGGCCGCCCGTCACCCGGTCCATCCGCCGGATCACCGCAGGCCGGGCCAGCAACCGGCCGAGCGGGACGGTGGCGGCAACCAGCACCATCAGCCAGAGCACGCCGATCGCCGCCTGCAGCAAGGCGAGCATGAAGCTGTAGGTGGCGACGGCGGATCCGGCCGGCACGAACTGGGGCAGGAAGGTGACGTAGAAGACGCCGACCTTCGGGTTGAGCAGGTTGGTGACCAGCCCGTTGCGAAAGCTGGCCCATGAGCCTCCGCGCGGCATGGCCGTTCCCGCATCGACCGCGAAGCCCCGGCGCGGCGCGAACAGCAGCTTGGCCCCGAGCCAGCCGAGATAGGCGGCGCCGGCATATTTGACGATCGTGTAGGCGAGTTCGGAGGCGTGGAGCAGCGCGCCGAGACCGATGGCCGCCGCCGCGCCCCAGATCGTGCAGCCAAGGAAGATGCCGGCGATCGCCAGCAGCGCGCGGCGCGGCCCTTCGACCGCGGCGGTGCGCAGCACCAGCGCCGTATCGATCCCCGGCGTGACGGCCAGCAGCGTGGCGGCGACGGCGAAGGCGACAAGCGAGGATGTGACGGCCATTTCCGGGCTCCCGATCGGACAGGCGGGCCCTGCGCCGTCGGCATGGCGAAATCATGGCGCAGGGCGATGGCGGCGCGTTGCGACGCGGGCGGCGATGGGTTTCGGAATCGGGCCATGGCGCCTAGAAGCGGGCCATGTCCGAACCGGCCTCCCACCCCGCGCCCGCCCCCGCTGCCGCCCCCGCTGCCGCGATCGTCCCCGATTCCGAACAGCGCGCGGTGGTTGCGGCGCTGCCGTCGCGGCTGGGCGATTTCGTCCAGCTTGGCCGGTTCGACCGGCCGATCGGCGCTTGGCTGCTGTTCTGGCCCGGTGCCTGGGCGATCGCGTTGGCCGGCGCGCCCTGGCATTGGGCGCTGCTGCTGCTGTTCGCGCTGGGATCGCTGGTCATGCGCGGCGCGGGCTGCGTCTATAACGACATCGTCGATCGCGATCTCGACCGGAAGGTGGAACGCACCCGCAGCCGCCCGCTGGCCAGCGGACGCCTGTCGCTGAAGGCGGCATGGGCGTTCCTGATCGCGCTCTGCCTGATCGGGCTGGCGATCAACCTGCAGCTCAATATCGTCGCGCAGGGCGTGGCGATCGGCAGCCTTGCGCTGGTCGCGGCCTATCCCTTCATGAAACGGATCACCTGGTGGCCGCAGGCATGGCTCGGCCTCGTCTTTTCCTGGGCGGCGCTGGTCGGCTGGGCGGCGGTGACGGGGCGGATCGAGCTGCCCGGGCTGCTGCTTTATGCCGGCAGCATCTTCTGGGTGATCGGTTACGACACGATCTACGCGCTGCAGGATATCGAGGATGATGCGCTGGCCGGGGTGAAATCCTCGGCGCGCGCGCTCGGCCGGCATGCGCGCGGCGGCGTCGCGATCCTTTATGCGATCGCGATCCTGTTGTGGGCGGCGGCGATCTGGTCGATCCGGCCGCAGATGCTGGCGCTCGCGGCATTGCTGCCGATGGCGCTGCACCTCGGCTGGCAGGTGGCGACGCTCCGCCGCGACGATGTGGGCGATGCGCTGGCCAAATTCCGGTCGAACCGTTTTGCCGGCCTGCTGATGTTTCTCGCCTGCGGGGTGGTCGCGGTCGCCTGATCGCAGCAAAGCTGCCGCTTCGGCGCGGATTTGGGGGTGACGTTGCCCGCGGTCGCCCTTAAGTCCCATCCATGCTCACGATCGCCCAAGCCGAAGACCGCGTCGCCACCCTGATCGCCCAGGCCCGCAAGGCCGGCGCCGACGCCGCCGATGCCCTTTATGTCTGCGATGCCTCCACCCAGGTCACGGTGCGGCTTGGCCAGCTGGAGGATGTCGAACGTTCGGAGGGCGAGGATATCGGCCTGCGCGTCTTCGTCGGCCGGCGATCGGCCAGCGTGTCATCGTCCGACCTTTCGGCCGATGCGCTTGCGGCGCTGGTCGACCGGGCCGTCGCCATGGCGCGCGAGGCGCCGGAAGATCCCTGGGCGGGGCTGGCCCCGGCCGATCGCCTGCTGGCGGGCGATGTCCCTGCGCTCGAATCCGACGACGGCGCCGATCCGTCGCCCGCCGCGCTGCGCGAACGGGCGCTCGCCGCCGAGGAAGCGGCGCGCGGCGTGGCCGGCGTCACCAACAGCGAGGGCGCCGGCGCCACCGCCGGGCGCTCGGTGATCGCGCTGGCCACCAGCCATGGCTTCACGCGCGGCTATGCGACGACGGGCTACAGTTCGTCAGCCAGCGTGATCGCGGGCGAAGGGCTGGGGATGCAGCGCGATTACGCCTATCACAGCGCGCGCCATTTCGCCGATCTGGAGGGCGCGGCCGCCATCGGCCTGCGCGCCGGTGAGCGCGCGGTGGCGCGGCTGAACCCCGGCAAGCTGCCGAGCGGCGCGATGCCGGTTGTGTTCGATCCGCGCGCGGGGGCCAGCCTGCTCGGCCATTTTGCCGGCGCGATCACCGGCGCGGCGGTCGCCCGGCGGACCAGCTTCCTGCTCGGCAAGCTCAGCGAACAGATTTTCGCGCCGGGCATCACCATCCGCGACGACCCGCATCGCGTGCGCGGGCTGCGGTCCAAGCCGTTCGACGGCGAAGGCCTGCCGACGCACCCGCGCGACCTGATCGCCGATGGCGTGCTGACCACCTGGCTGCTCGATTCGGCGTCCGCCCGCCAGCTCGACATGGCGCCGACCGGCCATGCCGTGCGCGGCATCGGCGGCGCGCCGGGCGCGGGCGCGACCAACCTTTACCTCGCCGCCGGGCCGCTGAGCCCCGCCGAGCTGATGGCCGACGTGAAACTCGGCCTCTACGTCACCGAACTGATCGGCCAGGGGGTGAACCCGATCACCGGCGATTACAGCCGTGGCGCATCGGGCTTCGTGATCCGCGACGGGCAACTGGCCGAACCGGTTGCCGAAATCACCGTGGCCGGCAATCTGGTCGATATGTTCCGCAACATCACGCCCGCCAGCGACCTTGAGTTTAGGCGCGGCGTCGACGTGCCCACCCTGCGTGTGGAGGGGCTCACCATTGCCGGCGCCTGACGGCCTGCTCGACGCGGTGAGCGCGATCGCCGCGGAGGCCGGCCGGATGGCGCTTGCGCGCGGACAGGAAGAATATCGCCGCTGGGAAAAGGTGCCGGGCCATCCGGTGTGCGAGGTCGACCTGGAGCTCGACCATCTGCTGCGCGAACGGCTGGCGCGGCTCGATCCCGATGCCGGCTGGCTGTCGGAGGAAACCGCCGACAGTGCCGAACGGCTGCTGGGCGTGCGTACCTGGGTGGTCGATCCGATTGACGGCACGCGCGATTTCCTGCGTGGGCGGCCGGGCTGGTCCGTCTCGATCGCGCTGGTCGAAGGCGGGCGGCCGCTGATCGGCGTGCTCGACGCGCCGGCGCGGGGCGAACATTGGCGCGCGCAGGCGGACATGGGCGCGACCCGCAACGGCGATCCGATCCGGGTGAGCGAGCGGACCGATTTCATCGGCGCGCGCGTGCCAGCGGATTCGCTGCCCAAGGTGGATGCCGATCTGGTGACGGTGGCCAAGCCCAATTCGATCGCGCTGCGCATCGCGATGGTCGCCGCTGGCGAGGCGGACCTGCTCGCCACGCTGCGCTGGGGGCATGAGTGGGATATCGCCGCCGCCGCCCTGATTGCACAGGAAGCGGGCGCCACCGTAACCGACGCGCTGGGCCGGCCGCTGCGCTACAATTCCACCAAGGGCGAAGCCTTCGGTATCCTCGCCGCAACGCCGGGCATCCATGCGGCCGCGATCGCGCGGCTTGCCGATCGCGCGGCGACGGCGGTGGTGCGTTAAAACCCGTCCGGTGGAACGAAGGCACCGGTCGTGTCGGTCGCCGCATGATCCGCGATCTCGCCGAGCAGCCAATCCCGAAAGGCGCGGATCTTGGGCGTGTTGCGCTTATATTCGGGATAGACCAGCCAGAAATTGCCGGTGCCGAAGGCGATGTGCGGCAATGGCTGGACGAGACGGCCCGAAAGCAGATCGTTCCGCCAGAGCGCGGGCGCGAGCACCGCGAAACCCTGTCCGGCGATGGCGGCCGCGCCTTCGATCGCCTGTGAATCGAGCCGGACCGAACCGCGCGCCGGGGCACCCGCCATATCGATGCCGAGCGAGGCGAACCATTCGGTCCACCAGATATCGTCCGGGCTGAGGCGGGGCAGGCGCAGCAGATCGGCCGGCGCCAGCGCGTCGCCGGCGGCGGGCAGCAGCGCCGGGCTGCACAGCGGCGCGAAATGGATGCGGAACAGGAAATGGCGGGCGAGCCCCGGCCAGTCGCCATGGCCGCTGCGGATCGCGCAATCCACCTCCTCGCGCGCGAAGTCGACGATATGGTTGCTGGCGTCCAGGCTGACGGCCAGGTCGCGCTGGCTCATCTGGAAGGTGCCGAGCCGGGGGGCGAGCCACAGCGCGGCGAAGCTGTTGACCGCGCTGATCCTGAGCACGCCGCCCAGATCCTCGCGCGCATGGGCGAAGGCCGCGATCAGCGTTTCGAACGCGCCGGTGACGGCGGGGGCCAGGCGCCGGCCGACATCGGTGAGCACCACGCGCCGCGCTTCGCGCAGGAACAGCCGCGCCCCCAGCCGTTCCTCGAGCAGGCGGATCTGGTAGCTGACCGCCGCCTGCGTCATCCCCAATTCTTCGGCCGCGCGGGTGAAGCTTTCGTGCCGGGCTGCCGCCTCGAACGCGCGAATGGCGGTGAGCGGGGGCAGCGTGGTGATCGACAAGCCCAAATTCTCCTTATGATATCATCCCGAATATCGCGTTGCGGATGATGGCTGTCGAGATCAGTTTCCGGGTCCGGGCAAATGGCCCTGGACAGGGAAATGACCATGCGGGACGATTTTCTGGGCCCATCCTGGGCCGAAAGCCACCATATCTGGGCGAACAGCGTCGCCGACGCGATCACCTGGCTCGCAGGCTTGCCGCTTGCGCTGCGCCGAGGCACAAACGGGCAGCGCGTAGCGATTGGACTGGCCTGCGTGCATAAGGACTCCTCACGCAAGGAAGCCTGAGCATGACGGCCGACCTGACTGATGGCACGATCATATTGCGACGCTGGACGGGGCGTATCCGCTCCGCCGACGCCGATACCTATCTGGCCTATGTGAGCCGCACCGGCGCGATGGATTATGCCTCGACGCCCGGCAATATCGGCTTCCAGATCGCGGTGCGCGATCTGGGCGATGGCACGACCGAACTGACGACGTTGAGCTGGTGGCGTTCGATGGACGCCATCCGCCTGTTCGCCGGCGAGGATGTGACGCGGGCGCGTTATTATCCCGAGGACGACCGCTTCCTGATCGAGCGGCCCGAACATGTGGAGCACCACATGGTCACGTCATCGCGCCTGCAATGGCCGGGGCCGGAAGGCAAATAGCCCCCCGGCCCATGGCCGACCTTCACTTGCCCGTGAACAGCGCGTCGATCTCCTGCCCGCGCGCGGCCTTGAGCGCGCCGCAGTTGCGCACCTTCTCGATCGTCCGGTCGAGCGTCAGCGCGCCACGGCCGAAGGCCGCGACCTGCGGCTTGAGCGCGGCATCGAGCGTGCCGGCCTTCTCGACCGAACAGACCGCCGACGGGATCGACAGCATCGCATTGACGCTGGTCAGGTTCGTATCGCGCGCCAGCTTCTCGAAATTGGCGGTGAGATAGGCAAGGCCGATATCCTGCGTGGCGAGCGTCTGGGTGATGCCCGATACGATCGACACCTTTTCGGTCGCGCGCAGGCGCGGTTCGCCGATCTGGCCGATCAGCCATTGGGCGACCTCGGGCCGGCCCGAACCCGCGATGGCGAGGATCGCACGGCCGCGGAAATAGGCATCGGTGGACGCCAGCGCCCGCGCGAACAGCGCCTGCGCGGCCGGCGCGCCACCTTCTTCGACATGGACACGGAGCGCTGCGGCGAGGAACGCCGAATCGAGCGCGGCCGCATCGCCGGCCAGATAGGCCTTGGCGGCGGCGGCGAGCTTGCCGCGCGTTGCCGGATCGCGTGCTTCGCGGGTGACGATGCTGACGAGATCGGTGCGCAGCTTCTGCACGTCGGGGCTGTCGCCGCCATTCGCGCCGCGCGCGGGGTTGAAACCGATCGCTTCGAGCTTGGGCAGATAGGTGCCGAGCAGCACGCGGTGCAGGCCGGGGCGGGCAGCCGGACTGACCAGCCCGCGCCGATCCCATTCGGCCAGGCGCGTGCCGCTATCGACCGCCGCGTTCGAATCGCTGTGCGCGGCGAAGGCGCCGGCGGCTTCGACGAGCCGCATGGGCCGCGCGCCACCGGCGGCGAAGCTGGCCCACAGGCTGTCGATCGTGGCCAGCGCCTCGCCCGACGGCAGCTTCGGCGCATCGGCGATCAGCGCCGACCAGTCGGCATCCGCCATGTCGAAGCGATAATAGCCGTGGCCGCCGGCATTGGGCATCAGCGTGCCGCTGCCCTTGGCGGTCATCGTCATCTGCGGCTGATCGACCAGCGTGCAGCTCTTGGTGCCGCCCTTGTCGACGCAGAAGGGGATGGTCCAGGTCGTCGCCGGCACCGCGCCCGCCCCGATCGCGGCATAGCGTTTCTGGCTGAGCGACAATTGCGGGCTGGCCTGGCGCACGTCGACGACGGGCACGCCCTGCTGGTCGACGAAGCCCTTCATCGCGGTCACGATGCGCGGATCGCCGGCGGCTTCGGCCAGCGACCGGAAGAAATCATCCGCCGTGGCATTGCCGCGCGCGTGGCGCGACAGATGGAGCTGGACGCCCTTCTGGAAGGTTTCGCGGCCCATATAGCTTTCGACCATGTCGACGACCTGGCCGCCCTTGCCATAGGTGATCGCATCGAACGCGCTGTCGATCGCGCCGCTGTCGGTGATCGGCTCACGGATCGGGCGACCGACCTTGAGCGCGTCGATGTTCATCGCGTCGAGCGCCTCGTCGATCGCGCCGACGCCGATATTGAGTTCGGGGCGCCACTGATCGCCGATGCGGTAGCCGATCCAGTTGGCGAAGCTTTCGTTGAGCCAGATGTCGTCCCACCAGGCCGGCGTCACCAGATCGCCGAACCATTGGTGGCCCAGTTCATGCGCCACGACCATGCCGAAATTCTGCTTCTGGCGGGTCGGTGATCCATCGTCGAGCAGCAGCAGCGTATCGTCGTAAATGACGGCGCCGGCATTCTCCATCGCGCCGCCCATCACCGGCGAAGCGATCTGATCGAGCTTGGGGAAGGGGAAAGGCGAGCCGAAATAGGCTTCGAGCAGCTGGACGATGCGCGGCGTTTCCTTGAGCGCATAGGCCATCTTATCCTTCTGGCCCCGCGTCGCCAGGATGCGCAGCGGCAGCGGCGTCGCGCGCTGCGCCGTGGCCGGGATCGTGCCTTCGACCATGTCGAACGGGCCGACGGCGAAGGCCATCAGATAGGTCGGCAGCTTTTCGGTGACGCTGTAGCTGTGCGTCACCATCTTGCCGGCCTTGCGGGTGCCGGTTTCGGCGCCATTGGTGACCGCCACGGCATCGGCCGGCGTGGTCAGCGTCACGCTATAGGGGGTCTTGAAGCCGGGCTCGTCGAAGCCGGGGAAGGCCGCGCGGGCGTCGATCGACTGGAACTGCGTCCAGGCATAATAACGATCGCCGACCTTGACCCGGTAGAGCCCGGCCGCGCCATCGCCGAACGGGGCGTCATAATCGAAGCCCAGCGTCACCTTGCCGGGCGCGAGGGGCTTGGCGAAATCGAGCCGGACGACACCGAGCTGGTGGACCTGGCTGTAGGTGACGGCGACCGTGCTCGCGCCCGATTTCGCCCACGCCTTTGATACCTTGAGATCGCGGCCGTGGATGTAGAGCGTCTGCGTCGCCCGCTTCAGGTCGACGTCGATTTCGGTGTGGCCGGAAAAGCGCGGCTGTTCGGGGTCGATCGTCAGATCGAGCCGATAGGCGATCGGCGCCGCGATATCGGGCAGGCGGCCGGTGGGAATAGTGTCGGCGGCGGAGGCCGCAACCGGGATCAGGGCAGTGGCAAGGCCGAGCAGCAGATGGCGCATCGAGTGGCTTTCATGACCATGGATTGGCGATGGTCTAGCGGCGGCACTGTCTCACTGCAATAAGGCACCTCGGGGCCTCCGCCGTCAGTTGAGGTGCCTCAGCTTGTCCGGGTTACGCATGACGTAGATGGCGACGATCTTGCCGTCGGCGATCTCCAGCGCGGTGGTCTGCAATTCGCCATCCCCCTCGCGCGTGATGAAGCCGGGCAGGCCGTTGATCGTGACGGTGCGGACGAGGTTCGAGCCATATTTGCGGAACAGCACGGCGAGCGCCTTGTGAAGCTGCAGCACGTGAGCGGCGCCGGCGATCAGCCCCACCGCCGCCGGTCGCTTGCCGCCGCCATCGGCATGCATGCTGACATCCGCGGCGAGCAGCGCGCCGAGCGCACCCATGTCGCCGCTGCGCGAGGCCGCGAAGAAGGCGGCGGCGAGTTCCAGCCCCTTGCGCTTTTCCACCTGATAGCGCGGCCGCGCCTCGCGGACATGCGTGCGCGCCCGCGCGGCGAGCTGGCGGCAGGCAGCGGAATCGCGCTGGATGGTGGTCGCCACCTCGTCGAAACCGACCCCGAACACGTCGTGCAGCAGGAAGGCGGCGCGTTCGAGCGGGGAGAGGCGTTCCAGCGCGAGCATCAGCGGCAGGGTGACGTCCTCCTCATCCTCCTCCTCGACGATCGGATCGGGCAGCCACGGGCCGACATAGGTTTCGCGCTGATGGCGCGCGGATTTGAGCTGATCGAGGCAGAGCCGCGTCACCGTGCGGCGCAGGAACGCCTCGGGCTCGATCACGGCGGCGCGATCGGCCCCCATCCAGCGGATGAAGGCCTCCTGCACCACATCCTCGGCATCGGCGACCGAGCCGAGCATGCGGTAGGCGACGCGGGTGAGGCGGGGGCGCAGCGGATCGAAGCTGGCCGCCGCGTCGTCATGCGCCGCCATGCCCATCACGCGGCCACCTTGGCCGGCGCGCCATTTTCGTACCAGAGGCCGAAGCCCACGGCGATCCGGTTCCAGCCATTGATGATGTTGATCATCAAGGTCAGCTTCACCTGTTCCTCCTCGCTGAATTCGGCCTGGAGCGCCTGATAGGCGGCCTCATGGCTGTGCGTTTCGGAAAGGCGCGTCAAGGCATCCGTCCAGCCGAGCGCGGCGCGTTCGCGTTGGGTGTAGCAGGGGGCCTCGGCCCAGGCCGACAGCAGGTAGATGCGCTGTTCGGTCTCGCCCTTCGCCCGCGCCTCGGCGGTGTGCATGTTGATGCAGTTGGCGCACCGGTTGATCAGCGAGGAGCGGATCTTGACCAGTTCGATCAGGCTGGGTTCGAGGCTGGCGGCGATCGCGGTCGACAGGCCGGTCCACTGCTTCATCAGCGTCGGCAGGGCGGCATAGGGGTCAAGCTTGGCGGTCATGGCAACGGTTCCTTTCGTGGGTTCCGTTGCCATGACGAGCCGGCATCGCCGCCTGTGACATGCGCGGCGATATTTTTTCTTCCCCCGCCCGTCCGGCGCGGGGGAAGCGGGTGGCGTCAGCCGCGCAGGCTGGCGCCGATCTTGGTGGCGGCGGCGACGATCTTCGCCGCGATCGCCTGCAGATCGGCATCGGTGAAGCTCTTGTCGCCGGGTTGCAGCGTCACCTCGATCGCCAGCGATTTCTGGCCTTCGGGCACGCCCTGGCCGGTGAACACATCGAACAGGCGGGCATCGATGATCGCCACCTTGTCCGCGCCTTTCACCGCGCGCACCAGTTCGTCGGCGGCGCGATCGGCCGGGACGAGGAAGGCGAAATCGCGGGTCACCGGCTGCAGCGCCGGCGGGCGATAGGCGGTGCGCATGAAGCCGGTCGCGCGCTTGGCCGGAATGGCATCGAGATAGATCTCACCCGCGATCACGGTGCCATCGATATCGAAGGCGCGCGTCGTCGACGGGTGCAGTTCGCCGAACTCGGCCAGCACCGTCTTCGGGCCCAGGCGCAGCGTGGCGGATCGACCGGGATGATAGACGCCCGACACGGGCTCCATCACCTGCAGCCGATCGACCGGGGCGCCGGCCGCGGCGAGGATCGCGATCGCTTCCGCCTTGGCGTCATAGGCGTCGAAGCCCTGCGCCCGGCCGCCCTGCCAGTTGCGCGGCGCCTTGTCGCCGGCCAGCACGAAGCCCAAAGTCGGGCGCTCGGCATCCGCCAGATAGCGACGGCCGACTTCGAACAGGCGGATGGCGGTGGCGCCGCGATCGGCGTTGCGCTTGGCCGCCGCGATCAGGCCGGGCAGCAGCGACGGCCGCATCACCTTCAGATCCTCGCTGATCGGGTTGGCGAGCGTCCACGCGCCGCCGCCGAACACTTGGGCTTCCGCTTCGGAAACGAAGCTCCACGTCACGGCTTCGTTCAGTCCGCGCGCGGCGGCGGTGCGGCGCACCTTGCGTTCGACCAGCTGGGCCGGCGTCGCGGTCGGGCGGGCCACGCCCTCGGCGCGCGGCAACGGGGTCGACGGCACCTTGTCGATGCCTTCGATGCGGACGATTTCCTCGACCAGATCGGCCAGCCCGTCGATGTCGCGGCGCCAGCTGGGGATCAGCACCGTCCAGCCGGCATCGACCCCGAAGCCGAGGCTCGACAGGATGGCGCGCTGGCGATCGGCGGGCACGGCAAGGCCGGCCAGTTGTTCGGTCAGGTTCGGGTCGAAGCGGAGCGTGCGGACGCCCAGCGGCGGCTCGCCCGCTTCCACCACGTCCGATGCCTCGCCGCCGCACAGCTGCTGGACAAGACGGGTGGCGATGGCGAGGCCGTCGCCCAGGAAGGCCGGATCGACACCGCGTTCGAAACGGGTGCGGGCATCGCTGGTCAGGCCCAGCTTCTGGCCGGTCCGCGCGATATGCTCGGGCGTGAAATAGGCGCATTCGATCACGACGTCGGTGGTCGTCTCGGTCACGCCCGAATGCTCGCCGCCCATGATGCCGCCAAGGTCATGCACATCCACGTCGTCGGCGATCACGGTGATCGCGGGATCGAGCGTGTAGGTCTTGCCGTTGAGCGCCAGCACCGTCTCGCCATCCCTGGCGCGGCGGGCGACCAGCGCGCCCTTCAGCGTCGCCAGATCATAGACGTGCAGCGGACGGCCATGATCGAGCATCACATAATTGGTGATGTCGACCAGCGCGGAGATCGGCCGCTGGCCCACCGCCTTCAGGCGATTGGCCAGCCATTCGGGCGAGGCGCCGTTCTTCACACCGCGCACGACGCGGCCGAAATAGGCCGGGCAGCCTTCCGCGTCTTCGATGCGAATGTCGATCGGGCAGGGGAAGCCGCCACGGATCGCGGGCACGTCGAGCGGCTTCAGTTCGCCAAGGCCGGCGGCGGCAAGATCGCGGGCAATGCCGCGCACGCCCATGCAATCCTGCCGGTTGGGGGTGATGGCGATGTCGATCACCGGATCGGTGAGGCCGGCCCACTGGGCATAGGCTTCGCCCACCGGCGCGTCGAACGGCAGCTCGATAATTCCTTCATGCGCGTCGGACAGTTCGAGTTCGCGCATCGAGCACATCATGCCGCGCGATTCGACCCCGCGGATCGCCGCGATCTTCAAGGTCACGTCGAGCCCGGGGACATAGGTGCCCGGCGCGCCGAACACGCCGACAAGGCCGGCGCGCGCATTGGGTGCGCCGCACACGACCTGCAGCGGATCGCCCTCGCCGGTATCGACCGAAAGCACCTGCAGCTTGTCCGCCTGCGGGTGGCGTTCGGCGGTCAGGATGCGGGCGATGCGGAAAGCACCGAGCTTGGCGGCGGGATCGTCGACGCCTTCGACCTCGAGCCCGACCTGGGTGAGCGCGACGAGGATCTCGTCGAGGCTCGCCTCGGTGTCGAGATGGTCCTTGAGCCAGGAGAGGGTGAACTTCATGCGCCGACTCCGGCCGAAAGCGTGGGAACGTCGAGCGCGGCGAAGCCATAATGCTTCAGCCAGCGCAGATCGCCGTCGAAGAAGGCGCGGAGATCGTCCATGCCATATTTGAGCATCGCCAGCCGATCGATGCCGCAGCCGAAGGCAAAGCCCTGCCATTCGTCGGGATCGAGCCCGCAGGCGGCGATCACCTTGGGGTGGACCATGCCGGAGCCGAGGATTTCCATCCAGCCATCGGGTTCGGCGCCGCCGATGACGCGGCGGCCATCGACCAGCGTGTAGCCGACATCGACCTCCGCCGAGGGCTCGGTGAAGGGGAAATAGCTCGGGCGCAGGCGCAGCACGATGTCATCGCGCTCGAAAAAGGCCTTCACGAAGGTTTCGAGCGTCCATTTCAGGTGGCCGAGGGTGATGCCCTTGTCGATCACCAGCCCTTCGACCTGATGGAACATCGGCGTGTGCGTGGCATCCGAATCCGAACGATAGGTGCGGCCCGGCGCGATGATGCGGATCGGCGGCATCTCGCTCATCATCGTGCGGATCTGCACGGGCGAGGTGTGCGTGCGCAGCAGCATCTTCTTGCCATCCCGCGCGGCTTCGTCGGGGAAGTAGAAGGTGTCGTGCATCGCGCGCGCCGGATGCGTCTCGGGAATGTTGAGCGCGGTGAAATTGTGCCAGTCGTCCTCGATCTCGGGGCCGGTGGCGACCGCGAAGCCGAGATCCGCGAAGATTTCGGCCAGCTCGTCCATCACCTGCGCGACCGGGTGGACGGAACCCTGCGCCGCGGCGCCGGCCGGCAGCGTCAGGTCGATCGTCTCGGTGGCGAGGCGCGCTTCGAGCGCGGCGGCTTCGAGCGCGGCCTTGCGGGCGGCGATGGCGTCGCTCACTTCGGCGCGCAGGCCCTGGATCAGCGGTGCCTGCACCTGCCGCTCCTCGGCGCTCATCCCGCCCAGCGTCTTCATCAAGGCGGCAATCTCGCTCGCTTTGCCCAGCGCGGTCACGCGCGCGGCCTCAATGGCGTCAAGGCTGTCGGCGGCTTCGGTGATCGAAAGCAGCTTCGATCGAAT
Organism: Edaphosphingomonas laterariae; assembly: GCF_900188165.1. Taxonomy (GTDB): domain Bacteria; phylum Pseudomonadota; class Alphaproteobacteria; order Sphingomonadales; family Sphingomonadaceae; genus Sphingomonas_E; species Sphingomonas_E laterariae. The sequence continues at coordinate 113,469 of NZ_FZOS01000010.1, read as the reverse complement.
CTCGTTCAGGTCGGTCATTTCTACCCCGTCATCGCCGCGCAGGCCGAGCGCCAAATCCCGTAGTCGGGGGGGGCTGCGCTAATCAAGGCCCTCGCGGCCGACATAAGCAAAGGGCGCGGACCACATGGGTGTAGTCCGCGCCCTTCAGAGCTTCAGGCTTGCTGCCGTTACGCCGCGACGCGGGCGCCTTCCGGCAGGGCCGCCTTGGCCTGGGCCACGACGGCGCTAAAGGCGGCGCCTTCGTGCATCGCCATGTCGGCCAGGACCTTCCGGTCCAGTTCGATGCCGGCAAGCTTCAGGCCGTGCATGAACACGCCATAGGTCAGGCCTTCGGCGCGGACCGCAGCGTTGATACGCTGGATCCACAGCGCGCGGAACGAACGCTTCTTAACCTTGCGGTCGCGATAGGCGTACTGACCGGCCTTTTCCACCGCCTGACGGGCGATGCGGATCGTGTTCTTGCGACGGCCATAATAGCCCTTCGCCGAATCGAGAATGCGATTGTGCTTCGCACGGGTGGTTACACCCCGCTTTACGCGTGCCATCCGTCAGTCTCCTTAGTTGAGGCCGTAGGGCGCCCACAGCTTCACGGTGCGCGAATCGGCATCGGAAAGCACGGTGGTGCCGCGGTTCTGGCGGATATACTTGGCGTTGTGCGAGATCAGGCGGTGGCGCTTGCCGGCGACGCCGTGCTTCACCTTGCCGGTCGCGGTCAGCTTGAACCGCTTCTTGACCCCGCTCTTGGTCTTGAGTTTGGGCATTTTCGTCTCCTGATATGCGACGTCATGGGACGGCCTCGGCAGCCCATACCGGCCGGGCAGTCCTGCAGAATCGCGGGAAGCCGGGGCCATTAGCGGAGCTTCATGGATTTGGCAACCGCGCCGGGCCCAAACCGTCAGCCGGCCACCAGTCGTTCGGACAGCGCCCATAGCGCCTCGGCCCGGTCAGGATCGCGCGAATAGGGCTTCACGCCCCAGAGCGGCCGTTCGGCCGACCAGGGCGGCGCCTCGCCACATTCTTCCAGATAAAGCCCGCCGATCCCGGCCAGTTCGGGCGCGGTGGACGCCCATATGGCGGTGGCGGCGCCCTGTTCGGGCGTCTGCATGGCGATGGTGGAAAAATCCCAGCCGCGATCGGCGATCTGTTCGGGCCGGACATGGCGGCCGAGCGCGGTGGCGACCGCGCCAGGGTGGACGGCGTTGGCGGTGATCCCGTCATCGGCGAAGTGGCGGCTGAAGCCGACGGCGAACAGGTTGTTGGCGGTCTTGGACGCGCCATAGGCCAGGAAGGGATCATAGGTCCGGCGCCGCCAATCGGGGTCATCGAGATCGACATCGGCATCGTGATGCCCGGCCGAGCTCATCATCACCACCCGCGCCGATCCCGCCGCTGCCAGCGCGGGGACGAGGCCCGTGGCGAGCTGGAAATGGCCGAGATGATTGATGCCGAACTGGCTTTCATGGCCCTGCGCGGTGCGGCTTTCGGGCGTCGCCATCACGCCTGCATTGGCGATCAGCAGATCGAGCGGGCGGCCGCCCCATATGCGGGTGAAGCCGCGCACGGTGGCCAGGTCGGCCAGGTCGAGGAAGGCGGCGCTGGCGGCGGCGCGGCCGACCGCGCGATTGATCTCGGCAGCCGCGGCCGCGCCGGCATCGCGCGAGCGGACGGCGAGCGTGACGGTGGCGCCGGCCACCGCCAGCGTGCGCGCGATTTCCAGCCCGATGCCGCCCGCGCCGCCGGTGACGATCGCCGTGCGGCCGCTGAGATCGTGCCCCGCCGCCACTTCGCCTGCGGTGACGATGCGGCCGGCAAAGGCGCTCAGGATGCGGGGTGGCGTGGTTTCGCGGGGCATGGCCATGGCATCCGCCCGCAACCGGCGGGCGTCAATCGCGGGTGGCGGGCTTGAGTCGCGCTGGCCGAAACGCAGCGCGATCGCCGCAATCGCCGGCCGCGAAAATCACTCGGCCTCGACACCGAAGTTCAGCCGCCGGGTCAGGCGCGGATCGACGACGGCGAGCAGGAAATAGGCGAAGCCCCAGCGCAACCGGGCGAGCCAGCCGCCTTCGCGGCGATGCTCCTCCGGCGTGACCCGCGCGGACAGCGCGCATTCCCGGTCGACATAAGCGCGCATATGATCGGCGAAGGCGGCGTCGTCGATCCGCAGCATGATCTCCAGATTGAGATAGAGGCTGCGCATGTCCAAATTGGCCGAGCCGATATAGCTGATATTGTCGATCACGATCAGCTTGGTGTGCAGTTTGCACGCGCCGAATTCATAGATTTCGACACCGCGGTCGAGCAGCAGGCGATAGGTGTGGCGGGCGGCCGCGATCGTCGACAGATTATCCGACTTGGCGGCGGTGACGATCCGCGTGCGGCTGCGGCCGAGCCGGCGCTTGGGGCCGATGCGGCGCAACATCCCGGGGCCGGGGATGAAATAGCCCGAGATCACGTCGAAGCGCAGCGCGGCGAAGGCATCGGCCTTCAGTGCCTGCGCCCAGGGGCTGAGCTTGCGCGTCGGCCCGCCCATCAGCCAGCGAATCGGGCCGGCATGCTCGCTCCACCGGCCGAGCGCGCGGCGCAGATCGCGCATCGGCGCCTTGGGGGTGTGCGCCCATTGCGACAGCGCGTCGAAATAGCCGGCCAGCCGTCGCGCGGCCGGCCCTTCGACAAGCAGGCCGAGATCGCGCCACGCATCGGGCGCGTCGGTATCGGCGAAATAATCGTCCTCGATGTTGAATCCGCCAACCAGCGCGCGCGAATCATCGGCCAGGGTGAGCTTCTGGTGGTTACGCAGCAGGAAGCGGCGGCCGATGCGCGGGATGAAGCGGCAGATGCTGGCGCCCTTCTGCTCAAGCGGGCGGAAAAATTCGAGATTGGGATAGCTGCCGAAGCCATCGACGATCAGCGACACGCGCACGCCGCGATCGAGCGCCGCCATCAGCGCATCGCGGACGGCCTGGCCCGATCGATCGCTGGTGTAGATGTAATAAAGCAGGCGCAGGCTGGACGTGGCGCCATCGATCAGCGCGAGCAAGGCGGCCAGCCGCTGCGGCCCTTCGGTCAGCAGTTCGAGCCGGTTGCCCGCGACCATGAAATGATCGGGCTGCCCGGCTGCTTCGCCATCCACGCTGGTGACGCTGTCGTTCATGGCCCAGTGCATGCGCCAGCAACCGCGCGGGCGCAATCCGGGCCCGGGCGTGGCAAGGCAGCACGGGGCGGTGGCCGCCGATTTCATTGACTCGGCGGCTGTCGGCTGCTAGCGGCCACCCTTTCCCGAAGCTCAACAATCAAGCGGAGCGACAGATGGCGCGCGTCACCGTCGAGGATTGCGTCGACAAGATTCCGAACCGTTTCGATCTGGTGCTGCTCGCCGCCCAGCGCGCGCGGCAGATTTCCGGCGGTGCGGAGCTGACGCTCGACCGCGATCGCGATAAAAACCCCGTCGTCGCGCTGCGCGAGATCGCGGAGCAGACGGTCACCCCGACCGACCTGCACGAAGCGGTCGTCGGCAACCTCCAGCGCGTTCGCGTTGACGATGAGGATGCGCCGGACGAAATCGGCTCGCTCGCCGCATCGGCCGAGGCGCTGCGCCTCACCGCGGCCGCGCCGCCGCGCAACCAGAATATCGGCGGCGATTACGAATAAGCCGCGTCGGTATTGCTGAACGATCAGGGAGGCTGCGGCCTCCCTTTTTGTTTCCGGCCTTTTTGCGTCGGCGCCTGCCGTGCAGGCGGCTATTTCGCGCCGACAGGCTCGCCCGTATAGATGCAGCGCGGCTGATCCGCCTCGAGATCGGCGCGGTCGACCCAGCGCAGATCGCCCAGCCCCAGCGGGCGGCCATCATGCGCGCGGACCAGGATGTCGGCCACCGGCTTGCCGTCGCGCGAATCCACCAGCACCGGGTTGTTGGGAATATTGGCTTCCCATTTTTCGCCCCACTGGCGCAGCGCGATCAGCGTCGGCAGCAGTGCCTCGCCCTTCTCGGTCAGCCGATATTCCACCTTGCGGCGGTCTTCCGGGCAGCCGTGCCGTTCAAGGATGCCATGATCGACCAGCCGCTGCAGCCGGTTGGCGAGGATGTTGCGGGCGATGCCAAGCGTCGTCTGGAATTGTTCGAAATGGCTGAGGCCGTTGAATGTCGCACGCAGGATCATGAACGACCAGCGTTCCCCCATAGCTTCCAGCGCAGCGGGCAGGCTGCATTGGATCACGGTGCGCTTCAGCTGATCGATCGATTTCATCGTCACAGAAATAGGCCTTTCCGCGCCTCGTGGCAAAGCCCCGCGCCAGAAGCGGCAATTTAAGTTGCAAATTGAAATCTAGGGTCATAGGTTGCAAATCGCAACGTATAGGAGGTTCGCATGTTGCGCGTCGCCCTTCTCCCCATGCTTTCCATGCTCGCCGTCGCGCTGCCTGCGCAGGCGGAAACGCAGCAAATGTACCGCGCCGGGCTCGCCACCCCCGCCACGGCCACGCTGATCGTCAAGGACACGCGCTGGTCCTGCGCGGGCGACAGCTGCGCCGCCGTGCGCACCGGCACCTCGCCCGACGGCAATGTCTGCGCGGCCGTGGTGCGCAAGTTCGGCCCGGTGACGAGCTTCGTCGCCGGCGCCAAGACCTTCGACGAAGCCCAGCTGCAAAAGTGCAACGCCGCCGCCCGCCAGGGCTGATCGCGCTTTTCTTCGCCATCCCACGCCTGCCGCCCCTGTCGCACCCGCCGCAGGGGCGGTTTCTTGTCGGGGGCCACGCTTTCTTTTGTTGCAAACCGCCGCGGGGACGCCACATCATGATCGGGTGTTGCGCCAGTATGAACTAGTCGATCGGGTATTAAGCTACGATCCGGACGCCGATGAGGCGTTATTGAACCGCGCCTATGTGTTCTCGATGCAGGCACATGGCAGTCAGAAACGTGCCTCGGGTGACCCCTATTTCAGTCATCCGATCGAGGTGGCCGGCATTTTGACCGACCTCCACCTCGACGACGAGACGATCGCGACCGCGATCCTCCACGATACGATCGAGGATTCGGTCGCCACGCCCGAGCAGATCGAAAAGACCTTCGGGCCGAGTGTCGCCCGGCTGGTCGACGGCGTGACCAAGCTCAGCAAGATCGAGGCGCAGACCGAGAATGAGCGCGCGGCCGAAAATCTGCGCAAGTTCCTGCTGGCGATGTCCGATGACATTCGCGTCCTGCTGGTCAAGCTGGCGGACCGGCTGCACAATATGCGCACGCTGCACCATATCCCCAACCCGGATAAGCGGCGCCGCATCGCGCGCGAGACGATGGATATCTATGCCCCGCTCGCCGAGCGGATCGGCATGTACGAGTTCATGAAGGAGATGCAGACGCTCGCCTTCCGCGAACTCGAACCCGAAGCCTATGAATCGATCACCAAGCGGCTCGCCCAGCTGCAGGATGGCGGTGGCGATCGTATCTCGCGCATCGGATCGGGCATCCGCATGCTGCTTGGCCGGACGGGCGTGCAGGCGGATGTCACCGGGCGTGAAAAGCATCCCTATTCGATCTGGCGCAAGATGGCCGAGCGGCACATCAGCTTCGAACAATTGTCCGATATCATGGCGTTCCGCGTCATCGTGGCGGACGAGGCCGAATGCTATCGCGCGCTTGGCATCATCCACCAGAAGTGGCCGATGGTTCCCGGCCGCTTCAAGGATTATATCTCGACGCCCAAGCGCAACGGCTATCGCTCGCTCCACACGTCGGTGATCCACGGCGAAAAGGCGCGCATCGAAATCCAGATCCGATCGGCGGAGATGCACGCGCAGGCCGAATATGGCCTCGCCGCGCACTGGGCCTACAAGCAGGGCAATGGCGCGCCCGACGCGCAGGCCAACTGGATTCGCGACCTGCTGGAAATCCTCGAACATGCGGAATCGGCGGAGGAGATCCTCGAACATACCCGCATGGCGATGTATCAGGATCGCATCTTCGCCTTCACGCCGACGGGTGAGCTGATCCAGCTGCCCAAGGGGGCGACGCCGGTCGACTTCGCTTATGCCGTCCACACCGATCTCGGCGACCAGACGGTGGGTGCCAAGGTCAATGGTCGCGTGGTGCCGCTGCGCACGCCGATCGCCAATGGCGATCAGGTGCAGATCCTGCGTTCCAAGGCGCAGGAGCCGCAGCCGGGCTGGCTGAACTTCATCGTCACCGGCAAGGCGCGCGCCGCCATCCGCCGCTTCGTGCGGCACAAGGAACGCGATGAGATGATCGCGCTCGGCCGCAAATTCTATGACGAAATCGTCCGCCGCCTGCCGGCGCAGCTTGGCCAGGAGGCGCTGGCCGCCGCGCTCAAGCGGCTCAACATGGCCGATCAGGACGTGCTGATGGAAGCGATCGCGCGCGGCACGATCAACGATGCCGAGGTGATGGAGGCGCTGATGCCGGGTTCGGCCGGCGGCGACGTCGCCGGCGCGCGGCCGGTGCCGCAGCAGCGCGAGGCGATTTCGATCAAGGGACTCACGCCGGGCGTGGCCTTCACGCTTGCCACCTGCTGCAACCCGGTGCCGGGGGACCGCATCGTCGGCCTGCGCCGCCCCGACGAGGCGGTCGAGGTCCATGCCATCGATTGCCCAAGGCTGGCCGATGGTGTGGATGCCGATTGGGTCGATCTCGCCTGGGGCGACGGCAGCGACGGCGGCACCGCGCGGCTGGCGATCATCGTCAAGAACGAGCCGGGCTCGCTGGGCGTGATGGCCAGCATCCTCGGTGCGCAGCAGGCGAACATCGTCAATCTCGCGCTCGTCCACCGCGACGCGAGCTTCCACACCTTCCACCTCGCGATCGAGGTGCGCGATGTGACCCACCTGATGCGGATCATCGCGGCGCTCCGCGCCGCTGACGCGATCTCGTCGGCGGAGCGGATCTGACGGGATCGGCCTGTTGGGAGATGCATGGACGGGGCGGAAAGTGGCTGTTTTCCGCCGCCATCTGCCTCTCCCCGTTCAGGCCGTCGCCGGGGCTGGTGCGGGCGTCACGTCTCCCGCGGCCGTGCGCCGGTGGACCAGCGCGTAAAGCGCGGGCAGCACCAGCAGGGTAAGGATGGTGGATGAAAGGATGCCGCCGATCACCACGGTGGCGAGCGGCCGCTGCACTTCCGATCCCGTGCCGACATTGAGCGCCATCGGCACGAAGCCGAGCGATGCCACCAATGCGGTCATCATCACCGGCCGGAGCCGGGTGAGCGCGCCTTCGCGAACCGCCTGCATCAACGGCTCGCCGCGTTCCCTGAGGTCGCGGATGAACGACAGCATCACCACGCCATTGAGCACCGCGACGCCCGACAGCGCGATGAAGCCGACGCCGGCCGAAATCGACATCGGGATGCCGCGCAGCGCGAGCGCCGCCACGCCGCCGGTCAGCGCGAGCGGCACGCCCGAAAAGACGATCGCCGCGTCTTTGGCGCTGCCGAACAAGGTGAAGAGCAGGCCGAAGATCAGCAGCAGCACCAGCGGCACGACGATCTGAAGCCGCGTCGCCGCCGATTGGAGCTGTTCGAACGTGCCGCCATATTCGACATAATAGCCGTCGGGCAGATCGACCTCGGCCGCCACCTTCTGTTGCAGTTCATCGACGAACGAGCCGAGATCGCGGCCGCGAACATTGGCGGTGATGACGGCCCGCCGCTTGCCGTTTTCGCGGCTGATCTGGTTGGGCCCGGCGGCGAGCGCGATGTCCGCCACCTCGGCGAGCGGCACCGATCCGCCACCCGGCAAGGCGATGGGCAGCGTGCCCAGCGCATCGAGATCGGTCCGCAAGGCTTCCGGCAACCGCACGTCCACCGCGAAGCGCCGGTCGCCATCGAACAGTTCGCCCGCCTGCCGCCCGCCGGTCGCGGTGGCGACGGAATCCTGAACATCGGCCATGCTGACGCCGTAGCGCGCCAGCATCTCGCGTCGCGGGGTGACCGACAGCATCGGCAGGCCGGTCACCTGTTCCAGCTTCACATCCTCGGCACCCGTGATCGATCCGGCGACCTTCTCGATCGCGCCGCCGGACGCGATCAGCTGGTCGAGGTCGTCGCCGAACAGCTTGATCGCCACGTCGGCGCGCACGCCGGCGATCAGCTCGTTCATCCGCATCTTCACGGGCTGGGTGAATTCGTAATTATTGCCGGGAAGTTCGTCGGCCGCCGCGTTCAGCTCTGCGACCAGCGCGTTGGTGGGCTTGCGCGGATCGGGCCAGTCCTTGCGGTCCTTCAGCATGATATAGGTGTCGGCAACCGAAGGCGGCATCGGATCATTGGCGATCTCCGCCGTGCCGATCTTGGAGAAAACGCGCTCGACCTCCGGAATCTGGCCGAGACGCCTTTCGATCTGCACCTGCATGTCCACGGCCTGGTTGAGGCCGGTGCCCGGAATGCGCATGGCGTGCATGGTGACGTCGCCTTCGTCGAGGTCCGGGATGAACTCGCTGCCGAGCCGTGTGGCGCCAAGCCCGGTGATGGCGACCAGCAGCATCGCGATGCCGACCGCCAGTTTCGGCCGGGCGAGCGCCCGATCGAGCAGCGGGCGATAGGCGTTGCCCAGCCTGCGCATCAGCCCGTTTTCCTTTTCCTCGACCTTGCCGGTGACGAAGAGCGCGACCGCCGCCGGAACGAGCGTGAGCGACAGGATCAGCGCGGCGGTGAGCGCGAGTACGACGGCGATCGCCATCGGGTGGAAGGTCTTGCCCTCAATCCCTTCGAGCGCGAAGATCGGCAGATAGACCGCGGTGATGATGATGATGCCGAAGATGCTCGGCCGGATCACCTCCGCGCTGGCCGACGCGACGAGGCTGAAGCGTTCGTCGCGGTCGAGCAGGCGGCCCAGCCGATGCTGCTGTTCGCCAAGGCGGCGGAGGCAGTTTTCGACGATGATCACCGCGCCGTCGACGATCAGGCCGAAATCCAGCGCGCCAAGGCTCATCAGATTGGCCGAGGTGCGCGTCTGGAGCATGCCGGTCAGCGTCATCAGCATCGCGACGGGGATGACGGCCGCCGTGATCAGCGCGGCGCGGATGTTGCCGAGCAGCAGGAACAGGACGACGATGACGAGCAGCGCGCCTTCGGCCAGGTTCTTCTCGACCGTGCGGATCGTCCGGTCGACCAGCGCGGTGCGATCATAGAGCGGATGGGCCTGGACGCCGGCAGGCAGCGATGCCGTCGCCTGCTTCAGCTTTTCCGCCGCCGCCTGGGCGACGACGCGGGGATTTTCGCCGATCCGCATGAAGATTGTGCCGAGCACGATCTCCTTGCCGTTTTCGGTGGCGGCACCCGTCCGCAACTCCGATCCGATGGCGACGTCGGCGACATCGCCGATGCGGATCGGCACGCCGCCGCGTGTCGCGACGATGATCTGCGACAGGTCCTGCTCGCCCGCCGCCTGGCCGGGCACGCGGATCAGGATCTGTTCGCCGCCGCGTTCGACATAGCCGGCGCCGCGACTAGCGTTATTCTTATTCAGCGCGTCGACCACGTCGCCCAGCGTCAGGCCGAGCGAGGCGAGGTGGGTGGGGTTGGGCGTCACATGATATTGGCGCTCATAGCCGCCGATCGTGTTCACCTCGGCGACGCCGGGGATGGTCCGCATCTGCGGCCGCACCACCCAGTCGGACAGGGTGCGCAGATCCTCCGCCGTCCATTCGCTGCCATCGGGCTTGCGCGCGCCGGGGCTTGGTTCAATCGCGAACATGAAGATTTCGCCGAGGCCGGTCGAAATCGGGCCCATTTGCGGTTCGAGGCCGGGCGGCAGCTGCGCCTTCACCGACTGGATGCGCTCGGCGACCTGCTGGCGCGCGAAATAGATGTCGGTGCCGTCGTCGAACACCACCGTCACCTGGCTCAGCCCGTAACGCGATAGCGAGCGCGTATAGGCAAGGCCGGGTATGCCGGCGATCGCGGTTTCGATCGGATAGGTGATGCGTTGTTCGGATTCGAGCGGTGAATAGCCTTCCGCCTGGGTGTTGATCTGGACCTGGACGTTGGTGATGTCCGGCACGGCGTCGATGGGCAGGCGTAACGCGCTCCACACGCCGATGGCGCACAGCAACGCGACGGCGGCGAGGACGAACCAGCGCTGGCGGATGGAAAAGCCGATGATGCGGGCGAGCATGGGTCTGTCTCTCCCGATCAATGGTCGTGGCTCGCGCCGGACTTTTCGATGTCCGCGCGCACGAGGAAACTGCCCTTGGCGACATAAGGCGTGCCGGGTTTCAGGCCTGAAAGGACTTCGGTCCATCCACCCGATGCGCGCCCCAGTTCGAGCATCCGCACCTCATAGTCCTGGCCATGATTGGCGAAGACGACCTTGAAGTCGCGAAAGGGCTGGATCGCCTCGGTCCGCACCGCCAGCGGCACGGTGACGGCGTTGACGGTGACGCGCCCGCGCAGCGCCATGCCGGGGCGCAGCGCACCGCCATGGTTGGGGATCGCCGCGCGCACCAGCGCCGTGCCCGCTTCCTTGTTACCCTCCGGCAGATAGTCGCCCAGCACCGTCCCGGCGATCGGCTGGCCGTCCTGCGTTTCGACGGCGACTTGCATGCCCGGCCGGATCGTGCCGAGATCGCGGGGGAAGATGTTGAACACCACCGTCGTGGCGTCGGGGTTGGTCACCACATAAAGCGCGCGATCGCCGGTCACGTCGCCGGGATTGGCATTGCGTTCGGCGACCACGCCGCTGGTAGTGGCGTAAACCGGATAGACCTGCAGGCTCTCGCTCGATTCGATCCGCGCGAGCAACTGGCCGCGTGCCACCCGATCACCGACCTTGCGGGTCACGCTGACCACGCGGCCGGGGAACTGGCCGCGAATTTCCGAGCGTGCCGAAGGATCGAGCTCGACCGTGCCGAAAAGCGCGCGTTCCTCGCCGATGGTCGCCGGGCCGGCGATCGCGGTTTCGATGCCGCCCGCGCGCGCGGCGGCGGCGGCGATGCGCGTGCGGCCTTCGGGGCTTTCATATTTCCAGGCGTGGCGTTTCGCGCCGTCGAGCGCGACGACCTCGACATCGAAGCTGTGCGGTTCCTCGATCACGCTGCGGCTGGCCAGAAAGGGGCCTTGCGGGACGAAGGCGATGCGGTCGATCTCGCCGCCCAGGCGCGTCAGCGTGATGGCGAGCCTGATCGTCGCGGGATCGACGGGTTCGCCCCCGCGCGTCACATAGACGCGGAAGCGCGGCGGTTCGCCTTGCTCGAAGATCGTGATTTCGACGGCGAAGTCGCCATCGGTGAGCAGGCGGCCGCCATGCGGGCCCTTGGCCGCTTCCTCGGCATGGTCGTTGCCCTCGGCTTCGGCCTGCGTCGCTTCGCTGCCGCCGGTGCATGCCGCCAGCGGGGCGGCGAGGAAGAGTGCGGCGAGCGCCGCGCGAAAGGGGAAATTCATGTTCATGGCTGTGTCTCCGCAGCGGGAACCGCGTCGAAGCGGCCGGTCAGGCGGTCGATTTCGGATTGGGCGTCGCGATAGCGCGTCATCGCGTCGGCCCATTGGTCCTGGGTGGCGATGATGGCGTCGGCGGCGTCCTGCACGTCGCTGAAGCGGAAGCCGCCGCGATTATAGCCCTCGCGCACCTGCGCGAGCGCCTGCACGGCCTTGGGATAGACCTGCGCCATGATGCCATCGGCGCGGGCCTGTGCGGCCGACGCATCGGCGCGTAGCGCGGCAAGGCGGCGCAGCCGGGCGAGCCGGTCGGCCTCCGCCTGATGTTCGATCCGTTGCCGTTCGGCCCGTGCGCGTTCGATATTGCCCTGATTGCGATCGAACCGGCCCAGCGGGATCGAGACGCCGGCGACGAGGGCGACGTCGTTGGTTTCACGCAGGAAGCGCGCGCCGCCGCTAACCGTATAGTCCTGCACGCCGCGCGACTGTTCGACGACAACCTGCGCGCGGGCGCGTTCCACCGCCGCGCCATAGACGGCGGCGTCCGCCGCCGCGAGCGATGCGCCGTTGGGCGCCGGCTGTTCGATGCCCTCGTCGATCTCCAGATCGTCCGGGCTGCCGGCCCAGAAGGAGGCGAGCAGGGCACGGGCCGCCGCGCGTTTCGCCTGGGCTTCCTGCAGCGCGAGTTCGGCCTCGACGATGCGGGCATTGGCGCGTGTTTCGACGAACAGGGGATCCTTGTAACCCCGCACGCGGCGCACGGCCTCCTTCTGCATCGCGCGCTCCCGTGTCAGCCGCTGTTCGGCGATCCACAGAAGCTGGTCGGCGATCTGCACGTCGATGAACGCGCGTTGCACCTGCTGGGCAAGATCGAGCCGGGTCACGCGGGCCTGCGCCTCGGCCAGCGCCACGCCGCGCGCGGCATAGGCCATGCGCGCCTCGCGCTTGCCGCCGCGTTCGATCGGCTGCGCGTAGCTGACCGTCGTCTCGGATTGTTCGAACAGGCTGAAATTGCCGGTCCCCGCGATATTTTCGGCTTCCACCGACAATGCGGGGTTGGGGCGGACCCGGGCCTGGGTCTGCTCGGCGCGGGCGGCGTCGATGCCGGCACTGCTCGCCTGCAGGTCGGGCGCGGCGGCCAGCGCGCGTTGGACGGCCTCGCCCAGCGTCACGGGCGCGGCCCCGGCGGGCGGCGCCATCAGCAGCGCGGCCCCGGCCAGCAGGGCGGCGCGCATCGGAAATTGCATGGATAGTCTCCTGAACCGATCACGTCTGGCGCGGACGCGATGGCGCCCGCGCGACAAGCGTCAGCGGTTCAGGCGAGCGGAGGGGAGAGCAGGGGTGGCGGCGCGCGCGAGGCGAGCGGCAATGCCGGCGCGGCGAACAGGAGGCCGCGCGCCAGCAGCGCGGAGGCGTCGGCCGGCATCTGCCGCAGATCGGGCGCGACCGGGCAATGATGATGCCCGCCATACGCGCTCTTCGCCGGTTCCTGCCGGTGATCGTCGCACGTGCCGGAATCGAGGTGGAAGGCGGCCGCGCTGTCGACGGCGTGGCCCACGGCATGCGCCGACGCCGGTTCGGCGAGGTGCATGCTGCAAAGCACTACCCCCACGATCATCAGCAGCCGGATCATCACCCCATGCATGGCGGCTCCCTAGCAGCAAATGGTGATGAACGGTAGCGTGCACCTTTGGTGGCCGCGAAGACCCGGCCGCGGCCCCCTCAATATTGCGCCTTCACGCTCAGGAAGAAGCTGCGCCCCGGCTCAGGGAAGCCGTCGGCAAGCTGGTATGTATCGTTGAAGAGGTTGCGACCGCCGACGCCGACGACCAGCCCGTCGATCAGCTCATAATCGATCCGCAGATTGGCAAGCACATAGCTGCCGGTGCGATAATAACGGGTGCCGGCCGTGTTCACCGTCCAGCGGTCCGACGCGATGTCGATATTGGGCACGACGTGCAGCCGTTCGATCGGCGACCAGTCGGCATATGCGAAGCCCTTGTGCGTCGGCACGCCGGTCGGCTGGAAGGCGGCGTTGCCGGGGTCGTCGAGATCGCGATGCGTGTAGGTATCGTTGGCGCCAAGGTTGAGCGTGTCGCCGATCCGCGCGATGAGATGCTGGCGTCCAGACGATTTGCCCCTGGCCGTTGACCGCACTCGCATTGCGGATCGGTCAGCAGATTGCCACCGCCCATGGCCCAGCCTGTTCCGGGGTGCGCAAGATGGTCGATTTTCGCCTGAAGGCGGGCCGTCACGTCCTGCAGATCGCGGGCAGCGCTTCGCCGGCCATCGCGTTGATGGTTACGCGGCTCCCCTGATCGGGCGCGGCTCCGCCGTGATCAGCGCGGCGCCATGCCGTTGAACAGCAGATCGGCGACGAAGCCGGCACGTTCGGCCATTTCGGCGGCGTCGGGCGGGTCGCGACCGTCGCCATAGCGCGCGGCGGGGTCGCTGAGGATCAGGGTGGTGATGGCGCGCGCGGTTTCGCCGATATCGATCGCGCGGATCCTGCCGGCATCGCGGCAGCGCGTGAGGAAGGCGGCAAGCGGGTCCATGAACACCCGGTCGACCGCGCTGAAAATATCCGCCGCCAGCTGGCGGGCGAAATCGGGATCGATGGTGAGCAGGCGCTGCAGGGCCATGCTATCCGGCTGATAGGCGATTTCCAGCGAGCGCAGCACGAATTCCTTCAACGTCGCGTGCACGTCGCCCGTTTCCGAAAAGTTCAGTTCGTCGCCCGGCGCGCCGCTGCGCAGCAAATGGCGGAGCGCGGCGATGAACAGCGCATCCTTGTTGGGATAGCGGGCATAGATCGTCTTGCTGGAAAGGCCGCTCGCCTCGACGATCGCCTTCATCGGCACGGCCGGGCCGTGGCGCAGGAATACCGTAAGCGCGGTTTCCAGGATCCTTTGCTCGATCGCTTCCGCCTGCTGGCGGCTGGGGCGCCCAATCCGGCGTTCGCCCGATGCCTCGTCCTGCGTCATGCCCGCCTTTCCCACAAATATCGCGTGGGATGAAGATTTCATCAAAAAGAAACACTATTGTTTCCTTTATGCGCTTTCCGCTATCGGGAATCACCAGTCGAGTCCAGTGGGGCCAACGCCGCCATCATGTTCAGTTCCAACCGGCCCTTGTCCCTATTCTGCCTGCTCGCCGGGCTGGCCGGTTGCGCGCCCGCGATCGATCTGCCGCCCCCCGCCACGCCGCTGCCCGCGCGCTTCGAAAGCCAGGATCGGGCAGCCCCGGCCGTGCCGGCGCAGGCCATCGATCGCTGGTGGCTGCTGTTCGGCGATGCCCAGCTCGACGGACTGATCGAAACCGCGCTGGCCCGCAGCACGAGCGCCCGGAGTGCATATTTCCGTATCCGCGAGGCACGCGCGATCTACGATCAGTCGGTCGCGTCGACCTGGCCGACCGGCAATATCGCCGCCTCCGCCACCGCGCAGGACAACAACATATTGTCGGGCCGCGACGTCACCGGGCAGGGTGGCCGCTCGAACAGCTATGCCGCGAGCTTCAGCCCGAGCTGGGAGCTCGACCTGTTCGGCCGGCTGGCGAATGTCCGCGAGGGCGCGGCGTTCGATTATGAGGCGGCGGCCTTCGATTATCATGCCAGCCTGATGGTGCTGGCGGCGGATGTCGGCACGACATTGTTTCAGGCGCGCGCCATTGCCGTGCAACTGGCCGATGCGCGCGAGACGCTGCGCATCGCCGAGGATCTCGCCGCGTCCGCCCAGCTCGGGCTCGCCCATGGGCTGGTGGCGGGTGGCGATGCCGCCCGGCTGGAAAGCGATGTCGGCAATGCGCGGGCAGAGGTGACGCGGCTGGAGGCAAGCCTGCGCGCGACCAAGCGGTCGCTGCTCGTGCTCGTCGGCCGGCCGGATGAGCCGACCGACAGCCTGCCGATCGAGGCCGTTCTGGCACCGCCGCCGGCCATTCCGGCGGCCGCGCCGGGCGAACTGCTGATCCGGCGCCCCGATGTTCGCGCGGCGCAAGCGCGGCTGGAAGCGGCGGCGGCCGGTGTCGAGGTGGACCGGCTCAACCTTTTTCCCCGGCTGACGCTGAACGCTAGCGGCGGCCTCAGCCGCACCACCGGCCCGTTCGGCGTCGATGTCGGCTTCTGGTCGCTCGGCGCCGGGCTGGCGATGCCGGTGCTCGATCGGCCACGGTTGATGGCCCAGCTGCGCATGTCCGAGGCGCGCGGCAACCAGGCGGTCGTCAGCTATGAAAGCGCGGTGCAGACGGCGTTTCGCGAGGCGGAGAATGCGTTGACCGCCACCGCCGCCAACCGCGCCCGGCTGGTGGATCTGGACCGGGCGACCGATCGCGCGCGCTATGCCTTCGATGCCGCGCGCAAGGGCTATGGCCTTGGCCTGACCGACCTGACGACCCTGCTCCAGTCCGAACGCGCCTGGCTTGCCACCCGCACCAGCTACACCGCTGCCAAGGCGCAGGCGCTGACCGATACGGTGAGCGCGTTCCGCGCGCTTGGCGGCGGCTGGTCGACCGAAACGCCCGCCTTCATTCCGGGGCAGACGCCCCTTCACCTTCCTGTTGCGCGATAGAGTTGCCCGTGGCCCAGCCCCTTTTCCGTCGATCTGCCTCCCTGATCCTGCTGGCCGCGCTGCTGCCGCTGCTCGCCGCCTGCGATCGGGGCGAGGAACGGGCGGCGCTGCCCGATCCGCTGGTTTCGGTGGCGACGGTGCGGACGATCGGCATGACCGGTGATCTTTCGGCATCGGGCCGGCTGATCCCGCGCGAGGAGGTGGCGGTGGCGAGCGAACTTGCCGGCTATCGCATCGCGCGCGTGCTGGTGGAGGAGGATGCCGTCGTCCGGCAGGGCGAATTGCTCGCCGAGCTCGACGATACCTTGCTCCGTTCGCAGATAACGCAGGCGCGGGCGACGCTCGCCCAGCAGCAGGTGGCGGCGGAACGCTCGCGCGAGGAAGCCAGGCGCGTCGCCGGGCTCGACAATCAGGGCGTGCTTTCGCAGGAAGCGATCATGCAGCGGCGGCTGGCCGCGCGGTCCGCCGTCGCATCGGTGGAGGTGGCGGAGGCCCAGCTCAACGACCTGCTGATCCGCGATCGCCGGCTGGCGATCCGCGCGCCGCGCGCCGGCCGCGTGCTCGAACGCGCGGCGCGGCCGGGCGATACCTCGTCGGCGGGCACCATGTTGTTCACCATCGCGCGCGACGATCTGATCGAACTTTATGCCGAAGTGCCCGAAGCCTCGGTCGGCAAGATCGCGGTGGGCGATCCGGTGCGCGTGACGCTGGCATCGGGCGAGGCGCTGGACGGCAAGGTGCGGCTGCGCGGCGCGCGGGTCGATAACCGCACCGGGCTGGTGATCGTGCGCGTGGCCCTCCCGGTCAATCGCGCGCTTCGCGCCGGCGGCTTCGCCAAGGCGGCGTTCAAGGGCACCGGCGCGCCGGCGCGGGTGGTGCCCGAGCGCGCGATCAAATTCGATGCGGATGGCGCGTCCGTGCTGGTGGTCGGCGCCGACCAGCGGGTCCGCCGCGTCGGCGTGCGCACCGGGCGGCGTGCGGGCGGCATGGCGGAATTGCTGGCGGGGCCGCCCGATGGCGCCCGCGTGGTGCTCGGCGGCAGCGCCTTCCTGCTGGAAGGCGATAAGGTGCGCGTCGCGCCCGGAGCCGCGCGGTGAATTTCCAGATCTCGGCCTGGGCGATCCGCAACCCGATCCCCGTCGTCTGCCTGTTCATCGCGCTGACGCTGGCGGGTATCGTCGCTTATGTTCAGTTGCCGGTGAAGCGCATCCCCAATGTCGCCTTCCCGGTCGTGACGGTGAACGTGACGCAGAACGGCGCGGCGCCGGCCGAGGTGGAAAACCAGATCACCCGGCCGATCGAAAATGCGCTGAGCGGGGTGGCCGGGGTCAAGCATATCAGCTCGACCGTGACGCTGGGCGTTTCCAACACCATCGTCGAGTTCGAACTGCATGCCGACATGCAGAAGGCGATCGACGATGTGCGCACCGCTGTCGAGCGCACGCGCATCCTGTTGCCGCCGGGGATCGACCCGCCGACCGTGCAGCGCTTCGACATCGATAATGCCCCGATCCTCACTTATGCCGTCAGTTCGGAGAAGATGAGCGGGACGGAATTGTCCTTCTTCGTCGACAAGGTGGTGACGCGCGCGCTGCAGGCGCAGGGCGGCGTGGCGCAGGTGCAGCGCGTCGGCGGGGCCGAGCGCGAGATCAACGTCATCCTCGATGTCGAGCGGATGGCGGCGCTGGGCGTCACGGCCGCGCAGGTCAATAATGCGCTGCTCGCCTTCAACAGCGACGACCCCGGCGGCCGGGCGACGGTGGGCGATGTCGAGCAGACGATCCGCGTGCTCGGTTCCGGCCAGACGGTCGATCAGATTCGCGACATGACCATCCCGGTCGCCGGCCGCTATGTCCGGCTGGGCGACATTGCCGAAGTGGGCGATGGCGAGGCCGAGGTGCGTGGCTTTGCCCGCCTGAACGGCCGGCCCGTCACCGCCGTCCAGGTCAACAAGACCGCCGACGCCAGCGAGATCAGCGTCGAGGACCGCGTGGCCGCGGCGGTCGCCCGGCTACAGGCCGCGCATCCCGACGTGCGGATCGAACGCGTCTTTTCCACCGTCGATGGCACGCGGCGAACCTTCGCTTCGACCAAGCATGTGCTGATCGAAGGCATCATCCTCGCCGTCGTCGTGGTGTGGCTGTTCCTGCGCAACTGGCGCGCGACGATGATCGCGGCCGCCGCGATGCCGCTTTCGCTGATCCCCACCTTCGTCGTGATGTCGGCGTTGGGTTTCAGCCTCAATTCGATCACGCTGCTGGCGCTGACGCTGGTGATCGGCATCCTTGTCGACGACGCCATCGTGGAGATCGAGAATATCGAGAAACGGGTGGAGGCGGGTGCATCGCCCTATCACGCCGCACTGGTCGGCGCGGACGCCATCGGCCTTGCGGTCGTCGCCACCACCTTCACCATCGTCGCGGTGTTTGCGCCGGTGTCGATGATGCCGGGGCAGACCGGCCAGTTCTTCCGCGAATTCGGCCTCACGGTTTCGGTGGCGGTGCTGTTCTCGCTGGTCGTGGCCCGGCTGTTGACCCCGCTGATGGCGGCCTATTTCCTGAAGCCGCTCGACAAGGCCCACCAGCGCGAGGAGCAGCCGCTCCACCCGCTTTACGCCCGCGTGCTCAACTGGGCGCTCGCCCATCGCTGGCGTTCGGCCGGGATTGGCGGTTTCGTCTTCGCGATCGCGCTGGTGCTTGCCGCCTTCCTGCCGGTCGGTTTCCAGCCCAAGGAGGATCTGGGCGAACTCTATCTGGCGGTGCAGGGGCCGCCGGGGGCGAGCCGCGACGACATGGATCGCGCCGTGCGGCAGGCGACCGATATCCTGCAGGCGCAGCCCGATGTGGAAACCGTGTTCGCCAATATCGGCGGCACCGGCGCCTCCGCCGATCTGCGCACCGGCACGATCACGGTGATCCTGCGCCACGATCGCGAAATGGATACGCAGAGCTTCAAGCATCATATCGCGCCGCTGATGCGCGATGTGCCCGACATGCGGATTTCCAATCAGGGCAGCTTTGGCATGGCGCCTGCCTCGGTGGTGCTGGCGGGCGATGATGGCGAGGCGCTGGAACGCGTGCAGATGCAGCTGCTGCGCGATATGCGCGCGCTGAAGACGCTGTCCGATCCGCGGCCGAGCCCGCCGCCTTCCGGCCCCGAACTGGTGATCATCCCGCGCCCGGCCGAAGCCGCGCGGCTGAACGTCGACAGCCGCACGCTCGCCCAGGCGATCCGCGTCGCCACGATCGGCGATATCGACGCCAATGTCGCCAAATATTCGGAAGGGGAAAACCGGCTGCCGATCCGCGTCCGCCTACCCGAAAGCGCGCGCGGGCAGCTCGACGTCATCGCCCAGCTGCGCGTGCCGACGATGGACGGCAACACCACGCCATTGTCGTCGGTCGCCGATATCGAGTTCCGCGCCGGGCCGGCGAAGATCCTGCGCTACGATCGCGAACGGCAGGTGGCGGTCGAGGCGGATCTCGCGCCCGACGCGACATTGGGCCAGGCGCTCGAGGAGATTCAGGGCCTGCCGCTGATCCGCAACCTGCCGGAAGGCATCCACATCGCGAGCCAGGGCGAGGCGGAAGGGCTGGCCGAACTGATGAGCGGGTTCGTCATCGCCGTGTTCGCGGGCGTGTTCCTGACGTTCGGCGTGCTGGTGCTGCTGTTCAAGGGCTTCTTCAAGCCGGTCGTGACGATGACGGCGCTGCCGCTCTCGCTGCTCGGCGCCTTCGCTTCGCTGCACCTGTTCAACAAGCCGCTCGATCTGCCGTCGACCATCGGCCTGCTGATGCTGATGGGGCTGTGCGCGAAGAATTCGATCCTGCTCGTCGAATTCGCGATCGAGCTGGAGCGCGGCGGCATGGCTGTGGGCGATGCGCTGCGCGAGGCGTGTCGCGAACGCGTGCGGCCGATCATCATGACCACGGTGGCGATGGCGGCGGGCATGATGCCGGCGGCCATCGGCCTGGGCGAAGGCGCGGAATTCCGCCAGCCGATGGCGCTGGCGGTGATCGGCGGTCTGATCACTTCGACGATGCTGTCGCTGATGCTGGTGCCGGTGATCTATGAAATCGTCGATCAGTTCGAACGCTGGGCGACGCCCAAGCTCGCCCGTCTGGTCACGCAGCGGCCGGCCGAAGAAGCGCCGAGCGCATCCTGATCGCTATTGGCAAAGGCTGGCCGTCACCGACCGCTCAATCCCTCAAAATCTCTTCCAGCTTCTTGCGCGCGCGATAGAGGCGGGTTTCGACCGCCTTTTCGCTGATCCGAAGCACGTCCGCCGTTTCGGCCTGCGACAGGCCCTCGATGGTGCGCAGAATCAGCGGCTCCTTCAGCGATGCGGGCAATTGGGCGATCGCGCGCGCGGCACGGGCCAGTTCGGCCCGGTCGGCGAGAGCGACGTCGATCGGGACCGCGGTGTCGGCGATCTGTTCGGCGCTGCTGATCGGGGCCGCGAAGGTGAGGAATTTGCGGACGATCCGCCGCCGCGCCCAATCATGGCATTTGTTGAGCGCGATGCGCGCGATCCACAGCCGGAACGGGCGCGACCGATCATAGCGCGCCAGCGCCGAAAATGCCGCGACGAAGCTGTTCTGCGTCACGTCCAGCGCTTCGTCGGCATCGCCGATATTGCCCCGGACCAGCCGATAGACCGCGTCGCGATGGCGGCGCATCAGTTCGCCATAGGCCGCCTGCCGACCGCCCAGCGCGAGCGCCGCCAACTCGCCGTCGGAACAATCGGCAAGGTCGGGTGTCACGGATCCTTGGCCGTCAGCGCTCTTACCACGGCCTCGTCGAAACGGGCGGCCTGATCGGGCCGGAGCACGCCGCGCATGGCGAAAATATGCTCCAGCGTTTCCTTCTGAAGCTGGCCCATCGCGGCATGGGAGCGATCGACGGCGGCGGCGACCTTGGGGCCATAGCCGTGCTCGGCCTCGATCGCTTCGGCCAGCCGCGCATTATCGGCGCGCAATTCCGCCTCCAGCGCGTGCTTGCGCAGGGCGAAATCCTTTTCGATCTGTTCGATCTGCCGGTGCTGGGCGTCGTCGAGCTTCAACTGCTGGTGCAACAGGTCGTGCAGCTCGTTCTCGACCGGCCGTTCGGGCACCACGATCTCGCGGCCGACGACGACGCCGACGATCGCCGCGACAAAGGCGATCAGGGCGATCAGCAGGACGTAACGGCGGCCCCCGGTCATTCGGCGCCCAGCAGGGTGGAGGGCGCCAGCACCGCCGGGGTGCCCAGTGGCGAGATCGATGCGGCGCGCGCGGGCGTGCCGGGCAGTGCGGAGCCGGCGACCCCGATGACGAGCGCGATCAGCGCGGCAAGGCCGACGCCGGCAAGGCCGGGAGTGGCCGGCGCGGCCGCCCGCGCGGCGATTTCGTCGAGCACGGCGGCGTCGATCGTCGCGAGGCCGGGGTGGACCGGGTCTCGCGCCAGTTGCGCCAGCATGGCGTCAATGTCGGTCATCGGTCCTTCTCCCGCATCATAGGCTATACGCAGCTGCGCCGATCACCCCTCGGCCGGCGCGGCAAATTATCTCGTGGGGCAGGGCCGGCCTGCCGAATATCTCGCAACGCAAGGAGATACAGGGGAATCGGGCGCGCGCAAATCGCCGGCACGGGGCTTTTGGAGAATGGCGCGGCGTTGACATCGCCGCTGCCCGAACGCCATGGATCGTCCTTGCGGACCCGATGAAAACGAAGCGCCGACAGAAAATGGGCGCTCAACGGGCCGTGCAGAGGGAGGAATGCCATGGCCGGAATCAGCGTTTCAGCACAGCCTAACTGCGCGTTTCGGCGCTGATCGCCCGTGCCATCCGGCAAGTGAAATGTCCGTGAGGGACAGGCCGATCGACGAGGTCGGGGAGCGCGGGGGCGAAGCCATCCGGCTGCGCGCCGCACTCAAGCGCTATGTCGCGCGCCGGGTGCCGGCGGGTGATGTCGACGATGTGTTGCAGGACGTGTTCCTCAACCTTGCCAAGGCGGAGCCGCAATATTCGATCGGCAATCTTTCGGCCTATGTTTTCAGGATCGCGTCCAATCTGGTGCTGGCGCGCGGCCGGCGGCCGGCCTGGTACGCGCCCGTCGGCGAAGCATCGGGTGAACTGGCCGACGATCGGGCCTTCCCACCCGATCGCGTGCTCGCCTCGAAGCAGGAATTGCGATCGGTGATGCACGACATCATGGCGCTGCCCGAACGGACGCGCGATGTGTTCCTTCTCCATCGATTTGAAGATTTTACCTATGCCGAGATTGCGGGGCATTTCGACATTTCGTTGAGTGCGGTGGAAAAGCATATGATAAAGGCGCTGCGTCGCCTGTCACATGCTGCAAATGCCCGCTGAATGGTGGACTTGGACGTGAGCGGAGATCGGGATTCATCGGCCTGGCTGGCCAAATGGCGTTCGGGCCGGATGACGGCGGCCGAGCAGCGGCGCTTTGCGCAATGGCTGGACGATCCCGCCCACCGCGCCGATTTCGATGCGCTCAACGCGGCCTTCGGCCGGCTCGACGACATCGCCGAAGATCCGGCGATCCGCGCGGCGCGGGAAGCGGCGTTGCAGCGCGCCAAGGCTCCGCGCCAGCGCCAGTTCATGCCGATGGCGGCGGGTGTCGTGGCGGCGATGCTGGCGGCGTTGCTGCTGTTCGCCATGCCCGGTTTCGTGGGTGGCGATGCGCCGCCCAGCGAACAGCTTTGGGCGACGGTGGACAATCAGCGCAAGCAGATCACGCTTGAAGACGGGTCGCGCATCGTGCTCGACGCCAATTCGCAAGTGGCGGTGCGTTACGGACCGACCGAACGGCAGATCTTCCTGCGCGGTGGCCGCGCCTTTTTCGAGGTGGCGAAGGATCGCACCCGGCCCTTCATCGTCACCACCGCCATGGGCTCGGTCCGTGCGCTCGGCACCGCCTTTTCGGTGGATGGCCGGCGCGATGGCATCAAAATCCTGCTGACCGAAGGCAAGGTCCGCGTGCGGCTCGACAAATCGGGGCCGGCGGCGGCCGGGCGACCGATCGACATGGTGGAGGGGACGGAGCTGGCCGCCAATGCGCGCGGCTGGTCGGTCCGTCCCAAGCCCGCCGATCATGCGCTGGCCTGGATCGAAGGCTATATCGTCTTCGATGACACGCCGTTGCGCGACGCGGTGGCCGAGTTCAACGCATCGTCGCGCCGCGCGATCGAGATCGAACCGGGGCTGGACGGCCAACGGATCAGCGGCACCTTCCGCTCGGGCCGCGCCGGCGATTTTTCCCGCGCCTTGCAGAGCTATGGCATCGCGCGGATCGAGAGCGAGGATCAGCAGAAGATCGTCCTCGCCATGCCGATCGAAAATAAATCGCAGCCATAGGGTGAGGGGCCGGGCCCCGTTTGCATCTTATCCCCTGACAAGCAGGAGGGGATGGATGTTTCTTAGTCACAAGACGAACCTGATGGCGGCCAGCGCGGCGCTGATCTGCAGCGTGGCCGGCCCGGCTTATGCGCAGGCGGTGCAGATCGACATCGCACCGCAGCCGCTGGGCAGCGCGCTCAACCAGATGGCCATTCAGGGGCGCAGCCAGATCCTGTTTCGTCCCGAGGTGGTGGCCGGGCGGACCGCGCCCGCGGTGCGCGGTTCGATGACGGTGGATGCCGCGCTCGACAGGCTGCTTGAACATAGCGGGTTGCAGCACCGGCAGGACCGGAACGTCATCCTGGTCGACAAGCCGACGCGGATCAGCATGCGCGCCGATGCGGCGCCGGCGATGGCCGCGCAGGCCCCGCTCGCATCCGACATTGCCGTGGCCGAGGAAGCCCCGGCGCCGAGCAACCAGCTCGACGAGATCATCGTCACCGCGCAGAAGCGCGAAGAATCGCTGCAGGACACGCCGATTTCGATCGCGGTGCTGGGCGGCGACGAACTCAAGGCGCGCGGGCTGACCGCGCTGGCCGATTTCGCCTCGGGCGCGGTGCCGTCGCTGCGCGTCATCCCGCAGCAGGGGCGCCCCTCGACGCTCAACATCACGATGCGCGGCATCAACCCCGGCGATCCTTCGCAGGTGAGCCGCGATCAGGCGGTCGGCGTCTATCTCGACGGCGTCTATCTCGGCCGCGCGCAGGGCCTCGGCTCCGAAATGTACGATCTCCAGCGCATGGAAATCCTGCGCGGGCCGCAGGGCACCCTGTTCGGCCGCAACGCCGTGGGCGGTGCGATCAGCATGGTTTCGAAACGGCCCACCGGCACCTTCAGCGGCGATATCACCGCAGGCGTCGGCAATTTCGACTGGCGGACGGTGAAGGCGCATCTCAACCTGCCCGAATTCGCCGGCTTCAGCATCAAATTGGATGGCGTGTGGACCAAGCGTGACGGCTGGGTGGAAAATCCGCTGGCCGATGCGTCCGACTGGGCGGCGGTCGATCGCCGGGGCGGGCGGATCAGCGTGCTGTGGGAACCGGCCGACAATCTCGAATTCCTCTATTCGTTCGATATCTCCCGCGACGCTTCGACGGCAGGTTATCAGCAGAGCGTTCGCCTTCCGGGCGCGCCGCCTTTCCCGGCGATCTTCTATGACGAGCCGAAGCGGGTGAAGCGCGGCCGCGTCGGCGTGCCGCTGGAACCGAGCCTCGGCAAGGTGCAAGGCCACAGCCTGAACGCCACCTGGGATCTTTCGGATGATCTGACGGTCCGGTCGATCACCGCTTATCGCAAGATCGAACAGGCGCAATATACCAATAGCGGCGGTCTGCTTACGCCTTACACTCCCAATGGCGTGTTCGGGCGCGTCAGCTATGCCGACGTCCATCAGGATCAGTTCAGCCAGGAAGTCCAGCTGCTCGGCAATTTCGATAATCTCGAATTCGTCGCCGGCGCCTTTTACTTCGAGGAGGACGCGACCGATCTGGCGTTCACGCCTTTCTCGGCGATGTTCAACAGCGATGGCACGGGCTATCGCCTGCTGCCGATCGATTTCAACAGCCCGCGCTTCCCGGATCGCGGCAGCGACATCAACGCCCGGTCGACCGCCCTGTTCGGGCAGGCGACCTATACGCCCGGCATTCTGGATGAACGCCTGCACCTGACCGGCGGCCTGCGCTGGACCAGCGATCGCAAGAAGGGGGCGCTGACCCGCAGCCGTGGCGCGGTGATCGACATTCCGTTCAAATTCTCGTCCGATCGGCTCGATCCCGCCTTCACGGTCGATTACAACTGGACGGACGACGTCAACACCTATGTCCGCTGGGGGCAGGCCTATCGCGCCGGTGGCGCCAATTCGCGTTCGTTGACCTATCGCCCGTTCGACGACGAAGAAGTGTCGACCTGGGAAATCGGCGCCAAGACCGAATTGTTCGATCGCCGCGTGCGTTTCAACCTCGCCGCTTTCCACACCACCTACAAGAACCGGCAGGTGGATTTCGTCAATCCGGCCAGCCCGTCCAATCTGGAAACGCTGAACGCGCCGGGATCGACCACGATCAAGGGTATGGAATTCGACCTCACCGCACGGCTGGCGCCGGGGCTCACCCTGACGGGCGGCTATGCCTTCACCGATGCGGAAGCGGCGGTGGATCGCAACCCGTTCACCGATCAGCTTCAGGAAGGCGCGGTGCTATACACGCCGAAGCATTCGGCGGTGCTGGGGCTGGATCATGAGATGTCGGTGCTCGACGATGCGACGTTCACCACCCATGTCGACGCCGTCTATTCCAGCAGCTTCTTCACCGGTGGCGCCGATCAGCCCAAGACCGGCTCTTACGCGATGCTCAACGCCCGCGTGACGCTGGGCGATCTGGAAATGCGCGATGGCGGCGCGAAGCTCGCTTTCTCGCTGTGGGGCAAGAACCTCACCAATGCGCGCTGGAAGCTGTTCAGCTTCAATATCGCCGGCCCGGGCCTTGCCAATCTGTCGACGGCGGTCTGGAATGAACCGCGCACCTATGGCGTCGAAGCGAAGGTGAACTTCTAGTCCAGCGGGCTGGCAAAAGCGGGGCGGCCGATCCGGCAGGGCGGGATCGGCCGTCTCTCTGAAATAAGGAGGAGGATGGAGCTGATGGGAATGGTGGCGAAGATCGGCGGGGTGGCGATGGTGGCCCTGTGGCTTTCGGGCACGGCAATGGCGGCCGAGCCGCTGCGCGTGCAGCGTCAGGATGCGCAGACGGTGGTGATCGAGCGCGACGATGCGGCGGCGGCAAGCTTCTGGCTCAGCAAGGATACGCAGCTGGATGACGGCGACAGCGCGGTCGCGCGCGCCAGCACGGCACGGCGGCTGACCGCCAGCGTGCCGGCGGGTGAGCGCCTGTTCGTCATCATGCAGCGCGGCGATGGCGCGCCGCTGGTGGCGGCCGAACGCGTGCTGCCGCTGGAAAGGGCAGCAACTTCCGCGATCTCGGCGGCTACAAGACGCGCGACGGCAAGGTTGTGCGGTGGGGCAAGGCGTTCCGTTCGGGTGCGATGCCGATGCTGACGGAGGGCGATTATACCCTGCTCGGCCAGCTCGATATCGGCACCGTCGTCGATTTCCGCACGCTCGAGGAACGCGAAGTCGCGCCCGATCTGCTCGATGACCGGATGGGCGCGCTGTTCATCTCCAACGATTATTCGATCGTGCCGATGTTCGCGAAGATGAGCGCGGGCGAGCGCGACAATATCTATAGCGGCATCGAACTCACCATCGCGCCCCAGCTTCGTTCGCTGTTCAAGCGGCTGCTCGCCGGCGACGGGGCGGTCGTCTATCATTGCTCCGCGGGCCAGGATCGCACCGGCGTCGCCACGGCGCTGATCTACGACGCGCTCGGCGTCGATCGTGAAACGATCCTCAAGGATTATCACCTGTCGACCGAATTGCGGCGCGTGGAAAATGAGATGCCGCCGATCGCCGCCGGCCAATATCCGAACAACCCGATGGTCAAATATTATCTGGCGAGCCGCGCCAAGGGGCCGGCCAAGGCCGAGCCGCTCTACACGTCGGCGGGCAAATCGCACCTCGCCCAGTTCTTCGACCATCTGGATGCGACCTATGGCGGTTCCGCCGGCTATCTGAAGGCGAAGCTCGGCTTCACCGACGATGATCTGAACCGGCTGCGGACGATCATGCTGCAATAGGCGCAGCCAGCGTTAAAGGGGGGCAAGGGGGTGGCCGGGCTACCGGCTGCCCCCGCGTCGCGTCTGGAGACTGGCGGCTGCGGCTGGCGGCTGCGACTGACCGTCGCGATCATCGCTGGGGCGACGGGCTTGTGAACCCTCACCTTGAACCAACGGAACGGCGGCCGGGCGGCTGGGCGTCCGATCTCAAATGCGAATGGGAGAACGCGGCAGGTGCCGGAAAAACAAACCCCCGCCAAGTCATTTGACTGTGGCGGGGGATGTTGGCGCGCCCGGAACGATTCGAACGTCCGACCC
The DNA here is from genome assembly GCF_900188165.1 of Edaphosphingomonas laterariae. Lineage (GTDB taxonomy): Bacteria > Pseudomonadota > Alphaproteobacteria > Sphingomonadales > Sphingomonadaceae > Sphingomonas_E > Sphingomonas_E laterariae. Next base: position 86,146 of record NZ_FZOS01000010.1, on the reverse strand, counting down.
TCAGATTCGTAGTCTGATGCTCTATCCAGCTGAGCTACGGGCGCGTTGGAGTGGCGCTGTTAGCCGCACATTTTCGGGAGCGCAACCCCGTTGCCGCAGATAATTTGCACACGTAAAGCCATGGCATGCATTTGAACCCCAAGATCGCGCTGTCTGCGCCGCTTCTAGCCCTTGGGCTGCTCGCCGGTTGTGCCGAATCGCGCACCTCCTATCCGTCGCTGGCGCCGCGCGCGGTGGAAAAATTGCCGATCGAGGAACCGGAGGCCGAATCAACGGCGGCGAATCCCGTCCCGATCGATTCTGCCAGCGACGGCCGGATCGCGGCGGAGGTGGCGGCCGCCGATGCGTCGCGGGCGCGGTTCGAGCGCGAACTGGCGCCGTCGCGCCGTGCGGTTGCGGCCGCCGGTGGTCAGGCGGCGGGCAGCGAGGCGTGGATCGCCGCGCAGCAGGCGCTGACCCGGCTCGATGAGACGCGCGGCCCGGTCTCCTCCGCGCTGGCGACGCTCGATGCGATGATGGTGGCCTCGGGCGGCGTGCCTTCGCCCGCGCTGGCCGAAGCGTGGGGCAAGGTTTCGGCGCTGGACGATACCCAGCGCACGACCTTCAATGAACTCGCGGCGAAGCTCGCCCAGCCCTGATCTAACCTGATCGGGTCAGGCAGTCGCGATCGCCGCCGCGTGGCGGCGGGCCAGCGCGACATAGCCGGCCACGCCCTTCTGGTGGGCGGCCAGCTCGTCCGGCGTCAGATCGCGAACATATTTGGCCGGGCGGCCGGCCCACATCTGTCCGCTCGGGATCCGCTTGCCCGGCGTCAGCATTGCGCCCGCCGCCAGCATCGCATCGCTTTCGATCTCGCAACCGTCCATCACGATCGCGCCCAGGCCCACAAAGGCCCGGTCGTGGAGCCGGCAGCCATGGATGATCGCGGTGTGGCCGATCAGGCAATCGGCGCCGATCACCGTGTCGTGCAGCTTGGTGGTGACGTGGACGATCGTGCCGTCCTGGATATTGGTGCGCGCGCCCACCGCGATCGGGGCGACATCGCCGCGCAGCACGCAATTATACCAGATGCTGGCACCTTCCCCCAGGCTGACGCTACCGATGATCCGCGCGCCGGGCGCAATGAAGCCGGCACGGGCGACATCCGGCGCCGCGCCTTCGAAGGGCAGGATCGTCACGCCTTCCATGCGCCGACCTCCCAGTCCTTGGCCTCGATCATGTAAAGGATGGTGGGGTTGTCCTCCGGCGGCACGCGGACGTCGTTGAAATCGAGGTCGGGCCGCCGGGTCATGCCCAGCCGTTCCATCAGGCCCCAGCTGCCCCGGTTGCGTGGGCTGGTGATCGCGATCACCCGTTCGCCCTTCACGACGCCGAAGGCATAATCCAGGCTGACCGATGCCGCCTCGCGCGCATAGCCCTGTCCCCAGCAATCGGCGTCGATGCGCCAGCCGATCTCCAGTTCGCCCGGCAGCGTCGCGCCTTCCGCGTCGAACAGCTTCAGGCCGCACAGGCCGATCGGGCGGCCATGATCCTTGCGGAACAGGCCGAAGAAGCTGAAACCGCGATCGGCCTGCAGGCGGATCATCTTGTCCACCTTCTCGTCGCTCATCGTCCGCGCCATCGGCCCGCCCAGATAGGTCATCACCTGCGGGTCCGCCGCCTGCGCGGCCACCCAGCCCTTGTCGGCCTCGGTTATCGGCTTCAGCACAAGCCGTGCGGTTTCGATCATCGCTGTCTCCAAGGGGCGTGTGCGATTGGGATCAGGCGCCAAGCAGGCGCGCGGCGTGGTGGGCGTGGTAGGTCAGCACGCCCGAACAGCCGGCGCGGCGGAAGGCCGTCAGCGTTTCGATCACCAGCGCGTCGCGGTCGCCCGCGCCGGCAGCGACGGCGGCCTCGATCATCGCATATTCGCCGGACACCTGATAGGCGAAGACAGGCACCTCGAACCGCTCCTTCACGCGGCGCACGATGTCCAGATAGGGCAGGCCGGGCTTCACCATCACGCTGTCGGCGCCTTCGGCCAGATCGAGCGCCACTTCGCGCAGCGCTTCTTCCGCATTGGCATAATCCATCTGGTAAGCGCGCTTGTCGCCCTTCAGCAGCCCGCCGGAACCGACTGCATCGCGGAACGGGCCATAGAAGGCGCTCGCATATTTGGCCGAATAGGCCATGATCTGGACGTTGCGATGGCCTTCGCGTTCCAGCGCCTGCCGGATCGCGCCGACGCGCCCGTCCATCATGTCGGACGGGGCCACGATATCCGCCCCCGCTTCCGCCTGGACGATCGCCTGCGCGACGAGCAGTTCGCTCGTTTCGTCGTTCAGCACATAGCCGGTCGCGTCGACCAGCCCGTCATGCCCGTGCGCGGTATAAGGGTCGAGCGCGACATCGGTCAGCACGCCGATATCGGGCACCGCATCCTTGATCGCCCGGATTGCGCGGCACATCAGATTGTCGGGGTTCAGCGCCTCGCGCCCGTCATCGGTGCGCAGCTCGCGCGGCGTGTTGGGGAACAAGGCGATGCAGCCGATGCCGAGCGCCTTCGCTTCCTTCGCTACCGCGCCGATGCGATCGACCGAATGGCGCGACACGCCGGGCAGCGTGCTCACCGGATCGGTGACGCCCGTGCCTTCGGTCACGAACAGCGGCCAGATCAGGTGCGCGGGCGACAGGTGCGTCTCGGCGACGAGCGCGCGGCTCCAGGCGGTGGCACGGGTGCGGCGGAGGCGGAGGGCGGGGAAGCTGGCGTGAGTCATGCCCCGGCTTCTAGCCCGTCGCCGCCCCCGCTTCCAGCGCGGCATCCGGCCGGGCGAGGGTGATGAGCCTGAGGCCCGCGGCCTCCGCGCGATCGAGCGCGAGGCTGGTCGGCGCGGAGATGGTGACGAGCAGCGGGCAGTTGGCGAGCACGGCTTTTTCGACCAGTTCGAACGAACAGCGCGCGGTGAGCAGCGCGGCGCCGCCAGCCCAGTCCAGCCCCCCGGCCAGCATCGCGCCGATCAGCTTGTCGAAGGCGTTGTGACGGCCGACATCCTCGCGCACCAGGCGGATCGCGCCATCGGCCGAAAGCAGGGCCGCGGCGTGGGTGGCGTTGGTGGCCCGGTTGATCGGCTGATTGGCGCCCAGTTCGGCAAGGGCGGCGAACAGGGCGGGTTCGCCGATGCTGGATATCGCGGTGACGCGCGGCAGCGGGCGCAGCGCCTGTTCCAGATTTTCCAGGCCGCACAGCCCGCAGGAGGATTCGGAGACGCGGTGGCGGACGCGATCGACCACGCGGTCCGCGCGTTCGGGGATCAGCGTGACGCGCAGGATGACGCCGCGATCATGCGCGTGGGTGGCGATGTCGACGATATCGGCGGCGGTGTCGATCAGCCGTTCGGCATGGCAGAAGCCGAAGGCGAAATCGGCGAGGTCGACGGGGCTCGCCATCATCACGGCATAGCCGAGGCCGTTCACCTCGATCGCGATCGGGGTTTCGAGCGCGATCCGGCGCGTGGCGGGCTCGCGACGGCCATCGGGGGCGAGGCGGGTGAAGGCGCGCGAAACAAAGGGTTCCATGGCCGCGCTATAGCCCACAATCCCCGGCCACCCCAGCCAAGGGCATCGGCGGCCGCGCGTGATCGACCGCCCTCAGGCGCGGTCAGGGTTGTCACCGATGGGCGCGGCCTTGGCACGCGGGTTAGCGTGCCCCGCCGATCGGCCGTGCGGGGCAGCGTCGAGTCGTTGCGCATCCCAACCGACGTGTGGCGGTTCGCCGATCCGATCTTTTTGATGCGGAGGATGATCATGGCGCTCAAGGAATATTCGGCCGGACAGGCATTTAACGGTGTGATCGGCCGAACCTTCGATGTTTCGGAGCCGTCCTGGCCCGCGCCGCTGCGCGCGAAGGAAGGCATGCCGAACGTGCTGTTCATCATCCTCGACGATACCGGCTTCGGCCATCTCGGCTGTTATGGCAGCCCGATCCACACGCCCAATATCGACGCGCTCGCCGCCGATGGGCTGCGTTACGCCAATATGCACACGACGGCGCTCTGTTCGCCCTCGCGCTCCTGCTTCATCACCGGGCGCAACCATCATTCGAACGGCATGTCGTGCATCACCGAAGGATCGACCGGCTTTCCCGGCGGCAACGGCATCATCCCGTTCGAAAACGGCTTCATCTCCGAAATCCTGCTGGAACAGGGCTATAACACCTATGCCATCGGCAAGTGGCACCTGACGCCGACCGAGCAGACGTCCGCCGCCGGGCCCTATAATCGCTGGCCGCTGGGGCGCGGGTTCGAACGCTATTACGGCTTCCTGGGGGGCGACACGCACCAATATTATCCCGAACTGGTGCGCGACAACACGCAGACCGAGCCCGAAAAGACGCCGGAGGAAGGCTATCACCTGACCCCCGATCTGGTGGCGCAGGCCAAGGCGATGATCGCCGATGCCAAGCAGGTCGCGCCGCAAAAGCCCTTCTACATGTATTTCTGCACCGGCGCGCAGCACGCACCGCACCATGTGCCCAAGGAATGGGCCGACAAATATAAGGGCAAGTTCGACGGCGGCTGGGATGCCTATCGCGAGGAGACATTTGCCCGGCAGAAGAAGATGGGGCTGGTGACCAAGGATGCCGAGCTTTCCCGCCACGATCCCGACGTGCAGGACTGGGGCAAGCTGCCCGAAAATGAACGCAGGCTATATGCCCGGATGATGGAGGTGTTCGCCGGCTTCCTGGAACATACCGACCATTATATCGGCGAGCTGATCGCGTTCCTGAAGGAGATCGGCGAATATGACAACACGCTGATCATGCTGGTTTCCGACAATGGGTCGAGCGCCGAGGGTGGGCCTTCCGGTTCGGTGAACGAGAACAAGTTCTTCAACAATGTGCCGGACGATCTGGAGCAGAATCTGGCGGCGATCGACGACATTGGCGGCCCGAAATATTTCAACCACTTCCCCTGGGGCTGGACCCACGCGGGCAACACGCCCTTCCGCCGCTGGAAACGCGAAACCTATCGCGGCGGCGTATCCGATCCGTTCATCGTCAGCTGGCCAAAGGGCATCAAGGCCAAGGGCGAGATCCGCACGCAATTCTGCCATGCGATCGATCTGGTGCCGACCGCGCTCGATTGCTGCGGGGTGGAGCCGCCGGCCGCGATCCGTGGCGTCACCCAGGCCCCGATCGAAGGGTTCAGCCTGAAAAACACCTTCGACGACGCCAAGGCCGAAGGGCTGCACAAGACCCAATATTTCGAGATGTTCGGGCACCGGTCGCTCTACCATGACGGCTGGCGCGCGGTGTGCCCGTGGCCGGGCATATCCTTCGTCGAAAGCGGGCGCAGCTTTGGCGATCCGCTCGATCATGACATGCTCACCAAGCTCGATGCCGAAGGGTGGGAGCTTTACAACCTCGCCAAGGATCCGGCCGAAACCAGCAATCTGGCGGACAAGGAACGCGCCCGCCTGATCGAGATGATCGGCATGTGGTATGCCGAGGCCGGCAAATATAATGTGCTGCCGATCGACAGCCGCGGCACGTTGCGGCTGGGCGAACCGCGCCCGCAGATCGCGGTCGGCCGCACCAAATATATCTATTATCCGGGAACCCAGGTCGTGCCGGGCAACGCCGCGCCGCGCGTGCTGAATGTCGCCCATTCGGTGTCGGTGCATGTCACCATGCCCAAGGACGGGGCCGAGGGCGCCGTGTTCACCATGGGCGGAAATGACGGCGGCTTCGTGCTCTATGTAAAGGGCGGCAAACTCATCTACGGCTATAATTATGTCGCGGACCAGCGTTTCAAGGTGGTCTCCGACAGCGACGTGCCGGCTGGCGACCATGTGCTGAGCTTCGAATTCACCCCCACCGGCAAACCCGATCTGGCCAAGGGCAAGGGCACGCCGGCGACGGTGAAGCTGCTGGTCGATGGCAAGCAGGTCGGGCAGGGCGACATGCCGGTCACGATCCCGATCCAACTGGGTCTGGGTGCCGGCGTGTGCGTGGGCAGCGACAATGGTTCGCCGGTGATGCTGGCGGACGAATATAAGCCGCCCTTCGCCTTCACCGGCACGATCCACAAGGCGCTGGTCGACGTGACCGGCGAACCGCTGGAGGACAAGGACGAGCTCATCCAAGCCTATCTGAAATCCGCCATGGCACGGCAATAAGGCGATGGCGATGACGGGCCCGGCGGTGTTTTGCCGCCGGGCCCGATAGCGCGATGGGCGGGGCAGGCTGGCGTGATATCGGGTGGGAGGGGGCTGACACCGACGGCCTCGTCCGACATGAAAAAGGCGCGCGTGCCGGACAGAGACGCCTTGATCGGCGGAGACTTGTGCCGACCCGCGTCAGATGTCGAAAACTCGCACGCCCTTGGCCGGGTTGTCGCGATAATAAGACAGCCTCGTTTCCAGCGATCCACGATGGATTTCGAGCTTATGCCCATCGGGATCGAGGAAATAGGTGGAGGCGCCTTCGCTCTTATTGTCCTTCCAGATCACGCATTCGGCGGCCAGCCGCGCGCTCAGAGGGCCGTAGTCGGCTTCCGATACACTGAAGGCAATATGGGTATAATCCGCGTGCGGGGATGATCGCGCATCATCGTCGCGGGACAGGCAGAGCCAGAGCGACCCTGCTTCAAGATACGCGCCGTCAGCCCACAGGGCGCGCACGGTGCAGCCGAGAATGTCGCGATAGAAATGCAGCGATCGATCGAGATCGGCAACGGCGATCGTGACATGATTCAGTCCGCTTATGCCCACCTTCATCGCCGGTCCCGCCAACCCGTGATTGTGCATCCGGTATCGAGCAGGGTGGGTAGCGGAGCAAGCGTTCAGGTCGCTGGTGAGCCGCGACGCAGAGCCTTATTGCGCGGCGAGGGCCGCGTGGAGTTCGTCGCGGATCGCTTCGAGGGCCGGGATCAGATCGGCCGCAGGTGGCGGCGGCACGGGGCTCGCCTGTTGCGGGGTTTCCGCATCGCCGCTGCGCAGCAATTGCTGGACGCCGCGGATCGTATAGCCTTCGCTGTTCAGCAGCGTGTGGATGCGGCGGACGAGCGCCACATCGGCCGGGCGGTAATAGCGCCGGTTGCCGGCGCGCTGCAGCGGACGAAGCTGGGGGAAACGCGTTTCCCAATAGCGCAGCACATGCTGCGCTATGCCCAGCTCGTCCGCCACTTCGCCGATCGTGCGGAAGGCATTGTCCGCCTTGGCCACGCGATCGCCTTTATCGTTCCGTCCGTCAGCCGGCCTTGACGATGCGATCACGCATCATCTGGCTGGCACGGAAGGTCAGCACGCGGCGAGGTGCGATCGGCACTTCGACGCCGGTCTTGGGGTTGCGCCCCATGCGCTGGCCCTTATCGCGCAGCACGAAGCTGCCGAAGCCGGAGATTTTCACGTTCTCGCCACGTTCGAGCGCCTGGCTCATCCGGTCGAGTATCTGTTCCACCATCCCCGCCGACTCGGCCCGGGAAAGGCCGATGTTGCGGTGAACGGCTTCAGCCAGGTCCGCTCTGGTCAGCGTCGCTGCCTCGGTCATCAACGTCCCCTTCGTTAAGTCCGTGGGACTTAACCATACTCCTCGCGGCTTTATGCGCAAAGACCTGATTTTGCGGCGCGCCGGCCGTCAGTAACGGACCGCCGCGGCCCCCCAGGTGAAGCCGCCGCCCATCGCTTCCAGGATCAGCAGATCGCCGCGCTTGATGCGGCCGTCGCGGATCGCGGTGTCGAGTGCCAGCGGCACCGATGCGGCGGAAGTGTTGGCGTGCTGATCGACCGTCATCACCACCTTGTCGGGCGAAAGGCCGAGCTTGCGGGCGGTGGCGTCGAGGATGCGGCGGTTGGCCTGGTGCGGCACCACCCAGTCGACATCGGCGACCGAAAGGCCGGCCTTGGCCAATGCTTCGCCGAGCACGGAGGCGAGGTTGACGACGGCGTGCTTGAACACCTCCGGCCCCTTCATCCGCACCTTGCCCACGGTCTGCGTGGTCGACGGGCCGCCATCGACATAGAGGAGCTGGTTGTGCCGGCCGTCGGCGTGCAGCTGGACCGAGAGGATGCCCGATTCGCTGTCGTCCTGGGCCTTCAGCACCACGGCGCCGGCGCCGTCGCCAAAGAGCACGCAGGTGGTGCGGTCTTCCCAGTCGAGGATGCGGCTGAAGGTTTCCGCGCCGATCACCAGCGCGTTGCGGGCGCCGCCCGCGCGGATCATGCTGTCGGCCACCGACAGCGCGTAGAGGAAGCCCGAGCAGACCGCCTGCACGTCGAAGGCGACGCAATCATTGATGCCGAGCGCGGCCTGAACCTTGGTCGCGGTGGCGGGGAAGGTCTGATCCGGCGTCGCGGTGGCGAGCACGATCAGGTCGATATCGGTGGCGGCCATGCCGGCGGCCTCCAGCGCGCGCCGCGATGCATCGGTCGCCAGCGTCGCCGTGGTTTCGCCTTCACCCGCGATGTGGCGGAAGCGGATGCCCGTCCGCTCGACGATCCACGCGTCCGAAGTGTCGACGGTTTCCGCCAGCTCGGCGTTGGAAACGCGACGCTGCGGGAGCGCCGAACCGCTGCCTGCAATGATCGCCCGTCGGGTCATGCCGCTGCCTCATGGGCGCGGATCTGATCGAGATCCTCTGCAATCCTGCGACCGAGATCGTTCTTCACGAGACTTGCCGCCACGCCGATTGCATTCGCCACACCTTGTACATTGGCTCCGCCATGGCTTTTTACAACCACGCCGTTGAGGCCCAGAAACACTGCGCCATTATGATTGTTGGGATCGAGATGGTGGCGCAGCAATTCGGTTGCCGGGCGCGAGATCAGGAAACCGATTTTCGAACGCAGCGAGCTGGTGAAGGCGCGGCGCAAGAGGTCGGTGACGAAGCGCGCGGTGCCTTCCATCGTCTTGAGCGCGATATTGCCCGAAAAGCCGTCGGTGACGACGACATCGGTTTCGCCGCGGCCCAGCCGATCGCTTTCGATAAAGCCTTCGAAGCGGAGATGGAGGTGATCCTCGGCGCGCAGGCGAGCGGCGGCATCGCGCAGCTCGTCGGTGCCTTTCAACTCTTCGGTGCCGATGTTGAGCAGGCGCACGCGGGGCCGCTCGATGCCGAGCGCGCAGCGCGAATAGGCCGCGCCCATCACCGCGAACTCGACGAGGTTGCGGGCGTCGCACTCGGTATTGGCGCCGAGATCGAGCATGACGAGATCGGTATCGCCGACGGTGGGCAGCAAGGCGGCCAGCGCCGGCCGGTCGATGCCCTTCATCGTGCGCAAGGCGAGCTTGGACATCGCCATCAGCGCGCCGGTATTGCCGGCGGAAACCGCCGCATCGGCGGCATGCGCCTTCACCGCCGCGATGGCGAGGCCCATCGACGTTGTCTTGGCGCGACGGATCGCCTGGCTAGGCTTGTCCTCGCCACTGATCGCCTCGGGGGCGTGCGCCACCTCTGCCCGCCCGGCGAGTGCCGGATGGCGGGAGAGCTGTTCGCGAATCGCGGTTTCATCGCCGAACAGCACGAAGCGCAGCGACGCGTCTCGCGCCGCCGCAATGCTCGCACCTTCGACCATGGTCGCGGGGCCACCATCGCCGCCCATCGCGTCGATGGCGATTCGCGGCGATCCTGCCATGACCCCCTCTTCCTAGCCTATTAGGCTCAGGCCTCGACCGAGATGACTTCGCGACCGTTATAGTGGCCGCAAGCGTTGCACAGGTTGTGCGGACGCTTCAGTTCGCCGCAGTTCGGGCATTCCTGGAAGGATTCGACCGAAAGCGCATCGTGGCTGCGGCGCATGTTGCGCTTCGACGGCGAAGTTTTTCTCTTGGGGACGGCCATCTCGGCACCTGTTCCATCTATGCAAAAAAGAAATAAGCGACGAGTTTCGCCGCCAGCGATCCATCACCTTGTGAGTGGGGACCGAGCGGCCGGGCTCGTCGCGAACGGCCTGCCCTATAGCGATTTCGCCCCATGTTGCAACCCGCCGCGCACCATGCGAGTCACACGGCCGTCAAAAATCAGGGGAAGAGAGGCGCATGGCCGTCCTGCCGATCACGCTCACCATCGCCGCGGCTGCGGCGTTCATCAATATCTGGCTCGGCATGCGCGTCGGCCGTGTCCGCACGACGGCGAAGGTGCTGACCGGCGATGGCGGGCATCCGCTGCTGGTGGCGCGGATGCGGGCGCAGGCCAATTATGTCGAAAACGCGCCTTTCTTCCTGATTCTGCTGGGCCTTGTCGAACTGGCCAAGGGGCAGGCGCTGTGGCTGTGGCTGGTCGGCATCGCCTTCGTCATCGCGCGCGTGCTGCACGCCTTCGGCATGGACAGCCTGGAAAAGCCCGCGAAAACGCGGATGATCGGCATCATCCTGACCTGGCTCGTCCTCCTCGGCCTCGCCATCTATGCGCTGGTGATCGTCTATGCGCTGCCCGGCGCGGCGGCGACCAGCACGGTGATTGGCTGAAACGACGGCGGCTGATTCGAATCAGCCGCGCGCCAGCACCGAATCGGCCACGAACGGATTGCTGCGCCGTTCGTGGGCGAAGGTCGACATCGGGCCATGGCCGCAGACGAAGGCGGTCTCGCCGCCCAGCGGCCATAATTTGCGGGTGATCGCGTCGATCAGATCGGCGTGATTGCCCATCGGGAAATCGGTGCGACCGATCGATCCCTGGAACAGCACGTCGCCGACGATGGCGAGCTGCGACGGCGCATGGTGGAAGACGACATGGCCGGGCGTGTGGCCCGGGCAATGGATGACGTCGAGCACGAGATTGCCCACCGTCACCGTGTCGCCATCGCCCAGCCAGCGATTCGGTTCGAACACGCGGCCTTCGATGCCATAATTGCGGCCGTCCTCGTCCAGCCGCGCGATCCAGAAGCGATCGGCCTCGTGCGGGCCTTCGATCGGCACGCCCAATTGTTCGGCCAGAATGCCGGTGCCGCCGCAATGATCGATATGGCCGTGGGTGACGAGCAGCTTTTCGATCGTCACGCCGGCTTTCTCCGCCGCTGCCTGCAGCCGGGGCAGATCGCCGCCGGCGTCGATGAAGGCGCCGCGCATCGTGGCCGTGCACCAGATCAGGGTGCAATTCTGCTGCAAAGGCGTGACGGGCACGATCGCGGCGCGGAGCGGGGGCAGGGCTTCGGTCATCGCAGGGGGTTTACGAAAGCCCTCCCGGCGCGGCAACAGGCGGCGTGACGATCGACCTTGCCCGCCCTTTCATCCTGCTCGACGACGCCCGTGCCGTCGGCGCCGGCCCGTCGCGGCTCTATGCCGATCCGGTGGAGGTGATCGCGGCCGCCACGCTCGACGAGGTCGGCCCGGCATTGGTGGCGCTCCGCCAGGCGCGGGCGCGCGGCCTGCACGCGGCCGGGTTCATCGCTTATGAGGCCGGGCTCGCGCTCGAAGGGCGGCTGGGCGCGCTGCCGGCGTCGGCCGGTGCTGGCGGCGGGCCGCTGTTGTGGTTCGGCCTGTTCGATCGGTTCGCGGCATTGCGGCAGGACGAGGTGGCCGGCCTGCTGCCCGATCCGGCGGGAAGCTGGGCGGGGCGCCCCCGCCCGCGCATATCGCGCGCCGATCATGCGGCGGCCTTTGGGCTGGTGCGCGACTATATCGCCGCGGGCGACATCTATCAGGCGAATCTCAGCTTCCGGGCGGACGTGCCCTTCGCCGGCCATCCGCTGGCGCTCTACGCGGCGATGCGTGGCGCGAGCCATGGCGGCTGGGGCGGGGTGGTTTTCACCGGGCGGCACTGGCTCCTGTCCTGTTCGCCCGAACTGTTCTTCGAACTCGACGATGGCATGCTCGTCGCGCGCCCGATGAAGGGCACCGCGCCGCGCGGACGCGATGCCATGGCGGATGCGGCGATTGCCGGGGCGCTGGCCGCCGATCCCAAGGAACGCGCCGAAAATCTGATGATCGTCGATCTGCTGCGCAACGATCTGTCGCGCGTGGCGGCGGCAGGCAGCGTGGCGGTGCCGGCACTGTTCACGGTCGAAACCTATCCGACCATCCATACCCTCACCTCCACCGTCACCGCGCGGCTGGCGCCGGATCGCGATGCGGTGGATGTCGTCGAGGCGATCTTCCCCTGCGGTTCGGTAACCGGCGCGCCCAAAATCCGGGCGATGGAAATCATCGCCGGGGTAGAGGCGGACGCGCGCGGGCCCTATACAGGGTCGATCGGCTGGCTCGATCCGGCGGGCAATGCGGCATTCAACGTCGCCATTCGCACGCTGGCGCTGGAACAGGGGAGCAAGGTTGCGGAGCTGGGGCTTGGATCGGCCGTCGTCGCCGATTCGACGGCGGATGGCGAATGGCGCGAATGCCTGGCGAAAGGCGCGTTCGTGACGGCGGCTGCGCGCCCGTTCGACCTGATCGAGACGATGCGGTTCGATCCGATGGCCGGCCTTGTCGAACTGGAACGCCATCTTTCGCGGATGAAGGCTTCGGCCGAAGCACTGGATTTCGCCTTCGATCGCCATGGCGCGCGCAACGAATTGCAGGCCGCCACCTTCCGGCTGCGCGATGCGCGTCGCGTGCGGCTGATGCTGTCGCCGTCGGGCGCGCTCGCGGTCGAGGTGCGGCCGATGCCCGCCACGCCCGCCACCGCCGATGTGCGGATCGCCCCCCGGCCGGTCGTGGCCGAGGACGTGCGCTTGCATCACAAGACCAGCGACCGGGCCTTTTACGACGATGTCCGCCGTGTGGCGGACTGTTTCGAGGTCGTCTTCCACGATCGCGACGGCCGGCTGACCGAAGGCAGCTTCACCAACATCTTCGTCGAGCGCGATGGCGTGCTCGTCACCCCGCCGCTGGCGCGCGGGCTGCTTCCGGGCGTGCTGCGCGACACGCTGATCGCCGACGGGCGCGCGGTGGAAGGCGATCTGGCCGTAGCCGATCTGGCGCAGGGCTTTTTCATCGGCAATGCGTTGCGCGGGCTGATCCCGGCGCGCCTCGCCTGACCTAATTGCCTGACTGAATCGCCAGACTGAATCCGGCGCCGGACGGGCCGCGCGCGAAACGCGGCTTCACGCGGGCAGGGATTTTCTTCGCCAATGTTGCGCCGCAACGGTTGAGCGGGGGCGGGGGCGGGGGTATAGCCCGCCCGCCTTCAATCCTGGGGACACGATCCATGACCTTCACGTCCGCCGCGCTCGGCCGCATCAAGCCGTCCGCCACCCTCGCCATGACCAGCCGCGTTCTGGAGCAGAAGGCGAAGGGCATCGACGTGATTGGCCTTTCGGCCGGCGAGCCCGATTTCGACACCCCCGATTTCGTGAAGGCCGCCGCGATCGAGGCGATCAACAGCGGCAAGACCAAATATACCAATGTCGACGGCACAGCCGAGCTGAAGGCGGCGATCGCCACCAAGTTCAAGCGCGACAACGGCCTCGTCTACGAACCCGGCCAGATCAGCGTGAACGTGGGCGGCAAGCACACCCTGTTCAACGCGCTGGTCGCCACGGTCGATCCGGGCGACGAGGTGATCATCCCGGCGCCTTATTGGGTGAGCTATCCCGATATCGTGAACTTCGCCGGCGGCGTGCCGGTGGTGATCGAGGCGGGCGCCGCCCAGGCCTATAAGATCACGCCCGAACAGCTCGACGCGGCGATCACGCCCAAGACCAAGTGGCTGCTGCTCAATTCGCCGTCCAACCCGTCGGGCGCGGCTTACACCGAAGCCGAGCTCAAGGCGCTGGCCGATGTGCTGCGCCGCCACCCGCATGTGTGGGTGATGGCCGACGATATGTACGAGCATATCGTCTATGACGACTTCCACTTCACCACGATCGCCCAGGTGGCGCCCGATCTCTATGATCGCACGCTGACGGTGAATGGCTGTTCCAAGGCCTATTCGATGACCGGCTGGCGCATCGGCTTCGCCGGCGGCCCGCTGTGGCTGATCAAGGCGATGGCCAAGCTGCAGTCGCAGTCGACGTCGAACCCCTGTTCGATCGCGCAGGCGGCGGCGACCGCGGCGCTGACCGGCGACCAGAGCTTCCTCAAGGATCGTGCCCGCGCCTTCCAGGTCCGCCGCGATCTCGTCGTCGGCCGGCTGAACGCGATCGACGGCATCAACTGCCCGGTCCCGGAAGGCGCCTTCTACGTCTATCCCGACGTTTCGGGCCTGATCGGCCGCAAGACGCCGGCGGGCCTCGTCATCGAGAATGACGAGATGCTGATCGGCTATTTCCTCGACGAAGGCCGCGTCGCGGCCGTCCATGGCGGCGCCTTCGGCCTCTCGCCGGCCTTCCGCGTCAGCTATGCCACGTCGGAAACCGTGCTTACCGAAGCCTGCGACCGCCTGGCCGAGGCGTGCGCCGCGCTCAAGTGATGTAACTTTCCGGGGGCCGGGCGCGTATCTTCCTCAGCCATTGCGCGAGGAGGAATGATGCCCGGCCCCCATTTCCGTCTGCCGAAGGTGCAGATTGCTGCCGCCGGCCTGGCCGCAGCCGTGGCGCTGGCCGTGCTGGTGCCGATATCGCGGCCCGACACCGCAGCCGCGATCGCGGCGGAAAGCGCCGTCCGCCTGCCGCCGCCCACGCTTGATCCGGCCTCCCCCGCGCGATCCGAAATCGCGATCTTCGCCGGTGGCTGCTTCTGGGGCGTGCAGGGCGTCTTCCAGCATGTGAAGGGCGTCACCTCCGCCGTTTCGGGCTATGCCGGCGGGACGAAGGGCACGGCCAGCTACGATCGGGTCAGCACGGGGGCGACGGGCCATGCCGAAGCGGTGCGGATCACGTTCGATCCCCGCATCGTCAGCTATGGCACGCTGCTGCGCATCCATTTTTCGGTGGTCCACGATCCCACCCAGCTCAATCGGCAGGGGCCGGATCGCGGCACGCAATATCGTTCGGCGATCGTGCCGGTGACGGCGGCGCAGCGGCAGGTGGCCGCCGCCTACATCGCCCAGCTCGGCAAGGCGAAGGCCTGGCCACGGCCGATCGTGACGCGGATCGAGCCCGATCGGGGCTTCTACCCGGCCGAGGCCTATCATCAGGATTATCTGACCCGGCACCCGGACCAGTTCTACATCCGCGTCAACGACCTGCCCAAGATCACGGCGTTGAGCCGGGAGTTCCCGGCGCTCTACCGCGCGAAGCCGGTGCTGGTTGGCAAGTGAGGTTTATTCGCCCCGGCCCTTCAGTTCGTGGCCGGTTAGCCGCACGACGTGGAGCACATTGGTCGAACCCGGCGTTCCGAACGGCACGCCCGCCATCACGATGATGCGATCGCCAGCCTTGGCGATGCCCTGGCGCAGCGCCATGCGCTTGGCCTTGCCGACCATCTCCTCGAAACTGTCGACGTCGCGGGTGTGCACGGCGTGCGCCCCCCAAAGCAGGCCGAGCCGGCGGGCGGTGGCGAGGCTGGGGGTTAGCACCAGCAGCGGCACGTTCGGCCGCTCGCGCGAGATGCGCCGCGCGGTCGAGCCCGAGGTGGTGAAGCAGATGATCGCGGCGGCGGAAACCGTGCGGGCGATATTGCCGGCGGCTTCGGCCAGCGCGTCCGCCGTGGTGGGATCGGCGGGCGTCTCGGTGAAGTGCAGCCGGGCGGAATAGCCGGGATCGCTTTCGACCGAGACGGCGATCGAATTCATCATCGCCACCGATTCCGTGGGCCAGGCGCCCGCCGCCGATTCGGCCGAAAGCATCACCGCATCGGCGCCGTCATAGATGGCGGTCGCGACGTCGGACACTTCGGCGCGGGTGGGCGTCGGCGCCTGGATCATCGATTCGAGCATCTGCGTGGCCACCACGACCGGACGGCCCATGCGACGCGCGGTTTCGACGATGCGTTTCTGCGCTGGCGGCACGCGTTCGGGCGGCAGCTCGACGCCGAGATCGCCGCGCGCCACCATCACCGCATCGGCCTGTTCGAGAATCTCGTCGAGCCGCTCGAGCGCGGCGGGCTTTTCGATCTTGGCGAGCAGCGCGGCCTTGCCGCCGATCAGGCGCCGCGCTTCGGCCACGTCCTCCGGCCGCTGGACGAAGCTGAGCGCGATCCAGTCGGCACCCTGGCTGAGCGCGAAGGCCAGATCCTTGCGGTCCTTGTCGGTCATCGCGGCCATCGGCACCACCACGTCGGGCACGTTCAGGCCCTTGCGGTTGGACAGCGGCCCGCCGACCTCGACCGTGGTTTCCACCCGGCCGTCATCGATATCGGTGACGCGCAACACCAGCTTGCCATCGTCCAGCAGCAGCCGGGCGCCGGGACGCAGCGCCTCGAAAATCTCGCGATGGGGCAGCTGGACGCGGGTCGCGTCGCCCGGCGCGGGATCGCGATCGAGCACGAAGCGCTGGCCGGTCTTCAGTTCCACCCGATCGCCGGCGAAGGTGCCGATGCGCAGCTTCGGCCCCTGCAGGTCGAACAGGATCGTCGTCGGGCGATCGATCTCGGCCTCAAGCTGGCGGATGGCGGCGACCAGCGCCGCCTTGTCGTCATGTCCGCCATGGCTCATGTTGATGCGGAACGCGTCGGCGCCCGCCAGATAGAGCTTGTGGATCATCTCCGGCGTCGCGCTGGCCGGCCCCAGCGTGGCGAGCACGCGGACATTGCGCTCGCGGGCGGCGGGGACGAACTTGTTGGCCATGACGACGACCTACTCCCTATAGGATGAAGCGGGCTGGTTAGAGCCTATTTGCGACAGATCAAGTTTGGAGTTTGCGCCATGAAGCCCACAGAAACGGTCACGCGCCCCGAAGATGCGATCGACGACGCGGTGGCCGCGGCCGCGTTCCGCCGGCTGCTCCGCCATCTGGGCCACCGCACCGACGCGCAGAATGTCGATCTGATGGGGCTGGCGGGCTTCTGCCGCAACTGTCTGGCCGATTGGGTGCAGGAAGCGGCGGACGGCGCGCTCGACCGTGAAACCGCGCGGTACATGGTCTATGGCATGCCTTATGGCGAATGGAAGACGCGCCACCAGGCCGAAGCCACGCCGGAACAGCTGGCCCGCATGGAGGCCAGCATCGCGCGAAACAAGGCGGCGCCGGACGATGCGATCGAGGCCGAGCTGGACGATGCCCTCGACGCCAGTTTCCCGGCCAGCGATCCGCCCGCGATCACCGATCCATCGCGTTGAAAACAGGGCGGCAACACAGCCGCTTCAACCTTAAACGATCCCGCATTAGGGTGCGCGCCTTCACAGGAGGAATCACCCTAGATGCGAAAGACCATGCTGGCGCTCTGCGCTGCCGCGCTGCTCACCGGAACCGCGCTGGCGCAGACGCCGACGACGCCCCACATCACCTATATCCAGGCGGGCGCTTTGCTCGACAAGCCGGGCAGCCGCCCGCGCGGGCCGGCGACGATCATCGTGCGCGACGGCAAGGTCGCCGAGGTGCGCGACGGGCTGGTCGCGCCCGAAGCCGGGGCGGAACTGGTGGATCTCCGCGATCGCTTCGTGCTGCCGGGGCTGATCGACATGCACGTCCATTTCTACAGCGATGGCGATCCGCTGAAGGAACGGCTGGAAAGCCCCGGCCGCGATTATGAGGACGAACTGATCCTCGCCGCGCGCCACGCCCGCATCACGCTGGAAGCCGGCTTCACCACGGTGCGCGATCTGGGCGGCGAGCCGCGCGGCATCGCGTCGCTGCGCGATGCGATCAACACCGGCGATCTGCCGGGGCCGACGATCGTGCCGGCCGGACGGATGATCTCGATCTCGGGCGGGCATGGCGACGCCAACGGCCTCAACCGCGATTATTATGAGGCGGTCCACCAGCATCAGACCAATGTCTGCGACGGCGCGGACGAATGCCGCCGCGCGGTGCGCGCGCAAATCCGCGATGGGGCGGAAACGATCAAGTTCGCGGCCACCGGCGGCGTGCTGTCCAACGTCGCGGGCGGGCTTGGCCGGCAGATGACGCCGGACGAAATGAAGGCGATCGTCGAGACCGCGCACAGCTTCGGCCGCAAGGCGACCGCGCACGCCCATGCCAAAGAAGGGATCGAAACCGCGCTGGAGGCGGGCGTCGATTCGATCGAGCATGGCAGCTTCCTCGACGACAATACGATCAAGCTGTTCAAGGCGAAGGGCGCCTATCTGGTGCCAACGATGATCGCCCCCGTCACCGCGCTGCGCAACGCGCGTGCGGGCGCGCTGCCGGCGGCGTCGATCTCCAAGGCCGAATCGGCCGCCGCCGCCGCCGCCAAGAGCCATGCGCTCGCCATCCGTTCGGGCGTGAAGATCGCCTTCGGCACCGATACCGGCGTGTCCAAGCACGGCACCAACGCGCAGGAATTCGCGCTGATGGTGCAGGCCGGGATGACGGCTGACGCCGCGATCCGCGCCGCCACCGTCGATGCGGCCGATCTGCTCGGCCGGTCGGACCGGCTGGGCACGATCGAAGCGGGCAAGGATGCCGATATCATCGCCGTTGCCGGCAGCCCGCTGGACGATGTCCGGCAGCTGGAAAATGTGGACTTCGTGATGCGTCACGGCGTCGTCCACAAGTTGGGCGGTAAGCGCCAGGCCTTCCCGGCGGAATGATCGGTGGTGGGGCGGCCCGATGGCCGGGGCCGCCCCGCTTCCCCTGTCGGAATCGTTTACAGTCTCTTAACTAACACACGCGCAGCGCTAGATATACCGTGCTTGGCACGGTCCTTGCTGGATACTTCGCCGATGAAAAAATCGGGTCGCGTACCTGTCCAGTGGGAGTGTTCCAGATGAAGTCCATGTTCCTCAAAGCCGCCGCCGTCGTCAGCATCGGCCTGGCCGCCGCCGTTCCGGCCGAAGCCGCCGTCACCTTCGACATCGACACCGCCAACACCGCGGTCGTCGTCACCGATTTCGATCAGCTCGGCTGGACCACCTTTTCGGCGAGCCTCGCCGGACTTCCCGGCGCCTTCTCGCTCGAAGAGGGTGACAGCTTCACCTTCGACTTCGCCAACCTCAACATCGGTGGCGTTTTCGGCGGCGGCACCGCGACGCTGGAAGCTTCGCTCGCTTTCCTGAATCCGGGCGGCGCGGGCAGCAGTGAAGGTGCCGGCTGGTATGCCAAGGGTGTCGTCCTGACGGGCGGTGCGCTGGTGTGGGACGACATCGCGCCGATCACTGTCGGTGGTGTGACCTACAAGATCGATTTCAGCGATCTCGCCGGTCTCTCGATCCACAACCCGACGGTCACGGCGACCGTCACGCTGCTCGAAGACGGCGTCGGTGGCGCGGTGCCGGAACCGGCGACCTGGGCGATGCTGATCGCCGGCTTCGGCATGGTCGGCGGCGCGATGCGCATGAATGCGCGGCGCCCGGCGCTCGCCGCCTGATCTCTCTTTCTGGGGGGAGCGACGCCGTCGGCCTAGCGGCCGGCGGCGTTTGCATGTCCGGCTGCGGCGGGCCGAGGCGATTTCGATGCGCTCGATAATTCCATCCGGCCGCGATTCGCTTTAGAGCCTCCGCTTCCATCGAATCAGGAGTGAACGACCGGATGAGCGAACCCAATGTCGCGGCCGATCAGCTGAGGCTGTTCATCGAGCGCATCGAGCGGCTGGAAGAAGAGAAGAAGGGCATTTCGGACGACATCAAGGACGTCTATCTGGAAGCCAAGAGCCAGGGCTATGACGCCAAGACGATGCGCACCATCGTCCGGCTGCGGAAGATGGAAAAGCATGCCCGCGATGAAGCCGAAGCGCTTCTCGAAACCTACAAGGCGGCGCTCGGCCTCGGCTGATCGTCCCGGGCGGGTCGGCCATGCGCCACCCGCCCGCCCCGCCGGCTTGGCCGTGTCCGCCGGCCCTTATGCTCCCGTCGCCACATTCGCCGTCGGTGCCCCGCATACTGGCGTTGCCGTTTCGAATCGGGCAATGATCCCGGCCGCGAAAGGGAGCCTGCATGATCATCACCACAACCACGGCGATCGAAGGGCGGCCTGTCCGCGATTATCTGGGCGTCGTTACCGGCGAGGTGATCGTCGGCGCCAACCTGTTCAAGGATCTGTTCGCGTCGGTGCGCGATATCGTCGGCGGCCGTTCCGGCGCCTATGAAGGCGCGCTGCGCGACGCGCGCACCCAGGCGTTCGAGGAGCTGACGTCGGAGGCGCGCGATCTGGGCGCGGATGCCGTGATCGGCATCGACATCGATTATGAGGTGCTCGGCCAGAATGGGTCGATGCTGATGGTGTCGGTCAGCGGCACGGCAGTGAAGCTTTGACCGCCCCGGCGATCGAGCCCAGCGTCGCCGGCGTTCGCCGTGCGGTGATCGATCATCTCCGGCAGGCTTATGTGCCGGTCGAGATGTGGCTGATCGCGCTGGCGGTGACGACGGGCACCAATTTGCTGACTTTCGCGACCGTGCCTGCTGCGGGCGAGCGCCCGACGGCCGGCTTCATCGTGATGGCGGTCGTCCGCGTCGTTGCGGTGTTGTGGCTGGCTTATGCGCTGATCCGGCGGATCGCCGGCGTGCCGCGCCCGTTCGCACCCGGCTGGCCGCTGCTGCGCTTTGCCGGGTTGATGCTGGTGCTGGCGGCCGGCTTCGGGCTGTTTTCGCGGCTTGCCGATGTCGCCGCCGGGGGCGAGGCGGAACTGGCCGATACCTGGATCGCCCACATCATCGCCACAGCGATCTGGGCTGCCTTCACCATCGGCCTGCTGGCGTGGGAGGCGGCGCTGGCGATCGATGACCGGTCGTTTTCGTTCAAGGGGTTGCTGGCCCGGCAGCAGGGGCGGCTGGCGCCGTTATGGCTAGCCTTCGCCGCGCTGGTGCTGCCGTTCGCGGCCATCCATTTCGCGCTGACGCTGATCGCGGTGAAGCTGACATTGCCGGCCAAGGCGCTTGCCGCGCTGGCCTTTGTCGATGGCGCGGTTTCGGCGATCGAAATGGTCGCCACCTGCGCGCTGGTGGTCGTCGCGTGGAAAATCGCGTCGCCGTTGCGCGAAGGGGGCGCTGCCCGCTAAAGAGCAGCCACCTTTTTCAAAGATCAGCACAGGACCGCGACGGCAATGGCCGGCCATTCCAAATTCAAGAACATCATGCACCGCAAGGGTGCGCAGGATAAGAAGCGTTCGGCGCTCTTTTCCAAGCTCAGCCGCGAAATCACCGTCGCGGCCAAAATGGGCCTTCCCGATCCGGCGATGAACGCGCGGCTCCGCGCCGCCGTGCTCGCCGCGCGCGCGGGCGGCATGCCCAAGGACAATATCGAGCGCGCGATCAACAAGGCCGCGGGCAGCGACGGCGAGAATTACGAGGAAGTCCGCTATGAGGGCTTCGGCCCCGGTGGCGTCTCCCTCATCATCGAAACGCTGACCGACAATCGCAACCGCACCGCCACCAACGTCCGCACCGCCGTTTCCAAGAATGGCGGCAATCTGGGCGCCGGTGGATCGGTGAGCCATGGTTTCGACCGGATGGGCCTGATCAACTATGCCGCCGCCGCGGGCGATGCCGACAAGGTGTTCGAAGCCGCGCTGGAAGCCGGTGCCGAAGACGTGACGTCGAGCGAGGACGGCCACGAAATCTGGACCGCGACGGAAAATCTCCACGAAGTCGCCAAGGCGCTGGAAGGCGTGCTGGGCGATGCCGAAGGCGTGAAGCTCGCCTGGCGCCCGCAGACGCAGGTTTCGGTGAACGAGGCGGACGCGGCGACCCTGCTCAAGCTGATCGACACGCTCGACGATGATGACGACGTGCAGACCGTGTGGGGCAATTACGACATCTCCGACGAGGTGATGGAGAAGCTCGGCTGATCCTCATCGGGCTTGATCCGGGGCTTGGCACCACGGGCTGGGGCGTGATCGCGGCGGACGGCAATCGCCTCTCCCACATCGCCAACGGCCAGGTGAAGACCGAGACGCACGCGCCCCTCGCCGAACGGCTGGTGGCGCTGCACGATCAGTTGACCGACGTCCTCCTTCGCCACCGCCCCGATGGCGCGGCGGTGGAGGAGGTGTTCGTCAACGCCAATCCGCAATCGACGCTCAAGCTGGGGCAGGCGCGCGGCGTCGTGATGCTCACCGTCGCGCGGCAGGGGATGGCGGTTGGCGAATATGCCGCGCGGCTGATCAAGAAGGCGGTGGTCGGCACCGGCGCGGCGGAAAAGGCGCAGGTCCACGCCATGGTCTCGCGCCTGTTGCCGGGGGTGAAGATCGCCGGGGCGGACGCAGCCGACGCGCTCGCCGTCGCCATCACCCATGCCCACCATCTCGCCAGCGCCAAGGCCCTGAAAAGGATTATCGCATGATCGCACGGTTGACCGGCACGCTTGCCGAAACGGCGGCCGATCATGCGGTGCTCGACGTCAACGGCGTCGGCTATCTCGTCCAGGCGTCGGCCCGCACGCTGGCCGCGATCGGCGCGGTCGGCGGGCAGGTGATGCTGTTCACCGAGATGCAGGTGCGCGAGGACGCGATCACGCTCTACGCCTTCGGCTCGGGTGCCGAGCGGGACTGGTTTCGCCTGCTGACCAGCGTGCAGGGGGTGGGCGGCCGCGTCGCGCTCGCCATTCTCTCGGTGCTCGCTCCGGACGAGATCAGCCGCGCCATCGCCAGCGGCGACAAGGCGATGATCGCGCGCGCCAATGGTGTCGGCCCGAAACTGGCGATGCGCATCGCCAATGAACTGAAGGACAAGACCGGCGGCATCGCACTCGGTGCCGGCGGCGCTACGCCCGCCGCTGCGGCCGGCAGCGCCACCGCCGACGCACTCTCGGCGCTCGCCAATCTCGGCTTCCGCCCCGCCGACGCCAACGCCGCCGTCGCCGCCGCCGAAGATGAACTCGGCCCGGGCGCAACGCTCGACGCACTCGTGCGGCTGGCGCTCAGGAAGGCCGCGAAATAGGCGGGCAAACCTTCGCCCCATTTCTCCCGCGCACTTCCAGCCAGTACCCGGCCGAATAACAAAAAAAGCCCGCATTTCTGCGGGCTTTTTCGTGCTTTGTGCGAGCCTATATCGGACGCCAAATCATTCCCACTCGATCGTGCCCGGCGGCTTGGACGTGTAGTCGTAGGTCACGCGGTTGATGCCCTGCACCTCGTTGACGATGCGGGTCGCCACGCGGCTCAGGAAGGCCGCGTCGAAGGGGTAGATGTCGGCGGTCATGCCGTCGGTCGAGGTGACGGCGCGGAGCGCGCAGACCGAATCATAGGTGCGGCCGTCGCCCATCACGCCGACGGTCTTCACCGGCAGCAGCACGGCAAAGGCCTGCCAGATAGCATCATAGAGGCCCGCATTGCGGATTTCCTCGAGATAGATGGCGTCGGCCTTGCGCAGGATGTCGCACCGTTCCTTGGTCACTTCGCCGGGGATGCGGATCGCCAGGCCCGGCCCCGGGAAGGGGTGCCGGCCGACGAAGATCTCGGGCAGGCCAAGCTCGCGGCCCAGCGCGCGGACCTCGTCCTTGAACAATTCCCGCAGCGGCTCGACCAGCTTCATGTTCATGCGTTCGGGCAGGCCGCCGACATTGTGGTGGCTCTTGATCGTCACGCTCGGCCCGCCGGTGAACGACACGCTTTCGATCACGTCGGGGTAAAGCGTGCCCTGCGCCAGGAATTCGGCGCCGCCGATCTTGCGGGCTTCTTCCTCGAACACGTCGATGAAGGTCTTGCCGATGAACTTGCGCTTCTTTTCCGGGTCGGTCTCGCCCTTCAGGCCCGACAGGAACAGCGTCTCGGCGTTCACATGGACAAGCGGGATGCCATAATGTTCACGGAACAGGCCGACCACCTGGTCCGCCTCGCCCATCCGCATCAGGCCATGATCGACGAACACGCAGGTCAGCTGGTCGCCGATCGCCTCGTGGATCAGCACCGCCGCCACCGCCGAATCGACGCCGCCGGAAAGCCCGCAGATCACCTTGCCGTCGCCCACCTGCTCGCGGATCTCGGCGATCTTGGCGGCGCGGAATTCGGCCATCGACCAGTCGCCGGCAAGGCCGCAGACATGGCGGGCGAAATTGGCGATCAGCTTGGCGCCGTCGGGCGTGTGGACGACTTCCGGGTGGAACTGCACGCCATAGAAGCGGCGGCTCTCATCGGCGGTCACCGCGAAGGGGGCGCCTTCCGACGCCGCCACCGGATGGAAGCCGGCGGGCAGCGCGTCCACCTTGTCGCCATGGCTCATCCACACCTGGTGGCGTTCGCCTTCCTTCCACAGCCCGTGGAACAGGCTGCATTCGCGCGTCACTTCGATGAAGGCGCGGCCGAATTCGCGATTGTCGGTCGACGGCGTCACCGATCCGCCGAGCTGCGCGCACATCGTCTGCTGGCCGTAACAGATGCCGAGGATCGGAATCCCCGCCTCGAAGAAATGCTGGGGTGCGCGGGGGCTGCCTGCGTCCGTCACCGATGCCGGCCCACCCGACAGGATGATGCCCCGGGGCTTCAGCCGTTCAAAGGCCTCGGCCGCCGCATTGAACGGCGCGATCTCGGAATAGACGCCGGCCTCGCGGACGCGGCGGGCGATGAGCTGCGTGACCTGGCTGCCGAAATCGACAATCAGGATGCAATCATTGGGATGGGCTGTCATGGCGGCCCGATAAAGAAAGGGCCGCTTGCTGTCCAGCCGTTGCGGCCAAGGGCTGTCCCGGAATCATCCGCTGGGCGAACCACGGCCCGGCGGCCCACGCGGAAGCGCGTTGCGAATCAACCGCTCAGCGGATCGCCAGCTCGTCGCCCAGCTGCACGAAATCCACCGCGCCGTAGCGGACGCCGTACTGGAAATTGCGCTGGTCGCGATAGCTGCGCTCATCGCCGGTCGAAACCACGCCCTCGACGCGCCAGCCATCGCCGTCGCGGCTGACCCGGCTGATGTCGGTGACGCGGGCATCGCTGGCATAGCGACTCGCCTGCCGTTCGGCCGCCGCCGCGCAGGCATCGGCCGCCTCGTCCTGCTCGCCGGTGGCGCCACGTCCGTCGCGGCGCGGATCATTGCCGGTGCCCGTCCGCTCATCGCGGCCGGGCCGCGTGGCATTCTTCATCGCCCCGGTCGCCACCGCGGCGATCCCGCCCGCGATCACCGCGCCCAGCAGGAAATCCCCGAAATCAAAGCCATCGCCGCGATGGCGGCGATAACCATAGCCGGGATAGCCAGGGCCGTAGCCGGGTTGGCCATAGCCCGGATAGCCATGAAGCGGGCGGGCCATGGCCGGCATCGATGTCGCCAGCAGCGCCGCCGCCGTGCCCAGCCCGATCCATTTCACAAGTGCCACGCCCATCGCCGTCATCCCCGTCCGATCAGGCGGCCTTTCTACACCCGCCGCGCTGTCGGCGCGATGAACCGCATCGCCTCGGTTCGTCGCATTGCACGACGCTTTGTTAACCACTCGCGCGCTAGCCATGGCCGATAACATATCGGAATCGCGCTTATGCCCAGAAGGATCCGCTCGCTCCTCGCCTCGCTCCGCGATGAGGTGCAGCTTTACGCGACGGAAAATGCCCGGCTTGCCGGCCGCACCAACCTGCTTGCGCTCAACGCCACGATCGAGGCGGCGCGCTCGGGCGAGGCGGGGCGTGGCTTCTCGGTGGTCGCGCAGGAAGTGAAGGCATTGGCCAATCAGGCCCGCGCCAGTTCGCTCGCCTTCCGCGCGGAAGTGCTCGATCGGCTGGCCAAGGCCGCCGGCATCGCCGACGAGATGGTCGCCGAAATCGAAGGCGCCCGCCTGGTCGATCTCGCCGAAGCGATTGTCTACAACGTCACCCGCGCGGTGTTCGCGCGCAGCGTCGAACTGCGCATGCTCGCCACCGATCCCGCGATCATCGCCGCCGCGACCGATCCGAGCGCCCAGAACATCGCCGCGGCCCAGGCCCGCCTGCGCACCATGCTCCGCCACTCGCGCGATTATCTCAACGCCTTCGTCGCCAATGGCGATGGCCGCATCTTCCTGTCGGCGGACGAAAATGCCCGTGTGCTCGCCGCCGATGTGCGCGATGCGCCGCAATATAACCGGGCGATGGCCAGCCGCCGCTCGGATGAATGGTTCACCGATGAAGTCTGGCAGAATCCGTGGTCGGATCATCATGCGGTATTGATCTTCGCCGCCGGCATCCGCGCCGATCCCGAACGCGACGGCCCGGCGATCGGCGTGCTCTATCTGGAATATGATTGGGAACGGAAGATCGGCGAACATATCGCGGCGATGGACAATGCCGATCGCGGGCGTCGCCGGGTCAGCCTGGTCGATGGCCAGGGCCGCATCGTCGCCTCATCCTGGGGGGCGCGCTTCGGCGAAACCATGGCGATCGACACCAGCACGCCGATCGGCTTGTCGCCCGGCGAGGACGCGATCTTTGCGCACGCCAAGGCCGAACCCTTCGCCGGCTTCGACGCCCTGGGCCTCAGCTGCGTGATCGAACAGAAATTGATGACCGAGGCCGAAGTCCAGGCCGCCATCGCCACCCCCGATCGCTTCGCCGCCTGATCGGCGGCCGCTAATCGCCGACGTCCGGTAGTTCCGCCGCGGGAAACGGACGCCGCTCTGTTAGTGGCGGCGCCGCGCGCGCCAACACCCCGTTATTCGAAGCCTTGCCGGTCAGGATGAACCCAGGGGGGCGTCCGGGATTGTCCCGGCGGGCCGGGGCTTTGGGCATAAAGCTGCCGCGCGTTCCAAAGATCAGCCCGTCGCGAAACCCCTTGGTCAATCCGACCTGACGGCGCCCGCCACCGCGCTTGGCTGCTCCGCCGCCGGCGTCGCATTGCGCCGTGCCTCGCTTATGCCGGCCGGCTCTCGGGGTAATTCCCCATGCGACATAAGCATTCCCCCTGATGGCCCCGGCGGGCGGACAGGCATTGAATAAGCGGGCGTGGGCGGCCCCAGCCACCCGGCGAAGGAGGAAGATGATGCGCCACAGAACCGGCCTGCTCACCCTGGCCCTTTGTGCGGCCGTGGCCGCGCCCCAGGGTTATGCAATGGCCCAAACCCAGGCCGCGCCCGCCGCAAGCACCACCGCGGCCCAGCCCATCCCCGCCGAAATCCGCCAGGCGCTCGATCGCATGGGCACGGCATTGCGCGCGCTCACCTCCTTCCAGGTCAAGGCCGAAGTCACGACCGAGGACGTGCTGGAAAACGGCCAGAAGCTGCAAAGTTCGGCGCCGATGAGCTTCCTCGTCCGCCGGCCCGATCGGCTGGCGATCACCATCGATACGCCGCACAAGCAACGGCGCATCTTCTATGATGGCAGGCAGTTGACCGTCTTCGGCCCCAAGAACGGCTATTATGGCAGCATCGCCGCGCCGCCGACGATCGCAGGGATGATCAAGGTCGCCAATGATCGTTTCGGGCTGGAAACGCCGCTCGCCGACCTTTTTGAATGGGGCACCACCGCCTTCCCGGTGGAACGCATCAAGGGTGCGCTTTATGCCGGATCCGATCTGATCGGCGGGCTGACCTGCGAACATTATGCCTTCCATCAGGACGAGGCGGACTGGCAGCTATGGATCGACAAGGCGTCGG
Organism: Edaphosphingomonas laterariae; assembly: GCF_900188165.1. Classification (GTDB taxonomy): domain Bacteria; phylum Pseudomonadota; class Alphaproteobacteria; order Sphingomonadales; family Sphingomonadaceae; genus Sphingomonas_E; species Sphingomonas_E laterariae. The sequence continues at coordinate 58,774 of NZ_FZOS01000010.1, read as the reverse complement.
CGCTGCCGTGCAAGCTGGTGATCACCGATACGGTCGATCCGGCGCTGCCGCAGACGATCGCCGTGCTGCAATGGACGCCCAACGTTCAGGTTTCCGATTCCCAGTTCACCTTCACGCCGCCCGCCGATGCCCGCCGCATCGAGGTGGGCCAGGTGGCCACGGCCGCAACGGGAGCGCCGAAATGACCCGCACCACAATCTTCACGAAATTCGCCATCGCCACGCTGATCGGCGGCACCATCGTGCCGGCCGGCGGAACGGCGCTCGCCGCCGGTGCGCAGCCGGAATACGCCCATTCGGACGAAGCCCTGGTCGAACTGGCGATGCTCGCTCCGCCCCGTGGCAAACGGCCCAGCGGTGCATCGCGGCCGCCATCCCGTCCCAGCGGGGGCCACGCATCCCGCCCCGGTGGCGGTGGTGGCCATGCTTCGCGCCCGCACCAGACACGCCCCGCCAGCGGCCATGCCGGCAACATGCAGGTGCGGCATAGCTCGCCCCAGAACGTTAACCACCGGCCGCCCAATCGCAACAACACGAACATCAACAACGTCAATGTGAACCGCAACGTCAACGTTCAGGGCGGCGGTGGCTATCATGGCGGCGGATGCTGCTATTATGGCGGCGACTGGGATGATGATGACGATAATTTCGGGGTGGGGCTGGCGGTCGGCGCGGTGACGGGCGCCATTGTCGGCGCCGCCGCATCCTCGTCGTCGAACAACACGACCACCGTCGTCACCACCGGATCGGTCGTCACCGCTCTGCCGAGCGGCTGTTCGGCAACCGTCGTCAACAACTACACCTACCAGCAATGCGGATCGGTCTGGTATCAGCCGCAATATTCGGGATCGACCGTCCAGTACGTCGTCGTCAACCCGCCGCGTTAATGGGGGCTGGGGTGCGGATGGCTACGCCGTCGCCGTCCGCACCCCTTCATGCGATCGGTTCAAGCTCGTCCCAGATCGGGCCGATCAGGATGCGGAAAAACGCCTCGTCGGCGTAAAGCCGTTCGCCGGACAACAGCGCCTCGCCAAAGGTCAGGATGCCCAGGATGCGGTGCCGGGTCAGCCCGTCGCCGCTCTCGTCGCGCACGTCGACCGAATATTCCTGAACGACGCCGCCTTCGCCCAGCCATTCCTGATGCAGTTGATAGCCCGCGATCCGCGGCATCACATTGTCGACGAAATGGCGATAATAGCGCCGCGTGCGATCCATCCCGCTGAACCGGCGGCCGACGGGATAGAAATCATAGACCGGCTCGCCCTCCATCGTGGCGAGGATCGCGTCGATATCGCCCAGCGCCTCGGCGCTGGCATGGTTGTGCGCGGCAACGATCAGCGCGGTGATCGATCGGGTCATGGTCACCTCCGGATAAGCGGGCGTGTCAGGTGCCGGCCTGGTCAGGCACCGCTCTGGGCAAAGACGCCGAACACCTCGTTGATCGAAGGGTTGCGCCGCAGGGTCTGCCCGCCGCTGACATGGATGGTCTGCCCGGTGACGAAGCTCGCCTCGTCGCTGGCCAGCCACACCGCCGCGTCGGCCACGTCCGCCGCCACGCCGCTGCGGCCGAGCGGGATTTCGCGCGCGTAGAGCGCGGCCATTGCCGGCACGGCCAGCCCGCCGCCCGACATCGGCGCATCGGCGATGCCGCCGGGCGCGATCGAATTGGCGCGAATGCCCTGATGGCCGAATTCATGGGCGATGCAGCGGATCACATGGTCCAGCCCCGCCTTGGTGCCCATATAGGCGGCGTGATGATCGAACATGATCGTCGCCGTCACCGATGAAATCTGGATGATCGCGCCGCCGTTCGGCATCGCCTTCAGCAGCGCCTGGAAGAACTGGAACGGCCCCGTGAACTGAACCGCCGTCATCTGGTCGAGATCGGCACGATCATGTTCCAGAAATGGCTTCAGCAAGCCCCATCCGGTCGCGTTGACGCCGATATCCAGCCCGCCCAGCCGCGTCGCCGCGTCCGCCACCAGCCGCGTGGCGTCCGCCTCCACGGTGATGTCGCACGCCTGCCATTCGGCGCCGATCGCGCCCGCCACCTGCTCCAGCGCGTCGGCGCGGCGGCCGGCGATCATCACCGAAGCGCCTTCATCCAGATAGCGCCGCGCGATCGCTTCGCCGACATTGCCGGGCGCCACGCCCAGCACCAGCGCCTTGCGCCCCTTCAGCCGTTCGCCCATCGTCCGCTCCGCCATCGTCCGCTCCGCCATCGTCCGCTCCCTATGCCGCGAAGTCGATGACGTGGACGGGGTTGCTGCCGTCCCAGTTGCGGGTGGCGACGATGCCGGAATTGATCATGTCGCGTGTCGCCGGGCTTTCGATGAACTCGAACAGGACGCCGGGTTCGCCATCCGCCTCCATATAAACGACGCGGGTGCCGGGGTTGGTCGCCTCGAACGCCACCTTCAGCCCATCGGCCTTGGCGCGCGCCACCACCGCCTCCAGATCGTCGACCACCCAGGCGACATGGTGGACGCCCAGGATCGGCTGGCCCGCCGCGTCGCGATAGGGCGACGGCGTTTCGTTGGTGATCTTGATCAGCTCGATCTGAACGTCGCCCTGATAGGCAAGGCCCACATCCATCGTCACCGTGCCCGCTTGCCCGCGATAGCTGCCGTTCAGGCTGACATTGCGGAACACCGTCCACGGGCCGACGCCCATCAGATCGATCCAGCGCGCGATGCTCGCGTCCAGATCGTCCACCAGATAGCCGATCTGATCGATCGGGCCGTATTTTGCCTGTGTCATCGGCGGTCCTTTCAAACGAGGGTGGCGGCGTGGCGCCCGGCGCGCCGGCCGAAGAAGGATGCTTCGCCAAGGCAGGTGCCCGACGCATAGCCATTGCTGTCCTGCGCGATGTTCGACGCGCAGGCGCCGGCGGCATAAAGGCCGGGCACGGCCGCGCCCGCCGCATCCAGCACCACGCCATCGGCGGAGACCTTCAACCCGCCCAGCGTGAAGCCGGTATAGACCGCGCGGCCGAAGGACAGGTCGAACGCCGCGAACGGCCCTTCCTCCAGCGGCTTCAGCCATTTGGGATATTTGTGGAAGGCGGGATCCTCGCCCTTCGCGGCATGGGCGTTGTAATCCGCCATCGTCCGCTGCAGCGATCCGGCGGGCAGCCCCAGCCCGGTCTCCATCTCGGCGATCGTCTCGAACCCGTCGATCAGGCTCTGGTTGGTCAGTGACGCGAAGTGCGGATAAGCGAAAATCGCCGCATCGACGATCAGATAGACGATCCCATCGGGCTGGCGGGCCGAAAAGATGCCCGAACGGCTGTGATAGGAATCCTCCGCCACGAAACGCGCGCCATCGCGATTGACCAGCACGCCCTTCAGCAGATCTTCGGGCGGATAGAAAGGCGATGTCAGGAACGGTTCGTCCATGTGGATCGCCACGCCGCCCGCCGCCTCGCCCAGCCGGATGCCCAGCCCGTCGTCATGGGGGCTGCCCTGCACATAGGCCGATGCCAGGATCGGCACATGTTCGGCCACCATCTCGGCATTCTGGCCGAAGCCGCCGGCCGCCAGCACCACCGCCTTGCCCGCCCGCACGAAGCTCGTCTCGCCGAAACGGCGCACCTTCACGCCGACGATCCTGCCGCCGTCGCGCACCAGCGCTTCCACCTTGGTGTCGGCCATGATCGTGGCGCCGGCGGCTTCGGCGCGTTCGGAAAGCAGCCGCAGCGCCAGCGCGCCGCCGCCTTCCTCGCCATCGAACGCCACCTTGTGCCCGCGCGGTGCCGGCTTCGCCTGTTCGCGATAGGGCCACACCTGCTCATTGCCCGTCCAGATCAGGCATTCACGGCCCGGCTGGACGACATTCTTCTGCGGATAATAGCTGCGGTCGAACGGAACGCCCTGTGCTTCGAGCCAGTCGAAATGGGCGACGCTGCCATCGGCATAAAGGCGGATCTTCTCATGATCCGGGTCGAGCGCCACCGCCTCCAGATAGCGCGCCATCTCGTCGGCGCTATCCTCGAACCCGCAGGCCTGCTGCACGGCGGTGCCGCCACCCAGATAGAAATGGCCCGCGGCGGCCGATGTGCTGCCGGTGCAGCCGCTTGTCCGTTCGATCACGATCACCGATGCGCCTGCTGCCCGTGCCTCGATCGCGGCGCAGGCGCCCGCCATGCCGAACCCGACGATCACCACATCGGCCGCCGCCGCCCAGCCGTCCACCGCCGCTGCGTCCAGCAGCAGGCCTTCACCCGCATCACCGCTCATGCCGCATCCTCTTTTGTCTTGGCCGATGGGCTATGGCATACTGATAGTTCAGTCAAACGTTCTATTGCAAAGCATGGCCGCAGCGGGCAACAGCGGCCGATCGGAAAAGGATCGCAGATGAACGCACCCGCCCCCACCGCCAAGCGGCTGCCCGGCCGGGGCCGTCCCGGCGGGCGCACCGCCTTTCAGGAAGAAAAGCGCCGGCAGACGCGCGCGGCGATCCTGGCGGCGGCGGGCGACGTGTTTTCGGCGACGCCCTATGTCTATGCCACGATCGACGACATCATCCGCGCCGCCGGCATCAGCCGCGCCACATTCTACATGCACTTCGAATCCAAGCTGGCGCTGGCGCTCGCCATCTATGACGGGATCGCTGCCGACTGGCAGGGCCTGTTCGATCGACTCGCCACGGGCGACGGCCGCGATGCGTCCGGCCTCAAGGCGTGGGTCGGCACTCTCGCCGCGCTCTATGTCGATCATGGCTATGTCACCTCGCTGGTCGGCCAGCTCGAAATCTTCGAGCCCAGCTTCCGCCAGCGCCTGCACGATGATCGCGATGCGCTGATCGATCGGTTGAGCGCGGCCGGCGTCGGCGGCTTCGCCATGGCGCGCGGCGAAACACCGGCACAGCAGATCGAGCGCGCCCGTGCCCACCTGCTGCTCCGCCGCATCGATCAGGTCTGCGGCGATGTATCGGTGAACGGCGCCCTCTCCACCGCCGAGGCGGCGATCTATGTCGACCTGCTGGTGAAGGAGATGGCCGGCTTCATTACCGGCAGGGCCTGAACCGCCGGCGAAAGACGGGAAAGTCGGGGCAGGGGGCTTCCCCTCACGCCACGGGCGACAGCAACGGTTTCTTGGCGAAAAACGCCTCGATATTGGCGATTGCGAGATCGGCCATCGCCCGGCGCGTCTCCACGGTCGCGCTGCCCTGATGCGGCAGCAGCACGACATTCTCCATATCCAGAAGCGCTGTGGGCACATGCGGTTCGTTCGCAAAAACGTCGAGTCCGGCGGCGCCCAGCCGTCCCTCGGCCAGCGCGGCGACCAGTGCGCCCTCGTCCACCACCGATCCGCGCGCGATGTTGATCAGCGTGCCGCGCGCGCCGAGTGCATCGAGCACGGCGCGGTCGACCAGCCCGGCGGTCGCCGCCCCGCCCGTGGTGGCGACGACCAGCAGGTCGACGCTGGCCGCCAGCGCGACTGCGCTCGGTGCATAGCGATAGGGCGCGTCCGCCACCTCGCGTCGCGAATGATATGCAATCTCTCCTGCGAAGGGTTCGCAGCGCCGCGCGATCGCGCTGCCGATCCGTCCCAGGCCGAGGATGCCGATCCGCTGCCCGGTCAGCTTCCGCGTCAGCGGCGGCGCACCCTCCGCCACCCAGCGGCCATCGCGGAGATAGCGATCATATTGCGGCACGCGGCGATAGACCGCGAACATCAGCGCGATCGCGGTATCGGCGGTGTCGTCGGTCAGCACGTCCGGCGTATTGGTCACGGCCACGCCGCGCGCCTGCGCATAAGCCACGTCCACCTTGTCATAGCCGACCGCGCAGACCGCGATCAGCTTCAGATCGGGCAGGCGATCGATCATCGCCGCGTCGATGCCTTCGCTGCCGCCGGTCATCACCACCTCGATGCCCGGCGCGGGTTCGTCGCAAAGCGCGAAATGGTCGGCAAGATTGTCGAGCAGCCAGTGCGCGGGATCACGAACGAGGCAGAGGATGCGGGGTTTATGGGGCAAGGGAAGCGCTTTCACCGATACCAGTTGGTGCCGCTGGCAACCTGGTTCAGGCGCGGCGGCTCTGCAAGCGCCAGCCTGACCGGTATTTTCATCCGCCCTCGCGGGCAAGCGCCGACGCTTAACGACAGTCGGGTTGGAAGGGGTGTTTGGCGACGTCCCGGCGGCGGCTTAGTCGGGAAAAGTGGACCAGCTTCGTCTCGTCTCCCCGGACTTGTTCCGGGGTCCACCGCCACGCAGGCGCTGCCGCCAGCAGCTCCAACCCGAAAGACCCCGCCAGGTCATTCCATGGCAGATTGTCCCGCTCGATCATCGATGGCGATGTGTGCTGCAAGGTGGACCCCGGAACAAGTCCGGGGTGACGAGGTGGAAGTTCAGTAAACGACGACCGCAAAGTGCGAGTGTCCCGACAAAGGCAGAAATCGCTGGCCGATATCTGCCTGTCCGGTCTCGGAAAGCTGACAGTCGGGAAACCGGAGGCCCAGTCACGCCGCTTGACGGCGGCAAAGTCGGGGAAAGCGGACATTAGGAAACTCATGGCAGAACGGCGTGGCGGAGGCTCATCATGCAATCAGTTACGTCGGAGTGGCTATGCGAGCGAGGCGGCCTTCACGATGCTCGCGTGCTCGATGTGCGAGCAGTGGGGTCAAATCTCGAAATTGCGTTCGATGATGAATGGGTGAACGAGCGAGGCATCAGTCAACCTGAAGGGCAGGCAGCACCCGGCACCTTAGTTGTAGAGGGATTTCCTATCACAGAAGATGCGCCGAGTGCCGCGACTGGCGGCTGGATAAGCGAAGTGGCGCTGAGGGGTGACCAACTCGACCTCGTGTTCTGCGACCGTCCGCCTCTTAGCGTCCGCGTAGATGCACTGTGGTGGCGTCGGGCCGACTAGGGACCAGAAGCTAATGTCCGCAACGTCGGCGTGTCCTGACCGTCAGGATTTGCGGGCCAAGACCGGATAGCGGCGTGATCCGGCTTGGTCCGGGCGGTTCAGGCGCCCCATACCTCGCCATAAAGCCGCATCAGATTGGCGCCCAGCACCTTTTCGATCCGCGTGGTTGGCCAACCGGCGCGGGCGAGGGCGTCGGCCAGTTGGCGGAAGCGCATATGCGTGTCGAAATCGCGGACGATGTTGAAGATGTCGGCGCCTTCGCCGGGCGCCGCGATCCCCTTGGCGGCGCGGTCTTCGTAGAATTTCTTCTGCGCCGCGCGGGCCTTGTCGTCGATCACGGTGGCGGACAGCATGCCATCGGTGCCGATCGCGACATGATCTTCGCCGCAGACGTTCACCGCATGCGCCATGTGGCGCACCAGATCGTCGCCGCTCGCCTTGCCGCCGGGCACCAGGAACGGCATCCAGTAGATGCCGGCGACGCCACCCTTGTCGGCCAGCGCCTTCAGTTCGGCGTCCCACACATTGCGGGGATTGTCGTGCAGCGATCGGCAGCCGGTGTGGCTGATCGTCAGCGGGCGCTTGGCCGCAGCGATCCCCTCGGCGATCGTCCGCTGGCCGCCATGCGACAGATCGAGCAGCAGCTTTTCCGCCTCGATCCGCTCGATCGTCGCGCGGCCGAGCTTTGACAGGCCGCCATTGGCCGGTTCCAGCGATCCATCGCCGGCAAGGTTGCGCAGATTATAGGTGAGCTGGATCACGCGGATGCCGAGCCCCCTGAACAGGCTGACGCGATCGAGCATCGGGCCGATCAACGCGCTGTCCTGCAGGCCATAGACGATCGCGATCCGGCCCGACGCCTTGGCCGCGCGGATATCCGCCACGGTGCGCGCGTGGAGCAGGATGTCGGCATTGTCGGCGATGATCTGGTCGCCGCCGGCTATTTCCTGCACGGCCTGTTCCAGCGTCGCCTCATTGCCCGGATTGGCGACCGTCATGTGCACCGCGGTCAGCCCCGATGCGCGCATCTCGGCCAGCCCGCGCGGGGTGAAGCGGGTCATGCCCGGCTTGAAATCGGGATCGCTGATCGCGCCCAGCCCGTCGATCACGAAGGCGCTGCGATAGCTTTTGTCGGGGATGCCCGCTGGCGGCGCGGCCCCTGCGCGGGATGCGAGGGCGAAGGCGGCGGCACCCGCCAGCATGTCGCGTCGCGTGATCTCCATCGCTTGCTCCCCCCTCTTGCGCCCTGCCGCCACTGGCAATGTTGGATTTGGCGTGGCAGCGTGCCGGTGGTGACAATCCGACGCGCCTTTGCCCGCATCCGTTCCGGCCGGCCATGTGTGCCCCCGCAACGAAGCGGATGGCAATCCTCAACTTCCTCAACCTCGTCGGCCGGCGCGACGCGCATCGCCCTCGACAAGCCGCGCCACGGCCCGCTACGGCAGCAGCGTGACCGATAGCGACCGTATCCTGACCGCCGCCCGCCGCCCCGAGGATGTGGATGCGGCGCTGCGTCCCAAGAGCCTCGACGATTTCGTCGGGCAGAAGGCCGCGCGCGAAAATCTGCGCGTCTTTATCGAGGCGGCGCGGACACGCGGCGATGCGCTCGATCATGTCCTGTTCTTCGGCCCGCCGGGGCTGGGCAAGACCACGCTCGCCCAGATCATCGCCAAGGAGATGGGATCGGGCTTCCGCGCGACGTCCGGCCCGGTGATCGCCAAGGCCGGCGATCTCGCCGCATTGCTCACCAATCTCGAAGATGGCGACGTGCTGTTCATCGACGAGATCCACCGGCTTAATCCGGCGGTGGAAGAAGTGCTCTATCCGGCGATGGAGGATCGTGCGCTCGATCTGATGATCGGCGAAGGGCCGTCGGCGCGATCGGTGCGCATCGATCTGCCGCGCTTCACGCTGGTCGGCGCCACGACGCGACAGGGGCTGATCACCACGCCGCTGCGCGATCGCTTCGGCATCCCCGTCCGCCTGCAATTCTACACGGTGGACGAACTGGAACGCGTGGTGACGCGCGCGGCCGGGCTGCTGGGCCTTGCCATCGCCCCCGACGGCGCGGCGGAAATCGCCCGGCGCGCGCGCGGCACGCCGCGTATCGCGGGCCGGCTGCTGCGCCGGGTGCGCGATTTCGCCGATGTCGCGGGTGCCGCCGTCGTCGATCGCAAGGCGGCGGATAGCGCGCTCAACCGGCTGGAGGTCGATCATCTCGGCCTCGACGCGATGGACCGGCGCTACCTCCACATGATCGCCGACATCTATCGCGGCGGGCCGGTGGGGGTGGAAACGCTGGCGGCGGGCCTTTCCGAACCGCGCGACACGATCGAGGAAGTGATCGAGCCCTATCTGATCCAGCTCGGCCTGATCGCGCGGACGGCGCGGGGTCGTTGCCTGAACGCGCTCGGCTGGAAGCATCTCGGCCTCAACCCACCGCCTGGCGCCGAAGCGGGGCTGTTCGACGCCAAATAGGCGCCGCCAAGGCCATCTTTGGGGTTCCGATGGTGAATCGGAGCGGTTAGACCCCGGTCGATGGTTAAGGACGCAGAGGATCGGCCGTTCGCAGGGCGCTTCGTGGATGGCGAGCATCGCTTCGCGCTGCGCGTCTATTTCGAGGATACCGACCTGACCGGCGTGGTCTATCACGCCAATTATCTGCGGTTCATGGAACGCGCGCGGAGCGACATGCTGCGCGTCGCCGGGATCGACCAGCGCGCCGCGCAGGAAGGGGATGAAGGCTATTATGCGGTCGCCGACCTCGCGATCCGCTATCGCCGGCCGGCAAAACTGGACGATGCGCTGCTGATCCTCTCCCGCGTGCGGGAAATTCGCGCAGCATCCTGCGTCATTCATCAGAGAGTCATGCGCGGTGATGAGGTAGTGGCCGAAGCGGATGTCACCGCAGCCTTCCTCTCCCCCGATGGTCGGCCACGGCGGCAGCCGCGTGGCTGGATCGAAATATTCGAACGGCTGAAAGGGAATCAGATACCATCATGACCATCGCGCCGACGGAATCGCTGCTGTCCCCCGTCACATTGTTCATGCAGGCCGATTTTGTCGTGAAGGCGGTGATGATCGGGCTGGTGCTGGCAAGCATCTGGACCTGGACGATCATCCTGGCCCACGGCATGCGCCTGAAGAAGATCGCCAAGGCCAATGAGGCCTTCGAGCGGGATTTCTGGAAGGCGGAGGATATCGACCGCTTTTACGACGGCCCCGGCCGCGCCGACCTGCCGAGCGCCAAGGTGTTTTCGGCCGGCGTTGCCGAATGGCGCCGTTCGACCAAGGGCCGCGCCGTCGACCGTGAAGGTACGCGCGCGCGGCTGGCGACGACCATGGGCGCCGCCGTCGCCGCCGAGGTGGACAAGCTGTCCGACCGGCTCAACATCCTCGCCACCATCGGTTCGGTCGCGCCGTTCGTCGGCCTGTTCGGCACGGTGTGGGGCATCATGAAGAGCTTCACCGACATCGCCGCGCAGCAGAACACCTCGCTCGGCGTGGTGGCGCCGGGCATCGCGGAGGCGTTGTTCGCCACCGCGCTCGGCCTGTTCGCCGCGATCCCCGCGGTCATCGCCTATAACCGGCTGACCCATGTGCTGAACAAGGTGGAGGCGCGCCTCCACCGCTTCGCCGACGGCTTCCACGCGACGCTGAGCCGCGAACTGGAAGTGGAAGCCTGATGCGCGGCTGGACGAACCGCGCTTCGCGCCTGCCGGGCCGCGTCTGATGGCGATGGGCCCCGTGCAGCAGCGCGGCCGCAACGGCCGGCGCACGCCGATGGCGGAGATCAACGTCACGCCGCTGGTCGACGTGATGCTGGTGTTGCTGATCATCTTCATGATCACCGCGCCGCTGCTTGTCGCCGGGGTGCCGGTGAACCTGCCCGACAGCCGGGCCGGCGCGCTCGACCAGAAGGAACAGCCGATCCAGATCTCGCTCGACGGGACCGGCAAGGTGTTTCTCGACGATCAGGAAGTGGCCGAAGCCGCGCTGGCCGACCGGCTGGCGCAGGTGGCGGCGACGCGCGGCAAGGGCAAGGAAGGGCCGCAGATCTTCCTGCGCGCCGATCGCACGCTCGATTATGGCCGGGTGATGCGGGTGATGGGCGAACTCAACCGCGCCGGGCTCAACAAGGTCGCGCTCGTTACCGCGGGTGAAGAGCAACCGTGATCGATCGTGCCGAGAAAGCCGGTTTCGGGATCGCGCTGACGGGGCATGCCGCCCTGTTCGCGTTGCTCTCGCTCGGCCTCGTCTCGACCGCCAAGCTGCCGCCGCTGGTCAATGAACCGATGGACGTGATCCTGACCGACGAGGTGGGGTTGCGTTCCGCTTTCCCGACACCCTCGGTCGAGGCGCCGGCCCCGTCCGAAGCGCCCGAACTGGGCGTGCCCGAAGAACCCGCGCCGGCCGAGCCCGAGCCTGTCCCCGCACCCGAGCCGGCGGCCAAGCCCAAGGCGTCGGACGTGCCGCAGGTGCCCAAGCCCGCCGACAAGCCCAAGCCGGCCGAAAAGCCGCAGCCGACGCCCAAGAAGGAAGAGCAGGACATGGGCGACCGCCGTCGCCCCGATCGCGATGCCAAGGGCAAAGCGGAAAAGCCGGCAGGATCGCGGCTCGGCGCCAATTTCCTGAACGGCATTGGCGACGATCCCAAGGGCACGGCGAAGACGCCGCGCGCCGCGGTGAGTGGGGCTGCGATGCAGGGGCTGGCGGCCGCGCTCGCCCGCCAGTTCAAGCCCTGTTACGAACTGGGATCGCTGCAGGGCACATCGGCGATGAGCATCGTGACGGTGCTGCGCCTGCGCTACAAGGCGGACGGCAGCGTCGCGGTCGCGCCCGAAGTGGTGGAGCAGACCGGCATCAACGACGGCAACCGTTCCTACGCGCGGCAGATGAGCGACGTCGCCCGCCGCGCGGTGCTGCGCTGCACGCCGGTCAAGCTGCCCGCCAATCTTTATGAAGGCGGCTGGGACGACTTCCAGCTGCGCTTCATCCCGAGCCAGATGGGATGAAGCGGCGATGCGCCCTGATCCCTGGCCTGTCGGCGCTGCTTGCCGGTTGCGCCACGCCGTCGAACCCGGTGGCGGTGGCGCCCGGCCCCGATCGCGCGGCCGTGCTGCGCGCGACGCAGGCCGCGGCGGAACAGGTGCGGCGCTGCTATCGCCATCCCAAGGTGATCCGCGCGGCGCGGGCGATCAGCACCACGCTCGTCGTGCGCTATGCGGCCGATGGCACGCTGGTCGGCCTGCCCGCCGTCGCCCGGCAATCGGGCGTGACGCCGGACAATGCCGTGCAGGCCGGCCGCATGGCCGAAGCCGCCAGCATGGCGGTGCTACGCTGCCAGCCTATCCAGTTGCCGCCCGAACTGCATGCGCGCGGCTGGGACGAATTCGAACTGACCTTCAGCCCCGGGGGCGCGGCATGAGACCGCAACCGGGGCGGGAAGCCAAAGGGAGACGATGATGAAGCTGTTTCGCACCTTGCTGATCGCGGCGGCCGCGAGCGCCGCGCCGCTGCCGGCGTTGGCGCAGTCGATCACCGTCGACATCACCGGGGGCATTTCATCCCCCATGCCGATCGCCATCCCGTCGATGCCGACGCCGGCGATCGCGCCGACGCCGGCCGGCGATACCGCCGCATTGGGTCGGCAGGTGGCCGAAGTGATCACCAACGACCTGCGCAACTCCGGCCTGTTCCAGCCGATCGGGCCGAGCGCGCTCGGCCAGGTCAGCTTCGCGCAGGTGACGGCGCCGGATTTCCCGCATTGGGTGGGCACCGGCGCACAGGCGCTTGTGCAGGGCTTTGCGCAGGCCAATGGCGACGGCACGATCACCGTCGGCTGCTATCTTTATGATGTGTTCGCCGGCACGGAGATGACGCGTCAGGGCTTCGTGGTATCGCCGGCCAACTGGCGCCGCGCCGCTCACAAATGCGCCGACACCGTCTATACTCGGCTCACCGGCGAAGGCCCCTATTTCGACAGCCGCGTCGTCTATGTTTCCGAAACCGGGCCCAAGACCAAGCGGATCAAGCGGCTGGCGATCATGGATCAGGACGGCGCCAACCACCGCTTCCTGACCAACGGCCAGAATATCGTGCTGACGCCGCGTTTCGCGCCGAACCAGCAGACGATCGTCTACATGTCTTTCGTCAACGATCGGCCGCGCGTCTATGTCTATGATGTCGGGTCGGGCCGGCAGCGGCTGGTGCTCGATCAGGCGAACATGACCTTCGCGCCGCGCTTCTCGCCCGATGGCCGCTTCATCGTCTTTTCGATGGCGGTGAACGGCAATACCGACATCTATCGCGTGCCGGCGACCGGCGGCGCGGCGCAGCGGCTGACGACATCGCCGGGCATCGACACCGCCGCCAGCTATTCGCCCGATGGCAGCCGCATCGTCTTCGAAAGCGATCGCGGCGGCACCCAGCAAATCTATGTGATGAGCGCCGATGGATCGGGCCAGCAGCGGATCAGCTTCGGATCGGGCCGCTACGCGACCCCGGTGTGGAGCCCCAGGGGCGATCTGATCGCCTTCACCAAGATCGGTGGCGGCTTCCGCATCGGCATCATGGCGCCTGACGGTTCGGGCGAAAAGACGCTGACCGACGCCTGGCAGGACGAAGGGCCGAGCTGGTCGCCCAATGGCCGGGTGATCATGTTCTTCCGCACCGCGCAGGGCTCGGGCAAGGCCGATCTCTGGTCGGTGGATTTGACCGGGGTCAATGAGAAGCGCGTGCCGACGCCGTTGGATGGATCCGATCCGGCGTGGGGACCGTTGCTTCCCTGAAACGGGGTTGACCCGGCACATACTTTCATTTCATCGTGTAAAAATAACGCCTCGTCGCTAATATCAAGGAGAACGACATGCAGAACCTGACGACCAAGCTGCTCGCCGCCGCAGCGCTCGTCGCCGTGGCCGGTTGCGCCAAGAAGGCGCCCGAGCAGCTGCCGCCGCCGCCGCCGACCGAAACCACGCCGGCGCCGGAAACCAGCCAGCCGACCGGCCCGGTTGGTTCGACGGTCGTTCCGGGTTCGAAGGAAGATTTCCTCCAGCAGGTCGGTTCGGACCGCGTGCTCTTCGCCACCGATCAATATGATCTGAGCGGCGAAGCGCGCGCCACGCTCGACTCGCAGGCCGCATGGCTCGCCAAATATCCGAACGTGCGGATCACGATCGAAGGCCATGCCGACGAACGCGGCACGCGCGAATATAACCTCGCGCTTGGCGATCGCCGCGCCAATTCCGCGAAGAACTACCTCGCCACCAAGATCGACGCAGGCCGCATCTCGACGGTCAGCTATGGCAAGGAACGCCCGGAAGTGGCGGGTTCGGACGAAGGCGCCTGGGCGCAGAACCGTCGCGCCGTGACGGTCGTCATCACCGGCATGTAAGCCGGCAGCGGTGGGGAAGGGGCCGGCGGTTCCTTCCTCCCCCCCCCCCCTTTTCAGCCGCGCCGGAAAGGCCCCAGATCGGCCAGCATGCCGATCTCGTCCGCCACTGCCGCGCGCTCGGCTTCCAGATAATCGGCCACCGCCCGCCGGAACCCGGCATCGGGGATGAAATGGGCGGACCATGTGGCGACCGGCTCATAGCCGCGGGCCAGCTTGTGCTCGCCCTGCGCGCCCGCCTCCACCCGCAGCAGGCCGCGTGCGATGGCCGCCTCGATCGCCTGATAATAGCAGAGTTCGAAATGGAGGAAGGGCACCTCCTCCAACGCGCCCCAATAGCGGCCATAGAGCGTATCGCCGCCGATCAGGTTGAGCGCGCCGGCGATCGGCTGGCCATCGCGCAGCGCGAAGATCAGCAGCACGCGATCGGCCATCCGATCGCCGATCAGCGAAAAGAAGCTGCGCGACAGATAGGGGCGGCCCCATTTGCGCGCGCCGGTATCCTGATAAAAGCCCCAGAAGGCGTCCCAATGCGCCTCGCGGATGTCGGCGCCACAGAGATGGACGATATCGAGCCCCGCGATCGCCGCCGCGCGTTCCTTGCGGATTGCCTTGCGCTTGCGGCTGGCCAGCGCGCCGAGGAAATCGTCGAAGCAGGCATAGCCCTGATTGGTCCAGTGGAACTGGCGGTCGGCGCGGATCAGCCAGTCCGCCGCCTCGAACAGCGGCACCTGATCGGGCGCGACGAAGGTCGCGTGGGCCGACGACAGGCCGTTCTGCCGCACCACCGTCTCGATCGCGCCGATCAGCGCCGGCGCCAGCGCGGCATCACGCAGCAGCAGCCGGGGGCCGGGCACCGGGCTGAACGGCGATGCGACCTGCAGCTTGGGATAATAACGCCCGCCGGCGCGCTCCCACGCATTTGCCCAGGCATGATCGAACACATATTCGCCCTGGCTGTGCGCCTTGGCATATGCCGGGGCGATCGCGGCCGGGCGGCCATCGGCCCCGTCGATTACGATCGGCAGCGACTGCCAGCCGGTGCGCGGGCCTACGCTGCCCGATTCCTCCAGCGCCGACAGGAAAGCATGGCTGACGAAGGGATTGGCCGTGCCGGCGCAGGCATCCCAGTCGGCGGCGGCAATCGCGGCGACGCCATCGGCCATGCGGGCGGTGACGCCGGTCATGGGCGTTCGTGGATCGGCGCGTCGGCGTGAACCGCGACGGTCGCCTCATCGGCGTCGCTGCGCACCGTCCAGCTCAGCACCGGCAGCCCGCGCGCGCGTTGCGCGGCGGCGAAGGGGGATGGCAGGTCGCGCACGTCATAAGCCAGGAAATCGGCGCGCGCGCGCCAAAGCGCCAGGTGGCGGCGGCTGCGGCCCGGGCAGCCTTTGTCATTTTCCTCCGTCACGACCAGCCCGCGCACCGTGGCAGGGCTGTGGCGGGCGAACCAGCGGCCGACCTCCGGGTTGAACGACATCACCGCCACCGGGCCGGCATAGCCGTGCAGCGCATCGCGCACGGCCGCGCAGAGCCGAGCCGGCTGCCGCCGCTTGCTCTTCACCTCGACCAGCACGGGCACGCGGTTGGCAATGAGGTGGAGGATCTGGCTAAGCGTGGCGAGATATGTGCCGGTGTTGGCAAGTTCGATCCGGCCGAGCTCGGCCGCCGTTCGGCCGATGACGGGGCCCCTTTCGGCGGTCAGCCGGTCGAGCGTGTAATCGTGGAAGACGGTCGCCTGCCCGTCGCGGCTTTCCTGCACGTCGAGTTCGATCCCGTCGCCCCGCGCGATCGCGGCGGCGAAAGCGGCGGGGCTGTTTTCGACAAGATCGCCGCCATGCCACCCGCGATGCGCGAAGCGGCGGCCTTTCAGGAAGGCGACGCGGCCGGGCGCCGGTGCCGGCGCGAACCGCCGATCAAGCAGGCCGAACGGCAATGATCGCATCGACCTCGACACAGGCGCCGAGCGGCAGGACGGGAACGCCGACGGCCGAGCGGGCATGACGGCCGGCATCGCCGAACACGGCGGCCATCAGTTCCGACGCGCCATTGGCGACCTTGGGCTGATCGGTGAAATCGGCGGTCGACGAGATGAAGGCGCCGAGCTTGACGATGCGTTCGACGCGATCGAGATCGCCGCCCAGCGCCGCCTTGATCTGCGCGATCAGCATCAGGCCGCACCGTTCCGCGGCGGCGCGGCCGCCTTCGGCATCGACATTTTCGCCGAGCCGGCCGGTGATCAGCGTGCCATCCGCAGTGAAGGGCAGCTGGCCGGAAACATGGAGGAGGCCGTTGGCTTCCACCGCCGGCACATAAGCGGCGACGGGGGCTGCGGGCTGGGGCAGGGTGTGGCCGAGTTCGGCGATACGCGCTTCGATGCTCATGCGCCTTTCCTTCCGCCCGGAAGCGGGCAGCGTCAAGAGGCCGCAGGCGCGCGATGGAGCAGCGCCGCCATCGCGATGCCCGCAAGGATCAGCCCCATCCCGACAAGATGATAGGAATGGAGCGGTTCGCCAAGCAGGCCGGCGGCGAGGCCCGCGCCGAACAGCGGCATCAGGCTGATCGTCTGCCCCGCCCGGCCCGCGCCGATCGTATCGACCGCCGAATTGAACAGGAAATAGGCGATCACCGAAGGGAAGATTGCGACATAAGCGAAGGCGCCGAGCACATCGGGCCGCCAGTCGATCACGGCAATGGCGCGGGCTTCGCTGATCGAGAGCGGCAGCATCGCCAGCGCCGCGATCAGGAAGGTGGCGGCGAGGAAGCTGAATGGGTGCACTGCCGGGCGGGTGCGCAGCATGCTGGTGTAGAAGGCCCAGCACAGCACGCCGCACAGGATCAGCGCATCACCGAAGCCCAGCCGCAACCCGGTCAGCACGTGGAGATCGGCGCGGACGATGACGAGGACGACGCCGATGGTGGACAAGACGACACCGGCAATCTGCCAGGGCCCAGCCCGATCGCCGAAGGCCAGCGCGCCCAAGCCCAGCACCAGCGCGGGAATCGCCGCCTGGAACAGCAGGCCGTTGGTGGCGGTGGTGTAATGCAGGCCCCAATAAAGAAAGCCGTTGAACCCGGCGACGCCGATCAGGCCGAGCAGCAGCACCGGCTTCCACCCGGCCAGCAGTTTCGGCCAGTCGCGGCGCAGATGGCCCCAGGCAAAGGGCAGCAGAAGCAGCAAGCCCCCGGTCCAGCGCACGAAGGCGAGGGTGAAGGGCGGGATATCATCCCGCACCGCGCGCCCGACGATGGCATTACCCGCCCAGAACAGCATGACGAAGGCCAGCATGATATAGGCGCGGACGGCGGGGCGACGATCTGTCATCCCCCGCATCTAGCCGCGCGGCGCGCGGCAGGCCAGCAACAGCATGATACAAAAGCCTTTGCCGGCGTGTAACCGACGGAAATGCGTGGGAGTCGCGGCCGTTGCGGCACAGGCCGGCGTGGGAGGCGGCGGGCGGGTTACAAAATAGCATCGGCCGGAAACATCCGAGCAATCCGCCGCCGCTCTAACGCTTGCACACCCCCCGAGACGGCGGGCCGTGGCGACCCCCTCCCTTTCCCCCCCATGAGCGTCGCCCGGTCCGCCCACATATTGCGGAGAGTTCATGAGCATTGCGTTTCTGATGGCGATGGCCGCGGCCAGCGCCCCCCTTTCGCACACCGTTTCGATCGACCATGGCGGATCGCCGCTGGCGGTGACCTATACCGCCGAGGTGAAGACCCGGATGCACACGGTTTCGATGGTGCCGCCGACGCGGATCGGCCCCGAGCGTTGCCGCTGGACCGCCGTGGTGACGGTGGAGCGCGACGTGCAGGCCGGCGGCAAGAGCGGCCTGAACCGCGCGCTGCCCGGCGAGAAGGAAATTCGCGGCGACCGCGCCGGCAACTGCCATGCCGGCCGCAAGGCGATCGGGCGCGAGATCGAAGCCAAGACCGCGTCGATCCAGAGCTATTTGCGGCAGGTGGCGGCCGAGGACCGGCCCGCCCTGCTGGCCGATATCGATACCGCCCGCGCGCTCGCGCTCAATTGAGCACTTTGCCGCGCGTCGGCGGGCTGGCCGTGGCGATCGCCCTGATCGCCACGGCCGTGCCCGTTCAGGCCCGGCCGCTGGCCGGCACCGAAATCTCGATCGAAGCCACGACCGATCTTCGCCGTCGCGGCATCAGCTGGAGCGACGGCAAGGCGGCGCTGGCCGCCAATGCCTATGTGCCGGTGGCCGAAGGGCTGGAGGCGGGGCTGGGCGTGGCCAGCCTGCGTGGCAGCCCGCGCCATGACGGCGCCGACGCCGTGATCGATCTGGACCTGGGCTATCGCCATATCAGCGGGCCATGGTCGTTCGGCATGCGCGTGGCGGGCCATGTCTTTCCCGGCGAATCCGGGCTCGGCTATGCCGAGGCGGGTGCCTGGGCGGGCCTGCTGATCGGGCCTGCGCAGATCGACCTTTCGGCGAGCTATGCGCCGTCGCAGGATGCGATCGGCGGCGATAATCTCTATCTGGCGGCCCGCGCCACGGTGGCGGTGCCCGGCACGCCGCTGACGCTGGTGGCGGGCGCTGGCCGATCATCGGGATCGGTGGACGATCCGGTCCGCGCCGCCCGGCTGCGGCCCGATGGGCGATACCATGATTATCATCTGGGCGTGGACCATGTGCGCGGTCCGCTGACGCTGGGCGTGCGTTACAGCGATACGACGATCAATGCGGACGGCGATAGGGGCGGGGATGCGGACGCGCGCCATGCCGGTTCACGCCTGATCGCCCGCGCGGCCTTCACGTTCTGACGTAGGGCGCGCCGCCGATTTGCGCGAATCGGCCTAAGGTGAGACCCTCCACCCCAAGGTCGTCCATAATCTTCGTCTTACCGCAGGGATGGGAGCAGGATATGGCGCGTCTGTCCGGGCTGGCGCTGATCACAGCCACATCGTTTTTGTTCGTCCCGACAATGGCTTCGGCCGAGATCATCGGCGGCGTCGATTTTCCGCAGGGTGCGGTGTCCTTCGCCGACAGCGTGATTTCCTTTACGCCGGGGCTGGAGGGCGCAAGCCCGTCACTGGCGCATCAGGGCGCCTTCAATGCGCTGGGCGTGCCCGATTATGCCGGTGACAATAGCTGTGCGTCGCAGGCCGATTGCACCTTCGTCAGCCTAGGCGTGGGCGGCCAGCTGATCGTCCGGTTCACCGACAATGTGCTGACCGGCAGCGGCAGCGATGCCGACGATCTGTGGATCTTCGAGGTTGGGCCCGATGTGGAAGGCACGATCATCGACCTTAGCACCGATGGGATCGACTGGGTTTCGATCGGCGCGATCGGCGGATCGCAGCGCGGTATCGATATCGACGCGTTCGGCTATGGCCTGAGCGACGCATTCTCCTTCGTGCGGCTGACCGATATCGCCAATAGCGGCGGCACGGGCGGCGCCACCGTGGGCGCGGATATCGACGCGGTGGGCGCGATTTCGACCCGGCCGACCGCGCCGCCAGCCGTGCCGGAACCGGCGGCATGGGCGATGATGATCGCCGGGTTCGGGCTGGTCGGATCGGCCCTGCGCCGCCAGCGGGGCGTGCGGACGGCAGCCCGCGCCTGAGGCCGCGGAAGCGCCGGGGTGAACGGCGCCGGCGGAGCAGCCCGCCGGCGCGTCATGCTCGTCAGGCGATCGCCGGAATCGCGAAGCGATCGAGCACCCAGGCCTGCGCGGCGGACCAATCGTCGATGCGGGCATGAGCGTGGGGCGCGGCGGGGATATGGCCGGCCATCAGCGGTTCGGCGACCATGTGCAGGCGCCACACATCGGGGGCATATTTGGCCACCGATTCATGGTGCTGGGGCAGATCATCGACGAACACGGTGGCGCTGGGGGCGAATTCCTCGATCAGGCGCGCCACCGGGCGGCCCTTGCCCCCCTGGTTGCAGACGACGCGGTGGCGGATGCCGACGGCTTCGAGCTGGGCGACGCGGCCGGCGTGGAAATGATCGCCGAGATTGGTGAGGACGACGATATCGGCGACCGCGCCGATCGCGCCCAGCGCCTCACGCGCATGGGGCACGATCGTCTGGCGGTGCATTTCGGTATGAAAGAAGCCGTCGAGCAGCGGCCAGACGCGATCGGGCGGCACCGGCGCGCCATCGCTGCGCGCGGTCAACGCGTCGGAGAAATCGTGCCGGTCGAGCGCGAAGTGGATGTCGTGCGCCTCATCCAGCCAGGCGGCGAAATGGGACACCATGTGCAACAGCACTTCATCGCAATCGGTGATCAGTAGCGGGCGGTTCATGCATCCATTTCCATGCGGGCGCGGACCAGCGCCTCGGGGGGGACGGCCAGCGCCTCGGCGCAGGCGACGAGATCGGGTTCATGTGCTTCGAGGAAGCCGAGCGCGGCGGCGAGCAGCGCGGGATCGCCCAGCCGCGCGCGCAATTCATCGGGGGCGATGCCGGTCAGGGCGAGCAGCCGATCGGCCCGTGCCGAATCGCCGAGGATCCAGGCAAGCGCCTGGAGGGCGATGGTTGCGGGGTCGTGGTTTGTTTCCGGTCTCGGCATGGTCTACAGGGACGAAGGTGTAGCGTATCCGGGGACGGCTGTGTCCAAGAAAGTGCTCGTTGTCGAGGATAACGAACTCAACCTGAAGTTATTCTGCGACCTATTGAGAGCGCATGATTATGAAGCCGAGCCGGTTCGCGATGGGCGCGAGGCGGTGGACGTGGCGCGCGCCTTCGTCCCCGATCTTATCATCATGGATATCCAGCTGCCGCATGTCAGCGGCATCGACCTGATCGAACAGCTGAAGGCGGACGAGACGCTGCGCGCCATACCGATCATGGCGGTGACGGCCTATGCGGGGAAGGGCGACGAGGAACGCATCCGCGCGGCGGGGGCGGAGGCCTATGTGTCAAAACCGATTTCGGTGATGCGCTTTGTCGAGGCCGTCGAGGCGTTGATCTGAGCCGCACCGCGTGATTGGCCCCGATCGGAGCCGTCCCGCTTGACGCCGTTCAGACACGCCAAAAGCAAAGCCGCCGCCCTGGTGCCCCAGGGCGACGACCGCAAATACTGCCGCAAATGCTGGCCCGGAAGCCGGGCCGAAGCCGCAAGCGATCAGGCGCGCGAACGCGCCCGACGGATCACTTGATCTTGGCTTCCTTGAACTCGACGTGCGCCCGCTTGACGGGATCGTACTTGCGGAAGCTCAGCTTTTCGGTCTGGGTGCGCGGGTTCTTCTTGGTCACGTAGAAGAAGCCGGTGTCGGCCGTGCTGACGAGCTTGATCTTGACGGTGGTCGGCTTGGCCATGACCCTTGATCCTTCGAATGCTGCTGCTGCGGGCTCCGGCACGATGCCGATCCGCCCACGAAAAAATAAGGCGACGTCACCGCCGCCCGATTCCATCCGCGGCGGGCATTGGGGCAGGCGGGCGCGAAAGTCAAGCCGAAGCGCCCCCGGATAGGGTGATCGGCGGCGGCCTGCTTAATCTGGCGCTAATCCGCGATGGGCATGATCGGGGGCAGGAGGTTGCTCATGGCCGTATCGCACCGAATCGAATCGCCCGCTCACCCGCCGGTCCAGGACGAGATCTGCGCGCGGATCGCGCAGCTCGACCGCGACTTTCGCCTGCTTTCGGTGGGCGAGCTGCGCAACCGGGTAGATGCGATCCGCCAGATCGCGCGCGCCAACGGGATGGAGCCGGTGAGCCGGCTGGCCGCAGGCCTTGGCGATACGCTGGCGCAGGGCGGCCGCAGCCCGAGCGTGCTGCCTTTCCTGGAAGGGATGCGCGACGCCGCCGGCTGCGCGCATCAGGATGAGGAAACCGCACGCGCCTATCTGGCGCAGATCAACCTGCGGCTGATCGGCCACGCCTGAAGCCACCGCGCCGGGATAGACGATACTAACCGCCGGCGCAGGCGGTGATCGATCCGGACGCCTTGATCTCCCGCGTGGCGATGGTGGTGGAGAATCGCTCCACGCCGGGCAGCCGCCAGAGCTGGCCACGCAGGAAATCATCGAGCGCGGCGAGATCGCGCGCCAGCACGTGCAGCAGATAATCGGTCTCGCCCACCGTGGCGTGGCAGGCGAGAATCAGCGGGTGGCGAAGCACGGCGGCCTCGAACGCGTCATGCCGGTCGAAGGCGACGGTGACGCGGATGAACGCGCTCGTCGCCAACCCCAGCGCGGCGGGATCGACCACGGCGCGATAGCCACGGATCGCGCCCGTCTCCTCCAGCGCCTGCACGCGTTTCCAGCACGGCGTCTTGGTCAGCCCGGTGCGATCGGCGAGATCGGCGAAGGACAGGCGCGCGTCTTCTTCGAGCAGGGCGAGCAAGTGATGGTCGATGCGGTCCATTCGGCCTCCTGTGCTCGAACCATGTAGCACGTTTGCATCCATGAGTGGATATATCGAGGACGATCGTCGCGCGGTGGCTGTCCGTCGCGTCGCTTCGCGAACAATGTTCGCGCCCGCGCCTGCTAGGCTGGCCGCTTGAGCGAGATATGAGGATGCGATGGACCGGCAGGCCTTTTACGACATGATGAACGCGCCCGCGGCGCTGGATTACGAACTCTATATCAACACCGAACGCCTGCTTGCCTGCCAGAAGGCCTTCGACGCGTTCATCAACCATGATGAGCTGCAGTTCCAGATCGTCCACCAGGTGGAGGAGCTGTGGATGAAGCTGATCGCCTACACGCTGCTCGACGTGGACGAATATCTGCAGGCACGGAACACCCACCGGGTGGTGACGCTGATGGGCCGCGCGCACCGGCTGATGAAGCTGATGACCAGCCAGCTCGACCTGCTCGAAACCATGTCGCCCAAGGAATATCAGCAGATCCGATTGCAGCTGGGTAATGGCAGCGGGCAGGAATCGCCCGGCTTCCGCACGCTGCTGAAAATGCCGCCGCATCTGTGGACGAGCTTCGTCGCGGCCTATCTGGAACCCGAGGGGCGCACGGTGCGGTCGATCTATGACGATGGCTATGCCCATGACGACGCCTATGTGGTGGCCGAGGCGCTGATCGAGTTCGACGAGCTGTTCGGCAAGTTCCGCTGGCACCATCTGTTCCTGATCCACCGTTCGATCGGCATGGGATCGGCATCGCTGAAGGGCCGTTCGGTCGATCTGCTGCAGGCGGGCGCCCGCCACCGTTTCTTCCCCGAATTGTGGGACGTGCGTGTGGCGATGACCGACGCCTGGGGTGGCGATTATGGCCGGGTGCGCGACAGCCTATCCAGCCAGCCGGCGGGGCCGGAAGGCCAGGCGGCATGACGGCCGCCGCCGCGTTGTTCGAGCTGCCGGAGGGCGGGCCCTATCTGCTCAGCCATTCGGTGGGCGCGCTGCCGCGCGCGGCGCGTGCGCGGTTGGCGGCGGCGGTGCTCGATCCCTGGGCGACGAAGGGATCGGACGCCTGGGGCGACTGGCTGGGCGCGATTGACGATTTCCGCGCGGTGCTGGCCGGGCTGATGGGCGGCCGGATGGCCGATTATTGCCCGCAGCCCAATCTTTCCGCCGGGCTGTTCCGCCTGCTTTCCGCCCTGCCGCCGGAACCGGGGCGCGATATCCTGCTGGCGTCCGACCAGAGCTTTCCGTCGATCGGCTTCGCGATGGGTGCGCTGGAACGGCTGGGCTATCGGCTGGAACTGGTGCCCGGCGATCCCGGCGCGATCGCCACCTGGGCGCAGGCGATTCGCCCCGGTGTCGCCGCCGTGGTGGCGATGCACGTCCATTCCAACAGCGGGGTGGTGGCGCCGATCGGGGAGATCGCAGCGCAGGCGAAGGCGGCGGGCGCGATCAGCATTGTCGATGTCGCGCAATCGGTGGGCATCCTGCCGATCGACCTGCCCGGCTGGGGTGTCGACGCGGCGATCGGATCCTGTGTAAAATGGTTGTGTGGCGGCCCCGGCGCGGGTTGGCTTTGGGCCGATCCGGCGCTGACCGAGCGGGCCGAGCCTATCGAAGTGGGCTGGTTCAGCCATGCCGACCCCTTCGCCTTCGACATCCGCGATTTCCGTTATGCGCCCGATGCCCGGCGCTTCTGGGGCGCGACCCCCTCGATCGCGCCTTATGCCCTGGCGACGGCGGCGATCGTGACGATCGGCGGAATCGGCGTAAGCGAGGTGCTGGCGCACAACCGCCGCCTGATCGCCCAAGTGGCCGATCGCACCGGTGACCGCTGGTTCGCGCCTGACCGGACGGGCTTTGGCGGCACGCTCTGCATCGCAGCGGACGAAGCGGTGGAGACGGCGCTGCGCACGGCGGGATGCCGGATCGACCGGCGCGGACCGGTGCTGCGCCTGTCGTTCCACATCTATAATGACGAGGCCGAGGCCGATCTGGTGGGTCAGGTGCTGGCGGGGCTTTGAGCGGGCGTCGGGTTGGGAGCCGTCTCAACCAGATTGCGTCGACACATCCGGCGTTCGTACCCGTCCGCTGTCAGGCGAGATAAAGGTGGACCGGGAGGTCTGGAAAGTCGGGGGAGCGGACAATACGCTATTCGCCAAAATCGAGGTTGATCAGTCTTCCGATGAGGTCATCGTCAAGATTCATAATCGCTTCGGCAATCCGATGATGTCCTTTTGCTACTGCCTGGGCGCAGATGGCCGACAACATGGTCGGCTCGTCCCAATCGTCGTGCCGGCGTAGAGCAACGCAGTCTGTCAGGCGGCTTACCGCGTCGCTGTAAGCGCCGGCCATGTCAGGCGGCAGCTCGGCGCCCCTTCCGTTAAAACGCGCGATTTCAATTGCGGCAGGCAGCTGGAAAAAGCCGAAATCTATCGGGCCGGGGGCGCTGCAGGCTATATCCACAATATGCGGCACAGCCGCATAGGAAGCGTCAAACACATCGTCTTGATGGCAGAGGCTTGACCACAACGTGAACCAAGGTTCGCTTTGGTAGCCCTCTTTTGGCCCAGTCCCCAAGGCAAGCTGGCGAAGAAGCGAGGGAATATCAGTCGCACTTCCGTAAGCGTGGGTGAGGGTCGCCCAGCGGGGATCATCAAGCTCAATCATGCAGCATGTTTAGATCCCCACGCACATGTCCGCAAAGTCGGCGGGTTCAGACCGTTTGGTTTTTGGCCGGAACGACCGATGATCGGCCGTTGAGCCTGCACCATCCCGGCGGCCGGATTTGTCCACGCCACCCGGATCGAGCTTCCCCGAAGCGAGGGCGTGGAGGACGGGTTTATTCGTCGCTGTAGATCGCGATTTCGGGCGGGGAATCATGGGTGGCGATGGCGCGGTACATGCCGGGCGTGTTGAACGCCCAGCCGCCCGAGCCGTCGGCGGACACGACGATCACACCGCCCTTGCCGCCCATTTCGGTCAGTTCGGCGATCAGTTCGTCGGCGGCGTCCTCGATGCTTTCGCCCGCCAGCCGGACGCGCGCCGTGATTTCGTGCGCGACGCCCAGCCGGATGAACATTTCGCCCGATCCGGTGCAGGAAACCGCGCAGGCGCGGTCATCGGCATAGGTGCCCGCGCCGATCAGTGGCGAATCGCCCACGCGGCCCCATTTCTTGCCGGTCAGCCCGCCGGTGGAGGTGGCGGCGGCGACATGGCCGTGGCTGTCCAGCGCGACGGCGCCCACCGTGCCATATTTCATCGCCGAATCGAACGGCGCGTCGGGGTTGGCGAGAATCTCGTCGAGCTGGCGGCGGCGTTCGGCCGTCTCGAACCAGGCGGGATCGGCGGCCTCGATATCGTGGGCGCGGGCGAAGCCATCCGCCCCGGTGCCGGCGAGGAAGACGTGATGGCTCTGGTCCATCACCGCGCGGGCCAGTGTGATCGGGTTGCGCGTGGTGCGCACGCCGGCGACGGCGCCGGCATTGCGGGTGGCGCCGTCCATGATCGCGGCATCGCATTCGATGCGGCCTTCGGCGGTGAACACCGATCCCCGGCCGGCGTTGAAATGGGGATCGTCCTCAAGCACGCGGATCGCGGCTTCGACTGCATCGAGCGCGGTGCCGCCGCCAGCGAGGATCGCGGTGCCGGCATCGAGCGCGGCCTTGAGGCCGGCGCGGCCGCCCGCATCATAGTCATCGGGCAGATGCCCGCGCCGCATCGATCCCGATCCGCCATGGATGACGATGGTCCAGCGAGGCGCGTCGGCGGCGGCGGTCATGGGATGCTCCTGATTGGTGATTGTGGCCCCCCTACACTTTTGCGGCCATCGCGGGGAAGGCCGATCAGCGGCCGCAACGGCCCGCTGCGGCGACCCAGCGCGTAAAAGAGCCAGCAGCCGAGCGCGGTGCCGGCGATGAGGACGAGGAATTCCGGCCCCGCGCCCCAATGATGGCGGACCAGCCACCAGCCGATCAGCACGATCAGCGTCTGGTGGATCAGATAGACGGGGAAGACCGCCTCGGTCAGCGTCGCGCGCCAGCGATGGTCGTGGTTCCAGCGTCGATCGGCCAGGCCGAGCAGCAGGATGATCGCGCCCCAGCCCATCAGCGAGGCGGGGCCGAGTTCGCCGCCATAGAAGCTGGCGAGCGATTCGGCGCCGGGATTGCCCGCCATTCGCCACGCGAGCAGCGCATAGCCGGCGATCACCAGCGCCAGCGCGGGCCGCCACAGCCGCCGGATATCGGGCCAGAGCGCATCCCCGCGCGCCAGTCCGAAGCCGAACAGAAAGGCGGGCAGATAGACGAGATGGCCGGGCAGATCATCGGCAACGCGGTTGGTGGGCATCAGGCCGGGCAGCAGCACCAGCCGGACGAGCAGCAGCCACGCGATCGGCAACAGGATGAGCCGCCAGCCCGAAAAGGCGCGGGCGAAGCCGGCCTGCAGCCGCGCGGTGGCGGATTCGGAAAGGAGTGCCGCAGCGACGGCGACGAGCAGCGAATAGACCAAGATATAGGCGACGAACCACAGGTGGAAGAAGCCGAAGGCGTGATAATCGCGCGCGCCGAAACCGAAATAATCGTGCAGCCAGAAATGGATCAGCCCGTGCGGATAGCCGAGCTTCTGCTGCAGTTCGACCCAGGCCTGGGGAACGACGATGAAGGTGGCGCCGAACAGCAGCGGGATGACGAGGCGGGCGGTGCGCGACCGGGCGAAGCCGGCGATCGTGGGCGCGCGGGCGAGCATGGCGCGCGCGGCATAGCCCGAAACGAGGAACAGCAGCATCATCCGCCACGGGTTCATCGCGATCAGCAGATAGACGATCCACGCGACAGGATGTTCGGCGTTCACGTGCCAGTCCCATGGCGAGAGCATCAGCCCGACATGATAGAGGATGAGCAGCGCGAAGGCCGCGATGCGCAGCCAGTCCAGCCCGTAATGCCGCTGCGGCAGCGGCGGAGGATGACGCTTTATGGTGATGCTCCTTGCTGGAACGAACCGCGACCGTGGTTCTTTGAGTCGTCAACGCCAGCCGCTATAGGCGGGTCCATGTCCATTCGCCCATGGCGCGATATCGCGCGTCGAGAATCCCGTCAGATCATGGTCGGCAAGGTGCCGGTGGGCGGCGGCGCGCCCGTCACCGTCCAGACCATGACCAATACTCCCACGTCCGACGCGAAGGCGACGATCGACCAGATCCGCCGCTGCGAGGAGGCCGGCGCCGATATCATCCGGGTGTCGTGCCCCGATGTGGAATCGACCACGGCCTTCCGCGAGATCGTGCGCGCCGCCAAGGTGCCGATCGTCGCCGATATCCACTTCCACTATAAGCGCGCGCTGGAAGCGGCGGATGCGGGCGCGGCCTGCCTGCGGATCAACCCCGGCAATATCGGGTCCGACGACCGCGTGGCCGAAGTGGTGCGCGCCGCCAAGGCCAATGGCTGCGCGATCCGCATCGGCGTGAACGCCGGCAGCCTGGAAAAAGACCTGCTCGAAAAATATGGCGAGCCCTGCCCAGAGGCGCTCGTCGAAAGCGCGCTCGACCATATCAAGCTGCTGCAGGATCACGATTTCCACGATTATAAGGTGGCGGTGAAGGCATCGGACGTGTTCCTTGCCGTCGCCGCTTATATGCAGCTGGCCGAAGCGGTGGACTGCCCGCTGCACCTTGGCATCACCGAAGCCGGCGGGCTGATCGGCGGCACGGTGAAATCCGCGATCGGCATCGGCAACCTGCTGTGGGCGGGCATTGGCGACACGATCCGCGTCTCGCTTTCGGCCGAGCCCGAAGAGGAAGTGCGCGTCGGCTACGAAATCCTGAAATCGCTCGGCATCCGCACGCGCGGCGTGCGCGTGGTTTCCTGCCCCAGCTGCGCGCGGCAGGGCTTCGACGTGATCCGCACCGTCGAGAAGCTGGAGGAGCGGCTGAAGCATATCTCGACGCCGATGTCGCTCTCGGTGCTCGGCTGCGTCGTCAACGGGCCGGGCGAGGCGCGCGAAACCGATATCGGCATCACCGGCGGCGGCAATGGCCGCCACATGGTCTATCTGTCGGGCGTCACCGACCACCATGTCGAGGATGCCGGCATGATCGAGCATATCGTGAAGCTGGTCGAGGCGAAGGCGGCCGAGATCGAAGCCGCCAATGCCGCCGCCGAGGCAGCGGCAGAGGCTGCGGAATAAGAGCGCGTCCCCGATAGGCGATGGTCATGCCGAACCGGTTTCGGCATCCATCCACGGCCTGCCCGGAAATCTGGCTTAGCGCGCATGGATCCTGACGCTCGTCAGGATGACGGAGGGAAGGGTGGCAAGGCAAGGGCTGACGACGGCAGGTTGGCCATGAGCCGCCCGACACCACCCGGCATCGCCTTTGCCGTGGCGACGCTGGGGATTGCCGTCTTTTCCTGCATGGACGCGCTGATGAAGGGGCTGACGATCGCGATCGGCGCCTACAACACCATGCTGTGGCGGTCACTGGCGGGCGCGCTGATCGGGGCGCTGTTCCATTTCGCGCGCGGGCCGGCGCGGCCGGCGGCATCGACGCTGCGGCTGCATTTCCATCGCGGGCTGGTGGCGACGGCGATGGCGCTGTTGTTCTTCTGGGGCCTTGCCCGCGTGCCGATGGCGCAGGCGATCGCGCTCACCTTCATCGCGCCGCTGATCGCGATCTTCCTGGCCGGGCTGTTGCTGAAGGAGCGGATCGACCGGCGGGCGATCGTCGCGTCGCTGATCGCATTCGCCGGCGTGCTGCTGATCCTGGCCGGGCAGGCGCGGATGGAACTGGGCCGCGAGGCGTTCGCCGGCGCGATCGCCATCCTGCTTTCGGCCGTTTGCTATGCTTATAACATCATCCTGATGCGGCGGCAGGCGCTGGTGGCGGACGGGCGCGAAGTGGCCTTTTACCAGAACGTCACGGTCGGCCTGTTCCTCGCGCTGGCGGCCCCCGTGCTGGCGGTGGTGCCCGATGCGGAACATGCCCCCGCGCTGCTGGGTGCGGCGATGCTCGCCACCTTGTCGCTGTTCCTGTTGACCTGGGCCTATGGCCGCGCCGAGACGAGCTATCTGGCGCCGGTGGAATATACCGCCTTCGTCTGGGCCAGCATCCTCGGCTATCTCGTGTTCGACGAACGCGTCGGCCCGCTCACCGTGGCCGGGGCGCTTCTGATCGCCGGTGGCTGTTTGATGGCAGCGCGCCGCAAACCCGTGCCCATGGGCAATCTGGAAGGAGCAACGTGACCACCATCGTGCGCCCGGCGAATGTCGCCGACGTCCCTGAAATCCTGCGGATGATCCGCGCGCTGGCCGTTTATGAGCGCGAGCCGGACGCGGTGAAGGCGACGCCTGAATCGCTTGCCGAGATGCTGTTCGGCGGCACCCCCAATGTGTTCGCCCATGTCGCCGAAGTGGATGGCCGCGCGGCAGGACTGGCCGTGTGGTTCCTGAACTTTTCGACCTGGACCGGCCGCCACGGCATCTATCTGGAAGATCTGTTCGTCGATCCCGAGGTGCGCCGCGCGGGCGTGGCCGGCGCGCTGTTCCGCGCGCTCGCGGCCGAGGCGAAGGTGCGCGGCTGCGCGCGGATCGACTGGGCGGTGCTCGACTGGAACGAGGATGCCAAGCGTTTCTACCGATCGATCGGCGGCCATCATTCGACCGGCTGGGAACCCTGGCGGATCGACGGCGCGGCGCTCACCGCATTGCAGGGCTGAACGAACAGGGCTGGACCGGCGATGCCGGGTGGCGGACCGACCGGTCAGCCGCCGCCCAGCACGTTGATCGAAAATGCCAGCACGCCGATGTTGAAGACGAAGGCGGCGATGCTGTGGAGGAGGACGGTGCGGCGGAACAGCCGGTCGACGACGTCGACATCGGATGTCTGGAAGGTCATCCCCAGCGTGAAGGCGAAATAGG
Organism: Edaphosphingomonas laterariae; assembly: GCF_900188165.1. Taxonomy (GTDB): domain Bacteria; phylum Pseudomonadota; class Alphaproteobacteria; order Sphingomonadales; family Sphingomonadaceae; genus Sphingomonas_E; species Sphingomonas_E laterariae. The sequence continues at coordinate 28,271 of NZ_FZOS01000010.1, read as the reverse complement.
CGAAATCCCAGTAATCGGGCTCCTCGACGCGGGGGAAGCCCAGCCCGCCGGCATCGCCACCGCCCGGCGCCTCGCTGTAGAACATGTGCGCATAGTGCATGGCAAAGACGAAGTTGCTGAACAGCCAGGCGATCGCCAGCGTGGCGATGATCAGGGCGACCATCAGGCCCGATTCGGCGCCGAGCCGGAGTTCCGCCGCGATGGCGACGAGGATGACCAGCATGACGAGGCCGGTGATGACCAGCAGGCCGACGCGATTGGCATCATTTTCCTTCGCGGCCGCGCGCATTTCGTCCGCCTCGCGCCCGAACAGCGGGATGCAGGATAAAAGGAAGAACAGCGCAGCGCCGTCGAAGCCCAGCATCACCGCCATGCGCCAATCGTCGCCTAGCCCGGTCGCGGCCATGCCGCCGGACAAAGCGAGCAGCAGAAAGACCAGAAAGCGCGGCGGTGCCACGCGATTGCCGATCCCCAATTTGCCCTTGGCCCCCGCCTTTGCCATGGGCGCAGCATATCGCAGGTCGCGAAGTTGGAGGAGTGAAATCAATGGCGTGGTTCTGGCTTATTCTGGGCGGCTTTTTCGAAGTGGGTTTCACCACCTGCCTCCGCTTTGTCGACGGGTTTCGGAATATTCCGTGGACGGCGGGATTTCTGGTTTCGGTCTCGCTGTCGATGGGCCTGCTCGAAGTCGCCTCGCGCTCGATCCCGATGGGCACGGCCTATGCCGTCTGGGGCGGCATCGGTGCGCTCGGCACCGTGATCGTCGGCATCATCTGGTTCGGCGAACCGATCAACGCGCTGCGCCTTGGCCTGATCGTGGCGCTGGTCGGCTGCATCGCGGGCCTCAAGCTCGCCCATTGATGCTAGGATAAGGCGATGAGCCAGGATCTTCCCGTCAGCTTTACCGATATCGCCCTCGCGGCGGTGCGGATCGAGGGGCATGTGCACCATACGCCCGTGCTGCGATCGCGCCGGCTGGATGCGATCCTGGGCGCGGAAATCGCCTTCAAGTGCGAGAATATGCAGCGCATCGGCGCGTTCAAGGCGCGGGGCGCGCATAATGCGGTGCTGGCGCTGGACGATGCGGCCGCCGCGCGCGGGGTCGTCACCCATTCGTCGGGCAACCATGCGGCGGCATTGAGCCTTGCCGCCGCCACGCGCGGCATTCCCGCCTTCATCGTGATGCCGGAGAATGCGCCGCGTGCGAAGGTCGAATCGGTGCGGCGGCTGGGCGGCGAGGTGCAGTTCTGCGCGCCGACGATCACCGCGCGCGAGGCGATGGCTGATGCCATCGCCGCCGAGCGCGGGGCGACGCTGGTCCACCCCTATGACGATCTGCTGGTGATCGCCGGGCAGGGCACGGCGGCGATGGAACTGCTCGACGAGGTTGGTCCGCTCGACGCGATTCTGGCGCCGGTGGGCGGCGGCGGGCTGATGTCGGGCACCGCCGTGGTGGCGCGCCACATGCAGCCGGCGATCCGCATCATCGCCAGCGAACCCGAACAGGCCGACGATGCCTTCCGGTCATGGCAGGCGGGCGAGCGGCTGGCAGGCGACCCGCCCAACACGATCGCCGACGGGCTGCGCACCATGCTGGGCAGCAACGGCTTCACCATCCTGACCGCGCTGCTCGACGATTTCGCGACAGTGAGCGAGGCCGCGATCGTCGAGGCGATGCGGCTGGTGTGGGAGGTGATGAAGATCGTCATCGAACCAAGCTCGGCGGTGCCGGTGGCGGCGCTGCTCGAACGCAAGGTGGACCTCAAGGGTGCCCGTGCGGGCGTGATCCTGACCGGCGGCAATGTCGATCTCGATCAATTGCCCTGGCAGGCCGGCTGATCCCGATCGCGGCGCGCCGGCCGTTCAGGCGAAGACCCATTTGCGGTTGAGCCAGAACACCGCGAGCGGCGTTGCCGTCACCATCAGCGGCATCGGCCACCAGGTCGGCCCGCCGAGCCGTTCGACGAGCAGCCACACCCACAGGCTGTTGAGCGCCAGCCCGACAAGGTTGACCGCGACGAAGCGGCCGCCGGTGCGCGCGAGGTTGCCGCGCCGGCCATGGCCCCGGAAGCTCCAGTGGCTGTGGATGACGTAGCCGACGATCAGCGCGCAGATGAAACCCAGCACGTTGGAGACGAGCGGCGCGACATGCGCGAGTTCCGCCAGCCCCCAATAAAGGCCGAGATGGACCAGTGAGGCGAGGCCGCCGCTGATCCCGTAGCGCACAAGCTGCCCCAGCAATTCGCGATGATGGGCGAAACGCCCGCTGATTCCGTTCATCTCTGTCCGCTTGCTCTTCGGCGGAGAGCCACTAATGGCGGATGCTGGTTATGGGAAGCACGCACGACGATCCGGTCGGCCGCCTCTGGCTGAGGTGGCTGCTTTTGTTCTGGGCCGTCGCGGCCTTCATGCTGATCGCCTGGAAATGGGGGGCGATCCACTGGTTCGCGCTGGGCGATACCGACGACAATCTGCGCATCGCCGAGGTACGCGCCTGGCTGCAGGGGCAGGGCTGGTTCGATCTTCGGCAATATAAGCTCGATCCGCCGGGCGGGGCGAACATCCACTGGTCGCGGCTGGTGGACCTGCCGATCGCCGGGCTGATCCTGGCGATCAAACCCTTTTTCGGCGGCGTGCTGGCCGAAAAATGGGCGGTGGCGATCGCCCCCCTGATCGCGCTGGGCGCGGCGATGGTGGCGCTGGCGCTCACCGCGCGCCGGCTGGTGGCGCCGTCCGCTTATCCGTTGATGATCCTGACGCTGGCCTGCGCGGCCAATGTGATCGGCATGTTCATGCCGCTCAGGATCGATCATCATGGCTGGCAGCTCGCCTTTCTGGCGCTGGCGCTGGCGGGCATCGCCGATCCGGCGCGCGGGCGCGGCGGCGCGACGCTGGGTGCGGCGACCGCGCTGTCGCTGACGATCGGGCTGGAGATGTTTCCCTATCTGGCGCTGGCCGCCGGCATCACCGGCCTGCGCTGGGTGGCCGACGAGAGTGAGGCGGCGCGGCTGCGCGGCTATGGCGCGGCGCTGGCCGCCGGCTGCGCGATCGGCTTCCTGCTGTTCGCATCCCACGCCAATCGCGGCCCCGTATGCGACGCGCTGTCGCCGGTCTGGCTGTCCGCCGCGCTCGGCGGTGGCGCGCTGCTCGTCGGCCTGTCGATGATCCCCGCGCGCGACTGGCGGGTGCGGCTGGCTTTGGCGGCGGGCGCCGGCGTGCTGGTGCTGGGCGGCTTCGCTTTTGCCTGGCCGCATTGCCTGTCGCGCCCCGAAGGCGTGTCGCCCGAACTCGATACCCTATGGCTCAGCCATGTCCGCGAGGCGCGACCGATCTACAGCCATGGCTGGCGCGTCGCGGTGCCGACCGCCGCCTTGCCGCTGATCGGGCTGATCGGAACCGGCTGGGCATTGTGGCAGACGCAGCGCACGCCCCGTTTCCTGCCCTGGCTGGGCGTGGCGCTGCTGGCGCTGACGGCGGATGCACTGCTGCTGTGGCAATTGCGCGCCGCCGCTGCCGCCCAGTTGCTGGCGCTGCCGGGGGCCGTGGCGCTCGGCTGGGCGCTGCTGCCGCATGTGGCGCGCCATCGCGAACTGGCGGTGCGGATCGCAGGGCCGGTGCTGCTGCTGCTGGTGACGACCGGGGTTGCCGCGCGGATCATCGTCGATGCCATCCCCGCCGCGCCCACGACCAAATATCGCAAGTCGATCCGCACGGCGAACGCGCGCTGCCCGACGCTGCCGGCGCTGGCACCGATCGCCAAGCTGCCGCCGGCGACGATCCTGACCTTCGTCGATTTCGGCCCCCGGCTGATCGCGACCACCAAGCATAAGGCGATCGCCGGCCCCTATCACCGCAACGGCGCGGCGATCCTGGACGTGCAGCACGCCTTTCGCGGCACGGAGGACAATGCCCGCGCGATCATGCTGCGTCATGGCGCGTCGATGGTGCTGATCTGCCCCGGCATGTCCGAATCGACCATCTATGCGGCCGAGGCGAAGACTGGCTTCTACACGCAGCTGCGCGACAACCGGGCGCCGGCATGGCTGGAGCCGGTGGCGCTGCCCAAGGGATCGCCGTTCAAATTGTGGCGGGTGCGCGACTGACCGGCCGCGCCATGCCGGCGGTGGGGCCGGTGGTGGCCGGCATGGCGCGCGGAACAGGCGAACAGCAGATCAGCCGAACGAGCCGTGGATACCGTTGATCACGAACTGCGCGGCCAGCGCGGCGAGGATGACGCCGAGCAGCCGGGTGATGACGGTTTCGACATTCTGGCTGACGAAGCGCATGATCGAGCCGGAAGCGAGCAGCGCGCCGAGCGTGAGCAGCAGGATCGACGCCATCGCGGCGAGCACGATCAGACCTTCCTGCCACCCGTCGCTCTTGCCGACCGCCAGCATGACGGAGGCGATCGAGCCGGGGCCGGCGATCATCGGGATCGCCATCGGGAAGATCGACACGTCCTCGACATGTTCGGCCTTCACCTTTTCGGCGCGATCCTCGCGGCGCTGGGTGCGTTTTTCGAACACCATTTCGAGCGCGATCAGGAACAGCATGATGCCGCCCGCGATGCGGAAGGCATCGAGGCTGACGCCCAGCGCGCGCAGAAAATCCTCGCCGAACAAGGCGAAGACGAGGAGGATGATCGCCGCGACGCCGACGGCGCGGATCGCCATCGCGCGGCGGTGCGCGGGCGCCGCGCCGGACGTGAGGCTGGCGAAGATCGGCGCGCAGCCGGGCGGATCGATCACCACGAAGAAGGTGACGAAGGCGGAGACGAACAGTTCGATCATGGTTGCGGCGCGCCCGTGATTTCAAGGAGGGCAAGCCGCCAATCCTCGCCATCCCAGCGGCGGACGGTGAGGATATGGGCGCCCTTGGCCCCGCCGACGATGGTCTGCACGTCCCAGATCAGCGAACGATCGGCCGATGAGCCGCCGGCGATGCTGTCGCCCAGTTCGAGCGTGAGATCGGCCGCCGGCTTGCTGGCCGGCATCCGCCCGTCTTCCTGCACGATCAGATCGGGCGCGGCATTGGCGGTGAGCGTCGACAGGCGGACCGGTCCGGCGACGGCGAAGCCGTGGATTTCGTTCTTGCGCGCCGCGAGGTTGCGGCAGGAGGCGTCGCGGCGCTTGGCCTTTTCACCAGCGGCGAGCGGGCGTGGCGTGTCGCGGCCATGATCGAGCAGCCATTTGTGGTCGCCGCCCGGCTGGCGCTGCCAGACGGTGGTGAAGCTGCCATGCGCCTTGCCGCCATCGCGCCGCCACGGCCCGGTCGAGATGGCGAGGCTGCGGTCGCACGACGCCATCGCGGTCGACGGCCACCACATCACCGGCATAAGCGGGTTTTTCCGCCCCTTGAGATGGGCCTGCGCGTTGACCGGATCGGGCGCGAACATGATCGCGTCCGCCGCGGCGAAGGAGCGGAAAGCCGTCCACTGCCCGTCGCGCTGCGCCATGGCCGCGAAGGCGCGTTCGGCGTCTTCGGCGGTGGCGGGGGATGGGGCCGCGGCTGCCAGCAGCAGCGCGGCGAGGATCACAGACCCTCCGGCGCGGGCAGGCCGGCGCGGCGATAGGCGGCGACGACGGTGTTGCGCAGCAGCACCGCGATCGTCATCGGGCCGACACCGCCGGGGACCGGGGTGATCGCCGAGGCGACTTCGGCCGCGCTGGCATAATCGACATCGCCGACCAGCTTCGTCTTGCCTTCTTCCGCACCCGGCACGCGATTGATGCCGACATCGATCACCACCGCGCCGGCCTTGAGCCAATCCCCCTTCACCATTTCCGGCCGGCCAACGGCGGCGACGACGATATCGGCGCGGCGGACGACGGCGGGGAGATCGGCGGTGCGCGAATGGGCGATGGTGACGGTGCAGTTTTCGCCGAGGAGCAATTGCGCCATCGGCTTGCCGACGATGTTCGAGCGGCCGATGACCACCGCTTCCTTGCCCGACAGGTTGCCCAGCTTGTCCTTGAGCAGCATCAGGCAGCCGAGCGGCGTGCAGGGAACGAAGCCCTGCTGGCCCACGGCAAGCCGGCCGGCATTGGCGACGTGGAAACCATCGACATCCTTATCCGGGTCGATCGCGGCGATCACCGTCTGTTCGTCGATCTGCTTGGGCAGCGGCAGCTGGACGAGGATGCCGTCCACCGCATCGTCGCGGTTGAGCCGTTCGACCACGGCGAGCAGATCGGCCTGGCTGGTATCGGCGGGCAGCTTATGTTCGAAGCTCGCCATGCCGGCTTCGATCGTGGCCTTGCCCTTCGACCGGACATAGACCGCGCTGGCCGGATCCTCGCCGACGAGCACGACGGCCAGGCCGGGCACACGCCCCGTCTTCGCCTGGAAGGGCGGCACGGCGGCGGCCAGCCTTTCCCTCAGCCCCGCCGCAAAGGCCTTGCCGTCGATCCGATCCGCGCTCATGCCGCCTGTTCCAGTTCTTCCAGTTTCGCCGTCAGGGCCGCCGGATCACCCGCCAGCCGGAATCTCTTTTCGCGCGATGCTGCGCCATGGAGCAGCGCCACCGCGCCGCGCGGCACGCCCAGCCATTTGGCGAGCAGCGCCCGCACCGCATCATTGGCGGCGCCGTCGGCCGGGGCCGCGGCCACCTTCACCGCCAGATAGCATCGCCCGGCGGCATCGCGCCACAGCCCCGCCACCTGATCGCGCCCGCCGCGCGGGGTGACCCGGACGGCAAGCTCGATACCGCCGTCGACGGGCTTCCAGGCGGGTGGCGCCTGCGTCGGGTTCAGCCCGCGTAGACCTGCATCGCCATGCCGGCGAGCAGCTTCTGCACGATGACGAGGCCGAGGATCAGCACCATCGGCGAGAAATCGAGCCCGCCGAGATCGGGCATGAAGCGGCGGATCGGGCGGAGCAGCGGCTCCGTCACGCGATCGAGCGCATACATCAGCCGGCGGACGAATTCGTTATAGGTGTTGATCACGTTGAACGCGACCAGCAGCGACAGCACCATCTGGACGATGAAGATCGCCACCAGGATGTTGATCAGGAGATCGATGACGCTGAGCAGCGCCCCTACGAGATACATCTGGTCTTTTCCTCAAGCCCGCTGGTGGATGTCCCGATTAGCGGGACGCGGGCGCGCGGGCAACATATGGAGCCGGCTGGCGGAATGGGAGGGGGCTTCCCTCCGGAAATCATTATCCCCGCGCAGGCGGGGTTCCAAATGGTCCACCTGCGCGGCGCGATCGAGAGATCCGGAGTTTACGGATTCCCGCCTGCGCGGAAATGACGGGCTTGCGGGACGAGCTCAGCCCGCGCGGACCAGCGTGCCGGCACCGCGCTTGGTGAAGATTTCGAGCAGCATGGCATGCGGCACGCGGCCATCGAGGATGACGGCGGCATCGACCCCGCCTTCCACCGCGTGGACGCAGGTTTCGAGCTTGGGGATCATGCCGCCCGAAATCGTGCCGTCCTGGCGCAGCGTGCCGATCTGCGCCGGGCTGAGATCGGACATCAGCTTTTTCTGCTTGTCGAGCACGCCGGGCACGTCGGTCAGCAGGAACAGGCGCGCGGCGCCCGTGGCGATGGCGATCGCGCCGGCCATGGTGTCGGCGTTGATATTATAGGTTTCGCCGTCGGCGCCCACGCCGATCGGGGCGACCACCGGGATCATACCCGATTTGGAGATGGTTTCGATCAGGCGGGTGTCGACGTCGGATGGTTCGCCGACGAAGCCGAGATCGACCACCTGTTCGATATTGCTATCGGGATCGCGCTGGGTGCGGCGCACCTTTTCGGCGGTGACGAGCCGGCCGTCCTTGCCCGAAATGCCGACCGCGCGGCCACCGGCGCGGCCGATCCACGACACGATTTCCTTGTTGATCGAACCCGACAGCACCATTTCGGCGACGCGCGCGGTTTCCGCATCGGTGACGCGCAGGCCATCGACGAAGCGCGTCTCGACATTCAGCGTCTTGAGCATCGCGCCGATCTGCGGGCCGCCGCCATGAACGACGATCGGGTTGATGCCCACCGCCTTCATCAGCACCACATCCTCGGCGAAATCGCGCGCGGCTTCGGGGTCGCCCATGGCGTGCCCGCCATATTTCACGACAAAGGTCTCGCCGGCATAACGCTGCATATAGGGCAGCGCCTCGACGAGCGTTTCGGCCTTGAGGAGCAAAGCGGGATCGATGGCGTGGTCGGTCATGATGGCGCGCCCATAGCGGCATCCGCCGGCTTCGTCACGGGTTGAGTGCATCGCGGCCGCGCCGGCCCCGCGCCAGCCCCGTACGGGCATGGTGCGGGGCCGGTTTGCGGGGTCAATCCGCCTTGGCGACCTTTGCGGGGGGCTTGGGCGCCGGCACCTTGGGCGCGTCGGCGCGGGCGGCCCCGGCGACGAGCGAATCGAGCGTCGATCCGTCGAAGCCCAGTTCCTTCATCAGCCCGTCGATCACCGGCGCCTGCGCGCGATAGCGCAGCGCCGCCGCCACGGCCGAACCGGCGAGATTGCCGTCATTGGCCGGGACGAAGGCGCCATCGCCCGCACCCGACCTACCACCGGTCAGGCCATCGACCTGGACGATCTTGATGCTGTCGATCGCCTCCATCGGCTTCGCCGCCTCGCGAATCACCTCGGGTAGCACCTTGAGCAGCGCCATCTTGGTCTGGAGCGAGATCTGGTCGGAGGAGAGCAGGTTGGCGGCTTCGTTGATCGCGCGCTGGCCGGCAGCCTCGACCTCGAAACGGACGCGGGCGGCATCCGCGCGCAGCTTTTCCGCCTCCGCCTCGCCTTCCGCACCGGCGCGCAGCGCTTCGGCGCGATCGGCGGCGGCCTGCTTTTCGGCCTCGGCCTGCACCTTGATGGCGATCGCGGCGCGTTCGGCCTCGCGCGCGGCGTCGATTAGCTCGATCCGCTTGACGCGCTCGGCGACCTCGGTTTCGCGCGCGGTCGCCACCTGTTCCTCGGCGGCGACGGCGGCGGCGCGGGCCTTGTCGGCCTCGGCCTTGGCCTGGCTTTCCTCGCGGCTCTTGTTCTGCACGGCGATCTGCTGTTCCTGCCGGGCGATCTCGATCGCCTGTGCCTGCGCGATGCGGGCTTGCTGGACGGCGCGGTCGGCCTCGATCTGGGCGGCGTCGGTCTGCTGCTTGGCCACGATCCGTGCCTGATCGGCCTCGCGCTGGCGCTCGGCCTGCTGGCGGGCGACTTCGGACACCTGTTCGGCGCGGCGCATCTCCACTTCGCGCTCCTGCTCCAGCCGCGCGAACTCGCTGTCGCGGCCGATGGTGAGCGACTGGCGCGCGGCTTCGAGATTTTTCGCCTCGATCTGGACGCGGGTATCCTGTTCGATGTCGTTGCGCGCCTTCTTGCGCAGCTCGATCTGCTCGGTGAGCTTGGTGAGGCCTTCGGCGTCGAAGGCGTTATTGGCGTTGAAATGTTCGATCGACGTCTGATCGAGCCCGGTGAGCGAGACCGATTCCAGTTCGAGGCCGTTCATCGCCAGATCGGCCGACGACACCTGTTGCACCTTCTGCACGAAATCCGAACGCTGTTCGTGCAGCTGGTTCATCGTCATGCCGGCGGCGACGGAGCGCAGCGCGTCGACGAACTTGCCTTCGACGAGCTCCTTCAGGGCATCGGGGTTCATCGTCCGCATGCCAAGCGTCTGCGCGGCGGTGGCCAGCGCTTCGCGGTCGGGACGGACGCGCACATAGAATTCGGCCTTCACGTCGATGCGCAGGCGATCGAGCGTGATCAGCGCGTCGGAATTCTTGCGCTCCACCGCCAGCCGCACCGTGTTCATGTTCACCGGCATGGTTTCGTGGAACACCGGCAGCACCAGCGCGCCGCCGTTCATCACCACCTTTTCGCCGCCGAAGCCGGTGCGGACGAAGGCAATTTCCTTCGACGCCCGCTTGTAAAGCCGGGCGATGATGAAGCCGAGCGTGAGGATCAGCGCGAGCGCGATGCCGGCATAGATGCCGATGCTGATCAACGAATTGCCCTGTTCGTTCACGGATATGATGTCGTTCATCTATCGATCCAGCTGGAGGGGTGAGGGGCGGCCGGTGGCGATGGCGCGGAAGACATTGCCTTCGCGGCGAACGAGAAGGATCTCCTCGCCCTCGCCGAAGCTGTGGCCGTGATTGTCGGGTTCGACCATGACGTAATGGGTCAGGCCATGATAATCGCGCACCCGCGCCTTGGCGGGCGAGCCTTGCGCGGCGCGGCCGACGACGATCGTGGCGGAAAGCCCGACCAGCTCGCCGATGTCGATCGCGGTGGTTTCATCCTGCGGCAGAATGCGGCCGAGGCCGCGGGCGATAAGACCGGTCACGGGCAGCGCCGCCACGCCGGCGGCAGGTGCCGCGATCCAGCCGGGCAGGAGCGCGCCGACCGTGCTGAGCGCGATCTGCTGGCCGATCAGCCCGATCAGGCCGAAGCAGGCGAGCAAGACGCAGAGCAGCATGAGCAGGGGGATGCGGCCGACGCCGAGCCAGCCCAGCCAGTCGCCATCGCCGTCGAGATCGATCTCATGGCCGGCCATCCCGGCGGACAGGCCGACGGCTTCCACCGCGCCGATCAGCAGCATCACCGCAAGTGCGACCGCAAATGCAAGATTTTCGCCGGCCCCCAGAAATTCCAGCAAGTCTTCGATTCCTCCCTGCCCGGGATACAAGGCTAGCGGGCAGATGGGCGGTCGTCGAGATATGTGTGCCCTAACGAAAGTTCCCCGCTAACCGCTAGTACAAAATCAGATTGATCGTTTGCGAGCTGCGCATTTTTCGATTAAGTTTGAAGATAATGTGGAAGAACTGGGATTTTGCCTCAAAGGCAGCGGCCACTTTATGCCCTGTAAATATCATCGTTGCTTTGATGATGCATGGCCTATGGAAGGGTATAGGCTGGTACGAGATTCTAACGGCGCCGATCACGTTGCTGCCCGCCGCGATAATCTTGGGCGCCCCGCAGATCATCATGCTGGTGCTGACGGTCAAGAGCAGCACCGTGGTTCTGAAGGCTGTCTTTGTCGGTTTGTCGGCCCTGATGGTCGGCGCGTATGGGCTGTTCCTAGCGGGTGTCGATCTCGCGAGCAGTTCGACGGCGTCGGTCGCTTTGGTCTTTGTCGCTTTCTATCTCGCCGTTGGCGCCGCCGCGATCGGGGGATTGCTGATCTGGCTCGAGCGCAAGGGTGAGCACTAGCGGATCAACTAGAAAGGCGACGCCTTCTGTGCGCCACCGTGCCCACCAAAGTTGCGCCCGCCCGCGCTCCGTGACAGAGCGGGCGGATGCTATCCGATCGCGTTCTTTTCATCGATGCCGAGGCGCTGGTGGTCGACAAGCCCGCCGGCCTGCCTGTGACCGAGGTGCGTGACGGCTCTCTGAGCGTCGAGAACCATCTCGATTCGCTGCGCTTCGGCTTTCAGCGGCGGCCGGCGATCGTCCATCGGCTCGATCGCGACACGTCCGGCTGCCTGCTGCTGGCGCGCAACCCCAAGGCGCTCAAGCGCTATTCTGCGGCGTTCGAGGCGGGCGAGGTCGCCAAGACCTATTGGGCGGTGGTGAGCCCGGTGCCGGCCGGCGACGGCGGCACGATCGACCTGCCGCTGCACAAGGTTTCGACGCGCGAGGCGGGGTGGCGGATGATCGTCGATCCGCGCGGCAAGGCATCGCGCACCCACTGGCGCAAGCTGGCCGAGGCCGATGGCCGTGCGCTGATCGAGTTCACGCCCGAGACCGGGCGCACCCACCAGATCCGCGTCCATGCCGCATCGGGCCTCAACGCGCCGATCGTCGGCGATCCGGTTTACGGGAAGGGCGACGGGCCGATGCTGCTCCATGCCCGCGCGCTCAGCCTGCCCCGGCCCAACAAGGCGCCGATCGAGGCGACGGCGGAGCCGCCGGCCAGCTTCGGCCGCTTTGCCGCGCACGCCCGGCTGGCCGATGCCCCAGCCTGAACGCTGGCCGATCCCCGAAGACGCGATCGAGGAAAAATTTCTCGCCGCAACCGGGCCGGGTGGCCAGAATGTCAACAAGGTGGCGACGGCCGTGCAGATCCGGCTCGACGTGTTCGCGCTGCGACTGGCGCCCGATGTCTATCGCCGGTTGAAGGAACTGGCCGGCAGCCGCTTCACCGCCGAGGGGGAGATCGTGCTGGTCGCCCGCACACATCGCACGCGTGAGGCGAACCGGGCAGAGGCACGCGAACGGCTGGGCGAGATGATCGCGCGGGCCCATGTCCGCCCCGAACGGCGGATCAAGACCAAGCCGGGCAAGGCGGCCAAGGCGCGCAGGCTTGAAGGCAAGTCGCAGCGTTCCGAAATCAAGCGCGGGCGCGGCCGGGTGACGTTCGACTAGGCTGACGATCAGGCTGGCGATCAGGCCGGCATTCAGGCCGGATGAGTTTCGATCAGGAAGACCATATGTACCAGTTCGCTATCGCCGAGAATCAGGACAAGCCGGCTTTCTACCGCGCGCTTGCCGAGGCGCTCGACGCACTGACCGCGGGCGAGCCCGACGGCATCGCCAACATGGCCAATGCCGCCGCGCTGATGTGGGAATATCTGCCCGATCTGAACTGGGCGGGTTTTTATCGCGCGCAGGGTGAGGTGCTGGTGCTTGGCCCGTTCCAGGGCAAGGCGGCATGCATCCGCATCCCGTTCGGCAAGGGCGTATGCGGGGCGGCTGCAGCGAGCGCCACCGCGCAGCTGGTGGCCGATGTCCACGCTTTCCCCGGCCATATCGCCTGCGATGCGGCATCGGCATCGGAACTGGTGGTGCCGGTAATCCGCGACGGCCGCGTGATCGCGGTGATCGATCTCGACAGCCCCACGCCGGGCCGCTTCGATGCCGAGGACGAGGCCGGTATCACCCGGCTGGCCGGGATATTGGCGGATCGGATCGGCTAGCTGGCCTCAGCTCAGCCGGTCGAGTGCCTCGTCGCTGAGCGATCCCGGGATGATCATCACGGGGCAGGGCAGTTTGCCCGCGTCCTGACCGGAAAAGTGCGCGACCAGTGGCCCGGGCGCGCCGGTGGCGGCGGCGCCGAGGACGAGGGCGGCGGTGTCGGGCCGTTCGGCGAGCATGTTGCGGACCGAGGCCACGGGTTCGCCGACCTTGACCGTGATCGACGGGCGCAGGCCGGTTTCCTCGATCAGTTCGCCGGCTGCCTGCGCGACGAGCGCATCGGCGCGTAGCCGGGCTTCTTCCTCCATCGCCGCCTGGACGCCGCCCCACTGGACGAATTCCGGCGGCGGGATCAGCGCCACGATTTCCACCGCGCCGCCCGTCTTGGCCGCGCGCCGCGCGGCGAAGCGCAGCGCCACGCGCGATTCGTCATTGTCGTCGATCACCACCAGATAGGTGCGCATCGCTCATCTCTCCCTGTTGGCGGCAGACATGAGTGATAAGTGCCCGCCGCGCAAGCATGCGGGCCTTGACCGGGCCAGCCGCTTGGCCGAGAGACGGGCGCCTGTCCCGGACTTTCTAATTGAGGCCAGTTTATGCCCATCGAGCTCAAGATGCCCGCGCTTTCCCCGACGATGGAGGAGGGCACGCTGGCCAAGTGGCTGGTGAAGGAAGGCGATGAGGTGAAATCGGGCGATCTGCTGGCCGAGATCGAGACCGACAAGGCGACGATGGAATTCGAGGCCGTCGACGAAGGCACGATCGCCAAGATCTTGATTCCCGAAGGCACGGATGGCGTGAAGGTTGGCGCGGTGATCGCGCTGATCGCCGGCGAGGGCGAGGATGCGTCCGCCGCTGCCGCCGCGCCCGCGCCAAAGGCCGAGAAGCCGGCCGCTCCGGCGCCCAAGGCGGAGCCGGAGGTTGCGGCCAAGGCCGCGCCGACGCCTGCTCCCGCCGCCGCCCCGGTCCCGGCCTCCACCGACGATCGCGTGAAGGCGACCCCGCTCGCCCGCAGGATCGCGCAGGCGCAGGGGATCGATCTTGCGTCCGTCGCTGGCACCGGCCCCAATGGCCGGATCGTCAAGGCCGACGTCGAAGGCGGCAAGCCCGCCGCAGCCGCCGCACCGGCCGCGCAGGCGCCGGCGGCGCCGATCGCCACGCCGGCGGCCGCCCCTGCGGGTATCCCGTCGGAAACGATCAAGCTTTCCAACATGCGCAAGACGATCGCCAAGCGCCTCACCGAATCCAAGCAGACGGTGCCGCATTATTATCTGACGATCGATTGCAACCTCGATGCGCTGCTCAAGCTGCGTGGGGAGCTCAATGCGGGCCTCGAAGGGCGCGGCATCAAGCTTTCGGTCAACGATCTGCTGGTCAAGGCGCTCGGCGTCGCGCTGGCCGAAGTGCCCGATGCGAATGTCCAGTTCGCCGGCGACACGCTGGTCAAGTTCCAGCGTTCGGACATTTCGATGGCGGTGGCGATCCCGGGCGGGCTGATCACGCCGGTGATCACCGATGTCGTCAACAAGCCCCTGTCGCGGATCGCGACCGAGGCGAAGGACCTCGCCGCCCGCGCCCGCGACGGCAAGCTGGCGCCGGAAGAATATCAGGGCGGCACCGCTTCCATCTCCAACCTCGGCATGTACGGCATCAAGCAGTTCGATGCGGTCATCAACCCGCCGCAGGGGATGATCCTGGCCGTCGGCGCGGGCGAGAAGCGGCCTTATGTCGTGAACGACGCGCTGGCGATGGCGACGGTGATGACCGCCACGGGCAGCTTCGACCATCGCGCCATTGACGGCGCGGTCGGCGCCGAGCTGATGGCGGCGTTCAAGCGGCTGGTGGAAAAGCCGCTGGGGATGCTGGCCTGATCGGCCGGCATCGCCAATCTTTCAAATCAAGGCTCGAACGGAGCATCCATGGCTGACACCTACGACCTCATCGTCCTTGGCTCGGGCCCCGGCGGCTATGTCGCGGCGATCCGCGCGAGCCAGCTTGGCCTCAAGGTCGCGATCGTTGAGCGCGAAAATCTGGGCGGCATCTGCCTGAACTGGGGGTGCATCCCCACCAAGGCGCTGCTGCGCACCTCGGAAATCTATCACTATATGACGCACGCCGACGCCTATGGCCTGTCGGCGGAGAAGCCGGGTTTCGATCTGGCCAAGGTGGTCAAGCGTTCGCGCGGCGTCGCCGGCCAGCTCAATGCCGGCGTCAAGGGCCTGATGAAGAAGAACAAGATCACCGTTGTCGAAGGCAATGGCACGATCGTCGCGGCCGGCAAGCTGAAGGTGGAGAAGGACGGCAAGACCACCGACCTTGCCGCCAAGGACATCATCATCGCCACCGGTGCGCGCGCGCGCGACCTGCCCTTCGCGCCGGCGGACGGCAAGCGGATCTGGACCTATCGCCACGCGATGGTGCCGGCCGAAATGCCGACCAAGCTGCTTGTCATCGGATCGGGCGCGATCGGTGTCGAATTTGCCAGCTTCTATTCGGACATGGGCGCCGATGTGACGATCGTCGAGATGCTGCCGCGCATCCTGCCGGTGGAGGATGAGGAAGTCTCCGCCTTCATGGAAAAGGCGCTGACCAAGCAGGGCATGAAGATCCTGACCGGGGCGGGCGTCGAGAAGCTGGAAGCGACCGCCAAGGGCGTCACCGCCGCGATCAAGGCCAAGGACGGCAAGGTCGAGACGGCCGAGTTCAGCCATGCCATCGTCGCCGTCGGCATCCTCCCCAATACCGAGAATATCGGGCTGGAGGCGCTGGGCGTGAAGACGACCAGGGGCCATATCGACACGGATCCGATGGGGCGCACCAGCGTGCCGGGCCTGTGGGCGATCGGCGACGTGACCGCGCCGCCATGGCTGGCGCACAAGGCGAGCCACGAAGGCGTGATCGCGGCCGAGGCGATCGCCGGCAAGCATCCGCACGCGATGGATGTGCGCAACATTCCGGGCTGCACCTATTCGCGCCCGCAGGTGGCGTCGGTCGGACTGACCGAAGCCAAGGCGAAGGAAGCCGGCTATGAGCTGAAGGTGGGCAAATTCCCCTTCATCGGCAATGGCAAGGCGATCGCGCTGGGCGAGGCGGAAGGCTTCATCAAGACGGTGTTCGACGCCAAGACCGGCGAATTGCTGGGCGCGCACATGGTGGGCGCGGAAGTGACCGAGCTGATCGAGGGCTATACCGTGGCCAAGCAGCTTGAAACCACCGAGGCCGAGCTGATGGACACGGTGTTCCCGCACCCCACGCTTTCCGAAATGATGCACGAAAGCGTGCTTTCGGCCTACGGCCGCGCGCTCCACTTCTAGGACGTTCGCGACGGACGTCGACGCAAGCCTGCTCCACGCGCTGGCGGTCGAGCCTGGCTCGGCCGCCGCGACGGTGGCGCTGGCCTTCACCCGGCTGGGCGATGCCGGCACCCGCATGATCCTGATCCCGCTGCTGGCCGGCCTGCTGGGCTGGCGGCGCGGCTGGCGGACGGCGGCATTGTTCGTGGCGATCGTGATGACCGGCGCGGCGCTGGTGGCGCTGCTCAAATCCGCGATCGGGCGGCCCCGGCCCGATCTGCTGCCCCATCTCGACAGCGTGACATCGGCGAGCATGCCGAGCGGCCATGCCGCCAATAATCTGATCGTCTGGCTGGCGGCGGCGCGGGCCTGGTCGCCAGCGCCTTGGCCCGCCGTCGCGGCGCTGCTGCTGGCGGCGGCGATCGGGGTTTCGCGGGTGATGCTGGCGGTGCACTGGCCGAGCGACGTGGTGGTTGGCTGGCTGATCGGATTGTCGTGGGTTTGCGGTTGTTTCGCGCTGGCGCGCCGGAGCGGTTGTCGGCGCTGATCGCGGCGGTTACGACTGGGGTCCTACCCAAGGGGGGAATGAATGAGAAACGGACTTGGCGCGCTTGCCGCGCTGCTGCTGAGCACCGTCTGCGCCATGCCGGCGGCGGCGGAAACGGTTGTCGTCACCGCTGCGCGGATGTTCGACGCGAAGGCCGGACGGATCGTCGACGAACCCGTGGTGGTGATCACCGACGGGCGGATCCAGTCGGTCGTCACGCGCGGGGCTGCGCGGCCGGTGATTCCGGCGGATGCGCGCCGCGTCGATCTGGGCGACATGACGATCCTGCCGGGGCTGATCGACATGCACGTCCATCTCGATTCGAACCCGATCTATGGCGGCTATACCGGCCTGCAGTTCACCGACAGCTTCTGGGCGATGCAGGGCACTGCCAATGCCAAGGCGATGCTGGAGGCGGGGTTCACCACGGTCCGCAATGTCGGTTCCAGCAATTACAACGATGTCGGCATGAAGCAGGCGATCGACGAGGGGCTCATCGCGGGGCCGCGCATCGTGCCCGCAGCGCATGCGCTGGGCGCGACCGGCGGCCATTGTGACGAGACCTATCTGCCGCCGTCCTTCCACGCCAAGGGCGAGGCCGTGGGCGATTCGATCGACGAACTGCGCCAGCGCGTGCGCGAGCAGCGCAAATATGGCGCCGAGGTGATCAAGGTCTGCGCGACGGGCGGCGTATTTTCGCGGAACACCGAGCCCGGCCAGCAGCAGCTGACCGAGGCGGAACTGAAGGGCATTGCCGACGAGGCGCATATGTGGGGGCTGAAGGTGGCGGCCCACGCGCATGGCGCGGCGGGCATCAAGGCCGCGATCCGCGCGGGTATCGACACGATCGAACATGCCAGCCTGATCGACGATGAAGGCATCAAGCTGGCGCGCGATCACGGCGCCTATCTGTCGATGGACATCTTCAACACCGAATATACCCAGGCCGAAGGCGCCAGGAATGGCGTGATGGAGGACAATCTTCGCAAGGATCGCGAAGTGGCCGACATCCAGCGCAACAATTTCCGCAAGGCGCATGCGGCCGGCGTGAAGCTGGTGTTCGGCACCGACGCCGGGGTGATGCCGCACGCCACCGCCGGCGGCCAGTTCGCGATCATGGTGCGTTACGGGATGACCCCGGCCGAGGCGATCCAGGCCGCGACGGTGAATGCCGCCGCCGCGCTGGGCCGCGACGCCACCGTCGGTTCGATCGCGGCGGGCCGCTATGGCGACATCATCGCCGTGGCGGGCGATCCGACCCGCGACGTGCGGCTGCTGGAAACCATTCCCTTCGTCATGAAGGGCGGGGACGTGGTGAAGGCCGCGAATTGACACCGGTTCGCCGCTGAACCCCGAATGCGGTGGACTCAGGCGGCGGGTTGGTGCCAGCTAAGCGCATGATGAACCATCCATACGCCTGATGAGCGGGTTGCTGATTCCCGCCGAAGCCGGGGCGATGCGTCGCAACAATTTCGACGCGATTCGCCTCGGCATGGCGCTGCTTGTCATCTGGTCGCACTGCTTCGCCATCTATCATGGCAGCGAGGCGAACGAGCCCGTGTCGCGGTTACTGGGTGGGCATTACAATGCCGGCAATGTTGGCGTCTGGGTGTTCTTCATCATCAGCGGCTTTCTGATCAGCCATAGCTATGTGCGGTCGCCTGACCTGTGGACCTATCTTAAGCGCCGCGTCGCGCGCATCCATCCGGGTTTCATCGCGGCCACCTCGATCTGCGCGTTTCTGGTGGTGCCGCTCTTTTCCAGCCAGGGCTTCGCGGTGCTGAGCCCGGCGGAAGTGGCACGGACCATCGGCCTCAACATCCTCCTACAGGGGCACATGCCGCCGTCGGACGCCTTCGCCGCGAACCCGGTGCAGGCGGTGAACGGCGCCTTGTGGAGCATCCCGTTCGAATTCTGGTGCTATCTCGGCCTCGCCGCGCTGGGCGCGGCGGGCGCGATGCGCAAGCGGATCGCCGTGCCGTTGCTGATGGTGCTGATCATGCTGGTCCGCGCCTGGCTGGACCTGACCGGACGCAAGCCCGGCGGTGGAATCATCGGCGATATCATCGGCTGGCCCTATCTGTGGTTCGCCGTCGCGCCCTGCTTTCTGGCGGGGATGAGCGTCTATCTCTATCGTGATCGGCTGCCGCGCAGCCGGACCCTGTTTGCCGGCCTGCTCCTGGCCCTGCTGATCGCCGCCCATCTGCCGGTATCGCCGCTGGCATCGCAGATCCTGTGCGGGCTGCTGTTCCCGCCGGCGACCGCCTATATGGTGTTCCATCTGGGGTTCAGCCGCAGCGTGCGTCTGCCCGATGTCGCGCGGCGGGGCGATTATTCCTACGGCACCTATCTTTACGGCTTCCCGATCCAGCAGATGGTGATGGCGGCCTTTGGCGTCGCCATGCCGTTTTTCCTCTATGTGCCGACGGTGCTGGCGCTGTCGCTGATCGCGGGCATGGCGAGCTGGTATTGCGTCGAGCAATGGTTCCTGCCGCGATCGCGGCGCGAACATGGCGAGCGACAGGAAACGTCGCAGGGGTTCGAGCAGCCGGCGGCCGAATCGCGCTGAGCGCGCGCTGTCGCCGCGGTTAGCCGCCGAGCGCCTGTACGACGGCGCTGGCGATCATCCGGGCCACCCGTTCCTGCCCGTCGCCGTTCAGGTGGCAGCCGTCGGCCTGGCGGAAAGCGGGGCCGAGCGCATCCATGTCGACGCCGAGGTGGATGCCGGGCGTGCGGCTGGCGAAGGCGCTCCGGGCCTGATCCAGCGAGGCGCTGCGCCGGGCGCTGGGGGGGCAGACCGAGTTGGACGTGACGATCCACGGCGCCGCCGGCATGCGCGCATGGAGGCGACCCAGTTCGTTCGCATAGCTTGCCGCCGGCATCGCGACATCGGCCTCGCCCTGCACCCAGACATGGATGGCGGGGCGCAGGCCCGCGCGGCGGGCATCGGCGATACGATCGAGCAGCAGATCGCGCATCGCCGAATCGCGCGCCGTCCACTGGACGATCGAGGTGCCGCCGATTCCCCCCGCGATCAGCACGACCGGGCGGCGGAGCGCCGCCGAGACATAGCCGGCCATCGGGGTGCCGATCGACCCGCCATCTCCCGCCGCGCCGAGCATGGGATCGCGCAACGGATAGCAATGGCCGGCGAAATAATTATAGGCGGGCGGAACGGTCGGTTCCGACGCCGGGCGAAACAGGCGCGTGCCGCTATTGGCGGACAGCGACTGGCCGAAAAGCACGATGACGAGCGCATTGTCGGGGCAGGGCAGGGGCTTGCGATCCCCCGGCAGATCATGGATGTGCGGTGGCACGCTGCCTTCTGCGAAGAGCTGCGTCGCCCATGCCGCGCCGAAGAGCGCGAGCAGGCCGGCGAGCGCGGCGGAGAGGATGCGGGGCGATCGGAGCCGGGCCATAGACGGCCGAACCTAGCGCCAAGGCGGCCGGACCGCACCCCCGTTGACCCTGAACGACTCTCTCATTATAGCGCGCCGCGGTTCGTTCTCCGGATTCCCGGCGGGCGGACAGCTTGAACATTGCTGATGCACGCAATGGCTCGGGTCGGCTTTCGGCCGCCGGGGCCTTTACGCGTTCCATGAATCCCCCGTTTGGGGGTGAGCAGGGCAATTCGGGCATCGGTAAAGTAACCGCCGGTTTTTCCGGCAACAAAAGGTGAAGGGCTTCATGCCGACGATCAATCAGCTGATCCGCAAGGGTCGCGAGCCTCAGAAGGCCAAGTCGAAGGTCCCCGCGATGGACCAGAACCCGCAGAAGCGGGGCGTTTGCACGCGCGTCTACACGACCACCCCGAAGAAGCCGAACTCGGCTCTCCGCAAGGTCGCCAAGATCCGCCTGACCAACCAGCGCGAAGTGATCAGCTACATCCCGGGCGAAGGCCATAACCTGCAGGAGCACTCGGTTGTGCTCATCCGCGGCGGCCGTGTGCGCGACCTTCCCGGCGTGCGCTACCACGTGCTGCGCGGCGTGCTCGACACGCAGGGCGTGAAGGACCGCAAGCAGAGCCGTTCGAAGTACGGCGCCAAGCGTCCGAAGTAAGCTGGCACAGCTAGCCGGTTTGGTCTGCCCGGCGTGGCCCTTGATGGCCCCGGGCGAATGATAAGGAAGTAACGAGATGGCTCGTCGTCGTCGTCCCGAAAAGCGCGAAATCCTGCCCGATCCGAAGTTCGGGGATATCGTGCTCAGCAAGTTCATGAACTCCGTCATGCTCGACGGTAAGAAGTCGGTCGCGGAAAGCATCGTTTATTCGGCGCTGGACACGATCGAAGCGCGCGCCAAGAAGGATCCGATTGGCGTGTTCCATGACGCGCTCAACAACATCAAGCCGGGCATCGAAGTCCGCAGCCGCCGCGTCGGCGGTGCCACCTACCAGGTGCCGGTCGAAGTTCGTCCGGAGCGTTCGCAGGCGCTGGCGATCCGCTGGCTGATCTCGGCCGCCCGTGCGCGCAGCGAGAACACGATGTCGGCGCGTCTGTCGGGCGAACTGCTCGACGCCGCCAGCAACCGCGGCAACGCCGTCAAGAAGCGCGAAGACACGCACCGCATGGCGGAAGCGAACCGCGCCTTCTCGCACTACCGCTGGTAAAAGGCAGACTCGAAAGAGTCACATAACCTTCCCATATCGTCGGGGACGGAGCGGACGCTCCGATCCCCGACATCGGAGACTAGACCATGGCCCGCAGCCACCCGCTCGCCAAATATCGCAATATCGGTATTATGGCGCACATCGACGCCGGCAAGACCACCACGACCGAGCGTATTCTTTATTACACCGGCAAGTCCTACAAGATCGGCGAAGTGCATGAAGGCACCGCCACGATGGACTGGATGGAGCAGGAGCAGGAGCGCGGCATCACGATCACGTCGGCCGCGACGACCTGTTTCTGGAACGACCACCGCATCAACATCATCGACACGCCCGGCCACGTCGACTTCACCATCGAGGTGGAGCGTTCGCTGCGCGTGCTCGACGGCGCGGTTGCCGCGTTTGACGGCGTTGCCGGCGTTGAGCCGCAGTCGGAAACCGTGTGGCGCCAGGCGGAAAAGTACAAGGTTCCGCGGATGTGCTACGTCAACAAGCTTGACCGCACCGGCGCGAACTTCCTGCGCTGCGTGGAAATGATCAAGGATCGCCTGGGTTCGCGTCCGGCCGTTCTTTATATCCCGATCGGCATCGAAGGCGGCTTCAAGGGCCTCGTCGATCTGGTCAACAACCGCGCGATCATCTGGCTCGATGAGTCGCTGGGCGCGAAGTTCGAATATCAGGACATTCCGGCCGAATATGCCGACGACGCCGCGCAGTTCCGTTCGGAACTGATCGAAATGGCGGTCGAGCAGGACGACGCCGCGATGGAAGCGTATCTGGAGGGCAATGAGCCCGACGCCGACACGCTGAAGGCGCTGATCCGCAAGGGCACCCTGAACTTCTCGTTCGTGCCGGTGCTGTGCGGCTCGTCGTTCAAGAACAAGGGCGTGCAGCCGCTGCTCGACGCGATCGTCGACTATCTGCCGTCGCCGCTGGACATTCCGGCCGTGCAGGGCGTCAAGCTCGACGGCGAAACCCCGGACGAGCGCCCGGCCGACGACGCCGCGCCGATGTCCGCGCTTGCGTTCAAGATCATGAACGATCCGTTCGTCGGCTCGCTCACCTTCGCGCGCATCTATTCGGGTAAGCTCGAAAAGGGCTCGGTCCTGAACTCGGTGAAGGACAAGAAGGAAAAGATCGGCCGCATGCTGCTGATGCATGCGAACAGCCGTGAAGACATCGAAGAAGCCTTCGCGGGTGACATTGTCGCCATCGCCGGCCTCAAGGAAACCACGACCGGCGACACGCTGTGCGCGCCGGCCGCGCCGATCATCCTCGAGCGCATGGAATTCCCGGAGCCGGTGATCGAGCTGTCGGTGGAACCGAAGACCAAGGCCGACCAGGAAAAGATGGGCATCGCGCTCAACCGCCTGGCCGCCGAGGATCCCTCGTTCCGCGTGTCGACCGATCACGAATCGGGCCAGACGATCATCAAGGGGATGGGCGAACTCCACCTCGAGATTCTCGTCGATCGCATGAAGCGCGAGTTCAAGGTCGAAGCGAATGTCGGTGCGCCGCAGGTGGCGTATCGCGAGTCGCTCGCCCGCAAGGCCGACATCGACTATACCCACAAGAAGCAGTCGGGCGGTTCGGGCCAGTTCGGTCGCGTGAAGATCACGGTCGAGCCGGGTGAACGCGGCCAGGGCATCATTTTCGTCGACGAGGTGAAGGGCGGCAACATTCCGCGCGAATACATCCCGTCGGTGGAAAAGGGCGTTCGCGAAGTGGCGGCCACGGGTTCGCTGATCGGCTTCCCGATCATCGACTTCACCGTGACGCTGACCGACGGTGCCTATCACGACGTCGACTCGTCGGCGCTCGCGTTCGAAATCATGATCGGCGACATGAACAGCCGTCGTGGCCAGATCCAGGGCACCGACAGCCGGGGCAATGCCCAGGTTGTCGAGGCGATGGTGCCGCTCGCCAACATGTTCGGCTACGTGAACCAGCTTCGCTCGTTCACGCAGGGGCGTGCGCAGTATACGATGCAGTTCTCGCATTATGACGAAGTTCCGCAGAACGTGGCGGACGAGGTCAAGGCGAAGCTGGCGTAAAGCTGAATTTGTGGTTATGGGCGCGTCCGCATTGGGCGGCGCGCCCGGAAAACGGTTTGAGAAGAAGGTAGGATACAATGGCGAAAGCTAAGTTCGAGCGGACGAAGCCGCACTGCAACATCGGCACCATCGGTCACGTCGACCACGGCAAGACCTCGCTGACGGCTGCGATCACCAAGGTGCTCGCCGAGTCGGGCGGCGCCACGTTCACCAGCTACGACAACATCGACAAGGCGCCGGAAGAGCGCGAGCGCGGCATCACCATCTCGACCAGCCACGTCGAGTATGAGACCAACGACCGCCACTATGCGCACGTCGATTGCCCGGGCCACGCCGACTATGTGAAGAACATGATCACCGGTGCCGCCCAGATGGACGGCGCGATCCTCGTCGTTTCGGCCACCGACGGCCCGATGCCGCAGACCCGCGAGCACATCCTGCTCGCCCGTCAGGTCGGCGTGCCGCAGCTCGTCGTCTTCCTCAACAAGGTTGACCTCGTCGACGATCCCGAAATCCTGGAACTCGTTGAGCTCGAAATCCGCGAGCTGCTCTCGAAGTATGACTTCGACGGCGACAACATTCCGATCATCGCGGGTTCGGCCGTTGCCGCCCTCGAAGACAAGACCCCGGAAATCGGCCGTGACGCCGTCATGAAGCTGATGGCCGCCGTCGACAGCTGGATCCCGCAGCCGGAGCGTCCGCTCGACAAGTCGTTCCTGATGCCGATCGAAGACGTGTTCTCGATCTCGGGCCGCGGCACCGTGGTGACCGGCCGCGTCGAGACCGGCATCGTCAAGGTGGGCGAAGAAGTCGAAATCGTCGGCATCAAGGACACCCGCAAGACCACCGTCACGGGCGTCGAAATGTTCCGCAAGCTGCTCGACCAGGGCCAGGCCGGCGACAACATCGGTGCGCTGATCCGCGGCGTCGGCCGTGAAGAGGTGGAGCGTGGCCAGGTGCTCGCGAAGCCGGGCACGATCACCCCGCACACCGAGTTCAGCGCCGAAGTCTACGTCCTGTCGAAGGACGAAGGTGGCCGTCACACGCCGTTCTTCGCCAACTACCGTCCGCAGTTCTACTTCCGCACGACCGACGTGACGGGCGAAGTGGTTCTGCCGGAAGGCACCGAGATGGTGATGCCCGGCGACAACGTGTCGCTCGGCGTGAAGCTGATCGCCCCGATCGCCATGGACCAGGGTCTCCGCTTCGCCATCCGCGAAGGTGGCCGTACGGTCGGCGCCGGCGTCGTCGGCACGATCACCAAGTAATTGCTTGCATGAGCCGGCCGGCTCCACTAGGGAGCCGGCCGGTATTTTTTCGTCCTGACGGATTCGGCCGAACGATTCGCTGAAGCCCAGGGACACGGCTCTTTCGCATCGGTAGAGAAATGGAAACGCAGAACATCCGCATTCGCCTGAAGGCGTTCGACCATCGCGTGCTCGATCAGGCCACCGGCGACATCGCCGACACCGCCCGACGCACCGGCGCGCTTATCCGCGGCCCCATTCCTCTTCCCACGCGCATCGAAAAGTTCACGGTCAACCGTGGCCCGCACATCGACAAGAAGTCGCGCGAGCAGTTCGAAGTGCGCACCTACAAGCGCCTGCTGGACATCGTTCAGCCCACCCCGCAGACCGTCGACGCGCTGATGAAGCTCGATCTCGCCGCGGGTGTTGATGTTGAGATCAAACTGGCCTAAGAGGCCGCTTCCCGCTGGAGCCGAATCGGCTCCGGCGCCTCACGCGATTTGGTTTCGGCCCCGGTGTTTCGGCACCGGCATCGCGTGACGGAAGAGTAGGGATACCGGCCAGCCTCCGCGCTGGCGACCGAGTCCCCGTCTTTCGCTTTTGACGAAGCGGAAATGATGGCCCTGACGGGGGCAAGGGTTCATTGGGCTGGGCTTCGGCGGTTTCGTCGGGGCCTTTTTCGTTGGCACGCTCCCCGCTAACGGGAGCCTCTGTTGGAAGGAACGGATCATGCGCACTGGCGTGATCGCAAAGAAGATGGGGATGACCCGCCTGTTCCAGGAAGACGGCCGGCACGTTCCGGTTACCGTCCTTTCCCTGGAAGGGAATCAGGTCGTCTCGGTCCGCGACAAGGAGCGCGACGGCTATGTGGCCGTGCAGCTCGGCGCGGGCACCGCGAAGGTCAAGAATATCTCGAAGCCCGAGCGTGGGCATTTCGCCAAGGCTGAAGTCGAGCCCAAGGCGCGCCTCGTGGAATTCCGCGTGGCCGATGACGCCGTGCTCGAGGTTGGCGCGGAGATCGCCGCCGACCATTTCGTGCCGGGCCAGATGGTCGACATTGCTGGCCAGACCCAGGGTAAGGGTTTCGCGGGCGCCATGAAGCGTTGGGGCTTCGGCGGTCTGCGCGCTTCCCACGGTGTTTCGGTCTCGCACCGTTCGCACGGTTCGACCGGTAACCGCCAGGATCCGGGCAAGGTCTTCAAGAACAAGAAGATGGCCGGTCACATGGGTGATCGCCAGCGCACGCAGCAGAATCTCGAGATCGTGTCGACCGACGTCGAGCGCGGGCTTCTGTTCGTGAAGGGTTCGGTGCCCGGTTCCAAGGGCGCCTGGCTGATCGTCAAGGACTCGGTGAAGGTCGCGCGTCACGCCGATGCGCCCTATCCGGCCTCGGTGAAGAAGGCCGTCAGCAACGATAGCGCTCCGCAGACCGAGGCTCCGGCCGAAGTCGCTGCCGAAGCCGCTGAAGGCCAGGAGGGCTGAGCATGAAGGTCAAGGTTCAGACCCTCGACGCGAAGGCGTCGGGCGACATCGATCTCGCGGACGAAGTGTTCGGCCTGGAGCCGCGCGCGGACATCCTGCATCGCGTCGTCACCTGGCAGCTCGAGAAGCGCCGCGGCACCGCCCGCGCGACCCGCGAGCGTTCGGACGTTGCGCGTTCGGGCAAGAAGTTCGGTCGCCAGAAGGGCGGCGGTACGGCCCGTCACGGCGATCGCCGCGCCCCCGTCTTCATCGGCGGTGGTAAGGCCCACGGTGCCCGTCTTCGCGACTTCAACCCGTCGCTGAACAAGAAGGTTCGTGCGCTCGGCCTGAAGATGGCGCTGTCGGCCAAGGCCAAGGACGGCAACCTGATCGTCGTCGATGCGCTCGACGTCGCCGAAGGCAAGACCAAGACGCTTGCGGGCCAGCTCGCCAAGCTCGGTTTCGGCACGAAGGCGCTGGTCATCGACGGTGACGCGCTCAATGTCAGCTTCGCGCTGGCTTCGAGCAACCTCAAGGGCGTCAACCTGCTGCCGGCGATCGGCGCGAACGTCTATGACATTCTGAAGCACGACACGCTGGTGCTGACCCGCGCCGCCGTCGAAAAGCTGGAGGCGCGCCTCAATGGCTAAGAAGCAGAACGAAGCGGTGGCGCTGCGTCATTACGACGTCGTGCTCGCGCCGCACATCACCGAAAAGACGACCCTGCTCTCCGAGCATAATGCGGTTGTCTTCAAGGTCGCCGGCGACGCCAGCAAGCCCGAAATCAAGGCCGCTGTCGAAGCGCTGTTCAATGTCTCGGTGACGGGCGTGAACACGATCGTCCAGAAGGGCAAGACGAAGCGCTGGAAGGGCGCTCCGTACCGCCGTTCGGACGTGAAGAAGGCGATCGTGACGCTGGCCGAAGGCCAGTCCATCGACGTGACCACGGGGATCTGACGCCATGGCGCTCAAGCATTATAACCCGACGAGCCCGGCCCGCCGCGGCCTGATCCTCGTCGACAAGTCGGCGCTGTGGAAGGGCAAGCCGGTCAAGGCGCTTACCGAAGGTAAGCGCAAGTCCGGTGGCCGCAACAACCAGGGCCACGCCACCGCGCGCGGCATCGCTGGCGGCCACAAGCAGAAGTATCGCTTCGTCGATTTCAAGCGCCGGAAGTGGGACATGCCCGCGACCGTCGAGCGTCTGGAATATGACCCGAACCGTTCGGCCTTCATCGCCCTCGTCAAGTATGAGGACGGCGAGCTCGCCTACATTCTCGCGCCGCAGCGTCTCGCTGCCGGTGATGTGGTGGTCGCGGGCAAGAAGACCGACACCAAGCCGGGCAACGCGATGGAAATCGGCCAGGCTCCGGTCGGCACGATCGTCCACAACGTCGAGATGAAGCCCGGCAAGGGCGGTCAGATCGCGCGTGCGGCGGGCACCTATGTGCAGATCGTCGGCCGCGACAAGGGCATGGTGATGGTTCGCCTGAACTCGGGCGAACAGCGCTACATCCGTTCGGACTGCATGTGCACGGTCGGCGCGGTGTCGAACCCCGACAACGCCAACCAGAACCTTGCCAAGGCTGGCCGCAACCGCTGGCTCGGCAAGCGTCCGCTCACCCGCGGCGTTGCCAAGAACCCGGTCGACCACCCGCACGGCGGTGGTGAAGGCCGCACCTCGGGCGGCCGTCACCCGGTCACCCCGTGGGGCAAGCCGACCAAGGGTGCCCGCACCCGTTCGAACAAGTCCACGGACAAGTTCATCATCCGTTCGCGTCACGCGAAGAAGAAGAGGTAAGCGATGGCCCGCTCCGTCTGGAAAGGTCCGTTTGTCGACCTGCATCTGCTGAAGAAGGCCGAATCGGCTCAGGAATCGGGCGCCCGCGCTCCGATCAAGACCTGGTCGCGCCGCTCCACGATCCTGCCGCAGTTCGTCGGCCTGACCTTCAACCTCTACAACGGCCGCAAGTTCGTGCCGGTGTCGGTGAATGAAGACATGGTCGGCCACAAGCTGGGTGAATTCGCGCCGACGCGCTATTTCCCCGGCCACGCCGCCGAAAGAAGGGCAAGCGCTGATGTCGAAGCCTGCATCCCCCCGCAAGGTCGGTGAGAAGGAAGCGCTGGCGGTGGCCACCACCGTCCGCGGCTCGCCGCAGAAGCTGAACCTGGTTGCGGCGCTGATCCGCAAC
>NZ_FZOS01000018.1 GCF_900188165.1 Edaphosphingomonas laterariae | reverse complement strand
TCGCCACCCGCTACGACAAAAGCAAAAGCTCCTATCTCGGCTTCGTCAGCCTCGCATCAGCATTGCTGTGGCTACCCTTTGTCCACGTGGCCTAGACGAAATTAACGATGATCTACCTGCAAGCCGAAAGCGACCCGCATCAAATTGTCGGAATTGTTTACACTTCCAAAGTGAACAATCCGAATCACCTGCTTGTCGCGTGCACTTGTCGGCATGTCGAATGCCGACTGGACGGCCCAGAGGTTTTGTTGGATACCAAGCAGCGGAGGATAGCCGCCTGAACGCGCACGCTGATATCGCCGAAACTGGCGCAAAACCGCTGACCGGGCCCGCGTCCTTCTGGACTTGGCTCGCGACGCATGTCCGCAACAATTGGTTGCTCTGGCTGGGCATGGCGACGCTCGCGCTGCCGACCATGGCCTCGGTCGCGCGCGACAGCTGGTCGACCGAACAGGGCGCGCACGGCCCGATCGTGCTGGCCACCGGCATCTGGCTGATCATGCGACAATGGCGCAATGCGCTGGCGATCGCGCAGCCGGGGTCGACCGCGCTCGGCATCGCGCTGCTCATCCCGGCACTGCTGCTCTACGCCTTCGCTCGCGTTACCAATATCGTCGAGATCGAAGGCTTCGCCATGTATGGCGCATTGCTTGCGGTGCTCTACATGCAGGCCGGCGGCGCGGTGATGCGCCTGCTCTGGTTCCCGCTGCTTTACCTGCTGTTCGTCTTCCCGCCGCCCGACACGGCGGTGGCGATGGTCACCCAGCCGCTCAAGATCTGGATCTCGCGCGCCGCGATCGATCTGCTCTTCTTCCTCGGCTATCCTATCGCGGGTTCGGGCGTTACCATCCAGATCGGCCAGTATCAGTTGCTGGTGGCGGCGGCCTGCGCCGGCCTCAATTCGCTGATCAGCCTATCCGCGATCGGGCTTTTCTACGTCTACATCCGCCACAATGCCAATTGGCGCTACGCCGCACTGCTGATGTTCGCGATCATCCCCGTGGCGATCCTCGCCAATTTCATGCGGGTGCTGATCCTGGTGTTGATCACCTATCATTTCGGCGAAGCAATGGCGCAGGGCTTCATCCACAATTTCGCCGGGGTGACGATGTTCGCCATTTCGGTGCTCGGCATCTTCGCGGTCGACGCGCTCGCCTCACCGCTCCGCAGCCGGCTGGAACGGAAGGCTTCCAAGGCATGAGCAACCCGAACGACAAGGCGCGCAACACCATGTTGTCGCGACGCAACATGATCGTCGGCGGCGTGATGCTGACGACGGCGGGCCTGTGCTATGCCCGCCGGCCGGAGCCGGTGCCGTCGCTGCTGGGCAAGACCAAGCTTGAATCGCTGATGCCCAACAAGATCGGGCGCTGGTCGTACGAAACCAGTTCGGGCCTCGTCCTGCCGCCGCGCGATCAGTTGAGCGAACGCATTTACGACCAGCTTGTCACCCGCGTCTATTCGGCGCCCGACGGCACCGGGGTGATGCTGCTCGTCGCCTATAGCGGCCAGCAGGACGGCATGTTGCAGGTCCACCGGCCCGAGGTCTGCTACCCGGCCAGTGGTTACACGCTGACGGAGACGCGCGAGCTCGATCTGCCGATCGCGCCGGGCTTCACCCTGCCGACACGCTTCATCGTCGCCGACGGCCGCTCACGCACCGAACAGCTGATCTACTGGACGCGGATCGGCCCATCCTTCCCGACCGGCTGGCTGGACCAGCGGCGCGCGGTGATCGACGAAAATCTGAAAGGCCGGATTCCCGATGGCGCGCTGGTGCGGATTTCCACCATCGCCAGCGACAACCGCACCGCCGAGATGATCCTCAACGAGTTCACGCGTGAGCTGATTCCCAGCCTGCCCCCCAAGGCGCGCCAGGCATTGACTGGCCGCGCCTGAGCTACCGCAGTTTCACATTCCAGCGCGATTTCAGGATTTCGGCCAGAAATTGAACGGGCGGAGGACGAACAGAATATAGCCGAGCGTGGCGGCGATCACGGCAATCGCGGCAAGCTGATAGCCTTCGTTGCCAAGATAATTGGCGACAGCACAGCCAACCGACGGGCCCAGATATTGCCAGATCGAATCCTGCGGCGGTTCATCGCCCGTGGACCGTTGCATGAACAGCACGATCAGCCCCGCAAAGATGGCAACCGTGATCCAGTCGAAAACAGTTTCCAAAAAGCTTCCCCTTTTGTTGACGGAATGCCTGTATAGATCGTGACAGTCCAGTAGATTTCGGTCAGCCCATTAGCATATCGGCCTGATCGTTACGAAAGGACCGATGGCGCAAGGAGAATGAAGTGAAGACCAGAACGATGATCCTTACAAGCGCCGCCGCGGCGATCATGCTGACGCTGGGCGCCTGCCAGAAGAAGGCGGAAGGCCAGGTGGTGGCGGTCGTCAACGGCGAAGAAGTTTCGCTGCAGGAATTGAATGCCGAACTGGCCGGCCAGAACGTGCCGGAATCGGTCGACAAGAAGGCGCTGATGAAGGAAGTCCTCCAGCGCGTCATCGATCGCAAGCTGCTCGTCCAGCGCGCCAAGGAACAGGGTCTCGACAAGGATCCCGAATATCTGACGCAGCAGCGCCGCCTCGACGAAAATCTGCTGGTCAGCCTGCTCGGCAAGAAGGCCGCCGCCGGCGTGAAGATCCCCGATGGCGCGGCGATCGACAAGTTCATCAGCGACAACCCGCAGATGTTCGCGCAGCGCACGCGCTACTCGCTCGATCAGCTGCAGTTCGATCTGCCGCCGAACCCCAAGCGCCTCGCCGTGCTGGAAAAGGACAAGTCGCTCGCAGCCGTCGCCGCCTCGCTTGATTCGCTCGGCATCAAATATGCCCGCGGCACCTCGGTGCTCGATTCGGCGACGACGCCGCCCGCGCTGATGCAGCAGATCGCGAAGCTGCCGGCCGGCGAACCGTTCATCCTGCCGGCGGGCGGCAAGGTCTATGCCAGCGTCATCACCGGCCAGCAGATCACGCCGACGCCGGCCGAAGTGGCGCGCCCCGCCGCCACCGATGCGATCCGCCGCCGCGATCTCACCGACATCAGCACCAAGACGCTGAAGCAGGTCCGCGATACCGCCAAGATCGACTATCAGCCGGGCTATGAACCGGCTGCCAAGTCGACCGCTTCGGCGACGTCGAACGCCGCGCCCGCCACCCCGGCCGCGCCGGCGCCGACCGCGACCAACTAAACGCCTACGGAGCGGTGGAGCCGACAGGATCGGCTCCACCGCTCAAATGCATGAAAGGGGCGGAACAAGGCAGCTTCGGCTACCCTGCTCCGCCCCTTCTCCGTTCCGAAATCAGCGCCGCCGCGCCGCCCAGGCGATGCGGAAGATCTGCGGCCCTTCGACCAGATAGCGCCGCCACAACCGCTTGGGTTCGCTGGCCAGCCGGTGCAGCCATTCCAGCCCGGCGCTCTGCATCCACTGCGGCGCACGCTGCGCCCGCCCGGTCAGAAAATCGATCGACGCGCCGATGCACAGGCCGACGCCCGTGGCATCGCCGCGCGCAGCGATTTCCGCCGCCAGATATTCCTGCTGGGGCGATCCCACCGCCAGAAAGGCGAAGCGCGCGCGTGCCTGCGCCACGAAGGCGGCGGCTTCGGCCATCGCCACCGCATTGGTCCGCATCCCCATCGGCGGAATATGCTGCACGATCTCCACCTGCGGCAGCCGCCGGGCGAGCAGCGCGGGCATTTCCGCATCGCCGCCGACGATCGCGATCCGGTCACCCGGCCGCACGACCTCGTTCAGCAGGCGCGCGGTGAGATCGCTGCCGGGCGTCACCGGCAGGTCGATGCCCGCCAGCGCCCCCAGCCGCGCCAGCACGCGGCTGTCGCACAGCCGGGTCGCTGCGCGGTCATAGGCTTGGAGCAACCGGGGATCGCGCCGCTCGCCATGCAGGCGGATCAGGTGATCGACATTCGGCGTGACGATGAAGGCGAAGGGCGCTTCCGGTGCCCGGCCCGCCAGCGCGGCCAGGATCGCATCGCTGCCGCGCGGATCGAAATCGACATCGAGATAGCGCAGCGCCGATGCCCGATCGGATTCAATAGACATCCTTGTCCCAAACAACCTTGAAAGCCGTCTCTACGATGATGCGGAAATCGAGCGCCAGCGACCAGTTGTCGATATAATAGCGATCATATTCCACGCGCTTGCGGGCCTTTTCGATCGTGTCGATCTCGCCCCGCAGGCCGCGCACCTGGGCAAGGCCGGTGATGCCGGGCTTGACCCGATGGCGCGCCGAATAGCCCTTCACCGCATCGAAATAATAAGCGTCACCCACCTTCATGTGGGTCGCGTGCGGGCGCGGGCCGACAATCGACATGTCGCCGCGCAGCACGTTGAACAGTTGCGGCAGTTCATCGATGCTGAGCCGGCGGATGATCCGGCCGACCGGCGTCACCCGATTGTCGTTGCGGGTCGTTCGCTCGGCGCCCGTTGCGTCGCCCTTGTCGACATACATCGACCGGAATTTGAGCACCTCGATCTCGACATTGTTGAAGCCGAAGCGGCGCTGGACGAACAGGATCGGGCCGGGGCTGGTGAACCTGATGGCCAGCGCCGTCGCGATCAGCAGCGGCGACAGGAACAGGATGCCCAGCAACGCCAGGCCGCGATCCTCCACCGCCTTCAATATGCCGTGCCAGTCGCGAATGGGCCGCTGCCACAAGGCCAGGGTCGGCACGTTGCCGATAAACTTCAGGTCGTAGCGCGTCGTCAGTTCCACCGATTCCCGCAGGATCAGGCAGATGTCGACCGCCACCTCGGCCAGATCGGCAAGGATCTCGTCCAGCCGCTCCTGCGTGATCTTGGGCAGCGCGATCAGGACCTGATCCACTTCGCCGCGCCGCGCCAGTTCGACCACGGCATCGAGCCCGCCGATGAACGGTGCGCGTGCATGGCCGTCGACATCGACCCGCGTCTTGCGTCCATCCGCCACGCCGACGATCGACAGATAGGGCAGCCGGGCGACATCGAGCAGGGTCAGCGCGCGTTGCGAAATCTGTTCGTCCGCGCCGTAGATCACGATGCGCTGGCCGATATAGCCGGCCTTCACCAGCAGCGCGATCGCACCGCGCAGCGCATAGGTGCTGACAAAGAGCAGCGCCAGCACGGTCACGACATAGGCCAGGATCACCCCGCGCGAGAATGTGTCCAGCATGCCGAGCTGCCAGATCGTCGCGACCACCAGCACCGATGCGATCACATAATCCAGCACGCCGCCCTGATGCGCCTCGCCGCCCCGTGCCAGCGGACTGGAATAAGCGTCGCGCGACAGGCGGATCAGGAAGAAATTGACGCCCGCGATGATCGCCGCCGTGGTGTGGATCGATTCGTCATAGGGCAGCCCGATCAGTTGATCGTAGATCAGGGCGGCCACAGGCCCGGCCAGCAGCAGGCAGATCAGATCCGCCACCGCCGCCAGCGACGAGATCACATTGGAGGTGAAGCGCAGCTTGGGCGCGAAAGGAACGTCGCCCGCGCCCGGCACGGCGATCTGGCCGGTCGGCGGCGTCATATCTGTTCCATCCGCTGTGTCGTCGATGCCGTCGGCGCGATGCCGAGCGCGCCCGTTCGGGCGCCCGCCGGCGCGGCGGCGGGTTGCGTGCCGATGGCGCCCAGCGCTTTCAATGCCGATGCCGATGCGGCCGCGCAGTCGCTATCCCGCGCCATGACGCACACCGCCGCCCGCGCCTTCCAGCCGGCCGCGAGTTTGGGGTTGCGGCGCGTGAACGTCTCGGCCGCATCCAGCGCCTGCCACCGCTTGCCCGCCGCCATCAGATAATCGAGATAGGCAACCAGAATATTTGGGTTGCCGGGGAAGTCCTTCAGCGCGTCCTGATAGGCCGCGTTGGCGAGATCGCCCTGTTTGCGCCGGACATAGATCTGCGCCAGCGTCAGCCGGGCGGGCAGCATCGTCGGATTGTCACGGACGAGAATTTGCGCATCGGCCACCGCCTGATCCAGCTTGCCCTGGGCGAGCAGGATGCGGGCGCGCAACAGCAATGCGCGGGCATTGGTGCCGTCGAAAGCGAGCACCGCATTAACCCGGCGCAAAGCATCCCCGCCCTGCCCCAGCGCATTCTGGCTCAACGCGTAAATGGCGTGCGCTTCCACATTGGCGGCCGAAATCACGGGGTCCCTAACGAAGGGCGCGAGAATCCGTTGCGCCTCGGCCGGCTTGCCTTTTTCCAGAACATAGCGGGCAACCGCCACCTTGATCGCCGGGCTGCCTTCGGCCGCAAGCCGGTCGATTTCCGCCTGCGGCACCGGCTCTCCGGCAGCGTCCAGCCACAGATCGACAATCCTGCCCTGCAGGCCAATATCATCGGGCCGCTTCGCCTGCAGCTCGCTTATGACGGCATAGGCTTCCTGATTCTTGCCGGTGCGATACAGCTCCCGCGCATAATCGAACTGGATGCCGATATTATCGGGCACCAGCGTGAGAATGCGGCCATAGGTGCGCGCGATGTTGGGTGCGTCGTCCGCCGCGCGATAGATATCGAGCAACCCGGAAAGCAGCGCCGGCGTCTCGCCCTTTTCCTCAAGCGCCTTTTCCAGCAGCGCCGCCGCTTCGCCATGCTTGGTTTCGGCCGACAGAATGCGGGCACGCAGCAGCACCCCGCCTTCGTTGCCATTGTCCAGCGTCAGCACCCGATCGGCGAAATCATTCGCCTCGGCGAACCGCTTGCGGTTCAGCGCGATCGATCCCTTGACCAGCAAAGCGCGCACATTCTGCGTGTTCAGCGCCAGCAGCTGATCGGCATATTTTTCGGCATCCTCAAGCTGGCCGCCGGCCAGCGCCAGTTCGGACAAAGCGTGCAACGCTTCCAAATTGCCGCGATCCAGCTCCAGCGCGCGCAAATAGGCCGATACCGCGCCAGCGTAGCCGCGTCGCGTCATCTCCGCCCGGGCAAGCAATATCCAGTAATCGGCCACGTCATCGCGCTTGGCCAGCGCCTTGCGCACCTCGATCGCGGCGGCGGCCGGGTTGCCCTGCTGCAGCAGCTGATCGGCAAGCTGCGCGGACGCCGCCGCCTGCTCCTCACGCGACGCGCAGGCGCCAAGCAGCAATGCCAGCGCCACAGCCGCGATGGCACCCGACTTGCCGATCCGCACGCGCCTCAGCTTCACTTCCCCCAATCGCAAGCCACGTAACGGGAAAGCATATTGTCGACCAGCATGCTCACCCCACGCAAGATTACTGCCCCATCCATCGGAACGGCATGGACGGCCACCGAAGTTCATCCGGCCTCATATCCCAACGCCGCGCCGGGATACAGACCCAGATGTTGCGATGCGCGCCGCTAAAGCGTGCGAGGACAACGATAAGCGCCGAACGGGCCGATGGATCAGGCGGAATGATCCCGCGTTGGGACACAATAGCCCCCTTCTGCTTAATCGAACCTTCAGGCTTTCCGATGATTTTGAACTTTCGGCGCGCGCCCGCAGCACGACGGCATTGTTATAGGCGGGTGCAGCAAATGGAATCGATCGACACGGAACACGGAGTGCCACTTTCCCGTTTTGCCGCGCTCTGGCGTCTTACGGGCGTACCAGTCTTTCCTTTTTTATGTGGCGGTGCGAAACCGACTTGCGATATGGACTTAGCCACGAAGTCCAGCGGGGATGGGACATCGAGACCATGAAATTGTACGGTAACATCATTGCGGCCGGCCTCATCCTGCTGTCGGCGCCCCTTCCGGCCTTTGCCCAGAACGCCCCGGCGGCAGCCAATGCCGTCCCGGGCCCGGGCGAATTGCGCCCCTATCGAATCAACCCGGGCGACGAGCTCGAAGTCTATGTCTGGGGCGAGGAACGCCTGCAGCGCGTGATACGCGTGCTGCCGGACGGGACGTTCAGCTTTCCGCTCGTCGGCCGCGTCGACGCGCTCAACAAGCTGCCGACCGATATCGAAGGCGTGATCTCCAAGGGGCTCGAGGCCCAGTATCGCGGCCAGGTGCCGCAGGTCACGGTGTCGGTGCGCGCGCCTTCGGGCCTGCAGGTGTCGGTGATCGGCAAGGTTCGCTCACCGGGCAGCTTCACGCCCGGAAAATATATCAATGTGCTCGAAGCGATCGGCATCGCCGGTGGGCCGACCGAGTTCGCCGACGTGTCGAACGTCACCATCCTGCGCAAGCAGGGTGACCGGCTGACGCCCATGAAAGTGCGGCTGACGGATGCGCTGCGCGGTTCGCCCAGCGCCCGCGATCTTGGCGCCAACGGTTTGCCCCAGCTGCAGAGCGGAGACACGGTGATCGTTCCATGATGTCTGACAAGTCGATGCTTTCCAGCAGCGCGGCATTCCGCCTGCTTGCCGCAGGTTGCGCCGTCGCGGCCGCCGCCGGCACCGCCCATGCCCAGGATATCAGCGCGTCGGTCGATCTGTCGGCCGCTGGCGGCTACGCGTCCAACCCCTTCCTGGAGGACCCCGCCACCGCGAGCACGGGCAGCGGCTTCGTCGAAGGATCGATCCGGCCGAACGTCGCCGTCACCGACGCGCGCGGGCGGACGGACTTCGCGGCTTATTATCGCCGCACCGAATATTTCCGGCGCTATAGTGCAGCCAATTCCTATGGCATCTCCGCGCGCGGCCAGCGCCAGTTGAACGAGCGCATCGAGGTTCGCGCCTTGCTCGCTTATGACAGCTCGATCGTCGGCGCGGCCGATCCCGACGGCGACCTGATTGATCCCGGCATACCGGAATCGCCCGATGTTGGGCTGATCGGCAGCCGGCAGCGGCGCAATTCGTTCAACAGCTCGGTCGGTGCAACCTGGCGGCCGAATGCGCGCGATTCCTGGAATGTGGATTTCGACGCCACCAAGACCGACTATCCGAATGGTGGCCTCGCGACCGACGATTATGTCAGCTATGGCGGGCGCATCGGCTATAGCCGCGCCCTTTCGGAAACCTCGTCGATCGGCGGAACCTTCGGCTATACCGAGGTGGATTATGACGGGATCGGCCGTGATTCCAGCATCCTCACGCCCCAGGTTACCTACACCAAGCGGTTTGCCGGTGGCTGGTCGCTTGATGCGGCGCTCGGCGTGTCGCTCACCCGGCGCGAACTGCTGACCGGCAAAGACAATTCGACCGCGCTGACCGGCCAGCTCAAGCTGTGTAAGGATAATGAACGCACCACCATGTGCTTCGGCGGATCGCGGGCAAGCGAAGCCTCCGGCTTTGGTGGCGTGCGCGTCGATACCAGCGTCTATGGCAGTTACAGCTATCGCCTCACGGAACGCAGCACGCTTGCGGGCCGCGTCTCTTATTCCAAGAATGACGCCGGTGGCCTGCCCATTTCGGGCGATCGCGACTATTTCTCGACGACGGTCGATTACTCCCACCAGCTCGGCGAGAAGCTGCGTCTGACGGCGGGGGCCGCCTATCGCGACGCTTATGGCCGCGGCCTCTCGCCCGACGCGGACATTTCGGGCAGGATAGGGCTCGCTTACACGCTGGGTGATCGCCGATGACCGTCGAAATGCCGCAACCGGACGCCGAAGGCCCTTCGGACAATCTGCTCAGCCATATTCCGTTGATCCTGTGGCAGCGTCGCTGGTTCCTGATCATCCCGCTGATCGCCTGCACGCTCGCCGGCCTTGCCGCCGCAATCTTCATGCCGGCCAAGTATCGATCGAGCGCGGTGCTGCTCGTCGAATCGCAGGAATTGCCGCCCGATCTCGTCGGCTCGCCGCTCAACAGCGTGATCGATCAGCGTATCTCCAAGGTGCGCCAGCAGATCCTCAGCCGGCCGGACCTGATCGAGCTCATTCAGAACAACAATCTCTATCCCGACGAACGGCGGACCGATCCGCTGTCCGAGGTGATCGAAAAGATGCGCGCCGCCACCACCATCGCCCCGGTGACGGCGGACATCCAGCGCAACAGCCGCACGGGCACCAGCACGATCGCCTTCTCGCTCGCCTTCGATTATTCGGATCCGGTGCGCGCGCAGCTCGTCGCGCAGGATTTCGTCGAGCGGCTGCTGAAGCTCGATTCCACGCAGACGGCGCAGGCCGCCGAAAGCACGGTCGATTTCCTTCAGGATCAGGCCTCCGGGCTCGAAGAGCAGCTGCGCACGGTCCAGGAACAGATCGAAGGCATCAAGGCGCGCAACGGCATCGCCTTGTCCAGCGCCGGCATGGCGGGCGCGATGATGGGCGGCGGCAGCTACGAAACCCAGATCGCCTCGCTGCAGCGTGAAAACGCGCAGCTGATGGCGGAAGCGCGGGCCGGCCTTTCGCCCGATAATGACCCGGCCGTGGTCGCGGCGGTCCAGCAGCTCGCGGCTGCGCGCGCGATCTATTCGGACAGCCACCCCGACGTGAAGTTCGCCGAACAGCGGGTGCGCGAAACCCGTGCGGCGGCTGCGCAACGCGTGACGACCACGGCGCGCAACTCACCGGCCGCCGCGCAGATCGCCGCCAACAACGCCTCGATCGCGCAGCTTCAGGGCGCCCGCGCGACCGAACAGGCACGCGCCAACATGGCGATGTCGGCGCAGGCGTCGGCACCGCTGGTGATGGAACAGATCGCCCAGCTCCAGGCCCGCGCCGATGGTCTTCGCGCCAATTACGAAAAGGTGTCGGCGAACCTGATGGCGGCGAAGGCTTCGGCCAAGATGGAAAACGAACAGCGCGGCGAACGCCTCACGGTGATCGATCCGCCCGTCGCTCCCGACAAGCCGACGTCGCCGAACCGGCCCTTGCTGATCGCCGGCGGCATCGCGCTCGGCGGCATGATCGGCCTTGCGCTGGCGATGCTGGTCGAACTGCTGCTGCGGCCGATCCGTGGCGTCGCGGCGCTCCAGAATCTGGTCGGCGTCGCACCGCTGGTGGTCGTCCCCACATTCCGCGACGGCGAACCGAAATGGCATCGCTACCTGTTCTGGCGCCGCAAGAAGTCGGCTCACCCCGCCTGATGGCGCCGGTCCAATCAAAGGAAGTGCAGCTTTGAACGTGGAAAATATCGAAAGCCGCGGCGCCGCAACCGGCCATTCCGTGATTCCCGCTCCGGGCACGGCGACCGTGACGGTTCCCGTCGAAGGCCTGCTCGACAACCATATTTACGGCTTCAACAGCCGGGACCAGCGATCGCGGCCGTTCAACCTGCTGCGTTCGCAGGTGCTGAAGATGGCGCGTGCGCGTGACTGGACGCTGATCGGCGTCACATCGGCCACGCCGCGCGTCGGCAAGTCGTTCATCGCGTCCAATCTCGGCGCGGCGCTGGCCCGCTCGCCGGACATGCACACCTATCTCTTCGATCTCGATCTTCGCCGTTCGTCGATCGCCGAATATTTCAATCTCGAGGAAGGCGCCGGGATCACCGAATATCTCGACGGCCAGCTGCCGGATCTGAGCACGGTGGCCCGCGATGTCGCCGGCGAACGGCTCACCCTGTTCCCCAGCTTCTCCAACCAACTCCATTCGGCAGAGTTGCTTGCCGGCGCGCCGATGGCCCGTCTCATCGAAGATATGCGCCGCATTCCGGGCAACCATATTTGCATCTGCGATCTTCCGCCGGTGTTCGCCAACGACGACGCCGTCATCATCGCGCAGCAGATCGACGCCTATATCCTCGTCGTCGAGGAAGGCGTGACGACGCGCAAGCAGGTGCGCGACACGCTCAACCTGCTCGCGCCCGCACCATGCCTGGGCACGGTGCTCAACCGCTATCAGGGCGGGCTGATTGGCGACGATTATGGCTATGGTTACGGCCAGAGCCAGAAATACGCCGAATATTATAGTTAGGCGTTCCATCGCTGGCAGCATTCGCGGCGCCATGATCAACATCTGATCGGCGCCGGGTCCGAAGCGATGGCGCTCGGGACGGTGCTGAAGCGAAACGGCCTTCTAATCCTGATGGTTTTTCCCTATCGTTAGGACGGTTAGCGATCCGGACCCGCGGGGGGCCCTTCATGGAGAACGAAATCTCGTTGCGCGGCAACGAGGCTGTCAGCGTTGAAGTTCGGGCGCCGTCAAAGCGCGTCGCATGGATCGATTCCGCGCGGGGCATCGGTATCATCCTCGTCGTTTTCGCCCATGCCCAGCGCGGCCTGATCAAGGCGGGCATCCTGCCGTCCAGTGACGGCTTCCTCGCGTCGGACGCGACGATCTACGCCTTTCACATGCCGCTCTTCTTCCTGCTGGCGGGGCTGTATGTCGGCCAGGGCGTGGCGGCCGGCGCCCGCCCCTTCGTCAAGGACAAGTTGCTGACGATCGTCTGGCCCTACTTCCTCTGGTCGACCCTCCATATTCTCACCGTGATGGTCGTGGCCGATGTCAACCAGCCACTCGGCCTCCCCGATCTGCTGGCCACGCCATGGCTGCCGGTCGCCCAATTCTGGTTCCTCTACGCCCTGTTTCTTTGCCACCTCATCGCCGTCGCGCTCTGGCCGCAGCGCCGGATGCTGATCGCGCTGGGTGCCGCGTTCGTGGCCATCCAGACGGTGTTCGGCATTGGCAATATCGCGCTCCACATGATGCAGCTCTTTCCGTTCTTCCTCGCCGGTGCGCTTGCGGGGCCGTGGCTGATCGAGCGGGTCCGCGGCGCGCCGATCGCCGCCATCCTCGCCGCCACCGCTATCGGCTGGTCACTGCTCGTCATGGCGCGCTTCGCGGTCGGCTGGACGGTGAAGGACTATGCGGGATCGCAGGCTTTCTTCTATCTCGGCGCCAGCGCGGGCATTATCGGCGTGATCGGCCTCTCCGTCCTGATCGACGGCAAGGCGCGGTGGTTGCGGCGTATGGGGCAGGCTTCGATGGCGATCTTCGTGATGCACACCTTCTTCACCGCCGGCCTGCGCTTCCTCGCTCAAAAAACAGGCATTGCGATCGACCCGGTCTCGTTACTCGTCGGCAGCAGCCTTTTGGGCATCGTCGGCCCGTGGCTGGTCTATGAATGGGCCGGCCCGCGCCGGCTGACGGTGTGGCTGGGTATGGGAAAATATGTCCGAAGCTGAAGCCGCGCCGCATGTCGCCGTCGTCATCGTCAATTATCGGACGCCCGATCTGGCGGCCGGCTGCGTCCGATCGCTGCTGGCCGAGCGCGCCGCGCTGCCGACCCTCCAGGTCGTCGTCGTCGACGGCGGATCGGGCGACGATTCCGCCGAACGGCTGGCAGCGGCGCTGGCCGCGCCAGAACTGGTCGATTGGGTCAGCCTGCTGGCTTTGCCGATCAATGGTGGCTTCGGCTGGGCCAATAATCAGGCGATGCTGCGCCTGCTCCAGCAGCAGCGCCCGCCCGATTTCATCCATCTGCTCAACCCCGATACCGAAATCGAACCCGGAGCGATTGTGCGGCTCGCCACGCATCTGCGCCAGCACCCCCGTTGCGGCGCGGTCGGCAGCCTGTTGCTCGATCCCGATGGCAGCACGGCGGGCAGCGCCTTTCGCTTCCCCTCCATCGGGCGCGAATTCGTGCGC
Source organism: Edaphosphingomonas laterariae (assembly GCF_900188165.1). GTDB lineage: Bacteria > Pseudomonadota > Alphaproteobacteria > Sphingomonadales > Sphingomonadaceae > Sphingomonas_E > Sphingomonas_E laterariae. Next base: position 59,658 of record NZ_FZOS01000018.1, on the reverse strand, counting down.
GGCAGCGCCACGCCCGCGCTCGGCCGCGTGCTCGGCATCGCCCCCACCATGGTCGAGGATCCGTCCGTGGAACCCGATTGGGTGACGGGCGCCAGCGTGATGTTCCGCGCCGATGCGCTGCGTGATGCCGGGCTCTTCGACGACGGCTTCTTCCTCTATTTCGAGGAAGTGGAACTGATGTGGCGCCTGCGCCGCGCGGGGTGGAGTGTCGCCTTCGAACCGCGAAGCCGCGTCGTCCATGTCGGCGGCGCCGCCACGGGCGTCCATATCGCCAAGGTGCAACGCCGCCCGGCTTACTGGTTCAATTCACGGCGGCGCATGTTCGTGAGGACGCAAGGGCGTGCCGCAGCAGCGGCGGCGGCGATGGCGTGGATGGCCGGCCGCATGTTGTGGAAGGTCCGTGCCGGCCTCGGCTTCGCCCGTGGCCGCCCCACCGCCGCCCCCGAAACCGCCGATCATTTGCAGCGCAGCCTGCGCGCCCGCCCGGAAGATCATCGGCCCGCCGTTGCGCAATGGACGGATACGCCCGGCACGCCCCCCGCATGGATGGATGATGCGGCATGATCGCTGAGCGCAGCGTCGGCATCGTCGCGATCGGCCGTAATGAGGGCGAACGGCTCAAGGCCTGCCTGCGCTCGCTGCCCGCCGGCAGCCCCGCAGTCTATGTCGATTCCGGCTCCAGTGACGACAGCGTCGCCTTCGCCCGCTCGATGAACGTCAGCGTCGTTGAACTCGACATGTCGGTGCCCTTCACCGCCGCCCGCGCGCGCAATGCCGGGCTGGAAGCATTGCTCAAGCAGCAACCCGATCTCGCCTTCGTGCAGATGATCGACGGCGATTGCACGCTCGATGCCGGATGGATCGCCGCCGGGCTCGATGCGCTGGCGGCCGAACAGGATCTGGCGGTCGTGTTCGGTCGCCTGCGCGAGCGGTTTCCCGAACGCAGCCTCTATAACCGCCTCTGCGATCTCGAATGGGATGTTCCGCTGGGCGATGCGCTGGCCTGCGGTGGCATCGCCCTCTTCCGCGCCGATCGACTGGCGGCGGCGGGCGGCTATGATCCGACATTGATCGCCGGCGAAGAACCCGATCTCTGCGCGCGGCTGCGCGCCCATGGCTGGCGTATCCGCCGTATCGCCCCCGAAATGGCCCGCCACGACGCGGCGATGACGCGGCTTGGCCAATATTGGCGCCGCGCCCAGCGCAGCGGCCACGCCTTTGCCGAACTCGCCTGGCGCGGCCGTGGCGCACCCGATCCGCTGTGGCGCCGGCAGGTGAAAAGCATCCTCGTCTGGGCGGGGCTGCTGCCCGCGATGATCGCAGCGGCAGCGGTCGCTGCGCTGGTCGTCACGCCCTGGGCGTGGCTCGGCGCGCTCGGGCTGCTGCTCCTCTATCCGCTGCAGATCGCCCGGCTCGGCCAACGCGAGCGGCGCAACGGCCTGCCGACAAATCTTGCCTTCTCACGCGCGTCGCTGCTCGTCGCCGGCAAGTTCGCAGAATTGCAGGGCGTGCTGCTTTATCATTGGCGCAGGCTGGCCGGGCGCACGTCGCGCCTGATCGAATATAAGGGCGCCACCGCTTCGCGCTGACGCCCGTCGCGTCGCCTATCGCTGCAACGTCGGCAGCGGCCCCATCACCATGCCTTCCAGAGGCCGCCGGCGCGGGCGCGATGCGGCGCCCGCCACTGTGGGCCGACAGGCAACAAGCCCCGCGACCAGCGCGTAGCACATCATGCTCATCGTCGCGTTCATGCCGACGAACGAGGTAAAGATCAGCATCTGCGCCATCATCACGATCGCACCGAATGCATAGGCGCCTATGTCCAGCATCATGGGCTCGCTCCGCCAGCGCCGACGGCGGAACCACAAGGTCGCCAGTTCGAACAGCTGGCCGAACACAAAGACCGCCAATCCGAGGCCGCCGGTGAACAAGGCGAAATAGAGATAGCTGTTGACGTAGTCGACGATCCCTTCGCCTTGCACCATGTCCTCCAGGCGCCGGTTCACGATTTCGGGCGCCGCGCCGAACAGCGGCGCCTTGCGGAACTCCTCCATGCCGCGCCGCAACAACCGTTCGCGATAATCGCCGGTGTTGCTTGCCTCGCCGCTGACACCCACCGCCTCGGCAAGGCGCGGGCTGCTGGATACGGCAACGGCCAGCAAACCGGCGACGACGGCACCGATAGCCACCAGCGCGCCCATTCGCGCCGCCCGCCCACGATAAATCTCCAACATCAGCAGCCCGGTCGCAACCCCCAGCCAGGCATTGCGCGATTGCGGCGCGATCAGGCCGACAGCCAGCACCGCCATCATCGCCAACCAGTGCGGCAGCGAGGGAAAGGAACGGCGCATCAGATAGCCGGCGAGAAAACAGAAGCAGAGGACGAAGGCCATCATCGTCGATTGCATCATCGGCCCCGCCGCGCGCAGCATGCCACCGCGAACGCTGAGGTGCGAAACAAGCGCGCCGCCGACATCGAAACGCATCACCAGTTCGACATAGATCGGCCAGAAGCGGACCGCTTCGAAGGCCAGGATCACCGAACAGATCGTTCCCGCCATCACCATCGCCAGCAACATCCGCCGCGCATCTTCGGCCGAGCGGATCAGCCAGGCGACGACCAGATAGGGCGGCACCATCGACATCGCCACCATCAACACCTGGCGCAGCATGTTCGTCGCGGTCTGATCGCGGGCGGCAACCAGCCACACGAGGATGCAGACGATGACGAACGGAATATGCGTCCACCATTTACCCGGCGTCGTGCGGCCGGGCTTGATCGCCATCGTCAGCAACGCCCCGAGCGACAGCAGCAGCGGCGTGTTGAGCGCGAACAGATAAAGCGACCCCACCACCAGCGGCTTGCCAAGCCCCGGCAGCAGCAGCAGGCCGATGATGAAGATCGGCAGGATATCGCGGCGCGTGCGGGCGCAGAGCGGCACCAGCAGGAACATCATCAGCTGCACGATGGCAATGTGCGGCGAGAGGAAGGCGATGACCGGCATCACCACGGCAGCGATGGCCGGGCGATAGCCGATATCGCGGCGCGTGGCGGCGGATATGAGAAGATAGAAAATCAGCGCGCCAACGGCGCTTAGCGTGCCGGCGAACAGCGCATGCTTGATCATCTGCAGCATCAGGCGCCCTCCCACACGGCCGGCGGGGACGATAGAGATGCGCCCGCATCCCGGCAAGGGCCGCGCCGGGCCGGATCGCGGGGCACAACCGCCATCCATCCCCATAATCCCCGTTATCCACAGGGGTGGAGGGGGAGATTCCGCTTGGCCGACTCAGCGGCGCATGAGAGCCTCAACCGGTGATCGAGAGTGAGGAAAGGGCGGAAATCAGCCGTTTTCTTCAGATGATCGCATGGCTGAGCCGCGCGACCAGGGTTCGTTCCTCCAGGCACGGATTACGGGGCAGGCGAAGCGGGCACGAACCGGGACGGAACCCCGGCCAACGGCATGCCGCATGGCATCCACCCAAGGCCAGCGGCCCGAAACGGATCGGCCGGGCGGAAGCGGCTGGGGTGCACTCGCGAGCCCCGCCATGCGCCGCCACACGCCAGGACAGGCCCTGCCCCGCCATCCGGCAAGCGGGGACCTGACATCCGGCGCAATGGGGGTTGGCGGCAACGCCGGCCCCCATTGACGTATCCGCGCGCGATGATGCGACGGGGCGCGGCCTCCATCCATTACAGCGCACCGGCCTGGCGGCGTGCGGCCTCCATCCATTGCAGCGCACTGGCCTGGCGGCGCGCGGCATCCATTCATTACTGCGCACTGGCCGGGCGGAGCGCGGCCTCCATCCATTACCGCGCACTGGCCGGGCGGGGCGGCGTGCGTGCAGCCACGGGCCGGACCGGCGTGCGCCCACGGGCGTGGCGTGGGCGGATGAACGCATGGGCGTATCGCATCCAGCGCGCTACGACGGCGGGCTGGCATGCAGATCGCCCGATATGCGCGCGGGGGCATCCGCGCGTCCGCATCGCGGCGCCAACGGGCGCGCCCGCCCTCCCCCGCCCGGCCCTAGCCCATGAAGGGCAGCGGATAAGGCGCGCGTGGCGGGGTGGAGGGGGGCGGTGCGGCATCGAGGCCGAAGGGATCGGGCCCGGCCCCGCGTTCATGCGCGTCGCAGGCATCAGCGAGACCGACGATCTGGCGGAAGCGTTCGATGGTCGCATCATTGCGTTCGCACTGATCGATGAACGCGGCGAGGCCGGCGGGATCGGCATCCCCATCGTCATCGCAGTCATCGTCATAATCGCCGTCATCATCATCGCCGGCACCGCGATCGCCGGCGAACACGTCCACCCACCCGCCGCCAAGCCCATGCGGGGCCAGCGCGGCATCCCCCGTGGCGGCATCGCCCCCCATGCCCGCCGGCTGCCCGCCGGCCAGCGCATCCGCATCGGCCAAAAGCGTGGCGATACCGAAGAAGCGATCGCGATCGGCGCTGTCCGCCGCCCGCCGCCCGGCCAGCTGCGCCGCGCGCCGCGCGTGCCAGTGCCGCGCTTCCTGAACGCTCAACGATCGCTGATAATCCATGTCGCCATAATCCCCGTCCTGCCGGCCACGAAAGCCCGGCGGGGGCGGAAATTCGGTGACCCAGCCCTGCCATGTCTCGCTGAACCAGACCGGGCCGCAGCCATCATCCTCCACCAGCGGTTGAGGAAGTTGAGGCTTGCCATCGGCATCGTCCGCATCCCCGGCGGCGGGCGGCGGCGCGGCGATGGCGACAAGGCCGGCGGCTTCGGCCCGCGCCCATTGTTCGCCGGTCCATTCGCCGCGCCGGGCGGGATCGAGATCGGCGACATCCACCTCGCCCGCCGTGCCCGCCTGCGCGGCCAGGAAGCGATCGGCCCGCGCCAGCGCGACCACGGGGGCGAGATCATGGCCCGCATTCTCCCCCGCGCCCGCCCCGCCCGCCGCCGGATCGGCCAGCCGCAGGCCGACGAACAGGCCGGCGCGCGCAGGCGAACAATCGCGGCCGATCAGCGCCAGATACTGATCCCATTCCTGCGCCACCATGCGCGCGGCGCCGTGCGTCGCCTCCGCCTGCGCGGCATCGGCCAGCCGATCGAGCCGGGTGAGCATGGATTGGGCGAGGCGATTGTCATAACGATGCCGTTCGATCACATCGCCATTGGCCCGCGTGATGGTTTCCACCTGCCCGTCGATCGCGCGGGACAGGAGCACATCGGCCAGCTTCTCCCGCGCCTGCAGGCACGCCGCCTGCCAGCCAAGCGCGAACGCCGCCCCCGCCGCGCGACGGCGAAAGGCATAAGCGGACGCGACCGACAGGCCGACGATCCGGCACCCGGCCTCCACCGTATGGCCTTCGGCAAGCGCCGCCAGGAAATCGCGCTGGCGTTGCGGGGTCCAGCCATGGGCGCGTTCCAGCGACGGGCCTTGCGCAGGCGTGGGCGCGGGCGTGGCGGGGGCCGGGGCGAATGCGGTGGGGGCGTGGTTCTCCATGGCGCGGAATATAACCTATGTGGTTATATGTAGGACAGGATGTGGTTCGCGGCCCCTGCCCCGCTCCCACTCACGTCATCCCGGCGCAGGCTGGGATCGCTATCCTCCATGTTGTGCCCAAAGCATGGCGATCCCAGCCTACGCTGGGATGACGGCTGTGGAGGGCGATCCCAGCCTGCGCTGGGATGACGGGAAGATTTAGGCCACACTCCCGCCATGCCTCACCCCACCCCCGCCCACGGAAGCTGCCACTGCGGCGCGGTGACACTCACTGTGCCTTATGCGCCTGAATGGGTGAATAGCTGCAACTGCTCTTTATGCCGGCGGACGGGCGCGCTGATGGCCTATTATCCCGATGGCGCGGTGGAGGTGACGGGCGAGACCCGCGCCTATGTGTGGGGCGACCGGATGATCGGCATCCACCATTGCCCGGTCTGCGGCTGCCTGACCCACTGGCGCACGCTGGGCGACCGTGGGCATCAGGAACAGCCCCCGGCTGTTCCTTCCGATGCCCACGTCAGCAAGATGGGAATGAATGCGCGGCTGCTGGACGAGTTCGATCCGGCGGCGGTGGAGGTGCGGGCCGTGGATGGGGCGAGTTGGTGAGCCTCACCAAGGAGAACGAAACAAAAACTTGGCACTCTCGATAGTGAAGTGCTAAAGAACAACCATAGAAGGGAGAGGATGCAATCAGACACCCCGGCTCATTGAGTCGGGAATGGAAGGACGCACCTTAATGACCATCAAGACAATCAACCTAAACAAGCTTCTTCGACTTTGCGCGCTTCAGGAAAAAGGACTCATCTCCGAGCTTCGATCCGACCTCCGAAGCGAGCGCGATAAAAAATTGGGCATCAAGGGCGGCGGTGGGCATTTTCACTACCCTTGGTGGAATGCAGCCAAAGATCACGCTATCGGAAAAACCGACCTTGAGCTGCAGACCGCTCTGCTGATTACATTGAGCAAGCAAAGGAGAAGGCTGTATCCGCTGCTTACGGAGGGCTTTCTAAGCTGGTTTAGGTACCTTGCGAGAACGACCAATCAGCCAATCAGTTGGCGCGAAGAGGAAGTTCACACTCATTACGTGGTCCCGGGCCTCGACCTTACCGTAAAGGTGGATAACCTTCTCGCGCTGAAGCTCGGCGGAGACCGACATAAACTGATCTACCCCTACTTCAGCGAACACCCTGCACTTGATGAAAAATGGGCAAGGATGGGTCTATGGCTGATGGCAGAAGCTCTTTCTGAGCACGATCTGGTCGATATGGAGTTGCTCGACATTTTGCGAGGCCATTCGTTTAGCGGTGCATCGCACTTTCTAAAGGGTGATGAAGAGGCGATCTTTGAATCCAGATATTCCAAGATTTTGGATACGTGGGATTCTCTAAAACACGAATATGGCCTCTAATGAGCAAGGGAGGAGCGGGTCTTGGGCCATTTATTCAACGCCGCCTCCCTGCCCCGGTTTTTTTATTGCTATAGCGATGCCACCCAAATAGCCGCCTAAGCCGGGAAAACCACAAGCTGTGAACAGCGCCAGAAGGGTTCCTGACAGAGCATAAGGTAGCGGATCATTCTTCAACGCCCTCGCTGCCTGTCGGCCATATCGAGCGACCTCAGCAACAAGACCATTATCGATTGTATCTCTTAACTTCCCGCCCTCGACAGCGGTCAACAGGCTTCCCAACGCTGAGTAGAGTTTGCGCAATCGCTCCAAGGCAAACTCTACTTCATCTAATGGAGGGCCGCCGTTGTGGTTTGGCTTTTCCAAATGCTCGATAAGCGATCCGACGGCCGCTTGCGCAACAGGGATAAGGGTTTTGATTGCTTGGGCCTGCTGAGCGGCAGATTGAACGCCAGTCCAAGCACTCGCGTCATATGGCCCCGGCATTTGAGGTGACGGTTCGCCACCACCTCTTTCGAGAAAATCCAGAAGAGGTTCGAACTGTTCGCGAACAAACTGACGTCGCGGTTCCCAACTTCCATCAATGGATTTAGCGAAGGACCAAAGCGCCCCCAAATCGCGATTGCGGCGCAACCACGAAGGAGCGAGATTCCCGTAACGTGAATCTTCAAGTAACTCCTTGCGCATGGCTTGATAGTGGGATTCGCCGAGGCTTTTCCCACCTGCGAAATAGTCGATCAGTTCTGCCTGAAAGTTCAAGGCTCTCTGGAACAGTTCCGCAGATTGCAGGGGAATGCTGATTGAGGGAGCACGATTTGGATTGGAGGCCAAGGTATTTAACTCCCCACATGGCGCTGCAGCCGATGCCGCATTCTGTCGCCGAGGCTTCCATTCTACCAGTGCCCGTGTGCCCTCATCCAACTTCGGCTAGGCGGCAAGCGGCCAAGCCTTCGTATCCTTCTCTCGCCTGCGGGAGAAGGTTTGGGCGGCTTACTCTGCCGCCACCCTCTCCCCCTGCTCAAGCAACGGCGCCAAATAGCGCGCGGTGTAGCTGCGCTTCTCCTTGGCGACGTCCTCCGGCGTGCCGGTGGCGACGATCTCGCCGCCTTTGTCGCCGCCTTCGGGGCCGAGATCGATGATCCAGTCGGCCGTCTTGATGACTTCCAGATTATGTTCGATCACCACCACGCTGTTGCCCTGTTCCACCAGCGCGTGGAGCACCTCCAGCAGCTTGCGGACATCTTCGAAATGCAGGCCGGTGGTGGGTTCATCGAGGATGTAGAGCGTGTTGCCGGTCGCGCGGCGGCTGAGTTCCTTGGCGAGCTTCACGCGCTGCGCCTCGCCGCCCGACAACGTCGTCGCCTGCTGGCCGACCTTGACGTAGCCGAGGCCCACTTCGGCCAGCATCGCCATCTTGTCGCGGATCGGCGGCACGGCCTTGAAGAATTCCACCGCATCCTCGACCGTCATGTCCAGCACGTCGGCGATCGACTTGCCCTTGAACGTCACCTCCAGCGTTTCGCGGTTGTACCGCTTGCCGTGGCAGACATCGCAAGTGACGTACACGTCGGGCAGGAAGTGCATCTCGATCTTCAGCACGCCATCACCCTGGCATGCCTCGCACCGGCCGCCCTTGACGTTGAAGCTGAAGCGGCCGGGCTTGTAGCCGCGCGCCTCCGATTCCGGCAGGCCGGCGAACCAATCGCGGATATTGGTGAAGGCGCCGGTATAGGTGGCGGGGTTGGAACGCGGGGTGCGGCCGATCGGCGACTGATCGATGTCGATCACCTTGTCGAGATGCTGGAGCCCCTCGATCTTTTCATGATGGCCGGCGAGCATGCGCGCGCCGTTCAGCACGCGCGCGGCGGTGGCATAGAGCGTGTCGATGGTGAAGGTGGACTTGCCCGACCCCGAAACGCCGGTGATGCAGGTGAAGGTGCCGAGCGGGATGGAGGCGGTGACGTCCTTCAGATTGTTGGCGCGCGCGCCCTTCACCGTCAGCTTCTTGCCATTGCCCTTGCGACGCTTGGCCGGCACCGCGACCGTGCGGCGGCCGGAGAGATAATCGCCGGTGAGCGATCCTTCGGTGGCGAGGATATCGGCGAGCGCCCCCTGCGCCACGATCGCGCCGCCATGGACGCCCGCGCCCGGCCCCATATCGATGATATGGTCCGCCGTGCGGATCGCATCCTCATCATGCTCGACGACGATCACCGTGTTGCCGAGATCGCGCAGGCGGCGCAGCGTGACGAGCAGCCGATCATTATCGCGCTGGTGGAGGCCGATCGACGGTTCATCGAGGACGTAGAGGACGCCCGAGAGCCCCGAGCCGATCTGCGAGGCCAGGCGGATGCGCTGGCTTTCGCCGCCGGACAGCGTGCCCGACGTGCGATCGAGGTTGAGATAATCGAGCCCGACATTGTCGAGGAAGCCGAGCCGCTCGACGATTTCCTTGAGGATGCGCTCCGCGATCGCCCTTTGCTGATCGTTCAGGTGGCTGGGCAGATCGCGGAAGAAAGCGAGCGCGGGGCCGACCGCGCGCCGGGTGGACATGCTGATGTCCTCGCCGGCGATCTTCACCGCCAGCGCCTCGGGCTTCAAACGCGCGCCGCCGCAGGTCTCGCAGGGCTGCGACGACTGGTACTTGGCCAGTTCCTCGCGCATCCACGCGCTTTCGGTGGCGAGCATGCGGCGGTTGAGATTGCCGATCACGCCTTCGAACGGCTTCTTGACGTCATAGCTCTTCTTGCCGTCGACGAAGGTGAGCGTGACGGGCTTGCCGCCGGTGCCGTGGAGGATGATCAGGCGCACCTCACCCGGCAGATCCTTCCACGGAACATCGAGGCTGAAGCCGAATTCGCGCGCCAGGCTGCCCAGCACCTGCATGTAATAAGGCGACGGCGGGTTGGATTTGGCCCAGGGCGCCACCGCCCCCTTCTTGATCGACAGGCTTTCGTTGGGGACGACCAGTTCTTCCGAAAAGACCAGCTTTTCGCCAAGCCCGTCGCACACCGGGCACGCGCCCTGTGGGGCGTTGAACGAAAAGAGCCGCGGCTCGATTTCCGGGATGGTGAAGCCCGACACCGGACAGGCGAACTTTTCGGAAAAGACGATGCGGTTGGCGGGCACCGCGCCCTTCAGCCGGCTTTCTTCCGCCCCCGGCACATTGCCGTCGGCCAGATCGACATAAGCCAGCCCTTCGGCCAGCTTGAGCGCGGTTTCGAAGCTCTGCGCGAGGCGCGTATCCTGCCCTTCGCGCACGACGAGGCGATCGACCACGACCTCGATGTCATGCTTATACTTCTTGTCGAGCGCGGGCGCGTCCTCGATCTCGTAGAACTCACCGTCGATGCGGACGCGGGTGAAGCCCTGCTTCTGCCATTCCGCCAGTTCCTTGCGATATTCGCCCTTGCGGCCGCGCACCACGGGGGCGAGCAGGTAGAAGCGCGTCCCTTCCGGCAACTGGCCCACGCGATCGACCATTTGGCTAACCGTCTGCGCGGAAATCGGCAGGCCCGTGGCCGGCGAATAAGGCACGCCGACACGCGCCCAGAGCAGGCGCATATAATCGTAGATCTCGGTCACGGTGGCGACCGTGGAGCGCGGGTTGCGGCTGGTGGTCTTCTGTTCGATCGAGATGGCCGGCGACAGCCCTTCGATATGATCGACATCGGGCTTCTGCATCAGTTCGAGGAACTGGCGCGCATAGGCCGACAGCGATTCCACATAGCGCCGCTGCCCTTCGGCATAGATGGTGTCGAAAGCCAGGCTGGACTTGCCCGAACCCGACAGGCCGGTGATCACCGTCAGCGTTTCGCGCGGAATATCGACATCGACGCTCTTGAGATTGTGCTCGCGCGCGCCACGGACGGAAATATGAGTCAGCATGAGAGCGAATGTTCCATATTTGTTCACACGCGGCAAGGCGCTATCGTGGCGGGAGATGGGCGGCGCGGATGAGTCGCGCAACCCGTGCGGCGCGACAACGGCAGACAATGGCCCACCAGCACAAGACGGGAGGCCGGCATGGCGGAAGATGCAGAGATGGACGGCGGCTGCACCTGCGGCGCGGTGCGTTACCGGCTGCACGGCGCGCCGATGTTCGTCCACTGCTGCCACTGCACCAAATGCCAGACCGAAACCGGCAGCGCCTTCGTGCTCAACGCGCTGATCGAGGCCGACCGGGTGGAGGTGCGGCAGGGCAGCCCCGAAACCGTGCCGACGCCCACCGACAGCGGCCGCGGCCAGCAGATCACGCGCTGCCCAGATTGCCGCGTCGCGCTATGGAGCACCTATGGCGGGCGGGAGGCGATCCGCTTCGTCCGCATCGGCACGCTGGACGATCCGGGCGCGCTGACGCCCGACATCCACATCTACACCCGGTCGAAACTGCCGTGGCTGCGCCTGCCCGAAGGCGTGACGGCGGTCGACGCTTATTATGACCCGCAGACGATGTGGCCGGCGGCAAGCCTGGCGCGGCGCAACGCCGCGCTGGGCCGGATGTGATCAGAAGGCCGCGCTGTCCGCGAGCTGGCGGAAAGCCGGCAAGGTCTTGTCGAAATAATGCAGCGTCGGCGCCTCATAGGTGATGAGGAAGAGCTTGCCGCCGACGACGGCGGCGCGCGCCTCGCCCTTGCGGTGCAGTTCTTCGTTCGGGCGCGTGAAGCTGTAGGTGAAGCGCACGCCCTTGCCCCCGGCGAAGCTGGTCGGTTCAACCGTGTCGATCTTCATCAGCGGCGTATCATAAGCGATGCGATAGCTGGTTTCGAACAGCGTCGGAATGTCGGTCACCAGCATCGTCGACGACACGCGCGGCAGCGGCCGGTTCTTCTTGTCGACTTCGCGGAAGATGGGCAGGCCATCGGCGATGCCGCCATAGAAGGTGACGTCGTTCAGCTCGTCACCGTCGATCGTCCAGGTTTCGGTATTGGGCCCGAGGCGACGGCCGAGCTTGTTCCATTCGCCGTCGCTTCGGATCGACATGCCCGACTTGGCGACCTGCACCTTCGATCCCGGCGCGACCAGCGAATTGCCGGCCATGGCCGGTGCCGCCGCAACCAGCATCCCCGCGATCAGCGCGCCTGCGATCTTCCCCGCCATCACATCCCCCTTAATTGGCAACAAGCGTCGAGATGAGCGACGCATCGGCCGCATCCGGCTTGAGCTTCAGATATTCCTGGAGCGCGGCGCGCCCCTGTTCGACCTGCTGGCTGCGCATCAGCGAAAGGCCCAGGCCCCGCTGCGCTTCCGCCCCGGCATAGCCCTTGGCAATCGCTTCCTGATAGAATTGCGCGGCGCTGACGAGATCGCGCGGATTGCCCCGCTGGCGATACAATTCGCCCCGCGCATAGAGCAGCTGCGGCGTCCACTGATCGCCCGCAAGCTGGTTCAGCAGATATTCGGTGCCGCCGAAATCGTTGAGCTTGATCTGATCGTCCAGGAAATCCGGCAGGAATGCCGCCATGGTGGCGCGATAGGCGGCCTGCGCCGCATCGCCCGGATCAGGCGCCCTGGCCGCCGCTTCACGCAGATAGGTCGCGCGTGTCAGTTCGGTCGGATGGCTGGCGAAGAACCCTGCGCTGTAACGATGCTGGGCCTTGCGTTTGCGGCCGGCCGCCGTCGCATCCTGTTCCGCCATCAGCCGTTCCCAGACATTGGCGGCGGAAGCGGACGGATAAGGCGATGCCGCCAGATAGCTGAGGCCGAGCATATCGGCGTCCTGTTCCTGCCCGCGACTGAAGGCGAAGGCCGAACCGGCAATGCCCGTGGCGAGGGCGCCGCCGGTATTGGGCGCCAGGATCGCCAGCCACGTCATCACGTCCGATGCCGTGCGGCGCTGCTTGAAGCCGTTCAGGCTGTGTCGAAGTTCGAAATGGCCGAATTCGTGCCCGAGCACCGAGCCGAGTTCGGCTTCGTCCTTCACGCGCAGCAGCAGGCCGGAATGGACGACCATCATGCCATTGGGGGCCATGCTGGCGTTGAAGGCGGTATCGCGCACGACATAGATACGGACGGCGCGGCACCGATCATCGCCGACCGTGCGACACAGCACGCCCTGGACATAATCGACGAGCTTCTGGTCCTTGATGACGAAGCGCGAATCCCGGAGCTTCCGTTCGACTTCGTCGACCTCCATCCACAAGCCGCGCTCGTCGACCGTCGTCGGCTCATAGGCCTGGGCATAAGGCGGCAGCGGCGCGGGGGCCCGCACCTCCGCACCGGCGATCGCAGCCGGCAACAAGGCCGCCACAGCAGCGATCGCCGCCCGCGCCGCAAGCGTTCCGCGCATTGCCACGATCAATTCCCGGCGGTTACCGTCTGCGGTATCCCCGTCCGCCCAGGAAAGCCTTCGAACAGCTGCTCGACCCGCTTCTGCGCGCCTTCCGCGGTCCGCACGTCACCACCCATCTTCAGATCGGCGTTGAGCCAGACAAGCTCGCCCGTCTTGAGATCGACCAGGCCGGCATAGCCCTTGTGCACGCCCGTCGGCACGCTGACGCCGGCGAACGCAGCGAAGATCTGCGCCGCCTTGCGCCCGGCCGAGCCATAATGATCCTCGGTCGTGATGAAGAGCGCATAATCATTGCCGGCCATGCCCGGCAGCGCGGCGATGTCCGGGCCGAGCGTCCATTCGAACGCGTCATCGCGCTTCTTGGTCGGCAGCCGGTTGCCCGGAAAGAACTGATAGGTGATGACCGAATTGGCGACCGTGGAAAACAGGTTGCGATATTCGGCGACGGCCGCCGTATCCGCGCCGTTCGGCTCCTCATAATCGACAACGATATTGCCGAGCCGCCCCTGCGTCGCCGCGATGGCCTTGCCCAGATTTTCGCGGGCCTGCGCCGTCCAGTCGGCATTGGGTTCAAACATGCCGCCGGTCGATTGTTCGCCCACCTTCACCGATGGCCGCATCAGCACAATCCGTGCCGTGCCCGGTGCAATCGAAAACCCAGCCTTGTTTCCAGTCTTTTCCTGCGCTGCGGCCGGCGCCGACACCAACAAAGCAAACGCAGCCGCCGGCAGAAATACTGCCGCCCCCCAATTTTTCATTTACGCGCTCCCCCGAACACGAATCAATTTGATCGCTTTATTCCATGGACTTGGATGAATTCAATCAATGTTTGCGCGAACAACGAAATCAACGGTCGGGATTCGAGCGCCTGTCCCGATGCGGCGCAGCGGCAAGGCGATCAGATCGCTGTAAAAGCGGCGATCTTCGCTTATGATCGCGGTTGCGGCAGCGATATCGGCGCCGTTTTTGGGGAGGATCGCGGATGATTAACTTCCTTCTTGCGCTCATCATGGGCGGGATCATCGGCTGGCTGGCCAGCAAGGTGATGAACACCGATGCCCATCAGGGCGTGTTCCTGAACGTGGTTGTGGGGTGCATCGGATCGATGTTCGGCGGGTGGCTGTTCAGTTTCCTGACCGGGGGCACGCACAATCTGCGCGATGCGCCGTTCAACCCGATGACGCTGCTTGTCGCCTTTGGCGGCGCGGTGGTGCTGCTGGGCATCCTGAACCTGATCCGCCGCGGCAGCGTGCGCTGATCGCGGCCCGGCGGGGCTGCGCGACGGCCCCGCCGCGTCAGTGGATGTTTCCATGTGTTTCGAAACCAGGTGGATGGCGTGACGCGGTTTCCGAGCCAGCAGATGTTTCCATCTGCTTCGAAACCAGGTGGAACGCGTGACGCGGTTTCCGAGCCAGCAGATGTTTCCATCTGCTTCGAAACCGCTTGGATGGCGTGTCGCGGTTTCCGAGCCAGCAGATGTTTCCATCTGCTTCGAAACCGCTTTAGGACGGCCCCTTCAAGGAGGACCGCCCGATGACCATTCGCCCGCGCCGCAGCGCGCTTTACATGCCCGCTTCCAACGCCAAGGCGATCGACAAGGCGCGGACGCTGGATTGCGACGTGGTGATCCTGGACCTTGAGGATGCGGTGGCGCCCGAGATGAAGGCGGAGGCGCGCGCGGCCGCCGTGGCGGCGGTGGCGGCGGGCGGGTTCGGCCGGCGCGAGCTGGTGATCCGCACCAACGGGCTCGACACGCCATGGGGCGCCGACGATCTGGCCGCCGCCGCCGCCGCGCGGCCCGATGCCATATTGGTGCCCAAGGTGAATGATGGCGCCGATGTCGCCACCTATGCCAACGCGACCGGCGCGGTGCCGCTGTGGGTGATGATCGAAACGACGCGATCGGTGTTCCGGCTGGACGAGATCGGCGCGGCACTGGCCAAGGCCCGCGGCGGCGCCTTCGTGCTGGGCACCAACGATCTTGCCAAGGAAATGGGGGCGCGGCCGGGCACGCTGCGCGCGCCGTTCCAGGGAATGCTGGCCATGGCGGTGGCGGCGGCACGCGCGCATGGGCTGGTGCCGCTGGATGGCGTGTTCAACGGGCTGGACGACGAAGCAGGCCTTGCCGAACAATGCGCGCAGGGGCTGGAATTCGGCTTTGACGGCAAGACGCTGATCCACCCCAGGCAGATCGGCCCGTGCAATGCCGCCTTCACCCCCGATGCCGCCGCGATCGCATGGGCGCGCGCGATCGTCGCCGCCTTCGCCGAGCCGGACAATGCGCAAAAAGGGGCGATCCGCGTCGACGGCAAGATGGTGGAACGGCTGCATCTGGCACAGGCCGAACGCGATCTGGCGGTGGCGGCCTGGGCCGAGGGCTGAGCGGCTTCGAAAGCGTTCAGGCCGCGCAGCATTGCCGCAGCAGCGTGGCGAAATGATCCGCCGCCAGTGACAGCGATTTGGTCCGGCGGCGGACCAGGCAGGGGTTGAGGCTGAGCCCCAGACCCTGCAGCGGCTTCACCACGAAATCGGCGAAACCGACATGCGTGGCGAGGCTGCTGCGCGTCGCCAGGAAGATATGATCGCTGGTCGTGACGAGCGGCAGAGCGGCGCGGAAATCATCGCACACCACGGCCAGCTTGAACGGCGTCGTGCCGCGCTTGCGCAACGCCGCGATGAAGGGCGCCGCGATCTGCGACGGGGTGAACGGCGCGATCAGCGGAAAGGCCGAAATGTCCTGCGCGGCCACCTCCGCTCGGGTGGCGAGCGGATGGCCGGGGCGCATGGCGACGGCGATCTCCTCCTCCCCCAAGATGCTGACGTCGAGATCGGGATCGTCGTCCGCCGGCGACCAGGCGACGACCGCGAAATCCACCTCCCCGCCCTGCACCAGCCGCACCAGCGACGATGGCGCCCCGACGCGGATCGCCACGCGGATATGGGGGAAGCGGCTGACGAAATCGCGCAGCACGGTGCCGAGATAGGCTTCGCGCACAAGCGGGCCGATGCCGATGGTGATGCTGCCATATTCCAGCCCGCGCATCTGGCCGAGCGTATCGCCGAGATCGGCCAGCGCGAGCAGGATCGGCTTGCCGCGTTCGAGGGCGAGCCGCCCCGCCTCGGTGAGCGTGGCGCCCCGGCCATGGCGATCGAACAATGTGAGCTGCAGTTCATCCTCCAGCCGCGCGATCGCCTTGGACAAGGCCGGCTGGGTGAGCCCCAGGCTGATCGCCGCGCGCTGGATGCTGCCATATTGCGCCACGCGGGCAATATTGAGCAGATCGCGGGCTTCGAGCATCGGAACTTCCTATAACTTGGAGTTATATTTGAGCCGAAAAATTGGAATTATTCAATCGGGCCGAATATCGCAATAAGTGCGCCAAGTCGCAGCGAACACCCGGGGGGGAAGGGTCGCGCGCGGGGGCCGTCGCTGCGAGCGCGGAAACAATAGTCGCGACGGGCGGCGGCCTCCTTATCCCGTTCCGGGACCGGATCGACGGACCACGCGGGCCCGATTATCATCGCCACCCGCACCGATATGCCGCTGCCCGAGGGGGAGACAGCATCATGCGCCGACCGATGTTGAAGACTTTATTGTGGACGGGGCTTTTCCTGACCGGCGTCGCGCTGATCTGGCTGTTCTGGGATCCGCATGAAAGCCCGCCTTCGGCCACCACCACCTTCGCCGGCGCGATCGGGCTCATGCTGATCCTGCTGCCGCCTATCTTCGCGGTCCGCGCCGGGCTGGTGGCGATCGGCGCGGCGCGGCTGCGCGCGGGCCATGGCGAGCTTGCCCGCTGGCAGGTAACGGCGGACGACTGGAACCGCTTCCGCATGTTCGACCGACTGCGCACGCAGGAGGATGCTGATGCCGTCAACGATATGGCCGTCCGCCGCCGGCGATCGGGCAGCATGGTCGACGTGATCGTTGGCCGGCGCCAGCTGATCGCCGACGGTTCCTATCATGTGCTGCGCCCGCGCGGCCTGCCCGAACTGCTCGGCGCAAGCTGGCTGGCACCGATCGGCGCACCCGAATGCCTGGAGTTCCGCATCCTTTATGCCGGCCGTTATGGCAGCCGGCGCATGTGCCTGCGCGTGCCGGTGCCGGCCGATGCGCGATCGCTGGGTGAGCGCGTGCTGCACCACTATCAGCAACTGATCCCGCCACCGCGCGACGCGCTGGCCTATCGCCATCCCTGGCGCGTGATCGGCGGCGGACTGGCGGTGGCCGCCGCCGCGCTTGCCGCCGGCCTGACCGGCGGGGCGATGCTGGGGGCGGGCATGACCGGCGCCCTGCCGATCCTGCTACGCGGCATCGGCCTGGCGACCGCGGTCGCCGCCCTGATCTTCACCGCGATCATCGCGGTGGGGGTGCGGCCGTGGAAGAAGGGCTGAGGATCAATCCTCGCGCGGGCGGCCATCGAGCGCGGCATCGAGCGCCGCCTTGTCCAACCCCCCTTCCCAGCGCGAGACGACGATCGTCGCCACCGCATTGCCGATGAAGTTGGTGAGGCTGCGGCATTCGCTCATGAACCGATCGACGCCGAGGATCAGCGCCATGCCCGCCACCGGCACCGAGGGGACGACCGACAGCGTGGCCGCCAGCGTGATGAAGCCCGATCCGGTGACGCCGGCCGCGCCCTTGGACGACAGCATCGCCACCGCCAGCAGCAACAGCTGTTCCTGCAGCGACAGTTGGATGCCCGTCGCCTGCGCGATGAACAGGGCCGCGAGCGTCATGTAGATATTGGTGCCATCGAGGTTGAACGAATAGCCGGTGGGCACGACCAGCCCGACCACCGCCTTGGGGCAGCCCGCCACTTCCATCTTCTGGATCAGCGCGGGCAGCGCGCTTTCGGACGAGGACGTGCCGAGCACGAGCAGCAGTTCCGCCTTGAGATAGGCGATCAGCCGCAGGATCGAGAAACCGTTATACCAGGCCACCGCCCCCAGCACGACGAGCACGAACAGGATCGAGGTGAGGTAGAAGGTCGCGACCAGCAGGATCAGATTGGCGAGGCTGGCCAAGCCATATTTGCCGATGGTGAAGGCCATCGCCCCGAACGCGCCGATCGGCGCCGCGCGCATCAGGATGCCGACCAGCCGGAACACCGCATGCGCCACGGTTTCGAGCAGATCGACCACGGGCTGCGCGCGACCGCCCAGCATGGTGAGCGAGATGCCGAACAGGATGGCGACGAACAGCACCTGCAGGATTTCGCCGCCGGCCAGCGCGCCGAGAAAGGTATCGGGGATGATGTGGAGGAGGAAGCCGGTGAGCGACTGTTCATGCGCCTTCTGCGCATATTCGGCGACCTTGCCGCCTTCCAGCGTGGCGGGATCGATATTCATCCCCGCGCCGGGCTGGACGACATTGGCGATGATCAGCCCGACGATCAGGGCGAGCGTGGAGAAGGTGAGGAAATAAGCGAAGGCCTTCAACGCGACGCGGCCGACCACGCCCAGTTCCTTCATGCCCGCGATGCCGGTGACGATGGTGAGGAAGATCACCGGCGCGATGATCATCTTCACCAGCTTGATGAAGGCATCGCCCAGCGGCTTCAGCGCGGCGCCGACATCGGGCCAGAAATGGCCGATCAGGATGCCCGCCGCGATGGCGACAAGCACCTGCACATAAAGCTGGCCGGCCAGCCGCCGCCGGCGGGGCACATCGCCGACGACCGGCTCCTCAACCACGATCACGGCGGCCCTTCCCCCGACATGCTAACGATCCGCGCCTGTTTGCCGCCGCACGCCCGCGAAGTCGAGGCCGCGTGGACGATGGACCGATGCGGATCAGGTCCGCTGTCGATGTTTCCGCCTTAAACCTGACGGTCAGGACTGCGACATAGCGGACGCTCGTTCATATACGTCATGCCAGCGAAGGCTGGCATCGTATCGGGGCTGGTGTAGCGTCGCCGCATGCGCAGGGGCGGTTGGGCCTATATCCTTACGAACAAGCCGAACGGCGTTCTCTATATCGGTGTCACCACCGATCTCGTCGCGCGCGTGATGCAGCATCGCAGAGGTGCGGGTTCGGCCTTCTGCCGGAAATAAGGCCTGGATCGGCTGGTCCTGGTCGAGCCGCATGACAGCATCGTCGAAGCCATCACCCGCGAAAAGGCTCTGAAGGCGTGGCAACGCGCATGGAAAATCCGGTTGATCGAGACCGCCAATCCTCAATGGGATGATCTGTTCGAACGCATCCTGTAACCGCCAGCGATGCCAGCCTTCGCTGGCATGACGTTTTTGGGTGTGTCCCTTTTTTCCCGATTTCCTGCCCTTCGATTGCGGCGACAGGCATCCCGATTGCTGACGCTCAGCTCTCCGAGACCGGACAGGCAGGTATCGGTCATCGACGGAAAATTCCCGCCTGTCAGGACACGCGACATTGCGGACATCCGACAGATCGAAGCAACGGCTTGAAACCCGTCATACGTTCAAAAATGCCCGTGCCGCCCCGATGTCGGTCGTCACCCGCATAGGTCTTGTTGTTTGCTCCGTCGCGAAGCAGACAATGGCGATGGGCGTGAACGGGAACAAATCGATGGGGCGGTGGCGGAAGAGCATAATTGTTGCGGTGCTTCTGGCGGCCGCGTGCACCGGGGAACCGGACGCAAAGACCTCGGCATTGCTAGCGTCATATGAAAATCCGATGACGCTGACTGGAAACTGCCAGTGGACCGATGCGAAGGTCGGCCCTCCAATGAGTATACGAGGCAGCCTCGAATATGGTGACGAGCACTTTCCCGACCATTTCGTAGTGGCCGCAGAAAGCAAGTTCCCTACGAGAAGTCAGCTCGGGTTTCTCCCGTTCGTGTTCAAGAAGGGTAAGCCTGTCGCGGATTTCGGCACCCCTTTACTTGTGTCGGCCAGAATTGTGACTGGTTCGCTCCGCTGCTCAGGCAGCTTCCCGACAGGGCCTTTCGAGAAAGTGCTGCTTATCGATGCTGCACAGGAAGCGGCACCTTGAACCAAAAACGCGCTGTTTACGCTTAGAGTCGCTTAGCCAGCCGGATGCCTGCTTTCGCGTGATGCCACCCAAAAGCTGACTGTCCGCTTCCCCCGACTTTGCTGTCATCCAGCGGCAGGGCCGGGCCTCCGGTTTCCAGACCGTCAGCTCTCTGACACCGGACAGGCAGGTATCGGCCATCGGCCAACGATGGCTGCCTTTGTCGGGACACTCGCACTTTGCGGTCGTCGTCTACTGAACGTCCACCTTCGTCACCCCGGACTTGTTCCGGGGTCCAGCGTTCAGCACACATCGCCATTGATGATCGAGCGGGACAATCCGCCATGGAGTGACCTGGCGGTGTCTTTCAGGTTGGAGCCGCTGGCGGCATCGCCTGCGTGACGGTGGACGCCGCAACAAGTCCGGGGTGACGAGACAAAGATAGACCGCTTGCGCCGACTTTCCTGTCTTTTCGCCCCCTACCGGGCAGCCTGATTGCCGACCGTCAGCGATCCGATACCGGACCGACCGCTCTCCGCCGTCGCGCCGCAATCCGGCAACCGCCGGATTTTCAAACCGGGCCTTATAAGATTTGCTAGGATCGACCCGCTGTCGCATCAGGAAAGGGCCGGCGGATGATAACCGTGTGGGGCGGACAGACATCCCGATCGATCCGGGTCGTCTGGGTGCTGGAGGAGATGGGCCTGCCCTACCGGCTGCGGCAGGTGGACATGCTGGCTGCCGAGCGGGAACCTGAGTTCCTGACGATCAACCCCGCCGACTATATCCCGGCGATCGAGGACGGCGACGTCACCATGGTCGAGTCGATCGCAATCATGGAATATCTGATGGCGCGTTACGGGCCGACGCCGCTGGCACCCGCGCCGCACGACCCGAACTTTGCCGCCTATCAACAGTTCCTGCACCTGGGTGAAGCGGGCCTCGCGACCCTGATGATGCCCGTGCTCGTCAGCCGCTTCATCGCGCCCGAGGCCGAGCGGGACAATTGGGGCGCGACCTGGTGCCTGCAGTCGTTCCAGAAGCGGCTGACGCTGGTTAGCCGGCGCCTTGCCAACGCGCCCTACCTGGCGGGCGATGCCTTTACTGCCGCTGACATTTCAGTCGCCTATGCCCTGAACCTCGCCCAACGAAATTGCGGCATCACCCTCGGCGACGCCGAACAGGCCTATCTCGCCCGCGCCATGGGCCGGGACGCCTATAAGCGCGCGATGGAGCGTTCGCACGAGGGCGTGAACACGTAAACCTCTGCCTGCCCCGCGCCATTGGAGACGCGTGAGAGGCGCGCCCGGCGCCCGGAAGATCGTGGCGCGATAGCGCGAGCCGCTACCGTCAGCGCGGACCGCCTACCCGCCGCTTGCCTGCTGAGGCCCGGCCGGGTTCGTTCATCGCGATAGGCTCACGCGACCGCCGCGAGGGCGTTGCCCCAGTTCCGGCCTGGCGCCGCCGGGACAGCGGCGCATACCCGCCGACGCGCCCCAAACAAAAAGGGGGACGCCGCAGCGCCCCCCTTTCCGTTCAATCTCGCGATCGGCCGATTATTCGGCGGCCTTCTTCTTGGCCGGCGCCTTCTTCGGCTTGGCCGGTGCTTCCGCGGCGGCGTCTTCGGCCGGGGCATCGGCCTTCTTGGCCGCCGCCTTCTTGGCCGGGGCCTTCTTCGGCTTGTCCTCGGTCACGTCCTCGGCCGGCTCGGCGTCCTTGGCAGCCGCCTTCTTGGCGGGCGCCTTCTTCGCCTTGGGCTTTTCGGCATGATCATGGTCGTGATCATGGTGGTCATGGCCGCAGCCCGGGCCATGGACGTGGCCGCCGCCGATGCTGTCGTCCTCGGCTTCGATCGCCGCTTCCAGTTCCTCGCGGGTCACGCCGCGATCGCTGATCTCGGCCTTGTCGAACAGGAAGTCGACAACCTTGTCCTCATACAGCGGGGCGCGCAGCTGGGCGGCCGCCATCGGATCCTGCTGGACGTACTGGATGAAGCGCTCGCGGTCCTTCGGGTTATACTGCTGCGCGGCCTGCAGCACGAGGCGCTGCATTTCCTGCTGGCTCACCTCGACGCCGTTCTGCTGGCCGATTTCCGAAAGCAGAAGGCCCAGGCGCACGCGGCGCTCGGCGATCTTCTGATAATCGTCGCGGTCCTTTTCCATCTCGGCGCGGGCGGCCTCGGGATCGGCCTCGTGGCTCGCTTCATGCTCAAGCTGCGCCCAGATCTGGCCGAACTCGGCTTCCACCATCGTCGGCGGCACCGGGAAATCATGGGCAGCGGCCAGCTGATCGAGCAGCTTGCGCTTCATGTGGGTGCGGGTCAGGCCGTTCAGTTCCTGCTCGATCTGGCCCTTGAGCAGACCGCGGAGCTGTTCGATGCCTTCCAGGCCGAGCGCCTTGGCGAACTCGTCGTCGGCCACGGTGTCCTTCGGCGTGTTGATCGCGGTCACTTCCACCTCGAACAGCGCGTCCTTGCCCTTCAGCGTCGGCACCGGATAATCTTCCGGGAAGGTCACGTTGACCTTGCGGGCCTCGCCCACCTTGGCGCCGACCAGCTGGTCCTCGAAGCCCGGGATCAGGCGGCCCGAACCGATCTCGATCGACATCGCTTCGCCGGTGCCGCCTTCGAAGGCGACGCCGTCGACCGAGCCGGCGAAGTTCATGATCACCTGGTCGCCCTCGACGGCCGGGTGGCCCTCGGCGGCGGGATCGAAGCTCTTCTGCTGCGAAGCGATACGCTCCACGGCGGTGTCGATTTCGGCGTCGGTCGGCTCGACGGTCAGGCGCTCGAGCGTCAGGCCTTCGATCGCCGGGGTCGGCACGTCGGGCAGCACTTCGAGGCTCACCTTCACCTCGGCGTCCTTGCCGGCGGCATAGCCTTCGCTCAGCTCGACGGCCGGCTGCATCGCCGGGCGCAGCTTCTGCTCGGCGAGGAGCGACTGGACGCCTTCCTGAACGGCCTTGTTCAGGGCTTCCTGCTCAAGCTGCGGGCCATGCATCTTCTTGACGAGGTTGGCGGGCACCTTGCCGGGGCGGAAGCCGGGCATGCGGATCTGCGGGGCGACCTGCTTCACCTCGGCGTCGACGCGCGCGAGAATGTCCTTGGCCGAAATGGTCAGCGTGTAGGCGCGCTTCAGCCCCTCGTTCAAAGTCTCGACAGTCTGCATCGGGTTTCTTCCAGAGCCTTCCGGGTTGAATTTTTTTGGCGTCCACCCGCGCGCCATGGCGCGGACTGGTGCGGGCGAAGGGACTCGAACCCCCACATCTTGCGATACTGGAACCTAAATCCAGCGCGTCTACCAGTTCCGCCACGCCCGCAGGGACCGCCGGTCGGCGGGGTCTATAGCAGGACACACGCCGGGAGCAAGGCTCGAACCATCGCCTGATCGATCAACACCACTAAATCGAAGCATTGATCGCATGGCCAAGCGGTCAAGTCGCGTCAAGATCTCGCCGGATTGATCCTGCTATTGAACGGCACCTTCCCCTCAGAACCCCGCCCCCGGCTCGGCCAGCAGCTTCGCTTCCGCTGCCGTCGTCGCGCGGCCCAGTGCGGCGTTGCGGCCGGGGAAGCGGCCGAAGGTTGCGATCTGGGCGCAGTGGCGGCGGGCGAAATCGGCCACGAAATCGCTGACGCCGGCGAACAGCGGCAGCGATCGGATCTGATCGTCCAGCCGTTCGCAATGCATCAGCGGCAGATAGAGGAACTGGCGTTCGGTTTCGTCCATCGCCTTGTCCCAGCCCTTGGCGATCGCCTCGCCGGTCAACGCGCGGGCGAGCGGATCGTTGGCGAAGGCATCCGCCCGCCCCCGCCGGATATTGCGCGAAAACTGATCGAGCAGGACCACCGCCGCCAGCAACGTGCGCGGCGCCGCCCGCCAGCCCGCGCCATGGCAGGCCGCCACCTCGGCGATCCACGGGCCGAAGCGACGCGCGATCTCCGCATCCAGCGCGTCATCTTTGGCGAAGCGCCGCTCGGGCGGCACCTCGCCCAGCCAGAAGGAAAGTACGGCCTCAGCCTGTTCGTTAAGCGCCTGTCGGTGGACTTCCGGCGCCTGCTTGCCTAGATCGCGGGCCATGGCACTCCGCTTCCACAAAATGCACGGACTCGGCAATGATTTTGTCGTGGTCGACGCGCGCGAAGCCCCCGTCGCGATGGACGCCGACCGCGCCCGCGCCATTGCCGATCGCCACACCGGCATCGGCTGCGATCAGATCATCCTGATCGGCCCGGGCGACGACACCGATGTGTCGATGCGCATCTGGAATTCCGACGGGTCCGAAGTCGCGGCCTGCGGGAACGCCACGCGCTGCGTGCCGGTGCTGGTCGGCCGCGACGTTTCGATCCGCACGGCGGCCGGCGTGCTCCACGCCGCGCGCGAGGGTGACGGCGCCACGGTGGACATGGGGCAGCCGCGTTTCCAGTGGAACGAAATCCCGATCGCTTATGCGATGGACACGCAGCCGCTGCCGCTGGCCTGGGGGGAACTGGCCAATCCAGTCGCCGTCAATGTCGGCAACCCGCACCTTGTATTCTTCGTGCCCGATGTCGACGCGGTGCCGCTGGAGGCGCTGGGGCCGGACATCGAATATGATCTCGTCTTTCCCGAACGGACCAACGTCAACATCGCCCATGTCCTTGCGCCCGATCATCTCGTGATGCGGACATGGGAACGCGGCGCCGGCCTTACCCGCGCCTGCGGCACCGGCGCCTGCGCCACCTTCGCGGCCGGCCGCAAGCTCGGCCTGCTCGCGCCGTCGTGCCGGCTGGATCTGCCCGGCGGCACGCTGCATCTGGCCGAGGGGCCGGACGGGCAATTGCTGATGAGCGGCCCGGCCACCCACGTCTTTGCCGGAGAGGCCGCCCTTTGAGCGGGCCCGAGCTCATCACGCTCGGCTGCCGGCTCAACATCGCCGAAAGCGAAGCCATGCGCGGCCTCGCCGGCGACGCGGATGATCTCGTCATCGTCAACAGCTGCGCGGTGACGGCGGAAGCGGTGCGCGAAACCCGCAAGGCCATCCGCCGCGCCCACCGCGCCCGGCCCGACGCGCGGATCGTCGTCACCGGCTGCGCCGCGCAGATCGAACCCGAAAGCTTCGCCGCCATGCCCGAAGTGAGCCGGGTGGTCGGCAACACCGAAAAGCTCAACCCCGGATCGTTCCACTTCCCAGTGGCCGGGATCACGGACGCGGCCGACGTCCGCGTGTCCGACATCTTCGCCGTCCGGCAGACGGCGCCGCACATGGCCGCCGCCTTCGCCGAACATGCCCGCGCCTTTGTCGAGGTGCAGAATGGCTGCGATCATCGCTGCACCTTCTGCGTGATCCCTTATGGCCGGGGGAACAGCCGTTCGCTGCCCGCAGGCATCGTCATCGATCGCATCCAGGCGCTGGTCGATGCCGGCCATCGCGAAGTGGTGCTGACGGGCGTGGACCTGACCAGCTACGGCCCCGATCTTCCCGGCGAACCGACGCTGGGCCGGTTGGTCGAACGCATCCTCGCCCATGTGCCCACGCTCGGGCGTTTGCGCCTCTCCTCGCTCGATTCGATCGAGATCGACGACCGGCTGTTCGACCTGCTGACTGGCGAGGCGCGGCTGATGCCGCACGTCCACCTGTCGCTGCAGGCGGGCGACGACATGATCCTCAAGCGGATGAAGCGCCGCCACAGCCGCGCGCAGGCCGTCGCCATGGTCGAACGGCTGAAGGCGAAGCGGCCGGAGATCGCCATCGGTGCCGATCTTATCGCCGGCTTCCCCACCGAGGACGAAGCCATGGCCGCCAACACCCGCGCGCTGATCGACGATTGCGACGTGGTGTTCGGCCATATCTTCCCCTTCTCGCCCCGCGCCGGCACGCCCGCCGCGCGCATGCCGCAGCTCGATCGCGAGGTGATCCGCGCGCGGGCCAAGAGCCTGCGCGAAGCCGCCGAAGCCCGCCGCGCCGCGTGGCTCGAGACGCAGATCGGCACCATCCAGCGCGTGCTGGTCGAACGCGACGGCAAGACCGGCCACGCCGAAAATTTCGCGCGGGTGCGCCTTTCCGAAGCAAAGTCGGCAGGCGCCCTCGCCAACCGCATCCTCCCCGTCCGCGTCGCGGCGCGGGATCATGACACCCTCATCGCGGAACCCGCATGACCGACACCCCCTGGCATCAAAAGATTCTCGGCGGCTTCCGCCGCACGTCCGACAAGCTGGGCGAGAATCTCACCGGCCTGTTCACCAAGGCCGCGCTCGACAAGGCGACGCTCGACGAGATCGAGGAGGCGTTGATCGCCTCCGATCTCGGCCCGGCCACCGCATCGCGGGTCCGCGAACGGCTGGCCGACGAACGCTACGACAAGGGCCTCGACGAAGCCGAAGTCCGCGAAATCGTTGCGCAGGAAGTCGCGAAGATCCTCGCCCCCGTCGCCAAGCCGCTGGAGATCGAGGCCTTTCCCCGGCCGCAGGTGATCCTCGTCATCGGCGTCAACGGATCGGGCAAGACGACCACCATCGCCAAGCTCGCCCATTATCTGCAGGAGCAGGATTATTCGGTGATGCTGGTCGCGGGCGATACGTTCCGCGCCGCCGCCATCGGCCAGCTCAAGGTATGGGCGGACCGCATCGGCGTGCCGATCATATCCGGCAAGGAAGGCGGCGACGCCGCCAGCCTGGTGTTCGAAGGCGTCAAGCAGGGCACCGCCACCGGCATCGACGTGCTGATCGTCGATACGGCCGGTCGTTTGCAGAACAAGGCTGGCCTGATGGACGAATTGTCCAAGATCAGGCGGGTGTTGGGACGATTGAACCCGGCGGCGCCGCACGACGTTGTTCTCGTGCTCGATGCGACGACGGGCCAGAACGCGCTCAACCAGATCGAGGTGTTCCGCGATACGGCGGGCGTCACGGGGCTGGTGATGACGAAGCTCGACGGCACGGCGCGCGGCGGCGTGCTCGTCGCGGCGGCGGAAAAATATGGCCTGCCCGTCCACGCGATCGGCGTGGGCGAAGGGCTGGATGATCTCAGGCCGTTCGACGCGGTGGAAGTCGCGCGGGCGATAGCGGGTGCCAAGAAATGACCGACGTGACGGCTCAACCGACCAAGAAGAAAGCCGCCGGCGGTCTCGGCCTCGCGCTCGATTTCGGGCCGCTGCTGATCTTCTTCCTCGCCTATAAATTCTACGGCGTGTTCATCGGCACGGGCGTGTTCATGGTCGCGATCCTCGCAGCCCTGCTCGTGTCGAAGATCAAGCTCGGCCATGTCTCGCCGATGCTGTGGCTTACGGCGGTGCTGGTGATCGGCTTTGGCGGCCTGACCATCTATCTGCACGACGAACGCTTCATCCAGATCAAGCCGACGATCATCTATACCGGGCTTGCCGGGCTGCTGTTCGTCGGGCTGTGGCGCGGCAAGCCGATGCTCAAATATGTGCTCGAAGCCGCCTATGACGGGCTGTCCGAAACCGGCTGGCTCAAGCTGTCGCGCAACTGGGCGTGGTTCTTCCTCGCCATGGCGGCGGCGAACGAGGTGCTGCGCTACACCGTGTCGTTCGGCGAATGGCTGACGATCAAGACCTGGGGGCTCACCATCGTTTCGATCATCTTCGGCATCGCCCAGCTGCCGATGCTGATGAAGCACGGCCTCGCCATTCCCGAAACCGATAACCCGCCGGTGCCGCCGCAAGGCTGATCGACCGGCGGGCGCGGTTCAGCCCCGCTTACCAGCCGTTGCGATAATCGCGCCGGTCATGGCCATAACGGTCGTAGCGGCCATCACGGTGATAATCGCGGCGCGCCTCGCGCAGATCACGCTGATAGGCGCGGCGCGCCTGGGCGACTTCGCGGCGATTGTCGGCACGGCGCAACGCGCGCTCATAATCCCGGCGGGCATCGCGGACATCGCGACGATAATCCGATCGCGCGTCGTGGCGGTCGTTCCAGCCATGGGCGGCAGCCGCGGTGGGGGCGATGGTGGCGGCCGCCGGCAAGGCCGCGGCAAGGCCGCGGCAAGGCCGATCGCGATCATCAGTTTACGCATGTCCACTTCTCCTCAAGTCCGTTGGCAGGATTGGGAGAAGTGGACTGAACGCGTGCTTTATCGCCCTGTTATCGGGCGTTAATCCGCAGTCTTACTGCTGCTGGTCGGCGCGGCTGGCGCCCTGCCCGTCCAGGTTCTGCGACACGAAGTCCCAGTTCACGATGTTCTTGAGCACCGTATCGGCGAACTTCGGCCGCGCGTTGCGATAGTCGATGTAATAAGCATGTTCCCACACGTCGAGCGTGAGCAGCGGCACGCCATCGTCATGCACGATCGGCGTGTCGGCATCGTGGTAGGACGTGACGACCAGCTTGTCGCCCTTCAGCAGCAGCCAGGCCCAGCCGCTGGCGAAATGGCCCACGGCCTCCGCCGCCAGCTTCTCGATCAGCGCGTCGGTCGAACCGAAGCCCGCGTCGATCAGGCCCTGCAGCTTGTCCGACGGCTTGGTCGAACCGGCCGGCGCGAGGCCGTTCCAGAAGAAGGTGTGGTTCCAGACCTGCGCGGCGTTGTTGAACAGCCCCTTGTCGCCCGTGTCCTTCGCCTTCTTGGTGACGTCGATCAGCGACAGCCCTGCGAGGCCCTTTTCGTCGATCCAGCCGTTGACCTTTTCGACATAGGCATTGTGATGCTTGCCATGGTGATAATCGAACGTCTCGGCCGACATATGGGGGACGAGCGCGTCCTTGGCATACGGCAGGGGGGGAAGAATGAAAGCCATTGATACCTCCGGAGGGTGTGACGCACTGGCCCTGTAACGAACCCCCGGCGGATTCGTCCCACTGAAAATCTTCATGAGCTGACAAGATTTTTCGATCGCGGATCAGGCCGCGCGGGCGCCATCCCCACCCCGGATATAGCGGCCGACATAATCCGCCATCCGCTGCCCGTCGCACATTTCGCCATGCCAGCACGCCATGCCAGCATGAAGGGCGTTCAGTCGCTTTTGCGGTCGATCAGGTCGTGGCGGCGCAGTGCGTGGCGCAGCTGATCGTAGCTCAGCTTCAGCTGCGCCGCCGTCGCCCGCTGATTGTAGCGGCAGCGGCGGAGCGCGGCTTCCAGCAGCGCCTTTTCATGCGCGTCGCAGGCGGCGCGGAAATCGTCGCAATCGAGCGCGATCGTAGCGGATGACGCCGCCGCCGGCGCGGGGGCGACCATGACATGCGGCACCGCCGCCTCCGCCTGCCGCTTGGCCGCCGATCCCTTGGGCTGCCAGGGCGAATCGAACGGATCGAACTGGATGGCATCCACCGGCCGGTCGGGATCGTCCCAGCGATAGACCGCGCGTTCGACCACGTTGCGCAGTTCGCGCACATTGCCCGGCCAGTCATGCGTCAACAGCGCCTCGCTGGCCGCCACGCCGAAACCGGGCCAGAACGGCCAGTCCAGCTCGGCCGCCATCCGCCGGCCGAAATGATCGGCCAGCACCGGCACGTCGCCTTCGCGCACGCGCAGCGGCGGCAGCGTCACCACCTCGAAGCTCAGCCGGTCGAGCAGGTCGGCGCGGAACCGCCCCTCCTCCACCAATGTCGGCAGATGTTCGTTGGTCGCCGCGACGATGCGCACGTCGACGCGCACCGGCCGGCTCGATCCGATCCGCGTCACCTCGCCATATTCCACCGCGCGCAACAGCCGCTCCTGCGCGCCGGCGGACATCGTCG
This sequence comes from Edaphosphingomonas laterariae, assembly GCF_900188165.1. Taxonomy (GTDB): domain Bacteria; phylum Pseudomonadota; class Alphaproteobacteria; order Sphingomonadales; family Sphingomonadaceae; genus Sphingomonas_E; species Sphingomonas_E laterariae. Next base: position 29,855 of record NZ_FZOS01000018.1, on the reverse strand, counting down.
CCAGCTCGTCCAGGAACAGCGTGCCGCCATCCGCCTCCTCGAAGCGGCCGGCGCGTGCCTTGGTCGCGCCGGTGAAGGCGCCCGCCTCATGGCCGAACAATTCGGCCTCGATCAGCGTTTCGGGCAGCGCGGCGCAGTTCAGCGTCACCAGCGGGCCGCTCCATCGCGGGCTGAGGCGGTGGAGGCGTTCGGCCACCAGTTCCTTGCCCGTGCCGCGCTCGCCGATCACCAGCACCGGCCGGTTGAGCCCCGCCGCCCGGCTCGCCCGCTCGACGGAATCGAGGAACGCCAGCGACTGGCCGATAAACTGGTTGTCGCGATCCATCCGTTGCCGCCTCCTGCCCCCGATCGTCGAGGCCGCGAGGGCGCGAACGACGACCGGGGAAATCTTCCTACTTACAGTTGGCGCATTTTCCCAACATTTGGCAACAGACAATCATGCCAATCGCTCCGCCATTCAGAAAAATTGGCGGTTTTCCGGCGATTTTTCCACTTGGCACGCCTCCTGCAATGAACAGGACAAGCTCGGCAACAAGCCGGGCGCAAGGTTCAGGGAACAGGTTCAGGGAGGTAGTTATGCTGAAGTTCGACACCATCGATTTCCAGCGCATCGCGGTCTCTTCGGCCGGCGCGCTTCTGCTCTCCGCCGCTTGCGTGATGGGCGCGGTTGGCCCGGCCCGTGCGGCCGAAGCCAATGCCCCGCTCACGATCAGCGACTGGGCGCTGGATGTCAGCCAGCAGATCGACGCCGAGCTGCGGGCACCGTCCACCTTCCGGGGTGACGCGGCCACGGCGCGGGTCCAGATCAGCTTCGACGCCGCCGGCGCATTCACCGGCGCCAGCGTCGCCCGGTCGAGCGGCAATGGCTCGATCGATCGCGAAGCGGTCCGCGTCGCCAACGCCATCGCGTATCCGGCCTTCCCCGAAGGCCTGCGTGGCCAGGCGCAGACGGTGAACATGGAAGTCCACTTCGGCACCGCCGCCAACCCGCATTATGCGGCCCGCGAACGCCAGCTTGCCGAACGGCTCGCCGCGGCGCCGCGCAAGGCCAAGGACGTCGAGACCGCCGCGCTGCCGATCGGCTGAACGGCGTCAACCAGGCCGGGGCGGATTTCCCTTAGATCCGCCCCGGCCGCCACGTGAAGAAGTTCTGAAGGAGTAACGACCATGGGTATCTTCTCCCGCACCCGGGACATCATCGCCGCCAACGTCACCGATCTTCTTGATAAGGCGGAAGACCCGGCGAAGATGATCCGCATGATCATCCTCGAGATGGAGGAGACGCTGGTCGAGGTCCGCGCGTCTGCGGCGCGCAGCATCGCCGATCAGAAGGAGATGCGCCGCCAGATCGCCAAGCTGGAAAATGTGCAGGCGAGCTGGGTCGAAAAGGCCGAGCTGGCGCTGTCCAAGGGCCGCGAGGACCTTGCCAAGGCGGCGCTCGTCGAAAAGCAGAAGGCGGCCGATCTGGGCGAACAGCTGGCCGACGAGATCAACGTGCTTGACGAAAGCCTGAAGGCGTCCGAAGCCGATATCGCCAAGCTCCAGGGCAAGCTGCGCGAAGCGCGCGCCCGGCAGAATTCGATCGTCGCCCGCATGGAAAGCGCCAACAACCGGCTGCGCATGCGCGAAATCTATGCCGGCCCGAAGATGGACGAAGCGTTCAGCCGTTTCGACATGCTGGAACGCCGCGTCGACTGGGCGGAAGGCCGCGCCGAAGCCGCCGGCCTGGGCGCCACGCCCAAGAGCCTGGAGGAAGAGATCGCCGAACTGCGCTCTTCCGAAAAGGTTGAAGCCGAACTGGCGGCGCTGAAGGCGAAGGCCGCCGGCAAGCAGGAGGGCTGATCCGATGATGGAAGACGTGCTCCTTCCGATCGTGATCGTGGGCATGCTGTTCATCGGCCTGCCCTGGGTGATCTTCCATTATGTCACTCAGTGGAAGCGTTCGAGCAGCCTGACGGTCGAGGACGAAAACCTCCTCGACGAACTCCACGACACCGCCCGCCGGCTCGATGATCGGCTCCGTTCGATCGAACGCATCATCGCCGCCGACAATCCCGATTTCCGCCCCGACCAGCTTGGCGAGCGGGATCGCGATGCAAGCTTTCGCCGGGTCGACGAACCCGAGCGTATCGAAAACTGGCGCCGCAGCGATCGCCGCTGAGCTGGCTGCCAACAGGAGGGAAAGACCAATGTCCGCTCGCCGCACCAAATTCTATCTCGACAAGCGCAACGGCAAGTTGATGGGCGTGTGCTCCGGCATCGCCGATTATACCGGGGTCGACGTGCTGCTCGTCCGTATCGGCGTGGTTCTGCTCACCATCTTCGCGATGGGGCCGATCGGGCCGCTGGCCTATCTGGTCATCGGCTGGGCCGCGACCAACAAGCCGCGCGAATTCAACGACGACCCCGAAGAAGCGAAGTTCTGGCAGGGCGTCCGCGCCAAGCCGTCGGCCTCGGTCCGCGATGTCCGCAGCCGCTTCCGCGATATCGATCGCCGCCTCGCCGACGTCGAAATCTACGTCACCAGCCATAATCGCCGGCTCGCCGACGAGATTGACAGCCTGCGCTGATCGCCGGGCCTGATGGGAGAAGAGAGATGAACTGGGGTTCTCCGATCGCCGTCATCGCCATCATCGCGGTCTGCTATGGCGGCTGGCTGATCAGCACCTGGATCCGCGCCAAGCATGGCTATCCGGTCGAAGGTGAATTCGGCGGCATGGTCCACAAGGGCAGCGGGCCGGATACCGATCGCAAGATCGAGCTTCTGGCCAGCGAAAACGGCCGGCTGAAGGATCAGGTGCTGCGGCTGGAGGAGCGGATCGCCGTCCTCGAACGCATCGTCACCGACAAGGCGGCCCGCCTGAGTGACGAGATCGAGAATCTGCGTTGATCGAACCCGGCCTGCGGTTCGTCGAAAAGGCGAAGATCGCGGCCGGGCAATAGAGAGGAACAAGGGATGGAACCCGGAAAAGTTGCATTTCTGATCGAACTGGTCCCCGTGATCGCGCTGCTTGGCGTGATCGGCGTGGTGGGCTGGGTCATCACCACCTGGCTCAGGGTCAAGAACGGCTATCCGCTGGATGGCGCCTGGGGCCAGGCCGTCTATCCCAAGGGGCCGGACGAGGAAATGATCGAACGCATCCGCCTGCTGTCTGGCGAGAACGCCCAGCTCCGCGCGGAACTCGGCTCGATCAAGGATCGTCTCGCCACGGTCGAACGCATCGTCACCGACGCCAGCTACCGCCTCGATCGCGAGATCGAAGGGCTGCGCGGTCCGGCCAACTGAAACCGATTTGAGCCCGCAGGGAGGCTTCACCGATGTTTGACAACCCGTTCTCGATGGTCGTGGCGATCGTCCTCATCGTGTCGATCGCGGGCGTGCTCCGCGCCAAATATCGCCGCGACGATGAAGCCGCCAGCGCCCCCGTCCGCGATCCCGATGCCGATCGCCTGCGCGACGAGATCAAGGCGCTCAAGGAACGCGTCGCCGTGCTCGAACGCATCGCCACCGACACCAATCGCGGCGTCTCGCTCGATCGCGAGATCGAAGCGCTCCGCCACCGCGACTGACAGGATAGACCGTCATGACCGATCCCACCCTCTGGCTCGCCGTCACCGCCGCCGGTCTCGCCGGGCTCACCATCGTCACCCAGGCGGCGCTCAAGGGCTGGCGCGGCTGGCTCGATCTGCGCCGGCTGGAAATCGATCGCCGGCACGACGATCAGGCCCACGCCGCCGCGCCCTCGCCCGCCTCGCGCATCGAACTCGCCGATCTCAAGGAACGCGTCCGCAAGCTCGAAGCGATCGCCGCCGGCGTCGACCTGTGAACAAGAGGATCGGCGGGAAGATTTCACATAAAAATATGATCTAAAAAGAAATCTACAATTCCGCCGCTTTCCGCCCGGCCCGCGGCACCGCGAACCAGCCGCGCAACCGCCCAGCCAACAATCAGGGTTAAACCGGCGTAAAGCGCCATTCGCTTTCGGCCGGCAGCGGCATGTGATAGCGGCGCAGCATGACCGCACCGACCTCGCTTTCCGACGCACTCGAGGAATATGAGTTTCTCGACGCCGATGATCGTTATCGCCTGCTGATCGATCTTGGCCGCGCGCTGGAGCCCATGCCCGATCCGCTGAAGACCGATGCGACGCTGGTGCGCGGCTGTTCGGCGGCGGTGTGGGTCTATCCCACCCGGCTGGACGACGGGCGACTGCATTTCCTGGCCGATTCCAACGCGGCGATCACCAAGGGCATCATCGCGCTGGTGCTGCTGACGGTGCAGGATCGCGCGCCGGCCGAAATCGCGGCGGCGGACATCGAAGGCGCGCTCGCCCCGTTCGACCTGCGCAACCAGCTGAGTTCGAACCGCACGCAGGGCATCCCCAACATGATCGCCCTGATCCGCGCGACCGCCGATCGCTATGGAGCCGAAGGATGAAGCCGATCGCCACCGCGCTGGCCGCCCTGCTGCTGATGGCGCAGGCCGCCGGTGGCTTCGCGATCGGCGGGCAAGCCTTCCAGCAGGCCGAGATCCTCGACGCCCGCGCCATGCCCGAACTGGACGGCACGGCGAGCATCATGCTGACGCTCGATCCCGCGGCGGCCAAACGGCTTGAGGCGATCACCCGCGCGCATCTGCAAAAGCCGGTCGAAGTGACGCTGGACGGCGCGACGATCGCCGCGCCCGTGGTGGCTGAGCCTATCACCGAAGGCGTGCTGACCATCGCCGGCACCTTCACGCTGGCGCAGGCCGAGGCCATGGCCAAGCGCATCTCCGGCAAGGACCCGCTGCCCGAAGAATTCGAGGAATAATCGCGCCGGGGCCGTCCGTGCCGCGACTTTCACCCGGCGCCAAAGCATATTCCGGCCGACAGGATCGGCTCGGATAAACCGCTCTATACCTTGGTTATACTGAGCCTTCCGCGCCAGCGGACGACTTCATCCGCTTCGCAATCGGCCTAAGCCACGCCCAGCGGACGGGCGAGGACGACATCGTCATAGTCGCGATGGCCGACGCGGAAGCGGCGTTCGCCGATCTGTTCGAAACCCTGCTTGCGGTAGAAGGCGATCGCGCGCGCATTCTGGCCATAGACGCCGAGCAGGAGGCGCGAGGCGCCCTGCGCCGCCGCCCGATCGACCGCATGGCGCATCAGCGCCGCGCCGAGCCCGCCGCCATGGCAGCGTGACAGCGTGTAGATGCGCTTCAGTTCCAGATCGCCGGGTTCGGCGCCGGGCAGATCGGGTGCGGTGACGAGCGCATAGCCGATCGGGGCGCCGCCTTCGGCCGCTTCCGCGAGCCAGGCGCTGGCGCCGGCTTGCAGATAGCGGGCATAGACGCCCGCATCATGCTGGCGCGCGCAATGTTCGACGATCGCCGCGCCATCGAGGATACCGGCGAAACTTTCAAGGAACGTGGCCGCGCCGACCAGCGCCAGCCGGCCGATATCATCCTGCCCCGCCGGGCGAATCTGCCAATCCATATGCCGCATCCTCCATCCGGGAAGGCGCGGGTAGCGGGAAATGCGGCGCGCGGCCAGTGCGCGTCACCAGTGCGCGCGACCGATGCGCGTGAGCGGTGCGCGATCAGCCGCGCGGCGGCGTGGCGATCTGGGCGGCGTCGGCGCTGGCTTCCGCCTTGGGCGCGGCGGCGGCGCCCGGCTTCACCGCCAGCAGCCGGTTGAGCTGCGCCTTGAAGCGGGCGAGATCGCCCCCAGCAAGTTGCGAGGTCGTCGTGAAGCTCATCGTGCGCGGGTTGACCGCGACACCGTTCTTGTAAACTTCATAATGCAGATGCGGGCCGGTCGACAGGCCGGTCGACCCGACATAGCCGATCACCTGCCCCTGCGCGACGCGCTGGCCGGACTTGGCGACGATGCGGCTCATATGCGCATAGGCCGTGGCGAGGCCGCCATTATGGTTGAGCTTCACATATTTGCCGTGGCCGCCATGCCAGCCGGCGAAGGACACCACGCCATCGACCGCGGCCAGAATGGGCGAGCCATAAGCCGCGCCGAAATCCTGCCCCTTGTGCAGGCGGCTATAGCCGAGCAGCGGATGGCGGCGCATGCCGAAGCCCGATGTCATCCGGCCGGCGACGGGCATGCGCATCATGCCTTTCCGTTCGCCGACGCCGGACGCTTCATACCATTGGGTGGAGCCGCCCGCCGTCCACTGCATCAGCCGCGTCTGGCGGCGCCCCTGATTCAGCCCGGCGTAGAGCAGCTTGCCGACTTCCACCTCGCCGGTTTCGGCGCGGCGATGTTCGACGATGATGTCGAAGCGGTCGTCGGACCCGACATCGCGGCCGATCGACATGCGGCTGCCGATCGCGCGGATATAGGCTTCAACCGCCTTGGCCGGGGCGCCAGCCGCGCGCGCGGCGCGATAGAGGCTGGAGCCGACCAGCCCCTGAATGCGGAGCGGCGTATCATCGACCGCGATCGGAATCCGCCGAAGCGCGAGCCGGCCATCGACGCGCTCGACCGCGAGCTTGAGATCGAAGCGGGCGCGGAACAGCAGATTATCGAGCGGGCGCGCATCGGATTTGCGCGCGCGGCGGCCGAGCGTGACATCCATCCGCGTGCCCGGCCGGAGATCGCCCAGCGACACGATTCCGGCCACCATTTTGGCGACATCCTGCGCTTCACTGCGCGCGACGCCGGCGCGTTCGAGCACGCGGGCGAAGCCATCGCCCTGGCCGATGGTGGCGACGAGATCGATCGACGGGCGTTCCGGCGTGTCGGCCAGCGGCGCGGCGGCATCGGTGGGCGCCATCCGCCGCCCGGTATCGGCGCCAAGGCCCAGCGGCGCGATCGCGATGGCGCGGGCTTCCTGCCACTGCGCTTCGGCCATGGCCGGCGGCGCGGGCGCGGCGACGGAGCCAAAATCGGGGAAGAAGGCGATCGGCGCGGCGCAGAGCGCGAGACAGGTCGCCAGCCCGCGAAACCAGGTGCGGCTGCCAATGCGCGAGCCGAGATCGACCACCAGATCGAGATCATGGACCGTGGCGCGCCAGCCGGTGAGTTCGGGCAAGACCGGCGCGGACACGCCCAGCGAACGACGCAGGCCGCCATCGAGCGCCAGCGCCGTAGCGCCACCGCCCTGGCCGAATCCGGCTTCGTCCCGCTGATACAAGGCTGGCTTCCCCCCGCCGGTGTTGCAAACCCCCGCCGCGTTCTCCCTCAAGGGTCGCGCGATCGAACGACAGGAATCTTTCGAAAAGGGGTTAAAGTCAAATTAAAGGGCGGATTTCTGCGGAGTTGCTGCGGTGAGCCGGGGGATGAAAGCGATGAGCCGCCCGGATGCCGAATCCGCGCGCTACCCCCTTGTGTTTATCGAGGCGGCGGACAATCTTGGCCGGCATGTCGCGCTTCGCCGCTTCGCCCATCGCCGCTGTGCTGGGTCCGACCAATACGGGCAAAACCCACCTCGCGATCGAGCGGATGTGCGGACATTCCTCCGGCATGATCGGCTTTCCGCTGCGCCTGCTGGCGCGCGAAGTCTATGAACGGGTGGTGGCGATCAAGGGCCGCGAGCGGGTGGCGCTGATCACCGGCGAAGAAAAGATCCTGCCCGATCATGCCCGCTGGTTTTGCTGCACCGCCGAATCGATGCCGATGGAACGCGAATTCGCCTTCGTCGCGCTGGACGAAGCGCAGCTGGGCGCGGACCCGGAACGCGGCCATGTGTTCACCGATCGCCTGCTGCGCGCGCGTGGCCGCGACGAAACCATGATCCTGGGATCGGAAACGCTGCGCCCGATGCTGCGTGCGCTGGTGCCCGATGCCGAGATCATCAACCGGCCGCGTTTTTCGACGCTGACCTATGCGGGGCCAGCCAAGCTTTCGCGCCTGCCGCCGCGATCGGCGATCGTCGCCTTCTCGGCCGAGGAAGTCTATGCCGTGGCCGAGGCGCTGCGCCGCCTGCGCGGCGGCGCGGCGGTGGTGATGGGCGCGCTTTCCCCGCGCACCCGCAACGCCCAGGTGGCGATGTTCCAGGCCGGCGAGGTCGACTATCTGGTCGCCACCGACGCGATCGGCATGGGCCTCAACATGGATGTCGCCCATGTCGCCTTCGCCTCGCTCAAGAAGTTCGACGGAAAGCGATCGCGCCGGCTGACGGTTTCGGAAATGGCGCAGATCGCAGGCCGTGCCGGCCGCCACCAGCGCGACGGCACCTTCGGCACGCTGGCGGTGGAAGGCGGGCGTGGCGGCTTTGACGAGGAGGAGGTGGAGGCGATCGAGCAACACCGCTTCCCGCCGCTCGACTTCCTCTACTGGCGCGAGGGCGCACCCGATTTTTCGAGCGTCGACGCGCTGATCGCCTCGCTGGAAAAACGCCCGCAGGCGCAGGTGCTGCGCATGGCGCCCCAGGCGATCGACCTGGCCGTGCTGAAGCGCCTGGCGGAAGAAGCCTGGGTGCGCGAACGGACGCGCGGCACGCGGCTCGTCCAGCGGCTATGGGCGGCGTGCGGGCTGCCCGATTTCCGCAAGACCGGCGCGGAGCCGCATGGCCGCTTCGTCGCGCGGATCTATCGCCATCTCAGCGAAGGCAACGGCCATATCCCGGCGCAATGGTTCGCCGACGAGATCGCCCGGCTGGATAGCGTGCAGGGCGATGTCGAGACGCTGGCCGACCGGATCGCGGCGGCGCGGACCTGGGCCTATATCGCCCACCGCGCCGACTGGCTGGACGATCCGGCGAAATGGGCCGAGCGCACGCGCACGCTGGAAGAAAAGCTGTCCGACGCGCTGCACCAGCGGCTGACCCAGCGCTTCGTGGACCGGCGGACGGCGGTGCTGATGCGCGATCTTGGCGCGCGCGGCGTGGATGCGCTGCCGGTGACGGTGGCGGAAGACGGCGCCGTCGCGGTGGACGGCGAGACGATCGGCCGGCTCGAAGGCTTCCGTTTCAAGGCCGACCATCTGGCCCGCCATCACGACATGAAGCGGATGATGGCGGCGGCCGAACGGCGGCTGGGGGGCGAACTTTCACGCCGCGCCAAGGCGCTGGTGGCCGATGGCGACCCCGCCTTCAGCCTCGACACCGATGCCGGGCGGCCGGTGGCGATCTTCTGGCGCGGCGACATCGTTGGCCGGCTGGCGCGCGGGCGCGACCTGCTGACGCCCAAGATCACGCTCTACAAGGCGCTCGACGCGCTGGCGCCCGACGAGCGCAAGGCCGTGGCCGACCGGCTGGCGGCATGGATCGCGTTCGAGGTGGACCGGGTGCTGAAGCCGCTGGCCGCGATCAGCAACGCCGCGCGCGACAAGACCGTGCCGCCGGCGCTGCGCGGGCTTTACGCGCCACTGGCCGAAGCCGGCGGCATCGCCGATCGCCGCACGCTGGAGCCCGCGATCGCCGCGATCGACCGCGAGATGCGGCAGGCCGCCGCCAAGACCGGGCTCAAGCTGGGCACGCTCGACGTCTATTTCCCCGCGCTGCTGAAGCCCGAGCCGGTGCGCTGGCGGCTGGCGCTGGCCGCCGCCTTCGACAATGGGGTGATGCCGGCGCTGCCGCCGGCCGGCGCCGCGACATTGGCGACGCCCGCCGACGGCGACGCCTTTGCCGCGTTCGTGCGCGCCGGCTATCGCCCGCTGGGCGCGCAGATGCTGCGCGTCGATCTGGCCGAGCGGCTGGCCCGGATCGCCCATGACCGCCGGATCGGCGCGAGCGACAGCGGCCGCGCCGCCTTTGCCCCCGACCCTGCCTTGGCCACCTCACTCGGCCTCAGGCCGCCAAGCTTTGCCCAGCTGATGCTCGCTTTGGGTTTCCGGCCGGCCGAGGGCGATGGCGACGCGCGGGCGCGCTGGGCGTGGCGCGGCGCACGGCGACCGCGCCGCCGCGAACCCGCCCGCCCCGGCAATGCCTTCGCCGCGCTCGCCGCGATCCGCGCCGATGAGTGAGGCGATTCGCATCGACAAGTTCCTGTGGTTCGTCCGGCTGGCGAAAACGCGCAATGTGGCGCAGGCGATCGTGACGGCCGGGCGCATCCGCGTCGCCGGCCGAATTATCGAACGCGCGCACGCCCAGGTGCATGTCGGTGACATATTGACCTTTCCGCTGCATGGGCGGGTTCGCGTGATCCGCGTCGAGGCAATTCCCGAACGACGCGGCCCGGCACCCGAAGCACAATCATGCTATACCGACCTTGCACCGGCCACCGAGGCGATCGACATCGCGATTTGAGAACGTCTCGCAGGTGCACACGAAATGTTGACGCGCCCGTTCCAGAGCCATAGCAGGGCGGCGTTCGAGGAGAGAGAAGCGACCATGACCTACGTCGTCACCGATGCCTGCATCCGCTGCAAGTATATGGATTGCGTCGAAGTTTGCCCGGTCGACTGCTTCTATGAAGGCGAGAACATGCTCGTCATCAACCCGAACGAATGCATCGACTGCGGCGTCTGCGAGCCCGAGTGCCCGGCCGAAGCGATCCTGCCCGACACCGAAAGCGGCCTGGAAAAGTGGCTTGAACTGAATTCCACTTATTCGGCGCAGTGGCCCAACCTGACCCGCAAGGGCGAGCAGCCGGCCGATGCCGACGAGCATAAGGGCGAAGAGGGCAAGTTCGAGAAATATTTCTCGGCCGAACCCGGCCAGGGCGACTAAGTTCCTGTAAATACAGGCCGCATTAGCGCGGGCGCGGGCGATGAATCACGTCTGTTGACATCGCTGTCTGCAGTGCTGGCCTTTTTCTGGCGAATCTGTTACAAAGCGTACCTAAGATGCGTGTGTAAGCGCATTTCCGTATCGGGACGCAGATTCGTCGTCGCTAGTCGCTACCGGCAAGGGCTTCCTATGTAGGGAGCCTGACCGTTTAGGACGTGACGGCAATTCCAGGGAAAGGTCGTAATTGATGGCTGCCAAGGCGCTGAGCTTCGTTGTCGGCGATTATGTGGTATATCCCAAGCATGGTGTGGGCCGGGTCGTAGAACTGCAAAGCCAGGAAATCGCTGGCGCCAAGCTCGAACTCTATGTCCTTCGTTTCGAAAAGGAGCGCATGACGCTCCGCGTGCCGACCAACAAGGCGGAAGCCGTTGGCATGCGCAAGCTTTCGTCCAGCGTGACGCTGCAGGAAGCGATGCAGACGCTGAAGGGCAAGCCCAAGATCAAGCGCACGATGTGGTCGCGTCGCGCCCAGGAATATGAAGCGAAGATCAACTCGGGCGATCTGGTGTCGATCGCCGAAGTGGTCCGCGATCTGTTCCGCGCCGACGACCAGCCCGAGCAGAGCTATTCGGAGCGCCAGATCTTCGAAGCGGCCACCAGCCGCCTCGCCCGCGAGCTCGCCGCGATGGAACAGACGGACGAGCCGGCCGCGCAGGAAAAGATCCTCGAGATCCTTCGCGCTGCCGCCGCGATCCACAACAAATAAGCCCGTTACGGCCACAGGCCGGGCAGAAAAGGGGCGGCCCCAGCGGGGCCGCCCCTTTTTCTTTGCCGGTATCGCGCAGGCGCCCCGGTGAGGGCCGGCCGGTGGGGGCCCGCCGCGGCCAGCCCCCCGAGCCTTTGCCCTCGGATTATTGCCGCGAAACGCTGACCACGCTGCGCTGGGCAAATTCGGTCAGCCCTTCCTTGCCGAATTCGACGCCGAGGCCCGACTGCTTGGCGCCGCCGAACGGAATGTGCGGGCCGAAATGGGTGTGGTGGTTGATCCACACCGTGCCGCTTTCGATCTGCGCGGCGACGGCGAGCGCCTTGTCGATATCCTCCGACCAGACCGACCCGCCAAGGCCATATTCGGACGCGTTGGCGCGCGCGATGACATCGGCGGGATCGTCATAAGCGATCACCGGCAGGATCGGCGCGAACTGTTCCTCATCCACCAGCCTGGAGCCTTCGGCGATGTCGCGCACCACGGTCGGCTCGATGAAATAGCCGCCGCCTTCGCGCACCTGGCCGCCGGCGATGATCCGGCCATCGGCATGCGCGGCGGCGAGATAGGTCTTCGCCTTTTCGAACTGCTGCGCGTTCTGCACCGGCCCGACGCGCGTGCCCTGTTCCAGCCCGTCACCCAGCGCATATTCCGCCGCCTCGCGCGCGATCGCCTCGCACATTTCCTCGTAGATCGAACGGTGGACGTAGAGGCGCTTGAGCGCGATGCACACCTGCCCGGCATTGTTGAAGGCGCTGCCCACCGCACGCTGCGCGGTCTTGGCGATATCCGCGTCGGGCAGGACGATGCCGGCATCGTTGCCGCCCAGTTCGAGCGTGAGGCGCTTGAGCGAGGAGGCCGCCGCCTCCATCACCTTGCGGCCCGTGGGGGTGGAGCCGGTGAAGCTGATCTTGGCGACATCGGGATGCGCGGTCAGCACCGCGCCCAGATCATTCTTGTCGACAAGCACGTTGACCACGCCGGCCGGGAAGATGTCCTTCGCGAGATTGGCGATCATCAGCGCCGTCACCGGCGTCGTCGGCGCGGCCTTCCAGATGAAGCTGTTGCCGAGCAGCACCGCCGGCGCGAGCTTGTAGCAGCCGATCAACAGCGGGAAATTCCACGGCGTGATGCCGGCGACGACGCCGAGCGGACGATAATGCGCCTGGATGTGATAGCCTTCATCTTCCTGCACGGTTTCCGGTTCCAGCGACTGCTGGGCGAAATGGCGGAGGAAGATGGCGGCATAAGCGGTTTCGGCCTGCGCCTGTTCGAGCGGCTTGCCCTGTTCCATCACCAGCGTGCGGGCGAGATCGACGGCATTGGCATCGATCGCGTCGGCGAGCTTGACGAGCGCGGCCTGGCGATCGGCGAGCGGCGTGGCGGCCCATGCCGGCTGCGCCTTCTTCGCCGCCGCAATCGCGCGCAGCATATCATCCTCGTTCGCGCGGGCGACGGTGGTGAAGGGCGACCCGGTGGCGGGGTTGATCACGTCGAGCGCCTGCGCCCCATCGGCCAGCGCGCCATCGATCAGCATCTTGTGTTCGGCCATCTCATCATCCTCTGCTTGCCGGCTGATGCCGGTCACGCGCGGAGGCTAGGCGATGGCGTGGAGTCGGTCCTAGTCCGTTTGGACGGGAAACTAATTGTTCGCGAGGGCCGTCAGGCCGCCGCCGGCAGCCGCAGACGGACGAGGAGACCGCCGAGATCCTCGCTTTCCTCCAGGCTGACCGTGCCTTCATAGATTTCGACGACATCGCGGACGATGGCGAGGCCGAGCCCGGTGCCGGGCTTGCCGGTATCGAGCCGCGCACCCCGGACGAAGAGGTTGCGACGATCGGCCTCGGGAATGCCGGGGCCGTCATCCTCGATGATGATTTCAACGAAGCCGGCATCGCGCCGCACCTCGACGAAGACGCGGCCCTGGCCGTATTTGGCGGCATTTTCGATCAGATTGCCGAGGATCTCCTCCAGATCCTGATGCTCGACATGGACGACCGCATCCTTGACGCCGGCCAGATCGACGGTGACGTGGCGGTGGAGCCGCGCCATCGCCCGTTCGACCGCCTTCAGCGCTGGCCACACCTCCGCGCGGCTCTGCGCCGAACCGCGCCGGCCGACCGCGCGAGCGCGGGCGAGATGGTGATCGACCTGACGGCGCATCGTCGTCGCCTCGCGGATGATCGTGTCCTTGAGGTCCGCGCTGTTCGCCGTCGCCTCGTTCATGATCACCGACAGCGGCGTCTTGAGCGCATGGGCGAGATTGCCGGCATGGCGCCGCGCCTCCTCCGCCTGCTTTTCATTATGGGCGAGCAGCGCGTTAAGTTCTTCCACCATCGGCGCGATTTCGTTGGGCAGGGCATCGTCGATCCGCTGGATCTGCCCCGTCCGCACTGCATAGATGCCGCGCCGGATCTTGCGCAGCGGCCACAGCCCATAAGTGGCCTGCAAGGCCGACGCGACGATCAGCCCGAGCCCGAGCAGCGCGAAGGCGCGGACCAGGGTGCGCCTGAGCGTCGCGATCTGTTCGTCGAGCGCGGCGCGCCCTTGCGCGACCTGAAAGCGCCAGCGCACCTGCGACGCCGGCAGGCGGATATCGCGTTCGAGGATGCGCAGCGGCTCATCACCGAATTCGTGGCTGTCATAGACATGGACGTCATCGTCGCCATGCTGCGCCTTCACCGTCAGCGCGCGATCCCAGAGCGAGCGTGAGCGGAAGGTTTCGAAACCACGGCCGCTGATCTGATAATAAAGCCCCGAATAGGGTTCCAGAAAACGCTGGTCGGCGAGCGGGCGGTTGAAGCGGACCTCGCCATCGGGGCCGATTTCCGACGAGGCGATCATCGCGGTCAGCACATATTCGAGCTGCGCGTCGAAATTGCGGGTGATCGCCGATGTCAGCACGCGATCGAGCTCAAGCCCGCCGCCGACGAGCAGCAGGAAGATCCAGAGCGAGGATATGCCGATCATCCGGCGGGTGAGCGAACCCGTCGATCGTTCGGTGGCGGGCATCGGCCGCAACCGCGTGCGGATCAGTCGCAGGAAGGCAGGCAGGCGGAAACGGGGCGGCGCTTCGGCCGCCGCCGGTGGAGGCGGGTTGCTATCGGTCACGTCTCCACCCCGATCCGCTCAGGACGCTCAGGCGTCCCGTTCCTCGAGGCTGTAGCCGAGCCCGCGGATGGTGGTGATCACGTCCTGCCCCAATTTCTTGCGGATGCGCGTGACGAACACCTCGATCGTATTGGAATCACGATCGAAATCCTGATCGTAAATATGTTCGATCAATTCGGTGCGGCTAACCACCTTGCCCTTGTGGTGCATCAGGTAGCTGAGCAGCTTATATTCCTGCGCGGTCATCTTCACCGGCTCGCCGGCGAGCGTGACCTTGCCCGAATGCGTATCGAGGCGGACATCGCCCGCAATCAGTTCGGACGAGGCATTGCCCGATGCACGGCGGATAAGCGCGCGCAGGCGGGCGATCAGTTCTTCGGTCTGGAACGGCTTGGCGAGATAATCATCGGCGCCCGCATCGAGCCCCGCCACCTTGTCCGACCAGCTGTCGCGCGCGGTGAGCACGAGGACGGGCATTTCCTTGCCATCCTTGCGCCACCGATCGAGCACCGTCAGCCCGTCGAGCTTCGGCAGGCCGAGATCGAGGACGACGGCATCGTAATTTTCGGTGCTTCCGAGAAAATGGCCATCCTCGCCATCGGTGGCGAGATCGACCGCATAGCCGGCGCCTTCCAGCGTGGCGCGGAGCTGACGGCCGAGATTCGGCTCGTCCTCGACAATCAATACCCGCATATTTCAGTCATTCTCCCGAACGGCGGAGGATCTGGCCGGTGCGTCCGTCCACGTCGATCCATATCACGGAACCGTTCCGCATGAACTTCATGCGGTACATGTTCGATCCGGGATCATATTCGGGTCGGCCGAGATAGTCGCCCCTGATCTGCGGCAGCACGCGGCGTTCGAGGACCGGCAGCGGCTGGCTGCGGCCGCTGCGCACGGCTTCGAACGCGGCGTCCTGATCGCGGCGGCCGGCCTCCGCAGGCGCAGCCAGCGAGGTAACGGCAAGGGTGCCCGCGATACAGGGCAGGACTAAAGTCTTCATCGGCATGGGCTTGTGGCATAGCCAGGCCGCCTTGAATAGGCGATGAATGCCACATTGGGCCGCCGTTCATCGAGCAACATGCCGAACGCCCGGGCGACGGAAGCACCCTGCCCCATCGCCCAGGCGGCAATTCCAGCCGGATGGCGCCTAAAGCGTTTTCCAAGCAGGTGGAATCAGATGCTGACTCGGAAAACGCGGTAAACAAAGAGCTTAGAGCATTCGAGCCGACGCAGTCGGATCGGAAACTGCTCTAGTCGAACAGTTCCTCGAGGAACGACTTCTTGCGCTTGTGATAGCCATAAGGCTGCGGGGCGTGGCCGCGATGGCCGCCGTCCCAGGGCGAGGGCTGGCTGCGCGGCGCGGGCTGTGCGGGGGCGGGGGCGGCCGCCGGCGCGGCATCGCGCGTGCTGCGTTCGATGATCTTGTCGAGTTCGCCACGATCGAGCCAGACACCGCGGCATTGCGGGCAATAATCGATCTCGACGCCCTGACGTTCGCTCATCACCAGCGGCACCCGACAGACGGGACAGGGCATTCCGACGGCGGCATTGGTCACTTCACGATCTCCTCATGCTGCGCCCGACCGCCGAATCGCGCACATCGCCGACCAGCATCGAGCGCACTCGATGCGGTCCGACATCGCGACCGGTGAAACGATCGCCAGAGGGGCCCGGCCCGCAACCGCGAGATGCGATGCGCGACCGCCGATTTCAACACGGGCTTTCGTAACTTATTGTGCGAACAGATCGACCACATCGGCATCAGGCGCGACGGCGCGGACCAGCAGGCTGCGATGGCATTGCGCGGGATCGCGCTCGAAACAGAGCAGCGCGCTTGGCCGTTCCGCCGCCAGTTCGCGCAGCTGCGCCGCCTGCACGATGGCTTCCGGCAGATCGAGCTGGGCGGCATAGACGCGTTCGAGCCCGGCATGATCGCCCCTGCGCGCCGCCTCGCGCCCGTCCGGCGGGGTGCCAAGCGCCTTCAGATGCACATAAGCGATGCCCGCATCCTTCAACCCGGCGGCGAGGACATTCTTGGAAAAACCGGGCTTGCGCGACAGCGGCACGGCCCGCACGTCGATCACCTGTCGAACATCCGCCGCCTGCAGCGCGGCGATCAGCCCGGCCTGGGTGGCGCCTTCATAGCCGATGGTGAAGAGGCGCATCAGGCCTGCCGGTGGCAGACGGCCTCGACATTGATGCCGTCGGGATCGAGCACGAAGGCCGCGTAATAATCGGGATGATAATGCGGGCGCAGGCCCGGCGCGCCATGATCGGTGCCGCCCGCCGCCAGCGCCGCCGCGTAGAAGGCATCGACCGTCGCGCGATCATCGACCGCGAAGGCGATGTGCGTGCCCTGCCCCGGCTGTTCATTGTCGCCGATCCAGAAGAAGGGCTTGCCGCCCCTGCCCAGCCCCAGCGCGGTGCCGCCGGATGCCGTCATCTCCGGCGTCACTTCCATCAGCACAGCAATCCCGAGCGGTTTCAGCGCGGCTTCGTAGAAGGCGCGCGAACGGGCGATATCCGACACCGCGAGACCGACATGATCGAGCATCCGCCTTCTCCCACTCGCATCCTGCGGGCTTTGCTTCTATCGCACTTCGCCATGACTCACGACATCCATATCATCGGCGGCGGGCTCGCCGGATCCGAAGCCGCGTGGCAAATGGCCGAGGCCGGATATCGCGTCCGCCTGTCGGAAATGCGCGGGGTGGAAGGCACGCCCGCGCACAAGACCGACGACCTGGCCGAACTCGTCTGTTCCAACAGCTTCCGGTCCGACGATGCCGAAAGCAACGCCGTCGGCCTGCTCCACGCCGAACTGCGGCAGATGGGGTCGCTGATCATGGCCTGCGCCGACAAGCATCGCGTGCCGGCGGGATCGGCGCTGGCGGTGGACCGCGACGGCTTTTCCGCCGCGGTGACCAGCGCCGTCGCCGGACATGAGCGGATCGAACTGGTGCGTGAGCGCGTCGACGGGTTGCCGCAGGGCCCCGCGATCATCGCGACCGGGCCGCTGACCGCATCCGCGCTGGCCCAATCCATCCTGGCGGAAACGGGCGAGGAGCAGCTGGCCTTTTTCGACGCGCTGGCGCCGATCGTCCACCGCGACACGATCGACATGGACGTGGCCTGGTTCCAGTCGCGCTGGAACAAGGGCGAGGGCAAGGATTACATCAACTGCCCGATGAACAAGGACGAGTATCTCGCCTTCATCGACGCGCTGCTCGCCGGCGAAAAGACCGCGTTCAAGGATTGGGAGGCCGACACCCCCTATTTCGACGGTTGCATGCCGATCGAGGTGATGGCCGAACGCGGCGTCGACACGCTGCGCCACGGGCCGATGAAGCCGGTCGGCCTAGATGATCCGCGCACCGGGCGCTGGCCCTATGCCGTCGTCCAGCTGCGGCAGGACAATGCGCTCGGCACGCTGTGGAACATCGTCGGTTTCCAGACCAAGCTGAAACATGCCGAACAGGTGCGCGTGTTCCGCACCATACCGGGGCTGGAAAAGGCCGAATTCGCGCGGCTGGGCGGGCTGCACCGCAACACCTTCATCAATTCGCCGCGCCTGCTGGACGGCGAATTGCGGCTGAAGAGCGCACCCAATATCCGCTTTGCCGGCCAGATCACCGGCTGCGAAGGCTATATCGAATCCGCCGCCGTGGGCCTGCTTGCATCCCGCTTCGCCGCCGCCGAGCTGGCCGGCCGGACGATGCCGCGCCCGCCCGTGGAAACCGCGCTCGGCGCGCTGCACAACCATATCACCGGCGGCGCGGAGGCCGAAACCTTCCAGCCGATGAACGTCAATTTCGGGCTGATGCCGCCGCTGACCGGGATCGGCCGGACCAAGAAGGCCGATCGCAAGCTGCTCTACACCGCGCGCGCGCGGGAAAAGCTGGCGGGCTGGCTGGAAAGCGCGGCCTGATCGCCCCTCAACGCTGATGAGCTCTCAGCCCTCCTCCGCCTCGTCGCGGCCGGGCGGGGGCGGCGGGCAATCAGGCTTGGCGGGCGTCTTGCGGACAATGCGGGTGGTGGCGAATTCGCGGGCGTCGAGCGCGCCCGAACGATCCCCATCCGCCCTGGCGAACTTCTCGCTCGTCTTGACCGCATATTCCTCGAACGACAGGCGCCCATCGCCGTCGCGATCGAGCCTGGCGAACGCCTTGCGCCGCGCCGCCAGATATTCGTCGCGCGCCACCGCGCCGTTCCGATCGCGATCATAGCGAGCGAAGCGCCGTTCCTCGCGCGTCTGTTCGCTCGCCTGCGGCGGCGGCGCGAGCGGATCGGCGGGCGCTGGCGCGGCGAGCAGCGGGGCCGGCGGCACCGGGCTTTCGGCGCGGCTGCCGCTCCACCAGAAAATCCCCGCCGCCGTCAGCAGCAGCGCCGATGCGACACCCGCAATGAACCGGCCCATGCCAGCCTCCCCCATCGTCCCCGGCGCGGGAGGCTAGCGGCAAGTGGCTCAGCGGCCAAGCATTCCCGCAGCCAGCGCGCGGAACAGCCGGCGCGGCGATCCCTGCCGGCGGGATTCCAGCCCGCCCGGCCGGGCATCGCGCCGCGCCAGAGCCGCGAGCACAGCCAGCGGACGCGGCAGGCGGACGGGGGCGAGCAGTTCGAGCGCATGGCCGCGCAGCGCCTCCGCCTCCTCGCCGCCATCGCCCATGGCGATCCGATCGATCAGCGCCCAGCCTTCCCCCGCATTGCCGATCGCGCGATCCACCGGCCAGCCGAGCAGGCGCGCGGACAACTCGAACAGCGGGCGACCGCGCGTGCGGGCGTGGCGGGCGAGATCGGGGGGCAGATCGCCCAGCGCCGCCCAGCCTTCCTCCAGCGCGGCGCAATCGGCGCCGCTGAGGCCGAGCGGCAGAATGTGGCGAACCACATCCTGCAACAAGGGTTCGTCGGGCGGCGGCCCGCCATCCAGCGCCTCCAGCGCCTCACGCCACCAGGCGAGGCGGATCGCGCGGATCATCGGTTCATGCGCGGCGGCGAGCACCTGGCCCATGCGTTCGTCCAGCCGCCACAACACGGCCAGCGCCTCGCGCCGATCCTGCGGGGCATAAACCAGCGCGAGCGCGCGTTCGGGATCGTCAGGCTGGATCATCCCTTCCCCATAACCGCCGCGCAAAAGCACGCAACAGCGCGTTAACCGTCCGGCTTCAACAAGCATTAGCCCTTCTTTGGCATTGCGGTGCAACGGGCGCCTGTGGGGGCGCCGAGCAGGACAATCCGCATGGCGCACGCAGGCAAGAGCAAGGAAGGGGCCCGGAGCGCGAAGGGCAGAACGGGGCCGGACGCGGCAGCCCGCCCCCCATTTCTGGCCCGGTTGCGCGACAACACGGCCGGCAATGTCGCCGTGATCACCGCCGCCGCCTTCATCCCGCTGGTCTGCCTGATCGGATCAGGCGTGGACATCAGCCGCGCTTATGCCGCGCAGAGCCGCCTGCAGGTGGCGTGCGACGCCGCGTCGCTCGCCGGCCGCCGCGCGATGAGCAACGGCGAGGTCGACCAGACCGTGCGCGACGAAGTGACGAAGTTCTTCAACTTCAACTTCCCACAAGGCAGCTTCCAGACGGCGGCCTTCACGCCGACGACGGCGAAGGGCCAGGACATTTCCGTCGTCGTCACCGCGCAGACGACCATTCCGACATCGATCATGAAGCTTTTTGGCTTCGGCACGCTGCCGATTTCGGCGACGTGCAACGCCAAGCAGGATTTCGTGAACACCGACATTCTGCTGGTGCTCGACGTCACCGGATCGATGGATCAATCGATCGGGGGCACCAAGAAGATCGCGTCGCTGCGCACGGCCGTTCTGGCGCTTTATGACGAATTGAAACCCGTGCAGGACAAGCTTGCCGCCCAGGGGTTACGACTGCGGTACGGCATCGTGCCTTATTCGACGAACGTGAATGTCGGCAAGATCGTCAAGGCACAGAACGCCAACTACATCGTTTCGGACAACTGGACCTACCAATCCCGCACACCGCGCTACCGCCATCGCGAATATGGCGTGACCAAAGAATATTGCGACACCAAAGGCGGCAGCTGGCGCAACGAGGATGGGACCGCCAACGACCGCTGCACCTGGTACAACAAGGATTCATCGGGCACGCGAAGCGATTGGTTCTACGAGCCGGTTTCCATCGATGTTTCCGGCTATGTAACCGGCAACAGCACGGCCGTGCCGACACGCGATATCGGCACGACGGAAAATGTGAAATGGGCCGGATGCATCGAGGAACGGCAGACGGTGAGCACGATCGTGCCTTCGACCAACCTGACCATTCCGTCGGGAGCCAAGGACCTCGACATCGACCTTATCCCATCGGACAACACATCGCGCTGGGCGCCGTTCTGGCCCGAAGTGGAATATAACCCCGACGGCAGCGGCGACCGCCTGACGGCCTATTGCCCGGCAGAAGCCAAACGGCTGACCGTGATGACGCGCAGCGAGATGGACACCTATGTCAAATCGCTGTCACCGACCGGGAACACATATCTCGATTCCGGCCTCATCTGGGGCGCCCGTTTCATCTCCCCCAAGGGCATATTCAAGAGCAATGCCGAAGCACTTCCCTGCAACTCCACCGATGCAGGAAATTCGGTCAGCTATTGCAGCATGCCGGTCGCGCGCTTCCTGATCTTCATGACCGATGGCGAGATGGTCACCAGCAGGTCGAACTACACGCTCTACGGCGCCGAACAATGGGACAAGCGTGTCACCGGCGGCTGGACAAGCGAAAGTGACCAGGACAACCGGCACATGCAGCGCACGAAGATGATGTGCAATGCCGTCAAGGGCATGAACGTCTCGGTCTGGACAATCGCGTTCGGGACCAGCCTGACCGATACGCTGCGTGACTGCGCCAGCAGCACATCGCAGGCATCAACGTCCGCCAACCAGGCCGAGCTGATCGCCAAGTTCGTGGAGATCGGCAAGAACATCGGCTCGCTGAGGTTGACGCAATGAGGCTGCGGCATCTCCATCGCCGGATCCGGGAGGATCGGCGCGGCATCGCGGCCGTCGAGTTCGCGCTGGTGGCGCTGCCCCTGTGCGGCATCATCCTCGCGCTGTTCGATTTCGGTTATCGCATGTATCTGGGATCGGTAATCGAGGGCACGCTGCACCGCGCGGCGCGCAATTCGGCGATCGGCAATCTGACGGCCCAACAGGTCGACGATTATATCGACAGCCAGCTCGAAAGCTTTTCCAATACTGCGACCATCGAGATCGAGAAGAAAAGCTATTATGAATATTCCGGCATCGGGAAGCCGGAAAAGATCAAGCAGGATACCGACCCTCTTGGCGAATATAATGTCGGCGACTGTTATGAAGATCTGAACGGAAACGGCATTTACGACAGCGTCGCCGGCCGCACCGGTTTGGGCGGATCGGATGACATCGTCTATTACAAGGTCACGGCGACCTACAACCAGCTGATGCCGCTAACCAAGATCTTCGGCTTCTCGTCCGTGGCGACGGTGAGCCGCAGCACGGTGCTGCGCAACCAGCCCTTTGCCGCGCAGACCATTCCGACGGTGAAGTGCACATGACGCCCGCCCGCCATTGGCTGCGCCGCCTGCGCCACGACGCCAGCGGCATCGCGCTGACCGAGTTCGCGCTCTACATGGTGCCGGCGCTGTTCCTGGGCCTGGCAGGCCTTGAAACGGTCAACTATGTGATCGCGAATGTTCGCGTCGGCCAGATCGCCATGGCGACCGCGGACAATGCCGCACGTGTGCGCGATTCGATCGACGAGCATGACGTGAACGAGCTTTTCATCGGCGCCAAGCTGGCCGGTGAAGGCATCCACTTTGCCGAACAGGGCCGCATCATCCTGTCCAGCGTCGAACCGCGCAGCGTGGCGCCACTGACCACCAATATCAACGGCACCGACGTGCCGAACCAGTGGATCCGCTGGCAGCGCTGCTATGGCATGAAAGACGCCTCATCCAGCTACGGCACGCCGCGCACCAGCGGCGACGGCACGATCACCGATGGATCGGAGGCCTGGAAACGCAGCGACCCGACCAAGGCTTCGGCCGCGCCGAGTGACCAGATCAAATCGGTGCCGATGATCGGCAACAGCGCATCCCCGACCAAGATCGGCACCGCGACCAAGAATGTCGCCGCGCTGGGCGGCACGGCCGTCATGTTCGTCGAGATCGTCTATGATTATAAGCCGGTTTTCTGGGGCGGCCTGATCGGCGACCGGACGATCCGCGACATCATCGCGTTCAACGTCCGCCAGCGTGCCGATCAGGTGCTGAAGCCCGGGGGGCTTGCAGCGACAAGCTGGTCCACCTGCAGCCGCCGCTACGTCTGACCCGCGCACGCGCCAGACGAGGCGTCAGGTTCAGCGCGGCAGCACCCCGCCCAGCATCGGCGCGCCGAAACGGGCGAAGGCGTGGCTGCTCAGCTCAATCGGCTCCTTCAGCATCTCGACGCGTTCGAACAGGCGCACATAGCCCGAATGCAGGATCCGCCATTCGCCATCGCGGCGGACATAGCGATCCTGATAAAGCGCCGAGCCATGCGTCATCCGGTTGGTCGCCATGTTCACCGCCCAATCGATCATCGTCCAGCGGCCTTCCGCATTGTCGGCATCGTGGACGGTGATTTCCGGCATGAGGGCGAGGTGCATGCCGACGAACTGGTTGTTCTGCATCTGGCTGAGCATGCCTATGATCTCATCCCGGCTGCCGGCTTCGTAGAGGTAGGAACCGCCTTCGTAGCGGATCGTCGCCTCGGGCACGAAACAGGCGGTCAGCCCATCATTGTCGCCGCTATCCAGCATCCGCATGTAGCGATGCTTGAGCTGCTTGATCAGCTCGATCTCTTCCAGCCTGAGCGTCATTCGGCCATCCTTCCTTATGATGGCCCCGTTAGGCGGCGTCCGGCCCGGCGAAGCAACCCCCGACCGGCCCGCCGCCCTATCTTCATGTCCTTTTAGATATCGCCGATCATTTCGTTGAGCGTGGCCAGGCAGTCCGCCGCCAGTTGCTTCGATCGCGCCGGCGACCAGCCATAGGCCGGATCGGGCAGATCATCATTGTCCTTGAACGGCATTTCCAGCGTCATCGCCACGCAGCCGAAGCGATTGGCGAGCTGGTTGGTCGACATCGACAGATTGGCCTTGCCGGGTGCCGCGACATCATAGCCCCGCGCCGTCTGGAAATCGGGCGTGCGCCGGGCCAGCGTGTCGCGGAAGCGATGATAAAGCTCGCCCTGACGATCGGTCCAGGCGGGAATCCCCTCGAACCCGGCGATGAAGACGTGCGGGATCGCTTCGTCGCCATGGACGTCCATCGCGAAATCGACACCGCTTTCCTGCATCGCGGCGAGCGTATGGAGCACTTCCGGGCTGCGTTCGGCCGAGGGCTCATGCCATTCGCGATTGAGGTTTACGCCCACCGCATTGGTGCGAAGATGCCCACGCCGCGAACCATCTGGGTTCATATTCGGCACGATATGGAACGTCGCCGCCGCGCGCAGCGCCCGCGCCACGCTGTCCTGATCGTCGGTCAGCCGCTCCAGCGCGCCTTCCATCCACCATTCGGCCATGGTCTCGCCCGGATGCTGGCGCGCATAGAGCCACACCTGCTTCGCGCCCGTGCCGACCGTCAGACAATCCAGTTCCTGCCCGTCGAGCGTTTGCCCGAGCGAGCGATGGCGCACCCCCGGCCGCACCGCCATGCGCGCGACCAGATCATGGTGCCGTTCCATCGAATAAGGCGCGAAATAGGCGAACCACGCATTGTTGGTGGCCGGGCGGTGCCGGATCGTCAGCACGCCATCGGCATAGCCGGTTTCCGCCTGATGCCAATGCTGCCGATCTTCCGACACCCGCGCATGGTAGCCGGGCCAGCCACCGGGATAAGCGGCGCCACCGGCGTTCAGGATCCGCAAGGTCACATCCCGCCCGGCAGCGCCGGTCAGCCGGAAATGGAACCATTGATAGAAATCCGATTCGTGGTCGCGCGCGATCTCCAGATCGAAGCGATCGCCCTCCTGCCCGACGACGATGATATTACCGCTGTCGAACGCGGCCGAGATTCCGAGTGCCAATTTCGCGCCCATCTTGTTGTTCTGCCTATTTAACCGTCACCGTGCGCCCGGATTCGCCGGGGAAATCCTTGAACATTGCCGATGCCAGCCGCCTAACGGTGGCCGACGGTTCGGCATAGGGGGTTCCCGCCCGCGCTTCGCTGCGCGCACGGCCTTCCCATACCACGGTTCCTTCCGAACGCCGCTTGAGCTGGACGGCAAGCTCGGTCAGCACCATCTGGCGCGAGTTGGACTTGCCGATCGGGAAGCTGACGCCCCCGCCAATGCCGACCCCGCCGCCATAGCTGCCCCCGCCGATGCCGACCGACATGCCCGATCCGCCGCTCATTTCATCGCGGAAGCCCTGGGTGACGGCAACCACCGCGACGAGTTCCGAACGGCTGATGCCGGGCGCCAGCCGGAAACCGAGCCGGGCGAGCTCGGCGCTCACCGCTTCGGCCTGATCGCGAAACTCCAGGCTGTTCGCCATCGCCGGGTTCAGCGGCTCCACCACGATCTCGCCCCGGGCGAGCGGCTGGCCGAGATGGAATCGCGTCACCTGCGCCGGCGGAACGGACGACGCGCAACCGGCAACCGCAAGCGCGTAACCCAGAATAGCAAGGCGGCGTAGCGACATGGCATTTGGTTCCTTTTTCAGCCCCGGCATCACATGGACGCGGATTGAAACGCTTGTCCAACGTCTTTTGCTGCATCGGCCTGCTTCGGCTTGACTCTGGTTCGGCCGTTGAATAGGGGAGCGCCTCACTTTTCCCGACGACGACTTAGATAAGGCAGGCGTTCTAGCCATGAAGATCCGCAATTCGCTCAAATCGCTCAAGGGGCGTCACCGCGACAATCGCGTGATCCGTCGTCGTGGCCGCACCTATGTGATCAACAAGACCAACCGCCGCTTCAAGGCGCGTCAGGGCTGAGCGCAAAGCCGCTCCGGGCCGTCGTCTTCGACGTCGGCCATGTCCTGTACGACTGGCATCCCAGATACCTCTACGCCCGCCTGATTTCCGATCAGGCGGCGTTGGAGGATTTTCTGGCGCGCGTCGTAACCGTCGAATGGCATTTCCAGCACGATGCCGGCCGCCCGTTCGCTGAAACGAGCGCCGAGCTTGCCGCGCGTCACCCCGAACATGCCGATCTGATCGCGCAGTTCGGCCCGCGATTCGGCGAAACGATTCCCGGCCCGATTCCGGGCAGCCCGGAAATCGTGGAAACGCTGGATGCCGCTGGCGTGCCGCTGTTCGCCATCACCAATTTCTCGGCCGAATTCTGGGCACCGTTCCGCGCGGATCACGCCGCGCTGTTCGATCGCTTCCGTGATATCCTCGTTTCCGGCGAGGAAAAGATGGTGAAGCCCGACCCCGCGATCTTCGATCTGGCGATGCGCCGTTTCGGCCTGGCACCGGGCGAGGCGCTGTTCGTCGACGACCGGGCCGAAAATGTCGCCGCCGGCGAGGCCGCGGGGCTGATCGGCCATGTGTTTCGCGATGCTCCCACGCTGCGCGCCGACCTCGTTGCGCGCGGGCTGATAGCGGCCTGAACCATGGATATGGGCGATCCCTTCGATCTCGCCCGCTTCATCGCCGCGCAGGCCGACAGCTATGATCGCGCACTCGTGGAATTGCAGGCCGGCGCAAAGCGCAGCCACTGGATGTGGTTCATCTTTCCCCAGATCGCAGGGCTCGGCTTCAGCGCGATGGCGCAGCGTTACGCGATCGGCTCGCTCGCGGAAGCGCGGGCCTATCTCGATCATCCGCTGCTCGGTGAACGCCTGCGCGACTGCACGCGCGCGCTGCTGACGCATGCCGGGCAGGATGCGGAAACGATCATGGGCGGGATCGATGCGGTCAAGCTACGCTCGTCGCTCACCCTGTTCGACGCGGCCGCCGATGACCCGGCGGCCGAACCGTTCGGCGATGCGCTCAACGCCTTTTACGGCGGCGAACGCGACCCGCGCACGATCGCCCTGCTCAGCTGACCCGATCGATCAGGGCCTGCGCCGCCGCTGGGTTGCGCACCTTCGCGCCGCTGATGAAGAAGATATAGACATCGCGCGCGGCCAGCTTGGGCGATGCCGTTGCGACATAGTGCAGGCCGTCAGGCGCTTCCCCCGCCGCCCAGCCCTTCGCCACCGCAGCCCAGCGATCGAGCGCCGCCGGCGCATAGCCCGCCGATTCCTGCTCCTCGCTCTGCTGCAGGCGTGCATAGGCGAAATCGGCGGTCAGATCGGCGATCGCCGGATATTCGGCATGATCGGCAAAGACGATCGCCGCGCCATGATCGCGGGCGAGATCGACAAAGGCCGGATCGACGAAGCTTTCGTGGCGCACCTCCAGCGCATGCCGCAGGGTGCGATCGCCGAGCTTGCCGGGCAGCAGCTTCAGGAACGCGGCCATATCCTCGCGATCGAACTTCTTGGTGGCCATGAACTGCCAGAGGATCGGCCCAAGCCTGTCGCCAAGCCGAGCCATCCCCTGCCCCAGAAACTTGGCGATCGAATCCGCGCCTTCGGCCAGCACCCGCCGGTTGGTGCAGAAGCGCGAGGCCTTGACCGTGAAGACGAAATCGCCGGGCACGGCATCCGCCCATTTCTGCCAGCTTTCGGGCTTCTGCGTGCTGTAATAGGTGGCGTTGATCTCGATCGCGGTCAGCCGTTCGCCGGCAAAGGCCAGTTCCTTCGCCTGCGCCAGTTTTTCGGGATAGAAGGTTCCGCGCCACGGCTCGAACGTCCATCCGCCGATGCCGATATGGATGCGGCCCGCGCTCAAAGGCTCGCCCCGTCGAAATGGCGGACGGGTATCGCATCGGGATCCACCTCGTCCACGCAGCGCAGGTTGACTGCCCGCACCGGGCTGCCATCCGGCCCCTTGCCGATCGCAAAGGCCTGCGTGCCGCAGGTGCGGCAGAAACGATGCTCGATCGCGTGGCGATTGAAGAAATAGCTTTCCGTCGCATCCTCGCCGCGCAGCAGCTGGAACTGTTCCGGCGGGTAGAAAGCGAGCAGGAAGCCCTTGCGCCGGCAATGGGAGCAATTGCAGCCGATCGCCTCGGCCGGAACATCGGCATCGACGGTGAAGGCCACCGCACCACAATGGCAACTACCGTGCAGCATCCGCCTCTCCCTTCATCCCCCTGCCCTCATCCCCGCCCCTGATCCTCGTCGGCCAGCGCCAGCGTCCGCAGCAGCAGATCGTCGGTCACCTCCATCGCCAGCAGCGGCTCACGCGGGGCATCGGCGATCGCATCGACGAAGGCCGCGCGGGTGGCGGGTTCGTCATAGACCATCTTCGCTTCGAACGCGCGCCGCCAGCTCGCCTCGTCCGGCCATTCCGCGATGCCGACGAAGCGGCCGTCCGCCGTGCGATGCAGACGCGAACCATGGCTGCCGTAGATCGCGGTGATGAGTTCCGTGCCCCGTCGCCATGCGGCGCGGAACTGATCCTCCTTACCGGGATGGACACGCCACCAATAGACCGCGACGAACATGGCCTTCTCCTTCGCGCGGCGGGCACTATCCCATGCCCCGGCCGGCCTTGCCAGCCCGCGCGACGGCGAAGCCCGGTTCAGGCCGCGTCGCGGGCACGTTCCAGCGCGGCGATGTCGATCTTGTGCATGCCCAGCATCGCCTGCATCACCCGCTTGGCCTTCGCGGCATCGGGATCGGCGAGCATCTCGCCCAGCGCGCGCGGCACGATCTGCCACGAAACGCCGTAGCGATCCTTCAGCCAGCCGCATTGTTCGATCGATCCGCCGGCGGAAAGCCCCTCCCACAGCCGATCCAGCTCGGCCTGGTCGGCGCATTCGAAATGGAGGGAAATGGCGTGGGTATATTCGAAGCGGATACCGCCGTTGAGCGCCAGGAAGCGGTTGCCACCGATGGTGAACGCCACCATCAGCACCCCGCCCTCGACATTGCCGGGGCTGTCGGCCACCGCGCGCTGGACATGATCGATCCGCGCATCGGGCATCAGCGAGACATAATAATTGGCCGCTTGTTCGGCCTCATCAGCAAACCAGAGACAGGGAGCAATCCGCGACATCGGGTATCTCCTTCATCGAACCGGCGGCCCATCGGTCAAAGCCGCGCCCCAAGGACGCAGCCGCACCGGCCGATCCGACATAGCAGATGGAATTTTGTTCCCCGAACGCGGGGGGACGATGGAGGAGCCAATAGCACGGCACGTCGCCCCGGCTATCGACGGTGAACGGTGGTCAGGTTTTGGGAAGGCGCACGGGATGGTCAGATGGCGGTTAGGTCGGGGGAAGCGGACGATACCTATCGTTGCACAGGGATATTTCGTAGACCGTCGGCGATAGGCTTTCCTGGCAGCCTCACTCCTTTTGGGCGTTCTTAAGCCAGGTTCCTGCAGCGAAATGTTCGGCACCGGCCAGATCAAGCTGCAGTTGTTGTTGCGCCGTGCGACTCTTGCCTTCCCCAGCAGCCCGCGTGGCGACCACGAGGTTCTGATATGTTTTGGGGCACAATTGCCTGCCAACTTCCACAAAGGCTTGAATGCGGCTCTCCTCACTCTTCTTCAGCGTGTCAGCGAGCCATTCGTCGCCAAAGAAGACGGAAGAGAATTTGATTCCACCTGCTGATCTAGAGCACTCAATATAGCGCGCTTGCATCTCGCCCACGGTAGGATCGAGCCCAGAGGGAACGGCTACACTTTCTCCGCCCTCCAATCGATTAATGATAACATTCCACGCTGCCACACGAGCCTTGGCACCGACATATTCAAGCGAAAGGGTTTCCTCATCGGACGCCCCCGTTTCTACGCCTTGATCAAGTGACTTGGCTGACGCATCAATTTCAGCAGCGCACTGTTTCGCCGCGTCCTCAGCAATCGCGAAGATATTCCGCCGCTGAAAGGTCGCGGCCTCTGCGAACTTGCTCGCACATGCCATGGCGCTTGCATACTCATCCGCAGCGCGGGAAGCCGAGGGGCTGCTGATAGCTTGAGCTGAGAAGAGCGAGAAGATTACTAAATTAATCACTGGACCATTCTGCCATCCATAATGCTCAGCCGTCCTCTGACTGCCCCGCGCGCGTTACACTGAGTTCATGCTGGCAGCCCTCGTCAATGTCCGCAATGTCGGCGTGTCCTGACAGGCGGGATTCAGGCCGTGAACTCAAATACCGGCCGCACCCGCTTCGCCGCAGCCGCGCCTAGCGCTCATCGACATGATCGCGCACGGCCCGCAGCTTTGGCGTTTCGGCGATGGGCTGGCCGGCATATTCGCGCAGGCCCCAGGCGCCCCACTGACTGACGGGGCCGGTATTGTTGTACAGCGTCA
>NZ_FZOS01000078.1 GCF_900188165.1 Edaphosphingomonas laterariae | reverse complement strand
GGCGCATGAAATGGCCGGGGTGGCCGGCGGCGAGGGCCGGTTCGGCGCCACGAAAGGGTCCGAGCAGGGCATTGCCGGCGTCCGCCTGCAAAATCTCGCTCCGCGCGCCCGGATTCTCTACGCCTCGGCGACGGGCGCCTCGGATGTCAACAATCTTGCCTATGCGACACGCCTCGGATTGTGGGGACCGCAGACGGCCTTCGCCGACCGGCGGGCCTTCGTGGAATCCCTGCGCCGAGGCGGCATCGCGGCGATGGAGTTGATCGCCCGCGACCTCAAAGCGCAGGGCCTCTATGCCGCGCGGGCGCTCAGCTTCGCCGGCGTCGAATATGACATCCTCGAGCATCGGCTCAGCGAAGAACAGATCGCCGTCTACAATGCCTATGCCGATGCCTGGGCGATCATTCACAACAATCTGCAGGCCGCGCTCGCCGCCACGCGCGTCACCGACGGCTTCAGCGGTGCCACCTATAATAGCGGCGCGAAGGCCGCGGCATTGTCGATCTTCGAATCGACCAAGCAACGCTTCTTCGGCCAGATCCTGCTGTCGATGAAGCTGCCCTCGCTGATCCCGGCGATCGCCGCCGATCTCGCGCGCGGCGACTGCGCCGTCGTCCAGCTCGTGTCGACCTCGGAAGCGATGCTCGATCGTGCCCTTGCCGACCTGTCCCCCGAGGAGCGCGCCTGGCTCGATATCGAGCTGTCCCCGCGCGAATTCCTGGTCGATTATCTGACCGCGGCCTTTCCCGTGCGCCAGATGCGCACCTATACCGACGATAGCGGCACGGTGCGCTCGGAACCGATGATCGACGAGGCCGGGCAGCCCGTGCTGTGCCGGGAAGCGATGGCCATGCGCGACCAGCTCCTCGAGCAACTCTGTGCGCTGCCGGTCGTCGGCTCGGCGCTCGATCACATAATCGGGCATTTCGGGACGGAGGCTGTGGCCGAGGTGACGGGCCGCAGCCGGCGGATCGTCGTCGATGCCGACGGCCGTCAGCGGATCGAACGGCGCAGCGCGCGCACGAACCTCGCGGAGACCGACATCTTCATGCGCGGCGAAAAGCGCATCCTGATCTTCTCCGACGCCGGCGGCACGGGGCGGAGTTACCACGCCAGCCTCGACGCGCCCAATCAGAGCCGCCGCATTCACTATCTCCTCGAGCCCGGTTGGCGCGCGGACGCGGCGATCCAGGGGCTGGGCCGCACGCACCGCACCCACCAAGCCTGCCCGCCCTTGTTTCGGCCCGTTTCCACCGATTGCCGTGGCGAACGGCGGTTCATCTCGACCATCGCCCGGCGCCTCGACAGCCTGGGCGCGCTGACCCGTGGCCAACGCCAGACCGGCGGGCAGGGACTTTTCGACCCCCGCGACAATCTGGAGTCCGACTTCGCGCGGGAATCGCTCGACCAGTGGTTTCGCCTGCTGTTCCAGGCAAAACTCCAATCGGTCCACTTCGATCAGTTCCAGGCGCTCACCGGTTTGAACCTGGCCGGGGAGGGCGGGGGGCTCACCGAGACCTTGCCCACGATCCAGCGGTGGTTGAACCGCATCCTGGCGCTGCGCATCGACCTGCAGAACGCGATCTTCGACGAATATCTC
>NZ_FZOS01000028.1 GCF_900188165.1 Edaphosphingomonas laterariae | reverse complement strand
CAAACCCAGAAAGGAGAAGCCCACATCTTGACCCACCAATGACACCCAAACCATAACCGCAGGCGGGTCACTTCTCGGTGAAAATCCCGGGTCAGTTCTCAGTGGAAATCAACAGATAGCGGAACCGCCACAGCTTTGAACCGGTCTTCTGGACGATCAAGACCAGCCCTTGTCCATCGGACAGGTTGTAGGGTTTGGCTTTTGGCTTGGCGGAGGTGATCTGGAGTTGAGTCAGCATCGACATATTCCCGGTTTGCCCGGGTCGATCCAGCAGTCACAGAATGAGCCTCTTTTTGTGACTCTTTCACTGGATTTGGCTGGATCAACCCGGAAGGTTGCCAGCGATCGTCGACGAAATTATGCTTTGAAACCAGCCGCTTGCTGGACGCCTCTGGACGAATCCAGAGGGAACAAATGGTGCCCAGAAGAGGACTCGAACCTCCACGACCTTGCGATCGCCAGCACCTGAAGCTGGTGCGTCTACCAATTCCGCCATCTGGGCACGGGGTAGGGCCGCGCCTTTAGGGGACGCTCTCGGTGCTTGTCAACACGCGTCGGTGGCGGCATTGCGGGTTGGAGCAAAAAAATTCACGACATTCGGGAAAATGACATGACGGCACTTGTTACCCTGTTCGGCGGCGGGGGTTTTCTGGGGCGTTACGTGGCGCAGGAATTGCTGAAGGCCGGCGCCCGCGTGCGCCTGGCCGAACGCGATCCCAACCGGGCCTGGTTCGTGAAGCCGCTGGGCGGCCTGGGCCAGACGCAGCTGGCCGCGGCGGACATCACCAAGGCCGACAGCGTGGCGCGGGTGGTGCGCGGTTCGGATGCCGTGATCAATCTGGTCGGCATCCTGAAGGGCGATTTCGATTCGATTCATGTCGCGGGTGCCCGCAACGTGGCGGAAGCAGCGCGCGACGCCGGCGTCGGCGCGCTGGTGCATGTTTCGGCGATCGGCGCCGATTCGGCCGCCGAATCGCATTATGCCCGCAGCAAGGGGCAGGGGGAGGAAGCGGTGCGCGCCGCTTTCCCGCAGGCGACGATCATTCGCCCGTCGATCATCTTCGGGCCGGAGGATGATTTCGTGAATCGCTTTGCCGGCATGGCGCGCATGCCGGTGCTGCCGGTGATTCGTGGTGCCGCGAAGTTCCAGCCGGTGTTCGTGGCCGATGTCGCCCGCGCGATTGCGGCGGCCGCACTCGACGGCGCTGCCTTTGGCGGGCGGACGTTCGAGCTGGGCGGGCCGGAAACGCTGTCGATGGCCGAGCTTAATGCCTGGATCGCCAAGGCGGCCGGCCGCGACCCCGCGATCCTGCAGATCCCCGACGAGGCCGCGCGCCTGATGACGCGGCTGGGCGGCTGGCTGCCCGGCGCGCCGATCACCTGGGATCAGTGGCTGATGCTGCAGAAGGATAATGTGGTGGGCGAGGGTGCGGAAGGCTTTGCCGCCTTCGGTATCGAGCCGGCCCCGCTGGAGGCGATGGCACCGGCCTGGCTGATCCAATATCGTCGCCACGGCCGCTTCGCCAAGCAGGTCGCCTGATCGGGCAGGGGCGGGCCCCGCGTCGCCCGCCCAGCCTTATCTCAACATCATCGTCCCGGTCGCCCCTGCGGCGCATTTGTCGGAAAAGGGTGCATGGCCACCACGCTCACCTACGTCCTCCTCGGTATCCTCGAGGGGCTTACCGAGTTCCTGCCGGTATCTTCGACCGGCCATCTCGTTCTCGCCGGCGAATTGCTCGGCTTTCAGGGCGAGGGATCGGCAACCTTCAAGATCGCGATCCAGCTGGGCGCGATCCTGGCGGTGCTGGTGGCCTATTGGGGGCGTTTCTGGGGCGTGGCGAAGGGGTTGGCCGTCGCCGATCGGTCCGCAATCGCGTTCACGCGCAATATCCTGATCGGCTTCCTGCCGGCGATGGTGATTGGCGTGCTCGCTTATGACGCGGTTCGCGCGGCGCTGCAGACGCCGGAGATCGTGGCGGTGGCGCTGATCGTCGGCGGCATCGCCATCCTGCTGATCGAACGGCTGGTGAAGGCGGTGCGGGTGACCAGCGTGGAAACCATGCCGCTGCGGACGGCGGTGTCGATCGGCGTCGTCCAGTGCCTGGCGATGGTGCCGGGTGTCAGCCGTTCGGGGGCGACGATCATGGGCGCGCTGCTGATGGGGGTGGAGCGCCGGACCGCCGCCGAGTTCAGTTTCTTCCTTGCGGTGCCGACGATGACGGCGGCGACGGTCTACGCGCTGTGGAAAGACCGCGCGTTGCTGAGTCTGGACGACCTGCAGGCGATCGGCATCGGGTTCGGCGCCGCGTTCATCGTCGCGCTGCTGGTGGTGAAGGCGTTTGTCGCCATCGTCAGCCGCTACGGGTTCGCGCCGTTCGCCTGGTATCGGATCGTCGCGGGCAGCATCGCGCTGGTCTGGTTGCTGGCACGATAAGTCCGGATCGGCCATAGATTATTGCGTAATTCAATTTCGACCCATCAATCGTCGCGGAATGTCGAAAATATAGGTCATAATAGCTAACCTATATCGCAGATTCGACGTGACTCCGTGCTTTCGATGAGTCATTGGCCCGGTCGACACAGGAGACCGGTTCATGGCGAAAGACCCCATGCTCAAGTTTGTCCGGGTGGGGCAGGACTATCCGGCCAAGCGCCCGGCGGAAGAGCGCAGCGCAGATTTCGGCGAGATCGCGCGCAAATATGAAGCCGTGAAGGCTGAGGAGCA
This sequence comes from Edaphosphingomonas laterariae, assembly GCF_900188165.1. Classification (GTDB taxonomy): domain Bacteria; phylum Pseudomonadota; class Alphaproteobacteria; order Sphingomonadales; family Sphingomonadaceae; genus Sphingomonas_E; species Sphingomonas_E laterariae. The sequence continues at coordinate 42,042 of NZ_FZOS01000028.1, read as the reverse complement.
GGCGTCGCGTTGTTCGCAATGCGGCGTGCCTTACTGCTCCAACCATTGCCCGCTCCACAACCATATCCCCGATTGGCTGCGGCTGACGGCGGAAGGGCGGCTGCGCGAAGCCTATGAACTGTCCAACGCGACGTCGACCATGCCGGAAATCTGCGGCCGCATCTGCCCGCAGGACCGGCTGTGCGAAGGCAATTGCGTCATCGAATTTTCGGGCCATGGCGCCGTCACCATCGGATCGGTTGAAAAGTTCATCACCGATACCGCCTGGGCTGAAGGCTGGGTGGAACCGCTTCGGCCGCTTCCCGATCGTGGCCAGTCGGTCGCGGTCATCGGCGCTGGCCCGGCGGGCCTTACCGCCGCCGAGCTGCTGCGGGTCCGTGGCTATGAAGTGCATGTCTATGACCGGCACGATCGCGCCGGCGGCCTGCTGACTTACGGCATCCCCGGCTTCAAGCTGGAAAAGCCGGTCGTCATGCGCCGCGTCGAACGGCTGGCCGAAGGGGGCGTGCAGTTCCACCTCGGCTTCGAGATTGGCCGCGACGCGACGATGGCCGAACTGCGCGAACGCCATGATGCGGTGCTGATCGCGACAGGCGTCTACAAGCCGCGCGCCATCAAGGCGCCGGGCGTGGGTTCGAACGGCGTCGTCGACGCGCTGGATTATCTGATCGCGTCCAACCGCAAGAGCTTTGGCGATGCGGTGCCGGCGTTCGAGGATGGCAGCCTGAATGCCGAGGGCAAGAATGTCGTCGTCATCGGCGGCGGCGACACCGCGATGGACTGCGTGCGCACCGCGATCCGCCAGGGCGCGAAATCGGTGAAGTGCCTTTACCGTCGCGACCGGGCGAACATGCCGGGATCGCAGCGCGAAGTGGCCAATGCCGAGGAAGAAGGCGTCGAGTTCGTCTGGCTTTCCGCGCCGGAAGGCTTCGAGGCGGACGGGGAGGGCGGCCGCGTGTCGGCGGTCCGCGCGACCAGGATGCGTCTCGGCCAGCCGGACGCTTCGGGCCGCCGCGCGCCGGAACCCGATCCGGGCAGCGAATTCCGGCTGGATGCCGATCTCGTCGTCAAGGCGCTGGGCTTCGATCCCGAGGATCTGCCCAAGGCGTTCGACGCCGACGAGCTTTCGGTGACCCGCTGGGGCACGCTGCGCGTCGACCATAAGACGATGCAGACCAGCCTCGACGGCGTGTTCGCCGCCGGCGACATCGTGCGCGGGGCGAGCCTGGTGGTGTGGGCGATCCGCGACGGCCGCGACGTGGCCGAACGGATGCACGCCTTCCTGAAGGCGAAGGCGGACGCCGCCCGCGAGAAGGTTGCCGCATGATGCGCAGCCTCGCTCTTGCCCTTGCGATTGTCTCGCTGCCCGTTCCTGCGCTTGCGCAGAATGCGGTTGCCGAGACGCGCAAGGACAGCGCGGCCGGCAAGGTAGCAAAGGACAAGCCCGATCCGGCGCGCATGGCTGCGGCGCGCCCGGTGATCAGCAAGCTATGGCCGCTCGGCACCTATAAGAAGATGATGGACCGCACGCTGGATACCATGCTGGACGGTATTGTTGCCGGCATGTTCAGCGCGAAGGCCAGCGATATGGCCGAGGCCGGAGGTGTCGCGCCCGGCGAGGCCGGGAAATTGGGGGACGCCAGCCTTCAGGATGTGGCCCGCGCCAAGGATCCCCATTTCGACGAGCGGATGAGCATCACCATGAAGGTGATGATGGGCGAGATGACCGACATGATGACGCGGCTTGAGCCGCAGATTCAGGACGCGATGGCGGCGGCCTATGCCCGGCGGTTCACGCTCGATCAGCTGGCCGATATCCAGCGCTTTTTCGCGACGCCCACCGGCAGCCTCTACGCATCGGAATCGATGCTGCTGATGAGCGATCCGGAAATGATGGAAGCGATGCAGGGCTTCATGCCGGAACTCACCAGGGCGCTGCCGGCCATCGTGAAGAAGGCGCACGCCGCGACAGCCCATCTGCCGCCACCGCCGATGCCGAACCGGGCCGATACGGCCGCCGAAGATACCCCCGAGGGGACGTGACGATGACGATGTACGACCAGCCCAATCCCGCGCTTGAAGCCGAGCGCGCCCGCCTTGCCGAACAGGGCATGTATCATCCCGAGATGGAGGGCGATGCCTGCGGCGTCGGCCTTGTCGCGGCGACCGACGGCAAGGCATCGCGCCGCGTAGTGACGGCGGCGATCGATGCGCTGAAGGCGGTGTGGCACCGTGGCGCGGTCGACGCGGACGGCAAGACCGGCGACGGCGCCGGCATCCATGTCGATCTGCCGGCCCGCTTCTTCGACGATGCGATCGAGGCGGGTGGCCACCGGCCGCTGCCGAACCGGCTTGCCGTGGGCATGATCTTCCTGCCGCGCACCGATCTTTCGGCGCAGGAAACCTGCCGCACGATCGTCGAGGCCGAGATCATCGATTTCGGCTACACCATCTATGGGTGGCGGCAGGTGCCGGTCGATGTGTCGGTGATCGGCGAGAAGGCGCAGGCGACGCGCCCCGAGATCGAGCAGATCATGATCGCCGGCCCGCTGCCGGACGAGACGGACCAGGCCGAGTTCGAGAAGAATCTCTACCTGATCCGCCGCCGCATCGAGCGCAAGGTGATCGAGGCCCAGATCCAGGGCTTCTACGTCTGTTCGCTGTCGTGCCGGTCGATCGTCTATAAGGGCCTGTTCCTGGCGGAAGAGCTGTCGGTCTTCTACCCTGACCTCAAGGACGAACGCTTCGTTTCGCGCGTCGCGATCTTCCACCAGCGTTATTCGACCAACACCTTCCCGCAATGGTGGCTGGCGCAGCCGTTCCGCAACCTTGCGCATAACGGCGAAATCAACACGATCCGCGGCAACAAGAACTGGATGAAGAGCCACGAGATCAAGATGGCCTCGCTGGCCTTTGGCGAGCATTCGGAGGAGATCAAGCCGCTGATCCCGGCGGGCGCTTCCGATACCGCCGCGCTTGATGCCGTGTTCGAGGCGATCTGCCGTTCGGGCCGCGACGCGCCGACCGCCAAGCTGATGCTGGTGCCCGAAGCGTGGCAGCATACCGAACTGCCGCAGCCGCATGCCGACATGTATTCCTACCTCGCGTCGGTGATGGAGCCGTGGGACGGCCCGGCCGCGCTGGCGATGACGGACGGCCGCTGGGTGGTGGCCGGCGTCGACCGCAATGCCCTGCGCCCGCTGCGCACCACGCAGACGGCGGACAATCTGCTGATCGTCGGTTCGGAAACCGGCATGGTCGTCGTTCCGGAAAGCTCGATCGTCCGCAAGGGCCGCATGGGCCCCGGCCAGATGATCGCGATCGATCTGGAAGAGGGCAAGCTCTACGACGACATGGCGATCAAGGATCGCATCTCGGCCGAGCAGCCTTATGGCGAGTGGGTGAAGGACTTTCTGGGGGTCGACGACCTGCCGGAAGTGGCCGATGCGACCCCGCGTTATGACCGTGCGGAACTGACCCGCCGCCAGGTGGCAGCCGGCCAGACGCTGGAGGACATGGAACTCATCCTCGCGCCGCAGGTGGAGGATGCCAAGGAAGCCATCGGCTCGATGGGCGACGATGCCCCGCTGGCCGTGATTTCCGATAAGCCGCGGCTGATCAGCCACTTCTTCCGCCAGAATTTCAGCCAGGTGACCAACCCGCCGATCGACAGCTTGCGCGAAACGCAGGTCATGTCGCTCAAGACGCGGTTCGGCAACCTCGCCAACATCCTGGATGTCGAGGCGCAGCAGTCCAACGTGCTGGTGCTCGATTCCCCGGTGCTCGATTGCGCGGACTGGGCGCGGCTGCAGCGCCATTTCGGCCGCCACGCCGCCGAGATCGACTGCACCTATGCCGCCGATGGCGGCCCCGATGCGCTGCGCCATGCGATCGTGGCGGTGCGCGCCGAGGCCGAAAAGGCGGTGCGCGAGGGCAAGACCGAACTGTTCCTGACCGATGAGAATATCGGCCCGGATCGCGTGGGCATCGCGATGGTGCTGGCGGCGGCGGCGGTGCACACGCATCTCGTGCGCAAGGGCCTGCGTTCCTATGCGTCGATCAACGTGCGCTCGGCCGAATGCCTCGACACGCATTATTATGCGGTGCTGATCGGCGTCGGCGCGACCACGGTGAACGCCTATCTGTCCGAAGCCGCGATCGCCGATCGCCATGCCCGTGGCCTGTTCGGCGATCTTTCGATCGCGGAATGCCTGAAGCGCCACCGCAAGGCGATCGACGATGGCCTGCTGAAGATCATGTCGAAGATGGGGATCGCGGTGATCTCCAGCTATCGCGGCGGTTATAATTTCGAAGCCGTCGGGCTCAGCCGCGCGCTCGTCAACGATCTGTTCCCCGGCATGCCGGCCAAGATCTCGGGCGAAGGTTATGCCTCGCTGCAATATTCGGCGAAGATGCGGCACGATGCCGCGTTCGACGAAGGCGTGGTGACGCTGCCGATCGGCGGCTTCTATCGCCAGCGCAACGGTGGCGAGACGCACGCTTATTCGGCGCAGCTGATGCACCTGTTGCAGACAGCGGTGTCGACCGACAGCTATTCCACCTATCTGCAGTTCGCCCGTGGCGTGAAGGATATGCCGCCGGTCTATCTGCGCGATCTGCTCGAATTCAACTGGGCGCGCGAGGCGATCCCGATCGACTCGGTCGAGGCGATCACCGAGATCCGCAAGCGGTTCGTGACGCCCGGCATGTCGCTTGGCGCGCTTTCCCCGGAAGCGCATGAGACGCTGGCGATCGCGATGAACCGCATCGGCGCCAAGGCGGTGTCGGGCGAGGGCGGCGAGGACAAGTCGCGCTATCAGCCTTACGAGAATGGCGACAACGCCAATTCGGTGATCAAGCAGATCGCGAGCGGACGGTTCGGCGTGACCGCCGAATATCTGAACGCGGCCGAAGAGATCGAGATCAAGGTGGCCCAGGGCGCCAAGCCCGGCGAGGGCGGCCAGCTGCCCGGCTTCAAGGTGACCGCGCAGATCGCCAAGCTGCGCCATTCGACGCCGGGCGTAATGCTGATCTCCCCCCCGCCGCACCACGACATCTATTCGATCGAGGATCTCGCCCAGCTGATATACGACCTCAAGCAGATCAACCCGCGCGCGCGGGTCTGCGTGAAGCTGGTCAGCCAGGCGGGCATCGGCACGGTCGCGGCGGGTGTCGCCAAGGCCCATGCGGACGTCATCCTCGTTTCCGGCCATGTCGGCGGCACCGGCGCATCCCCGCAGACCTCGGTGAAGTTCGCCGGCACGCCGTGGGAAATGGGCCTGACCGAAGCCAATCAGGTGCTGACGCTGAATGGCCTGCGCCACCGCGTGAAGCTGCGCACCGATGGCGGCCTCAAGACCGGGCGCGATATCGTGATCGCGGCGATCCTGGGGGCTGAGGAATTCGGCATCGGCACGCTTTCGCTGGTCGCGATGGGCTGCATCATGGTGCGCCAGTGCCATTCGAACACCTGCCCGGTCGGCGTCTGCACGCAGGACGAGGCGCTTCGGAAGAAGTTCGTCGGATCGCCGGAAAAGGTGATCAACCTGATGACCTTCATCGCCGAGGAAGTGCGCGAGATCCTCGCCAAGCTCGGCGTCCGTTCGCTGGACGAGGTGATCGGCCGCACCGAACTGCTCCGCCAGGTCAGCCGTGGCGCCGAGCATCTCGACGATCTCGATCTCAACCCCGTGCTCGCCAAGGTGGACGCGGATGACGACAAGCGTCGCTTCAACATCCCGACCTTCCGCAACGAAGTGCCGGACAGCCTCGACGCCCAGATGATCGCGGACGCCAAGGCCGTGTTCGAACGGGGCGAAAAGATGCAGCTGACCTATACGGTGCGCAACACGCACCGCGCCGTCGGCACGCGCTTCTCGTCGGAAATCGTCCGCCGTTTCGGCATGGAGAAGCTGGCCGATGGCCACGTCCATGTCCGCCTGCGCGGATCGGCGGGCCAGTCGCTCGGCGCCTTCGCCTGCAAGGGGCTGACGCTGGAAGTGTTCGGCGATGCCAATGATTATGTCGGCAAGGGCCTGTCGGGCGCGGTCATCACGGTCCGCCCCACCGTGTCGTCGCCGCTGGAAAGCAAGTCGAACACGATCCTCGGCAACACCGTGCTCTACGGGGCGACATCGGGCCGGCTTTATGCCGCGGGGCAGGCGGGTGAACGCTTCGCCGTCCGCAATTCGGGCGCGACCGTCGTCGTCGAAGGCTGCGGCGCCAATGGCTGCGAATATATGACCGGGGGCACCGCTGTGATCCTCGGCCGCGTCGGCCAGAATTTCGGCGCCGGGATGACGGGCGGCATGGCCTTCGTGCTCGACGAGCATGGCGACTTCGCCGACCGCGCCAACCCTGAAAGCATCCAGTGGCAGCGCCTGGAATCGAGCTATTGGGAAACCCGCCTGAAGTCGCTGATCGCCGAACATGCGGTGGCGACGGACAGCAAGTGGTCGAACATCATCCTCGACGATTGGGATCGCTGGCGGAACCACTTCTGGCAGGTCTGCCCGAAGGAAATGGTCAGCCGCCTGGAACAGCCGCTGAGCGACGCCGAAACGGCCGCCGTCGCCGCGGAATAAAGTTCCGCGCCCCGTTCGCCGCCAAAGGTTTCGCTGGTCCGCGAAACCGGTTAAGGCGGCGGACGGGACGCGCCCGTAGCTCAGTCGGATAGAGCATCCGCCTTCTAAGCGGATGGTCGCAGGTTCGAATCCTGCCGGGCGCACCATATCCTTTTTTGGGCCAGAAATTGCGCCTAATGCCTTGAATGGCAAGGATATTTCAGGGGTTTGAAAGCCCTCAAAACGGTCGAATACGATCCTCCCTCCAAAGACCAGTTTGAGCATGGCACGGCGGTCCTCCAGTCGCCCACTTTCCCAAAGATTCCAAGGGTTTGCCAAAAATTTGAGAGCGGTTTGAAAACTTGTTTGGTAGTCGCGTGCCGGAGTGCCGCATTTGGCAATCTTTTCGGTCAGAATCAGCTTTTGCCGTTCCAGTTCTTCGACCCTCTTTTCATAGGCTTTGACGATTGTGCTGCTGTCGGCCTCTACAAGACGGTCCACGACTTGTGACAGCTTCCGCTCGATACGACCGATCTCCAGACGCATTTGCGTGACCTTTTCGCGGCCTGAATCCACTCGCTTTTGCCAGAAGTCCCGAAAGGCCTCGTTCGCCAGTTGGAACAGCGAAGGGGCGGGCTTAAGCGATTGCACAAGGTTGTGCAGGGCATCCTCAACCTTGTCCCGCGCAATAGATTTGCCGTTGCCCTCGCAGCCCCGCTGGCGGCACAGATAATAGGGATAGGTCGCACTGCGCCCTTTCGACCATGCGGCGGTCATGGGATGACCGCAATCGGCGCAGCAGATGACACCGCGCAGCGGGAAATCCTCGTTGATATCCTTGCGGGTCGGCGCACGGACCTTGCCCGCCAGCCGATCTTGGATGATGCCAAAGTCTTCGAGGGAAATCAGGCCTTCGTGCTGGGCTTTGCGAAGCGGCACGTCCCAGCGCTGAACTTCGATATAGCCAGCATAGAGGGGCTGGGTCAGGAGCTGACCGATGCATTCATACGTCACCAGCCCGTGTTTGTTTGTCGGGAAGGGGGGACTGGCCTCAAGGAAACGCTTGACCTCACCTTGCGACGCAAAGCGCCCCGAGGCGAAACCTTCGAGGGCTTCCCGAACGATGGAGGCCAGCGGTTCGTTGCGGACAAGAACCTTGCCGCCGCCCGACTGGCGTTCATAACGATAGCCCCAAGGCGCTTGGAACACCCAATAGCCACCCATGACGCGGGCACGCATACGGTCCTTGGTCTGTTCGGCATTTTTACGACGATGCTCGCCAGCAAATGCCGCTTCGATGATCTCAAGGATATCGTCGTCGGGATCATCGGCGTAAACCCGCTTGGGGGACACCAGTTTGCCGCCTGCCTTCGCCACGGCATCGCGGATAGCGTAGTGCGTGCGCAGCGACCGAGCGAGGCGGTTGAGATCGTCAACAATGACGATGGTTTGCTTCCTGCGGCTTTTCAGAAAGGCGAGCAAATCCTTGATGCCCGCACGATTGGCTGATTTGCCTGAATAATCGTCACAAAAGACCTCGACCACATGATAGCCCATGCGGTCGGCATATTCACGGCAGATGGTTTCTTGGGAACTGAGGCCGTTGCCCTCAATCTCCTGCTTCTTGGTGGATACGCGGGCATAAATGACCGCCTCTTTTTCTCTTATCGTTGTCATGTCTTAACCTTGCCCTCACGGGCTGTTGGGGCTGTTGCTCGCGCCCCCGTCATCGGGGTCAATGCTCTCGTCGCTTTGGAACAAACCAAGAATAGCATCATCCCGATTGTTTTGAAAATGGCTGTTTTCCCGAGCATCAAGAATAAATTGCTCGGACGTTTCGCCAAAAGCCGCATCGACGAAATGCGCCATGATTTGCGCGACGATCCCGATGAGTTCGTCTTTCTCGTGATCGGGAATATCAATATCCGCAACGCACTTGCGGTATCGTTCCATCTGTTCCGGTGTGAGCAGTGACACCCGCATGTCCCCTTCCTGCCGCTTCACGCAGCAGTTGATTCAACCAAGACGCGGGGATTGAGATATGCCGATTGCTGGCTGTCTCTGGGGGAAACGCCATGTTTCTCCCGCGCCGACCGCAGCAATCCTCACTACTATGGTTTCAGTTTACCGCAGTAAGTTCAGGAAATGCAAACTTTTGATAACATTGAACATTAGTGGATTCTCATGTGAATGAGCGGGATAGCCCGCTTGCCCGCCCATATCGAAGTTGAGAATTCCTGATGTTTGGCGGTCAGAACACGCCTTGGTGAAGCTGGCGCACATCACCAATCTGCGCTTTCCATGGGGATACGTCGTAGAATGGCAGGCGGTCGCACACCACCAGTTGCGGCAGGCCCGCAACCTTGATGATTTGCCGTCCCGCGCCGATGCCGCGAATGTCTTCGGCCTGCAAAACAGGACGGCGGCTTTCGCCGCGATTGATTCCAGCGCTTTCAACCGCACCGCCGCCGATGTTCTGACCACGAGTGACAATTGTTCGGTTGCCCGACCAGCGTTCGACATCGCGCATCATCGACGGGTCTTCGATCCCCGTCATATTCAGGATCGAGGCCTGATCCTCGATCTCTTTCACCGCATCCTGTGACCAGCGCCCTTCCATCGAGAAGCGGCCTTGCGCGAAGAACCAGAGCTGAATGCCCTTGCCGCGATAGAGGCGCAGCGCCTTCAGTATCGCGGGCGCAGGCGGAAGCTGGGGGAATTCATCGAGCAAGAAGCAGGTTCGCACGCCGCCCCGCTCGCGGGCTATCGCCTCGATGGCATAATTGACGATCAGGCTGACCCAAGATGCCGCAACCCCGAGCTTGTCAGACGGGGTGATGAGATAGACGGTGCATGGCTCATGTTTCAGCCGCCCGAAGTCAAAATTATGCGCGGAAGTGGCACGGTCCAGTGTCTTCCCGACTTCGAAGGCCGCAAGGGCTTCGATGGCGTCCGACCTGTAGGCCTCGAATTGCTTGGGCGCATCGGCATAGGTTGCCGCCATCGCGGCGGCCTTGCGGGCAATCCCCTCAATGCCGCAACTCGCCATCATCTGAAACTCGCGTTCCAGTTCGTCATTGCCCGCATTCACGAATTTCCACAAACCGCCGAGCGTGCAGTTCACGGGATCGAAATGTGCCGCATATTCGGCGCGGATCGAGATAAGCCGTATTGAGCCTTTACCGACCCAGCCATCCCCTTCACGCGGGTTCATGGGGCGGATGGTCTGGGCAATCTCGTCGGCCTGCGTGTCGATCTCGCCCCCGTCACGGACAATATCGATCAGCACTTGAAGCGGATTGATGCGGGTATTGGGGAGGCCCAGAAGGTTGAACGGATTGAGGTAGATGCAAGGGGAGCCAAGCCCGTCCCCGCGATGCTCGCGGGATGCAAAGCAGTTTTCGCCATCCTTCACGTCCACGACGATCAGGCTGCGATCACGGACATGGGCGAGATTGGGTAGAACCAGATCTCGCCCTTTGCCCGACCCTGTGCGGGCATAGGTCAGGAGATGACCGTCGCCACTGAAAAACAGCATTCGCCCTTGCTGCGCACCCAGAAACAAGCCGCTGGTCTCAAGGAGACCGGCGGCTTTCAGATCATCGAGGCTGGCAAGACGCCCATCGCCGAGCTGCCCGCTGGGCGCGGCAATAGTCATCAGATATTGCTGCCACGCGGCCCGCTCGCGGGCTTCCTCTTCGCGCTGCGCCCGATCCATCTCCCGCGTCATGGAAAAGAGACGCGGGAGGAACGCTGCCATCTGTTCGATCCGCATGGGATTATTCGCCTCCCTCGCTTTGCGCATCGCGGCTGATCTCGGGAAGGTCGGGAAAGCTGATCGGTGCCATCCTGTCGATATCGGCCTGAACCGCGCTTGGCGGCGGCAATCCCGTATCCCAGCCCTCGACCGAGACGGTGACGCCATTCTGGACCGCTGAGGTCAGTTCCTGTTGAAGCTGACCGCCCACTTGGTCGGCATAGGCGAGCGCGTCATCACCGCCGCCGGGTTCGATCACATTGGCGACCCGCCCCCACAGGCGCGCCAGATTGATGACCAGCGCATCAGTGCCCTGCTGCTGGCGGGCGATTTCGGTGCGCTGATGCACATAGTCCTGCTGGAGCTGCGCAGTGGTCTGCGCATAAATTCGGGTGCGATCATAGGCGGCCTGATAATTGGTGAGGATGCCTTGGGCCGCTGCACGATATTGCTCTTGCTGCTGCGCAACGCTCACCTTGACCTCTTCGGCCCAATCGAGAAACGCAGCCTGCGTTTCCAGATCATGCGCCTTGATTTCCGCCGCGTAGCGCCCGCCATATGAGCCAGTGATGGTCGAGGGGCGATAATCGGGCGGTGCGAACATCTCCGCACCATAAAGCGCAGCGCCGCACAGGATGATGCCGAAGAACATGCCAGCACCAGCGGAAATCCGCTTCTTCTGTGGCGGCATGACAATCTGGAACGGCTGGCCTGCCGCTTGCGGCGGGAGCGTCGCCACCCCGCCTTGCTGGGGCGCTTCGCCCCCATAATCGATGGAATATTGGGGATTGCTCATGGCAAAAGCTCCTGTCTGGTGGTTCTCACCAGACAGGAGCCGGATTTAGGCTGGCAGCGTGGGGGAAACCCCACGCCACCCATCATTCATGCGATGACCCGCGCAGCGACCGTGGGGTGACGGATCGCCAGCGCCAGATAGAGCAGTTCCAGACGCGGCAGCGTGCGCTTTTGCGGGGCTTGCTTGGGCTGATACACCGCAAATCTCAGAAACCCGCCAAGCCATGAGTTGCTCGGGTCTTCGTCGGTCCGCAAGATCGTATCGACGCAGATTTCAAGCTGGTCGATCCTGCGACCACTAGCATCGAGGACAATGCCCTCGAATTCCCAGACAATATCGGAGAGCAGATCGGCAAAGCCACGACGGCTGCATGGCAGCAGCGCACGATAAGTTATTGCCAGTCGATATATGGCTGCCTTGGTCAGCAGCCTTTGGGGTGGAGGAAGGCGGACGATCCCCTCAAGGTCGTTATCGTTCGCGGCGAGCGCGTGGAGCGTTTCTGGAGACAGCCAGTCGGTCACGTTCGTCCCTCCCTTTGCCAAGGGCAGGCCACGCAACGTGACCAATACTTCCACACCCAATGGGCGCAGGAGGGGATGTTCCGGCAAGCCGGAAGGTCATTGTCGTTCTGTGCCGGATAAACCCGCCGATCAGCGGTCAACACTCCGCGCCGAAGGGCGCGTCCATCACGCATAGCCATCGCTTCACTCCCGTATCACCCGCGAAAAGCGGGATTGCGAGACGCTTCACCCGTTGAAGCGTCTGAGCGAGGGATGGCCACCTCTCAGAAAGAGGTTATGCGTGATTCGAAACGTACCGTCAACACGCTTCATTGACGAAGTGCGTTTATTCTTCGGGGGCGCGGCGATACAAGGCTCCCGTGGCACGAACAATTTCATCGCGGTGAAACCATTCGCGCTGGGCGAACTCGTCGTTCACTTCCCAGTTGTTGCGAACAGCAATCTCTGACGGCAATTCATTATGCCGCAACCAGTTTTGCAAGGCCGTATAAGCTCGCTTGTCATGCTGCCTAAGCGCCTGCTTGGTGAGGTGTCCGCTTGCGATCCAATCGCCCCATGCATCATAGAGAAACGGAATAATTTCATCCTGTCTGGGGATGTATTTCCGCTCTGGCACAGGAGGAGGATTTAACTGATGATGCCTATTGAAATGAGACTTCAAAAGACTTTCAATAACTTGAGGTAAATCGTCGCTAAGGCTAGAGGTTTCACTTGCCTCTTGCGCAACCGATTTCATAAGTTCAATAAATCGTCTTTCATAATTATTCACGGCTTCATAGTTTAATACTTTTACCGCGAGATTTCTATATATTCTTGAAAATTCTGGGTCTCGCTTGCTCTGCTCTTCTTTGCGTTTGTCGATTGCACTGCGGACTTCTTCCATCCGTTCCTTGAGCCAGCGCCTCTGAGCGGGTTCCTTCCAATCCGCCGTGAACCTCTTCATCTCTTCTTTCGTCATCCGACGACCAGCGCCAACATCGGCTGACGCTTCATCAGAACTGGAGCGTTTCGTTTTTGTATCCTGTCGGGAATCCTTGGATTTCGCCGCCATGCTCGCTCACCCTAAAAACACATTTCGCTTTCATAGTTTGTTTTCGAGCCTGCCGCAATCTGTGGTTCTTTTCGCCTTGGCGGCATGCCGAGACTCCCATGCTCCGAATGGATCGTCCTTCTTCACTGCCCCCGACACTGGCGGCTGAATTCACGTCACCCTTTGCCCCCGTCCGCTTCGCTCAGGCGGGCAAGCCCCGGTCCGCACCACAGCACTGGCGTGCCCCGTGTTGGGGCGTTGCCCGCACGAAGAACGGCGTGGGCCGCAGGTCTCCATCAGCCGCCCGAATGGTCGGGCGGTGCAATGAAAAGGAGACCATTATGGGACTTGATATGTATGCCTACACCGCACCAGCGAACCTCTTTGAGCGCGATGTTGATTTCGACATCGACATCTTTCCCGCCGAAGCCCGGCTCCATTATTGGCGCAAGCACCCGGACCTGCATGGCTGGATGGAAGAACTCTACTACGCCAAGGGCGGCAGCAGCGAAAACTTCAACCGCGTCCCCGTGGCCCTCACGTCCAGCGATCTTGATGAACTGGAACTTGCGATCAGACGCAACGCACTGCCGATCACCCAAGGCTTTTTCTTCGGAAAATCCGACGGCAGCGAGGCCGAAGATGACCTCGCCTTCATCGAAAAGGCACGCAAAGCCATCGCCGACGAACTGGACGTTTTCTATACGAGCTGCTGGTGACAAAAGTGCGGGGCGCTGTCCCCAGCGCCCCGCATCACCGTTGATCCACTCCGTTCAGGTTTTTCGTGGTCGCCCAACCCGCCGTGGCGGGCTTGGAGCGGCAGGCGGCATCGGCTGACTGCCTCCGCCGCCCGAACCTCTGTGCGTGACCATCACGAACCCGAGCAGGATTCCGCCAAGCGGGATCAGCTCGATACACGCACCAATCGCAATCGCCGCGATGGTCGCTTCGGGATAGAGCGCGAGATAGGCCATGTTCGACACGACAGGCATGGTCGGGATCGGCTCTTCCTTCAGGGCCGCAATATCATCCAGACCTTCGGTCAATTCCTCCGCCATGCCGTCGAAGTTATGCGTGATCGCAGCGGCAGCGGACGGCGGCAGTCCCGCCGCGAGCCAGTCCTTGCGCATCGCGTCCGCAACCGCCTGCATGGCTTCGACGGGGAGCGCGTCGTTCACTTCCCGCATCAGCCGCGTGAAGTTCTCGCCGTTCTTGCGCACAGCGACCATCTTCTCGTGGCGCTCCATATCGCTGTCGATCACGCGCCGCGTATCGATCAGCAGACGGTCGATCCTGAAGAAGAGCCGTTCCAGCTTTGCACGGCTGGCAAATATCGCAGCCCGCGCATTGGCGCAGCCTTCGCTAATATTGGTGAGCGCCGTCGCCACTTGGCCCACGTTGCCGCCTTCACCGCTATAGACGCCCGTGCCGATCTCTTGGACGCTCATATTGCCAGCCGAACTTTCGCAATCATTCATCACCGACGAACGGTTGATAAGCGACGCAGCGGCACGCTGGCGCGCCTGCGTTGCTTGCGCTTGGGCCGTCAGGGTCGCTTCCATGTGCGCGACTTCGCCCGAGGCCGAGGCGAGAACGGAAGATGAAGCGATCCCGAGCATGACCGCGACCGCGAGATAGGCCGCGACGAAAATCGCCATCACCTGATTACGCTTTGCTCGCGGCAGCGTAGGGATATGGGTGAGGGCGATGTAGGAGCCGTATGAAAGGCCCGCCGCAATCGCGACCGCCGACATGATGGTCTCCAGCCATGTCAGCAAGGTCATCTCGCCCGTCGGAGCAACGAGGTCTGAAATCCAGACCCCCGTGAAGATGCCCGAGAGCACATGGAACAGGATGTTGAGGATCAGGATTTTCCCGACCATCGCGGCTGTCAGTTCATTGGTCTTCGGCATAGCGCCCTCCTTCTGGGGAGGGCTTTGCGGGTTATTTGCAGGGGAGTTGGGGGGAAGAGCGGCGGATATTTGCCGCATCGCGTCAAAATGCGGTTACAGCGTATGGGGGGACCGATATGGCAATTCCGTGTCGATACGTTTCGATATGGCGCGTTTCGGTATATAGGCGTGTGGCGAGGGCTGGGCCTCCCAGGGCTGGTTTTGGGGCAGTTTTATGCGTTAGCACGTTCCGCAAGATGTGCGTTTGTATTACAAAATCCTCCGCCTGCGGCTCCGGTTTTGCCAAACGCTCATCTTGGCAAGGGGAACCCGCTGCGCGTCCCCCGTTGCATCCCCTCCGGCTATATGGCGCTTGCACGTAACTCATCCAGCCTGACAACGGGTCAGACAGGATCAGTGCCATTCACGCGCCATCGGGGAGCCTTCGGCGCTCCCCGACATGCATACGAGCGTATGCCTTCCCCCATCGACAAGGGGCGTGCCTGCCCCCTTTGAACCCAGCCTCTCCCGAGGGGCCAACCCTACGCGGATTGGATGTGCGCCACGGTTTCGCCCGTGGAGCCGACCAAGGGGCATGTCGCCGCCCCTCTGGATACCCGCGACCAACCGTCCGCCGATTGGATGCCGCCACGTTGCCACGTGGATAGCAAAGATGCGTCAACTACCTATCGATGGGTATTTCGCCATCCTCGCGCTGTAAATCGTCAAGGCACACATCGAACTTGACGTTGGAAATAGGCGATATCGCATCCACGAAGGGAACCGGAATATTGCTTGCCGCGAAGTACGCGACCCCGCCCTCAGCCGAGAGCAGTTGCAGTCTCAATCCGCTCTTGTAGATATCCTCTCCGCCTTTCAGCAAACAAAGGGCGAGGAAAGATCGCCTGAGTTCGGCATCCGTAATCATCTCCAGAATACGGTCCATCAACTCGGAAACCGTCGTGCCCCCATGCGCCTGTATCGCCTGAATGGACGCAACATAAATTGCCAGTTCCTCATTGGGGCGCAGTTGAGCCAGAGCGAACCTGTGCACCCGCGACGACTTAAGCGTCGTTTTGACTTCCAGCGCGAAGCCATCACACACGAAATCATATTTCGCGTTTCGATCCAGACACCAGCGCTGGGCTGCCACCGCAGGAGCGGCAACTCGTGAAATAATCAGCAATTCGCCCCATAACCCGAGAAGGTCTTTTGCTGAGTGTTCGAGTTGGCTGAACAGGTTCGCCAGTTCGAGAATGCGCTCACTGATTTCGCGATTCGTGAGCGGGGTCAGTGCGTCGCCGCAGAAGGTTTCCTCCAGTAGCCGAAGAAAGACCCGAACGAGGTCGGGATCGTTTTCTTCCAATCGGACAATGCTAAACGTCCCGTTCGCATGACCACCACCGTCAACGCCAATCTCGCATTCACGCGCAAATTGCACGCCTACGAACCGTAATTCGATATCGTTTCGCGTATCGGACGGCAGGCAAGAAAATAACAAGGATGGGAATGATCGCTCATCGACCGCGAGCCAGACGCCTGACTTCCCCTGCAACTCTTCGCCGTAGAGGCTGGCGCAGCCTGATGGAAATTTTCGGATGAGTTCGGTGTAGGCCTCGAACAGCATCGACTACCGCTCGATCCAGACCCGCTCGATCAGCTTATCCGGGAAATGGACAGCAAACACCGGCACATCGCGGAGCGTCCGCTTTCCATTACTTGTTTGCAAATTGTAGCGGTGAAGCTGGAACGTCACGTCGCTCTGTGAAATCAGCGCCCGCGCACCGGGATAATTTGTGCGGGCGTTCGAGCCCTGAAAGAGATTTTTGATTTTTGCTGGCTGCTCATCATTAAGTGAGCGAATAGCATCGACCCCAGACCAAGGCCCCGAGAACGCATAAAAACTACAGGTTGCATCGGGTTCTTCAGCAACAAGCCGATCCAGCATGAGCATCAACGAAGAATGCTCCATATTGTCGTCAGGCCATTTGTATCGCAGCCGCCCGAAGTGCGGCAGGAAATCAGCCAAACGGATGGAATCGCTAAAGGCAGGAACCGCCTGCTTTTCGTTCCAGCCCGGCTCGGCATATTCGTAGAGATCAAGGTCGCGAAGGATCGCGTTCGCCGTTTCCCGATTTTCCGCTAAAATTTCGCTGTCATCGTGCGGGTGAGCTGGCGCGATCCAGCCACCTTTGCCCTTGGATTGATACATCTCCAGCAGGACGACAGACGAGCGGGTTGGTTGGAGCTTCTGGTCGAGGAAATAGGTTCGCCGCCAATCCTTGAGCGTCTTGCCTTCTTCGAGATGCCGCCTGATCGACGAGCGGATCGACTCCTCATGCCTGACATAATCGGTGAAGGCATCGATATTCTCGGTCGTCAGATAGATGCGGCATAGTCCCAGATAACCGCGCTTATATCCAAAAAAGCGTGCGCGCTGCTGGATATTATCCGCGTTCCCCACACCCGTTGAACGCGGCATATAACTCACTGTCAGACCTTCGACCGTGAAACCACGATCAAGGCCAATGCCGCCTATGAGAATCCAGCTATATTCGCCTTTCCAATCAATGCTCGGGATACGCGATTTTTCTCGCGTATTCAGTTCCTGAATCGCCGTGGATTCGATTGCTTCCAAGAGACATTCTGCGATCTCATCGAACGTAAATTCGCAGGAATAGGTCTTCAATAGACCGAGTGCGCTTACCCGAAATTCTTGCAGCACCTCATCGCGGCGTGGATGGTCCTCATCATCGAGAATCGTGCGCCAATCCTCCTTGGTCTGCTTGACCCACCGCATGAACATGAGGTGGTCACTTTTCGGGACAGCCGGATGGATCATCATGGAGCGGTTTTTGCCCTTCCGATCCTGCCCTTCGAGCAAACCAATCGCGACCCCGACAAAAAACTCCCGCATTGCCGAGAGCAAGCTTTTCGGAGGTTTTACGGGCGGATTAAGCGGATCAGGAACTTCGGACGCGAGGATCGTCTCAATGTATGTTTCCTGTCCCGCAGGACTGAAGAAATCCTGCCCGCCGACATATTGTTCGCCGGGGGTGAGCACCATGCCGAAATCCGGCGAAAGCGTATCGATGCGGCTGATGAGCAGCGGAGCCTGCGGCGTTGCCGTGTAAAGGATATAACTGTGTTCGGGAAAGCGGTCGCGCAGTGCGAGAATTCGCGCATATGTCGTGCTTTGCTCGTTCTTTTTAGCCTTCGTGTTGATGCCCGCCTGATCGCCTTCGTCATCAACGATCAGTGTCGGAACGCCCTTGAGGTCGAGCTTGGACATGAGCTTTGCCAAATTATCGAGATGATGGTGCTGCTTCATGCACACGATCAGCACGGTGCGGGCGCGTGGGTTGCCGCGCTGCCATTTGGTCAACTCGCTTTGAACGCGCTCCAATTCGCCGGTCTGAAATCCTTTTTGCTGGGTCGAAAAAAGCTTCCACTGGCGGTTGGTATCGATCTCCAGATCGCTTCGAATGCGATCATATGACTGTTCGACCAGATTATTCGTGGTTCCCGCCAGTAAAATCACCAGCCGGAATTTATTGTCCCGTGCGAGCGCGGTCAGCCCTGTGAAAGAGAGAGTCTTGCCGCTCTGCACGTAACCAATGACAAGGCCGGTATTGGTATTTTCCTGCTCAGCAGGGTCGATACAGTCAGAAAGAATCTTGGTCGTTTCCTGCCGAAGCAATTCCTTCTCGTCCTGCGAGAGTGCATCGTTCGAGTTGAGCAGACTGGTGAAGGCTTCCCCCTGCACGGGGTTCCAGCCCTCTGACTGATTTGGAGACGCGATCTTGATTGTGCCGCTAGTCATCGATCACCCGCTTCGAAAAATGCGTCTTGAGGATTTCGTTGGTGAAGCGGCGCACGGCTGAGGGGTGATGATCGCCCAATTCAGAAGCTGCCACTTCCGCCAGAGCCATCGCCGCTGCCACTTTCAAGATAGCTGAAAAACCCTCGGAATCGAGAGTTTGAAACTGCGCCATGAAGGGGTGCAACATCGCGACACGGACAAGAATTTCGCGTGGTTCAGGATCAGTGATCGACGGGCGATTTCGGATGGTCAGCCAGTCGGCAGGGTCGCCCACATAGGAGAGTTCGATTTTTACGATCCAAGGTTCGCTGCGAAACTGAAGACGCAGTTCTGCCTCTTCACGATCCGCCTCGCTGATATCCTGTGGTTCAGCATCATTGGCAGCCACCGCCGTAGGCGCGGTGTCCGCAATGACGCCCAATTCCAACCCAATGTCATTTGCAGGGGGCGTCGTTTGACGGAAACCGTCCGCCGTATTCTGCAATGCTTGAGCTGCATCCTTTCGCGCCGCCTTTGCTCCCGACCGAGTGCGATACTCACGGGCTTGCTGGATCAGCGGAAGCGCCTCGTCCGAAAGAACCTTGCGAAGCTTACGAAGGAATTCGTCTTCGCTCTCTTCCCATTTCACGCCATCCTTCGTGTGGCTGACATGAAACCCCTTCAGGTGAATTTCCCCGAAAATGCGCTGGTAGGGATATGTATTGGAACGCCCGAAAATGTCTTCGGGGCGATATGTTTCATCGGCGCTGCCCATGATGAGCCGTTTGCGCCGAAAAAGTGCGAGGCCTGCGAGTCGTGTGTTGGCGACCTCACGAATAGCGACGAAACCTGTGGCTGACTTTCCATCACCCAAGTCGATATCGATTTCCTTTTTCCATTCGACGGGAGGGCCATCGGGATCGCGGTAATTCGCAGCAACGAGAATGGCTGGTTCTTCGTATGTGAGTTGGATACCATCCACACACAGTTCCAACGAACCGTCTCGGATATAGCCCCGATAGATGCTGGCTAGATGCTCCTTGATCTTGGCAATCGTTTTCCCGTGAGGAAATTTGCGGATATTCTCCAACCGAATTTCGGTATAGTGGCGGTCTTCGGCGACATCGATGGAAACCACATTGAGTTCCTCAATGCTGTCCATCACGATCTTATCGATATTGAAAAAGACTGTGCGTTCCGTTCGCTCTCCAAGAGCACTTGAGCGCACACTCCAATTCGGCGCAAACCAGCAGGCGGCGCTTTTCATGCCCATGCCGAACTCTGAAAGGCCGGAGGCATCGGGGGGAATTTCGGCAGGCCGAAAAGCCCGCTGATAATCAGACGATGCGATTCCGGCAGCATTATCCCGAATGGTGATTTTGCTTTCGGCTGGATCAAAGTCGATATCGACTTTCAGGCGAAAATCCTTGCCCGCAACAGCGCGCAATTCCTTTTTGTGGTCGATACTGCTCTGAATGGCGTTGTCCACAAACTCGGCTAGCGCGAACCATGCCTTGTAGTTCAGGTGCGGCAGCACCGAGAGGACGTTCACGCCGGGGCGAATATTGACTGAACTGACCTGCACCATCATTCCGCCGCGTCTAGAAGTGGCTCGGTTTCCATCTCATCATCGCGACCCACCAGCGCGTCGAAAATCGCCGTAACGACATCGACATTCACGGCGTTCCCGAAAGCCTTATACGCGCCGCCCTTGGTGTCGGGCAGATTGGGAAGTTTCCCCATGCTTTGCAGTCTGCTGCACTCTCTCGGGGTCATGTAGCGCTTTTCCCAAGCGATTATCGGCACCTGGCTGGTCGTCATCGCGATCAGTGAGGGAGCAGTGTCGCGCTTTTTGACGCGGATGCCACTGGCGCGAAACTGGACGATATGTTTCCAGATATCCCGCTCGCTGCCCTTGCAGTTCCACTCAAGTTTTTGGAAACTTGGCGCGAAGCCTTTGATCTTACCCATCCACGGGTCGATCAAATCTTTATGCTCTTTGTAGAATTGACGATTTTTCTGGATGAAATCGATCTTCCAGTCAGGGAATTCGCCCAGTGACGTGTGTGCGTACGGGGGCAATGCAGCCTTCACCTGCTCCGGCGTCAGCCCTTTCAACTCCTGCCCGAATGCGCCCTTATAGCGGTTCAGGCCCGAATAGCCGCGTTTGTGCGGCGTGTCGCCATAGAGCGGGTATGTTGCGCCAAACTCCATCGCCCAGATCGGGAACGACGGCAGTTCCACATCCTTCGGGAAGGCATCGATAAATTCCTGCCATGTCCGCAGATAAAGCAGGTGATTTTCGCTAAGCGCCAAGGCGTCATTTGGCTGGCTGTCCAGAACGCTCGTGATGCAAACGTCGGGAAGTTGGTCTGGTTTGGGCCATTTGAACCCCCCCAAGCCATCAAGGTCGCCAACGATGAAGGCGCGCTCCCGCTTCTGGGGAATGCCGAACATGTGCGGCGATAGGCGCTCAAACGAGATATCGTAGCCGAGTTCTTTCAAACGGTCGCAAATGAGCGACCACGTCGTACCGCCCTTGTGGCGGATCAGATTCGGCACATTCTCGATGATAAAGAACCGTGGGCGCTTTAGCCGCAGAATCTCGACAACGTAATCGAATAGGTTTCCCCATTGCGGACATTCCAGCCCTTTCTGGTCGCCTGCTTTAGAAAACGGCTGACAGGGGAATCCGGCGCATAAAACGTCATGGTCGGCGATGGAGTTCAGATCGACCTTCTTGATGTCGCCCTCGGGCCGAACGCCGAAATTCTTCTCGTAGAGGTCTGCGAGATTTACATTCAGTTCGGACGCAAAAACACATTCAGCCCCCCGCGATGCGAGAGCCTGATGAAAACCGCCGAGACCGGCGAACAGATCAATAAAGCGCAAGTCTTGCATAATACTGCGATAAGAAAACCACAAAGATTAATTTTTTGAAAGCCTTATCGCAGATTACTTCCCAGAAACGTGATGCCCTTTTTGAATGCTTTCGTCATGTAGCCCCCTCCGCTTCGAAAAGCCCTTCGACAAACCGCCGCAAGATGCCTTGTATCGTCTCCCACTGCAAATCCAAGCCCTTGGATGGGATATCCCGCACAATGGCTCTCTGTCCCCGCTGCCAAGCCTGCCGATCCACGTTGCGACATCCTTGGATTCGTGCATCAATGGCAATCATGAGCAAAAAATATGCGGCATTGGGGGACTATCTGGATGCCCAGACCGATAATGAGATCGGTCTGAGTTTTCAGCAGATCGAAGAGATTTTACGGGTTCGCCTGCCTGAAAGCGCGAGCGTTTACGATGCGTGGTGGAGCAATTCTCCCGTGGCAGGGCGACATAATGGTGTCTGGCTGAGCCGCGGCTGGGAAACAGTTGGTCTGAATCGAAAGGCAGGAACCGTTCGATTTGCGCGCTCGCCTTCACCTCGCACGATCAACGCGAACCCAAAGCCTCGCGCTCTGACAGCGCCCCCACCATCCAGTCCGCCTCTTAAGACCGCGCCTGTCGCCGCCAGCAACAACGTCATGCTTTCCTTCGAGTGGAAGGTGCTGGGCGAGATTACGCTGGATATGGAGGGAGGTCTCCTGTTTCCCGCTGTAACCTTGGGTGCTGGGCTATATCGCATCCGCATCGTGCTTGATGGGCGGTCGCGCTTCTATGTCGGGGAATCCCAGAGCTTGCGCCGCCGTTTCGGGAATTACCGAGCAGGACCACCGGGCCAGAAAACAAGCTATCGAATCCACCACCTTCTCAAAGATGCCTTGGCGGAAGGTGCGCAGATCGCGGTGGATATCGTCACCGATGGCGTGGCTCTGGCCATCAATGGCGCGGGCATCTCCCCAAACCTTGCCGACAAGGCCACACGGCGGATGATCGAACATGCGGCGATAGTCGCGACGGGCGGAACGGATGTTGAGCTAGCCAATAAATAGCCGAAAAGCCCGCGCTTTTCTTGGGGTGGAGCTGGTTGCTTCGTGCGGACGGATTGCGACCGCCGCATGAATGTGCGGTAATGTTCTGGTCGCAAATCAATTCTTCGGTTCCACGAAGTATTGGCAGGGCCATGATTTTTGCGCCTAAGGGCGCGGCGCAAGGGGGAGCGCAATACGGGGAATGCAGCCGCTTGATCTCATAAGTGCCGCGCCGTGGCAGCGCGCCGTTTTCACCACCTATGCCCTCAGTCTCTCCTTCTTCGAAGCCGTGGTCCTTGATCGGCTGGTCCGTGGCGGTGGGCGGAACGCCCTCATTCTAGCTGATCCTGAAGGAATACGGGCGGCCTTAAGCGAACAAGGCGCACGTCGTGCGGGTCGCGATTATGAGCTTGAGCCTGTTGCCAGCACGACAGGCGTATTCCATCCCAAGCTGACCCTGCTTTTTGGCGAGGGTGACACCCATATGCTTATCGGCTCGGGCAATCTGACCTTTGGCGGCTGGGGCATGAACCTTGAGACGGTCGATCATCTCCATTCCAGCTTCGCCGCCAATGCGTTCGATGATGCCGCCGACCTGTTCGACTCTCTCGCGATCGCGGACACGATCCGCACCGGGGTTACCGATCAGTTTGAGCCTATCGCGGCCCAGCTTCGCTTATCGGCCCGAGGCGCACCGCGAGATGGCAGCTATCGCCTGCTTCACAGCGTAGGCGGCTCAATTGCCGAGCGATTGGCGCAATTTGCCGATGATCTTGGCGGTGCGACCCGCATCACCATCGTTTCTCCCTATTTCGACAAGACAGGCAGCGCCGTTTCTCGCCTGTCCAAATTGCTGGATTGCGAGGATGTACGATTGCACGTCCATCCCGAACCCAAGGGCGCGGTCAGGGGGACAATGGGCACGAACTGGCCTGAGGCGCTTTCCGCCCGTGCCGTGTGCGTCGATACGCCGTTCGATGACGGCACTCGGGCGCTCCATGCCAAATGCATCGAGATTCTGTGCAAGCGCGGGCGGCTGCTCGTATCAGGGAGCGCAAATGCCACCAATGCGGCACTTTTTATCGGGAATGTCGAAGCCTCGCTCGTCCGCATCCAGCGCAACGTCACGGTGGGCTGGAAAGCAAAGGCCGCGACCAAACCTGCCGCTTATCCCTTGGCAGAGACAGAAGACGCAGACGATGCGGAGAGCAGGAAAGGCATTCTTCGCGCCATACTTGAGGGTGATCGCGTTGTCGGCGAGGTTATCGTCCCGCGCTTGCATGGCGCAGCAAACTTAAGAGTTGCCACAACCGCCGGATATATCGACCTTGGCAAAATCGACATCGACAGCGTCGGACGGTTCGAGGCGGCAGCTCCCGACTTGGAAATGCAAAGCTGGGGTGGCGGCAGGATGGTGCTGCGCATCGAGCAGAAGGATCATGTTGCCGAGGGTTTTGTGTCCATCGCTGCGGCAGCCAAGATTATCCAGAAGGCGGGCGCGATGGCACCCCGCCTTCTTGCTATGCTGTCAGGCACGGAAACCCCTGAAGATGTCGCCGCTATCCTGACATGGTTCAAGGAAGATCCCGCTCGCATCGTATCCGCCATTCCCCGTGGCGGACAGGGGGGCGGAAAAGCCGAGCGCGAACCGATTTGGGTCTCGATAGAGGAATTGCGCGCCGCCGGCGAATTTCATGCATCTGGTCCCGCTTCGTCGGGTGCAACCGAGCCTGCATGGCAGCGGGCATTATGGCTGGTGCGATCCGCGTTCACCAAACCTCGCGGGCCGTGGAAATCAGGAACAGGCGAGGACGATCAGGCCGAGGATGAGGAAGATGCCGAGGGTGAAGATGAACGGCTGAAGCGCCTTCAGCGGGAAGACAATGCCAAGCACCGCGCCATGAATGCGCTTGACGATCTTCTGGAAGAAATGCTTGCCGAAAGACATGGAGGTATCCACGCTGCTTCGGCGTTCGCCCTCGCGCACTATCTCGCAGATCGCATCCGCCCCGCGCCTTCGGTCGTCTATGGCTGGCTGGCTCGCATCCTTGGCGCGTTTGCACATAGTGACCTGCCAATGGATGCGCCTGTTGCAACAGCGGGCGTTCTCCTTCGCGCAAGCGACGGGCTGGATCGCGCCGCTGAACGGGCGCGGACATTCCTGCTGCGCGTCAAGATTGATCCGATGAAATTTACGCCAGACGATCAGGCCATTCCGGGGTTCGTGGAGATTCTGTCGTCATCGTGGGATGCCGAGCAATTCATGGGGAAAATCCGCGCTGCCCGTACACCGGGCGAGGAAGTGCGGGCATATCTTGACGCGGCGGAGAACGGCGAACCTCTGCCGTCGCTCCCCACGCTCCAGAATAGTCCGTATTGGCAGCAGTTGGCTGCGGCGTTCGCAAACAGCGAGGCGCGATCCCGCTTTCGCATCTTGGATAAAGCCCAGAAATCGTGTCCCAAATGTAATTTGGTCCTGCCGACAGGTCGCTATCAAGACTTGAGATTGACGGGCGTGACGCACCATTGCGGCATCATATTGTGCAGGGAGCTATAGGGATGGTATCGCTCGAAGAACTCCTTGCTGTCGCAGCCAATGCATCTGCCCCGTCAATTGTCGATGAGAGCGGGGTGCAGGTAGGCGGCGTTGATCCGCTAGGGCTGCGTCAGATCAACTTCGACCTGATGGACAAGGTGCTACCGGGTCTGAACAATGTGGCGAGCCGCCTGCGCCCGTTTGTCCTCATGACATGGGCGTGGCGTCGGGTCAGGACCATCATTGAGCGGGACAAGCTCGGCGGGGCAACCGATGAGCAGATGCGTGATTTCGTGGACCGGATCGAGGCGATCTATTCATGGTCCCAATTTCTTCTCGACACGGATGCCGGAATCCCGGGCGGTCAGGCTCTTGCCGATCTCATCTATGGCGAAAAGGAAACCTATCGCTTCGGCGGCAAGAAATGGGAGCAGCGCAGGAATCTGCGACGGACATCGACGGGCCTCATCTCGCCGCTGAACTATGGTCCCGGCCTGCGCAGCATGGGCTGGCTGATCCCAGCAGGTCCGGCAGGCGTGTTTCAGCCCAATTCCATTCTGAATTCCATGCTGGATGCCTTTGAAGACAATTTCTCCGACGAACTGGACCACCCCGCCTTCAACAAGCTGGGAAGCGTTGAGGTCGAACGCGATGATGTGCGCCGATGGGGCGAGCTGTGGGAATTGTCCGATCTCACCGAAGCCGAACAGTTGGCGGGTTTTGAACGTCTGGCAGGGCCGCAGGCTGACCCCATGCGCTGTGAGGGCATGACCATGCTGGAGGCTGCCATCGAGTCTCTGGACGATGATGAGCCGGAAGCGAGTGCCCTTCGCGCCTTGATGGCATCGCCACCCGAAGAGTGGCTGGACATCGCCGACCTTCACCCCCGAGCTGATGCATGGCGAAGACTCCAGATACGCCAGCTTTTCCGCCTGTCGCTCGAAGCCATGTTCTATTGGATTATTCGCGAACTGGTGGATCGTCCGGTGGGTACAGACGAACTTGCGCGGCGCTTCGCCAATCAGGCCGAACTGGAGGCCGATGAAACGGCGCAAAAATGGTTGGACGAGGAAGCCGAGGGCAATGCCGTCGAGCAACTCGACCAACTCGACGAAGCCTTGAATTCTCAGGACTGGCAGGGCGACATACCCGCCCAGATCGCCAGCGGTCTTCATTTCTGCCTGACTGCTGGTCGAAATGAGAAATGGGATAAATCTGAGGCGTTTGATCGTCTGCCCGTAGCCCGCGCCTTGAAAGAAGCCGACGAATGGCAAAAACTATCGCTGCGGGACTTCATCGGCAAATTCATCGAAGTCTGGATTATCGCGCAGCACGCTTATTGGTGCGTCGGGCGTGGCCTTGCTGATGCCCGTGGTCGCGGAAAGACACTTTTGCGCCTGCGGATTGTGATGGACGAAGGTGGATGGACCTTGACGCCGGGAGCGCAGGCGCGGGGCGCGCCTGTTCCCACGCCTGATCGGCTGCAAACGGCGATCAGTCTGCTTCAGGAATGTGGGCGGATAGCATCCATCGATAGCGAGCAGTAGCCTAAGCCGCCTCGACAATCAGATTACCGTTGGTGGTCAGGTCATTCAGCGTCAGACCTGTCACACCCTGTATCTGGATGATGCTCTGCGAGCCGTAATTCGTGCCCGTGCCGTCGATATCAACGCTAATCCGCGTGTAGGAGCCGCCCGTCAGGATGGACACGAAATCGGCGAGATTGTCGTTGGCGCTGTCGTATCCCGAAAGCACGTCGGAAATGTCGATCATGTCGCCACCACTCCCAACCGTGAAGTCGTAGATATAGTCGCGGTTGCCGTCCAAATCTTCCGCCATAAAGAGGAAGGTATCCGATCCCGCATTGCCCCAGAGGCTGTCTTGCCCCGTTCCGCCGCGCAAAATGTCGTTGCCAGCACCACCTGCGAGGCTGTCGTTGCCTGCGTCACCATAAAGGATGTCGTTGCCTGCTCCTGCAAAACTCGGGTCGGAATCCACATCGTCGCCGCGAAGATTGTCGTTGCCGTCGCCGCCATGCAGGATGTCGTCACCCTCAAGGCCGCGAAGCGCGTCCACGCCAGCCCCGCCATATAGCGTGTCGTTGCCTTCATTGCCCCAGAGGTAATCCCCGCCATTGCCGCCATACAGGGTGTCATTGCCGAACTGACCCGCAAGGATATCGTCCCCGTCCTCTCCATAGAGAACGTCATTGCCAGCACCGGCATACACGTAATCATTACCCGCGCCCGCATGGAACTCTTCAGCGGCCGACGTGCCATCCAGAATGTCATTTGCCGACGTGCCATTGACGGGGAGGAGGGTAGAGAAACCAAAATCAGATACCAGCCAACTATCAAACTCCTGATTGGCGACGATCACCCAGTTATTGCTGTCAACCGCGATGCGCGTGCTGGTCGGAGTTTCTGCCGAGAATGTCAGGTCTGACATATCGTCGATGCCCGAAAGGCTGTCGAATGTAATCTTGTCGCTGCCTCTCACAAAATCCGTAATTGTGTCATGTCCGAAGCCGCTTTCAAAAATGAACTCGTCATTATCCGCGCCTCCCGTCAGAACGTCGTCACCCGTGCCGCCATAGAGCGTGTCGTCGCCTGCGCCCCCTTGAAGGGTATCGGCCCCGTCATACCCATAGAGTTTGTCATCACCCCATAGGCCGATAAGGGCTTGTCCGTATCCCGAGCGACTCACAATCGTGTCGTGCCCCAACGTGCCTTCAAGTGTCGATGCAACAGGAGTGCTGCCAACAAGAGAGTATTCAGCGGCCTTCACATATGCGTCAGGGGAACCCGGGTTCATCAACTGCGGGCCGTTAAAATCTATCCGCGTGGCATTATAGAATTTTAGCGACGATGAGGCGGAATATGATGACCCTTCCCATATGATATGAATGGAATTATCCGCATCAAACGTGAACAGGATATCAAGCTTGGAAAGCCCGTTATCATAGAGCGATGAATTGATTGTGACAGTGGCATCGGTATTCAGGAACTTGGCATCTACTGTGATTCCGGGAAGATAGTATTCTGAATAGAAGACGTCATTTCCGCCTGAATATATAACGTCGTTCGCTGTTCGCGAACCCATATTAACCGTGTCGTCGCCCGTACCCATGTAGAGCGTTGTTTGCTGGCTGTTTAGATTATAGGTGTCGCCCATATTGCTTCCGACAACGCCTGCAACATTTTGCACGTAATGCGTGTAGGAACCGCCGTTAACCTCATAATCCATTAATGTGTAGACGCCATTGACGTAGCCGTATCCTGCGGTGTCATGTGTTAAAGCAGTCTCGGAACCCGAAAAGTCGAATATGGCCTTATACAACGATAGATAATTAAATTCTCCATCGTTTGCATAGTAATAATTGCTGAATGATTGCGTATCAGTTACAGCAATATGGGTTTGCGACAGGGTCAATCCGACCCGTTCCATATTTTTAACAGTAAGGCTGTTATTACCATCCGCATCAACGAATGTGTAGGTTCCGCCTTCGGAGAGAGTGTCCGCGAACAAATACATTTTGTTCGTCAGATTGCCGCTCACTAGGTCGAAATCTGCACCGCCATCATAGACGCCAGAACCGCCATTAGCGATGGTCAGGGTATCGTTTCCGGTTTCCCCGTAGAGATGATTTTCGCCCCTATCTCCAACCAACGTATCATCGCCGGAGCCACCCCAAAGAAAGTTCTTCGATCCGTTAACGGCGTCTCCGCTGTAAAGCGTGTCGTTCCCATCTTCTCCGAAAAGATAGTTTGTATCATAGGAAGCACCACGGAGTACATCGTTTCCACCACGTCCATATACGATGCCGCCACCCGAGCCGCCGGAATCTCCTGCTCTTATGTTATTGGCAACCTCGTCCCCAAACTGCACGTCAAACAAGTAATCATTGTGCAAAATGCTCTCTATTGAATAGAGATCGTCATAATTTTCAAAAACCAGTGGCTGAGCTTCTCCCGGATTTTTGACATACATGAAGAGGCGGCGATGGCCCGCATCGACCTGCTCAAATGCGAGGCCATAGAGTTCAGTGTCGAGTTGGCGATAATCGACTACATCCCACCCATCCACTGATCCTCTGGAGGTCGCATCGCCTCCATAATAGGTGTCGCCGCCAAGCCCCATCGGCCCGATTTGCGCGATGAAGGTGTCATTGTCATCACCGCCGTAAACGACGTCCGCGCCAGCGCCACTCTCCACATGATCTTGACCAACGCCGCCAAAGATGATGTCCTGACCAACGCCGCCTGTAATGTCGTCGTCGCCAGCGCCACCCGAAACAATGGTGTCGCCAGCTCCCGTGACGATAATGTCCTTCGCATCGCTCCCGATCACGAGGTAATTGGCGTCGTCGTCGATCTCGACGCGGCTCTGGTAGTCTTGGTTATTGCCGTTGGCGATCACAAGGCCGTATTCCGTGTCCGCGCTCGAAGGGATAACCGTCAGACTGTGCGCGACGGTCGAGAAGATCACCTTGTCAAAAACCGCGTTCCCGTCATTCTGCCACAAATCCCACATGGCAGTGCGAAGCTGCGTCTCGTCAACGCCAAATGCCTGTTCGACGATGTTTTCGCGGGAGACGATAATGTCGTTCGCGCCTTTGCCCGCCGCAATCCACAGCGCATCGGCATAATTGACAGTCAGGGTGTGGTTCGTCGCATCGTGTGAGAGGACGCCGTTGATAGCGCCCGCAAATTCGGTCTTTTCGATTTCATGGAGGGCGAGCGAACCCGCAAACTCGACAAATGCTCTGGAAATGACCGTGCCATAGGTGTCGAAGAGATCGCCCGAGAGAGGGTCCGCGATACGTGCACCGAGGTCGTTCGCGTCGTCATAGAGCGCCCGTATTCCGGTATCTCCGAATATCAGACCCGTGCCATCGACATTTTTTTCGAGAGAGGAATACGCAATGGCGGTTCGGACAATTTCCGCGTATTTTCCTTCGTCTTTCAGTGTGCCGTCCTTCGCATCAGCGCCGATAGCCTGCGCAAGCTGGTCATCGTATAAAACCGCCCAGAAATAAGGCGCGGCATTCTGCCAGTCCGTTGAGAGGGCGGAATC
This sequence comes from Edaphosphingomonas laterariae, assembly GCF_900188165.1. GTDB lineage: Bacteria > Pseudomonadota > Alphaproteobacteria > Sphingomonadales > Sphingomonadaceae > Sphingomonas_E > Sphingomonas_E laterariae. Next base: position 12,155 of record NZ_FZOS01000028.1, on the reverse strand, counting down.
ATTGGCACCTCCCACCTCCGCATAATAGCGTATGACGAAACTCGACATGCTGTGCTTGTCGTTAGAATCTAAATCACCATCATCGTATGTATTATATCCGACTGAGTCCACGCCCGGCGTCGGGTACCAATTTTCTTCAGATATTACCTGACCCGATAGTTCATAGCCGTTGACGTACTCGGGGTGTGAGTTTTCCCACGGCGTGCTGTAGCCGTTATAGACCAGTTCCTGCGCGTCGGAAAATATCGGCTCGGGATAGTATTCGGGATCGGTATAGTATTCCGGATGATAAGCCACATTTATGGTAGCAGTGGCAGCCAGCTTAAAAGCCATGCTGTCGAATATATCAGCGTTCTGACCATATAGGCTCGCCACGTATCCAGCCAACCCACCGCCGAGGGAATGCCCCGTCAGCGTGATGGCGACATTCCTCAGGTCCGAGCCATAGGGCAGGTCGGCGACATCTTTGTAAAACTCCAATGCCATCCTGCCTTGTGCGGTCGTTATAGAGCCGCCGCCCATAGGCCAGCCATTGGCGGCGTCGAGCGATGACGGAATTGATGTAATGCCGTCGTAGTCATCCGTACCCCGATAGGAGATCACGGTTTCGCCGTTGTAGGAGTAGGCGATAGCGTAGAAGCCCGCAGTTACCCCTTCGGAACTTTCCGCTACCGAAGACTGCTTTAAAAATGTGGCGTTTCCAACTTTATATGGTGTTATATCATCCGGCTCGGTAATTTGTACGCCAGCATCATATCCACGGTTGTAGGCATCCAAAGATAGGATGGCATTCATTAGAATGTCAGAAGTCATTGTGTTTCTTTCGGGGTAAATGAGTACGAGCTAAACCTGTTAGCTTCCGGGTTCTCTGATCCGGCTGTCTGATATTTTTTCCCATCAAATTGACGACCAAAATATGATTCAATCCACGGGAGATACTGACGAACCTTGTAGCCTAAAGCCCTATCCGTAATTTCATATTCGATGGATTTTAGGTGGACACCTTCACCAAAAATCTCTTGGAAGCGATCTTCCGTGAGTTCGATCTGGCGTCCGTCTTTCATGCGGTCGAGCCGTTTCCATTTCATCAGAACCACCACGCTGGTTGGGTCATTGAGATTCTTGAATGTGACGATTGGCTGATAGCCGGGAAACTGCTCGGGATTGAGCGTCGCTTTTCTGCCGGGAATGAGCGTTTTCTTGTAGGTCTTCATGCCCTCCACGTTGAAGAGGCTGCCTTCGGGGAAGAGGCGTAGGAAGCGGCTTCCCTCCCTGTCATCGCGCAGAACGAAGACCAGGCCGCGCTCGCCCAGATCGACCACAACGGCCTCGCCCTTATATTCGGCAGGATTGCCGCTTCCGGGCAACTTCGGGCCTATATTGGAAACGGAGTTCGATATTTCACGGACGGCATAACCCGAAACATCCCCTTCGGGGGTTTCGATGGTCACAGTAACCTTGTAATTCCATGCGCCGGAAGCCGATTCAAATATGAGAGCATAGCCAACAAATGCACCCGCAACGACAATACATACTCCAATTGAAATCAAAATGCCTTTAAGCATCAAGCGCCCCCGCGTGGTTATTAGATAATCTACAATTAGGTTAGATAAAAACCGATGGGATTTCATGAGTCAATTAAAAGATATTAGTCGTATAATCGTATGCATTCACCCCACAATCTGTGAATAAATGGCGCGCGTCTTTTCACTTCTTTGTATTCTTCGATAGAATATCCCACAATGAACGTCAGAGCATTTTGCGAGAAGAACTCGGTTGTCGCCCGATGTGGCGCGCCGCCAGATGCGGGAGACTGATGGCTGCATTCGTACCAATCACGGAAGAACTTCGAGAAGAGTTGAATGCCGAGCGCGTGCGAACAGGCATCGGGCCGACTGAGCTTATGCGTGGCACGACCCATGATCCGAAACGTCCCGCAACACTTAAAGGGCACGCAATCTCCAGATGGCTTACTGGCGCGATCACCAGTGCCCGCCCGAGCCATATCGCTTACGTGCTGGATCGTTGGAAAGCCCTGCCCGACGCGACAAGCCGCAAGGCGAGAAAACCTGCCGAGCGGGTGCAACTGAACAACGATATCCTCTGCCAGATAGATGCATTCTGGGAGCAAGGATTGCTGCCAGACAAGATTCTTGAAACTGAAAATGTACCAGAAGGGCTGAACGCCGCCATTATCCGAACATGGAAGGATCGGCGTATCAAAACGGCGGCAAGAGACTATATTGAGTTTGTTATACGCACATGCACAAAGAATTAGATAAAATTTTATCTATTTTTCATAATTCGTAAAACCCCAATCTCTAAGATGAACACACCCGCGAGAACAAAACATATGGGGGTGGGGTTTGTCGAACGAAGCACAATACATTATTGATCCTGAGCGTATCAACGCCCTTGGCGGTGCAGATTTTTCCAACCCTCCCTATGCGCGTTTCACACCCGCTCCAAGTGTGTCGGCGGAAGACTTTTCATTCCAGAACACCTTTGACTCCCTGAAGGGGCAGACGGAAAGCCTCTCCGTCTCTGGCGTCACGGGCTCAATCGATACGATTGAAAAGACCGTCTCCAGTCGCGACCGCGATGACAAGAAGGACGACAACGGCATAAGCTGGGATGATGTCACGGACCTGCAAAGGGAGCAACGTGAAGCGCGGGAGCGCGCCATTATCGAAAACGGTCGCATCACGATGTACGGCATGACGGTTGCCGAAGAAGACATGGATGAGGCCGTCAGCCAGTCATTGAACAATTTTGATGCTGATGCCGCGAAGTTCGGCCTCGAAGGCAAGGACAAGGCCGACTACCACTATTGGATGCTGATTTATCAAGATGCGCCCGATGGCTCGCCGCAAAAGGCCGAGGCGCTGGAGCAGATGGGCGCGATCAATGAAGGCATGACCAAGCATATTGTGTCTGAGGCCGACAGAATTGGTCGGGCTCGCACATCAGCGCCAAGCTTAACTGAGGCATCCGACGCCACTATCGCAAAAGTTGAAGACGATATTGTCTGGCAGGAATCGCGTGAAGCTCAGGGATTAAACGCCGACGATATCGATTTGGCTGCCCAAGTTCGTAGCAATGACGACGTGGGCAACTTGGCATTCTTGGGCGATGATCCGCGCCAAGGGCCTATGGTCACACCGACCTTCAATTTCAATGCTTCAGGCGCACAGCAACTGGCACAGGCACCAGCCCCTGCGGAACCTGTGCGGCAATCAAACGTCGAATTCGGGATGGGGTAGGTTAGCGAACGTCAAGCGCAGCCAGTTCACGGGGGAAGCCTCGTGCATATGCTGCTCGGCCCATACGAACGACCTCGGGGCGAACCATAGCCACATTGGCGCCGCCGATATTGGCGCCGTCACCTTCAAATTGAGGAAGACCACGCGCATAGACCTGAAAATTCGCGTCCTCGGTATAGCCGTTGAGATCGGGGCCGACGATGAAGGCCAGCGGAACACCTTGGTCGCGAAGATCAAGGGCAGCAGCATAGGCTTGCCTTTGTAGATCGCGATTGCCGCCCCAGACGATAATCGCAATTTTGTCGCGAGATGCCTCTGCACCTGCGGCTTGTACTCCACGTACCGAGTTAGTGCGGGCATCAACTGTTTGGAACGCTATGGGCGTTGCCTGAAAATTGCCATTCGCTGCCAAGGGCTGAACCGCAACGGGGCGCTCTTGCGCGATAACCGCTGCCGGAGAAGATGCTGCCGAAGCAGTCGCCAGCGCCAAAGCTGGTGCAGCAACAACATTTTTGAAAATTCTGTTTGTAAGTGCGGACATGTCCCCCACGCCCTCCTTTGCTGTCAATTCGCGCCGACAATAAGGTCCGATTCTGTCAAGCCTCGCGGGAGGCAGGATGGGGGCGACCTCCGATGCATTCGGTTTTTCTTGAATTTATCGCGAAAAAAGAATAAGTTGCTTATTGGTTGAGGCGCATGAAGTGCGCCCACATATTGCAACCTAAACTCGCCGCGATTGACCGAAGCAAAAACGGACGTTTTTGGCAGTCGAAGGCGTGAATTTACCCTTTGAAAGAACACCGCTTTTCATGGCGCGTATCGGCTATGCCCGTGTCAGCACGGAAGAACAGAACCTCGATTTGCAATTATTCGCGCTGACAAATGCGGGATGCGACCGCGTTTTCTCCGATCACGGCGTCTCCGCCTTGGCGAAACGGCGGCGCGGTTTCGATCAGGCGCTAAAAGCGCTCCGATCCGGCGATACCTTCGTCATCTGGAAAATGGACAGGGCGTTTCGGTCGCTGCGCCATGCGCTCGAGGTGTTCGATCACTTCGAGGCGGAGGGCATCGAATTCCATGTCCTGACCGAAGGCATCGACACGACGACCCCGATGGGGAGATGCTTTTACCAGATCAGGAATGCCTTTGCCGAGCTGGAGCGCAATCTCATTTCCGAGCGCACCAAGGCTGGTTTGCAGGAAGCCCGCAGACGGGGGACGCGGTTAGGTCGTCCCCGCGCATTGAGCCGTCGCCAGATTGCGGACGCACGGCAGCGCCATTCTCGGGGCGAGACAATGGCACAGATCGCAGCGCGTTCGGGCGTGTCGGAACGCACCATGTATCGCGCAATGCTTGCTTCACGTGCTGCATCACCAGCCGCCAAGCATTTCAGGGAAAGTGCCGCAAATCTGTGAGGGCCGCGCATTTTAAGGGAGGAGGAAGAAAAGTGAATCGATCCGAGTATGTGAAAAGCGTTTTCGTGGCGCTGGCTCTCATCGCAATTCCATTCTTCTTCGACGCGCTCCGTCTCCAACACCTTCCGGCCCCTGCCTCGGCAGGAGGGGAAATTGTCCAGCCAACGGGATTGTTCATCGAATTGTGGCGGTTCGCAGTGCGTCAATCGTGGTGGATTTGGCTTCTCAGTTCCGCTTCGGGGTATATATCCTTCTGCTGGGCAAGTTCGCAGCGTTTCAAAACGGTAGGCCTCAATTCGAACCTTCCGTGGTTCCCAATTCTGTTGGTGGCATTTCTCGCGCTGGCTCAGAGTATAAGTGGCGGTGCCGAAAGCGCCTATGTCGAAGCCGGAAACCGTATGATTGAGAAGGAGGTACAAAGCCCCGGTTTACAGGCTCGGATGTTGCTCATCGCCTCATACGCCGTCATCTTCTTGCTCGCCGCCTTCTCGAAGGAGGTCGAAGCGTAAATGTCGTCACCAGCGTCGCTGGTAATCGGCAATTCACGATATGAAGTTTGGATGTTGTTGCCGCATTTTATGACAACCGCGATTTCGCACCCGATTAATTTCCCGATTGGTGAAGTCCTCTGACTGCCCTCTACTTGTCGCTGTTCCCTGATATTCGAAACGCGAGACTGGACGGCGGCGACAGGCGGTCAACAGTCTGCCCGCTCCATGTCACTTGTCGTTTCCCCGTGTGGCCTGTTCCACGCTTGTCGCGCTGACCGCCTATCTTGGGGCCTGCCGTCCCTTTCCTTCGCGTCCTCAAGGATCAGCGAAAGGAGATTTGGACATGAAGAACTTTACCACTAACCGCATCATTCACGGCGATGCCACCGCCGAACTGGCTAAATTGCCGGATAACAGCATCGACCTCATCATCACCGATCCGCCCTATCTGGTCGGGTATCGTGATCGGGACGGGCGCAGTATTGCCAACGACCGCAATCCCGATGCCGTTTTGCCTGCAATCGAGCATATGGGCCGCATATTGCGCGATGGAAGCTATATGGTCCTCTTCTGCGGCTGGGTTGCTATCGACCAATTCTCGAAGGCGTGGACCGATGCAGGTCTTCGCACCGTAGGCCAGATATTCTGGCAGAAATCCTATGCCTCGCGCACATGGCATACCGAATGCCGCCATGAATCCGCATGGCTGCTGGCAAAGGGCCGTCCCGCCAAGCCCGAAGCACCCGTCAGCGACGTGCGCGAATGGGTCTATAGCGGCAACCGTTTCCACCCGACCGAAAAGGCCGTGGACATCCTGACACCCCTGATCCGTGCTTACTCGAAGCAGGGCGATACCGTTCTCGACCCGTTTTCAGGATCGGGCAGCACCAGCGTTGCCGCCGCTCTGACTGGCAGGAATTCCATCGGGATTGAATTGGAGGATCGCTATTGCACCTATGCCCGCACCCGCCTTGCAGGGGTCAGCCGTTATCGTGATCGGAAAGCGGCGGCCTGAGTGCCGCCGCCCCAGCGGTCAGCGCGGCGCGATATTGCGCCGCGCCAACTCGTTACCGATCATGCGGATGGCGTATGACCCATCGTTGAACGCCGTGCGGCAGGGCGTGGCGGCTTGGTGACGCAAGGCACGGGCGAACAGATCACGGAGTTGGGCGTCGGTTTTCTTGGTCAGGTTTTCACGGGTAAGTTTCATCGTCTCCTCCTTCATGTTTTCGGCAGCCCGGCATGGGCCGCGTGTGACGAGAAGCCGAATCCGTGGTGTCAGAGGTGATGCATTCCGCGAATTTCGAGGAAGCAAAGGGAATCCGTATGCAGGCTTTACGCCTTGCATCATGTCCGTCTGGCATATGCGGTAGGTTGATGGAGAACAGCGCGCCCTGACGGGCGCTTCGGAAATATGGAGGGGGAGATAAACGAAGCTGTCCCCGCTGGAAATCTTCCATGAAAATCGATCCCGCGAGGGGATATATTTGCCCTTGGGGTTTGCCGTTGCCTAGCGGCCCGCGCTCTATTCGCTTGACGCTCACGGAGCCGAGGTCTCCGCCGTTCGGTGACGATCACTAACGGGTAAAGGCTGGGGCGCTGCCCCCAGCGCGCTTCGGATCACGTTCCGCCCAGCTTCCTCCACTTCGTTCCTTCGTTTCGTGCAGCAGGTTCCCCGCGAACGTGCCCGCTCCGCTTGCCCCCCGATGCTCGCCGCATGGGCAGGGTTTCAGACGACGCACCTGAAACCCGAACCAAATGGAGGACAAAATGGGAGAAGTAAAAGCGATCACAACAAACGAAACACCCCGCATCTATGTCGCGTGCCTTGCCGCCTATAATTGCGGTTATCTGCACGGGCGCTGGATTGATGCTGCCCAAGACGCATGGGGCATTTATGATGAGGTGAAGGCCATGCTGGCGACTTCACCCATCGAAGACGCCGAGGAATGGGCTATCCACGATTACGAGGGGTTCGGTACTATCCGTATCTCGGAATATGCGAGCTTTGACCATGTAAGCGGCCTTGCTGCCTTTATCGAAGAGCATGGCAAATTAGGGCTGGCGGTGTTGGATTACACCAGCGGCGACATTGAGGAAGCCCGCGAGACGCTGGAAGACCGTTACCTTGGCACATACGAGGAACTTGCCGACTATGTGCAGGAGGTGACGGAGGACACGACCACCATTCCCCAAAGTCTGGCCTACTATATCGACTATGAGGCAATGGCCCGCGATGCCGAATTGAGCGGCGACGTGTTCACCGTGCAAACGGCATGGAATTGTGTCCATGTCTTCGTGGGGTGCTGATATGGACAAGCCCCATCACATCTATTCTTTCACATGGCAGGGCATCGAGATCGAGGCGACCTATACGCCCCGCAAGTGGAGTGTTGTCGATTGTCTGGAAATCAGAAGCGTCAATCCCGCCCGTGCGCCTCTGCCGATCACGGATACGGGTTATCTCTGCTGCTACCTTGTGCCTGATGAGCAACCCGAGACGATTGCGGAAGACGGCAGCGAGATCATTGCGCAGATCGTTGCACAGTTGGATGCGCAAGCACGTTCCCGCGAATGGCTGGCCTATGTGGAAGCCAGCAAGCAGGGCGACCTGTTCGGGGGGCTGCTATGACCGCAACCGAAACACTGACACGCGAAGACGTGGAAGAGGCGTTCCGCCGCGCTACCAATAGCGTCGTGGAATCGGCGAAACGATGGGCGGCCCGCGTGGAATCGGGCCTTACCGATGAAGCACTAGCGGAAGCCCTGCGCTATGAACTCGGGATTGCGGGCGGAACAGGCGGGCGCGGCGTTCTGTGCGTTGCCTATCAGGGCGCGGGCCTGAAAATTTGGGCCGCATGGGATGTATGTTCGCTGGCCCCGCCAGTCCTTGAGGGCGCACGGACGGTAGCGTTTGCACGGGAGTATTACGGGATTCCTGACCCGTCCGACGAACAGATGAGCCTATTGTAAGATGAGTGCGCCGGAAAATCGGCGCGCCCATGCCTATCATCGGCATGGGCGCGGACGTTTCATGGAAGCGACCTTGCGAACAAGGTCAAATTGACGGTGTTGTCGAGGGTTGAGGGATAAAGTTCTCCCTGAATCTCGAACCCGAATTCAGGGAGCAATGCCCTCATTCTCGCGGTTTTCGTGGTGGCATAAATGCCTTCGGAACTGCCCGCAGCCGCAAGGGCCGCGCCGATCAGCGTCCGAGCATGACCCCGACCGCGATAATCGGCATGAACGACGATCCAGCCCAATTCGAGAGGGTAGGAATCGGCGGATGCGCCGACTTTCGCCTTGCGAAAATCGCCGCGCCGATGGCTGTCATGCGGGCGTTTGACCGCCGCTGTGCCGATCAGCTTGTCCCCGTCATAGAGCATGACGAGGGCAGCCGCCGCTTCGACCAAGGCGGGCAATGTCTGGGCATTGACCTCGCCAGCCGCGATCACGAACGCCTTGAATGCGTCCTTGGCCACATCGGACATATCCGACGGCGATGCCGTTATTGTCCTGATATCTGTGCTTGATGCCATTCCATCGCCCCCGATCATGATTTCACCATGCCCGCGACTATGGCGCAAGCTTTCCCCCAAGGCTCATGCACCGCGAGCATAGCCCCTTTCCCTGTTTCAGCATCAGGGAAAGGATCACCGATATGGCACGCATGTCTGCGCAAATGCTCAATGAGTGCAGGGTCGATCTCTACGACCTTTGCGCGGGGCTGGCAGGGACGTTGCAGGTCGATCTTGCCGATTTCGCAGCGAACATCGGGATGGCAAGCGCACGGGAGATTGCCGCAATCAAAAGCGGCGAGCCGTGTCTGCCTATCTCCTCGATTCCACGCCTCGCCATCATTATGCTGCGGCTACAGGACCGCGTGAACGCCGCGTATTTCCGTCAGTTGCAGGATGTCTTCGCCTTTGACGAAGCCGAGGGCAAATTTTTCGATCCGTCAGAAGATGACGATATTCCGTTTTGACGGCTTTGGCGGTGTTCGAGTGGATTTGCTCCTGTCAGGCCATTTGCGCGGAGGCCAGATGAACCCATCGGCTTCCTTCATGGGGATTCCAAGACCCGTGCGGCACGGGGATCAATGCTGCTCGCTTCCGCGTCATTTCATTCCTTCGTGCAGCTCCGCCCCCCTCGAAACGGGGCGTTCCGGCATTTGACCCCGCGCCTCAAGCCCCCGTGTCTTTCTTCGCTCCCATGAAGCCGACGGGATCATCTGACGGCAAATCACAAAGGAGCAATCATATGTCTGACACCACCAAAAACCGCCCCGCCTTCCGTCTCTATTCCGTGACTGGCGAAGGCAAATCCGCCCGCTGGACCGATATCGGCGTGGCATGGGCAACCCGCGACGGAAAGGGCTTTACGCTCACCCTCAACGCCCTGCCGCTCAACGGTCGCATCGTCATGCGCGAGACGGCAGACAAGGAAAACGAGGCCGCCGCTTGAGGCGGCCCTCACGAGGCTTGCAAAATCCACAGGTTATAGGCCGCGCATGTATATATAATCTGTGAGTTTGTTTTTATCCTTGTATTTAGAACTCATAAATTATAATGTGAGATAGATATTGAAACCCAGAGATTATGATGGATCACGCCGCACTCGCCCGAAAGAGCCTCGATAGACGCTTTGCCGCCATGCAAAGCGTTGAAATGACGCGCCCGCCCAAGGGGTGGATTCGCGCCATTCGCGATGCGCTGGGCATCAATGCCACGCAATTTGCGGCTCGCCTTGGAGTGAAACAACCGCGCATCGCGGCGCTCGAAAAGGCCGAGGTGAGCGGTGTGGCCTCGCTGCAAACAATCAGGGAAGCCGCCGAGGCTCTGGGTTGCAAATTTGTCTATGCCATTGTGCCAGAGACCTCGCTCGATGATCTCGTCCGCGAGCAGGCTGCAACACGCGCCGAACAGGAATTGCGTCGCATCCACCACACGATGAGTCTGGAAAACCAGTCGCTGGACGACCGCGATCTTGCGGATGAACGCCAGCGCCTGATCGACGAGTTGCTGGCAGGCTCAATGCGCCGCCTGTGGGATGAGCAATGAGCGATCCGCTGTTTGACGAGGATGATGAAGCCAACACCCCTCTGACAGAGGAGGAACGCGCACAACTCATCCCGACCTACATCACACAGCGCCGCGAACTGAACGAAGCCGAACTCGCCAACATCAGCGAGGCCACCAAGTGGCTCTCGTCGCGCAAGCGCGAGGTGCTGGACGATGCTTTCTTGCGCGAACTGCACAAACGCATGTTCGGCAAGGTCTGGCAATGGGCGGGTGAATATCGCACGACCCCGCGAAATATCGGGATCGATGCCTACCGTATTCCGATGGAGGTGCGGCAACTCGTTGACGATGTACGGTATCAGGTCGGGCATGAGACCTATCCACCCGATGAGATCGCCGTGCGGTTTTCGCATCGGCTGGTCTCGATCCACCCGTTCCCCAACGGGAACGGGCGTCATTCGCGCATGGTTGCCGACCTGCTTGCCGTTCAGCTCGGGCAAAAGCCCTTCACATGGGGGCGAATGAGCCTCGTTGATCCGAGCGCGACCCGCAAAGCCTATATCGCAGCGCTGCAAGCGGCAGACGGTCACGATATCGAGCCGCTTCTCGCCTTCGCCAGATCGTAAGCCTACCGTCCCAATTCCAGCCCGCGCGATGAATTGTTGCGTCCGCGTGGCTCGCGGGCTTCGCCCGCTTTGCGTGAAAACTCGCTACGGATCGAGCGGGATTGCGTGTTGCCGTCCCGCATGAGGCGGTAATTCGCGGCCTGCTTGTGCAATTCCAGAATTTGCCGTGCATGGCGTTCCCGCGTCTGCCTGATACGCACCTGCAATTCCCGCCGCTCTTTATGTTGCGCATCAAGCATGGATCGGCGCTGGTCTCGGTCGCGGCGTAAGCCCCAATAGGCCTCGATCTCATTCTGCTTTATGACCTTGGCGCGGTCGCCTGTCAGGCGATCCCACATGCCCCTGACACCCGTGCGAAGTCGTGCGGCCCGCTCCATCGTCTCGCGTTGCCAGCGTTCCCGCTGGCCTTGCTCCATCCGACGGCGCTCCGCCTGATGGACGTCCCGCATCGCCAGCCTTTTATCATGCAGCGGCTTCATGGCGGCTTTCGCCTGAGTCTTTGCCTGCTTGAGATAGGTGTCGAGGCGCGGGGCGATGGATTCCGCGATATGGGCTTTCGTTTCCGCAACCGAGCGAAGATTATCCGGTCGCCCGAGCTTGGCGGTTACGTCCTTCGTCTTCATGCCGATCAGGCGCGACAGTGCGAACACCTCGCCTTCATAGGTAACGGCGACGTGGGAGCGGCGATCACCCTTCGCCAGATAAAGGCCGCGCTCTTCGAGCGCGTGGGCGAAGGTTTGTGCATTGTCGGAAACCGCCCAACATTCTTGCGCGATGCCCTTGACGGCTTTCGCATCAAGTTCTGTGCGCTTTGCCTGCTGCCACTCGGCAAGTGTGAAATTGCGCGGATCGCGGGCCTTTGAATCCATCAGGCCCGTCGGCATCTTCCAGCCGTTTTCGAGATAGAGCGCCTTTGACACGTCGCGGAGTTTGGATTTGAAGAAGGAAAGCTGTTTTGCGGTCATGGTCTCGGCATCAATGCGCGACCATACCGCGTGGGCATGACGACGACCTTCCTTTTCATGGAAGATCACCATGCGGGGCTGGCCTGCGAGGCCAAGCTTTTCCTCAATCGCGGATAATGCGCCCTCGAAAACATCGACGGGGACGTTTTCGGTTTCGGGAGGGTTGAGCGAGACGGAGAAGAGATATTGCTTACAGCGCGTTCCCTTCGCCATTGCTTGCGCTTCCTTCATCGCCCCCATGACGGATTCCGACATGAAACCGCGAACCTCATGCACCTCTGAGAACGGCGGAGCAATATTCGACCACGGTAGCGGCGGGATAGCCCTGCTGCGGGCGGCGTAAAAGTCGTCCACCTTGAAGCCTTTCTGCCAAG